>CAWJEE010000011.1:0-265558 GCA_963841815.1 uncultured beta proteobacterium | reverse complement strand
CTTATCCGAATACGGTTTTTCTTTGGGATTGACAAAATCCACACAGATTGCCGTTGGCATCGATCATATATTTCTGAAAATTCCAGGTTACTTCGGAATCCATCACGCCATTTTCCTTTTTTGAAGTCAGCCATTTGTACAGGGGATCCATATCATCTCCCTTTACAGATATCTTCGACATCATGGGGAAGGTAACCTGATATTTTAAGGAACAGAAAGACTTGATTTCCTCGTTGGTTCCTGGTTCCTGGGAACCAAAATTATTCGCCGGAAAACCAATGATGACAAAATTCCTGGCTTCATATTCTTTATATAGCTTTTCCAGATCTGCATATTGCGGGGTATTACCGCATTGCGATGCCGTATTCACAATGAGCACCTTCTTGCCTTTAAGGGATGACAGTTTAAATACATTTCCATCAATGTCCTTCACTGTAAAATCATACAGCGTTTTATGCGTCTGGGCCATAACAGGCATGACAAACAGGGCAGAAATTACGATTACGATGAGAGTTTTCATTTTCAATTTTGTTTAAAGTAAGATTACAAAGATACAACATTCAGAGGGGAAAAAAGTTCTGCAACTTAAATCAGTCTTGCAGTCGTGCAGTCGTGCAGTCGCGTTTCTTCGATGACTCTTTGGGGGGAGGAAAGGGTCATCTAATCCCTACAAGACGGATATCATCCATAGCAGAGCGACTGCAAGACTGCAAGACTTCTTTACCGCAAAACTGTATAACTTTATTTAAATTTAAGAACACAACATGAATCGAATGCCTCCAGAAATATTCCATCGAAATATTCGTGTTTCCGGCCGCGTGCAGGGCGTCGGATTCCGCTATAATGCCCGGGAGGCCGCCTTCCATTATGGCATCAAAGGCTTTATCCGCAATCAGCCCAACGGGGACGTTTATATCGAAGCTGAAGGCATCCGCTCCGCAGTGGATGAATTCACTGTCTGGTGCAGGCAGGGCCCGCCACGGGCAAGGGTGGACTCCGTTGATATCACTGAGGGGGAAGTTCGGGGATTTGGGGAGTTTTTGGTAAGGTGAAGATGAATGGAAGAAATTATGAATTATGAATTATGAAATATGAATGCAGAACTGCATCATTTTGTGACGGCAAGACTGCATGACTCGTGACGGCATTTTCTACCGATAGGTAATCCCTACCGGGATAACAGAACCGCAGAACCGCAGAACTTTCTTGACTGCACGATTGTATGACTGCACGACTTTACTTACCGTCCCATCCTGCAATTCTTGCCAGTAGCCACCATTGTGCTTTTGCCAATCTTATTGCGCCCTCAGATCCGATATGCCCGATACTTCTATCTCCCAGATTTGTCGGAGTTATGTGAGGGAAGGTCTGGCCACTCCAGCTACTTGTAGTTTCTATTCCATCATCATCATAACATAAAATATCTGCGTAATCAAATAATATTCTTGTAGAGTCTTTTGCGACATGATCTCTGATAAACTGATGTTTTAAGTAATTCTGATATCCTCGTTCACCTGTGCATTCAGCATCAACCGGACCGGTAGTATAAATTACTTTCGTGATATAGTAATTTGATTTGCAGAACGAATTGTATTCATCAATTGACTCTAAATAAGTGCTCAATGAAACTCTATTTCCAGTAAGGGAATTATCTGATGGACTGAATCCCAACAACGATCGCCATTCGGTCCTCCCACCGACCAGCCATACCAGTGACATCCATATGTTCGATCAACTTTATTGCTTCTGTCGTTTTCTACCATATCCCAACACCATGCAAATCCTAATACATTTAATGGATGACCTTGATCTGAATAATCTTTTATCATATTTTTTACGGCATCCTTGGCCGGAGTAGGAGGAGTAGACCAAAAAAGCAAGCCAGGTAAACCAATTTGCCTCACCGGTTGATGGACCGTAATTAACCCTGAGGTATTGATCCGTAAATGCTTCACCTGAGCTAACGTTGCATGCGTAAACGGGAGATATTTCTTTGAGGAGATTCATGCCGGCCCTGTAGGCCTCAGAATGTGATTCACCATGAAATCCAACCATCATTTTTTTAACTTCCTCAATATAATTTGAGGGTATTTTGTCAAAATCCTCTACTGAACTATGATTCGCAATTATTTGATTTTCTGCAGGAGTTGCTACTGGCAGATCGGCAAACTTCTTACATGAAGTAAAACCAATTAACGAGACAAATAAAACAATTGAAAGCTTAGACATAATTTCAGTATAAAGAGAAGCTATTAATGGAAACGTATTCTCGTTTGAATGTATCATAAAATTAATAGATGCTCATTAATAAACCTCACATATTGCACAGGAATTTGATTAATTAATTATGAAAAGAGTTTAAAATTTAAGTTACAGAGTTGCAGAACCGCAGAACCGCAAAACTGCATTTTCTATCGATAGGTAATCCCTAACGGGATAACAGAACTGCAGAACCGCAGAACCGCAGAATTCTAATTATTGCGTGATTGCGATTTCTATAATATTTTGGAAATCGTACAGACAAGGCATTGCCTTGTCTCTACAACATTCTCTGACACACCGATTACCGAATACCGATTACCGTTCCCTTAAAAACTTATCCACCTTTTCCAAAAACTCCTTAATATCAATCGGTTTCGTGATGTGGTCATCGCAACCCGCTTCATGGCATTGCATCAGCTCATTATCCATTACAAAGGCTGTCTGGGCAATGATGGGAACTTTGCGGTTAAATGACCTGATCTGCCGGGTGGCTTCAATGCCATCCATTTCCGGCATTTTCAGGTCCATCAGCACCAGGTCGATTTTGCTGATTGATCTAAGCAGTTCAACTGCCTGCAATCCGTTGGAAGCGTGCAGTATCTGACAACAGCCTTGTCCTGCAGCAAAGCTTCCAGGAATCTGAAGTCTACCACATCATCCTCTGCAATCAGGATGACCTTATCCTTCCAGGTGTAGGATGGTATTTCACTTTCTTCTTCGGGTGCCAGGGCATGATAGGCATCCGGCACTTCTTCATGCGGAATGGTAAAGAAGAAGGTGGATCCCTGTCCGGGCTCCGATTCTACCCATATCTTTCCTCCCAGAAGTTTAATGAGATTACGCGAAATGGTCAGTCCCAGCCCTGAGCTTTCCAGCTTGGTTTTCTGGATTTCTTCTCTTCGGCAAAGGGACTGAATATGTTTTTCTGCATTTCACGGGAAAGCCCGATACCGGTATCTTTCACATAAAATTCAATTTTCTGATCACTTACCGGCATGTAACCGATTTCAATCCACCCTTTCTCGGTAAACTTCACGGCATTGTGGATGAGATTGGTCATCAGCTGCTGAAGCCTTCCCGGATCAGTATAAACGATCAATCCATGTTTCGGCGGATAACTGATCCTGATATCCAGGAAATCCTTATTCTGTGATTTCTTATACTGACTAAAAATAATCATTAATTCATGCAGCAGCAGATCGATATTGCAGGGCGATTTCCGGATGGTGATCCTGCCTGTCTCAATCCGGGGTAAGTTCAATTACGTCATCAATCATTTTCAGGATACGGATTCCCTGATTTTTGATCGTTTTCACATATTCATGTCGCTTTTCAAAGGGCAGGTTTCCGATGTTCAGCAGTTCGCTGAATCCAATGATCCAATTCATCGGGGTGCGTATCTCGTGCGAGATGTTTGAAAGTAGGGTGTTCTTCAGCTTTTCCCCGTCTTCTGATTTTTCCTTTGCGCGGATCAGGTCCCTTTTCAGTTTTTCCTGTTTCGAAATATCCCTTATAGATCCAAGGAACATGTTTCCTGATCCGGGCTCGTTGTATATCGAAATATGCATACTTATGGATCTGAATTCACGGCCATCACCCTCAGTGCGGGAAATTTTCAGTTCAAGTTCAGCAGGCTTGCTGATGGCCGATATCCGCCAGGGTTTTTTCAAGAATGATGCGATCTTCAGGAATGATGGCGGTTTTGAATGTTTCCCAGGATACCTGGTCTCCCTGGATACCTAATATTTCCTTTCCGGGAGCGGACAACCAAAAGCTATCGTCTTGCAGCGGGCGGATCCAGATACCGATGTTATTTGAATTGATTATCCGCGACAGTATGGGAAGGGTAAAATACGGATTACCTTCTTCACTCCCGGGCGAGCGAGAATTTTTCAGCAGGGCGAGTTCCTTTTCACGTGCCGCAAGTGCTTCCTGGAGCGCGGCAATTTCTTTTTTTTTACTTCCTAACATCATAAATCCACACCATAAGACCCGTTTTATTTTTTAACAGGCTGCAAAAAAGCGGTATACGTGTTTTCATTGTCAATTCTTGCCTTGGCAAGCTGAATCATTATAATCTTTTCTTTACCGTTTTTGTCCACAATATAGGTTTCCTTTCGCTTGCCTGTTATTTTCTGATCTCCCTGCGGGCGAAACTGTCAATCAACTCATCTTTCCCGGTCAGGTGTTCAGGGAACAGCACACTCACATCCTGGTTGATTATTCTTCCCGTTTAATATCAAACAACAATCCCGCCGCTTTGTTAAAATGATGTATCTGATTGTTCTGCCCGGTAGTCACAATGGCCTCCGGAGCATCATCAATGACCCAGTCATCAATAGCAAGCAGCCGTTCTGTTTCTTTTATCCTGCACAGCAGTTCATTCCTGATCTCACGCACACGGTTAGCCAGTTCCTTTTCAGAATCCTTCAGCATCTTTTCCTGCTTCCGTATGGCATCTGCCTGCGTGAGGGTTTCCTTTTCAAGCATTTTCTCATGGGTCATGTCAAAACCTGTAAATACGATCCGGCTGATTTCATGCGACATATTGAAGACCGCAGCAAACGATCCGTTGATCCATTTTGCACCATGTGATGATTTGATCTTTAAAAGCCCTGTATGCGTGTTGCCCGCGATTATGGTTTCCCAGTGCTTGTTAAACGATTCCAGGTCCATTGCATTGATCAGGTCATAGATAACCATTGATTTCAGATCCTTTTGAGTGTATTTCAGCAAATGCATGAAATGGTGGTTATAATCCTGGAAATTTCCGCTGACATCGAGTTCAAACCGTATCCCAAGCTTGGAGGCCAATTCACATAGAAGATCTCATTTTTCTGAAACTCGCACAACCTCATCTAATATTCGATACCGAGGACAGTTCCTGTCGTTATCACTATCCTCTGATTTGGTCATGACAATGGATGCAACGGTCCATAATGACTTTCCCGTGCGGGTACTATGCTTCAGATAACCGGTATAGGGCTGGCTATCTGCCTGGAGCTTTTTCCAGATTTCCCGAAAATGTTCCCGGCTGTCTTCACTGATGAAATTGATCAATGATTTCCCATGGGTACTTCCATTCTGGTCGTACTCCAATTTCGAAAAAAACAGGGTATTGGCCAGCAAAAATTTTCCATCCATGCTGAACTCAGCCTTGATGAGGCTCTGGTTAATGGTGTCTTCAAGCATCATAAACCGCTGAGCCTGGCGCATGGCATCTTCCTGGGTGGCCTGCAGCTCTTCCATATTCTGCCTCATTTCCTCTTCACTGGGAAGTCATGGCCTGCGTTTGTGCTTTGGATTCCTCCAAAAGCCTTGCTGTGGTCATGTTCGTCCGGACGGCGGAGAGGGTAGAGGCCACGGATTCCGCAGCCTGTGAGATTAAATTGATGTGTCCGGCTCAAATTTGTGAAACGAAGCAAATTCAAGAACTCCGTATATTTCATTCTCATATTGCATCGGCACGATCAGAAGGCTTTCGGGATTCGACTCTCCCAATCCTGATGTGACGCTGATATAGCTGTCGGGAATAGTTTTCAGATGGATCACCTTTTGCTCCATGGCGCAGGTGCCGATCAATCCGTCTCCCACCCCTTTGACCTGCTGATCTGCAAATTTACGGCGGTCATAGGCAAAAAAGGCAATCAGGTTAAAAAAGCGATTCAGCTTATCTGTGTCATCAAGCATGTAAAATCCGCCCTGGATGGCATTCACTTTTTTGGTGAGTTCCTTGATCACGTTAAACGACAGCTGATCGGGATCGTGAAGGTTGTTCCGCAGGATCTCGCTGATGCGGGCCAGTCCATCGGTAACATAGTTTCTTTCTGTTTTTCCGAGATTCTCAGTTTTTGGGCATTTTCCCTGTTTATTTTGAGGGTGTCGCGCAAACGGATGAGGGAATTTCCGAGTTCATCCGTTGAACCCGATAGTCTAAAATCAACATCAAGATCATCCTGGATAAGATGCTGGGTAAATTGGTTGATGCGTTGCATGCGTTCCTGTTCCTGGTCGATCAGAGCCTGTTTTTCAATCACCTGGCGGGTGAAATTGCGTGCCAGCCAGAAGCTGGTAAAGGGGAAAGACGACTACAAAAAGAATGAGGAACCAGTATCCGGGATTGTGAACGAACAGCCAAACCACTCCGGATGTAGAAAATGTAGCCTCTTCACTTTTTATCAGTCCCAGGAAAACCGCTGCCATGAGCACCACCATCGGAAAAAATGACAGCCATGATGACCTTCCTCTTCGAGAACCGCGACACCGTCCGCTACCAGGTCCAGGAGATGGTCCGGGCCGAGCGCATGGTGCGGGAGGAGGAGATCGCCCACGAGCTCGAGACCTACAACGAGCTTCTCGGCAAGCCCGGGGAGCTGGAGCCGCGCTCCTCATCGAGATCGACGATCCCGCCGAGCGGGCCGTCAAGCTCCGCGAATGGATGGGGGCTCCCCGCCAGCCTCTACGTGAAGACCGCCAGTGGACGGAAGGTGAAGGCCACCTTCGACGCCCGCCAGGTCGGGGAGGAGCGCCTCTCCTCGGTGCAGTACCTCAAGTTCGACGTCGGGGGAGAGGTGCCGGTGGCCGTGGGCGCGGACCACCCGCGGCTCACGCTCGAGGTGCCTCGCCGCCGCCCGCGCAGCAGCAGGCGCTGGTGACCGATCTCCGCGGCTGATTGGCCCTGCCCGAAATAGGCGGCCGGCGGCCGCGTAGGGAGGTGGACCTGGAGGTTCACCATGTGGAAGCCCACCGCCCTCGTCGCCTTCGCCCTCGCCCTGGAGGGCGCCTTCCTCCTGAACGCCCTGGTGCCCGACCCGGGAGCCATGAGCCGGGCGATCGCCGAGGCCCGTCCCCGCTCCCCCGCCGTGCAGGTGGTGCAGGGCGACGGGGCGGCGATTTCCCTGGTGCCCTCGCCCGGGCCCGGTAAGGAAAGATCGATGATGCGTTCCCGCGAGACCCTCCGCGCCGTCGCGCGGCCGGTGCGGTCGTCGCCGTCCTCCTCGGCGTGGTGGGGAAGGTGCACGACCCGACGCTCGACGGGACGACGACGCTGGGGTTCCGCACCGTCATCGACATGAAGGTCGTGCTCACGGTGGTGATCGCGATCCTCGCGGTCCTGCAGCTGGTGGGGGCACTGTGGCTGTACGGCAAGCTGGGCGTCCGGCCACCGTCGTGGCTGGGCGCGGCACATCGCATCTCCGGAACCGTGGCGCTGCTGCTCGCGGTGTTCGTCGGCTACCACTGTCTGTGGGCGCTCGGCCTCGAGACCGGACGGTTCCACGACGGCACGAAGGTGCCGGTCCGGACGGTCGTGCACGGCGTCCTCGGGTGTGCGGTCTTCGGCGCCGTCGTGGTGAAGGTGACCGCCGTCCGGTCCCGGCGCGCGCCAGGCTGGTTCCTTCCGGTGGCCGGCGGTCTGCTGTTCGCCGTGCTCATCGCCGCCGTGCTGACCTCAGCCGGGTGGTACCTCAGCGAGAAGGGCTGGCCGAGCAGCGGTGGCTACTGATCGCGGCACAGGACGTTCCTTGATCCTTTCCCAGTTCCTGCTCAGTTCCTGTTCAGTTCCTGTGTCTAGCCTCTTGTCGAGAGCCAGCTGGTCGTGACCCGGACCCGATCCGGCTGGCTCTCACTGGCGTGTCAGCACGCCGTCGCAGCCCACCTTGCGGCGATCCGCTCTCCTGCCCCAGAGGACTTGACGCTATGAGCTCCCCGACGCCTGCTCGTGTGCGCGTCGTCGTCGTCGACGACGTCGAGGACCTGCGCATGCTCCTGCGGGTGTCGCTGGAGCGTACGGGTCACTTCACCGTGGTCGGCGAGGCCGAGAACGGCCAAACGGGCCGTGACTGCCGTGCTGGCGCATCGTCCCGATCTCGTGCTGCTCGACATCATGATGCCGGTCATGGACGGGGTCCAGGCCCTCAAGCTGATCCGGCAGCAGGTCCCCTCGGCTGTGGTGGTCATGCTGTCCTCGTGGGACACCTCGAGCCTTGCGGCCAAACAGAGCATGGCGTTGGGTGCACACGGATTTCTGCGCAAGGGCGACCACATGGACCTCGTTCCCGCCCAGCTGCGCGAGATCCTGGACGGCGGTCGCGGCGAGGACGGGCCGTAGGACGGTTCACCCCTGCTGCAGGAGGTTCCGGATGATCTCGGGAAGGCGCGACGCCTGCATCTTCGACGCGCACGCGGCGATTCCGATGCTGCGCGCCTTCTCTCGCACCGCATCGTCGAGATGGGCCGAGAAGAGGACGATCACCTGTGTGGGGTGCTGGGACAGCATCCGCTCCGCCACCTCGAGGCCGGTGAGGCCCGGCATGCGGTTGTCGAGGAGCACGACTGCCGGGATCGGTGGCGGGTTGAGATCGGTGAACCGCTCCAGGGCCTGGGGGCCGTCCGCGGCCTCGTCGACGACCTTGAACCCACCCCTCTCCAGGAAGACCCGGGCGAGCAGCCGCATCTCCGGCTCGTCGTCCACTACGAAGACGCTCTGTGTGATCGCGACCTGCTCGGTGACTGTCATGGTGCCGGATCCTAGTTCGTCACCAGGGCCTGGCAGGGCAGTTCGACAATGAACCTCGTCGAATCTCCCGGGCGGCTCTCCGCCCAGATGCGACCCTCATGGGCATCGACGATCCGCCTCGAGATGTAGAGGCCGAGACCGGTCCCGGTCACCGTGCCGGTGCGGCCGCGCACGAACTTGTCGAAGATGCGCTCGACCTGGTCGGGGTCGATCCCGGGTCCGTGGTCCTCGACGACGAGGCGAGCCACGTTCTCGGTCTGCTCCAGGGAGACCTCGATGGGCATCTCCGAGGGTGCGTTCTTGCGGGCGTTGTCGAGGAGGTTCGCGAGGACCTGCTGGATGCGGTCAGGATCGCCGTCCAGCATCACCGGTGTATCGGGCACCGTGAGCACCACGCCACCGTCCATGCCGCTGCTGAAGGCGTCCACTGCCGTCCGGACCTCGTCGGCCAGGTCGATCGGGTGCCGGACGTAACCGAACCGACCTGACTCGATGCTCTCGGTGTCGAGGACGTCACGGGTCATCGCCTGGAGGCGGCGCGCGTTGGTGAAGGCGCGGCGTACGGCGCTGTGCCGATCCTCGTCACTCATGACCTCCCAGTGGTCGAGGCTCGTCTGGAGGAAACCGAGCACCCCGGACACCGGCGTGCGGAGCTCGTGGGAGACGACCGAGATGAACTCGTCCTGGGACCGGTTCAGCTCGCGCAGCCGGGCCGCCTGCTCCCGGGACTGGCGCAGTCGCCGCGCGAGGACGACCGTCAGGGTGAGGCCGACGGCGAGGAGCAGCAGGACGAGGATGAGTCCGGCCGACTGCAGTGGCCCTGCCAGTGGTTCCCACGAACTCCGATCGGTTCTGGGTGAACACGACGTGCCACCCGACGACGGGGACGTCGGCGCTGACGACGAGGTCGTCGCCGACCTGGTGCAGACCCTCGGGGAGAGCGCGCAGACGTGAGTCGGGGACCGGTGACTCCCAGCCCGGTGCTGAGGGTGGAGGCGACCACAGCACCGTTGCTGTCCAGGAACCGCCAGGTCGCCGAGGAGTTCCGGCCGCCGGCCAGACCCCGGATCCCCTGGCTGAAGGGCGAGTCGTTGGTCAGGGCCTGCTCGAAGACGAAGGCGCCGCGCACGCTGGTGGGCGTGCTGCCGCGGATGGACGGCAAAGGCATAGCTCGGCAGCTCGGTCGTCACACCGGAGCGGGTCACGGGAAGGACGACGGCCGGCGACGAGGCAAGCGCGGCCTTGGCCTTCTTCCACCCGGGCGGGTCGAACTTCGAGCCGAGCATGCCCGGGCGCAGGAGCACGCCGTTGGTCACGGGTCGCGACCATCGACGAGGAAGGTGCCGGACAGTGCGTCCGGGTCGATGGCGAAGGTCTTCAGCGTCGCCCGATCGACGGCACTCCGTGGCGTCAGCTCCCAGGGTCGGCTGCCGAGCCCGCCGAGCGAGGAGATGCTGGACTCGACCCGGGCGTTGAAGCTGTCGGCGGTGGTGCGCACCTGGGCGACCTTGGCCTTCTCCAGCGTGTCGGCGCCTTCGTTGGCCGCGGAGCGGAGCAGCGCGACCACCATCAGGGCGACCAGGAGCACGGCAGCGCCGGCGACCGCGGGACTGAGACGATCACGTACGGACATCAGATGCTCCTTCGACGCTGGCTTCCGGCCGGCCGGCCAGAGGGTAGGAGACGACGAAGCGCGCGCCGCCGCCCTGGGCTGAGGTGACGGACACCTGACCACCCATGGTGGCCGCGAACTCGCTGACGATGGCGAGTCCCAGCCCAGCCCCGCGCGTGGCGACGACGGAGTCCCCCCGCCCACGGAAGAAGCGGGTGAAGACCTGCTCGCGCTCGGCCTCCGGTACGCCCGGGCCCTCGTCCTCGACCGCGAGCTCCACGCACCCACGCCGCTCCGCGACGGTGACGCGAATGACCGTGCCGGAGGGCGAGTACTTCGCCGCGTCGCCCACCAGGTTGGACACGACACGCTCCACTGCCTGCACCGAACCAGCGACACCCAGGCCGAGGTCCGTCTGGTGGCGCAGCTGGTGGTCGGCAGCCAGGTCGGGCTGCTCGTCGAGGATGCGGCTCACTGCGACCTCGCCGAGATCCAGGACCGAGTCGGCTGCCACCAGCCCGGCCCCGCGCTCGAGGCGCGAGAAGTCCAGAGGTCCTCGACCAGCGTGCCGAGGCGTTGGGCATTGCTGTCGATCTGCTCCGCGAACATGCGTCCTTCCTCGGAGCCGAGGGTGTCCCAGCTGGTGGCGAGGAGCTGCGCGTAGCCGGTGATCGCACCGACCGGTGTCCGCAGCTCGTGCGACGCCGTCGCGAGGAACACCGTCTTCAGCTCGTCCACGGACCTCATCCGTTCCAGCAGGTCGCGCTGCTGGGCAAAGGTCTCCGCGTTCGCCAGCGCCGAGGTCAACACCTCGGTGGCGGACCCCAGCGCGCCCAGGTCGTGGCTGTCCAGGTCGCGTCCGGCAACCACCCTCAGCCTCGCCACCGTCCGGCCGCCCCGTCCCAGGATCAGGCACAGTGACTCCCCGGCCAGCACCCTGTCGGGCATCACGGCGGAGGCGGGGACGGCAGCCGGACGCACACCCCAGGCGAAGAACTGCCGTTCGCCATCCGCGTACGGCGCGCCCAACGACAGGCCCTGGAGGCCCAGCGCTGTCGCGAGCTCGCTCGTGAGCGCCGGCAGCAGGTCGGCGAGGTCCAGGCTGTGCTGGGCGACGGTGGCCAAGGCTGCCGTCGTGGCGCTCGTCTCCTGCAACCGCACGAGCTCCTGCTGACTTCGTCTGTACCGGTCGTCACGGCGAACGAGCCACGCGGCGGCGCCGGACCGGTGAGGAGGAGCCCCAGGGCGATCAGCCACGCCGTTGCCGGAACGGGAGGAGATCCTGCCCAAGGGTCACCGTCCATTCCGGCGCTGGTCCGGGTGCCAGCTTCACGGCGTACTGTGCCGCCCGGCCCGACGGTCGCGGGCCGGGGAGGGCCTGGACGACTCGTTCCGGTCCGGCGAGCGAGATCCCGCCACGTGAGGGCTGCAGGTCATTCAGCGTCGATCCCAGGTCCAGCGGCACGACGCGAAGACCGGTGACGTGCGCACGGCGTTCCTCGACCGTCGCCGGGACAGACGGGGTGTCGTAGGTCGCCACCACCACGACCCCGTTGCCCGAGTCCCCGAGCACGGGGACACCTGAGTCACGCGCGCGAGTGGCCATCGCGCGCGGGACGCCGGCGGAGGTGGTGTCGCCGGTGGGGACCACCAGCCGCGACCCGGCGGCCGATCCCGAGGCGGCGTCGCTCATCTCGGTGCGGATCGCGTCGGCGACGGGGGCAACCGCATCGGCCGCTGCTGCTCGAGCCTCGCGCCCTGCCTCCAGACCCACCTGTTCACGGGCGACCAGGATGACGGCGACGGCCGCCAGCAGGGCGATCGCCAGGATGGCGGCCGGCCCTACCCACCGGTTCTCGACGCGTGGCTGCGCGCTCACCCCGGCAGCACCGCCGCCCCAGGGCACGAAGGTTTCCGTCGGCCAGGAACGGCACGCCGATCTTCGCCGCCCGGGCCCGCAGCTCCACCCGCTGGTAGTTGCTGTAGATGACGACGCGCAGGTCCGGATCCTCGGCCACGAGACGCTCCGCGAGCTCCAGCCCGGTGATGCCGGGGGCATCCGGTAGTCGAGGACGACCGCATCGGGGGAGACCGTGCCCACGAGTGCCTCCGCGTCAGCCGCGTCGAGCGCCCCGTGCACCTCATGGCCTTCCAACCGGAGGTCGGTCAGGGCGAGGTCGAGCGCGTCGAGATCGTTGTCCGCCACGACAATGCGAGCCATGCACGCCTCCCCGCGCCCCGCGTCCCGGCCCTTTGTGCGGGCGCCCCACCCGGATATCGAACACGTAAACGCGGACGCGTGTGCCGAAAATGCGGGAACCCGAGGCGGCGAGCAGCCGTTCGGGATGGCCCCCCCACGGCGCGAATTCGACATACCGGGCGAAGGGAGGGGTGGTCCGGCGAGGTGGGGTCAGCCGGCGACACTCCGCGTCACGTGGTCACCTTCCCGAGGTCTCGGGGACCCCGTCTGCCCACACCACCAGCCCGCTGTGGTCGGGGCGGGTGTGCAGCCAGGTGAGTGCGTCCACGTCGCGCGAAACTGCGCCGCGTTGCGTTGCGTCGCCGGGTTCTCCCACATTTCGACGTTCATCGCCGGCGCGATCAGGAGTGCCGTGCGCGTGCGATCGCGAGCCAGCGCGAGCGTGGTCAGCAGGTCGTCGGCCAATCCGTGCGCCACCTTGGCCATGAAGTGCGCGGTCGCCGGCGCGACGACGATCGCGTCGGCCGTTCGCGTGAGCGCGATGTGCGGCATCGCGTTGTCGACGCCGGTCGCGTCCCACTGGTCGGTTGCCACCGGCCGGCCGCTCAGCGCCTGCATGGTCGTCGTCGTGACGAACCTCTGCGCGCTGTCCGTCATCACCACCTGAATGGTCGCGCCCGCGTCCTGCAGCCGGCGCACCAGCTCGCAGACCTTGTAGGCCGCGATTCCGCCGGTCATGCCGACGACGAGGTGCTTGCCGGAGAGTTCCATGCGGCTATTTTGCTCCACGAACCCGCCACAGCTCATCGACCACCAGAAGGATCGCTCCGCCGACGATCGCGCTGTCGGCCATGTTGAAGGCCGGCCAGTGCCAGCCGCCGACGTGGAAGTCGAGGAAGTCGATCACGTGGCCGTAGGCCAGGCGGTCGATCACGTTGCCGATCGCACCGCCGAGAATCATCGCGAGCGCGAGGGAGAACAGCTTCTGGCTCCCGTGGCGGGCCAGCAGGTAAAGGATGAACAGCGAAGCCCCGATTCCGATGAAGGTGAGGAAGTGCTTCTGCCAGCCGGACGCCGACGCCAGGAACGAGAACGCCGCCCCCTTGTTGTAGGTGAGCACCAGGTTGAAGAACCCGGTGACCGGGTGGACATCGCCGTAGTCGAACGCGCGCTCGATGGCGAGTTTCGTCAGCTGGTCGATCAGCACGATCGCGGCGGCCAGGGCCACCCACGGGAGCATGCGGCGCACGGGGCCGGCGGCGCCCGCCATCAGGCCACCGTTCGCGGTTCGCCCGCTCCGAACAGGTTGGACACGCAGCGCCCGCAGAGCGTGGGATGTTCCCGCTCGACGCCGACGTCGTCCCGCCAGTGCCAGCAGCGCTCGCACTTGGTCGCGCGCGACGGCGTGACGACGACCCCCTCCTCCGCCTCGGACGCGACCGCCGTCACCCGCGCCTGCGACGTGATCAGGACGAAACGAAGATCGTTCCCGAGCGAATGCAGCAGCGCGGCCTTTGCGCCGGCCGCGCGCAGCTCGACGTCGGCCTGCAGCGACGAGCCGATCGCTCCCTTCTCGCGCAGTTCCTCGAGGCGCTTCTGCACCTCGGCCCGGATGGCACGCAGCGCACTCCAGCGTTCGACCAGCGCGGCTTCGTCCGGCACCTCCGGCAGTGCCGCGTAGGTTTCCGTGAATATCGTCCCGCCGGTGCGCGCCTTGAGCACCTTCCACGCTTCCTCGGCGGTGAACGACAGCAGCGGGGCCATCAGTTTCAGCAGCGCGTCGGTGATCAGGTACAGCGCCGACTGCGCCGAGCGCCGCGCCTTAGAGTGCGGCTGCGTCGTGTACAGGCGATCCTTCAGGATGTCGAGCCAGAACGCCCCGAGGTCCTCCGACGCGAAGGTCTGCAGCCGGGAGACGATCGGGTGGTACTCGTAACGGTCGTAGTCGGCCAGCGACTTCGCCGACACCTGCCGCATCATCGCGAGCGCGTAGCGGTCGATCTCCAGCCACTCCTCGACCGGGAGCATGTCCCGGGCAGGATCGAAATCGCTGACGTTCGCGAGCAGGAAGCGCAGCGTGTTGCGCAGGCGGCGGTAGCCCTCGACCACGCGCTTCAGGATCTCGTCGGAGAGCGACAGCTCGCCCGAGTAGTCCGTACTGGTCACCCACAGCCGGATGATCTCGGCGCCGAGCGTATCGGCCACCTTCTGCGGCGCGATCACGTTGCCGAGCGACTTGCTCATCTTGCGGCCCTGGCCGTCGACGACGAAGCCGTGCGTCAGCAGCGACCTGTACGGAGGAACGCCGTTCATCATGCAGGACGTGAGCAGCGAGGAGTGGAACCAGCCGCGGTGCTGGTCCGAGCCCTCGAGGTACATCTCGGCAGGAAAGTGCGACTCGGCGGCGTGCGAGCCGCGGAGCACGGTCTCGTGCGTGGTGCCGGAGTCGAACCAGACGTCGAGCGTGTCCTTGTTCTTCACATAGTGCTCGGCCTCGGCGCCGAGCAGTTCGCGCGGGTCGAGGTCCTGCCACGCCTCGATGCCGCCGCGCTCGACGCGCTTCGCCACCTCCTCCAGCAGGTCGAGCGTGCGTGGATGCAGCTCTCCGGTCTTCCGGTGCACGAAGAACGCCATCGGCGTGCCCCACTGCCGCTGGCGCGACAGCGTCCAGTCGGGACGGTTCGCGATCATGCCCTGCAGGCGCGCCTTGCCCCACGATGGATAGAAGTCGGTGGCGTCGATGCCGGCCAGCGCGAGTTCACGCAGCGTCTTGCCGCCGTCCGCAGGCCGCATGTCCATCCCGGCGAACCACTGCGACGTCGCGCGGTAGATGACCGGCGTGCGGTGGCGCCAGCAGTGCATGTAGCTGTGCGTGCAACTTCTCGACGTGCAGCAGGGCGGCGTGCTCCCGGATGACATCGACGATCTTCGGGTTGGCATCCCAGATCTTCATCCCGCCGAACAGCGGCAGCGACTCCGCGTACATGCCGTCGCCCTGCACGGGGTTCAGGATCTGCTCGTCGGTCATCCCGTGCGCCTTGCACGAGATGAAGTCCTCGACGCCGTAGGCAGGCGACGAGTGGACGATTCCGGTGCCGGTATCGAGCGTCACGTACTCGCCGAGGTAAACCGGCGCATCGCGGTCGTAGAACGGGTGGCGGAAGCGCATCAGCGACAGCTTCTCTCCGCGGGTCTGCGCCAGCGTGGCGCCGGCGAGCTTGTAGGTCGCGAGGCACGCGTCCTTGCGCTCGGTGGCGAGCACGAGCAGGCCGCGCTCGGTGTCGACGAGGTCGTAGCTGAACTCGGGATGGATGTTGAGCGCCTGGTTCGCGGGAATCGTCCACGGTGTCGTCGTCCAGATGACCGCGGCGACCGGCTTCGGCGGCAGCGCCGCGAGGCCGAACGCTTCGGCCAGCTTCGTCCGCTCGTCGTCGCGCAGCGGGAAGGCGACGTCGATCGCCAGGTCGACCTTGTCCTGGTACTCGACCTCTGCCTCGGCCAGCGCCGAGCCGCAGTCGAAGCACCAGTTCACCGGCTTGAGTCCGCGGAAGACGAAGCCCTTGGCGATGATCTTCGCCAGCGCTCGGATCTCGTCGGCCTCGTTGCGGAAGTTCATCGTCGTGTACGGGCGGTCCCATTCGCCGAGGACGCCGAGGCGCTTGAAGTCCTTTCTTCTGCCGCTCGATCTGCTCGGTGGCCCATGCGCGCGACTTCGCGATCACCTCGCGCGCGGGCAGATGCTTGCCGTGCTTCTTCTCGATCTGGATCTCGATCGGCATGCCGTGGCAGTCCCAGCCCGGGACGTACTGCGCGTCGAAGCCGGCCATCTGGCGGCTCTTGACGACGACGTCCTTCAGGATCTTGTTGACGGCATGGCCGATGTGGATGTCGTTGTTCGCGTACGGCGGGCCGTCGTGCAGGATCCACTTCCGGCGCCCCACGGACGCGGCCCGGATCTGCTGGTAGATGCCCTGTTCGTCCCAGTCCCTGATCCACTGCGGCTCGCGCTTCGCGAGATCGCCCCGCATCGGGAACGGGGTGTCCGGGAGGTTGAGCGGGTACTTGCGCGTCGCCGGATCAGCGGCGGGCTTCTTCGAGGCGTCGGTTTTCTTGGTTTCGTCGGGCATGGGAACTCGGCCCCCTCGGGCTCTTCGAGTTGATCGGTGGAAGATGGGTCACGCGGGCGCGCCGGACAGGATCGCCCGCGCTCGCTCGGCATCGCGACGAATCGCGGCGGCCAGCGCATCGAGCGTCTCGTACTTCTGTTCCTCGCGCAGCTTCTGCACGAACTCGACGCGCACGAGCGCGCCGTAGATTTCCCGCGCGAAGTCGAACAGGTGAACCTCGAGCAGCCAGCGGCCCTGGTCGTCGACGGTGGGCCGCAGGCCGATGCTCGCCACCCCGGGCACCGGGTGCGGACCGATCCCGTGCACGTTGACGGCGAAGATGCCGTGCACCGCCGGGTGTGCATGGGCGATGCGGAGATTCAGCGTCGGGAAGCCCATCGAGCGGCCGAGCTTGCGGCCGTGCAGCACGCGGCCGCTGATCGAGTAGGGACGTCCGAGCAACCGTTCCGCGCGCGTGAGGTCGCCCGCGGCGAGCGCGGTGCGAACGTCCGTGCTGGAGATGCGCTCGCCGCCGTCGTCGAACGTCGGCATCTGCTCGAGTTCGAAGCGACCCTGCGCGGAGTACTGCTGGAGCAGGGCGTTGTCGCCGGCGCGCCTGGCGCCGAAGCGGAAGTCGTCGCCCACGAGCAACCACCGAACGTCGCAGCCATCGAGCAGGACGCGCTCGACGAACTCGGTCGCGCTCAGTTGCGCGAAGCGCCGGTTGAAGTGCTGGATGAACACCCGGTCGATGCCGACCTCGTTCAGCGCCTCGAGCTTGTCGCGCAGGTTCGAAATGCGCATCGGCGCGGCCTGCGGCGCGAAGAACTCGCGCGGATGCGGCTCGAACGTCATGACCGCCGACGCCAGTCCACGTGCCCTGGCGGCCGACGTCACGCGGGCGAGCAGCGCCCGGTGTCCTCGGTGGACACCGTCGAAGTTGCCGACGGTGAGCGCACAGGGAACACGCTGGGAGTGCCGCGGAGAGCCGCGGAAGATCTGCATGGACGGTTGGACAGGTGCCGGAAGGCGAATCGCGAATTATACGGGCCGCCTCTCGCTCTTCCTTGAATTTCAATCGCTTACGCGATCGTCGATGGCTCGCTCGGTACAATCGGAGCGAATGACGATCAAGAACATCGTCGTCCTGATCTCGGGGCGCGGGACCAATCTCGGGGCGATCCTCAAGGCCGCCGCCGACGAAGGCTGGGAAGAGCAGCCGGGCGCGCGGGTGGCGGCCGTGATCAGCAACCGCGCCGATGCCGCGGGCCTGGAGGTCGCTCGCGCCGCCGGCGTTCCATGGCACATCGTCTCCCACGCCGAGTACGCGTCGCGGGAAGCGTTCGAAGAGGCCCTCGCGCGCACCATTGACGTCTATGCCCCGGCGCTGGTCGTGCTTGCCGGCTTCATGCGGGTGCTGACGCCCGGCTTCGTTCGTCGCTACCAGGGGCGTCTCGTGAACATCCATCCATCGCTGCTGCCGCTGTTTCCCGGTCTGCGGACACATCGCCAGGCGCTGGCCGCCGGCGTCCGCATCCACGGCGCGACGGTGCACTTCGTCTCGAACGAGGTCGACGGCGGGGCGATCATCGCGCAGGCCGCGGTCCCGGTTCAGCCGGACGACGACGAGGCGACGCTGTCGGAAAGAGTCCTCGTCGAGGAGCACCCGATCCTTCCTCGAGCTGTTCGACTGGTCCTCGAAGGCCGTGTGCGGTTCGATCACGAGCGGGTCGTGCTGGACGGCGTCGGGCCGAACCAGCTCTCGCGGCTGGCGCCATGAGCGCGCACGGCCGCTCCGAAGCGCTCATCCCGAGCGCGCAGCGCGAGGGTAGTGCAGTGAGCGCGCACGGCCGCTCCGAAGCGCTCTCCCGGAGCGCGCAGCGCGGAGGATAGGGCCATGAGTGCGCGACGTCCCACTCGCCCGGCGGCCCCAGGGCGCGCAGCGCGCGCGCTTTCTCGGCGGTGCGCGGTCCAGCGATTCACGCGACGAATCGCCGCGGGCCGGACGGACGGGTCGGCCATCCCGGGCCGCTGAGAGCAGTGGTCCGCTGCCGAAGGTGACCGCACTCGTGATCGACAGCGTCGCCGAAGCGCTGGCGACGATCCTGCGCTTCGACGGTCCAGCCGACGTGCTGATGTCCCGGTTCTTCCGGCACCACCACGAGCTCGGGATGCGCGACCGCGGGCAGATCGCCGAAGCGATCTTCCACGCGCTTCGCCGTTACGCCACGCTCGGCTGGCTCCTGCAGCCGGCGCACCCGGCACGCGCACCTCGCTTTGCCGCGCTGGTCACGCTGGCGCAGCAGCATGGGCTCGAAGCGCTCGATCCGCGTGCGCTGCGCGGCGACCTGAAGGCGGTGAAGCACGCGCTGTCCGTCGATCTTGCGAGCGCGCCTGCCTCGGTGAGAGCGGAACTGCCCCACTGGCTCTATGCGGAGATCGACCGGCAGTATCCGGATGCGTCCCAGCTGGTCGAGGCCATCAAGGACGGCGCGCCACTCGACCTGCGCGTGAACTCGATCAAGGCCGGGCGCGACGAGGTGCTCGAGGAACTGCGCGCGCACCACGTGGCAGTCGAGCCTTCGCGCTATTCGCCCGACGGCCTGCGGCTCGTGGACAAGCCAGGGCTGATGCAATGGCCGGCTTATCGCGAGGGACGCATCGAGGTCCAGGACGAGGGCAGCCAGCTCATCGCGCGACTAGTGCAGCCGAAGCGTGGCGAGATGGTGGTCGACTTCTGCGCGGGCGCCGGGGGCAAGACGCTCGCGCTCGGCGCACTGATGCGCTCGTCGGGCCGGCTCTACGCGTTCGACATCAACGAGAAGCGGCTGACGAGCATGGGGCCGCGCCTGAAGCGCAGCGGGCTGTCGAACGTCCACCCGGTCGCGATCCGGAACGAATCGGACGTGCGGGTGAAACGCCTGAACGGGAAGTGCGACCGGGTGCTCGTCGATGCGCCCTGTTCGGGCAGCGGCACGCTGCGGCGGAATCCGGACCTCAAGTGGCGCTTCTCGGAAGCGGAGCTGGGACGGGTCAACGAAGTGCAGCACGCCGTTCTGCGGGCCGCCGCCCGCCTGGTCAAGCCGGGCGGGCGGGTCGTCTATGCGACCTGCTCGCTGCTCGAGCGCGAGAACCAGAACGTGATCGAGGCCTTCCTCGCCCAGCATCCCGACTTCCATGTCGTGCCGGCGGCGACCGTGCTGCGGGCGCAGAAGATCGACGTCGACCACATGGCGCGGTTCGCGCCGTACTTCGTCATGCTGCCGCACCTGCACGCCACCGACGGCTTCTTCGCGGCGGTGCTGGAGCGCGTTCGGTGAGCCGACCGAGCCCGCTGATCGACCAGATCCTGCGCATCGTTCAAGTGGATCTGCTGAGTCCGCAGCACCTCTGGCAACTGGTGGTGATCGGTGGCGCGCTCGTCGGGGGCATGGCTCGCCACGCGCTGGGTGAAGCGGTGGGTGGGCGCACGCTTGCAGGCGCAGGCGCGGCAGCCGGCTGGTCGCGTCGACCTGCTCCGGTTCTCGGTCGACGGCTTCCGTCGCCTCGCCTTCCCCGTGTCTGCCGTGGCGCTGCTGATCGTTGGGGGCATGGGTCTCCACGCTGCCGGCCTGGTGCTGCGGGTGGGCGACGTACAGTTCCTGCGACTCGCGCTGACTCTGCTCGCAGCGATGGCCGTGATCCGGCTGCTTCGTCTACGTGCTGCGGCGCTCGTTCCCGCGCTCGAACTGGATCGGCTCCTTCGAGCGCGTCATCGCTCTCGTGATCTGGCTGGTCGTGGCGCTGCACCTCACCGGCCTTCTGTCCGATCTGGTTGCTGCGCTCGAAGCCATTGCCATTCCGATCGGCAGGTCAGCGGCTGACGCTGTGGGACCTGCTCATCGGGACCGTCTCGGTGGTCCTGACGCTGCTCGTCGCGCTGTGGGTCGGTTCGGTCGTCGAGGCGCAGCTGATGGCGGCCAAGGGGCTGACGGCCAACTCGCGCGTCGTGCTCTCGCGTGTCCTGAAGGCAGTGCTCGCGCTGATCTCCGTGCTGGTCGCGCTGTCGCTGGTCGGCATCGACCTGACGGTGCTGTCGGTGTTCGGCGGCGCGCTCGGCGTCGGCCTCGGCCTTGGCCTGCAGCGGATCGCGAGCAACTACGTCAGCGGTTTCATCATCCTGCTCGACCGCAGCTTGACGATCGGCGACATGATCACCGTCGACAAGTTCTACGGCGTGGTCTCGCAGATCAACACGCGCTACACCGTCATCAAGGCGCTGGATGGCACGGAGACGATCGTGCCGAACGAGATGCTCGTCTCCTCGCCGGTCATCAACCACTCCTACACGGACCGCAAGGTGCGCGTCGTGGTCAAGGTCGCGGTGGCGTACGCGTCGGACGTCGACCGCGCCCTCGAAGTCCTCGTGCAGGCGGCGCAGGCCCAGCCCCGCGTCCTCGACGATCCGGCTCCAGGCGCTTTCATCACGGGGTTCGGGGCGGATGGCATCGATCTCGAGGTGGGGTTCTGGATTTCCGATCCGGAAGAAGGGACTCTTGGGCGTACGGTCCGCCATCTCCCGCCTGCTGTTGCAGCGGTTCAAGGACGAGAACATCGCGATCCCGTTTCCCCAGCGCGACATCCGGATCAGTGGAGTTCAGCTGGAGCTCGGAATGGGCGGGGGCCGTCCGACAAACAGCGCAGCCTGACCCCGCCCGTCGCTTGATTCCACGCAAATCCGGCCGTTTCGGCGCCCCGGCGGAAGCGGGGCGCGTACAATTCAGCTTGCGTTTTGGCTTGCGGTTTCCTGAATCGCCGTTGGCCCCGATGCCTCAGTTCTGTTTTCGGCCCTGTCGGGCCCGCCGCCCGGAACGGGCGGTTTCTCAAGGAACCCCATGTACTTGATCGATTTCCTCGATGGCGGACTGCTGGACCTGTCCTGGTGGCAAGTCATCGTCGCGACGTTGCTGCTGACGCACGTGACGATCGCCGCCGTCACCATCTTCCTGCATCGCAGCCAGGCCCACCGGGCGCTGGATCTGCACCCTGCCGTAGCGCTGTTCTTCCGCACGTGGCTGTGGCTCACCACCGGCATGCAGACCAAGGACTGGGTCGCGATCCACCGGAAGCATCATGCGAAGTGCGAGACTGCCGAGGATCCGCACAGCCCGCAGACGCGCGGACTGAAGACCGTGCTCTGGAGCGGGGCCGAGCTCTACACGGCCGAGTCTCGGAACACGGAGACGCTGGCGCGCTACGGCCACGGCACGCCCAACGACTGGATCGAGCGCAACGTCTTTTCGCGCTTCGTGTGGCAGGGCTGCGGCCTGATGCTCGTCACGAACCTGATCCTGTTCGGCGCGGCAGGCCTCGCCGTCTGGGCGATCCAGATGATCTGGATCCCCTTCCATGCCGCGGGGATCATCAACGGCATCGGCCACTTCTGGGGCTACCGCAATTACGACGCGCCGGATGCGAGCACCAACATCTCGCCGTGGGGAATCTGGATCGGGGGCGAGGAGCTGCACAACAACCACCACACGTATCCGACCTCCGCCAAGTTGTCGAACAAGTGGTACGAATTCGACATCGGCTGGCTCTACATCCGCATGCTGGAGACAGTGGGCCTGGCAAAGGTGCTGCGCGTGGCGCCCAAGGCGACGGTGGCCGAGCCCAAGGGCGCGGTGGACGCCGAGACGCTGCAGGCCCTGATTGCCAACCGCTACGACATCCTCGCCAAGTACGCGGGCTCGCTGAAACAAGCGCTGCGCGACGAACTGCAGAAGATGAACACGGACGACCGTGCGCGCTTCGCCCGCCTGAAGCGCTGGCTGCGCAAGGGTGACGTCACGCAACTGCCGGCGGAGGAGCAGCGGTCACTGTCCGAGTTGATGGCGCAGAGCCGCGCGATGAAGACGCTGGTCGAGATGCGCACCGAGTTGCTGGCGACCTGGAACAAGTCGTCGGCGTCGCGTGAGCAGATGCTGGCGCACCTGCAGGACTGGGTGGCGCGCGCGGAGGCGAGCGGCATCAGGGCGCTGCAGGACGCCGCACTGCGCATCCGGAGCTATCGTCCGGCCGCCGCCTGAGCGGATCGCGCACCAACGAAAAAGCCCGGCAGTGCCGGGCTTTTTCGTTGCGGAAGCTCGAAGCACTTACTTGAGCTTCGTTTCCTTGTAGGCGACGTGCTTGCGCGCCACCGGATCGAACTTGGAAAACGACAGCTTGTCCGGCGTGGTCTTCTTGTTCTTCGTCGTCGTGTAGAAATGGCCGGTGCCGGCCGTCGACTCGAGCTTGATCTTTTCGCGGGCGCCTTTTGCCATGGCTAGCTCCTATGTCCTCAGATTTCGCCGCGGGCGCGCAGGTCGGCCAGCACGGAGTCGATGCCGTTCTTGTCGATCGTGCGCAGGGCGGCGTTGGTCAGGCGCAGGCGCACCCAACGGTTCTCGCTTTCGACCCAGAAGCGGCGGTACTGCAGGTTCGGCAAGAACCGGCGCTTGGTCCTGTTGTTCGCGTGCGAGACGTTGTTGCCGGTGATCGGCCTCTTGCCAGTGACTTGACACACGCGTGCCATGACTAACTCCTTGATTCCGCTCTGAGTGGTGGCGTCGGGGCGCTCGTTCACGAGGTCCGCAGATCAACGCTGCGGCGCGCCGGACGACGCAAAGCCGTGAATTATAAGCGGAATTGGGTTTGGCCGCCAAGTGCGTCGAGCGGGCGTTCGAAACGGGGCCCGGCTGAGGTCCTATACGAGTCCACGCTCGGCAAACGAAACGGTGGCGTTGCCGGCGACGATCAGATGGTCGAGCACCCGCACGTCGACCAGCGCCAGCGACTGCCTGAGGCTGGCGGTCAGCAGTTCATCGGCGCGGCTCGGTTCTGCAACGCCGGACGGATGGTTGTGCGCAAGGATCAGCGCGGCGGCATTGTGCTTCAGGGCGTGCTTCACGACTTCACGCGGGTAGACGCTGGTCTGGGTCAGCGTGCCGCGGAACAGTTCCTCGGCCGTCAGCAGCCGGTTCTGCGCATCGAGGTACAGCGCCACGAAGACCTCGTGTTCCAGGTGGCCGAGCCACAGCCGCAGGTACTGCCGCACCTTGTCGGGAGAGTTGAGCAGGGTGTCGCGTCGCACGTCTTCCTTCAGCGCGCGGCGGGCGAGTTCCACGACAGCCTGCAGCAGGGCGTACCGGGCGGGCCCTAGGCCGGGAACCTCGGCGTAGCGGTCAGGAGTTGCGCGGAGCAGGGCGTTCAGTCCGCCGAAGTGGGCGAGGGCTGTCCTTCCCACGTCGATCGCGCTGCGGCCCGCGCTGCCCGTTCCCAGGAACACGGCGAGCAACTCGGCGTCGGACAGCACGCCGGCGCCTTGCGCCAGCAGTCGCTCGCGCGGCCGTTCCCCCTCGGGCCAGTCCTTAATCGCCATCGCGCGTGCGTCGACTAAAATCGCCGTCCATGGTTGCCATCTCCCGCGTCGCCGCCGGTTCCCACGTGACGCTTCACTATCGTATTGCCGTGCGGCTGGATGGCAACGAGCACGAAGTAGTGAGTACCTTCGACGCCCGACCGGCGACCGTGCAGGTGGGTGCCGGCCAGTTCTCGGAAGCGCTCGAACAGCGGCTGATCGGGCTGGAGGAAGGGCAGGAAGCGGACTTCGACCTTGCGGCCGGCGAGGCGTTCGGCCAGCGCGCCGCCGACCTCGTGCAGACGCTGACTCGCGCGACGTTCGATGCGAATGCGGACCCCGGCACGCGAGTACGTGCCTGGGGACGTGGTCGAATTCAACGCGCCGGATGGCCTGCGGTTTTCCGGCGTGCTCAAGCAGCACGGCGACGACCGGGTCGTCGTCGATTTCAACCACCCGCTTGCCGGGTTGCCGGTGCGGTTCTCGGTACGCGTGATAGGAGTGCTGTAGGCATGGAAGTACTGCTGGCCCAGCCGCGCGGGTTCTGCGCCGGGGTCGATCGCGCGATCGAGATCGTCGAGCGGGCGCTCGCAATCCACGGCGCGCCCGTCTACGTCCGGCACGAGATCGTGCACAACCGCTATGTCGTCGAAGAGTTGCGCGCGAAGGGTGCGGTCTTCGTCGACGAACTGGATGGAGTTCCCGCCGGCGGCATCGTCATCTTCTCGGCCCACGGGGTCCCCAAGGCTGTGCAGGCGGATGCATCGGCGCGCGGGCTGCGTGTGTTCGACGCCACGTGCCCGCTGGTCACCAAGGTCCACATCGAGGTGGCGAAGATGCGAGCAGCCGGACGCGAGATCGTGATGATTGGTCACGAGGGCCATCCGGAAGTCGAAGGCACGATGGGGCAGGCCGACAGCGGCATGTATCTCGTCGAGACGGTCGGCGACGTCGAGCGGCTGCGGGTGCGCGATCCGGACGCGCTCGCCTACGTGACGCAGACGACGCTTTCGCTGGATGACGCAGCCGAGGTGATCGCCGCGCTGAAGCGGCGCTTCCCGACGATTTCCGAGCCGAAGAAGGCCGACATCTGCTACGCGACCCAGAACCGGCAGGATGCCGTCAAGTTCATGGCACCCCAGGTCGATGTAGTGATCGTGGTGGGCAGCGTGAACAGTTCGAACTCCAACCGGCTGCGAGAGGTGGCGGAGCGCTTCGGGGTCCCGGCACACCTCGTCGATGGTGCGGACAACATTGACCCGTCCTGGGTGCAGGGCCGGCAGCGGATCGGCGTGACGGCCGGCGCGTCGGCGCCCGAGGTGCTGGTCGACGCCGTCGTGAACCGGCTGCGCGCGCTCGGCGCGGGCAGCGTCCGACCGCTGGCCGGCGTGCAGGAGAGCGTGGTGTTTCCGTTGCCCAAGGGACTCGGCAAGGTGGCGGCGTGATCGCATCCCCGATGCGAGGCCTGCGATGGCTGGCGTTCGGACTGGCCGTTCTGGCCGGTTCGGCCGGCGCTCAGGTGGTGGTCGAGGGCGCGCGGTACGACTCCACTATCGTGCTGGGTGGCCAGCCGCTCCAGCTCAACGGTGTCGGCGTGCGCAAGCGCCTGGTGTTCGACATCTATGTCGGCGGCCTTTACGTGCCGAAGCGGGCCGCCCGCACCGAGGAACTGGTCAGCCAGCCCGGGCCCAAGCGGGTGGCCTTGCGGTTCCTGCGGGATGTCGAGGGCGAACTGTTCGTGAACTCGCTGCACGTGGGGCTCAAGGCCAACCACACTGATGCCGAACTGGCCCGCTGGCAAAAGCAAGTCGACACGCTCACGACGACAATCAAGACGATCGCGCTGGCCCGCCGCGGTGACACGGTCTACTTCGATTACACGCCACAGGACGGCACCCGGGTCAGCGTCAACGGCGTCACCCGCGGGCCGTTGATTCCCGGAGACGATTTCTACGCGGCAGTGCTGCGCGTCTGGCTGGGCGAGACGCCGGCCGACGCGGGGCTGAAGAAGGGCATGCTCGGCGGTTGACGCCGTCGGTTCGAATGCAGGCGGAAGCACCACAACAGGAGACACAAATGACAAGGTGGCTGACTTCGATCGTGTTGGCGGCGGGACTACTGGCGGTCGGCCAGGCGCAGGCCCAGCAGGCGGTGGAGGTGGAAGGGCAGAAGTTCGAGCCGACGGTTGCCGTTGGCGGGCAGAACCTGAGCCTGAACGGGGTCGGGCTGCGCAAGCGGGCGATCTTCAAGGTCTACGTCGCCGGCCTCTACGCGGGGCAGAAGAGCACGAACGCGTCCGCGCTCGTCAATGACAAGGGCGCGCGCCGTGTTTCGCTGCGGATGCTGCGCGATGTCGAGGCCCAGAGCTTCATCGACTCGTTCAACGAGGGGCTGAAGAACAACACGCCGGAAGCGCAGCTCAGCGCGATGAAGCCCCAGGTCGACGTGCTGGTGGCGACGCTGAAGTCCATCGGCGAAGCGAAGAAGGGCGACGTCATCAACTTCGACTTCACGCCGGACGGCGGCACACGCATCACGCTCAACGGCCAGCCCAAGGGCAACCCGATCCCGGGAGTCGACTTCTTCGCCGCCGTGCTGCGCATCTGGCTGGGCGAAAAACCGGCCGACGAGACGCTGAAGAAGGGCATGCTCGGCGCGTGAGGCGCGGCAGCGCCCCGGGCAGGTAGTGGTCGCGGACTTCGACGCGGTGCTGTTGCTGCCCTGTGCGGCGGTCGGCATTCGCGTGAGTGGAGCCGCGATCACGGGGATCGTCTTCCTGCCCCTCGATACCCCCGGCTGGCCGCCGTCGAACGAACTCGCTGCGCGGGCGTGCGATCAGATCCTGGCGTACGCCCACGACGCGGCACGCCCGATCATCCTGCCGCTCGCGATCCAGGGCAGTGAGTTCCAGCGGCGTGTCTGGGCCGCTATCGCGCGGATTCCGTCGGGCGCCACCCGGACATACGGCGAACTGGCTGTAGAACTTGGCAGCACGGCGCGCGCGGTCGGACAGGCGTGCGGCGATAACCGGTTGCCACTCGCCATTCCGTGTCATCGCGTCGTGGCGGCCCGCGACATGGGTGGCTTCGCGCATCGCACTGACCGCGTGATGCTGGACGTGAAGCGCTGGCTGCTGGCGCACGAGAGCCGGCCGGTGTTTGCGCTGACGCCGTGACCGCGCTGCGCGGCCGGTCGGGCTTGGCGAAGAGGGCAGTGAGGCCGGTTCCTGGGCCGCCGTCGACGGATCCGCTGATCGATCGCTTCATCGACGCCGTGTGGCTGGAGGACGGGCTCGCGCGCAATTCCCTCGTGGCCTACCGGCGCGACCTCGACGCCCTCGGAGCCTGGCTCGGCAAGCGTGGAACCTCGATCTCCCTGGGTGGTGAGCCGGAACTGGCGGCGTACTTCGCCGAGGAGCACGCGAGCACCCGGGCCACTACAGCCAATCGGCGCCTGGCGGTACTGCGCCGCTTCTACCGCTGGGCCGTTCGCGAAGGGATCGTGGCGCTTGACCCGACTTTGCGGCTGAAGGGCGCGAAGGTGCCGCCTCGCTTCCCGAAGACGCTGAGCGAGACGCAGGTCGAAGCGCTGCTGGCAGCGCCCGACGTCGATACGCCGCTCGGGCTGCGCGATCGCGCCATGCTCGAACTGCTCTATGCGACCGGCCTGCGCGTGTCCGAACTGGTCGCGCTGACGATGGTGAACATCTCGTTGCAGGAAGGCCTCGTGCGCGTGATCGGCAAGGGGTCGAAGGAGCGCATCGTTCCGCTCGGCGAGGAGGCGCGCCGCTGGATCGAGCGCTACCTGGAAGCGGGACGACCGGCCATCCTCGCCGGTCGCGTTGCCGATGCGACCTTCGTGACGCGGCGCGCCGCCGGCATGACGCGGCAGATGTTCTGGGTACTCATCAAGCGCTACGCAGCACGGGCCTGCATCGAAGCGCCGCTGAGCCCGCACGGGCTGCGCCATGCGTTCGCGACCCACCTGCTGAACCATGGAGCCGACCTCAGGGTGGTGCAGCTCCTGCTCGGCCACGCAGACATCTCGACCACGCAGATCTACACCCACGTGGCACGCGCGCGCCTGAAGTCGCTGCACGCGCAGCATCACCCGCGCGGCTAGACTCGCTCGCCATGTCGAAGGCCAGGCATGTCTCCGAGACACCCGCGACGCAGCTGCTGCGCGAAAAGGGCGTGCGGTTCACCGAGCACGTGTACGAGTACGTCGAGCATGGCGGCACCGCGGTGTCCGCGCAGGCGCTCGGCGTGGACGAGCACAGCGTCGTGAAGACGCTCGTGATGGAGGACGACAAGGCGGCCCCGCTGATCGTCCTGATGCACGGCGACCGCACGGTTTCGACGAAGAACCTCGCGCGGCAGATCGGCCGCAAGAAGATCGAGCCCTGCACGCCGGACGTGGCCCAGCGGCACTCGGGCTACCTGGTTGGCGGCACCTCGCCGTTCGGGACACGCAGGCGAATGCCGGTGTTCGTCGAACGAACGATCCTCGATCTGCCGCAGATCTACATCAACGGCGGACGCCGCGGTTACCTTGTCGGCATCCCTCCGTCCGTTCTTTCCGCGCTCGTGCAGGCAACGCCGGTCGATTGCGCACTGAAGGAGTAGTAGCCATGGAGTTCCTCGCATCCGCCCTCGCCGCGCTCCTTGCGTACCTGGTCGGTTCGCTCTCGTTCGCCGTCGTGGTGAGCCGCGTGATGGGCCTCGCCGATCCGCGCACGTACGGCTCGAAGAATCCCGGCGCGACCAACGTGCTGCGCACGGGAAACAAGGCTGCGGCGATCCTGACGCTCCTCGGCGACGCGGCCAAGGGCTGGTTCGCCGTCTGGCTGGCCATCCGCTTCGGACCGAAGTTCGGGATCGGGGACCTCGGCGTGGCGGCGGTGGCAGTCGCGGTGTTCCTCGGGCACCTGTTCCCGGTGTTCTTCGGGTTCAAGGGCGGCAAGGGTGTGGCGACGGCCGCCGGTGTCATCCTCGCGCTCAACCCGTGGCTCGCGTTCGCGACCGGGGTGACGTGGGCGATCATCGCGGGCTTCTTCCGCTATGCCTCGCTGGCGTCGATCGTCGCGGCGGTGTTCGCGGCCTTCTACTCGGCGTTCGGCTGGGGTTTCGATGAACGCTTCCTGGCGATCGTCGCTATCGCAGGCCTGGTCGTGTACCGGCATCGCGCCAACATCTCGAACCTGCTGGCGGGCAAGGAGCGGCGGATCGGGCAGAAGGCGCCGGACACGGCGCACGCCCGGCACTGACGTCAGGCGGTCGCTTCGGAGAGCAGCCAGCGCGGTCGCACCGAGAACGACATCGACCGTGCGAGCGCCGCCGGATCGACGCGGCGCAGCTTGGCGAGCCCGGCCAGCGCGATCATCGCGCCGTTGTCGGTGCAGAGGTTCAGTGGTGGAAAGTAGACGGTGGCGCCGCGGGCCGCGGTTTCCTGCCCGAGGCGTTCGCGCAGTTGCCGGTTCGCGCCGACGCCACCGGCGACCACCAGGGTGTCCAGTCCCGTCTGCTCGAGCGCGCGGAGCGCCTTCGCGGCCAACACGTCGACGATCGCGTCGACGAAGCCGCGCGCGATGTCAGCGCGCGCCTGGTCGCAGACGTTCGAGCCGCCTTCGCGCTTCACCGCGGTCAGCACGGCAGTCTTCAGGCCGCTGAAGCTGAAGGCGAGGTCGTTGCTGTGGAGCATCGGCCGGGGCAACCTGATCGCGTCCGGCGTGCCGAAGTCGGCAGCCCGCGACACGGCCGGACCGCCTGGATAGCCGAGTCCGAGCAACTGGGCGGTCTTGTCGAACGCCTCGCCGGCGGCGTCGTCCAGCGTTTCACCCAGCAGCTCGTACTGCCCCCAGCCCCGGACTGCGAGCAGTTGCGTGTGCCCCCCGGAGACCAGGAGCGCCACGAACGGGAAGGGTGGGGCGGGTTGCGCGAGCAGGGGCGAGAGCAGGTGACCCTCCAGGTGGTGCACGTCCAGCACCGGCTTGCCGAGGGCGTAGCCCAGCGCGTGGCCGATGCTCGCGCCGACCAGAAGCGCCCCGGCCAGGCCAGGGCCGGTCGTGACCGCGATGGCGTCAACATCGGTGAGGGTCCGCCCGGCGTCTGCCAGGACCGAGTCCAGCAGCGGCAGGACCCGCCGTATATGGTCCCGCGAGGCCAGTTCCGGCACCACCCCTCCATAGGCCATGTGCATGTCGACCTGCGAGTGCAGGGCGTGGGCCAGCAGGCCGGTCTCGCTGTCGAGCAGGGCGAGCCCGGTCTCGTCGCAGGAGGTCTCGATGCCCAGGATCAGCATCCGGCGAGTTTACGGGAGCGTCCCGGCGCGGCCGCGGGGCCAGTCGGGGCCTAATTCCTTGACTTGTCTCGCCAATTCGCTTCGGGCTAGAATTGCGGGCTCGACAGCTCCGTGCCGGCGCTCAATTTCAGGATCCAGATGCCTACCATCCGACTCAAGGAAAACGAACCCTTCGAAGTGGCCCTGCGCCGCTTCAAGCGCACCATAGAAAAAAGCGGTCTGCTGACCGAGCTGCGTGCGCGCGAGTTCTACGAAAAGCCGACGGCCGAGCGCAAGCGCAAGAAATCCGCTGCGATCAAGCGCCACTTCAAGCGCCTGCGCAGCCAGATGCTGCCGAAGAAGATGTACTAGTAGAGCAGGGTTACCGGCACACCAAGCGCGCCTACGGGCGCGCTTTCGCTTTGTGGAGAACATCTTGAGGAGGTTCACGTGAGCCTGAAGGACCGGATCACCGAGGACATGAAGGCGGCAATGCGTGCCAGGGACGCTGCGCGCCTGTCCGCCATACGCATGCTGCAGGCGGCGATCAAGCAGAAGGAAGTCGACGAGCGCATCGTTGCCGACGACGCGGCGGTGCTCGGCATCGTCGAGAAGCTGATCAAGCAGCGCAAGGACTCGATCGAGCAGTTCGCGAAGGCGGGCCGCACGGACCTGGTCGACAAGGAGACGGCCGAACTCGATCTGCTGTCCGGCTACCTGCCGGAGCAGATGTCGGAGGCCGAGCTCGCTGCTGCAATCGACGTGGCCATCGCCGAGTCCGGAGCCGCCGGCCCGCAGGGCATGGGCAAGGTCATGGCGGTCCTGAAGCCGCGCATCGCCGGCCGGGCCGACATGGGCAAAGCCTCCGCGCTGGTGAAGCAGCGCCTGGCGTGACGCTGGCCGGAGGGCTGCCCGTTCGTCGCGGCGCAGCGCCGACGCGCGCCCTGTCGATTGAGTCGGTCCGCGTGCGCGCGCACCGGCAAGGGCGGTGCGTACACTTTCGTCGACCATCATGATTCCCCAGGGCTTCATCCAGGACCTGCTCGCGCGCGTCGACATCGCCGATGTCGTCGGACGCTACGTCCAGTTGAAGAAGGCCGGGCAGAACCTGCTCGGGCTCTGTCCCTTCCACGGCGAGAAGACGCCGTCGTTCACGGTCAGCCCGTCGAAGCAGTTCTTCCACTGTTTCGGATGCGGCGCGCATGGCAGCGCGATCGGCTTCCTGATGGAGCACCGCGGCCTCGGTTACGTGGACGCCATCCGCGAACTCGCGCAGATGGCGGGAATGCAGGTTCCAGAGGAGTCCCCGCGCGCAGGCGAGGTGCAGTCGAAGACGCGTGCGCTCACCGAGATGCTGTCGCAAGCGGCGGAGTTCTACCGCAAGCAGCTGAAGACCAGCGAGGCGGCGGTCGAGTACCTGAAGGCACGCGGCCTGACCGGACAGACCGCCGCGCGCTTCGCGCTCGGCTTCGCTCCGGATGCGTGGCAGCCGCTGCGCGCGGCCTTTGAAGACTACGATGACCCGCGTCTTGCGGAAGCGGGACTCGTCATCTCGGACGAGGGCAAGCGGTACGATCGGTTTCGTGGCCGGATCATGTTCCCGATTCGCAATCCGCGCGGCCAGGTCATCGGCTTCGGCGCGCGGATCATGGGCGCCGGCGAGCCGAAGTACCTGAACTCGCCGGAGACGCCGGTCTTCCACAAGGGACAGGAACTCTACGGTTTGCACGAGGGGCGCGATGCCATCCGGCAGGCGGGCCGCGCCATCGTCGTCGAGGGTTACATGGACGTGATCCAGCTCGCGCAGGCGGGTTTCGGCGAGTCCGTGGCGGCGCTCGGCACGGCGATCACCGGGGCGCACGTGAGCGCGCTGCTGCGGATCACCGACCATGTCGTCTTCGCCTTCGACGGCGATGCCGCCGGCCGCAAGGCGGCGCGGCGTGCGCTCGAGGCCACGCTGCCTGTCATCGCCGATACCAAGCGCGCGAGCTTCCTGCTGCTGCCCGAGGGCGAGGACCCGGATAGCTTGATCAAGGCGCACGGCAAGCAGGGCTTCGAGGGGGAACTCGAGCACGCGCTGCCGCTGTCCCGGTTCTTTGTCCGTGCGCTGGCGGGCGGGAGCTCGCTAGGCACCGCCGAGGATCGCGCCGCGCTGGTGGCGGCCGCGAAGCCGCTGCTGCTCGCGATGGCGCCTGGTGCGATGCGAGCGCAGCTGCTGAGGGAACTGGCCGATGCAGCGCGCCTGCCAGCCGATGAGGTCGCATCGCTGTTCGGCCTGCGGCGTGCGGCACCGAGCCGCCCGGCGCCGATGGCACGGCGCACGCGGCACATGGACGTCGACGATCTCAAGCGCCGCGTGCTGCAGCAGCTGCTGGTGCATCCCCAGCTCGCCGCTGAGTTCCTCGACATGGTGACCGAGGAGCACGGCGCCGGCGAGGACCCGGTAGACCGCGAGATCATCGAGGTGTCGAACGCGTCGGTCGGACAAGACCCGGGCGCGGCAAGCGCGCTGAGCCACGGCGCCCTGATGGAACTGCTTGCCGAGAGCGAGCACGCGAACGCGTATCGAGCCCTGGCCGCGCAGGAAATGGAACTGGAGACCGACGTCGAGACGGCCCGGCAGATCCTCGCCGAGGCGTTCGGAAAGATGCGCCTGCGCCGGCTCGAGCGGGTGCGCTCGGAACGCCTGAACGTCTATCAGCAGGACCTGTCGCCGGAGGCACTCGAGGCCTATCGCGTCGCCGACCAGGCGTATCTCCGCGCGCGGTCGGAGGCCCCCGAAAACCCGCACCGGTAAGTCTGTCCGGTTCGGGAACTTTTTCCAGGTGCGACGGTACTCATCTGCTATACTGTTGAATTTTCAGCGGTTTCGTTCCTGCCGTAGCATGCAACTAGCACGAAGTGAGCACGGCAAGCGACACGAAGCGCTGGCGCCCAGGAGATCGCGTGAAGATCGGTGGCGCGTAGTGGCAGTTCATCGTGACAGCGCAAGCCAATGAGGCGCGATCGATTGATTCGACGCCTGTTCGACGCGGGATCGCCGTCCCGCACGCGCACTGCGATGCATTCTCGATTTGCCGCCGGAGCGGGCTTGCCCGAGCGCGGTCCCGGTGCCGTTGAGAAGACGTAAATGAACCCAATGATGTCCTTGCAGCGTTCGACTCGCGCCTCCCGGGCGCAGCGGTCGCTGCATGACCGAGCAGCAGTGTGAATGGCGACGTGCACGCGCAGCGCGTCCCGAACAGGATGAGACGATGGTGACGAAGAAGACAACGGTGGTGAAGGCGAAGGGCTCGACGAGCACCGCGGGCAAGGCCGCGAAGAAGCCACCGATCAAGGTCGAGGCGAAGGCCGCCCCGATCAAGGCTCCGGCGTCCAAGGCTGCGGCCGTGAAGGCTCCGCTCAAGGGCAACGGCAAGGTCGCGCCGGTGGACGCGAAGGTGATCCCCCCGAAGGCCGCCGTTCCGCCCGCCCCGTCCGCGCCGCGCGGTCGTCCCGGCCGCAAGCCGAAGCAGACCGAAGAGCAACTGATGGGCGGCGATGCCGCCGTGCCGGAGGCCGGTGACGATGCCGCCGACCCGAGCGTGCAGATCGTCGAGAAGATGAGCGCGACGAAGCTGCGCGCCAAGGATCGCCGGGCCAAGGAAAAGGCGCTGAAGGAAGCGCTCGAGCGCAGCTACCACGGCACCGAGGAAGACCTCGAGGCCCGCCGCAACAAGCTGAAGGCGCTGATCAAGCTCGGCAAGGAGCGCGGCTTCCTGACCTACGCCGAGATCAACGACCACCTGCCCGACAACCTGGTCGACGCCGAGGCGATCGACTCGATCATCAGCACGTTCGGCGACATGGGCATCCAGGTCTTCGACCAGGCCCCGGACGCCGAGACGCTGCTGATGAACGAGAACGTCCCGGCCGCGACCAACGACGACGACGTCGAGGAAGAGGCCGAGGCGGCGCTGACGACCGTGGACGCCGAGTTCGGCCGCACGACCGACCCGGTCCGCATGTACATGCGCGAGATGGGCTCGGTCGAGCTGCTGACGCGCGAGGGTGAGATCGAGATCGCGAAGCGCATCGAAGACGGCCTGAAGCACATGGTGATGGCGGTTTCCGCGTGCCCGACCACGATCGCCGAGATCCTGGCGCACGGCGAGCGGATCCGCGCGAGCGAGATCCCGATCGACGAGGTGGTCGACGGCCTGATGGACCCGACCGCGGAGGACTTCCCGACCGCCGGCGGCGACGACGAGGACGAGGAAGGCGAAGAGACGACCGACATCGGCGCGTCGGGCATGACCGCCGCGCAGCTCGACGAGCTGAAGGTCCGCGCGCTCGACAAGTTCGACCGCGTCGCGAAGCTGTTCGAGAAGATGCGCGTCTCGTTCGAGAAGGAAGGCTACAAGTCGCCCGGCTACCTGAAGTCGCAGCAGAAGATCCTCGACGAGCTGATGAGCCTGCGCTTCACAGCCAAGATGGTCGAGCGGTTGTCGGACACGCTGCGCCGGCAGGTCGACGAGGTGCGCTCGATCGAGAAGCAGATCTACGAGATTGCCGTGAACAAGTGCGGCATGCCGCGCACGCACTTCCTGAAGACGTTCCCGGGCCACGAGACCAACACCCGCTGGGCCGCGCGCGAGGCCGACTCCGGCCAGCCGTACGCGGAGGTGCTGCGCCGCAACCTGCCGGCGATCCAGGAACTGCAGGGCAAGCTGTCCGACCTGCAGAAGCGGGTCGTGCTGCCGCTGAAGGACCTGCGCGAGGTCTACAAGCAAATGGCCACCGGCGAGGCCAAGGCCCGCAAGGCCAAGCGCGAGATGACCGAGGCCAACCTGCGCCTCGTGATCTCCATCGCGAAGAAGTACACCAACCGCGGCCTGCAGTTCCTCGACCTGATCCAGGAAGGCAACATCGGCCTGATGAAGGCGGTCGACAAGTTCGAATACCGCCGCGGCTACAAGTTCTCGACGTACGCCACGTGGTGGATCCGCCAGGCCATCACGCGCTCGATCGCCGACCAGGCGCGCACCATCCGCATTCCGGTGCACATGATCGAGACGATCAACAAGATGAACCGGATCAGCCGCCAGATCCTGCAGGAGACCGGCCAGGAGCCGGACCCGGCCACCCTCGCCGTGAAGATGGAGATGCCGGAAGACAAGATCCGGAAGATCCTGAAGATCGCGAAGGAGCCGATCTCCATGGAGACGCCGATCGGCGACGACGACGACTCGCACCTGGGCGACTTCATCGAGGACACCTCGACGGTGGCGCCGGTCGACGCCGCCCAGTACAACAGCCTGTCCGGCGTGACGAAGGACGTGCTCGACTCGCTGACGCCGCGCGAAGCCAAGGTGCTGCGCATGCGCTTCGGCATCGAGATGTCGACCGACCACACGCTGGAGGAGGTCGGCAAGCAATTCGACGTCACGCGCGAGCGCATCCGCCAGATCGAGGCGAAGGCGCTGCGCAAGCTGCGTCACCCGAGCCGCTCCGACAAGCTGAAGAGCTTCCTGGAGTAATGTCTTGAACCCCAGAGGGCCTCTAGCTCATGCTTGGTTAGAGCAGCGGACTCATAATCCGTCGGTGCCGGGTTCGACTCCCGGGGGGCCCACCACCCCCCTTCGAATAGAACCGGGCCGCGCCCGCCAGGCGTGGCCCGGCCGCTTCCTAATGTCCGACCCAAAAGACTTCACGCACTTCGGCCTCGACCCGCAGCTGCTCGCTGCGATCACCGAGATGGGTTACACGACGCCGACGCCGATCCAGGCGAAGGCGATTCCGGTGGTGCTGCGCGGTGGCGACGTGATGGGCGCGGCCCAGACCGGCACCGGCAAGACGGCGGGCTTCGGCCTGCCGATGCTGCAGCGGTTGATGGTGCACGCCAACGCCAGCATGTCGCCCGCGCGTCACCCGGTCCGCGGACTCATCCTCGAGCCCACCCGCGAACTGGCCGACCAGACCGCGGAAAACATGAAGAAGTACGCGTCGAAGTCGCCGCTGCGCGTCGCGGTTGTCTACGGCGGCGTCGACATGAAACCGCAGACCGAGGCCCTGCGCCGCGGATGCGAGGTGGTGATCGCCACGCCGGGGCGGCTGCTCGATCACATCGAGCAGAAGAACACCAACCTGTCGCAGGTGCAGATCGTCGTGCTCGACGAGGCGGACCGCATGCTCGACATGGGCTTCCTGCCCGACATCTCGCGGATCCTGAACCTGCTGCCGAAGGAGCGCCAGAGCCTGATGTTCTCGGCGACGTTCTCCGAGGAAATCAAGAAGCTCGCCGCCAACTTCCTGCGCAGCCCGCAGTTGATCGAAACCGCGCAGCCGCAACGCGACCGCGGAGAACGTCAAGCAGGAGGTCTACAAGCTGCACGAATCGGAGAAGACCGATGCGCTGCTCGAGATCCTGCGCACGCGTGGGCCCGATGGTGGCCGCCTGACCCAGGTGCTGGTATTCGTCAACGCGAAGATCGAATGCCGCCGCCTCGCGCGGCAACTGCAGAAGGCAGGCGTGAACGCGGACGCGATCCACGGCGACAAGACGCAGGACGAGCGCATGAAGGCGCTCGAGGGCTTCAAGAACGGCACGATCGAGGTGCTCGTCGCCACCGACGTCGCGGCGCGGGGACTCGACATCGTCGAACTGCCGGTCGTCATCAACTACGACGTGCCGTTCCAGTCCGAGGACTACGTGCACCGCATCGGACGCACGGGCCGCGCCGGCGCGAGCGGCCTGACCATCATGCTGATGACCGGATCGGACGATCGCGCCGTGGCGGGGATCGAGCGGCTGACGAAGCAGCAGTTCGAGGTCCGCACGCTGACCGGAGTCGAGCGGCCGCGGCAACGCCCGGAACGCGACCGGGGCGAGGGCCGGGACCGTGGCGAGACGCGTGATCGTGGCGAAGGACGCGACGTGGCGACCGCGGCGATCGCAGTACCCGCAGCAGCGCACCGAGCCGGCCGGCACCCAGGCCGCCCGTGGACGACTTCTTCTCGAAGCCGTATGAGGCGAGTGCCACCGACGCAGCCGTCGGCGAAGATGTGAAAGCGGCGGATTCAGAGCCCACCGAGCCGAGCGTCGCCCGGCAGGTCGGGTGTCTGCGCTGCTGGGTGGCAGGAAGAAGTAGCGGCTTCCGCGTTTTCCGCGCACGCAATGCAAAGGGCCCCGAGGGGCCCTTTGTGGTTCTGGAGGCTGGCGCGTGCCGTCAGCCTTGCTCGCTGGCTGAGCGTGCGGACCGCGGCCTTCATCCGCGATCAACCAAGGTCGAAGCGATCCAGGTTCATCACCTTGTTCCAGGCCGCGACGAAGTCGCTCACGAACTTCGCCTTGTTGTCGTCGCTGGCATAGACCTCGGCCAGCGCCCGCAGCTCGGAGTTCGAGCCGAACACGAGGTCGACCCGGGTGCCGGTCCACTTGACCTGGCCCGAGGCGCGATCACGCCCTTCGTAGACGCCGTCGGTCGAGGAGGGCCGCCACTCGATGTTCATGTCGAGCAGGTTGACGAAGAAGTCGTTCGTCAACGTCCCGGGCGCGCTCGGTGAGGATGCCGTGCCTGGACTGCGCCGCGTTGGCATTCAGGGCGCGCATGCCGCCGACCAGCACCGTCATCTCCGGCGCGGTCAGGGTCAGCAGCTGGGCGCGGTCCAGCAACAGTTCCTCGGCCGGCGTCTTGACGCCGGCGCGAAGGTAATTGCGGAAGCCGTCGGCGATCGGCTCCAGCACGGCGAACGACTCCACGTCGGTCTGCTCCTGCGAAGCGTCCGTGCGCCCCGGCGAGAAGGGCACCTTGACCGCGTGGCCCGCCTTCCTGGCGGCCTCCTCGACTGCAGCGCAGCCGGCCAGCACGATGAGGTCGGCCAGCGAGATCCTCTTGTTGCCGGACTGCGCGCCGTTGAACTCCTTCTGGACTGCTTCGAGCCTGTGCAGAACCTTGGCCAGTTCAGCCGGCTGGTTCACCTCCCAGTCCTTCTGCGGCGCCAGGCGGATGCGCGCGCCGTTGGCGCCGCCGCGCTTGTCCGAGCCACGGAACGTCGCGGCCGACGCCCAGGCCGTGGTCACCAGTTGGGAGATCGACAAGCCCGAGGCGAGCACCTTGGCCTTCAGCGCCGCGATGTCCTGCTCGCCGACCAGTTCGTGGTCCACGGCCGGAACGGGGTCCTGCCAGATCAGGTCTTCGGCCGGCACCTCGGACCCGAGGTAGCGGGCGCGCGGGCCCATGTCGCGGTGGGTCAGCTTGAACCAGGCGCGGGCGAACGCGTCGGCGAACTCCTGCGGGTTCTTGTGGAAGCGGCGCGAGATCTTCTCGTAGGCCGGGTCGAAGCGCAGCGACAGGTCCGCCGTCGTCATCATCGGCGGGTGCTTCTTCGACGGGTCGTGCGCGTCCGGGATCATGTGCTCCGGCTTGCGTTCTTCGCCACCCACTGGTGAGCGCCGGCCGGGCTCTTGGTCAGCTCCCACTCGTAGCCGAAGAGCATGTCGAAGTAGCCCATGTCCCACTGTCGTCGGGTTCGGCTTCCAGGCGCCTTCGATGCCGCTGGTCGTGGTGTGCACGCCCTTGCCGGTGCCGAAGGCGTTCTTCCAGCCCGAGGCCCATCTCCTCGATCGGGGCGCCTTCGGGCGCGGGGCCGACGAGCGCCGGATCGCCGGCGCCATGCGCCTTGCCGAAGGTGTGGCCGCCGGCCACCAGCGCGACGGTCTCCTCGTCGTTCATCGCCATGCGCGCGAAGGTCTCGCGCACGTCGCGGCCCGACGCCACCGGATCCGGATTGCCGTCCGGACCCTCGGGGTTCACGTAGATCAGGCCCATCTGCACCGCGGCGAGCGGGTTCTCGAGCACGCGGTCGCCGGAGTAACGGCTCTTCGGCTTGTCGCTGGTCGCCAGCCACTGGTCCTCGGCGCCCCAGTAGACGTCTTCTTCCGGCTCCCAGATGTCCTCGCGGCCACCGCCGAAGCCGAAGGTCTTGAAGCCCATCGACTCGAGCGCGCAGTTGCCGGCCAGGATCATCAGGTCGGCCCAGGAGATCCGGTTGCCGTACTTCTTCTTGATCGGCCACAGCAGCCGGCGCGCCTTGTCGAGGTTGCCGTTGTCGGGCCAGCTGTTGAGCGGCGCGAAGCGCTGGTTTCCCGTGCCGCCGCCGCCGCGCCCGTCGGCGATGCGGTAGGTGCCCGCGCTGTGCCAGGCCATGCGGATGAACAGGCCGCCGTAGTGGCCCCAGTCGGCCGGCCACCAGTCCTGCGAATCCGTCATCAGCGCGTAGAGGTCCTTCTTCAGCGCGGCGAGGTCGAGCTTGCCTGAACTCCTCCGCATAGTCGAACCGCTCGCCCATCGGGTTGGACTTCGCGGAGTGCTGGTGCAGGATCCTGAGGTTCAGCCGGTTGGGCCACCAGTCGCTGTTCGACTGGGCGCCGACGGTGGTTCGGCCGCCGTGCATCGCGGTGAATGGGCACTTGGCTTCGCTGGACATGGCTTGCTCCTCTTCGTGATCGGTTGCGGCCAGTCGCGAATGTAGTTTCGGCCGCGACCGTCGGGCCAATTCCTTGTGTCGATCGGACCGATAGGTTTGGTCACTCATGCGTGACCGCCCGGCCTGGCGCTTCGGGCCACTCATGTCGTCGGCCTGACGACGCGGCGATCTCGCAAGCTCCCGGCGCAGACGTGCGCAGCAGCCCGCTGCAAGGCACGGATCTGGCGCGAGATGAGTGAATGGTCCCCAACCGAGTGAAGTCGGGGCAGGTTGATTGGTGGAGGCGGCGGGAATCGAACCCGCGTCCGCGAATGATCCAAACCCAGTTCTACATGCGTAGCCGGTCTATTTGAGTCTCACCGCGCGCTTAGCCGATCGGCAGGCCGACGCGCAGCCAGTCACTTGATCTCGATGCCGCCGTCATGACTCCACCGGCATCCAGCCTCTGTAAATGGCGCTGCTGTCGGTTGCCCGACCTAGCCCAGGGGCCAGCTAGTGCAGCGTCCAGCCGGTATTAAGCGGCTAGAGCAAAACGCTCGTCGTTGGCGTTTATGTGTGTTCCAGATGGATTTACGAGGTCACTGGTCCTCGGCATGCCCTGAGGTTCTTCACAACCCGCGTCGAAGCCAGGTCGCCCCCAAAGAGGTGTTCATTGTCCCACATGGGTCACTTCAGCGAGAAATCAACCCGCGTGGGCGCTCCCTTGTCCTTGATGCCCTCGGCGGTCAGCTTCGGCTCCACGAGGAACAGTCGGTCGCGGGGCACCTTGCCGGTATGTTCGAGGTGGTCGCGCACGGCGGCCGCGCGCGCGCTGGCGAGCGCGCGCAGGTCGTCGGGCGTGGCGGTGAGGTTCTTCAGGATCAGCTGCTCCATCTCCGGCGCCGGGAATCGTCTTCGCGATGCCGATCACGTTGCGCGGCTTGTCCGGGATCTTCTCGTCCGAGTACACGGCGGCAGATCAGCGCCGGGCGCTCCTGGTCGCTGATCGTGACCTTGCTCGGATCGACGGAATCGCCGCCGCCGCGCGTGAGCTGGCGCACCTTCGCGGCGCGCAGCTTCGATTCGTACTTCGCGCGGCGCACGCCGTCGGCGTCGGCTGGTCGGCTCGACGCGGCCGATGATGTCCAGCTTCAGCCCGGGGCGGTCGTTCAGCGCCTTGGCCAGCGTGTCCAGGCGCTGAAGCTGGGCGGCGCCCAGCGTCGCGGCACCTGGCGCGAACTCGACGTAGCCGAGTTCCTCGCCGCCTCCGAACGCCGATGCCAGCAGCGCGAACGGCGCGGTGACGACCTTCGCCAGCAGGTTGACGATCACCTGCACGATGATTCCGCCGACCGAGAACTTCGGGTCGTCCAGCGACCCGGAGATCGGCAGGTTGATGTCGATCTCGCCGCGCGTGTTCTTCAGCAGCGACACCGCGAGCAGCACCGGCAGCTTGGTCGCGGTGGGGCTTTCGACCTTGTCGCCGAACGTCAGCTGGTCGATGAACAGGTGGTTGGACGCCTGCAGCTTCTGCGCTTCGACCTTGTACTTCACGTCCATCGACAACTTGCCCTTGAGGATCGGGTATCCGGCGTACTTCGCGGAGTACGGCGTCATCCGCGGCAGGTCCACGCCCTTGGTGTGACCTTCGATGTCGAGGAACAGCGTCGGTGCCAGCGGGTTGAGTCGCCCGCTGATCTCCACCGGAGCTTCGTCGTCGATCTCGCCCGCGAGGTTCATCGTCGCCGGCTCCGTGCTGTCCGAGGCCAGCGTCGTCACCGTCCCGCCGAGCCCGGTCATGTTCGCCGTGTAGTTCGGCTTGATGAAGTTGTCCGTGAAGTTCACGTTTCCGCGCACGATCTCGATGGTGCCGATGCGGATCGTGGGGCGCGGTGCAGCGTCAGCCGTCGCGGATGGGGAGGGCGAGCCAGGCTGCGACGACGCGGGGGGCTTCGGCGCGGTGTCGGGGGGCGGGCCGGACTCTTCCTGCGCGGCAGTACTGGGCGCGTCGGTCGAGGGTGCGTCCTCGCGCTTCATCAGGTCCACGAGGTTGAGACGGCCCTTGTCGCTGAGGATGACTCGCGCGTAGAAGTCGCTCAAGGTCACCTTGCCGAGCGACAAGATGGGCGGGCCTTCGCCGGCCTTCACGTCGACGCCTTCGACATCGAGCACCTGCCACTTCAGCAGGTCGCTCTCGCCATCGCGGTCGAGCGCGTGCAGGTTGGAGATACGGACCGTGCCGTTGTAGGCGGCGTTGAGCGGCGCGTCGTGCGGTGGTTTCGCGAGCGTCACCGTGCCGCGGCCGGACAGTTCGGCGCGCGCCAGCGTGGCGTTCAGGCGGCTGGCGACATACGGACGCAGCGCTGCAATGTCGAGGTTGCGCGCGTCGATGCGCACCGTCGCCGCCAGCGCGTCCCAGCGCGCGCTGCCGCTGGCGCTCAACGTGCCGCCACTGCCGAAGCGCGTGCGCATCGAGAACTCGGCGCGCTCGGAGCCGTCGCCCACGATGTTCCTGACCGTCGCCGCGAGCGACGAGGCACGCAGCTTGACGGCCGGCTCGATCGCGGTGTCCTCGACGATCACGTCCCCGCGCCCGACCTCCAGTCTCCTTGAGTCGAAGCGCCCACGGCGCGGCGAGGGTGCCGTCGGCTCTGAAGTCGACGGCACGCCGGACGCTGCCCCGGGCTTCACGACTTGTTGCCAGTTGATCGAGCCGTCGCGCAGGCGGCGCACGACGACCCGCGGTGCGTCGATCACCACCTTGTCGATCGTGACGCCGCGGTCGGTGAAGTCCAGCGCGCCGCCGGTGATCTGCATCGACGCGATGTCGAGGTTCGCGCCGCTGCCGGCGGGGCCGCGCACCTTGATGTTCCTGCCGGCGATGGCGATGTCGCGCAGCGTCGAGTTGCAGCCCGGCATCGGCTGTGCCGATCTCCAGGGTGCCGTCGATGTCGCTGCTGCCGTCGAGCGTGCCATTGAGCACGTTTGCGAGGTAGCGCGTGGCGACGACGAGGCGCACGTCGCGCGCGCCGTACTGAAGCGGCCGGCAAGCGGCGCGAGACCGAGGTCGCCTTCGACCGAGTGTGTGCCGTTGTCCTTGAACTCGGCGGCCAGCTTCACCTTGCCCTGGCTGGCTGTCGCCGTCGTCAGCCCACTCGCGTCGGCCTGAAGGTTGACGATTTCCTGTTCGAACCGGCCGACGAGGTCATCGGTGACCTGACCCGCCCGTTCCGCACGCTCGCGTGCTGCAGCGTGAACGCGTAGGGCGGGGCCGGCGCGGCGCCCGGTTTCGCCTCGGGGGAGGCGGCGCCGCCGCCGTTGCCACCTTGCATCGGCTTCTGCGCGAACTGCAACCAGTTGAGCGCGCCTTGCCGGTCACGAACGACGGCGACATCAAGCCCGTCGACCGTGACGTCTGCCAGCACGAGGCGCCGCTGCAGCGGCTCGAACTCCTCGATCGACACGCTGACCGACTTCCATCCCACGAGGGGAGCCGCCGACGGCGCCGGTCGGCGCCGACAGGGCGAATGCGTTTATCGCGAACTTCCCCGACACCAGCGTCTGCGCTGCCTGGGCCGGACGGTCCTTGGAGGCGGCGAGAGCCTGCCGGAACGTGACGCGCAGGTCGGTGTCCAGCGTTCCGGCGGGCACTTCGAAGTTGAGCCTGGCGGGCGAGAGCGCGAGGTAGCGGGGAATGTCGAGGCCGTCGAGCTTGATCGAGATCGACGATTCCCGGCTTTCGTGGAAGGGCCGCGTTTCGCCCTTCAGGTCGAACGGCGTGCCGTTGATGCGTCCGGCCAGTGCCGGCTGGACGGTGGTCTCGATGTCCACGGGCAGGTTGGACAGGAAGGGAATGCCGATGTGGATCTCACTCGCCGCATGGCGGCCACCCGTGACGCGATCGTCGAAGTTGACCGCGCTGTCCCTGACCTCGATGTTGTTCAAGGAGAAGTACGCCGGTTCGTCCGACTTCGGCTTCGCCTGCAGCCGGTCGACGATGTCGCTGAAGTTGAATCGCTGCGGGTCGAGTCGGACCACGTTGACGGTCAGGCCGTCGACGACCACCGCTTCCAGCACCGGGGCGCGCCGCATCAGGCTCGCGATCGACGCGTTGATCGTGGCCTCGCGCAGCGTGAGGAGCGGGGCGCTCTCGCCTGGCTGCCCCTCGACAGTCAGGCCCTTGAGAGTGACGCGCAGCGTGTACGGATTCGCGCTGACGTCCTCGACGCGAACCGTGCGGCCCAGTTCGCGCGAAGCGACCGTTTCCAGGCCCCAGCGCGCGGCGGCGGGAATCGCGAACGCGCCGACGATGCCGAATACGACAACGAGGGAGGCGATGACGACGCCAGCGCGTCGCCACCGCGTGCCGAGCCATGACATCCGATTTCCCTGCAGATGTTCCCGCCGTAGTCCGGGGATTATCGCGCCCGGAGCGTCAGGGCTGCACGAGCGACAGCAGTTCGGCGGGCGAGTCGATGATGTGGTCCGCGCCCCACTGTTCGTAATGCGGACCGTCGCCGAGATACCCGTAGCTGACGGCCACGGTCCGCATGCCGGCGGCGCGTCCGGCCTGGATGTCGCGCAGGTCGTCGCCGACGTATAGCGCGGCTGCGGCTTCCGCGCGGGTCGCGGCGAGCGCGTGGAGCAGCGGCGCCGGGTCGGGCTTGGGTTTCGGCGCCGTGTCGCCGCTCACGACGCAGGCGGCGCGTTCGTGCAGGCCGAGCGCGCGCACCAGCGGGACCGTGAAGCGGGCCATCTTGTTGGTCACGATGCCCCAGCGGATGCCGGCCGCTTCGAGGTCGGACAGCGCCTCGTCCATCGTCGGGAACAGGATCGAATCGACGCAGAGCGCGCCCTCGTACTCGCGGAAGAACTCCTGCCGCAGCCCTTCGAACTCCGGGTCCGCGGGCGTGACACCGAACGCGCGGCCCAGCAGGCCGCGCGCTCCGTGCGACGCGACGGGTCGGAGCTCCGCGATCGGGAGCGGTTCGCGTCCCCGGGCGACCAGCATCCGGTTGACCGCTCCACCGAGATCGGGCGCGGTGTCGGCCAGCGTGCCGTCGAGATCGAACAGGACGAGCTCGACCCGCCTCATGCCGGCCGCCGGCACGCGACCAGGTAGTTCACGTCGGTGTCCGGGCCGAGCGTGGCGATCTTGCTGAACGGGTTGTACTGCATGCCGGTCATGTCCTGCAGTTCGAGGCCCGCGGCGCGCGCGTGCGCGATCAGCTCGCTCGGCCGGATGAACTTCGCGTACTCGTGCGTGCCGCGCGGAAGAAGGTTGAGGACGTACTCGGCACCGACGATCGCCAGCGCGAACGACTTCAGGTTGCGGTTGATCGTCGAGAAGAACACGGCGCCGCCGGGCTTCACGAGCGCCGCGCACGCCGCCACCACCGAGGCGGGCGAGGGCACGTGCTCGAGCATCTCCATGCAGGTGACGACGTCGAAGGCCGCCGGCTGCTCGGCCGCCAGCGCTTCCGCCGACGCTTCGCGGTACTCGACCTGCGCGCCGCTCTCCAGCGCGTGCAGCTGCGCAACACGCAGCGGCTTGCCTGCGAGGTCGATGCCGGTCACCGACGCCCCGCGCTGCGCCATCGCCTCGGCCAGCACACCGCCGCCGCAGCCGACGTCGAGAACGCGCCGGCCGGCCAGCGGTGCGAGCCGGTCGATCCACTCCAGCCGGACCGGGTTGATGTCGTGCAGGGGACGCATCGGCCCCTCCGTATCCCACCAGCGCGAGGCGAGGTCGGCGAACTTGCGAAGTTCGGATGGATCGGCGTTCGTCTGCATGAGTGCGATCTTAACGGGCGCGCCGGCGGTCGTCGGATGGGAGCCACGCCTGCCGGCGCCGGCACTCCTATAGACTCCGCCGGCTTCCGCTCGCGTACGTACCCGCGGTCGTCGGATGGGAGCCACGCCTGCTGGCTGCGGCAATCCTCTAGACTCCGCCCGATTGCGCTCGGGTACGCAGTTGCACGGACGATGTCGTGCCGGGCCGATCGCGAGAAACGTCGACAAGGGAGTTCACATGCTGGCCAACTTCTTCCGCTTCATCGTCGCCGTGACCGCGGCCGTCGTGCTGGCCGGCTGCGCGACACGCGCGACGACCATCGACGCGCAGTGGATCAATCCGTCGCTCGTCTGGCAAGCGCGAACTGCGCAGCGTCCTGGTCCTCGGGGCGCTGCGCGACACGACGCAGCGCCGCATGCTCGAAGACCGCATGGTCGACGCGCTGGCCGCGGTGGGCGTGAAGGCCGTGGCGTCCTACAAGTTCCTTCCGGACGGCGGACAGATCAACGAGGACCAGTTGCGCAAGGCGGTGGCAGCCGCCGGCGCGTCGCACGTGCTGGCCAGCAGCATCACGGGCATGACGACCGACGTGCGGGTCACGCCGGGCATGGTGAGCGGTCCCGGCTGGGGACCGGGCCGCGGCTGGCCGTCGACGATGGGACCCGGCTGGGGCGGCTTCGCGACCTATCACAACACGGCGTGGGTGCGTTCGACTCCGCCAGACGTACGGACGACCCAGAACGTCCACGGCGACACGCGGGTGTTCGATGTTGCGAAGTCCGAAGTGGTGTGGTCGGCGGCGACGACGACCGCGATCGGATGGGACTCGGTGCCGCAGTTGATGGACCAGTTCGTCCGGCTGATCGTGGACACGCTGAAGCAGGACGCGTGATCTAGCCGCGCAGCGGCGTTTGGAGGGCGCGCTGGCAGAGCCGATCTTGCGGCCGGCCGGTCGCGTGCCCGGTTGAACAGAGCGAGTTCGTAATCAATTCCAACGGGAGGTGTGAGATGGGTCGCGTGATTTTTCTGATGTCCCTTGCGGCGACGGCGGTGCTGGCCACGTCGGAGGCGGCGGCGCAGGTTCGCGTCCAGTACGGCCGCGTCACGAATGTCCAGACGACGACCGTGAACAATTCGACGTCGCAGAACGTCGGCACCGTGGTCGGCGGCGGCATCGGCCTGGTGTCGGGCAGCGGGCAGTCCGGCAGCAACCGCGCGCTGCGCGGCATCACCGGCGCGGCGGCCGGGCGCGGCGTGGGGACGCTGGCGGGGCGCTCGCAGGCGTTCGAGTACACCGTGCTGGTCGACGGCATGACGACCGTCCGCGTGGTCTCCGACCAGGCCGGCAAGCGCGTCGGCGACTGCGTCGCGGTCGAGCAAGGCCAGTTCGCGAACATCCGCCTCGTGCCCGAGAGCCGCTGCGCGCGGCGCTCGCAAGCCGGCGCCGGCCAAGGCGGCACCCGCCAAGGCCGCACCGGCGCCAGCGCCCGCGGCGGCCGACGTGCAGCAGGCTTCGGCGTGCGAGCAGGCGAAGGCGCAACTGCTGGCTGCCAACACCGACGAGGAGTTCGAACGGGCCGAGCGGCGCATGCGGCTGCTCTGCGGCGAGTAGACCGGCGTCTCGACAGTTCGCGGGCCGCGCGCCGCCGATGCGCGCGTGGCCTTCCGGGCTGCTCCGACTCAACGGGCGGCTGCCTGGCGCCCGTCCGGTCGCCGGCGTCCCCCGCGACCGTCCAGCGTTCGATCAGCGTCTTGTTCTTTGGCGGCGCCCGCCTTCTCGGCCTCGAGAACGAGTTCGCGCAGGCGCACTCGCGGCCGGGCTCATCGGGTGCGACTTCAGGCGGACCAGGCCGTACTTCAGGTGCAGCCAGGCCACAGAAGCGAGCAGGACCAGGGTTCCGTCTTCCAGTTCGTCCCGGATGCACGGCAGCGGAACGACCGAGATCATGTCCGAGCCCCTGACCATGGCCTTCAGTGCGGTCAGCGTCGCATTCTCGATCGCGGGGAACGGTGGGTTCTGTTTGCGCGCTCGTGCCGTGCGGCGGCGTGCCGCGAGCATCGGCTGCAGGATGCGCGGCGGCACTCGAGACATGGCGACGACCGGGTAGGCCAGCGCGCGCTCAACCGTGACCTCGCCGCGCTGTGCCAGCGGGTGGCCCGACCGGGCGGCGAAGAACAGCGGGTGCTCGGCCATGGACTCGCACGTCCAGGTCGGCTTCGCGCGGCAGTGTGCTGATCTCCGCCACGAAGAAGTCGATCTCCCGGCTGCGCAGGCGGGCGAGCAGTTCGTCCCACGCGCGGATCTGCAGCCCCACCTTGACCATCGGGTACGCCTCGACGAAGCGCTGCAGTGCGTCCACGAAGATCGTCTCGGCCGGGTAGGGGCCGGCGCCGACGGCCACGTGCCCCGACTGCAGCGTGCTCCTGCCCAGCACGTCCCGGTCGATGTCGTCCGCGAGCAGCAGCAGTTCGCGCGCGCGTTGCACGAGCAGGCGCCCGACATCGGTCGGCGTGGTCCCGGACGGCGACCTCAGGACGAGTTCGGTGCCGATCTTCCTTTCGAGCGCCTGGATGCTTCGAGTCAGCGCCGGCTGGGTCAGCTGCAAGGCGACTGCGGCGCGCGCGAAGCTGCCGAGTTCGACGAGAGTCACCAGATGGCGCAACGGGCGGAGGTCGATGCTCATGCGTAAAGCTTATGGCTGGCTTGCAATCAATGCATCAACTGTAACGATCTTCGTGCCAGGCATGATCAGGATCAACGGCGGGGGGGTGCTACGTACATATCCTGAAAGCCGTTTGATCTCGATTCCGATCCCCACTCCGGAAGGACCCCATGCGCCACGCACTCGCACTTTCACGCATTGCATTGCTGGCGCTCGCCAGTTGCACGCTGCAGCTGGCGCATGCCCAGCCGGCTCCGCCGGCGCCAGCCGACCCGACGAAGCACTTCGACCCGCTCGGCCAAGCCGCCGTCGAAGTTCACGATCGAACTGCGCAACGGCATCAAGGCGCAGCTGCCGTTCAGCGACCAGCGCGACTTCGAAGAGGCGAAGCGCGGGTTCATCGCCGAGCCGCCCTACAAGAAGATCATGGCCGACGCCGGCCACGTCGCCTGGGACATGGCCAGCTACCAGTGGCTGCTGACGGGCAAGGACTTCGAGAGCATCCACCCGTCGCTGCAGCGCCAGGCCGTCCTCAACATGGCCTACGGCCTGTATGAAGTCGTGCCGGGACGCGTCTACCAGATCCGCGGCTACGACCTCGCCAACATCACCTTCATCAAGGGCGACACCGGCTGGATCGTGTTCGATCCGCTGACGGCGAAGGAGACGGCGCGCGCGGCGCTCGAGTTCATCAACGAGAAGCTCGGCAAGCGCCCGGTCGTGGGCGTCGTCTACTCGCACTCGCACGTCGACCACTTCGGCGGCGTGCGCGGCGTGGCGGACGAGGCCGATGTCGCCAGCGGCAAGGTGATGGTGATCGCGCCCGAAGGCTTCATGAACGCCGCGATCGCCGAGAACGTGTTCGCCGGCAACGCGATGACGCGGCGCACGCAGTGGCAGTACGCGGTGCTGCTGCAGCGCCATCCGTTCGGCCACGTCGACCAGGCGATCGGCAAGAACGTCGCCAGCGGCAACGTCGGGCTCATCGCGCCGAACCGGCTGGTCTCCAAGGACATCGAGGAGATCACTCTCGACGGCGTGAAGATGGTGTTCCAGAACGCGCCCGACACCGAGGCGCCGGTCGAGATGAACACGTACTTCCCGCAGTTCAAGGCGCTGTGGTCCTCGGAGATCATCACCGGGACGATCCACAACATCTACACGCTGCGAGGCGCGCGCGTGCGCAACGCGCTCAACTGGTCGAAGGAGATCAACGTCGCGCTGCATGAGTTCGGCCAGGAGGCCGAGGTGATGTTCGCGTCGCACAGCTGGCCGCGCTGGGGCAACGCGCGCATCCAGGAAGTGCTGCGCTCCCAGCGCGACGCCTATGCCAACCTGAACAACCAGGCGCTGCACTACGCCAACCTGGGCGTGACGATCAACGAGATCCACAACGTCTACGAAGTGCCGAAGAGCCTGCAGCAGCAGTGGTCCGCGCGCAGCTACCACGGCGACGTGCAGAACAACTCGCGCGCCGTGATCAACCGCTTCCTCGGCCACTACGACGGCAACCCGGTCAACCTGGTCCCGCTGTCGCCCAAGGATTCGGCGCCGCTGTACGTCGAGATGATGGGCGGATCGGCGAAGATCCTCGCGAAGGGCAAGCAACTGATGGCCCAGGGCAAGTACCTGCATGCGACCGAGATCCTGAACCGGCTGGTGTTCGCCGAGCCTCGCAACCAGGCGGCGCGCAGGCTGCTGGCCGATGCCTACGAGCAACTGGGATACCGGGCCGAGAGCACCAGCGTGCGCAACAGCTTCCTGCAGGGCGCGTTCGAACTGCGCAACGGCCTGCCGGGCGGCGTGCCGGTCAGCTCCACCGGACCGGACGTGGTGCGCTCGATGACCACCGAGCAGTGGCTCGACTTCGTCGGCATCAGCATGGATCCGAAGAAGGCTGACGGCATCCGGTTCGTCATCAACCTCGTGACGCCGGACAACGGCGAGACGCACCTCGTGGAACTGAGCAATGCCACGCTGACCACCATCAAGGGCAAGCGGGCGAAGAACCCGACCCTGACCATCACCGTCAACCGCGCGGACCTGAACCAGGTGATGATGGGTCAGGCGTCGTTCGACGACCTGGCCAAGGCGGGCAAGGCGAAGTTCGACGGCGACCGCAAGGGCTTCGACCAGTTGCGCGGTATCCTTGTGCCGTTCACGCCGGACTTCGAGATCCTGCCGGGGACCCGGCCGGCGAAGCCGACGAGCGCTCCGAAGCCGTTTGAGGTGCGCGACCTCGTCAACCCGATGATCAGCGATTGAGGCTTCACTCCTGGCGGACGGCCGCGATGCGCGGTCGCCCGCCGCAAACCAGGGCCCGACGGATGGCATCAGCTGCGCCGAGCCAAATCCAAGAAGAAAGAGAATCCATGGACAAACAAAGACGCGATGTACTGATCGCCGGCGCGGGCCTCGCCATCCTGACGGTCGCGGCGGCCGGCTGCACGACGACGTCCGGCGCGAGCGGCGATCCGGCGGCGCAGCGGCAGGCGATCGATTCGAATGCCGACAGCGCGCTGTCGCGGCTCTACGCGCAGCAGCCGGGCACGAATGAACTCGTGGCTTCGGCGCGCGGCATGCTGGTCTTCCCGACTTTCGTGCAGGCCGGGTTCATCTTCGGCGGCGGCAGCGGGCAGGGCGTGCTGCGCAGGGGCGGCAAGTCAGCCAGCTATCACCGGATGACCGAGGCGTCGGCGGGCCTGCTGGCCGGGGCGCAGTCCACGGCGGTGTTCATCCTCTTCATGACCGACGAGGCTCTGCGGCGCTTTGAAGCGAGCAACGGCTGGACCGTCGGCGCCGATGCCGCGGTGTCGATGATCAGCGTCGGCGCCAATGCGCGCGTCTCGACGCAGACCGGGCAGCAGCAGGTCATCGGTTTCGTGATGACCAACGCGGGCCTGATGGGCAACCTGAGCCTCAACGGCAACCGCATCACGCGACTCAGCATCTGAACTTGCGTTACCGCGCATGCCGCGCCCGGCGGACCGGGCGCGGCACGCGCGCTGTGTGAGCAGTCGTGCGAGGGTGACTCCGATAGTCGCGCGTACCCCGCAATCAAACCAATGAGCCACTCGAGTTGAAGCGCCTGTTGCCGGGCGAGCGAACCATGTCGACGAAGAACACCAGGCCAAAGAGCGCCACGCCAGAGCGCGCCCGGCCGAAGGTCGCCAAGCCAAAGGGCGCCAAGCCAATGGCGCCGAGCGCAAACCGGTCCTGGCGGACCTCGGACTCCAGGGCGGCGGCGCCCATGGGGCCTTCACGTGGGGCGTCCTCGACCGCCTGCTGGAGGAGCCCTGGCTGTCGTATGACGGCATCTCCGGCACGTCCGCCGGGGCGATGAACGCGGCCGTGATGGTCGACGGTTACGCGGCAGGCGGCGCCGACGGCGCGCGGCAGGCGCTGGAGCGCTTCTGGAAGGCGGTTTCCGACGCCGCCGCGCTCAGCCCGTTCCGGCGCGGCCCGATGGAAGTCATGACCGGCAACTGGACGCTCGACTACTCGCCGATGTTCATGGCGGCTCGACGTCGCGGCGCGCGTGATTTCGCCGTACGACATCGCCCCCCACAGCGCCAACCCGCTCGAGCAGATCCTCGAGAACTGCATCGACTTCGAGCGGCTGAGGCAGGCCCCGATCAAGCTGTTCGTCACGGCCACCAACGTCCGCACCGGGCGCGGCCGCCTGTTCCGCAACGCCGACGTGTCCCCCGATGCCCTGCTCGCGTCGGCGTGCCTGCCGACGATGTTCCAGGCGGTGGAGATCGACGGCGAGGCGTACTGGGACGGCGGCTACTCGGGCAACCCGTCGATCGCGCCCCTGATCCGCGAGTGCATGTCGCGCGACACGATCCTGGTGCAGATCAATCCGATCGAACGGCCGGGAACGCCGCGGACCGCGCGCGAGATCCACAACCGGCTCAACGAGATCGCCTTCAACTCGACGCTGATCAAGGAATTGCGCGCCGCCGCGATGCTGCGGCGAGTGGTCGACCCGGGCACCGGAGACGGCGCTGCGCTCGCGAAGATGCGACTGCACCGGATCTCCAGCGACGTGATGCTCACGCTCGGCTACTCGTCGAAGATGCTGGCCGAGTGGGATTTCTTCGTGATGCTGCGCGACGCCGGCCGCGCGGCCGCCGAAGCGTTCCTGCAGGGGCATGGCAAGGACCTGGGCGTGCGCTCGTCGCTCGACCTCGACGAGTTCCTCGAAGGGGTCTGAGGCCATGGGATTGCTTGGCATCCTGCTGGCGCTGGTCGTCCTGATGTGGCTGTCCTTCCGCGGCTGGAGCGTGCTGCTGCTGGCGCCGGCTGCCGGACTGCTGGTGACGGCGTTCTCGTCGGAGCCGCTGCTGGCGCACTGGACGCACACGTTCATGGGCTCGGCCGCCGGTTTCGTGGCCCAGTTCTTTCCGCTGTTCCTGCTTGGCGCGCTGTTCGGCAAGCTGATGGAAGACAGCGGATCCGTGTCGGCGATCGCGCGCTTCCTCAGCGAGAAACTCGGCGCGCGCCGCGCGATCCTCGCGGTCGTGCTCGCCGGAGCGCTGGTGACCTACGGCGGCGTCAGCCTGTTCGTGGCGTTCTTCGTCATCGGGCCGATGGCCGAGGCGCTGTTCCGCGAGGCCGACATCCCGCGGCGCCTGATGCCGGCCGCGATCGCGCTGGGCACGACGACGTTCACGATGACGGCGATGCCGGGCACGCCGGCGATCCAGAACGCGATCCCGATGCCGTTCTTCGGCACCACGCCCTTTGCGGCGCCCGGCATCGGCCTCGTCGCTTCGCTGATCATGCTGTTGTTCGGGCTGGCGTGGCTCGCGGTTCGCCGAAGCCTCCGCGCGGCGCGCCGGCGCAGGCTTCGCCGACGGCGCCGCGGCTGCCGTGCCGGTGACGGACGACCCGCTGGTTCGCGAACGGGCGACGACCGCCGGCACGTTCGATCCGCCGGAAGCGGCCAAGGGCCGGCCGAGTGCCGACGAGCCCGGCATTGGAACGGCGCTTGCGCCGCTGGTGGTGATGATCGGCGTGAATCTCGCTGATGTCGTTCCTCGTCCTGCCGCGGCTCGACTTCGCCTTCATGGAGCGACGAACACTGGCAGTCGCTCTCCCTGTCGGCCATGAGCGGAGTGTGGTCGGTCCTGGTGGCGCTGGCATGCGCGATGGTGGTCCTTCTGCTGCTCAACCGCCGGCGCCTGGCGTCGGTCCGCGAGTCGATGGATGCCGGCGCCAACGCGTCGGTGCTGCCGGTGCTGAGTGTCGCCAGCCTGGTCGGCTTCGGCGCCGTCGTCGCGGCGATGCCGGCGTTCGCCGACGTGCGCGACTGGATCCTCGGGATCGAAGGCGGCCTGCTGGTATCGCTGTCCGTTTCGGTGAACGCGCTGGCGGCGCTGACCGGGTCCGCGTCCGGCGGTATGACGATCGCGCTCGATGCGCTGGGCGCGACGTACCTTGCGCTCGCCGAGCAGCAGGGCGTCAATCCCGAACTCCTGCATCGGATCGCCGCGATCGGCGCCGGCACGCTGGACAGCCTGCCCCACAACGGCGCCGTCGTGACGCTGCTCGCGGTGTGCCGCTCGTCGCACCGCGAGAGCTACTTCCACATTGCCATGACCGCCATCGTCGGCCCGATCGTCGCGCTGGCCGCCGTGATCGTGCTTGCGGGCATGTTCGGATCGTTCTGACCATCGGTCCCTTCGAATCTTTCGATAGACAAGGGAGATCGTGAATGTTTCTCCAGTCGTTGACGCGACACGAACGATGGGTTGCATTGATCCTGCTCGCGATGGCAGGAGCGTGGCTGCTGCCGTCGATGCAGCAGCCGGCCGAGTACCACGACTTCGCCGATCGCCGGATCCTTCTCGGAATCGCCAACGCGGGCGATGTCCTGTCCAACGCCGCGTTCGCCGTGATCGGGCTGTATGGCCTCATCCAGCTTCAGCGCGGTCGCCGGCGGCTTGGCCCGGCGGTGCGCGCGTGCCTGCTCGTCTTCTTCGTCGGCCTGTTTCTGACCGCGCTGGGGTCCGCCTACTACCACCTCGATCCGACCAACGCGACCCTCGTGCTCGATCGACTGCCGATGACCATCGCGTTCGCGGGCGTGTTCGGCGCCGTGGTCGCGGAGCGGGTCAGCACGCGCGGCGGGTTTGCGTCACTGGCAGTGATGCTGGCGCTCGGCCTGGCGAGCGTCGTCTACTGGAAGTACACGGATAACATCGCACCGTATGCGGCGGTCCAGTTCGGGGGGATGGCCGGCGTCGTGGCACTGCTCGCGACGACGCCGCGCGGCGCCGAGGCACTGCCGTGGTGGGGCCTGATCGCGTGGTACGCCTTGTCGAAGCTGCTGGAACTCGGAGATTCGGCCGTCTGGCATGCCTCGAGCGCGGTCGTCGCCGGGCATCCGCTGAAGCACCTGGCCGCGGCGATGGCGGGCTTCGTCATCGCGCACGCGCTGGTCGGCCCGGCCGGCGTCGCTGCCGCATCGAACCGTCGACAGCGCCCGGGCGGCGGGCGGCGGAGAGAGCCGCTGACGTTGGAGAGGCTCTCGGCGCGCGCGCGTCGTTGCGCCGTGCCTGCCGCGTCGGCCTCTCGGCTACGGCCCCGCGAAGGGCTGCGCGTCCGCGTCGTCAGGCCGGAAGGTCGACAGCAGCGCTTCGAGTCGCACCGGCACTCCCGCCGTTGACGGCGCCACGAGCCGGAGTCCGCTCGCCGTCGACGGCCGGTCGATGCCCTCCTCGACGCGAGCAAGCAGGTAGGGAAAGAACGGGTTCGACGGCAGCCGCGTCAGGAAGTCCTGGTCGACGATGAGCGCGCCGCGTTCGCCTCGCGCATCGAGCGCGCCGAGGTTCAGCCCGAACTCCAGGCCCGTCTTCGGGTCGGGGTGCGTTCCGTAGAGCGGGTCGCCGGGCGGGATCGGGATGGCCAGGTGCGACAGCGAGAAGATGCCGGGCGGATAGGGCAACCCGAGCGGCTTGTCCACGGCGGTCAACTGGCCGGGCGCAATGCTGCGCTCGACGGTCGCATCGGTATCGTCGCCCGCGTTGACGATCGCGGTGAAGCGATACGCCTGAGGCGCGGTCGGTGTCAGCCGGTCCAGCGCGACATAGGCCGACGGACGCAGCAGGGGCCCGAACTTGACCGTCCGGTTCACGTCGAACAGCACGATCTCGCTGCCGTTGTCCGGGAGGAACGCATACAGGGCAGTCAGGATCGCCGGCGTGCTGACGGTGAAGTCGATCACGGACTGGAATGTCAGCACCGGCGGGAGAGTTTCGAGCCGGCCCGAGCGGGCCAGCCGCTGGATCTGCTGCTGGAGCGCATCGGTCAGCAGGTACGACTGGCGTGCGCCGTTGACCGGAAACGAGTTGTACTTGAACGGGTTGAACTCCGGAACGTTGCTGAGCCAGGCGGCACTCGGCGAACGGCGGCAGCACCGCCGGCAGGCCCGCCAACCCCGCGTAGCGCGCAAAGCGCGTGATGCCGATCATCGGCGTGAACAGCGTCAGGCGGTCGGCGCGCGGCAACTTCGGGTCTTCGATCGCGTCGAGGGCGTACTTCACGGCCAGCGCGCCACCGTTCGAGAATCCGGCGAGGTGCAGTGGCGCGGGCGCCGGCACCCGGCGTCGCGCCTCACGGATCGCGAGCCGGGTCGCCGCGCTCCAGTCTCTCCAGCGCACTTCCGAAAGGCCGGCTGGCACGGTGCCGTGGCCCGGCATGCGGATGCCGATCGCCACGAAGCCCCTCTCCACGTACCGTCGAGCGACGTGCCGCAGGCTGTAGGGCGAGTCCGTGAGCCCATGCAGCAGAACGACGACGCCCTTTGGCGGACCGGACGGTTCCATCACATAGGAGCGGTTCCAGTCCTGCGTGAAGCGCGGCGGGTAGACCGGGCTGCCTTCGAAGTAGCGGTTGTACGGGACGCGCGCATCGGGCTCGAGGCGCTGCGTCACGTTGGCGCGGACGTCGTCGAAGATCGCCCTTTCCTGTGCGAGATAGCGATTCCAGTCGGCCGCGTCGAGTTGATCGGCGTTCAGTTCGACGGGCACATGGGTGTGCCACGGTTGTAGCGGGGGCCCGCGCATGGCGCGAACCGAACGGATCCCGAGCGCCACGACGGCGAGGAGCAGCAGCGCGAGAAACAGCCAGGTCAGGGTGCGTTTGAGGTTCATTGCGATCCAGGAGCGAATTGCATGGGCCAGCACCGCACCGCACCTTGGCGATGCGCGGCCGCCGGTCGTGACGTCAGGAGCACGTGGCGCGAAGCCGCCTCAGCGCCTCGTTGCTCTGCGGAAGGACGTCGCGGTTCTCGTCCGGGAAGTAGCGTTCGCCGTGCGGGATGTCCCTGCTGCCCGGCGGCGGGAATCCGCGGACGGCGACGACGCCCGGAGCCAGCTTCGACTTGTCGATCGAACCCTTGTCGATGTCGCGCTGGCAGACGAGGAGAACTCCATTGCTGCGAATGACGCGTTCACGCAGCTCGATCGAGGACTTGGGCGCTGACGCCGTCAACGCGCCGGCATTCGGCGCCAGTGTGAGCACGAAGAAGCGACGGCCCTTCGGGTTCTGAGAGAGCCCGCGGCTGGCCGCCTGGTCGAAGTTGAACTCGTAGCCCGCGATGTACAGCCCGCCTTCGGACGGCGCGGCAGCGGCAAGCGGCAGGGCGCAGGCGATCGCCACGGCGGCGCCCACCCGCTTGATCTTGCGCGACAGATTCGAGGGGCTGGGATTCATCGACGGTCCTGTTCGCTGTTCCAAAGAAGGCATGATAAAAAAAACCCCGCCGAAGCGGGGTTTTTTGATCGGCGAGTAACCGCCGTTAGCGCCGGACAGGCCGCGTTCCGACCACCTCGACCTCGACGCGACGATTCGGCTGCAAGCAGTCGATGAGCTGCTTGCGATTGCGAATCTCGCCCTTGGCCGACGGATCCGGACACTGCTTGACCGGGTTGGCCATGCCTTTGCCTTCCGTGTAGACGCGGTTCGGCTCGATGCCCTTGCTGACAAGGTAGTCCTTGACAGCCTGCGAACGGCGCTGCGAAAGGTTCAGGTTGTACTTCTCGCTGCCGATGCGGTCCGTATAGCCAACCGCGATGATGACTTCGAGGCTCACGCCAGCCAGTTTCGACACGAGGTCGTCCAGCTTCGCCTTGCCCTCCGGACGCATCACGGCTTTGTCGAAGTCGAACAGCGCGTCAGCCGCGAACGTCACCTTCTCGCTCGTCGGAGCAGGTGGCGGCGGGGGCGGCGCAGGCGGCTTCGGCGCAGCGGCAGGCGGCGGCGGGGGCGGCGGCGGTTCGCACGTCGGCGCCTTCATCAGGTCGCGATCGCACTCGCAGCCGGCGGTCCAGTTCGGGAACTTCGCGCCCTCGATCTTGGCCGCCGCAGCGCGCTCGACGCTCCAGCTTCCAGTACGCCAGCACAGGCCGAACGGATCCTTGACGATCACGCCACGCGCGTCGATGACATACGGGCTTTCCTTCGGGTCGACGAGTTTGATGTCGGTCGCCTGGGCAAATACCAGCCCGGAAACGGTCATCAGCGCCGAGGCCACGAGGCCCAGCTTGATGCTTTTCTTCATTGGTTCTCCTCACTCGAGTCAGAGAAGACCGCCCGGATGCTACCGGACGGCCAGGCGAGCGCTGCGTCGCCCGGTGACTCCCGAATTTCAGGATGCCCCGGCCGTGAGCAAAACCTGCCGACATCTATTCTGCCACGCTCCGACACTGGGCATCAGGTCGCCGTGAGCAGAAGCCAGCAAGACCTGTCTCGCTTCGACAACACGGCGTCCGCCGACCCAGACCTCGCTGACCTGTTCCCGTCCAGCGGAGTACACGAGATGGGAGATGACGTCATAAAGGGGCTGGGTCTCGGGTTGAGCCAGGTCAAAGGCCACCAGGTCTGCCTCCTTGCCGGGCTCGATCGATCCAATTCGGCGCTGCAGCCCCAAAGCCCGGGCTCCGCCGAGGGTCGCGGCATCGAGCACATCGGGCGCCGGGAGCACGCTGGCGTCGCCGGCGGCGCCCTTGGCGAGCAACGCCGCCAGGCGCAGTTCGGACACCATGTCCACCCGGTTGTTGCTGGCGGCCCCGTCCGTGCCGAGGGCGAGGTTGACGCCGGCCGCGGCGGCGCGTGCGATGGGAGCGATGCCGCTGCCGAGCTTCAGGTTGGACGCCGGGCAGTGGGCGATCGAGGCGCCCCGGTCGGCAAGCAGTCCGATTTCGGCATCGTCCAGGTGAACGGCATGGACGGCGATCAGCCGTTCCGACACCAGTCCCAGCCGGTCGAGCCGGGCCAGCGGACGGCACCCGTGCTGGGCGACCGATTGGCGAATCTCGTCGTTGGTCTCGTGCACGTGGGTGTGGATCGGCAGATCGAGTTCGTCAGCCAGCATCGCGATCCGCTGCAGCGTGCTGTCGCTGACCGTGTACGGCGCATGGGGTGCCAGCGTGAAACTCACCAGCAAGTCATTGCGGAACTCGTCACGGGCCGCCAGTCCCTTGCGCAGGTAGTCCTCGGCGTCCGAGGCATACGCGGTCGGGAACTCGATCGCGATGATGCCCGCCACGAAGCGCATTCCCAGCGCCCGGAAGGCCCGGACGCTGGCCTCCGGGTAGAAGTACATGTCCGAGGCGCACGTCGTCCCGGATCGGAGCATTTCCAGCGCCGCCAGCCGGCCGCCGTCGTATACGAACTCGGGCGACACCAGCGCCTTCTCGAGCGGCCAGATCCTCTGCGTGAGCCAGCGCATCAAGGGCAGGTCGTCGCCGACGCCGCGCAGCAGCGTCATCGCGGCGTGCGTGTGGGCATTGACGAAGCCGGGCGTGACGGCATGGCGGGCGAGGTGGACCACCTCGCGCCCGCGGTAGCGCGCGGCGGCAACCTCGCCCGGCACGACCGCGACGATCTTTCCGTCGTCGATGGCCACAGCGTGGTTCTCGAGCACGAGGCCGCGCGGAACCACCGGAACGACCCAGCGGCAATGCAGGAGGGTGTCGACGTCGATCATCGGGCAGGACGCAAGGAGCGCGCGATTACATCACACCTCTTTCGGCCTCCCTGCCGAGGGGTTCCGAAGCGGGGGAAACGAGGGGTCCGGCTGATAAACTTTCTCATTTGCCGCGCGCGTCTTGCAGCGGCCTTCCGGACGGCCCATCGATGGATCAGTTTGCCAAGGAAACCCTGCCGATCTCGCTCGAAGAGGAGATGCGGCGGTCCTATCTCGACTACGCGATGAGCGTCATCGTCGGCCGCGCGCTGCCCGACGTGCGCGACGGCCTGAAGCCGGTGCACCGTCGCGTGCTGTTCGCGATGCACGAACTGTCGAACCACTGGAACCGCGCCTACAAGAAGTCGGCGCGCATCGTCGGCGACGTCATCGGCAAGTATCACCCCCACGGCGACCAGGCGGTCTACGACACCATCGTCCGCATGGCGCAGGACTTCTCGCTGCGCTACATGCTGGTCGATGGCCAGGGCAACTTCGGCTCGGTCGACGGCGACAGCGCGGCGGCGATGCGTTACACCGAGATCCGGCTCGCCAAGATCGCGCACGAGCTGCTCGCCGACATCGAGAAGGAGACGGTCGACTTCGGGCCGAACTACGACGGCTCGGAGAACGAGCCGCTGCTGCTGCCGGCGAAACTGCCGAACCTGCTGGTCAACGGCAGTTCGGGCATCGCCGTGGGCATGGCCACCAACATTCCGCCGCACAACCTGAACGAGGTCGTCGACGGTTGCCTCGCGCTGCTGCGCAACCCCGAGACCACGATCGACGACCTGATCGAGCTCATTCCGGCGCCCGATTTCCCGACCGCCGGGATCATCTACGGCCTCGACGGCGTGCGCGAGGGCTACCGCACCGGCCGCGGCCGCGTCCTGATGCGGGCGAAGACGCACTTCGAGGAGATCGACCGCGGCTCGCGCGCGGCGATCATCGTCGACGAGCTCCCGTACCAGGTGAACAAGCGGGTGCTGCTCGAGCGCATCGCCGAACTGGTCAACGAGAAGAAGCTCGAGGGCATCTCCGACATCCGCGACGAGTCCGACAAGTCGGGCATGCGCGTGGTGTTCGAGCTGAAGCGCAACGAAGTGCCCGAGGTCGTGCTGAACAACCTGTACAAGCAGTCGCAGCTGCAGGACACGTTCGGCATCAACATGGTGGCGCTGGTCGACGGCCAGCCGCGCCTGCTGAACCTGAAGCAGATGATCGAGGCTTTCCTGTCGCACCGGCGGGAAGTGGTCACGCGGCGCACGGTGTTCGAGCTGCGCGAGGCGCGCAAGCGCGGTCACGTGCTCGAAGGCCTGGCCGTGGCCCTGGCCAACATCGACGAATTCATCGCCATCATCAAGGCGGCGCCGACGCCGCCGGTGGCGAAGACCGGGCTGATGGCGCGCGCGTGGGACTCCTCGATGGTGCGCGAGATGCTGACGCGGGCGGGCAGCGACATGGCGGCCTTCCGTCCCGATGGGCTGGACCTCCAGTACGGACTGCAGGGCGATGGCCTGTACCGGTTGTCGGAAGAGCAGGCCGAGCAGATCCTGCAGATGCGCCTGCAGCGCCTGACCGGCCTCGAACAGGACAAGATCGTCAACGAGTACCGGGACGTGATGGAGAAGATCGCCGACCTGCTCGACATCCTGGCGCGGCCGTCCCGCATCACCGACATCATCGGCGACGAACTGCTGGCGCTGAAGAGCGAGTTCGGCGACGCGCGTCGCTCGGAGATCGTGCGCAGCGCCCAGGACCTGATGACCGAGGACCTGATCGCGCCCGAGGACATGGTCGTCACGCTGTCGCACACCGGCTACATCAAGAGCCAGCCGCTGGCCGACTACCGCGCGCAGAAGCGCGGCGGGCGCGGCAAGCAGGCGGCCGCGATGCGCGAGGACGACTGGATCGACCAGCTCTTCATCGCCAACACCCACGACACGATCCTCTGCTTCTCCAACCGCGGCCGCCTGTACTGGCTGAAGGTCTGGGAAGTGCCGCAGGGCACGCGCACCTCGCGCGGCAAGCCGATCGTCAACATGTTCCCGCTCACCGAGAACGAGAAGATCACCGTCGTGCTGCCGATCACGCAGTACGACGAGGAGCACTTCGTGTTCATGGCCACCGCGATGGGCACCGTCAAGAAGACCGCGCTCGCCGAGTTCTCGAACCCGCGCAAGGCAGGGATCATCGCCGTGGACCTCGATCCGGGCGACTACCTGATCGGCGCGGCGATCACCGATGGGCAGCACGACGTGATGCTGTTCTCCGACGCCGGCAAGGCCGTGCGCTTCGACGAGAACGACGTGCGGCCGATGGGACGGCAGGCGCGCGGCGTTCGCGGCATGCAACTCGACGACCGGCAGCAGGTGATTGCGCTGCTCGTCGCCGAGGACGAGCAGCAGAGCGTGCTGACGGCGACCGAGAACGGCTTCGGCAAGCGCACGCCGATCGTCGAGTACACGCGCCATGGTCGCGGCACGAAGGGCATGATCGCCATCTCGACCAGCGAGCGCAACGGCAAGGTCGTCGCGGCCACGCTGGTGCGCGGCGACGACGAGGTGATGCTCATCACCACCGGCGGCGTGCTGATCCGCACCCGCGTCTCCGAGATCCGCGAGATGGGGCGCGCCACGCAGGGCGTGACGCTGATCGCGCTCGACGACGGCACGACGTTGACCGGCCTGCAGCGCGTTGTCGAGCGCGACAGCGAAGGCGGCGGCGAGAACGGAAGCGGCGAGCCGGGCGAGGAGGGCTCCTCCGAGGCGCCCGCTGCACCTGCCGGGAACTGACGATGCGCGTCTACAACTTCTCGTCGGGCCCGGCCAAGCTGCCCGAGGAGGTGTTGCGGCAGGCCGGCGAGGAAATGCTCTCGTGGCACGGCAAGGGCTACTCCATCATGGAGACGAGCCACCGCAGCCCGGAGTTCACGTCGATCATCGAGGAGACCGAACAGTTGCTGCGGTCGCTGCTCGCCATCCCGGACAACTACAGCGTGCTGCTCCTGCAGGGCGGAGCGCACCTGCAGTTCGCCATGGTGCCCCTCAACCTGCTCGGTCCGAAGACCAACGCCGACTACCTGCTGAGCGGCATCTGGTCCGAGAAGGCCGCCGAGGAAGCGCGCCGCTTCTGCAACGTCAACGTGGTCGCGGACAACGCCGCCAGTGGCCGCAATGTCGTGCCGGGCCAGTCCGAGCTGAAGCTCGATGCCTCGGCCGCGTTCGTTCACTACTGCTCCAACGAGACCATCAACGGGCTGGAGTTCTCGTACATCCCCGACACGGGCGACGTCCCGCTGGTCGCCGACATGTCGTCGCACTTCCTGTCGCGCCCGCTCGACGTGTCGAAGTTCGGCGTCATCTACGCCGGCGCGCAGAAGAACTTCGGGCCGGCCGGCCTGACTCTGGTGATCGTGCGCAACGACCTCGTCGGCCGCTGCTCGCCGCGCTGGCCGACGATGCTCGACTACCGGACGTACGCCGAGGCGCACTCCATGTACAACACGCCGCCGACGTATTCCGTCTACGTCGCGCACCTGGTGCTGAAGTGGCTGCTGGCCCAGGGAGGCGTCGAAGGCATCGAGCGCCGAAACATCGAGAAGGCGACGCTGCTGTACAACACGATCGATCGCTCCGGCTTCTACTCGAACCGCATCGACAGGCGCGACCGCTCGCGCATGAACGTGCCGTTCTCGCTCGCCGATTCGAAGCTGGATGGCGCTTTCCTGAAGGAGGCCGAGCAGCACGGCCTGGTCCAGCTGAAGGGCCACCGGCTGGTCGGCGGCATGCGCGCGTCGATCTACAACGCCATGCCGCTCGAAGGAGTGCGCGCGCTGGTCGACTTCATGCAGAACTTCGAGCGCCGCCATGGCTGATTCCCTCGACGATCGGCTCAAGCCGCTGCGCGATGCCATCGACGCCATCGACGGCAGGCTGGTCGAACTGCTGAACGAGCGTGCCCGCGTGGCCAGCGAGGTGGGCCGCATCAAGCACGAGGTCGGTGCGCCGGTGTTCCGCCCCGAGCGCGAGGCCGAGGTGCTGCGCAAGGTCGCGGCGAAGAGCGCGGGTCCGCTCGGCGAGGTCGCGCTGTCGAACATCTTCCGCGAGGTGATGTCCGCCTGCCGCGCGCTCGAGCGCGAGCTGACGGTGGCCTTCCTCGGCCCGTCGGGCACGTTCTCCGAGACAGCGATGCAGAAGCAGTTCGGCATGAGCGTGAACGGATTGCCGTGCACGACGATCGACGAGGTGTTCCGTGCGACGGAAGCCGGCGGCGCCGACTTCGGCATCGTCCCGGTGGAGAACTCGTCCGAGGGCGCGGTGAGCCGGACGCTCGACCTGCTGCTCGCCACGCCGCTGCACGTGCTGGGTGAGGTGTCGGTGCCCGTGCACCACAACCTGCTGACGCGGTCCGGGTCCATGGAACGCGTCACGCGGATCTGCGCCCACTCCCAGGCGCTCGCGCAGTGCACCGGCTGGCTCAACCAGCACTGGCCGTCGGTCGAGCGGCAGGCGGTCGCCAGCAACGGCGAGGCGGCGCGCATGGCCTCGGAGGACGCGACGGTGGCCGCGATCGCCGGCGAACGCGCGGCGCAGCGCTTCGGGCTGCACACGGTCGCGGCGCACATCCAGGACGATCCGAACAACCGGACCCGCTTTGTCGTGCTCGGCGCCCAGACGACGCAGCCGTCCGCTTCTCCGGCGCGCGACAAGACGTCGCTGATCCTGTCGGTGCCGAATCGCGCCGGCGCGGTGTTTCACATGCTCAAGCCGCTGGCTTCGCACAACGTGTCGATGTCGCGCCTGGAGTCGCGGCCGGCTCGCGTCGGCACCTGGGAGTACTACTTCTACGTCGACGTCGAGGGCCACGCCGACGACCCGAAGGTCGCGGCCGCGCTCGGCGAACTGCAGAAAGAGTGCGCGTTCTACAAGTGCCTGGGTTCGTATCCGGCCGAGCAATGACGGAGTGACGATGGCGACGAATGCCGTGAACGAACTGCCTGCGCCCGAGCACATCCGGGCGATCGCGCCCTACCAGGCGGGCAAGCCGATCGAGGAACTGGCGCGCGAGTTCGGGCTCGATCCGGCCGCCATCGTGAAACTCGCGTCGAACGAGAACCCGCTCGGCATGCCGGAGACGGCCCGCAAGGCGATGGTCGCGGCCATTGAGGACCTCGGCCGCTACCCGGACTCCAACGGCTTCGCGCTGAAGGCGGCGTTGGCCGCGAAGTTCAACGTGCCGCTCGACTGGATCACGCTCGGCAACGGCAGCAACGACATCCTCGAACTCGCCGCCGCGGCGGTGCTGGCATCGGGCCGCAGCTGCATCTATGCGCAGCATTCGTTCGCGGTCTATGCCCTCGCCACCCAGGCGCGCGGCGCGCGGGCCATCGTGGTTCCGGCGCGCGCGCTCGGACACGATCTCGAAGCGATGGCGGCGGCGGTCGCCGAGGACACGGCGCTGATCTACGTCGCCAACCCCAACAACCCGACCGGAACGTACCTGCCGGCAGCCGCGATTGAATCGTTCCTGCAACGCGTGCCGTCGCGTGTCGTCGTCGTGCTCGACGAGGCGTACAACGAATACCTGCGTCCGGAGCTGCGCACCGATTCCGTGGCCTGGGTCCGGCGCCACCCGAATCTGCTGGTGTCGCGCACGTTCTCGAAGGCGTTCGGCCTCGCGGGCCTGCGCGTCGGGTACGGCATCGCGCAGCCGGCGCTGACGGACCTGCTGAACCGCGTGCGGCAGCCGTTCAACGTGAACGCCGCCGCGCAGGCCGCCGCGGTCGCGGCGCTCGCCGACGAGGATTTCCTCGCGCGCAGCTATGCGCTGAACCTGAGCGGCCTGCAGCAGCTGACGCAGGCGTTCGAGGCCCTCGGCCTCGAGTACGTGCCGAGCTACGGCAACTTCGTGCTGGTGAAGGTCGGACCGGCCGCGCGCGTCTACCAGGAGCTGCTGAAGCGCGGCGTGATCGTGCGTCCCGTGGCGAACTACCAGCTGCCCGAGTGGCTGCGCGTGTCGATCGGCCTGCCCGGGGAGAACCGGCGCTTCCTCGACGCGCTGCCCGGCGCGCTCGCTGCCGCGCGCTCGTGAAGCTCGCGCTGATCGGCGTCGGCCTGATCGGCGGCTCGTTCGCACGCGCGGCGCTGTCTGCCGGCGCGGTGACGAGCGTCGCCGGATTCGATGCGGATGCGGGGGCGCTGTCCGCGGCGCTCCGCCTCGGCGCCATCACCTCGGCCGCCGACTCCGCGGCAGCGGCGGTGAGGCAGGCCGACCTGGTGATGCTCGCTGTTCCGGTCGGCGCGATGGCGGCCACGATGAAGGCAATCGCGCCTCACTTGCGTGCCGACGCGATCGTGACCGACGTCGGCAGCACGAAAGGGAGCGTCGTCACGGCGGCCCGTGCGGAACTCGGCGCTCACTTCATGCGCTTCGTGCCGGGCCACCCGATCGCGGGGCGGGAACGCCCCGGGGTCGAGTCGTCGGAGGCGCGCCTGTTCGACGGCAAGCTCTTCATCGCCACTCCCGTTGCCGAGACCGACCCCGCCGCAACGGAGCGCGTCGAGGGCCTGTGGCGGCGCCTCGGCGCGCGCGTCGAGCGCATGGACGCGCAGGAGCACGACCGTGTCTTCGCGGCGGTCAGTCACCTGCCGCACCTGCTTGCGTTCGCGCTCGTCGCGCAGATCGCGCGCGAGGACGACGCCGACAGCAAGCTGTCCAAGGCCGGCGCGGGATTTCGCGACTTCACGCGCATCGCCGCATCGAGTCCGCGCATGTGGCGCGACGTCTGCGTCGCGAATCGCGAGGCGCTGGTCGTTGAACTGCGCGGTTACCGGGCGCTTCTCGACGAGCTGCAGACCGCGCTCGACGCCGGCGACGGCGATGCCATCGAAGCGGTTTTCCGCGCGGCGGCCGAGTGCCGGCGCACGCACGCGCCGCGCCTCGACGCCGAGTAACGCCCGCCTCCTTCGGCGGCTCCCCGGCCCACCCGACACCTGTCGGGCTCGAACAACCGATCCAATCCCGGGACACTGGCGGTCCGGACGGCGAGGCGCGTTCGCTGAAGCAGAGCGATCGGTTCTCGCCGCGTGATGCACGGCGGCCGGGCGCGCCCGCGCCCGGCCGGTTCACGGCGGAGAGAGGGATCGATGCGGTCGCGCGGCTTCACCCTGGTCGAACTGCTCGTCGTCCTGACGATTGCGGCGATCCTGGTCGCCGGCGCGGTGCCGTCCCTTTCCTGGTTCATCGCCTCCTCGCGAACCACGAACACCGCGGACACCATGGTCGCGGCGTTCGAACGCGCGCGCTCCGAGGCGGTCCGGCGCAGCGCCGTGGTGTCGGTCTGCCGCTCGCTCGATCCCTACGCCGCCGAGCCGGCGATCAGGTGCAGCAACGCTGCGGGGCTCGGCTATGCGGCCGGAGACTGGGCGTCGGGTTGGGTCATGTTCGAGAAGCGGGGCTCGACCGCCGCCGGGACCTACCAGAACGGGGTCGACGCGGTCCTGCAGCGCCAGCCCGCGGCTGGAACGGGAAACACGCGCCTCGTGGTGGCCGGCAACCTCCCTGGCGCGGCGGTGGCGTACGACCGTCACGGCACCGCCGCGTCGAGTGCCGGCACGTTCAGCATCGACTACCGCGACCCGGCGAATGCGGCGCTCACCGGTGCCGCCCGGTGCGTGGTCGTGGCGGTCGTCACCGGACGCATCACGGTCAAGCGCCCGGTCGCGGGTGCCTGCGCATGAGCGCGCACGGCCGCTCCGAAGCGCTCGCTCCCCCTTGGGGGGACGGCGAGCAGCGCCAAGGGGGCACGATGAGCGCGCACGGCCGCTCCGAAGCGCTCGCTCCCCTTGGGGGGACGGCGGCCGGTGCGTCGGCATGCCCTGCGGCATGCCGACCGGCCGCCGCGTCCGCGCATGCATGCGCGGACGGCAGTCTCAGGATCGCGACTCGCTTCGCGACTCGCTCGGGCGCCAAGGGGGCACGATGAACGAGCGCGGGCTTTCAATGATCGAGATCCTGGTGGCGCTCACCATCGTCGCCTTCGGGATGCTTGGCCTTCTTGGCCTGCAGGCGCGAGCCCTGAGCGTCCAGAACGACGCCTTCCATCGCAGGCAGGCCGCCGAGCTGGTGGCGCAGCTCGCAGAGCGGATGCGCGCGAACCACCTCGCGTTCCTGGCCGGGCGCTATGCGCTCAGCTTCGACACGTCGGCTGATGCGCCGTCGACCGCGCCGACCTGCGCCGCGCCGTGCACGAGCGCGCAGGTGGCTGCGCGCGACCTCGACGAGTGGCGGATCGAACTTCGTCGCCGCATTCCGGGCGCCGCGGCGTATCTCAAGTGGGACGCGGCGAGTCGAAGCGGGATCGCCGTCGCGGTGGCCTGGCCCGAGCCGCACGCCGCGGCGAGCGACGCGGTGTGCGATGCCTTGACGGCGGGCGGCGTCGTTCTTCCAGCCGGGTATCGCTGTTACCGGACCCGGGTGTTTCCATGATCCGAGGCGCAGCCGGCATGGTGATGCGGCAGCTGGGCCGGACGCTGGTCGAGCTCGCCATCGCAATCGCGATCGGACTTGTGCTGATGGCAGGAGTCGGCGCCTTGTATCTGTCGTCGAGGGGCGTGTCGCGCGTGGCGCAGCAGGCGGGCAGCGCGGAAGAGACGGCCCGCGTGGTCATGGCGGCGATCGGGGAGGCGATCAAGGCCGCCGGCTACGGCGAGATCGTCGGCTCCGATCACTCGGCGCAGGGGCAGACGCTGTTCGAGGGGCCGACGGTGCGGGGATGCACAGGCAGTCGCTTCGCCGATGCCTTCAACGTGCTTGCGCCCGACTACTCCTGCATCGGCAGCGCGCCGGGCGACCAGGTGATGCTGCGGTTCCAGGGACGCTATGCCCTCGTCCCGATGGACGTCGCGCACCTCACGAACTCCGCGCTGCCCGATTGCCTGGGCGCCTCGAACGCGATGCAGGACACGCCGACGCAGGCAGCAACCGCGCGCGCGGGCGCGAGCATCCAGCGCCGCCTCGTGCAGAGCGCCTTCGCGCTCGATCCAGCGGGCGCGGTACTGCGGTGCCACGGCAACGGCAATCCCGGCAGCCCGGCGCCCATTGCCAGCGACGTGATCGACTTTCGCGCTTTCTATCGTTTCGACGACGCGGGCTTTGCGCTGGCGGTCGGCAACCTGACGAACTACGTGCCGCTGGGAGGGACGGTTCGCGATGCCGCCTGGATCAACGCGGCGGCGGCTGGTTCACCGGCGGACCCGTGGAAGCACGTGGTGGCCGTGGTCTTCTGCATCACGGTGGCGACGCGGGAGCGAGGGACCGCCAGTCGAAGCGCGGACGCCGCGGCGACACGTTGCCCGCGGACCATGGCCGAGGCAACGGCAGGCACGACGCTGTCCGAGGCTGCAAGCGACGGTCGGATTCGGCGCACCTTCATCGAGACCTTCACGATTCGCTCGCAGGCGACCGGCGCGCCGTCCATCGCCCTGTGATCTCCGAGGCAACCATGAGGCCATCGTCGGGTACACGCATCGTTCAACGGCGGCGACGACGGTCCGGCGTCGTCCTGCCGGTCGTGCTGGTGGTCCTGACGGTGCTGACCGGCCTGGTGATCGCGCAGATGAAGCGGACCGCGACCGACGAGCGCCTGGCGGCCAACGTGCGCGAAACCGTGATGCTCGACAACGCGGTGCAGACGACGCTGCGCTGGTGCGAGTGGCACGTCATCGAACGGCCTCGAAACACAGTCAACGTCGCCGGGACGGCCGCGGCACCGGCCTGGCGAATCGCGGCGAACTGGAGCGACGCCACGTCCCTGAACTTTCCGGGCACGGCGCTGGTGCCAGGCATGAGTGGCGACCCGGCGTGCGTCATCGAAGACGCCACCTGCGAACTCCAGCCGCCGATCTCGCCGACAGGCATGGACACGACCGGATGCAACGGCATCGACAGCCGCTGGCGCAAGTTCCGCATCACGGCGCGCGTCCGGGTCGCCGCGCCGGACCTGCCCAACGGCGTCCGGGAAATGATGGCGCAGAGCGAACTGCGCCTGTTTGCCGACTAGAAGGACACGAGGGAGGCACAGTGGCAATCACGCGGCGGTCGGGTCGGATTGCGGTTGCACGGCAGACGGCAGACGCCCTGCTGGTGCTCGGGGTTTGTGCCTTGGCTGCCCTGCGGCCCGGCGTCGTCGCCGGCCAGGTGGCGCAGTCGCCGTTGTTCGCGCCGACGCTCGGCTGCAGCGTGAGTTGCGGCCAGCGCTGCGGTCGGGGAGCCGGTATCTTGCCGTCGTTCTCGGCCTCGGCGCTGGCGCACGACTCGCTGTTCGTGCAGAGCGGATTCTTCACGGCGACCTGGGAAGGCTACGTGACCGCGCATGACGCGAAGGCCTACCTCGGTTTCCTCGGCGGTCGCAGCACCGAGCCCGCACCCACCTGGACGGCGAACTTCCCGGCGCCTTCCGAGCGGAAGATCTTCACTTCGTCCGCGCCGTCGGCGCCCGTCGCGTTCGATTGGTGCAACCTGGGCACGGACCAGCGTGCGCTGCTCGACCCGGTCTACGCGAGCGCGCACTCCTGTCCCGTCGCGACGCCTCCGATCGTCGCCTGGCTGCGCGGCGATGCAGCGCATGAACGCCGCAACGGGGGCGCCTACCGCGACCGCCCGAGCACGGTCCTCGGCGACGTCGTCAACTCGACCCCGCTCTTCTCCAGATCGAGCGACCAGGCTTACCAGCTGGCACCGGCGGCGTCGCAGTCCGCCAGTGGCGTGCGCGGTCACGAGGAATATCGCCGCTACGTACAGGCGAAGGCGTCGAGTCGCACGCCCATCGTCATGTTCGGCGCCAACGACGGCATGTTCCACGTCCTGGATGCGCGCGCCGGGCTCGCGTCCAGCGGTCGCGAGATCTTCGCCTATGTGCCGCGTGCCGCGTACGCCGCCCTGGGCTCTTTGCCCGATCCGTCCTACGCGCATCGCTACTCGGTCGACGGACCGGTCATCGAGGGCGACGCCTGGAACGGCTCGAGCTGGAAGACGATCGCCATCGGAACGATGGGCGCCGGAGCGGCCGGCATCTTCGCGATCGACGTCACGGCACCCGGCCCGTCGATGGGTGCGAGCAGCGTGCTGTGGGACATCACGGCGGCCGACCACCCGAGCGTGCTGGTGAGGAACGCTCTCGGCCTGGCCATTGGAGCAGGCGTGATCGGCAGCGTGCGCTTCGACGTCGACGGAGCGGTCGCGACGGAGCCCAACGGCGCCTGGGCGTACATCGTCGGCAACGGCTACGAAAGCCGCAACGACACGGCGGCGTTGCTGGTGTTCGACGCGCTGGACGGTTCATTGATCCGCGCCATCGACACCGGGGTTGGCGCCGCTGGCAACCGGAACGGGCTCGGAGCGGTGACGCCGGTGTACGACGGCAATCGCAACATCGTGGCCGTCTACGCGGGCGACAAGCTCGGTCATCTCTGGAAGTTCGACCTGAGTTCGTCAAACCCGTCGAACTGGAAGATCTTCAACGAGCAGCCGCCCGGCGTTCCGAGTCCACTCTTCACTGCGACGGAGGGCGGAATGACGCGGCCGATCCACCAGGCGCCGCGCGTCGCGCTGCATCCGCTCGGCGGCCTTCACGTCGCCTTCGGCACCGGCAAGTACTTCGAGGTCGGCGATCCGGCGAACAGCGACGACCAGGGCATCTTCGTGCTTCGGGACCAGGGACAAGCGTCGTCCATTCCGTTCGCCGACGTGGAACTCGTGCGCACGGAGGACTACACGGACGGCACCGACCACTTTCGCCGTCTCCACCGCCCCGATCTCGCGAACTTCGACTGGAACGACAAGGGTTTCTGGGTGCGGTTCCGGCCGCTGTCCACTCCTTCCAGCAAGGAGCGGGTGATCGGACCGCTGTTCCTGGACGGCGGGATGCTCGTCGTTTCGACCTTCACGCCTGAAGACACGACGGTGCCCTGCGCGCTGGCCGGGCGCTCGCACCTCTACCGCATCGACCTTCACGGCCGCTTCACGCGTGGCGCATTCGGAGCGGAAACCGGCGTCACGATCGGTCGCCGCTTCGAACCCGGCACGACGGGCGGGTTCGTGCCGCTGTACCAACCGGCGGATACAGGCTCCGTGCTCGTCCACAGCCTCGCCGCGTCCGACCTCGAGACGATGCTTGCGAACCCACGGTACCGAGTCGCGGGCGACGGCGGACTGGTGCAGCACGGAACGACAGGCACCTGCATGCATGCCGGGTTGCGCATCGACGGTTCGGTGGCGCGGGTCGAGACGAATTGCGCCGGCCTGATGCCGTTGCGCTCATGGCGGCCGATGAAATGAACGGGCCGAGCCCAGGGGCCGAAGGCTTCTCGCTGCTGGAACTGCTGGTGGCGATGGCCGTCCTCGCCGTGCTGGCGTCGATCGCGCTGCCCACCTACGCTGAATACCTCGCTCGTAGTCGGCGCTTCGAGGCAAGGGCCGGATTGCTCGAGGCCGCGCACTGGATGGAGCGCTGGAGAACCGAGCGCGGTCGTTACGACGACCCGGCGAACGCCGGACAGCCGCCGGCCGAGTTCCCGTGGCGCCAGATTCCGCGCGCGGGCAATGCGTACTACACGGTCTCGGTGTTCGCCACGGCCTTCACCTACAGGATTACGGCGACCGCCATCCGGACGATGGCGAGCGATGTGTGCGCGAGCCTGTCGATCGACGAAGCGGGCGTGCGCAGCTTCACGGGATCCGGCAGCACCGAGGAAGTCTGCTGGCATCGGTGAACGAAGGGCCGTTGCCGTCGTGGCATCATCGCCGCGTGACTTCCTGGCCTGCCGTCATCACCGTCGATCCCATCCGCCGTGCATCGGGCACGGTGCGCATGCCGGGTTCGAAGAGCATCTCGAACCGCGCGCTGCTGCTGTCCGCGCTCGCGAAAGGTTCAACGCTGCTGATCGACCTGCTCGATGCCGACGACACGCGCGTGATGCGCGAAGCGATGACGGCGCTCGGCGTGACGCTGGCGGCAACCGACGACGGGCTGCGTGTCGACGGGTGCGCGGGGCGCTTCCCTGCGCGCGAGGCAAGCCTCTTCCTCGGCAACGCAGGAACGGCCTTCCGCTCGCTCACGGCCGCGCTCGCGTTTGCGGGCGGCCGTTACGAACTGGACGGAGTTGCCCGCATGCGCGAGCGGCCGATCGGCGATCTCGTCGACGCGCTGAACGAACTCGGCGCGCGCATCCACTATCTGGACCGCGCCGGTTTTCCGCCCCTGCGGATCGAGCCGGCGCGCTCGCTCAGCGCCGACCGTGTCGCGGTCCGCAGCGACGTGTCGAGCCAGTTCCTCAGCGGCTTGCTGATGGCCGCGCCGATGGTGGCTCCTCAGGGAGGCCTGCGGATCGCCGTGCAGGGAACACTGATCTCCCAGCCGTACGTGAGGATGACGATCGCGCTGATGCAGCGGTTCGGCGTCGCCGTGCGCGAGGAAGGCGGCGAGTTCGTCGTGCCTGCCGGCGTCTATCGGTCGCCCAGCCGCTTCGTGGTCGAGGGCGATGCGAGCGGCGCTTCCTACTTCCTCGCGCTGGGCGCGATCGCCGGGGGGCCGGTGCGCGTCGAGGGCGTCGGGCGCGACAGCGTGCAGGGCGACGTGCGCTTCGCCGATGCCCTCGCCGCGATGGGCGCGAGGATCGAGGTCGGTGAGCACCACATCTCGGCCGCTGCCCCTGAACGGGGGCGGCTGCGGGGCATCGACGCCGATTTCAACCACATTCCCGACGCCGCGATGACGATCGCGGTCGCGGCGCTCTTCGCCGACAGTCCCAGCACGCTGCGCAACATCGGTTCCTGGCGCGTCAAGGAGACGGATCGGATCGCTGCGATGACCGCCGAACTTCGCAAGCTCGGCGCCAGGGTGGAAGCGGGCGCCGACTGGTTGCGCGTGACGCCGCCCGGCACCTGGCGCGAGGCCAGCATCGACACCTACGACGACCACCGCATCGCGATGTGCTTCTCGCTGGCAGCCGTTGCCGGGCTCCCGGTGCACATCCGCGACCCGAAGTGCGTGGCGAAGACGTTCCCGGATTACTTCGATCGGCTGGCGGCGCTCACGGCCGGAGCGCCCCAGCCGACGCGCGACCAGGCCCGCTCGTGAAAGAAGTACGCCACCGTATTGGCGATCGGTTCGATCACCGCGATGGCGCTCGCGATGCCGATGCTGCCGGTCAGCAGGTACGCGATGCCGAACGCCACGCTGAAGTGGACGCCGGCGAAGGTTGCGGTCTTCGTGAGGCTCATGGAAAGCGGAACGCGCATGGTCGACTCCGTAAACGCATGACCGTCACACTAGAGACGCCCTCCGCGACCGTCCATTTGATTGTCCCCATCGCTTCGATAGCCCGGTCATGAGCGCCCCGGTCCCGGTCCCGGTCATCGCCATCGACGGGCCGACGGCGTCCGGCAAGGGGACCATTGCCGAGCGCGTGGCGCGGGCTCTCGGCTTTCGCTACCTGGACAGCGGCGCCCTCTATCGGCTCGTCGCGTGGCGCGCGCTGCAACGGCAAGTGGATGCCGCGGACGAGGACGGGCTCGCCCGCCTGGCTGCCTCGATGGAACCCGGCTTCGCCGACGGCCGGATCGAACTGGATGGGCAGGACGTGACCGACGACATCCGGCGGGAAGAGGTGAGCCGGGCCGCATCCCAGATCGCGGTTCATCCCCGCGTCCGGCAGGCCTTGCTCGACCTGCAGCGCTCCCGGCGGCAGGCGCCCGGGCTCGTGGCCGACGGGCGCGACATGGGCACCGTCGTCTTTCCGGACGCGACGCTCAAGGTCTACCTGACCGCCACCGTCGAAGCGCGCGCGGGGCGCCGCCATAAGCAGTTGATCGAAAAAGGATTTCCCGCTAATATCGCCACCCTTTCGCAGGAACTGCGGGCACGCGACGCGCGGGATGCAGGACGGACCGCCTCGCCGCTCAAACCTGCGGAGGACGCCTACCTGCTCGATTCATCCGGGCTCACGATCGACGAGGTCGTGGCCCAGGTGCTCGACTGGTACGCAAAGCGTGACGAGGGCTGAGCAGACGGCCGTAGTCGCACACGGTGCAGTCGGGACGTCTTCGTTCGGGTGACGCGCTGATCCAGCGCGAGCCTCTTCAATTGCCCCCGCCTGCTTTGATCAACTCCGCCCAGGCGCAATGCCGAAGCGAGCTCACTGGAAGTGCCTTTTTTCATGTCATCCCTTGCAACCCAAACCAGCAGCAGCAAGACCGAAAGCTTTGCCGCCCTCTTCGAAGAGAGCCTGAACCGTCAGGAGATGAAGCAGGGCGAAGTCATCACCGCCGAGGTGGTGCGCGTCGACTATAACTTCGTCGTCGTCAATGCCGGCCTCAAGTCCGAGGCCTACATCCCCCTCGAGGAATTCAAGAACGACATCGGCGAACTCGACGTCAAGCCCGGCGACTTCGTCTCCGTCGCGATCGAGTCGCTCGAGAACGGCTACGGCGACACCATCCTGTCGCGCGACAAGGCCAAGCGCCTGGCGGCCTGGATGAACCTCGAGAAGGCGCTGGAAAGCGGCGAGCTGGTGAGCGGCACCATCACCGGCAAGGTCAAGGGCGGCCTCACGGTCATGACCAACGGCATCCGCGCGTTCCTGCCCGGCTCGCTGGTCGACACCCGTCCGGTCAAGGACACCACGCCGTACGAAGGCAAGACGCTCGAGTTCAAGGTCATCAAGCTGGATCGCAAGCGCAACAACGTGGTGGTCTCCCGCCGTGCGGTGGTCGAGGCCAACATGGGCGAGGAGCGCGCCAAGCTGCTGGAGAACCTGAAGGAAGGCGCTGTCGTCAAGGGCACGGTCAAGAACATCACCGACTACGGCGCGTTCGTCGACCTCGGCGGCATCGACGGCCTGTTGCACATCACCGACCTGGCGTGGCGCCGCGTGCGCCATCCGAGCGAGGTCGTCCAGGTCGGCCAGGAGATCACGGCCAAGGTCCTGAAGTTCGACCAGGAGAAGAACCGCGTGTCGCTGGGCGTCAAGCAGCTCGGCGAGGATCCGTGGGTGGGCCTCGGCCGCCGCTACCCGCAGGGCACGCGCCTGTTCGGCAAGGTCACCAACATCACCGACTACGGCGCGTTCGTCGAGATCGAGGCCGGCATCGAGGGCCTGGTGCACGTGTCCGAGATGGACTGGACCAACAAGAACGTCGATCCGAAGAAAGTCGTCAACCTGGGCGACGAGGTCGAAGTCATGGTGCTCGAGATCGACGAAGAGCGCCGCCGCATCTCCCTGGGCATGAAGCAGTGCAAGGCCAACCCGTGGGACGACTTCGCGCAGACGCACAAGAAGGGCGACAAGGTCGCAGGCGCCATCAAGTCGATCACGGACTTCGGCGTGTTCATCGGCCTGCCGGGCGGCATCGACGGCCTGGTTCACCTGTCCGACCTGTCGTGGTCCGAGCCGGGCGAGGAAGCCGTCCGCAAGTACAAGAAGGGCGACGAGATCGAGGCGATGGTGCTGGCGATCGACACCGAGCGCGAGCGCATTTCCCTGGGCGTCAAGCAGATGTCCGGCGATCCGTTCAACAACTACGCCGCCGGCCACGAGAAGGGCAGCATGATCACCGGCCAGGTGAAGACGGTCGATGCGAAGGGTGCCGTCGTCGACCTCGGCAACGACGTCGAGGGCTACCTCCGTGCGTCCGAAATCGCAGCCGACCGCGTCGAGGACGCGCGCAATCACCTGAAGGAAGGTGATACCGTCACCGCGATGATCATCAACGTCGATCGCAAGAACCGCAACATCAACCTGTCGATCAAGGCGAAGGACAGCGCCGAGACCGTGGCGACGATGGAGCGGATGCAGGCCGAGGCGCAGACCGGGACGACCAATCTCGGCGCGCTGCTGAAGGCCAAGCTCGACACGCAGAGCAAGTAAGACGGCGGTACGAGGCGGAAACGGGGCGAAGTCATGAAGACCATGACGAAGTCGGAACTGATCGCGCGGCTGGCGGAGCGCAACCCGCGCCTGGTCGCGCGCGACGCCGACGAGGCGGTCAACACGATGCTCGACGCCATGACCGATGCGCTGGCCGGCGGCCAGCGCATCGAGATCCGCGGCTTCGGCAGCTTCGCCCTCAACTACCGTCCGCCACGCATCGGGCGCAACCCGAAGTCGGGCGACCGCGTGCAGGTGCCCGCAAAGCACGTGCCGCACTTCAAGGCCGGCAAGGAACTGCGGGAACGGGTGGACGGGACGGAGTCGTCTGGCGGCGCCGGCAACGGCGCTGACGAAGGCGACGAGTAGACGTGTTGCAGGCAGTTGCAAGGCCGCGAGGGATCGCGGCTTTTTTTTCGCCCTGGCGCAATCGTCGACGAAGGCGCTGCCGGTCCGGCATTCCATACAATGCGGTCTTTCGTCCGGGAGAGCGACGATGAAGCTTCTGGCGTGGCTCGTGAAGCTCGGTTTCTTCCTGCTTGTGCTGTGGTTCGCGCTGAAGAACACGACCCCGGTGCCGGTGCGGTTCAGTGCCGACTTCGTGCTCGACCGGGTACCGTTGATCGTCGTGATGCTGATCTGCGTTGCGGTCGGCGCGCTGCTAGGTGCCCTCGCGCTCGCGCTGCCGATCTACAAGATGCGCCGCGAGGTCGTGCGGCTGCGCGCGACCTCGCCCGCGGTCGCTGAACCCGAGGTCATCGTGGAGCGGGGACTCAGCGCGGCGCGGCAGTCGGGCGCCGTCGCCGAATTGGGCGTCGGGGACCGCGCGTGATCGAGTTCGAGTTCTGGTACCTGCTCGCGCTGCCGCTGCTGTTCGGCGCCGGTTGGCTCGCGCGCGGCTTCGAGTCGCGCGCGCGGGCGACCGACCAGGCGGGCCTGCCGCGCTCGTACTTCCGTGGCCTCAACCTGCTGTTGAACGACCAGCACGACAAGGCGATCGATGCCTTCATCGAGGTGGTCAAGCTCGATCCGGAGACCATCGAACTGCATCACGCGCTCGGCAACCTGTTTCGACGCCGGGGCGAGTTCGACCGCGCCGTGCGCATTCACACGCACCTGCTCAACCGCGCGGACCTTCCCGCGAGCGCGAGGTCGCAGGCGCTCGCCGAACTCGGGCAGGACTACCTGAAGGGCGGCCTGCTCGACCGCGCGGAGGATGCGTTCACCCGGCTGCTGGAGGACACGCACCACCGCTTCGATGCGCTGCGCGCGCTGCTGCGCATCTACCAGATGGAACGGGAATGGCTGAAGGCGGTCGACTGCGCGCGCCTGCTCGAGCGCGAGGCGGGCGAGTCGCACGGGGTGGCGATCTCGCACTTTTACTGCGAACTGGCGGCGAACGCGCTCGAACAGGGACGCTTCGAGGAGACGCAGAAGGCGATCGACGAGGCGCTCGCGGCCCACCGCAAGTCGGTGCGCGCGCTCATCCTGGCGGGCGACCTCCAGATGAGGCGCGGCAACCGCGGCGACGCGCTGCGCCAGTGGCTGAACGTCGAAGCGGCATCGCCGGATCACGTGCCGCTGATCGCGTCGCGCGTCACGGAGGCGATGGACGCCGCGGGCGATCGCGCCGGCGCGCTGAACTGGCTCAAGCGCGCGCTGCTGGACATGCCGTCGATCGACCTGCTCGATGTGGCGCAGAAGCGCGTGAACGAGTGGGAAGGGCCCACGGCCGCCGAGGCGCTGGTCGGCGAGGAACTTCGCCGCCATCCTTCGCTGCTCGGCTTCGAGCGCCTGCTGGAAGCGCGGCTCGCGATGAGCAAGGACGACGGCGAACTGCAGCTGCTCGCGTCGCTGCTGCGCGGGCAGACGCGAAAGCTCGCTCGCTACCGCTGCACGCGCTGCGGTTTCCGCGCGCGTGAATATCACTGGAATTGTCCCGGTTGCACCGGATGGGACACCTATCCGCCGCGGCGCATCGAGGAGCTCGACGTCGCATGACGAAGCCGCCCCATCCCTCGATCGACCAGACCATTGGCAACACTCCGCTGGTCCGCCTGCAGCGCATTCCGGGCGCAGACAACGAGCGGCGCGGCAACGTGATCCTCGGCAAGCTCGAGGGCAACAATCCGGGTGGGTCCGTGAAAGACCGGCCGGCGTTGTCGATGATCCGCCGCGCCGAGGAGCGTGGCGAGATCAGGCCCGGCGACCGCCTGATCGAAGCGACGAGCGGAAACACGGGCATCGCACTGGCGATGATCGCGGCGATGAAGGGCTACCGGATGACGCTGATCATGCCGGACAACCTGTCGGCCGAACGTCGCGTGAGCATGACGGCGTACGGCGCGGAACTGATCCTGACGCCGGCATCGATGGGCGGCATGGAGTACGCGCGCGACCTCGCGATGGAGATGCAGGCGCGCGGCGAAGGCAAGGTGCTCGACCAGTTCGCCAACGGCGACAATCCGCGCGTTCACTTCGAGACGACCGGGCCCGAAATCTGGCGCGACACGGCCGGCGCCGTCACGCACTTCGTCAGCGCGATGGGAACGACCGGCACGATCATGGGCGTGTCGCGCTACCTGAAGGAGCAGAACCCGAAGGTGGAGATCGTCGGCGCCCAGCCCGCGGAAGGTTCGCAGATACCCGGAATCCGCAAGTGGCCCGAGGCGTACCTGCCGAAGATCTACGACGCGCAACGCGTCGACCGGATCGAGTGCGTGACGCAGGCCGACGCCGAGGCGATGGCGCGCCGGATGGCCTGCGAGGAAGGCATCTTCTGCGGCATCTCCGCCGCGGGTGCGCTGTCGATCGCGCTGCGCGTGGCGGCCGAGTCCCGCAACGCCACGATCGTGTTCATCGTGTGCGATCGCGGCGACCGCTATCTGTCGACCGGCGTGTTCAATCGCTGAGCGCGCGGGCGCCCGGCGCATTCACTGCGGCTGGAAGCCGCTCGCCTTGATGATCCTTGCCCACGTCTGCGCGTAGGCGCGCTCCCGTGCCGCGAGCTGCTGCTGCGGCATGAACCCGACCGCCAGGCCCCACGTCGTCAACTTGTCCCTGACGTCGGGAATGGCGATCACCTTCGCCAGCGCGGCCGAGAACCGGTCGATCTCCGCCTTCGGCGTCCCGACCGGCGCGAAGAAGCCGTAGTACGGCGCGTCTTCGAAGCCGGCCAGGCCGAGCTCCGCGAAGGTCGGCACGTCGGGCAGCACCGCCTGGCGACGGCTGCCCAGCACCGCCACCACGCGCAGCTTCCCGGCTTTGTGGTTCTCGACGAACTCGGGAACGGAAGCGACCCCGGCCGGGATCTGCGACGCGAGCATGTCGGCGATCATCGGAGCGCTGCCGCGGTAGGGCACGGAGACCAGGTCGATCCCGTACTTCTCGGCGATCACCTTGACGAGGAACTCCGGGACCGACGCCGGCGCGGGCACGCCGACTGCCGACTTGCCGCCCTGCGTGCGCACGCCGCTCACGAAGTCGTTGAAGGTCTGCGCCGGCGATCCCGAGGACATCGCGAGCGCATTGACGAAGGTGGCGAAGCCCGCGACCGGCACGAAGTCGATCGCCGGATCGAAGCCGGGGTTCTTCACCACCAGCGGCAGGATGGAGATCGTGTGATCGTGCGAGATGAAGTAGGTGCTGCCGTCCGCCGGCGCGGTCTTCAGCGCCTGCGCGGCGATCTGTCCGCCGGCGCCCGCGCGGTTCTCGACGATGACGGGCGCGCCGAGTTCGTCCTTCAGCCGTTCCGCGAGCGTGCGGGCGATCCCGTCCGTGCCGCCGCCGGCCGGGAAACCGACCAGGATCCGGATCGGTTTGCCCGACTGCGCAAGGGCGCCGGTGAAGGCTGCGCAAAGAAGCGCGGCCAGCGCCACACGGAAGATGCGAACGAAGGTCGAACCGCGCATCGGGGACTCCAGGCTGGAAATGAGAGGCGGCGCCCCGGGGGGCGCCGCCAGTGGTGCAGACGCTCAGGCGATGGCGACCGGGATCTTCCCGATCTTCGCCTGCCACTCCTTCGGTCCGGTCTGGTGCACCGACGTGCCATCGGCACTGACGGCGACCGTCACCGGCATGTCGCGCACGTCGAACTCGTAGATCGCTTCCATGCCGAGGTCGGCGAAGGCGACGGTGCGAGCGCCCTTGATCGCCTTTGCGACCAGGTAGGCGGCGCCGCCGACGGCCATCAGGTATGCGCTCTTGTGCTTCTTGATCGCCTCGATCGCCGCAGGCCCGCGCTCGGCCTTGCCGATCATCGAGATCAGTCCGGTCTGCGACAGCATCATCTCGGTGAACTTGTCCATCCGCGTGGCGGTGGTCGGACCAGCGGGACCGACGACCTCGTCGCGCACCGGATCGACCGGGCCGACGTAGTAGATCACGCGGTTCGTGAAGTCGACCGGCAGCTTCTCGCCCTTCGCCAGCATGTCCTGGATGCGCTTGTGCGCGGCGTCGCGGCCGGTGAGCATCTTGCCGTTCAGGAGCAGCGTCTGGCCCGGTTTCCACGAGGCGACCTCTTCCTTCGTCAGCGTGTCGAGGTTCACCCGCGTGCTCTTCTGTGCGTCCGGCTGCCAGTTGACGTTCGGCCACGAGTCGAGCGGCGGCGGGTCGAGATAGGCCGGGCCGGAGCCGTCGAGCACGAAGTGCGCATGGCGGGTCGCGGCGCAGTTCGGGATCATCGCCACAGGCTTGCCCGCGGCGTGCGTCGGATACATCCTGATCTTGATGTCGAGCACGGTCGTCAGGCCGCCAAGGCCCTGGGCGCCGATTCCGAGCGCGTTGACCTTTTCGTACAGTTCGACACGCAGCTTCTCCTCGTCGGTCTGCGGGCCGCGCTGGAGCAACTCGTGCATGTCGATGTCGTCCATCAGCGATTCCTTGGCCATCAGCATCGCCTTCTCGGCCGTGCCGCCGATGCCGATGCCGAGGATGCCGGGTGGGCACCAGCCCGCGCCCATCGTCGGCACGGTCTTCATCACCCAGTCGACGATCGAATCGCTCGGGTTCAGCATCACGAACTTGCTCTTGTTCTCGGAGCCGCCGCCCTTCGCGGCCACCATGACCTCGACGGTGTTGCCCGGCACGATCTGAACGCTGATGACGGCCGGCGTGTTGTCCTTGGTGTTCTTGCGTCCGAACTCGGGCGGGCTGACGACCGACGCGCGCAGCACGTTGTCCGGGTTCAGGTACCCCTTGCGGACGCCTTCGTTGACGGCGTCTTCGAGCGAGCCGTCGAAGCCCTCCCAGCGAACGTCCATGCCGACCTTCAGGAACACGTTGACGATGCCCGTGTCCTGGCAAAGCGGACGGTGGCCCTCGGCACACATGCGCGAGTTGGTCAGGATCTGCGCGATCGCATCCTTCGCCGCGGGACTGCGCTCGGTCTCGTAGGCACGCGCCAGGTGGCTGATGAAATCGGCCGGGTGGTAGAAGCTGATGTACTGCAGTGCCCCGGCAATGCTTTCGACGAGGTCGCCCTTGCGGATCGCGGTCATGATGCCCTCAGTGTGAGTTCCCTTGGCTCTCCTTGTCCTTGTCCCGCCCGCGTGGCGTCGACATCAACCGGTCGGTCGAGGCAACCGCCATTGCGGACAGCAGGAAAGTGATGTGGATCGCCGTCTGGGCGATCAGCACCTTTTCGGAGTAGTTCTGGGCGTTTATGAACGTTTTCAGGAGATGGATCGAACTTATACCGATGATCGCGGTGGCGAGCTTGACCTTGAGCACACTGGCGTTCACGTGGGACAGCCATTCAGGCTGGTCGGGATGGCCTTCGAGGTACATCCGCGACACGAAGGTTTCGTACCCTCCGACGATCACCATGATCAGGAGGTTCGAGATCATCACGACGTCGATCAGCGCCAGCACCACCAGCATGATCACGGTTTCGTTGAAGGCCGGCGGCTCATGCCCGATCAGTGTCCCGGCGGCGTCCCGGATCTCCGGAAGCTGGTAGCCGATGCTCTTCACCAGCATCGCAAGCGCCTCCTTGTTGCCGAAGGCGGCTTCGACCAGGTGCAGCAGTTCGACCCAGAAGTGATACACGTAGACGCCCTGGGCCAGGATCAGGCCGAGGTACAGCGGCAACTGCAGCCATCGGGTGGCGAAGATCAGCCGGGGAACTGGGGGAATCGGGCGCGCATTGGCGCGTTCGACGGCAGGGTTGGGCATTGAGATCCGCAGGTTGGGCAAAAGCGAAAGTTTAGCCGTGGCGGTGCGGGGTACGCCTGGGGTTACCCTCGCTCCCTTGAGGAAACACACCTCGCCCCAAAGTGCGAACCCGTATGCGAGGGGGCTGTCCAAGTCCCTGATTAGCGGACAGAAAACACCTGGAGATCGCGCATGTAGCGTTGCGGACAAACGTGAATGGCCGGGCTCGCGCCGGTTGGATAGACTGGCGCGCTCGATTTCCCCTCAATGAATGTGGAGACTCTATGAAACGCATCGCTCTGTTCGTCCTGACGAACCTTGCGATCATGGCAGTGCTGGTGGTGACGCTCACCGTGCTTTCCGCGGTGTTCGGCATCAACTTCAACATGGGCGGCCGCACGCTGAACGTGGGCAGCCTCGCGATCTTCTCGCTCGTCGTCGGTTTCACCGGCGCGTTCATCTCGCTGCTGATGTCGAAGTCCATGGCCAAGTGGACGACCGGCGCGCAGGTGATCCGGCAGCCGTCGAACGCGATGGAATCGTGGCTGATCGAGACCGTGCGCCGTCACGCCGAAAAGGCGGGCATCGGCATGCCGGAAGTCGCGATCTTCGAAGGGGAACCGAACGCTTTCGCCACGGGCGCCTTCAAGAACTCGGCCCTGGTGGCCGTGTCGACCGGCCTTCTGCAGTCGATGAGCAAGGAAGAGGTCGAAGCGGTCCTCGGCCACGAGATCGCGCACGTCGCCAACGGCGACATGGTGACGATGACGCTGCTGCAGGGCGTGATGAACACGTTCGTCGTGTTCGTGTCGCGCGTGATCGGTTACGTGGTCGACCGCATCATCCTGCGCAACGAGAGCGATTCGCCGGGCATCGGTTACTTCCTGACGACGATCGTGCTCGACATCGCGCTGGGCTTCCTCGCCGCGATCGTCGTGGCCTGGTTCTCGCGCCGACGCGAATTCCGTGCCGATGCCGGCGCCGTCGAACTGATGGGCAGCAACCGTCCGATGATCAACGCGCTCGCGCGCCTCGGCGGCATGGAACCGGGCGAGTTGCCGCAGCAGGTCAAGTCGTTCGGCATCAACAGCCGCCCTGGCGGCATGATGGCGCTGTTCTCGAGCCACCCGCCGATCGAGCAGCGCATCGCGGCGCTGCAGGCGATGGGACGCTGATCCCGAACCCGCATCGAGTCAAATGGGCCGGGTGTTCCGGCCCTTTTCTTTACGCGCGCGCCGCGTGCTTCCGGGAAACGGTGGCCGCGAGCAGGCACAACAGGATGGACGCGAGCGCGAGGGCGACGGTGGCCGCTTCCCAGAAGCCGAGCGGACCGCGCGGCGGGCCGAACGGCGTTGCGTTGAGGCCGATCCAGTATCCGCCGCCCAGGCCGATGCCCCACAGCGCGACGCCGTAGATCACCATCGGCCAGAACGTGCTCTTGTAGCCGCGCAGCACGAACCCCGCGACGCCCTGGCTGGCGTCGAAGAGGTGGAACAGGGCGGCCAGGCCGAGCAGCGACAGCGCGACGGTCGCCACCGCCGGGTCGTTCGTATAGAGGCTGACGATCGTCTCGCGCAGCACCCACAGCAGCGCCGCAGCCGTGACGGCGAGGCCGAGGGCGACGCGGAAGCCACGGAGCGCGGCGCGACGCGCCACCTTCGGCTCGTTCGCCCCAAGCGACTGCGCGACCAGCACGCTGGTCGCGATGCCGAGCGACAGCGGCACCATGAAGAGGATCGCAATCAGGTTCGCGACGATCTGGTGGCCGGCGACGGCGGCCGTGCCGAGCCGGGCGATCAGCACCGCCATGAATGTGAACGAGGTCACTTCGAACAGCGTCGCGAGCCCGATCGGCAGGCCGAGTTTCAGTTGTTCGCGCAGCACGGCCCAGCGCGGCCCGTGCAACTCGCCGCTGCGGAAGCGCGCGTAAAAGGGGTCGAAGCGCCACACGGCGAGGCTCATGGCCAGCATGAGCCATGCGAGCAGTGCGGTCGCGACGCCGGCGCCCGCGCCGCCGAGGGCCGGGACCGGACCGGCGCCGTACATGAAGACGACGTTCAGCGGCACCTTCAGCGCGAGAGCGGTCACGTTGACGGCCATCGTCACCTTCGGCCGCGACACCGCGGCGTTCAGCGCCACGAAGACCCGCGTGGCCAGCGCGGCGGGAAGGCCGAAGGCGATTGCGTGCAGGTACAGGGTCGCGACGCGACCCACCTCGTCGTCGGTGCGCGCGAATCCGAGCCACAGGTCGGTTGCCAGGACGCACGGCAGCCCCGCTGCCGCCAGCAGCAGTGACAGCCACACGGCCTGCTGCACGTCGTCGCCGATGGCGTGCCAGCGATGCGCGCCGTAGTGATGGCCCGCGATCGGCGACAGCGCCTGCAGCACGCCCATGAAGCCGATGTAGACGGTGACGTAGATGCTCGATCCGACGGCGACCGCCGCGAGGTCGGTGGCCGAGAGCCGACCCGCCATGATGGCGTCGATCGTCCCGTTGCCGACAACCGCGAGGTTCGCGATGAACAGCGGCCAGGCGAGCTTGATCAGCGCACGGGACGACGTTTCGGGCGCGCGCAGGGCCGGGCTGTCAGGCATCGAGTTCGAGTGTTCAGAGCCGGCTCAGGGCCGGCGCACCCAGATGTGGAAGACCTCGTCGTATCGAGCGCGCCGCGTCGCCTCGTAGGCCAGTTGCCAGTCGCCGATGGGCGGCGCGTCGTCGAGTTGCGTTCGCCGGCTGTCGCGGTGGATGACGACTCGGCACGCGTCGCTGTCGTCCCCCTGTCCGCTGAAGCGGATCGCCCCGTGATAGGCGAGCATCGCGCGCATGCCCATGGACAACTGGTAGGCCTGCACGCATGCACCGGGCCCGGCCAGCCGCCTGACCTGGTCACCGAGCACCGTGGCGGTCGCCCGCATCCCGCGGTTGTATTCGATCGGGCCTGCAAAGATCGTTGCGACCAGCACCCACATCGCGGTCAGGCCCGCCGCCGCGAGTGCCGGACCGCGCCACAGCATCGGCGGGCGCACGCGCACTCGCCAGATCGCGAGCGCCGCCCAGCCACTGGTGGCTGCAAGCGCGACGACCGCAGCGACCAGGTCGAAGTCCGGAACGAGACCCGGAACGAACCGCGCGACCGAAGCGGCCATCTTTGGCGGCGTCCCGGTGTTCCAGGCAATGAAGTAGAGCCAGGCACCGACCAGCGCGAGCGCGAACAGCGCAATCGAGAACCAGTCGATGGCGTTGTCGGCGGCGCGCCGCAACGTCGACACGCCGAAGGCCGCCATGAGCACGAGCGCGGGAACAACGACGATCAGCTCTCGGTCGCTCGGGTTGTTGCTCAGCAGCACGTTAAGCAGCCCCGCCGCGGCGACCAGCAAGGGCAGCAGCACGTGGGGTCGGCGCAGGAAGCCGCGCCACGAGTAGAGCGTCCACAGCGCGAACGGCCAGAGGGGCCACGTGTACCAGCCGGCGTTCCGGATCAGCCAGGCGACGCTTTCGAAGCTCGGTCCGCGCACCTGGTCGATGTTCCACTGCGCCAGCGAGTTCATGTACTCGGCGGCCCCGGGCACGAGCTGGCGTGCCGTCAACGGCCACAGCGCGAAGCCGCCGATGGCAAGGGCCAGCATTGCCGCGATGCGCGGCCCGCGTCGTGAGCCCTGTCCGGCCAGGAATGCCGCGGCGGCGATCGCCAGCAGGCCGGCGGGGAGCCATCCGCGCGTCAAGGCCGCGGCCGCGAGCACGAGGCCCGCGGCGAGGCTGCCCTTCCACTCCTCTTCGAGCGCGACCGCGAGCGCAAGGAGCAGCACGCCGACCAGGGCGAACAGCGCCGTCTCGGCCACGGTTTCGTGCAGTCGCACGACGATGCCGAACGTGGCCAGCATCAGCAGGACGGCGATGTCCGCGAGCATCCGGCCATAGTCGCGCGGGCTCGCTTCGCCGCCGAAGGCCAGTGCGACGGGCTGGGCCTCGGCGCGTCGCGCGAGACGATACGTGGCGTACCAGACGCTCCACGTGGCCAGCGCGAACCACACTACCGAAGAGAGGCGCGCGGCATCCACCGCGCCGAGCAGGCCGCCAAAGAGGCGAATCAGGAGCGCGCCGACCCAGAACGGCAGCGGACCTTCCTCGGGCAACGGCAGGCCCACGACGCCGGGCAGGAGCCATTCGGCCGTTCCTCCCTGCGCCATCGTCCACATCACTCCGAAGGCCGAAGCGTCCTCGAGGCTCCAGGGATCGCGACCGAAGAGACCGGGCACCACGTAGGCCGCCAGCAGCGCGAGCAGCATCCAGCGCGGCAGCTTGGCCGCGGCAGCCTCCGTCACGCGGGCGGGTGATGGTCGGTGTTCGAAACTCACGAGTGCCTCTGCGGGTGGCTTATAGACCCCCTGATGGGCGCGTCAAACAAGTTCGTCAAACAAAAAAGGCAGCCGAAGCTGCCTTTGTCGTGGCGGAGGGCCGGACCACGCTTACCTGCGGCGGGCCTTCGCAGCGGTCGCCTCGGCGGCCGCTGCGTTGACGGCCTCGGTCTTCGCGGCGAACTTCTGGCGGAACTTCTCCACGCGGCCGGTCTCGACGATTCGCGTCTGGGCGCCGGTGTAGAACGGATGCGACTCGGACGAAGTGTCGAGCTTGAACAGCGGGTAGGTCTTGCCGTCCATCTCGATCGTCTCCTTCGTCTGCAGCGTGGAGCGCGTGATGAATTTGAAGTCGTTCTGCATGTCCTGGAAAACGACTTCGCGGTACTCGGGATGGATGCCTTGTTTCATTCTCTTCTCTCGCTGCCTGGGTGGGCCGCACGATCGAGGGGTGACGCGCATTTGCGCTCAGTTGCACTAAGCCGTCTGCCTCGACCACGGTCCCGTTCTTAGGGAACCGTGAATTATCCGGGATTTCGGCCCTCCGGGCAACCCGCCAGGTTTCGCCAAGCCCTTGAAATCAAAAGGGCCGACTGGCTTCGCCAAGCGGCCTTCTCTTGGCCGCGTGGGCCGAACGCAGGGTCCTGCGTTTGCCCGCCTGTTCAGCCGCCGCGCCGCATCATGTCGAAGAACTCCGCGTTGTTCTTCGTCGCCTTCATCTTGTCGAGCAGGAATTCCATCGCCTCGATCTCGTCCATGCCGTACAGGAGCTTCCGCAGTATCCAGACCTTCTGCAGGATCTCGGGCTTCAGCAACTGTTCTTCCTTGCGCGTGCCGGACCGGTTGACGTTGAGCGCCGGGTAGACGCGCTTCTCGGCGAGCCGGCGTTCCATGTGGATCTCCATGTTGCCAGTGCCCTTGAACTCCTCGTAGATCACGTCGTCCATCCGCGAGCCGGTGTCGATCAGAGCGGTGGCGATGATGGTCAGCGAGCCGCCTTCCTCGATGTTGCGGGCCGCGCCGAAGAATCGCTTGGGGCGCTGCAGCGCGTTGGCGTCGACGCCGCCGGTCAGCACCTTGCCCGAAGCCGGCACCACGGTGTTGTAGGCGCGCGCGAGGCGCGTGATCGAGTCGAGCAGGATCACGACGTCCTTCTTGCTCTCGGCGAGCCGCTTCGCCTTCTCGATCACCATCTCGGCGACCTGGACGTGACGCGTGGCCGGCTCGTCGAAGGTCGATGCCACGACTTCGCCGCGCACCGAACGCTGCATCTCGGTGACCTCCTCGGGGCGCTCGTCGATCAGCAGCACGATCAGCACGATGTCCGGGTGGTTGGCGGCGATGGCGTGCGCGATGTGCTGCATCAGCACCGTCTTGCCCGACTTCGGGCTCGCGACGAGCAGGCCGCGCTGCCCCTTGCCGATCGGGGCGATGATGTCGATCAGGCGCCCCGTGAGGTTCTCGTCGCCGCGCATCTCGCGCTCGAGAATCAGTGGCTCGTCCGGGAACAGCGGGGTCAGGTTCTCGAACAATATCCGGTGCTTGGTCGACTCCGGAAGCTGTCCGTTGACCTTGTCGACTTTCACCAGCGCGAAGTAGCGCTCGCCGTCCTTCGGCGTGCGGACCTCGCCTTCGATCGAGTCCCCGGTGTGGAGGTTGAAGCGCCGGATCTGGGATGGCGAGATGTAGATGTCGTCGGTGCTCGCCAGGTACGACGTCTCGGGCGAGCGCAGGAAGCCGAACCCGTCCGGCAGCACCTCCAGCGTGCCGTCGCCGAAGATCTGCTCGCCGCTCTTTGCGCGCTTCTTCAGGATGGCGAACATCAGTTCCTGCTTGCGCATCCGGTTCGCGTTGTCGATTTCGAGGCCGATTGCCATCTCCAGCAGTTGGGAGACGTGCAGCGCTTTCAGTTCGGAGAGGTGCATAGGGTTTTGCTTTACGGGTCTGCCGGAAGAGGGTGGGGCGCGCTGTGCGGGGTCCGACGAGCCGGGCGCGCGCCCGCGGGGAATGGAGCCGGGCCGGTGTGGCCCGGCGCCTCAATTACAGGTTGCTGTCGATGAAGGCGGTGAGTTGCGACTTGGAGAGCGCGCCGACCTTCGTGCCGACGACCGCGCCGTTCTTGAAAAGCATCAGCGTGGGGATCCCGCGGATGCCGAACTTCGCCGGCGTCTGCTGGTTCTCGTCCACGTTCATCTTGGCCACGGTGACCTTGCCGCCGTACTCCCTGGACACCTCGTCCAGGATCGGGGCAATCATCTTGCATGGTCCGCACCACTCGGCCCAGTAGTCGACCAGCACAGGGCCATCGGATTTCAGGACGTCCTGCTCAAAGGAAGCGTCGCTGACGTACTTGATATCGCTCATTTTTGCGTCCTTCCGCACGCCCGCCGGCGCGCATTGGCATCAGGAAGAAACTGGGAACTTGTGTTGGGGAGGGCGGTGGCGCAGGCGGGAAAGACCGTACGGTGCGCACCGTTTCGCGGATGGTAGCACTTCCAAAAGGGATGGGAAGGCTCGCGTTTCGAGCCTGTTGCGTCCCTACAATCCATTCGAATCATCGAGCCGCTCGTGTCCCGCAACGCCCTTCTCGAACGCCTTGCCCGCGCCGCCTCCGGAGTGGTCGTTGTAACGACGAGCCGGCGCCTTGCGCGCGACGTTGGCCGGCAGTTCGATCGCTGGCAGGCCGACCAGGGACGCCGTGTGTGGGAGACGCCGAGCGTGCTGCCGTTTGGCGCCTTCGTCGCAAGCCTGCACGACATCGCGCAACACGATCCCGCGCTCACCGGTGTGCGCGCACCGCTCGCGCCCGCGCAGGAACGCGCGCTGTGGGAAGGCGTGATCGACGCAGGCGACGTGCCGCTGGCATCGCCTGCCGGCGCTGCGCAACTCGCCGCGGAGGCATGGTCGCTTGCCCATCAGTGGCAGATCGCGGATCGACTGCGTCACTATGCGCTGACGGAGGACACCCGGGTGTTCGCCAGGTGGGCCGCCGAGTACGAGCGACGCGTCGAGCGCATCGCAGCGGTCGATCAGGCTCGGCTGCCGGACGTCGTGCGCGCGTTGATCGTTGCGGGGAGCGTTGCCTCGCCCGCGGAGGTGGTCCTTGCGGGCTTCGACGAACCGACGCCCCAGCAGGCGGCGTTTTTCGAGGCCCTTGCCGCCAGGGGCACTCGGATCGTGCGCCTTGCGGACGAGCGCGATCCCGGCGACTGCCGGCGCCAGGCGGCGACCGATGCGCACGATGAACTCGAACGAATGGCCGACTGGGTCGCGAACCGCCTCGCCGCGGATTCCGAAGCCCGGATCGGCATCGTCGTGCCGGACCTCGCCGCGCGCCGACGCGCCATTGCGCGCGCGCTCGATGCGGCACTGATGCCGGACGCATTGCTGGCGCCCGATCGTGCGCGTCCATACACTGTGTCGCTCGGCGGGTCGCTCGCCGACACACCGCTGGTTGCGACCGCGCTGCGCGGCCTGCGCCTGGCCATCGAAGACCTCGATTTTTCCGAGGCGAGCGCGCTGCTGTGCTCGCCCCACGTCCAGTTCGGTCCCGCACCCGCGCGCGCGGTGTTCGACGTCGAGTGGCGTCGGCGCGCGGGACCCATGGTGTCGCTCGCGCATCTTGTGTCCGCCGCACGCGGCGCTCGCAACGGCGAACCGGTTGCGCCGCGGGCGGGGCTCGAGGCCCTTCTGGCATGGCGGCAGGGCATCCGCTCGGGCAGGCGACGACTCTCGGAATGGGCGGCCCTGTTCATCGAAGGCCTGCGTGCCATCGGTTTTCCCGGCCGGCGGGCACCCGACTCCGCCGAGTATCAGACGCTCGTGCGCTGGCAGGAATTGCTGGCCGAGTTCGTGTCGCTCGAGCGGGTGCAGGGCCCGTTGGACCTTGGCGGCGCCTTTCGCCGGCTTGCGCGCCTCGCCGCGTCGACCGTCTTCCAGCCCGAGGGCGGCGATCCCCCGGTTCAGGTGATGGGACTGCTCGAGGCGAACGGACTGGAGTTCGATCACCTGTGGATCGCGGGCCTGACATCAGAAGGATGGCCGCTTGCCGCGCGTCCGCATCCGATGCTGCCGCTCGAGCTGCAGCGGGCCAGGCGCATGCCCGGCGCATTGGCAGAGATCGAGCTGCAGCGCGCACGGGCGACGCTCGTCCGGTTGGCGCGGTCGGCAGGCGAAGTGATCGCAAGTCACGCGACGCGCGACGGCGATCGGACCCTCGCGCCGGCATCGATGATCGCGGACTGGAGCATTGCATCGCCGATGGCTCGTGCGCGGCGTGCGCTCGACGTGATCGCGCCCGAGCGACTCGAGATGCTGATCGACGCGGTCGCGCCGCCCCTGCCTGCCACGCGAATCGTCGGCGGCGGCGTCGCCACGCTCACGGACCAGTCGGCGTGTCCGTTCCGGGCGTTCGCGAAGCATCGGCTCGCCGCGGGCGAGCCGGAGCAGCCGCACGACGGCCTCGCGGCGTCCGAGCGCGGCGACCTCGTTCACCGCGTGCTGGCCGGATTCTGGCGTTCGATGCCGGACCGCACCCGCTCGTTCATCGCCGGCATGACGTCGGACGCGCGATCGGCCGCGCTCGAACTCGCGGCAGACAAGGCCATTGCGCGCATCCGCGAGCGTCGGCTCGACGGCTTCGGGGCGCGGCTGCTCGGGCTCGAGAAGCGGCGGCTCGTGAGCCTGGCTGCGCAGTGGCTTCAGTTCGAGATCGACGGCCGGGACGAGTTCGAGGTCAAGTGGACCGAGGAGCGTCGAACGCTCGCGATCGGCCAGCTCTCCCTCACGGGACAACTCGACCGGGTGGACTCGCTTCCCCATGGGAGGACGATCATCATCGACTACAAGACCGGGCGGTCCTTCGAGCGTGAAGGCGTGGCTTGGCGCGCGCCCCGACGAGCCGCAACTGCCGCTGTACCTCGTAGCTTCGGAGCCCGAGGCCCGCGGCATCGCTTTCGCGCGACTGCGCGCCGGCGAGCGACGCTTCGTTTCCCTCGCCGAGGACGAGTCGATGCTGCCGGGCGCGCGGGTCGAGGACTGGCAACGCGACCACGCGGACTGGCCGGCGCTGGTCGATGCATGGCGCGCAGAGCTGACGAAGCTCGCGGACGACTTCGCGTCCGGCGTGGCGACCGTTGCGCCGAAGCGGGCCGACACCTGTCGTTACTGTGGCGTGGCCATGCTGTGCCGTTACAGCGAACGCATCGGCGATCGCGGCGACGAAGCTTCGGACGAGGAGATCGTCGATGACCGATGACGGCCTGTTCGCCGTCGATGCCGACGCACGCAAGCGTGCGCTCGACACGGAGTCCAGTTTTATCGTCCGCGCGCCGGCCGGTTCGGGCAAGACGGAGCTCCTGATCCAGCGCGTGCTCGCGCTGCTGGAGACGGTCGATGCTCCTGAAGAAGTCGTCGCCATCACGTTCACGCGCAAGGCGGCCGCCGAAATGCGGCAGCGCCTGGTGCAGGCGCTCGAGTCCGCGAAGGGCCCGGAGCCAGGGCAGCCGCACGAGCAACTGACCTGGTCGCTCGCCGGGGCGGTGAACCGGCGCGACGCCGAACGCGGCTGGAACATCGTGCACAACCCCGGACGGCTGCGCGTCCAGACGATCGACGCGCTTGCGCAGTGGCTGGCGCGCCAGCTGCCGCTTTCGCTGGGGCTCGGCGCCGCGCCCAACGTCAAGGAGCGTGCCGCCGACCTGTACACGCGCGCCGCGCGCTCGACGCTCGCCGTGCTGGAAAGCACCGACCGCGAGGACGAGCCGCTCGCGCGGCACGTCGCGCGGCTCCTCGAGCATCTCGACAACGACGTCGAGCGGGCCATTCGCCTGCTCGCTTCGATGCTCGGTCGGCGCGATCAGTGGCTGCGTCACCTGGGAGGCCACGAGCGCGACGAACTCGAGGCCGCCCTGCAGCGCGCGTGCGAGAAGCAGATGCGCCTGGTGTGCACGCTGCTGCCTGCCACGCTGGTCGACGAACTCCTCGAACTCGTTCGCTATGCGGCCGGCAACGCGGAGTGGCTGGCCCCGTGCAGGGACCTGACCGCACTTCCGCGGGCGGAGATGGCGCGCCTCGATGCCTGGTGTTCGATCGCCTCGCTGCTGCTGACCAAGGGTGGGACGTGGCGCGGGCGGCTCACGGTCGCCGAAGGGTTCCCGGCCGGTGCTGCCAAGCAGGAAAAGGAGCGGGCGAAGGAATACAAGGAACGCGCCCTTCGGCTGATCGGGCAACTGGGCGACAACGACGCGCTACGGGCCGCCCTCGATGAACTGCGGTCGCTGCCGCCCGCCCGGTACAGCGATGCCCAGTGGGACATCGTCGGCGCGATCGTCGAGGTGCTGAAGCGTGCCGCGGCGGAACTCGCAGTCGTGTTCGCCGAGGCCGGCGCGATGGACTTCACCGAGGTCACGCGACGTGCCGTGCAGACGCTGGGCGACGAGCGAGGCGCCGACATCGCGCTGGCGCTCGACGCGCGGGTGCGGCACTTGCTGATCGACGAGTTCCAGGACACCTCGATCACCCAGTTCGACCTGGTCGAGCGGCTGGTCGCGGAGTGGAGCCCCGGGGATGGGAGGACGCTGTTCGTCGTCGGCGACCCGATGCAGTCGATCTACCGCTTCCGCGAGGCCGAGGTCGGTCTGTTCCTGCGTGCCTGGGTGCGCGGCGTCGGCCCGGTTGCGCTCGAGCCGCTTCGACTCACGCGCAACTTCCGTTCCCAGCAGGCGGTGGTCGAATGGGTGAACGACGCGTTCGCCCGCGTGCTGCCGCGCGAAAGCGACATCGCGAGCGGGGCCGTGTCGTTCGAGCCGGCCGCCGCGGTCCATGGGCCCACGCTCGACGACGCGGTTCAGGTGCACGCGTTCGTCGGCGGCGGTGCGGGGGACGAGGCGAAGAGAGTCGTTGAAGTCGTCGAGGCGATCCGCGTGGAGAGCCCGCAGGCCTCGATCGCGCTGCTCGTGCGCGCGCGCTCCCACCTCGTCGAAATCGCGGCGGAACTGCGACAGGCCGGCTTGCGCCCGACGGCCGTGGAGCTGCACTCGCTGGCGAACCAGCCCTTGATCTCTGATCTCGTCGCCCTGACGCGGGCGCTCGAGCACCTGGCGGACCGCACCGCGTGGCTGTCGTTGCTGCGCGCGCCGTGGTGCGGTCTGACTCTGGCCGACCTGGCGTCGCTGGCCGAAGGCGATACGCGGCCTGTCGTCGAACTGCTGGAGGACGTCTCGCGACTGCATCGGCTTTCGGCCGACGGTCGCGCCCGTATCGCGCGGGTGGGACCGGTCCTGCAGCGCGCTGTCGAACTCACCGACCGCATGCCGGGCGCAGACCGGGTCGAGCAGGCCTGGCTGCTGCTCGGCGGACCGGCGTGCCTGTCCTCCGAATCCGAGCGCACCGATGCGGAGCAGTTCTTCGTTCACCTGTTCGCGCACGAGGGCGAGAACGGAGGCCGGATCGAAGTGCACGCCCTGCAGGAGTCGCTTGCATCGTTGTTCGCGGCTCCCCAGGCCGGCTCGGACCCGGCGTTCCACGTGATGACCATTCACAAGGCCAAGGGACTGGAGTTCGATCACGTGATCGTTCCGCGGCTTGGCGCGAAGCCGCGCGGCGACGACGCACAGCTGATGGTCTGGCTCGAGCGTGCCGCGGAGGACGGGCCGGAGTTGTTGCTGGCGCCGATCCACGCTGGAGGCTCCGACAAGGATCGCCTGCTGCGTTGGGTGGAGTCCCAGCTGCAGCAGCGACAGCGCCACGAGGACGAGCGTCTCGCGTATGTGGCCGCCACGCGTGCGCGGCATCGACTGCACTGGGTCGGAAGCGCTTCGCAGGACGACGACGGGCGGTGGAGCTTTCCGTCGACGTCGCTGCTTGCGCGGTTGTGGCCGGTGCTTCAGCCCGGTTTCGAGTCAGGCCGGATCATCGATCACGGCACCGAGACCCTGCCGGCCGATCGATCGCTCGATCAGACACTGCGCCGCCTGCCGACCGGCTGGACGCTGCCTGCGCTCCCGCCGACGCTGGGCTGGTCTGCCGTCGATGCGCCGAGCGAAAGCGGCGCCGCGGTCGAGTTCTCCTGGGCCGGCGAGACGGCGCGCCGAGTCGGCGTCGTGGTGCACCGATGGCTGCAACGCATGGCGGAGGACACGCTCGCCGGGTGGGATGCAGCGCGGGTCAGGACGCTCGCGCCGCAGATCGAACGCGCGCTTGCCGCGGGCGGGCTGAGCGGGAAGGAACTCGCTGCGGCCCGTGGCCGTGTTTCCCAGGCGCTGCTGAACGCAGTGCAGGACGAGCGCGGTCGCTGGGTGCTGGGCCCGCACCCGGACCACCGCAGCGAACTGCGACTGAGCGTGCTGCAGGGCGGGCGCGTGCGGAAGCTGGTGCTCGATCGCACGTTCGTCACCCGGGACGGGGAGCGCTGGATCGTCGACTACAAGGTCGGCGCCCATGAAGGCGCCGACGCGGACGCGTTCCTGGATTCCGAGCAGGGCCGCTACCGGGGGCAGCTGGAGGCGTACGGGGAGGCGCTCGATCCGCGCGCTCGACTCGGCCTGTACTTCCCGCTGGTCCCCGGTTGGCGGGCGTTGGCGAGGGCATCGAATCCGCCGGAAGAAATTCAGGGGACTGATGAGGGCCGCTGATATGATCCGAAGTGGCGGGCCCCCTCGCACTGAGGTGCCGTGAACCTGGTCAGGTCGGGAACGAAGCAGCCACAGCGGAGTTCTTCAGGTGCCGAGGTCAAGGCTCGCCTCTCTCGCCTTTCAGGCGAGAGAGATGTGCCTGACCTCAATATCAGTGGATGCAAGAGGGGGCTGTGCCTCCTCCTGGACCTCCCCCCTCGAAGCCCACCTGGCACGATGACTGTTCGCATTGTTCCTGCGCGTCCGGAAGACTGCGCAACGGTGTTCGCGCTGGTCCGCGCGCTCGCCGAGTACGAGCGGCTGTCGCACCTCGTGGTCGGCACCGAGGAGGATCTCCGGAACGAGCTGTTCGGCGTGCACCCGGTGATCGAGTCGGTCGTGGCGTGGGATGACGACCGCGCCGTGGGCTTTGCGCTCTTCTTCCACAACTACTCGACGTTCCTCGCGCGACGCGGCCTTTACCTCGAGGATCTCTTCGTCGTTCCGGAGGCGCGCGGACGCGGCATCGGCAAGGCGCTGATCAGCCACTGCGCGCGCGTTGCCGTGACGCGCGGTTGCGGACGGTTCGAGTGGAGCGTGCTGGACTGGAACGAGCCTGCGATCGCGTTCTACCGTTCGCTCGGCGCCGAGCTGCTGCCGGACTGGCGCATCTGCCGCCTGGCGGGCGAGCCGCTGCAGCGCTTTGGCGCGGCCGCGCGGTGATCGCCACGCCGTAGAATCCTCCGCATGTCGTATCAGGTCCTGGCTCGCAAGTGGCGTCCGCGTGACTTCTCCACGCTGGTGGGCCAGGAACACGTGGTGCGCGCGCTGACGCACGCGCTCACGGAAAACCGGCTTCATCACGCCTGGCTCTTCACAGGCACGCGTGGCGTCGGCAAGACGACGCTGTCGCGCATCCTCGCCAAGGCGCTGAACTGCACCGGGCCGGACGGCAAGGGCGGCATCACCGCCACGCCGTGCGGCGTGTGCGAGGCCTGCACCGCGATCGACGCCGGCCGCTTCGTCGACTACATCGAGATGGACGCCGCGAGCAACCGCGGCGTCGAGGAGATGGTGCAGCTGCTCGAGCGTGCGATGTATGCGCCGAGCAGCGCGCGCTTCAAGGTCTACATGATCGACGAGGTGCACCAGCTGTCCTCGCACGCGTTCAACGCGATGCTGAAGACCCTGGAGGAGCCGCCCGACTACGTGAAGTTCATCCTGGCCACGACCGACCCGCAAAAGGTCCCGGTGACCGTGCTGTCGCGCTGCCTGCAGTTCAACCTGAAGCAGATGACACCCGCCGGGATCGCGGCGCGCATGGCGGAGATCCTGGCCGAAGAGGCGATCGAGGCCGAGCCCGCCGCGCTGCGGATGCTGGCGCAGGCGGCGCGCGGAAGCATGCGCGACGGACTGTCGCTGCTCGACCAGGCGATTGCCTACGCGGCGGGTCCGGTCACGCTCGATGCAGTCCGCGCGATGCTGGGCGCGATCGACCAGGGGACGCTGGTCCGCGTGCTGGATGCCGTCGCCGCGCGCGACGCGAAGCAGGCGCTCGCCATCGCAGACGAGATGGGCGAGCGAAGCCTGTCGTTCGCCCAGGCGACGCGCGACCTTGCCAGCCTGCTGCATCGGATCGCGCTGGCACAGCAGGTGCCCGATGCCATGCCGGACGACGAAGTCGAGGCTGCGGACATCCGGCGCCTCGCAGGCGTTCTCGCGCCCGACGAGGTCCAGCTCTACTACCAGGTCGCGCTGCACGGACGGAACGAAATGCACCTCGCGCCGGACGAGTACGCGGGCTTCACCATGACGCTGCTGCGGATGCTGGCCTTCGCTCCGGCCCCGGTCGGAGAGGCGAAGGCAGTGACTCCGCGCGCGGCGCCGCTCGTCGCGCAGCCGGCCGCGCGGATCAGTGCTCCCGCCCCGCGCCCGAGCGCACCGGCGGCGCGCTCCGCGCCGGGCGCGTCGAACAGCGCACGGGTAGCGGCTGCGGCCGTCCCGGCGCAATCGTCGGCCGCGGTTCCGTTCGATGGCGACTGGCCGAGCCTGGTCGGTCGTCTGAAAGTCGCCGGCCTCGTGAAGGAACTCGCGAACCGCAGCGAACTCGTTTCGCACGAGGGCGACTCGATGAAGCTCCGCGTGCCGCTGAAGACCCTGCTCGACGCCGGCACGCTGGACAAGCTGAAGGCAGCGGTGAGCCAGGCGCTGGGTCGGCCGATCCGCCTGAGCGCCGAGGTCGGAACCACGGCAGGTCCCACGGCGGCCGGCATCGCCGAACAGGCGCGCGCCGACCGGCAGCGCCAGGCCGAGGAAGCCATCTACGCCGATCCCTTCGTGCGAGAATTGCTCGACAATTTCGGAGCGTCGGTCGATCCAGCGTCGATCCGCCCGAAGGACGCGTAGCCGCCCACCGCGGCAACCAGCGCGCTCCCCAACTCACCAGGAAGCAGAGGACGTCCCGCCATGATGAAGGCCCAGATCGCCGGTCTGATGCAGAAGGCGCAGAAGATGCAGGAAGACATGAAGCGCATGCAGGAAGAACTGGCGAACACGGAAGTCGAAGGCCAGTCGGGCGCGGGCATGGTGAAAGTGGTGATGACCTGCAAGCACGACGTGCGCCGCGTGTCGATCGATCCGAGCCTCGTCGGCGACGACAAGGACATGCTCGAGGACCTGGTCGCGGCCGCGGTCAACGACGCGGTGCGCCGCGCCGAGGCGGTGTCGCAGGAGAAGATGTCGGCGATCACGGCGGGAATGCCGCTGCCTCCCGGCATGAAACTTCCATTCTGAAGCGTCGCCCTCGGTGTACGCGACGGCTGCGCCGTCGCACGTGCACCTCGGGCGCTTGAACAGCGAGCCGGGCTTCGGGCGGCCGGGCGCCCGGTTCGAACACAACTGCAACGCAAATGCGTCTGGGTCCCACCCTCGACAAGCTGGTCGATGCGCTGAAGCATCTTCCCGGCATCGGTCCGCGTTCGGCGCAGCGAATCGCGTTCCACCTGCTGCAGCACGACCGCGACGCCGCGGTGAGCCTGGGCGAGGCGCTGCTCGCGGCGGTGCAGACGATCCGCCACTGCGAGCGCTGCAACACGCTGACCGAGCAGCCGGTCTGCGAGACGTGCAGCAGCCCGAAGCGCGACGCGCACCTGCTGTGCGTGGTGGAGTCGCCGTCGGACCAGCTGATGATCGAGCAGTCGCTGTCGTACTCCGGAATGTATTTCGTGCTGCTGGGACGCCTGTCGCCGCTCGACGGCATCGGGCCGCGCGAGATCCAGATGGAGCGGCTGATCGCGCGCGCCACCGACGGCATCGTCGGGGAAGTGATCGTCGCCACCTCGTTCACGCCGGAAGGCGACGCGACCGCGCACTACGTCGGCCAGCTGCTGAAGGAACGCGATCCGAAGATCAGGGTCACGCGGCTCGCGCGCGGCGTTCCGGCTGGCGCCGAGCTCGAATACACGGACGTCAACACCATCGCCCAGGCGATGCTCGACCGACGGGCATCCTGACCGGACGGCGGCGCTAGACTCGGCGTCCCCGCGTCGTCGACTTTCCCCGCTGCCATGACCACTGCCTACTGGTGCGTGCTCGCCGCCGCCCTGATGCCGTATGTCGCCGTGTCGATTGCGAAGTCGGGCGGTGAGCGCTTCGACAACAGCAACCCGCGCCTCTGGCTGGAGAGGCAGCAGGGCTTCCGCGCGCGGGCGAACGCCGCGCAGGCGAACAGCTTCGAGGCGTTTCCCTTCTTCGCAGCGGCAGTGATCGTCGCCCACCTCACGCAGGCGCCACAGGACCGGATCGACGCACTCGCCGTGATGTTCGTTGTCGCGCGCGCCGCGTTCATCGTCTTCTACGTCTCTGACTGGCACTGGGCACGATCGATCGTGTGGACCATCGGAGTCGTCGCGACGATCACGATCTTCGTCTCGGGAGCCTGAGATGGCCGGACCGATCCACGGGCCGCTGCACGGCGTCAAGGTGCTCGAACTGGGAACGTTGATCGCGGCGCCGTTCGCATCGCGCCTGTTCGCGGAGTTCGGCGCCGAGGTCATCAAGGTCGAGGACCCGAAGACCGGCGATCCGATCCGAAACTGGCGCTACCTGCACGATGGCACCTCGCTTTGGTGGTACGTGCAGTCGCGGAACAAGAAGTCGATCGCCTTGAACCTGAAGGATCCGCGCGCGCAGGAAATCGCCCGTCGCCTCGCGCACGAGGCGGACATCGTCGTCGAGAACTACCGACCGGGGGTACTGGAGAAGTGGGGCCTCGGTTACGCGCAACTGCGCGCCGCGAACCCCGCGACGGTGATGGTGCGCATCTCAGGGTACGGGCAGACGGGACCCATGCGCGACCGCCCCGGATTCGGCGCGATCGCGGAGTCGATGGGAGGCATCCGCTACGTCACGGGCTATCCCGATCGTCCGCCGATTCGCATCGGCATCTCGATCGGCGATTCGATCGCCGCGCTGCACGCGGTGGTCGGCGCCCTGATGGCGCTGCGGCACCGGGATGCCACCGGCGGGCGCGGCAAGGGCGAAGGCCAGATGGTGGACGTCGCGCTCTACGAGGCCGTGTTCAACATGATGGAGAGCACGCTGCCGGAATACGACGTGTTCGGCGCGGTCCGCGCCCGCACCGGGGGCTCGCTGCCGGGCATCGTTCCATCGAACACCTACGAGTGCGCGGACGGCGCGGCGATCGTGGTCGCGGGCAACGGCGACGCGATCTATCGGCGGCTGATGACCGCAATCGGGCGCGAGGATCTCGCCAACGACCCCGGGCTGGCGCGCAACGAAGGCCGGGCAAGGCGCGTCGAGGAGATCGACGGCGCGATCCAGGCCTGGTGCGGCCGGCACCCGATCGAGCAGGCGCTGGCCACGCTGACGGCGGCCGACGTGCCGGTTTCGCGGATCTACAGCGTGGCCGACATGGTGCGCGACGCGCAGTTCCAGGCACGGCAGATGTTCGAGCAGGCCGCGCTGCCCGACGGCACGCCGATGAAGGTGCCGGCGGTCGTGCCCAAGCTGTCGGCGACGCCCGGGGGAACCCGATGGCTGGGCCCTCGCCTTGGTGAACATACGGACGGCGTCCTGCGTGAACTCGGGTACGACGCAGCGGCGATCAAGGCGCTGCGGGACGATGGCGTGATTTAAGATCGCCCGATTCGCTCGTGCCAGGCACGGGCGCACAAGCGGAAACCAAGGAGACCTCATGAAGAAGACGTACACGCGCCGCGACGTGCTGGCGGCTGGCGCGGCGGCGACCGCTGTCGCGGCGTTCCCGACGTCCGGTTCGGCGCAGAACCTCGAGCGCAAGAAGGTGACGATCGCGGTGGGCGGCAAGAACCTGCTCTACTACCTGCCGCTGACCATCGCCGAGCAGAAGAAGTTCTTCGAGCAGGAGGGGCTCGACGTGACCATCGTCGACTTCGCCGGCGGCGCCCGCGCGCTGCAGGCGGTGGTGGGCGGCAGCGCGGACGTCGTGTCCGGCGCGTTCGAGCACAACATCAACATGCAGGCGAAAGGGCAGCCGATGAAGGCCTTCGTCCTGCAGGGCCGCGCCCCGCAGATCGTGCTGGCGGTGAGCACGAAGACGATGCCGAACTTCAAGTCGGTCGCCGACCTGAAAGGCAAGAAGATCGGCGTCACCGCGCCCGGCTCGTCGACGAACATCCTGTGCAACTTCGTGCTGGCGAAGGTGGGGCTGAGGCCGAGCGACGTTTCGTACGTCGGCGTCGGCGCCTCGCAGGGCGCGGTGGCCGCCTTGCGGGCAGGGCAGATCGACGCGATCTCAAACCTCGATCCGGTGATCACGATCCTGTCCCGCAGCAACGACATCAAGATCGTCTCGGACACGCGCGATGTCGCCGAGGCGGACTCGATCTTCGGCGGTCCGATGCCCGCGGCCACGCTGTACGCGCCCGTGGGATTCATCGACAAGAACCCGAACACCGTGCAGGCGCTGACCAACGCGATCGTGCGTGCCAACAAGTGGATCCAGCAGGCCGGACCGTCCGACATCGTCAAGGCGGTCCCGGAGAGCTTCCTGCTCGGCGACCGCGCCGTGTACATCGACGCGTTCCTGAAGGCGCAGAAGGCGCTGTCGCCGGACGGCATGATCCCGGAGCAGGGCGCCGCGACCGCGCTGCGGGCGCTGCAGAGCGTCGACCCCGCGCTGAAGGACGCCAAGATCGACCTCAAGGCCGTCTACACGAACGACTTCGTCCGCAAGGCGAACGCGAAGTATCCGAAGGGATAAGCGCGACCGCTTCACTGTCCGCGCTTCGGGCCGCGCAAGCGGCCCGGTCCGCATGAACGCCCCCGCCCTGTCACTGACCGGCATCACCTGCACGTTCGTCAGCCGCGACGACCGCAGCCAGCGCTACACGGCGGTGCGCGACGTCACGCTCGACGTCGCGCCCGGCGAGTTCGTCAGCGTGGTGGGGCCGACCGGCTGCGGCAAGAGCACGCTGCTGAACGTCGCCGCCGGCCTGCTGGAGCCGAGCGCGGGGACGATCCGCGTGTTCGGCGAGCCGCTCGCCGGAATCAACGGCCGCGCCGGATACATGTTCCAGAGCGAGGCCCTGATGCCGTGGCGCACGGCGCGCGGCAACGTGATGGCGGGCCTCGAGTTCCATGGCGTCGATCCGCAGGAGGCCGGCGCACGCGCCGACGAGTGGCTCAAGCGCGTCGGTCTCGGCGGCTTCGGCGACCGCTATCCGCACCAGCTGTCGGGCGGCATGCGCAAGCGGACCTCGCTCGCGCAGACGCTCGTGCTGGACCCGGACATCATCCTGATGGACGAGCCGTTCTCGGCGCTGGACATCCAGACGCGGCAGCTGATGGAGAACGAGGTCCTCGAGCTCTGGGCGGCCAAGCGCAAGGCGGTGCTGTTCATCACGCACGACCTCGACGAGGCGATCGCGATGAGCGACCGGGTGGTGGTGCTGTCGGCCGGGCCGGCGTCGCATCCGATCGGCGAGTTCGTGATCGACCTGCCGCGGCCGCGTGACGTGGCCGAGGTCCGCATCACCCCGCGCTTCATCGAACTGCACAAGGCGATCTGGGACGAGATGCGCGAGGAAGTCCTGAAGGGCTACGCCCAGCAGAAGCTGGCGGCCTGACATGTGGAAATTCATCCGTCCGCGCACGGGGACCCTGCGGTTCTGGCAGGCGCTGGTGCTGGTCGTGATCTTCGTCTTCTGGTGGGCCATGACCACCCCGGGCGTGATCCCGCCGCTCATGTTCGAGAACGATCGCCAGGCGGCGTTCTTCTTCGGCGAGCCGGTCAAGATCTTCGTGCGCATCTGGGACTGGTTCGTCACCGACCGCGACATCTACGGCCACCTGTGGGTGACGCTGCTCGAAACCGTGCTGGCGTTCCTGCTCGGCACGGTGGCCGGACTCGCGATCGGCATGTGGCTCGCGTTGTCGCCGATCGCCGCGGCGATCCTCGATCCGTACATCAAGGCGATGAATTCCATGCCGCGCGTGATCCTGGCGCCGATCTTCGCGGTGTGGTTCGGGCTGGGTGTCGCGTCGAAAGTCGCGCTGGGCTTCACGCTCGTGTTCTTCATCGTCTTCTTCAACGTCTACCAGGGCGTGAAGGAGGTCAGTCCCACCGTGCTCGCGAACGCGCGGATGCTCGGCGCGGGCCGCAACCAGCTGCTGCGACACGTGTACCTGCCCAGCGCGACGAGCTGGGTGTTCTCGTCGCTGCACACGTCGGTCGGCCTTGCCTTCGTCGGCGCCGTCGTCGGCGAATACCTGGGCTCGTCGCGGGGCGTCGGCTACCTGATCCTGCAGGCCGAGGGCACGTTCGACATCAACACCGTGATGGCGGGCATCCTGGTCCTCACCGCGTTCGCCCTCGTGCTCGACTGGGCGGTCGGACGCGTCGAGAGGCACCTGATGCGCTGGCAGCCGCGCGCAGGCGAGACCGAGAAGCTCTGACGCACCCGCCTCCCCGGGGTTGGCCGTCTCTGGACAGCGCGTCGCCGGCCCCGTAGTCTGCGAGAGACCCCACGCGCGACACACCAATGTCCTCCACCACCGACGCGTTCAGCCCGCCTGCTGCTGTCGAGCCGTTCTGGCAGCGCATCCACCGGTTCTTCACGCTGCCGCTCGATCGCGCCGTGCTGATGCGCATCGCCGGACTCGCCGTCGCCGGCGTGATCGCGTTCGCGCTCTTCTTCCTCGGGGCGCTGGGTGTCCTCGCCGGCCTGGCCGGAATCCTCGCCGTGCTCGTCATCGGAGCGCGCTACGGCTTCAAGATCATCGAGCGGTCGTCCCGCGGTTTCCTCCAGCCGGGCGACTATCCGCTGTCGGACGAAGACCTCGTCAGCCCATACCTTCCGTACAAGTACGTCGCGATGAACTTCGTCTTCGGCCTGGTCCTCGGCCTTGCGGCGATGCTCACGCGCGGCAGCGAGTTCTTCACCCTGCTCGTCTGGCTCGCGCTGTTCGTCGTGGTCATGCCGGCGGCCACGATGCGTCTCGTCATCACGGGCAGCCTGCGCTCGGCGCTGAACCCCGCGGAACTCGTCGCGCTGATACGGCGCATCGGCAAGCCATACGCGGCGCTGGCGGCCTTCGTGTTCTGCGCCGACCTCTGCCGCACCTACGGCATGGCGGCGCTCGCGGTCGCCGGCGGGCTGGGCGCGGGAGCGCTGGGAATGGCGGGCGGCGCAACGACGGCGATCGGTTTCGGCGGCGTCGCGCTGCTCTTCTTCATGTCGGTGGGCTTCTGGTACTTCACCTACGTCACCTGCGCGCTGATCGGCTACGCCATGTACCAGTACGCCGACACGCTCGAGATTTCCGTCGTCGGCCCGGGCGAGGAGCGGGTCCGGAGCGTCGCCGGGTCGCGCAGCGGCGACCCCAGGACCCGGACGCGCGACGCGCTGGTGGGACAGATGATCGCGGCCGGCGAGATCAAGGAGGCGATCGGACTGCTCCGCGAGGACCTGCGTGACCGGCCGAACGACCTCGCGCTGCACGGGCGCTACCACCGGTTGCTGGTGGTGGACGGTGACGCCACGGCCATCGAGTCGCACGCGGACCAGTACATGACGCTGCTCGTGAAGTCGCAGAACTGGCGCGAAGCGCTCGAACTCTACGAAGACACCGTGACCCGGCGTCCGGACTGGACGATGCACGAGGTGGGCAACATCGTTCCGCTGGCGCAGGCGGCGTTCCGCGCCGGCAATCCAAAGGTCGCGGGACGACTGGTCCGGGCTTTCGACAAGAAGCATCCGAGTCACCCGGACATCCCGCGCGCGTACCTGCTGGGCGCCCAGCTGATGGCGGACTATGGCAACCAGCCCGAGGACGCGAAGCGCATTTTCCAGTACCTGGTCAAGCGCCACGCCGGAGATCCGGCCGCCGTGGAAGCGGAGCGGCACCTCGAGGTGATGCGCCGGATGGCGAAGTAGTCCGCCGGAAGGGCTGCCGCGTCCGGATCAGGTCCGCGACGGCGGCTTCGAGTCTAGGTCGATGTCGAGCTGCGAGGCCGCGTCTTGCGTGACCCGCCGAGGCATCGCGATCGCCCCGGCATCGCTGTCGGCCGAGGCGGCGGACGGAAAGTGAGCAGAGAGCCGCTGCCTGACCTGCGTTGCCTCGAGCTCCGATCCGCTGCGCGAGTAGGTCCTGAGCAGCGTCGCCAGGCAGTCGGCGATCTCGCTCGCGTGACGCCGCCTGGTCGTCTCGTTCGCCGTCAGTGCGTCGAGCACCCGCAGCGCCGCGGCGTCCTCGTGGGCACCGACGAGGCGCCTGGCCAGGCGCAGCTGTTCGTCCACCGGAAGCAGTGACACCACATCAGCCTGGCTCATCTTCGCGTAGGCCGGCCGCAGCCGGGCGCGCGCGGAGGGGTCGCGTATCGACAGCGCGCGCACGGCCGCGTCGAGCAGCGTTTCCGGGTGGCGACCGAGCAGGGCCATGTTGAAGTACGCGGTCGCGTGGCTCGCATTGCCTGGCTCGTAGGTCAGCAGCTGCGCATACGCGCGCGCGGCACGTCTCGTGTCGAGTCGGGCGGCGGCCTGCTGCGCTTCGTGCAGCAGCGTCGCGCGGCGGTCGCGGTCGTCGTCGCCGGCGAACTGCTCGTCGAGGATCTTCTGGACTTCCGGCCGTCCGCCGGACTTGAGCAGCCAGGCCGCCAGCGCCCCCGCCAGGAATCCGCCGATGTGCGCGGTGTAGGCGACGCGCGAGCCGGGCGACAAAGCCCACTGCACCGCCTCGATCACGAGCCAGACCGGAAGCAGCAGCAGCGCCGGAACCCGCGCGGTATTGAAGTAGACGAAGAGCCAGTAGAACACCGGCACCTTGCGTGTGCCGTACAGCACCGCGACCATCGCCATGGCGCCGGCGATCGCGCCGGAGGCGCCCACCAGAGCCTGCCCGTTCAGCGACAGGAACAGCGCCCCGGCGCAGGCGCCACTGAACACGTAGGCCAGCAGGAAGCGCGTCCGCCCGAGCGCCGCTTCGGCAAACGGACCGGCAAGCAGCAGCACGAGCATGTTTCCGAACCAGTGCATCGCGTCGCCGTGCAGGAACTGGTGAGTCAGCAGCCCGAACCAGCTGCCGCCGGGCTGGAGCGCGAACCGTTCGGTGAAGACCTCCTTCAGCAGGCCCTCGAAGCGTTCACGCTGCTGGCGCCAATTCTCGTACTCGGGATCGCTTGCCGGCAGCAGCACGCCGCCTTTCAGGTCATGCATGAACTCGCGGTCGCGCTGCATCGCTGCGAGGATCGCCCGCGACTCCGGGCCGCGCGGCTGCGCATTCACCGCACGCAGGACGCGCACGGCACGCGGATCGCCGCGCTGCTCGAGCGTCGCGGCGAAGCGCGGCAGTTCGATCGCCGGCAGGTCCGAACTGAAGTAGTAGGCCGCGGCGTTGCTGCTGGCCTGCGCGGTCGCCCGCCTGGAACACGAAGTAGACGAGTGCGTTGACGAGGATCAGCGCGAGCGTGACCACCGGCAAGGACCCGGACGTGAAGCGGGTCTGGTACGGGATGATCAGCACGAGGTATCGAGGCCGGCGATGATCTTCTCCAGCTTGCCGGCGTCGGCCGCGAACGCGCGGATGCCTTCGGCGAGCTTCTCGGTCGCCATCGCGTCCTCGTTCAGGCTCCAGCGAAACGCGCGCTCGGTGAGCTCGATCGGCGGCGCGCGCTCCACGCCGTCGGGGTCGAGCGCCCGCGACACCCCGCCCGTGGAAGAGGAGAGTTCGTCGAGCAGTTCCGGGCTGATCGTCAGCAGGTCGCAGCCGGCGAGCGCCAGCACCTGGCCGACGCTGCGGAAGCTCGCGCCCATCACCTCGGTCCGGTAGCCGCCGCCCTTGAGCCGCGCGAAGATGGCGCGAACGGAACGGACGCCGGGGTCGTTGGCGCCGCTCATGGCGGCCTCGTCCCACTGGCTGCCGGCGGCCTTCCGGTGCCAGTCGTAGATGCGGCCGACGAAAGGCGAGATCAGCGTCACGCCCGCCTGCGCGCACGCTTCCGCCTGCGGCATCGCGAACAGCAGCGTCAGGTTGCAGTGGATGCCTTCCCGCTCGAGCACTTCCGCGGCGCGGATGCCTTCCCAGGTCGACGCGATCTTGATCAGCACGCGCTCGCGCGAAACGCCGAGCGCTTCGTAGAGCGCGATCAGGTGGCGCGCCTTCTCGATGGTCGCGCGCGTGTCGAAGGACAGGCGCGCGTCGACCTCGGTCGAGACGCGGCCGTCGATCAGGCCGAGGATGCGTGCGCCGAACGCGACCAGCACGCGGTCGAGCTGCGCGGCGACCGGTTCCGTCCGGTACGGGCGCAGCGTGTCGACCAGCAGCGGCCGGTACTCCGGCTTCTGTGCCGCCTTCAGGATGAGCGACGGGTTCGTCGTGGCGTCGCGCGGGCGCAGCCGTTCGATGGCCGCGAGATCGCCGGTGTCGGCGACGATCGTCGTCCACTGCTTGAGTCCGTCCAGTCGGGAGGGCATGGGAGCTGCCGCGTCGCGCGGCGCTGTCACGATATAATCCGCGAGTTTATCTGTAGCCAAATTTCGGGAGACGCAGGTCGGTCATCCCGTGCATCGCGGTGCAGGCGTCCGGTGGCCGCCTCGCTGCGCGAAGGAGCTTCGTTGGCCCCCCTGATTGTTGATCCGCGTCCCGTCGCGGCCCTGGTGCTGGCCGACGGAACGATCTTTCGCGGCCGTTCGATCGGCGCGCCCGGCAAGACGCTCGGAGAAGTCGTCTTCAACACGGCGATGAGCGGGTACCAGGAGATCCTGACCGATCCGTCCTACGCCGGCCAGGTCGTCACGCTGACGTATCCGCACATCGGCAACACCGGCGTGAACGACGAGGACGTCGAGGCGTCGCGCGTGTTCGCCGCCGGCCTCGTGATCCGCGACCTGCCGCAGCGTCCGTCGAACTTCCGGATGCAGCGCGACCTGTCCACCTACCTGCGCGACGAAGGCATCGTCGGCATCGCCGACATCGACACCCGCAAGCTGACGCGCATCCTGCGTGAGAAGGGCGCGCAGGCGGGCGTGATCGTCGCGGCCGGCGAAGGCCAGCCGCTGACCGATGCGATGGTGCAGGACGCTCTGGCGCAGGCGCAAGCGCTATCCGGGCATGGCCGGGCAGGACCTCGCGAAAGTCGTCAGCACGCGGCAGCCCTACCCGTGGACCGAGGGGACGTGGCAACTCGCGCGCGCCGACGGCACGCCGGGCTGCGTCACGCCCGATGCGTTCCGCTTCCACGTCGTCGCGTTCGACTACGGCGTCAAGCGGAACATCCTGCGCCTGATGGCCGACCGCGGCTGCCGCATCACGGTGGTGCCGGCGCAGACGCCGGTGGACGAAGTGCTGAAGCTCGCGCCCGACGGCATCTTCCTGTCGAACGGACCGGGCGATCCCGAGCCGTGCACCTACGCGATCGACGCGGCACGGGAGTTCATCGCGCGCAAGCTGCCGACCTTCGGTATCTGCCTCGGTCACCAGATCATGGGCCTGGCGGTCGGCGGTCGCACGCTGAAGATGAAGTTCGGCCACCACGGCGCCAATCACCCCGTGGTCGACGTCGAGTCGCGCAAGGTCTACATCACCAGCCAGAACCACGGCTTCGCGGTCGACGAAAAGTCGCTGCCCCGCGAACGTGCGCGTGACCCACGTGTCGCTGTTCGACGGTTCGCTGCAGGGCTTCGCGCTGACGGACGCGCCGGCGTTCTGCTTCCAGGGCCACCCCGAGGCGAGCCCCGGCCCGCACGACATCGGCGACCTGTTCGATCGTTTCGTGAAGCTGATGGAGGCCGCCAAGTGAGTGACGTCGCAGTCGTGCGCGCCGCGCTCGCCGACGCGGCGGCGAGCCTCGAGCGCCTGTATGGCGACGAAGCGACCCTCGCGGCGATCGCCCGCGCCGGCCAGATGCTCGCGGATACGTTTGCCGCGGGCGGTCGCGCCTACTCGTGCGGCAACGGCGGCTCGATGTGCGACGCGATGCACTTCGCCGAGGAACTGACGGGTCGCTTCCGCGACAACCGTCCCGGGTACGCGGCGATGGCGATCGCCGACCCGAGCCACCTGTCCTGCGTCGGCAACGACTACGGCTACGACCAGGTGTTCGCGCGCTTCGTCGAGGCCCACGGCCGCGCCGGCGACGTGCTGCTCGCCATCTCGACCAGCGGCACCAGCAGGAACGTCGTCGCGGCCGCGCAGACGGCCCGGCGGCTCGGCGTTCGCGTGATCGCGCTGACGGGTCGCGCCGGCACGCCGCTGACCGAGGCTGCCGACATCGCGATCGTCACTCCGGCGGGCCGCTACGCCGACCGCGTGCAGGAACTGCACATCAAGGTCATCCACATCCTCATCGAGCTGGTCGAGCGCCGGCTCGCCCCCGAAAACTACAAGGCCATCGATGCCGCGTCGCGCTGACCTCAAGAGCATCCTGATCATTGGCGCCGGACCGATCGTCATCGGCCAGGCGTGCGAGTTCGACTACTCCGGCGCGCAGGCGTGCAAGGCCCTGCGGCAGGAGGGCTACAAGGTCATCCTCGTCAACAGCAACCCGGCGACGATCATGACCGACCCCGAAATGGCCGATGTCACGTACATCGAGCCGATCACGTGGCAGGTCGTCGAGCGAATCATCGCGAAGGAACAGCCGGACGCGATCCTGCCGACGATGGGCGGGCAGACCGCGCTCAACTGCGCGATGGACCTGTACAAGAACGGGGTCCTGAACAAGCACCACGTCGAGCTGATCGGCGCGTCGCCCGAGGCGATCGAGATGGCCGAGGACCGCCTGAAGTTCAAGGAGGCGATGACCCGCATCGGGCTCGCGTCCGCGCGTTCCGGCATCGCGCACACGCTCGCCGAAGCGCTGCAGGTGCAGGAGCGGCTCGGTTTCCCCGCGGTGATCCGGCCGAGCTTCACGCTGGGCGGCACCGGCGGCGGCATCGCCTACAACATGGAAGAGTTCGTCGCGATCTGCCAGCGCGGGCTCGACCTGTCGCCGACGCGCGAGCTGCTGATCGAGGAGTCGCTGATCGGCTGGAAGGAATACGAAATGGAGGTCGTCCGCGACAGGGCGGACAACTGCATCATCGTGTGCTCGATCGAGAACCTCGACCCGATGGGCATCCACACGGGCGACTCGATCACGGTGGCGCCGGCGCAGACGCTGACCGACAAGGAGTACCAGCTGATGCGCGACGCGTCGATCGCGATCCTGCGCGAGATCGGCGTCGACACCGGCGGCAGCAACGTGCAGTTCTCGATCAATCCGAAGGACGGCCGGATGATCGTGATCGAGATGAACCCGCGCGTGTCGCGCTCGTCGGCGCTGGCGTCGAAGGCCACCGGCTTCCCGATCGCCAAGGTCGCCGCCAAGCTCGCGGTCGGCTACACGCTCGACGAACTGCGCAACGAGATCACCGGCGGCGCGACGCCGGCGTCGTTCGAGCCGACGATCGACTACGTCGTCACCAAGATCCCGCGCTTCGCGTTCGAGAAGTTCCCGCAGGCCGACAACCACCTCACGACCCAGATGAAGTCGGTGGGCGAGGTGATGGCGATCGGCCGCACCTTCCAGGAGTCGTTCCAGAAGGCGCTGCGCGGCCTCGAGGTCGGCTCCGACGGCCTCGACGAGCATTCGACCGACCGCGACGAGATCATCGAGGAAATCGGCGAGCCGGGACCGAACCGCATCTGGTTCGTCGGCGACGCCTTCCGCATCGGCATGACGCTGTCCGAGGTGTTCGAGGAGACGGCGATCGACCCGTGGTTCCTGGCGCAGATCGAGGAACTGGTGCAGATCGAGGGCCGGCTGAAGGACCGCAGGCTCGCCGACCTCTCCGCCGACGAACTGCGCTTCCTGAAGCGCAAGGGATTCTCGGATCGTCGCCTCGCGAAGCTCCTGGGAGTGCGCTCGGCCGAGGTGCGCGCCGCGCGCCTGAAGCTCGGCGTGCGCCCGGTGTTCAAGCGCGTCGACACGTGCGCGGCCGAGTTCGCGACGACCACCGCCTACATGTACTCGACCTACGAGGACGAGTGCGAGGCGAACCCGACCGACCGGAAGAAGGTCATCGTCCTGGGCGGCGGGCCGAACCGCATCGGGCAGGGCATCGAGTTCGACTACTGCTGCGTGCACGCCGCGTTCGCGCTGCGCGACAACGGGTTCGAGACCATCATGGTCAACTGCAACCCGGAAACCGTGTCGACCGACTACGACACGTCCGACCGCCTGTACTTCGAGCCGCTGACGCTCGAAGACGTGCTCGAGATCGTCGACAAGGAAAAGCCGTTCGGCGTGATCGTGCAGTACGGCGGCCAGACGCCGCTGAAGCTCGCGCGCGACCTCGAGGCCAACGGCGTGCCGATCATCGGCACCTCGCCGGACTCGATCGACGTCGCCGAGGACCGCGAGCGCTTCCAGAAGCTGCTGCAGCAGCTGAACCTGAAGCAGCCGCCGAACCGCACCGCGCGCGCGGAGGACGAGGCGCTGCGCCTCGCCGAGGAGATCGGCTATCCGCTGGTCGTGCGTCCGAGCTACGTGCTCGGCGGCCGCGCGATGGAGATCGTGCACGACCCGCGCGACCTCGAGCGCTACATGCGCGAGGCGGTGAAGGTCAGCAACGATTCGCCGGTGCTGCTCGACCGCTTCCTCGACGACGCGATCGAGGTCGACGTCGACTGCCTGTGCGACGGCCAGCGCGTGCTGATCGGCGGCGTGATGGAGCACATCGAGCAGGCCGGCGTGCACTCGGGCGATTCGGCGTGCTCGCTGCCGCCGTACTCGCTGCCGGCGTCGCTGATCGACGACCTGCGCGAGCAGACCGCGCAGATGGCCAGGGCGCTGAAGGTCGTCGGCCTGATGAACGTGCAGTTCGCGATCCAGAAGCACGACGGCCAGTCGACGATCTACGTGCTCGAGGTGAACCCGCGCGCGTCCCGCACCGTGCCCTTCGTGTCGAAGGCGACCGGCATGCCGCTCGCGAAGATCGCCGCGCTGGCGATGGTCGGCATCACGCTGGACCAGCAGGGCGTGCAGGGCGAGATCGTTCCGCCGTACTTCTCCGTGAAGGAGGCGGTGTTCCCGTTCGCCAAGTTCCAGGGCGTCGACCCGCTGCTCGGGCCCGAGATGCGCTCCACCGGCGAAGTGATGGGCGTGGGCATGACCTTCGGCGAGGCGCTGTTCAAGTCGCAGCTCGGCGCCGGCACGTCGCTGCCGGACAAGGGCACGGTGCTGCTGAGCGTGAAGGACGCGCGACAAGCAGAAGACCATCGCCCTGGCGCGCCTGCTGCACGACATGGGGTACAACCTGGCCGCCACGCGCGGCACGGCGCAGGCGATCGAGCAGGCCGGCATACCGGTGAAGTCGGTCAACAAGGTCAAGGACGGCCGCCCGCACATCGTCGACCTGCTGAAGAACGGCGACATCCAGCTCGTGATCACGACCGTCAGCGAAGTGCGCAGCCAGATCGCCGACTCGCGCTCGATCCGCACCACGGCGCTGGCGCAGCGCGTCACGTACTACACGACGATCGCGGGCGGTCGCGCGGCGATCGAGGGCATGAAGCACCTCGCCAACCTCGAGGTCTACGACGTGCAGGGCCTGCACCGCTTGCTCGCCCAGGGCGCGCCACGAGAAGAGGCGGCCAGGCACTGACCGATCGTCCCCGGGGGTGTTGCAAGCCCTCGGTCCTTTGGCTACATTGTTTTCGCGGCCCCGGCTCTGCGCCGGGGCTTTCTTTTTCCCTGGTGTTCTGGACCGATATGCGTGCAATCCCGATCACGGCGCGTGGCGCCGAAAGACTCAAGGCCGAACTGCAGCGCCTGCGCTCGGTGGACCGGCCGGCCGTCATCCAGGCCATCAAGGAAGCGCGCGAGAAGGGCGACCTGTCCGAGAACGCCGAGTACGACGCCGCGCGCGAGCGGCAGGGCTTCATCGAGGGCCGGATCAAGGAACTCGAGGGCAAGCTGTCGAGCCTGCAGATCATCGACCCGGCGACGGTGGACGCCGCCGGTCGGGTGGTGTTCGGCGCGACGGTCGAACTCGAGGACGAAGTCTCGGGCGAGATGGTCAAGTACCAGATCGTCGGCGACGACGAAGGCGACATCAAGGCCGGGCTGGTCTCGATCTCGAGCCCGATCGCGCGCGCGCTGATCGGCAAGAGCGAAGGCGACACGGCGGAAGTCCTCGCTCCCGCCGGCAAGCGGACCTACTCGATCGTCTCGGTCGCCTACGGGTAGGCGACCGGCGGTGGCCTACTTGCCGCGCCCGCCCTTGGGCGCGTTGGTCCGCCCGACGGCGCGACGCGCCGTGCCCGGATCGAGGCGCGGCACGGTGCCGCGATTCACCCGCTCCGCATCGGTGCGTCCCGCCTTTGTGCGTCCTGCCGGGGCGGGTGTCTTGCCTCGCGGCGTCGTTGCCGGGGCTTTGGGTGAGCGATTCTCGGTACGCATGGGGCGGCTCCCTTTCTGGCGAGGGGCCTGGGGCATCGTGTTCCTCTTCCTCGGGGGCAGGCCGGAACAGCACCAGCAGCTTGCCGATCGCCTGCACGCGGGCCGCGGAAAGACTCTCCGCCAGCGAGGCGAAGAGTTCCTCGCGTTCCGTGCGGTCGTCACCCGGCACCTTCACCTTGATGAGTTCATGGGCCACCAGCGCGCGGTCGATTTCCTTGACGACCGACGGCGACAGCCCGGCCGAGCCGAGCAGCACGACCGGCTTCAGGCCGTGTGCGAGGGCCTTGAGCGCCTGCCGTTCTTTCGGTGTGAGTTGAATCTCGGCCATTTGCATCCTCCATTTACAGTCTAGCGGCGCGGAGTCCGGCTTCAACCGGATTCGTCGCCGATCCGGCAAAGTTTGCAGGGAACATGCCGCAAGCCAAGAAAAAGCACCGCTCCAACCGGGAGTGGATCGAGCGCCACCTGTCGGACCCGTTCGTGAAGCGGTCCGTCCAGGAGGGCTACCGCTCGCGCGCGGCGTACAAGCTGACGGAAATCGACGACAAGGACAAGCTCCTGCGGCCCGGGGCCATCGTCGTCGACCTGGGTGCCGCGCCCGGCAGCTGGACCCAGGTGATCCGGGAGCGGCTGAGCCGGCACGGGAAGCTGAGCGGTCGGGTGCTTGCGCTCGACATCCTGCCGATGGAACCGTTGCCCGACGTCGACGTGATCCAGGGCGACTTCCGCGAGGAAGCGGTCGAGCAGCTTCTGGAAGCGAGGCTCGAGGGCGCGAAAGTCGACGTTGTCGTGTCGGACATGGCGCCCAATCTGTCGGGCGTCGCTGCCGCCGATGCCGCCCGCAGCCTGCTGGTCGCGGAACTTGCGCTCGATTTCGCCGTCAAGCACCTGCAGCCGGACGGCGCATTCCTGGTCAAGGCCTTCCAGGGCAGCGGCCACAGCCAGTTCGTGGAGCGGCTGAAGCGCAGCTTTCGATCCGTCGCCGTGCGCAAGCCTGCCGCGTCCCGGGAGAGCTCGGCCGAGGTCTACCTGCTGGCCCGCGGGCTGCGTCCGTCTGCGGTCGGGTAACTCCTTCCCTCGCCGCCTGGGCGATGACCTTGAAATGCCCGGGACTTGCCCTCTACTAGGGGAAAGGTGGGGCGATGCGGGTTTAGAATCGAAACCGACCCTTCTTTCATGCCTCGATCCGGCTCCGGCCGGAGGTCCCCGATTCACTCGAGTCGTCCCGGAAACGACCCGCGAGACGATTCAGCAAGGAGTCCCACGTTGAACAACAACATGTTCGCGAAAGCCGCCATCTGGATGGTGATTGCGCTCGTCCTGTTCACGGTCTTCAAGCAGTTCGAGAGCCGGCAGAAGCCGGCCGAGTCCGTGAGCTACACGCAGTTCCTTGAAGAGGCCAAGGCGGGCAAGATCAAGCGCGTCGAGGTCCAGGGCCGCACGCTGCAGGTCACGCCGGCCGAGGGGACTCGCTACACGCTGACTTCGCCGGGCGACGCCTGGATGGTGTCCGACCTGATGAAGTCCGGCGTCCAGGTGTTCGGCAAGCCCGAGGAAGAGCAGTCGCTGCTGACGACGATCTTCGTCTCCTGGTTCCCGATGCTGCTGCTGATCGGCGTCTGGATCTTCTTCATGCGCCAGATGCAGGGCGGCGGACGAGGCGGGGCCTTCTCCTTCGGCAAGTCGCGCGCGCGCATGCTGGACGAGACCAACAACAGCATCACCTTCGCCGACGTCGCCGGCTGCGACGAGGCCAAGGAAGAGGTGCAGGAGCTGGTCGAGTTCCTGCGCGACCCATCGAAGTTCCAGAAACTCGGCGGCCGGATTCCCCGCGGCGTGCTGCTGGTCGGCTCGCCGGGTACCGGCAAGACCCTGCTCGCCAAGGCCATCGCCGGCGAGGCGAAGGTGCCGTTCTTCTCGATCTCGGGTTCCGACTTCGTCGAGATGTTCGTCGGCGTCGGCGCGGCGCGCGTCCGCGACATGTTCGAGAACGCGAAGAAGCACGCGCCCTGCATCATCTTCATCGACGAGATCGACGCGGTGGGTCGCCAGCGTGGAGCGGGTCTGGGTGGTGGCAATGACGAGCGCGAGCAGACGCTGAACCAGATGCTGGTCGAGATGGACGGCTTCGAGACCGGCATAGGCGTCATCGTCGTCGCCGCGACCAACCGGCCGGACGTGCTCGACCCGGCGCTGCTGCGCCCGGGCCGTTTCGACCGCCAGGTGGTGGTGCCGCTGCCCGACATCCGCGGCCGCGAGCAGATCCTGAGCGTGCACATGCGCAAGGTGCCGATCGGCGCCGACGTCAAGGCCGACGTGATCGCCCGCGGCACGCCGGGCTTCTCGGGCGCGGACCTCGCCAACCTCGTCAACGAGGCGGCGCTGTTCGCCGCGCGCCGCAACGCGCGCGTGGTCGAGATGATCGACTTCGAGAAGGCCAAGGACAAGGTCATGATGGGCGCCGAGCGCAAATCCATGGTCATGTCGGAAGAGGAGCGCACCAACACCGCGTACCACGAGTCGGGACACGCGCTGGTCGCCAAGCTGGTGCCGAAGTCGGACCCGGTGCACAAGGTCACGATCATTCCGCGCGGCCGCGCCCTCGGCCTGACGATGCAGTTGCCCGAGCAGGATCGTTACGCGTACGACCGCCAGTACCTGCTGTCGCGCATCGCGGTGCTGTTCGGCGGCCGCATCGCCGAAGAAGTGTTCATGAACCAGATGACCACCGGCGCCAGCAACGACTTCGAGCGCGCGACGCAGATGGCGCGCGACATGGTCACGCGCTACGGCATGAGCGACGCGCTGGGCCCGATGGTCTACGCGGAGAACGAAGGCGAAGTCTTCCTCGGCCGCTCGATCACGAAGACCACGCACGTGTCGGAAGAGACGATGCGCAAGGTGGACGCCGAGATCCGCCGCATCATCGACGAGCAGTACGGGCTGGCACGGCGGCTGATCGAGGAAAACCGCGACAAGGTCGAAGCGATGGCCAGGGCGCTGCTCGACTGGGAAACCATCGACAGCGAGCAGATCGACGACATCATCAACGGCAAGCCGCCGCGGCCGCCGAAGTCGACCAGTTCGACGCCGCCGGCCGGAGGCAAGTCGGCGAGCGGCGGAGTCGAAGGCGCCGCGCAGCCCGCTTGATCCTGACGCCTGAAAGCAAGGGCCGGAACGCTCCGGCCCTTTTCTTTTGCATTCGGCCCCAGGCGCCGGCGCCTAGAATTCCACGATGAAGCGCGATCCCGGACCGGGCCATCACATCGCGACCGCGTGGAAGGTGCGCGGGCGCGTGCTCTCGCTGGCGCGCCCGCTGATCATGGGCATCGTCAACGTCACGCCCGACTCGTTCTATGACGGCGGCCAGCATTCCACGTACGGCACGGCGCTGGCGCATGCGCTGCGCCTCGTCGAGGAGGGCGCGGACATCCTCGACATCGGCGGCGAATCGACGCGTCCCGGGGCCGCCGACGTGACGCTGGATGAAGAACTGCAACGGGTCGTTCCGCTCGTCGAGTCGCTCGCGCGCGAGGGTGTGCCGCTGTCGGTGGATACGAGCAAGCCGGAAGTGATGCGCGCGGCGATCGGCGCCGGAGCGGCGATCATCAACGACGTCCATGCCCTGCAGTCGTCCGGCGCGGTCGACGCCGTGGCGGACAACGACTGCGGGGTCGTGCTGATGCACATGCAGGGCGTGCCGCGCACGATGCAGATGGCGCCGCGGTACGAAGACGTCGTCGCCGAGGTCCGCGTGTTCCTGCGGGAACGCCTCGGCGCCCTTGAAGCCTCGGGCGTGTCGGCCGATCGGGTGGCGCTGGACCCGGGATTCGGTTTCGGCAAGACGGTCGAGCATAATTTCACGTTGCTCCGCGAACTGCAGCGCTTCACGTCGCTTGGCTGTCCGGTGCTCGCCGGGCTGTCGCGCAAGTCGATGCTCGGCGCAGTGACCGGGCGGGCGGTGGGCGAACGAGGGACGGCTTCGGTGGTGGGCGCGGTGCTGGCGGCCGAGCGCGGCGCGCGGGTGCTGCGGGTGCACGACGTGGCCGCCACGCGCGACGGCCTGCGCGTCTGGGAGGCCATGCAAGGCCAGGGAGAGACACGGTGAGCCGCAAATATTTCGGGACGGACGGAGTGCGTGGAACGGTCGGCGAAGTGCCGATCACGCCGGAGTTCGTGCTGCGGCTCGGCCAGGCGGCCGGCCGCGCGCTGACGAGCACGGCCGAGGGACATCGCCCGGCCGTCCTGATCGGCAAGGACACGCGCATTTCGGGCTACATGCTCGAGGCGGCGCTCGAGGCCGGCCTGTCGAGCGCCGGGGTCGACGTCGTGCTGTGCGGCCCGTTGCCGACGCCAGGCGTCGCGTACCTCACGCGCGCGCTCCGGCTCGACGCCGGCATCGTCATCAGCGCCTCGCACAATCCGTATCCGGACAACGGCATCAAGTTCTTCTCGGCGCACGGCAAGAAGCTGCCCGATGCGGTCGAGGCGGCGATCGAGGCCGAACTCGACAAGCCGCTGCATTGCGTCAGTTCGAAAAACCTCGGCAAGGCGCGCCGGCTGGAAGACGCCGCCGGACGCTATATCGAGTTCTGCAAGCGCACCTTCCCGAACGAGCTCGACCTGAAGGACCTGAAGATCGTGGTCGACAGCGCGCACGGCGCCGCGTACCACGTTGCGCCGCCGGTCTTCCACGAACTTGGCGCCGAGGTGATCTCGCTCGGCGCGGCGCCCAACGGCATGAACATCAACGACGGCGTTGGCGCGCTCCACGCGCCGCACCTAGCGCAGGCCGTCCAGTCGAATCAGGCCGATGTCGGCATCGCGCTCGACGGCGACGCGGACCGCCTCGTGATGGTCGACGCCGACGGCCGGATCTACAACGGCGACGAGCTGCTGTACGTCATCGTGCGCGAGCGCATGCGCCGGGGCAAGGTGGACGGCGTCGTCGGCACGCTGATGACGAACTACGCGCTCGAGCGCCGCTTCCGCGAGCTCGGCGTGCCGTTCGCGCGCGCGAAGGTCGGCGATCGCTACGTGCTCGAAGTGCTGGAAGAGAAGGGCTGGCTGTACGGCGGCGAGGGGTCGGGTCACCTGCTGACGCTCGACTGCCACACGACCGGCGACGGCATCGTCAGTGCGCTGCAGGTCCTGAGCGCGATGCGCCGGCAGAAGCAGACGCTCGCCGGCCTGACGGCTGACCTCGACCTGATGCCGCAGGCGCTGGTGAACGCGAAGGTCGAACGCGGCTTCGACTGGAAGTCGCACGTCGGCCTGGTCAGCGCCGTCGGCGAGGTCGAGCGCGAACTGAACGGCGCCGGCCGCGTGCTGATCCGGCCCTCCGGAACAGAGCCCGTGCTGCGTGTGATGGTGGAGGCGCGCGAAGTCGAGATCGCGGAAGCGATGGCGCATCGGCTCGCGGCGGTCGTCGGACCCGTCGCGACGCACTAGCCGGCGTCACGCCCGCCGGGACACGATCCTCTCGGCCGGCACCTTCGCGATCGCCTGCTGGAGCCCGAGGAACTGCTGCGTGGCGGCCCGCCACGAGTGGCGCTCCGCGTACCGGCGGCACTCGGTGCGGTCGATCCGCTGCGCGAGCAGTGCGGCCTTCTGCAGGTCGTCGTCCAGCACGGCCACACCGGATCCGCCAACGACGTCGATCGGTCCCTGCACCGGGAACGCCGCGACCGGGGTTCCGCACGCCAGCGCTTCGAGCATCACGAGCCCGAAGGTGTCCGTCAGGCTCGGGAAGACGAAGACGTCGGCGGAACCGTAGAGCTGCGCGAGTTCCGCGAAACCGAGCACGCCGACGAAGTGGACTTCGGGGAACCGCTGCTTCAGCGTCTCGAGCGCGGGCCCGATGCCGGCGACGACCTTCGTGCCGGGCAGGTCGAGGCGGAGGAAGGCCTGGATGTTCTTTTCCACCGATACGCGGCCGACGTAGAGGAAGAGCGGGCGCGGCAAGTCCGCCAGCGCGCGCTCGTCGCGGGGGTGGAACACGTCGAGGTCGACTCCGCGCGTCCAGCGCGCGACGTTGTCGAGGCCGTTGGCGCGCAGTTCGTCCTCGACCGTGCGGGTCGGCGCCATCACGAACGACGCCTTGCCGTGGAAGCGGCGCAGGAAGCCGTAGCTCCACGACTCGGGAACGCGGAACATCGCCTTCAGGTACTGCGGGAACCGCGTGTGGTACGCGGTGGTGAACGGCAGGCCGCGCGACAGGCAGTAGCGGCGCGCGGCGTGGCCGAGCGGGCCTTCGGTGGCGACGTGGAACGCCACGCTGCGTTCGGACTCGAGCTGCGCGTCGAGCAGTTCCGCGAGTCGGACATGGGGGAGGAGCGAAAGGCGGATCTCCGCATAGCCCGGGCAGGGAAACGCGGCGAACTGATCGGGACCGATCACCGCGACCGTGTGCCCGGCCTTCACCAGTTCGCGATTGGTTGCCTCGATGGTTCTGACCACGCCGTTGACCTGCGGGTGCCAGGCGTCGGTGATCGTGACGATCCTCATGCGTTTGCCTCCTCGGTGACGCGTGGTGCCGGGAGGCCCGCGGCTTCGTTTTCATCGTCCCAGCGCACGCCGGCCTGCGCCGGCGCCCGCAGGTGGTCCCACGTGACGATCTGCAGGTGACCGTCGAGCGTCTCGACCAGCGCGGTGAGGCTCTCGACCCAGTCGCCGTCGTTCGCGTACGTCATGCCGTCGATGTCGCGGATCTCGGCCTTGTGGATGTGTCCGCAGACGACGCCGTCGTATCCGCGGCGCCGTGCCTCGCGCAGCAGCACCTGCTCGAAGTCGAAGATGAAGCTCACCGCATTCTTCACGCGGTGCTTCAGGTACTGCGACAGGCTCCAGTACGGGCGGCCGAGGCGCACACGCACGCGGTTCAGGTGATGGTTCAACCACAGGCTGAACTCGTAGGCGGTGTCGCCGACGTACGCCAGCCAGCGCGCGTGCCGCATCACGCCGTCGGCGAAGTCACCGTGCACGACCCACAAACGGCGTCCGCTCGTGGTCGTGTGGACGTCGTCCTCGCGGATGGCGATGCCGCCGAAGTGCAGCCCCGCGAACTGGCGCGCCGACTCGTCGTGATTGCCTGGCACGTAGACCACGCGCGTGCCCTTGCGCGCCTTGCGCAGCACCTTCTGGACGATGTCGTTGTGCGCCTGTGGCCAGTGCACGTTCTTCTTCAGAGCCCAGCCGTCGATGATGTCGCCGACGAGGTACAGCACGTCGGATTCGGTGTGACGCAGGAAGTCGAGCAGGTAGGACGCCTTGCAGCCGCGCGTGCCGAGGTGCACGTCCGAGATGAAGATCGCTCGGTAGTGCTGCGTCGGAGCCGGCGTCTGGTCGGCCGGCAGCGGTGCGAGGCCGCCGGCCTGCGACGGCACGCGCCCGGCGGGGGAGTCCGGGCGGGCCGTCGCATCCCACGCGGACCGGCGGTAGAGCAACCTTCCGATCATGGGAACCGCAGGGTACGGCGACTCGATGACCTCGCCGTGACACGCGGCCTCCGCGATTTCACTCCCCGCGCACCGGCACTTCGTTCACGCGAGCGTCACATCGCGTGTCGACACTCGCGCTGCTTCCCGACGAAGCGCACGACAACACCCCCTCCGGAGCCCCTCTCAATGTCGTACGAAGACGAAATCAACAACACGTCCAGCAACCCGCACATCAACGACCTGATCGAGTCCCGCCTGCAGGATCCCGCGCGTCGCGGCATGCTGCGCGGCGGATTCGGATTCGCCGCCCTGTCGTTCATCGGCGGCGGGTCACTGCTCGCCGGCTGCGGGGGCAGCGACGACGCGATCGCGTCGCCCGCCCCTGCGCCGGCGCCCGCACCGGCGCTGGCGCGTCCCGCGTCCCTCGGATTCGCCGCCGTGCCGAAGAGCCTCGGCGACGTCGTCACCGTGCCGCCCGGCTACACGGCCTCCGTGCTGCTGCGCCTCGGCGATCCGACGGCGCCGGGTGTGGCCGCATATCGCAACGACGGTACCGACGCGGCCGCGACGTACGCGCAGCGCATGGGCGACCACCACGACGGCATGCACTACTTCGGCGTGTCCGCCGGCGGCGCCTACAGCGCGACCGCGAGCGACCGCGCGCTGCTGGTGCAGAACCACGAGGCGATCACGCCCGCCTTCCTGCACGCGAGCGGAGCGACGATCAGCGGAACCGGTACAGCCGCCGCACGCACGGTCGCCGACGAGGTGCTGAAGGAGTTCTACGTCCACGGCGTCGCAATCGTCGAGATCAGCAGGGCCACGAATGGCGCGTGGAGCTACAGGCAGGACTCCTCTTTCAACCGGCGCATCCACACGCTGACCGAGATGATCCTGTCGGGACCGGCAGCGGGCACGCCGCACATGGTCACGAAGTATTCGAGCAATGGAACGCGCACCCGGGGCACCGTGAACAACTGCGCCAACGGCTACACGCCGTGGGGCACGTACCTGACCTGCGAGGAGAACTGGGCCGGTTACTTCCGGCGCGTCACCGCGACGGACAATGCCAATCGCACGCCGAAGGAACTGACTTCGTTCGCGCGTTACGGCGTCGCCGGCGACGGCCGCGAACTCTGGGCCACCGTGACGCCGGACACCGCCGACAACCTGTACGGCCGCTGGAACGCCATGGTGCTCGGCGCCACCGCGGCGGACGACTATCGCAACGGGCCGAACACCTACGGCTGGAACGTCGAGATCGACCCGTTCGCGCCGAACTCGACGCCGAAGAAGCGCACCGCGATGGGACGCTTCGCGCACGAAGGCGCGTGGATCGCCAAGGTCGAGGCGGGCAAGCCGCTCGTCTGGTACATGGGCTGCGACTCGCGCAACGAGTACATCTACAAGTACGTGTCGAACGCCAGCTGGGATCCGGCCGATGCGACCGGCGGGCTCGGCGCGGGCGACAAGTACCTCGACAACGGCAAGCTGTACGTCGCGAAGTTCAACGCCGACGGCACCGGCAACTGGGTCGAGCTTGCGTTCGGCGTCAACGGCATCACGGCGACGAGCGCGGTGTATCCGTTCGCCGACCAGGCCGACGTCCTGGTCAACACGCGGCTGGCCGCCGACGTCGTCGGCGCGACCAAGATGGACCGTCCCGAGTGGGGCGCCGTCGATCCGGTCACAGGCGCCGTCTACATGACGCTGACCAACAACAACGCGACGCTGCGCACGCTCGCCTCGACCGATGCCGCCAACCCGCGCCACTACAACGACCCGCGCACGAGCGGAACGGCCCAGCGCGGCAATCCGAACGGCCACATCGTTCGCTGGCTCGAAGCCTCGGGCGATCCGGCCGCCACGACGTTCAACTGGGACATCTTCCTTTTCGGCGCGCGCGCGAGCGCGGATGCGGTCAACGTCAACGTCTCCGGCCTGACCGCCGAAAACGACTTCTCGAGCCCGGACGGCCTGTGGTTCTCGAAGGCGACCAACGTGTGCTGGATCCAGACCGACGACGGCGCCTATACGGACGTGACCAACTGCATGCTGCTGGCTGCGCTGCCGGGCGCGGTCGGCGATGGCGGAGTGAAGACGATCACGAATACCGACTCAACCGGCGCGACCAAGCAGGTGCAGACCTACGTCGGCGCCAGCCCCGGCACGAAGCTGCGCCGCTTCCTCGTCGGCCCCGTTCAGTGCGAGATCACCGGGCTGGCAGAGTCGCCCGACGGACGTGCCCTGTTCGTCAACATCCAGCATCCGGGCGAGGAAACGGCAGCCGTCAACATCGGCAATCCAGCCCTGTTCACCAGCCACTGGCCCGACGGCGGCACCAGCCGCCCACGGTCGGCGACGATCGTCATCACGCGGAACGACGGCGGCGTGATCGGCGTGTAGCAACGAGTACCGCGTGTCTCCCTGGGTTCGGGGGGCGAAAGCCCCCCGCTTTTTCTTGTGGATGCGTCAGGCTGGGAGAGCCGCGATGCAGCGGCCGCCGGTCGGGTGGGCGCAGCGAGCCTCGCCGCGGGCGCGCGCGAACGCGCGGCGGTGCCGCTCATTCACTCGTGTGAGACGCTAGTCCGCGGTCTCGAGTTGGGGGGTGCGTTCCGGCTGCTTCGAAGACGCAGCGAACAGGTTCGTGCGGTCGGCGTAATAGCGATCGATGCGCCAGTCGCGCAGCAGATCGATCGCGAGTTCGAAGGACTCCCAGTCCAGCTCGTACAGCTCGCTCAGCACCAGCGACTCCTCCTTGGACAGCGTCGCCGGCAGGCGGGAGAGGACTTTCGCGGAGGGTGAGTCAGCGTGGTCGCTCAGATAGCGACGAATGTCGTGAATGGCTTTCACTCTTGCGTTCCCCGCTTCCGATGGACGGGCAGTCTCCCACACGGCCCCGCACGGTTTGATGACAGTTCCGTGAACTGGAGCGAGGCCTCCATGACCGACGTCAAGGCGCTCGTTGGGCATGCCACATCGCGAGACAAATGGGGGCCCGATGCATTTCGTGATGCGAAGCATCAGCTCCGTGGAGACCGGCTTGCCGTGGCGTTAGCCGGGAAGGAAGCGGCCGGTCAGAACAGGCGGGACATCGCGGCGTAGTAAGCGTCACCGAGCCGGCTCGCGAGGAACTTGCGCCGCAGTTCCTCGACGATGACCGCCCGGTCGGGACGGTCGGTGAACGGAGCGATCTGGGACTCGCTCGCAACCATCACGTTCTCCTGGACCGCAGGCGGGAGCAGCACGGCCACATCCGGACGGCAGCGGCGGGAGCCGCCGCCGATGACGTGATCGATCGGCCGCGTGACCGGGCCGCCGGCGGCGAGGAAGCGCGCTGCGAACTCCGTGCGGACGACATAACCCCAAGTGTTCAGGATGCCTCCGATCGGGCGATGGAGCCGGGATGGTCCGCACGCTTCGGGGTGGCGCATCGAAATGTTGCGCGACGAAGTTCCGAGGTAGACGATGTCGTGAAGCGCCGGGCGCGTGAGCCGCCGATGGACCTCGACGAAGTGCGGCTGCAGGAGCAGGTCGTCCTCGATCACCGTGCAGGCGGGGACGCCGGCGTCGACCGCCCGTTGCCAGGCCGTCAGGTGCGACAACCAGCATCCGATCTCTGGGCTGCTCAACAGTCCGCCGAAACGGAACGCAGGAAACGCGAGCCGTGCCATCTCCCGCGCTTGCGCGCGGGCAACGCCGCGCAGGTCGATCCCGACCCGTTCCGCAGCCAGGCCTGCTGCCTTCAACTGCGCTTCCATCGACGCCCGGCGTGCGATGGCGCGGTCCAGGTTGATCAGGACGAGCATCGGCGTGGCTCGCGACCTAGGCGATCGACCACGGGCGCGGCCGTCGATCGAGCGCGTTCAACTGCAGTGCCGCGCGGGCCACAAGTCCCGGTTGGACGCGATTGAACCAGTCCTTCAGAACCTTCGTCGAGCCCGCGTCGGGGAGTGCGTCGACCATGCGAGCCAGTGCCACCGACGCATCGTTCAGCTCGCCCAGGGTGTCCTGAAGCGCGGCCAGCGCCTCGATGTAGTCCGCGGCCCCGCGGCCGGGCAGCGAAGGCGCGAGCAGGTCGAGGGCGTAGCGCAGCCGCTTCGCGTGGATGCGAACGCGGTGCCGCTTGTGCTCGCCGAGGCGGCTGAACGAGCGCGCATCCTTGAAGAGCCGGTCGGCCGCCTGCTCCAGCAGCGACGCCGCGGTCTCGCCGACGTTGCTCGCCGCCGCCGCCGCGTCTTCCATGGACCAGCGCGCGATCCGGAGCACGAGCCGGGCATAGCGCCGCGAACTGACCGCGGCCACGGCCTGCCTGATCGCCCGCGCTTGCTCTCGCCGCGCTGCGCGGCGCAGCATGCGCTGGTCCTCGTCGTCGACGGGCACCGACGACAGGATCGCGGGCAACGTCTGCTCGACGATGACGTCCCAGTCGCGTGCCGTTCCGAGCGTCTGCGCGAGCCAGTGCAGTCCCTTGCCCAACCGCATGGGAAAGTCCTCGCCGTACGGATCGAACGAGCGGATCGCGGACCGCATGCGTCGCAGCGAAACGCGCGCCTGGTGCACATGCTCGCTGGCGGGATCGCCGCGCAGCGCATCGGCATTCGCGACGACCAGCGCGAGGCCGTGCCGGATGACTTCCCGCAGCGCCTGTGCGGACGGCATCTCGACGCGGAGCCGCTCGGCGAATCCGCCGGCCGAGGCGCGGGCGGCACCCAGGCCATCGCGCGCGGCGAGACCGTAGCCGCGTTCCGCCTTGCTGCGCAGCGCGGGGACGAGGATCATTCCGTGACCATGCTTCACCAGCTCGCTGCCCACGTCCAGCAGGTCCTGCGGGCGGCCGGACTTCAGTTCCAGTTCCACTTCGGCCACCGGCTGGCGCCGCTTCCGGCCCTCCACGCGCGCGCGCAGTTCGCCGCGATCCAGCGCCACTTCGATCTGTGAGGTGCCGCGCACCAGCATTCCTCGCTGCCGCGAGATCCGGGTGCGGAACACCGGCACGAGCGCATCGGCTTCGAGGCCGGCCCGCAGCAGCACCCGGAGGGGCGTGATCTCGAAGCGCTCGAGATCGAGTGCGGGTGCGGACTTGCGCGCGGGCAGGGCGACTTCCCACTCCCCCCGGACCGGGACGACGCTGTGCCCGCTGCTCGCGGCCTTCAGCGTCTGCAGCCACCGGTCTCCGTCCCGCCGCAGACGGAGCACGAGGCCGCGCCGGCGCAGGGTGGCGTCCGGCGTGTCGAAGTAGACGTCCTCGATGGCTGTTTCGTCGAGACGGACGTCGCCGATCGCGCGTCGCGCCCGCGCGAGGCTGCCCTTGACGAGGGCGAGCTTCAGTTCGATCTCGGTGTTGGTGTCCGACATGGCGCTCCGACGGCCGGCGTCGATCAGGCGGCGTGGTCCGGCGACAGGTCGAAGTGTCGCGCGAAGACCCGGTTGACGTTATCGACGACGACAAGCATCTGGAGATCCACGGCATTGGTCTCGTGGTTACGGAATGACGTCACCGTAGGAGGGATGCATGACACCAGCATGAAGCGGGCCGAGGACTGCCGCGTCGACGGCGGGGAAGATGACTTACGTGGCCGGCCCGGAGGGAGGCAGCGGTCCGGCGACGAGCGCGTCAGTTCGAGGACGGCTCGTCGTTCGGGCTCGGCTTGTTCCGTCCCGGCAACCCCGCCAGCACGATGTCGAACAACTTGATGCGCGCCGCGTAATAGCGATCGAGCCGCCAGTCCTTGATCAACTCGATCGCCAGTTCGAAGGCCTCCTGGTCGAGCTCGTAGAGGTCGCGCAGCGGGATCTCGCGCTCCTCCCCAAGTGCCTCGACGAGGTTGGCCAGGAAGTACGACGACTTGCGGGTCGGATGCTGCTCCAGGTACTTGCGCACCTGCTTGATGGCGTTCATGGGGGGTTCAGTAGAAGAACTGACAAGATATCTTCCCACGCCGGCGGCCACCGGATGATGACGGACCGATGACATGTTCGTGACATGTCATCGGTCCGTGAGGACACGGTCGCTCAGGGCGACCGTTTTCAGGATCAGCGGGCCGGGGTCAGCGCTTCTGGGGCGGCAGCAGCACGCGATCGATGACCTGGACCACGCCATTGCTGGCTTGCCTGTCGGCACCGGTCACCATTGCTTCTTCGACCGTGACGAAGGTTCCGGCGCGGGCCAGCGGCAGGTTGGCGCCGTTGACCGTCTTCACGTTGCCCGGCTTGACGTCGGCCACGTTCAGCTTCATCGGAAGGACGTGGAATGTCAGTACGCTCGTCAGCAGGTCCTTGTTCGCCGCCAGTTCGCCCATCGTCTTCGCCGGCACCGCCTTGAACGCGTCGTTGGTGGGAGCGAAAACCGTGAAGGGCCCGGCACCGGCCAGGGTCTCGGTAAGCCCGGCCTGCTTGATCAACCCGCTGAGGGTCGAGAGGTTGGGATCCGAGGCGATGACCCGGGATACGGTTTGCGGCTGCATGGAGGCGCAACCCATCAGGGACACGGACAGCAGACTGAGCAGCAACGCTCGGCGATTCATTTCTTCTCCTCTTGCAAGACGGCGGCCGCAGGGAGTCGAGGCCGCGGAACATCGAAACGCTAAGGCTGCCGAATGACAGACGCATGACAGGCGCGACACTTCGTGTGACGGCGCGAACATCGGGTGCGGACCCGGCTCAACGGCGCGGCACGCGGGGTGTGCCGCGTCGCAGGGCCGGCAGGACCGGGGCCCAGCGCTGATTTCCCGGCCGCCATGCGTGCGTGCCTCGCGGAGTCAGGCGAGTTCCGGGCCGATCGCCGCGCGCAGGATCGGTTCCGAGTCGCCGTTGGACTCGCGGTGACTGATCCAGACGACGGCCCCCTTCTTGATGGGCCAGTCGCGTTCCCTTCCGGCGAGCAGGCGACTGGCGACCCGCCCCAGCGACGGCTGATGACCGACCACCACGAGCGTGCCCTTGCCGATGGGCCATCCAACTGCGTCGAGTATCTCGTCCACGGTCGCCGCCGACGCCAGCAGTTCGACGGTCTTGATCTTGCGATGGGATATCTCCGCGAGGGCCTGCGCCGTCTGCTGAGCGCGCTTGGCGGGACTCGACAGGACCTTCGCGGTATCGGGGAGACGGTTGTGCAGCCATTCGGCGACACGCCTTGCCTGCTTCTCGCCCTTCGGTGTCAGCTTGCGCCCCTCATCGGGCTCGCCCGACTCTGCTTCGGCGTGACGCCACAGCACGATGTCCATCAGCCGGCTCCCACGCTCTCGGCGAGCTCGGCGAGCAGCCGGTGCTGCGCGCAACTGCCTTGCCTGGGCCGCCGCGGCGCGCGATACCGGCCATCCGCGCCGAGTGTCCACGCTTCCATCGTGTCGTCGAGGTATGGCTTGAGCCCTTCGGCCAGGACGCGCTTCGCGAGCTTCGGATCCAGCACGGGCCAGGCGATCTCGATGCGGCGGAACAGGTTACGTCCCATCCAGTCGGCGCTCGACAGGTACACGAGCGGATCGCCGCCGTTCTCGAAGTAGTAGATCCGGTGATGCTCCAGGAACCGGCCGACGATCGAGCGGACCCTGATGCTTTCCGAGAGGCCTTTCACCCCGGGACGCAGCGCGCACGCGCCGCGAACGACAAGCTCGATCCTGACTCCGGCCTGCGATGCCGCATACAGCGCGTCGATCGTCGCTTCGTCCGTCAGCGAGTTCATCTTCGCGATGACCCGCGCCGGCTTGCCGGCCGCGGCGGCGGCGACTTCGTTGCCGAGCGCCTTCAGCAGGTTGCGGTGGAGGGTGAACGGCGCGAGCCAAAGGTGCCTCAGCCTCTCGACCTTCGTCAGGCTTGTCAGGTGCATGAACACCTTGTCCACGTCCGCGCAGATCTCCGGATTGGCGGTCAGCATCCCGAAGTCGGTGTACAGCTTCGCCGTGGTCGAGTGGTAGTTGCCCGTCCCGAGATGGACATACGGTACGAGTGCTGGCCGGCCTTCCACCACTTCCCGGCGCAGCACCTGCGTTGCCTTGCCGTGCGTCTTCAGGCCCATGACGCCGTAGACGACCTGCGCACCGACGGCTTCGAGGCGCTCGGCGAGGTTGATGTTCGCTTCCTCGTCGAAGCGGGCCTTCAGTTCGACGACCGCGGTGACTTCCTTGCCGCGGCGGGCGGCCTCCTCCAGCAGGTCGACGACCGTCGAGCTGATGCCGGTCCGGTACAGCGTCATCCGGATCGCTGCGACCGCCGGATCGGTCCCGGCCTGTCGCAGGAACTCGGTCACCGGCTCGAAGCTCTCGTAAGGGTGATGCAGCAGCAGGTCGCCCTGCTTCAGCGCGGAGAAGATGTCGGCGCCGCGCGGCAGCCTTGCGGGCCATGCCGGCAGGAACGGTGGCCAGCGCAGTTCGGCCTGCGTCAGGTGATCGACGAGCTGGTTCAGCCGCACGAGGTTGACCGGACCGTCGACGCGGAACACCGCTTCCTCGGGCAACTGGAACTGGTTCCGCAGCAGTTGCTGCAGCGGTTGAGGACAGGTCTGCCGCACTTCGAGGCGAACCGCGTTGCCGAAGTGGCGCTGCGTCAGCTCCATGCGCATCGCCTGGCGCAGGTTGCGCACTTCCTGTTCGTCGACGGTGAGGTCCGAGTCGCGCGTCACGCGGAACTGCGAAAAGCCCGTGACCTGGCGGCCCGGAAACAGGTCCTGCAGGTGCGCGCGTATCGCCGACGTCAGGAGCACGAAGGCCTTCCTGCCGCCGGCGAGCTCGTCCGGCACCGGAATCACGCGCGGCAGGACGCGCGGCACCTTCAGGATCGCGGTGGCGGACGGACGGCCGAACGCGTCCTTGCCCTCCAGTTGCAGGATGAAGTTCAGCGACTTGTTGAGCACCTGCGGAAACGGGTGCGACGGGTCGAGCCCGATCGGCGAAAGCAGCGGACGCACTTCGCGCTGCACGTAGTCGCGTACCCACTCCCGCTGCTTCGGCCGAACGCTGCGCGTGGTTGACGATGACGACGCCGCGCTCCTCGAGCGCCGGAGTGATGACTTCGTTGAACAGCCCGTACTGCCTGCGCACGAGGCGGTGCGCGCGCGCCAGTATGCTGCGATAGACGCTCGCCGATGGCCCGCTCCCGTTCCGTCCGCACCTCCTCGGTCAGGTCGGACAGCCGCACTTCGAAGAACTCGTCCAGGTTGGACGAGACGATGCAGACGTAGCGCAGTCGCTCGGCCAGGGGAACGTCCTCGCGCGTGGCCATGGCGAGCACGCGCTCGTTGAACGCGAGCAGCGACAACTCGCGATTGAGGTAGGTATCCGGATTGGCGGCCGACACGGCAGAACGGTGAACCCCTGTGCTCCGCGGTCACACTAGGCGGCGGGTGTGACAGGTCCGTGACACGGCGCCTTGGACGGAGTGCGCCGTGGCCGGCATTCGAGGGTTTTTTCAGTCTGCGTGTAACCGAACGGTCACATCCGGTTCCTACACTCGCCTCGTTCAAACTTTTGCGTCATGACTCGAGAGGTGCATGCAATGAAATTCATCGGATTGAAGACCGCGTTCGCCGGCCTGCTGGTCGCCGCGACCGCCACGAGCGCGCTTGCGCAACAGGTCACGGGTGCGGGCGCGACCTTCCCGGCGCCGCTCTACGCCAAGTGGGCCGATGCCTACAACAAGGCGACCGGCGTTCGCGTCAACTACCAGTCCGTGGGCTCCGGCGCCGGGCTGCGCCAGATCCGCGGCAAGACGGTCGACTTCGGTGCGTCCGACATGCCGCTGACCGACGAGGAACTGGCCAAGGACGGCCTGATCCAGTTCCCGACGGTCATCGGCGGCGTCGTGCCGGTGATCAACGTCGCCGGCATCCCGACGCGCCAGCTGCGCCTGACGGGGCCGGTCCTCGGGCGACATCTACCTCGGCAAGATCACGAAGTGGAACGATCCGGCGATCGCCGCGCTGAACCCGGGCGTGAAGCTGCCGGATGCGCAGATCGCGGTGGTGCGCCGCGCCGACGGTTCGGGCACGACGTTCATCTTCACCAACTACCTGTCGAAGGTGAACGCCGACTGGAAGGCGAAAGTCGGCGAGGGCACCGCGGTCAACTGGCCGACGGGTGCGGGCGGCAAGGGCAACGAGGGCGTGGCCGCCTTCGTGCAGCGCCTGCCGAACTCGATCGGCTACGTCGAATACGCGTACGCGAAGCAGAACAAGCTCGCGTACGCGCTGATGCAGAACTCGACGGGTGCCTTCGTTGCGCCGGATGACGACGCCTTCAAGGCAGCGGCGGCGGGCGCGGACTGGAAGAAGACCTTCTACCAGATCCTGACGAATCAACCGGGCAAGGACGCGTGGCCGATTACCGGCGCGACCTTCATCATGATGCACGCCAAGCAGGACAAGCCACAGCAGGCCCAAGGTGCGCTGAAGTTCTTCGACTGGGCGTACAACAACGGCGACAAGATGTCGGAAGAGCTGGATTACGTCCCGCTGCCGCCCGCGGTGGAGGACTTGGTCCGGCAGAGCTGGGGCAAGGTCGCCGACGGCGCCGGCAAGGCCGTCTCGTACAAGTAAGCGAGTCCCCCGCGCGGGCTGCCGGTGCAGCCCGCGGGTTTCACTTCGCAGCCGGTATGAGGCTGCGCCCCCCGGGGAGGCGCCCGTTGGACGCTACACTTTCATCCTCGCCCACCCGCCAAGACGAACTTCTGATGCAGATGCCCGAGCAACCGCCGCTGCGGAGGGCGGGGACCCTCGGCGACCGGGTCTTCGCGTGGCTGACGCGCGGGGCGGCGGCTCTGACACTGTTGGTCCTCGTCGGGATCATCGTCTCGCTGGTGATCGGCGCGTGGCCCTCGATCCGGCACTTCGGCCTGCCCTTCCTGTGGACCTCCGAGTGGGATCCGGTGCAGGAAAAGTTCGGCGGGCTGGTGATGATCTACGGCACGCTCGCCACCTCGCTGATCGCCCTCATCATCGCCGTGCCGGTGAGCTTCGGCATCGCGGTGTTCCTCACCGAACTGTCTCCGAAGTGGCTCAAGCGTCCGCTCGGCACCGCGATCGAGCTGCTCGCGGCCATCCCTTCGATCGTCTACGGCATGTGGGGCCTGCTGGTGTTCTCGCCGCTGTTGGCGACCTATGTCCAGCAGCCGCTGCAGCGCGCCTTCGGTGACGTGCCGGTGCTCGGCGCGCTCTTCTCGGGCGCGCCGGTCGGCATCGGCATCCTCTCGGCCGGCATCATCCTCGCGATCATGATCATCCCGTTCATCGCCGCGGTGATGCGCGACGTGTTCGAGGTGACCCCCGCGCTGCTGAAGGAGTCCGCCTACGGACTTGGCTCGACGACCTGGGAAGTCGTGTGGCGCGTCGTGCTCCCGTACACGAAGGCGGGCGTGATCGGCGGCGTCATGCTGGGCCTCGGTCGCGCGCTGGGCGAGACGATGGCGGTCACCTTCGTCATCGGCAACTTCAACCAGCTCGAGACGCTGTCGCTGTTCGAAGCGGCCAACTCGATCACGTCGGCGCTGGCGAACGAGTTCGCGGAGGCCACGCCGGGGCTGCACGAGGCCTCGCTGATCTACCTGGGACTGATCCTGTTCTTCATCACCTTCGTCGTGCTGACGCTGTCGAAACTGCTGCTGTTCCGGCTCAAGCGCAACGAAGGGAAACGCACGTGAGCGCAGAGACCGCCGCCCCGCCGCGGGCCGACTATCGGTTGCGGTTGCATCGCCGCCGCAAGTTCGTCAATGCGGTGGCCCTGGTCCTGTCGCTCGCTGCGATGGCTTTCGGCATCGTGTGGCTGATCTGGATCCTCTGGGACACGCTGACGCTCGGCTTCAAGGGCCTCAGCTGGCAGGTGCTGACCGAGTCGACGCCGCCTCCGAACGCGGAGGAGGGCGGGCTCGGCAACGCGATCGTCGGTTCGCTGATCATGGTGATGTCCGCGACCGCGCTGGCGACGCCGATCGGCATCCTCGCCGGCATCTATCTCGCCGAGTACGGGCAGCGCGGCGGCTGGTTCGCCCAGGCGACGCGCTTCATCAACGACATCCTGCTGTCGGCGCCGTCGATCGTGATCGGACTCTTCGTCTACGCAGTCGTCGTCGCCAAGGCGCGGACGTTCTCCGGCTACGCGGGCGTGCTGGCCTTGGCGCTGATCGTCGTTCCCGTCGTCGTGCGCACGACCGAGAACATGCTCAGCCTGATTCCCAACGCGTTGCGCGAGGCGGCCGTGGCGCTGGGCGCGCCCAAGTGGGTGATGATCATGCGCGTCACGCTGAAGGCGGCGCGGGCGGGCGTCGTCACCGGCGTGCTGCTGGCGCTGGCCCGCATCGCCGGCGAGACCGCGCCGCTGCTCTTCACCGCGCTGTCGAACCAGTTCTTCAGCGCGGACCTCGGCCAGCCCATGGCCAACCTTCCGGTGACGATCTTCAAGTTCGCGATGAGCCCGTTCGCCAACTGGCAGCAGCTGGCCTGGGCGGGCGTATTCCTGATCACCCTCGGCGTGCTCGCCCTGAACATCCTGGCGCGTGTGCTGTTCCGGCAGAAATAGACGAGACTCCCATGGACATGGCCTCCGCCGCCACGCTCGCCAACGAACGCATCAAGATGGATGTGCAGAACCTGAACTTCTACTACGGGAAGTTCCAGGCCCTGAAGTCCATCACGCTACGCATCCCGGAGAAGAAGGTCACGGCCTTCATCGGTCCGTCGGGTTGCGGCAAGTCGACGCTGCTGCGCGTGTTCAACCGGATGTTCGAGCTCTACCCCGAGCAGCGCGCCGAAGGCGAAGTCAAGGTCGACGGCGAGAACATCCTGACCAGCAAGGAAGACGTCGCGCTGGTCCGCGCCAAGATCGGCATGATCTTCCAGAAGCCGACGCCGTTCCCGATGTCGATCTACGACAACATCGCGTTCGGCGTGCGCCTGTTCGAGAGCCTCTCCCGTTCCGCCATGGACGACCGCGTGGAGTGGGCGCTGAAGAAGGCGGCGCTGTGGAACGAAGTGAAGGACAAGCTCGGCCAGAGCGGCACCAGCCTCTCCGGCGGCCAGCAGCAGCGCCTGTGCATCGCGCGCGGCATCGCCGTGAAGCCCGAGATCATCCTGTTCGACGAGCCGTGCTCGGCGCTCGACCCGATCTCGACCGCGAAGATCGAGGAACTGATCGACGAACTGAAGCACGACTACACGGTGGCGATCGTCACCCACAACATGCAGCAGGCCGCGCGCGTGTCGGACTACACGGCGTACATGTACCTTGGCGAGATGATCGAGTTTGGCGACACCGACCAGATCTTCGTCAAGCCGGCGCGCAAGGAAACAGAGGACTACATCACCGGCCGTTTCGGCTGAGCGGGGAAAATGAGATGGTGAGCGGCGACCATTCGATGCGGAAGTACGACGAGGAACTCGAGGCGATTCGCTCTCGCGTCCTGCACATGGGCGGGCTGGTCGAGTCCCAGGTGCGGACCGCGCTCGCGGCGTTCGACAAGGGCGACCTCGAGCTCGCGCAGCAGGCGATCGATGCCGACCGCCGGGTGAACGACCTCGAGCTGGAGCTCGACCAGATGGTGATCCACGTGATCGCGCGCAGGCAGCCGACCGCGGGCGACCTGCGGATGATCATCGGCACCGCCAAGGCGATCATGGACATCGAGCGCATCGGGGACGAAGCGACCAAGATCGCGCGCGCCGTGAAGTGGCTGCACGAGAAAGGCGCCGGCACGCGCATGCACCGCGTGCCCGATGTGCAGCACTCGGGGGAGATTGCCGTGTCGATGCTCCGGCGCACGCTCGACGCGTTTGCAAGGATGGACACGGCCGCCGCCGCCGCCATCATCAAGGACGACCAGGGCGTCGACGACCGCTTCCGCGCGATCCTGCGCCAGCTGATCACCTTCATGATGGAGGACCCGCGCACGATCTCCACCTCGCTCGACATCGTCTGGGCCGCCAAGGCGATCGAGCGCATCGGCGACCATGCGAAGAACATCGCCGAGTTCATCATCTTCATTTCGCAGGGCGTCGACATGCGGCACATGACGCCGGACGAGGTCGAGCGCGCACTGGCGCGCGGATAGATGTCGGCAACGATTCTCGTGGTCGAGGACGAGCCGGCCATCCAGGAACTGGTCGCCTACGCCTGCCAGACCAGCGGCTTCAAGGTCCGGCGCTCCGACAGCGTGCGCGCGGCGCGCGAGGCCGTGTCGGGAGAACTGCCCGACCTCGTGCTGCTCGACTGGATGCTGCCGGACCGCCCGGGGATCGAACTGCTGCGCGAGTTCCGCGGCCAGGAGCGGACCAGGTCGCTGCCGGTCATCATGCTGACCGCGAAGGGCAGCGAATCCGACAAGGTCGCGGGCCTCGACGCCGGTGCCGACGACTACGTGGTGAAGCCATTTTCCCCGCGCGAACTCGTCTCGCGCATCCGCGCCGTGTTCCGGCGGCGCGCGCCCCAGCTTTCGGGCGAGGTCATGGAGTACGGACCGCTGGCGCTCGATTCGGCGCGCCGGGAAGTGCTCGCCCACGGCAAGCCCGTGAAGATCGGCCTGACCGAGTTCAAGCTCCTCACCTTCCTCATGGCGCACCCCGAGCGAGTCTTCTCGCGCTCGCAGCTGCTCGACGGCGTATGGGGCGACCACGTATTCATCGAAGAGCGCACCATCGACGTCCACATGCTGAGGCTGCGCAAGGCGCTTGCCCCGCACGACCTGCAGTTCATGGTCCAGACGATGCGCGGACTCGGGTATCGGCTGTCCCAGCGGGCAGAGACGTGATGTTCCTTCGATGAGCGCGCGCGACCGCCTCCGGGTACTGACGCCCGCGTTCCTGCGGGTCGCCGTGCTCGTCGTGCTCGCGATCACGGTGGGCTACGCTCTTCGGTCGGATGGCCGGCCTGTGGGTTGCCGTGATCGGCCTCGGCATGCTGCTCGTGATGCACCTGTTCTACGCCAGCCTGCTGGCCGGCTGGCTCGAGGCGCCGCGGCTCGAGGACATTCCCAACGGAATGGGGATCTGGACGCAGGTGTTCGCGCGCCTGTACCGTGCCCGCCGCACGACGGAGACAGAACGAGCGAAGGTTGCAGGACAACGAGGAGCGCTTCCGGCGCACGATCAGCGCGCTGCCGGAAGGGCATCGTCCTCGTCGACCTGTCGCTGCAGATCGAATGGTGCAACCCGGTGGCGGAAGCGCATCTCGGAGTCTCGCTGACCGGGGACCACGGCATGCGCGTCACGAACCTGGTGCGTGACCCTGCGTTCGTCAGCTACATGACGTCCGGCCAGTACGACCTTCCGCTCGAGTTCAGGCCGATGGCCCGGCCGAACACCGCGCTCGAAGTCCGGGTCATCGAGGTGGAACGCACCCGCCTGATGGTGATCTCGCGCGACATCACGCAGCGCGAGCAGGTCGACGCCATGCGGCGCGACTTCATCGCGAACGTCTCGCACGAACTTGCGCACGCCGCTCACCGTGGTCAACGGCTTCATGGAGATGCTGCTCGACGCCCAGCACGAGGACGAGGCGACGCGGCAGCACCACCTCGGCTGATGCAGGAGCAGGCGCAGCGCATGTCGCGCCTGGTCGAGGACCTGCTGACGCTGTCCCGACTGGAGTCGAGCGAAAGTTCCCTCGTCGAGGAAATCGTCGACGTGCAGCTCCTGATGAGCGAAGTCGCCGACGAGGCGCGCGTCCTGTCCGGCGGGCGCCACCGCGTCGAGGTCGAAGCCGGCGACGCGCCTTCCTGCGGGCAAACCGCGAGGAACTGCGCAGCGCGTTCGGCAACCTGGTGTCGAACGCGATTCGGTACACGCCGGACGGCGGGCGCATCACGTTGGCTGGTCGACGCGCGACGAGGGTACGGGCGGTTCGAGGTGCAGCGACACCGGCATCGGTGTCGCGCCGGAGCACGTAGCGCGCCTGACGGAACGCTTCTACCGCGTCGACAAGAGTCGCTCGCGCGAGACCGGTGGCACCGGTCTCGGTCTCGCGATCGTCAAGCACGTGCTGCTGCGGCACGACGCCAGGCTCGACATCGGTCCGACGTCGGAAAGGGAAGCACCTTCGCCGCCGTCTTTCCGGCGTCGCGCATCGTCACCCCGAAGTAGGAGCCCGCGAAGTCGGCTTGGCCCAGGCGTCGGGTGGCTGAGCCCGCCGGCACGCGCTGCAACGCCTGACTCATCTGCACGGTGGCGCCCGGCAGTACTCCGCCTGCGAGGTCCGGACCTTGACTGTGACCGGCGACCGAGGGGAGGCGCACAATCGCTGCCCGGTCACCGCGCAATGACTATCTTCAGTTCGCCGTCGCTCAACCCCGGTGTCCCGCGCCGCGAGGTGTTCGCGTGGGCAATGTACGACTTCGCGAACTCCGGTTACACGACCGTGGTGCTGACGGCCGTGTTCAACGCTTACTTCGTCGGCGTCGTGGCCGGCGATGCACCGTGGGCGACCCTCGCGTGGACGGTCGTGCTGTCGGCGTCGTATCTCATCGGCCTGCTGCTGATGCCGCTGCTTGGCGCCTATGCCGACGTGCACGCGCGCAAGAAGTTCCTGCTTGCGGTCGTGACAGCCGGCTGCGTCGTCAGCACCGCCGCGCTGGCGTCGGTCGGGCCGGGCGACCTGTGGCGGGCGGCCGCCCTGCTCGTCGTATCCAACTTCTGCTACGCCGCCGGCGTCGCCCTCAACAGCGCCTTCCTGCCCGAGTCTGTCGCGCCCCGAGGCGCTCGGCAAGGTGTCGGGCTGGGGCTGGAGCATCGGCTACGTGGGCGGCCTCGCTGCGCTCGGCCTGTGCCTTGCGTACGTCCTCACCGCCCAGGCGCGCGGCGCCGGCAACGCACTCCGTCCCGGTCAGCGATGCTGATCACGGCCGGCTTCTTCGCGGCGTCGTCGCTCCTCACGTTCGCGTTCCTGAAGGAGCGGGCGCAGCCGCTGCCCCACGCCAGCGTCGGCGGCCGCGCTCGGGCGTCGAGTGGGCGAGTACTGCAGACACTGCGCCGGATCGGGGATTTCCGCGACTTCGGGTGGCTGTTGCTGTGCGGCGTGATGTACCAGGCCGGGCTCTCGGTGGTGATCGCGCTGGCCGCCATCTACGCGCAGCAGGTGATGAAGTTCGACACGGCACAGACGATGACGCTCGTGCTGGTGGTCAACGTCACTGCCGCGCTCGGCGCGTTCGCGTTCGGGTATGTGCAGGACGCTCTCGGCCATCGGAAAGCGCTCGCGCTGACGATCGCGGGCTGGATTGCGATGATCGCGATTGCGTCGACGACGACGGATTCGACGGGCTTCTGGCTCGCGGCCAATATCGCCGGCCTGTGCATGGGCTCCAGCCAGTCCGCCGGCCGCGCGCTGGTCGGCGTGTTCGCCCCGTCGCACCGGCTGGCGGAGTTCTACGGACTGTGGAACGCCGCCGTCTGGCTGTCGGCCATCCTCGGACCGGTGACCTACGGTCTCGTCACGTGGGTCACGGACAACGATCACCGACTGGCGATGATGATCACGGGCCTGTACTTCGTCGCCGGGCTGCTGGTGCTCGCGCTCGTCGACGTGGAGCGCGGTCGCCGGGCGGCGCAGCGAAGTGCAGATTGAGCACGGGCGAGGAGAGCCCGGTGCTATCATTCGCGCCCCACGGGGTGTAGCGCAGTCTGGTAGCGCGCCTGCTTTGGGAGCAGGATGTCGGGAGTTCGAATCTCTCCACCCCGACCAGCGCCGCACCAGGGGGCGCGCCCGCAGTGCTTTCGACTTCTGCCCGTAGCTCAGCTGGATAGAGCACCAGCCTTCTAAGCTGGGGGTCACAGGTTCGAGTCCTGTCGGGCAGGCCAGTTTCTAGCGATGAGCGCAGGGCCGCCCCAAGCTCATCGCGTGCCCCCACGGGGGCGGCCGCCAAGCGGCCGGGGGCGCAAGTTTCAGTGGTGGCTGTAGCTCAGTTGGTAGAGTCCCGGATTGTGATTCCGGTTGTCGTGGGTTCGAGTCCCATCAGCCACCCCAACTACTCCAAGCATCCGGTTTCACTTCGCGCCGCGGGTCGGCCTACTGCATCCGCTCGCGAATCAGGAGACCTGTCGTCGACACGCGCACCTCGAGATCCGTCGGCCGCGTGACGGGCACGAACGACGCTGAAAGAAACCACGCAAGCGGTCGACCGCGAAGACCATTCTCTTCGCCCTGTCGTGCCCGCGACAGCGAGTGAGCCGATGAACAGGTCGGGCCTTCTTCATCGGCGGGCGGCCCCCTCGGGGCGCCGCCCGCACTTCGCGCCAACCTAGATGTTGGGCGTCGCGAGATAGGCCGCGATATCCGTCCAACTGAGCAGGCGTCAGCCTCCCGGCGAGCGAGCCCATTCCGCCCGTGCCTGCTAGCGATTGCGTCAGCGATCACGGTCGGATTGTTGGCTCCGTTGAGCACCTTGGCCACGTTGGCCGCCGGATTGGCCGTGTGGCACGACGCACAGGAAGTGCCGTAGAGCACCTTGCCGTTCGCTGCACTTGGCCCCGTCGGCGGCGGCGGTGGCGGCGGTGGCGGCGGCGGCGGCTGGCGGCGGTGGCGGCGGCGGCGGTGGTGGCGGCGGTGGCGGCGGCGGTGGCGGCGGCGGCGGTGGTGGCGGCGGTGGCGGCGGCGGTGGCGGCGGCGGTGGCGGTGGTGGCGGCGGCGGTGCGTCGGTGGTGGCGGCGGCGGCGGCGTACGGTGTCGTCGGTGGCGGCGGTGGCGGTGGCGAATCCACGGTTGCCGTTGCCGTCCAGGTGCCCGTGTCACCGTCAGCTGGGCCGGTCAGTGTGCCTTTCACGCTGCCATCGGCGTCAACGAGTCCGGTCGCGCTGATCTTGCCTCGGTCGCCGAGGTCTACGCTTCAGCACGATCACGCCGCCCGGTTCGATCCTGCCGTGAACCTCGAAGCCCCTGGCGGCTCGTCTCGTCGTCCTCGTCGTCGTCGTCACCTTTAGGCCGTCTGCTGTCGCATGCCGCACGGTACTCGGCGACCAGTGCGCTCAGCGCAGCCCGGTACTCGTCCATGCGCTCTCGAAACTTCGTCCTGAACAGCGCCAGGGCCTCCTTTTGCGCATCGCTCAGCCCAGAGGAGCCGGGGACTGCGCCGTTCGAAAGCGCAAGTTTCAGGTCTTCCGACAGGGCCTTGATGTCGGCCCGCAGTGCCGCCTTCAGTTCCTTGCGGTCGGTCTTGAACTTTTCCTTCAGATCTTCACCCGGGGGCGGCAGCGTCGGGCTTTCGTCCGGGAAGAGCCGTCCTTCGACTTCCGTATCGCCGTCATCTTCGCGTTCGCCCTTCAATATGAGCAGGCCGGTCAGCGCGACGCCCTTGTTCGGGCCGGCGTCGACTCTGAGCGGCGAACGTGTACTGCATTGACTGCGCTTCGTACAACATCGGCTTGCCGGCGGTACGCACGTCCGCCTTGACCGACATCGTCGTGGCGGTCTCGACGACGGATACGGACTGGACGGTTGCCGACGGAGCAGAGACCGGAGCCGGTTGCTCGAGCGACGCCGGGCTGGTGTCGCTCCCGCCGCCGCAACCAAACAACAGGCTGACGGCGAGTGCGGCCGCCGTGAGCCGGAATACGGGCCTACCGAGCTTTCGATTCTTCATTTACGTCTCCCTTTGGGTACAACAAGTCAACTTGGCCAGGGACGATTCGACGGGAGGCCCGACGTCGCGTCTTCCGGCCGCTCAGCGATGACTCCGATGGCTTGTGCCGACTACTGGCGAGTCATCGGAGCGCGGTGACCGGCGGGTCAATCTCCGGTGGCCGGTGTGACCGACACGCACCGCACTGCGTCCGGTTCACCCGGTGAGGCGTGCGTAATCGGCGCGCCTCGACCGGGGTGAACCTGGAAGCCCTCACTTCAGTCCTTGAGCTCGGCCGTCTCCACCGCCCGAGCGAGCTGCCCTCGACCTCGACCAGGGTGCCGGGCGACGTCGGCGCTGGCCGGAACCACCGCGGCGAAGAACTGCGCACGACTGATCGCCTGCTCGTTGCGGTCGAGGAACCTGGGGGTGTTGGCGAGCGATGCGTTCAGAGCGCCGAAGAATGTCAGGGTGAAGGTGGCTTCGTTCTTCGCGCTGACCGCCGCCTGGACCCGTTCCTTGCCGCAACTGTCGGGCTCCTTGATCTCTTCGGCGACGATGTTCGATCCTTCGACGGTTGCCCGCACTTCCACGCAATCGACGTTCGGGACGAGATCGGCGAGCGAGGTCGAGCCGCTGCTGCTGCTGCTGCGGGTTTCGATCCGGGTCAGGTTGGTGGACCGCACCGTCTGGCCGAGAACGACGATCGTGCCCGCGCCCGCGTCGACTGCGGTCGCGCGCCCGCGGAGTTGCACGCGGATGTTGTGGAACTCGACCTTGCGCGCCACCAGCACGCCCTGTGCATTGACGATGCCTTCGACCTCGACCCTGACGTTGTTGGCGAGGTCGCCGCCCGTGCCGTCTTCGAAGCGCGTGCTCGAGGTGGTGGTCACACTGCGCCCGTTGACCAGGAAGCTGCCCGGGTGGGCGGTGAATCCGCTGACGAAGCCCTCGACGTCCTGCTCCTCGTCGGGGCTGCCACGCAAGCTGTCGTCTTTCAGATCCTCGAAGTCCACCTGAGTCGCGGTGAACACATTGCCTGCCAGAGTGCCGCGGATCTCGACCACGGTGCCGTTGCGGAGCGAGGATTCGCCGGCACCCGCCGGACTGAAGGCGGCCCTCGCGTAGTTGACGTTGATGTTGCCGTTGATCACGAAGGTGTCGGCGCCGGTATCGATCGAAGATGCCGCGCCACGCAGTTCGTCGGCCCCCGACACCCGTGCCCACGAGTTCGACGCGCGAGGCCCGCAGGTTGCCGCCCGCGTCGCGCAGCCCATGGACCTCGACACGGTCGCCCGTGCTCAGCGCGGCGAAACCGGCCGCGTTGACGAAGACGGTCGTCGCTTTCCACCAGCACGGTGACGCCGGCGGCGACGAACGACTGCGGGCTGGACGCGGGATCGATCGAGGCGATCGCGGCGCGCAGTTCGTTCTCGACATCGATGCGTTCGGCAATGCCGCTGCCACTGTCGATCCTGCGGCCACGCAACTTGACCACCATGCCGTTGGCCAGGCCGGAGGCCGTGCGGCCGCGATCGTCGGTCACGGTCGCGGCGGAGTCGTCGAAGCGCACACCGTTGACGATCACGCTGCCCTTCGTCATCACGCCGCTGGTGGTGATGCCAGCGGCCGATGGGACGGGGCTGCCGGTGCCATCGGTGCCACCGCCGCAGGCGGCGATGACGCCGAGGCAGGCCGCGAGCAGTGCGGCACGCGGAAACTTGCGCTCGTTCATTTGTCTTCTCCCTGCTGCGAAGGCCGCCTGCGACCGCGCGCGGACGCTTGTTTCGATGTGCGCTCGGTCCGCGGTTCGATGACTTCTTCGAAGCTGAATACGCCGACGCCGGCGCGCATGCGGCCGCTGCCCGAGACGGCCGGGTTGGCATCCCGGTCGTGCTCCGCGAGCCAGCGGTCGAGCAATTCGATCAGTTCCTGGGCATGCCGGGACGAGATGGCACGAAACTCGTCCATCGCCTCCAACGGCAGGTTGTCGTACATCACCTTGCGCTGGAAGCGGCTCGGCTCGAGCCCCTGCAAGTTGTGGTCGATCGTCCCGATGAGGTAGGGCACGTCTGCCGCAAGGATGCCGAGCTTCGCGGCGTCACTCGTGCGCGGGATGTAGACGCGCGTCAACAACTTCAGCGACCCGTCTTCCAGGCGCTCGACGGTGCCCACGCGCCTCAGTTCGTCGAGCACCGCGCGGGGGGGAACATCGCCGCTAAAGCGGCGGACCAGCGTCGAGAAGGTGGGTTCCGCGCCTTCAAAGCGCAGTGCCAGCGGCTCGCCATCCGGCCCGTGGAAATCGGCGTCCCTGACCCACCCGGCAACGACGCGGGCGGCGCGGTTCTCGGGCAGGGCGTAAGCGCTGTCCGCACCCGATCCCTCGTCGTCAACGATGCGCTGCGCCTCCTTGCGGGTGAGTCCGGTCAGAAGTGCGGCGCGCGACACCGACGGCTTGCGGCCGGGGATCGCGAAGTCTCTTGAGCGCGACATCGACATAGGCGCGCTTGGCGAGTTCGACGAAGGCGGGCAGCGTCACGCCGTGCCTCACCAGCACCCGGATGAGTGCGCGAAGCACGCGGAGGATCGCTTGTTGGAGCGCAGCCGAACTTTGAGCTCTTCGTGTTCACGTGGGAAAAGTATCCCAAATCAGGCCAGAAATGAACCGTTTTTGTGATAGATGACGCATATATGCGTTAACCCATCGGCCCCGGCTGGGAGGCATTGGTCACGGCTTGGCGAACCCAGCTGGCAGTGAGAAGGTCGAGCGCACGGCGTCCGCCCGGCCGACAGCGAATGAAGGCTTGCGCCCCGTGATCACGACCGGCGGGAGATGAGGTCCTTCGAGACGTCGTTGGAGCCGCCAGGATGCGCTGTGCGCGCGAATCGTCGTTCGTGCGGGTGGCCGGGACTCGGTCATGTCGCCGTACGCTCCGAACAGTTGCAGGCAATCGTCGACGACCTTGCACTGCTGCTCGCTGCGCTGCCGCCTGACCAAGCCGGCGGACTCGTTAAGCATTGATGACCTCTGAAGGGGAATGGCCATGGGAGTGCGTCGCACGGCGGTCGCGGTGTGCCTGGTCCTCGCCGGCTGCGCCACCCAGGAGCCGCCTGCGCCCGCGCGCCAGGACCAGCTGCCCGGCCAGATCGCGAACCTGCTTCCGCCGAGTCTCGCGGACCGCACGGGCTGGGCCGCGGACATCTACGCCGCATTCGCGACGCAGGGCATCGCGCCGTCGCTCGCGAAAACGTGTGCGCGGTGCTGGCCGTGACCGAGCAGGAGTCGAGCTTCCGGGCCGATCCGTCCATTCCCGGCCTGCCCGCGATCGCCTGGCGCGAAATCGACAGCCGCGCCGAGCGCATCGGCGTGCCGAAGTTCGTCGGTGCGCGCGGCCCTGCAGCTCCCGTCGCCCGACGGCCGCACGTACAGCGACCGCATCGACGCGGCGAAGACCGAGCGCGAGCTGAGCGAGACTCTACGAGGACTTCATCGCAGGCGTTCCGCTCGGCCCGCGACTGTTCGCGAAGCACAACCCGGTGCGCACCGGCGGGCCGATGCAGGTCAGCATCGCCTTCGCCGAGTCGCACGCGACGTCACACCCGTATCCGTTTCCGGCTGGACAGGTCGATTCGCCGCGAAGTGTTCACGCGGCGCGGTGGAATGTACTTCGGCATCGCGCACCTGCTGGGCTACGAGGCGCCATACCGGAGCCGCTGTACCGCTTCGCCGACTTCAACGCCGGCCGGTACGCGAGCCGCAACGCCGCGTTCCAGGCCGCGGTGAGCAGGCTCTCGGGCACCTGCCCTCGTGCTCGACGGTGACCTGCTGCCGCCGGGCGCGAAGGCGGGAACCATCGGCGAAACCGAGCGCGCGACGCAGGCGCTCGCGCCGCGGCTGGGCCTCGGCGCCGCAGCCATCCGGCGCGATCTCGAGCAGGGCGACCAGCCGGCGTTCGAGCGCACGCGCACTGTACGAGCGCGTGTTCGCGCAGGCCGACCGCAGCGAGGGCCGCCATGTGCCGCGCGCGGTCGTCCCGGACATCGCGCTCGAGAGCCCGAAGATCACGCGCAAGCTGACGACCGGGTGGTTCGCGCGTCGCGTGGAGGAGCGCTTCCGGCGCTGCCTGGCGAAGTCGGCGAGTACTGCCAGCGGGTAGGGCGGATCGAATCCGGCCGGGCCGGGTCGCTAGACTCGGCTCAACGGGAAGGCGGGGATGAATGAAAACGGTCGAGATCACGTATCGCTACCAGGGTGACGCTTCGTCGGTGCGGCAGCGACCCGAAGACGCCGAGGCGGCGCGCCGCCGCCTGGACGAGGGCAGCCACTCCTTTGCGGAACTGTTCAGCGGCCTGGTGACCGGCACCGGCACCGAGCAGCGCGTCGTGCTGATCCATCCGGGCGAACTGGGCGTGATGGCGGACGGACCGGTGTCGCCGCCGCAGCGTCCCTATGCGGCGGTACTCGGCTGTGCCGACGCGCGCGTGCCGGTCGAACTGATCTTCAACGAAGGCCCGAACGACCTCTTCGTCGTGCGCGTCGCGGGCAACACGCTCGGCGACGACGTTCGCGGCAGCCTGAACTACGCGCTCGAGCACCTCGGCGACAGCCTGAAACTGGTCGTCGTCCTCGGGCACAGCGGTTGCGGCGCCGTGACTGCGGCCGTCGACGTGTTTCTTTCTCCCGCCGGGTACCTGTCGCTGGCCGCCGAGCATTCGATTCGCGGCCTGGTCGATCGCCTGCAGGTCGTGGTCCAGTCGTCGGCGCGTCGCCTGGAGACCGTGCTTGGTCCTGACGTCGTCCGCCGGCCGGGCTACCGGGAAACGCTGATCGAGGTGGCCGTGCTGGTGAATGCGGCGCTTGCCGCCCACACCCTGCAGCGCGAGATCGGAGCCGGGTCGTCCAGGTCGGTCCGCGCCGTGTACGGCGTCTACGTGCTCGACCAGCGCGCGGTGTGGGCCCCGCGCTTCGACAGCGACGAAGTCGATGGCCTCGCCAGCCCGCCGGACGATGCGCAGGGGTTCGTTGCGTTGAGCGACGCGGTGCTGCGCTCAGCGCGGATCAGGGCGCTCCTGGCGGCTGCCTGACGCAATCCAGGAGGCCGCGCCGACTCGTGGCTGGCGTCGGACCGGTGCGCACGGGTGCCGCGCGGTCCGGTGCGCCGGCGTTCAGGCCTTCGTCGCCACCTCGTGATTCGCCAGCATCTCGAGCGCGCGGACCATCGCCGAGTGGTCCCACGCCTTGCCGCCGTGCGCGGCGCATGCGTTGAAGAGTTCCTGCGCGGTCGCCGTGTTGGGCAGCGACATGCCGACGGCGCGAGCGCTCGACAGCGCCAGGTTGAGGTCCTTCTGGTGCAGTTCGATGCGGAAGCCGGGATCGAAGGTCCGCTTCACCATCCGCTCGCCGTGCACCTCGAGCACGCGCGACGCGGCGAACCCGCCCATCAGCGCCTGCCGCACCTTCGCCGGGTCGGCTCCCATCTTCGAGGCGAACAGCAGCGCCTCGCCGACGGCCTCGATGTTCAGCGCAACGATGATCTGGTTGGCCACCTTGCAGGTCTGGCCGTCGCCGTTGCCGCCCACGAGCGTGATGTTCTTGCCCATCTTCTCGAAGAGAGGCTTCACCTTCTCGAACACGTCGGCCGGGCCGCCGACCATGATCGTCAGGCTCGCCGCCTTCGCACCGACTTCGCCGCCGGAGACCGGCGCGTCGAGGTAGGCACAGCCGAGATCGTTGATGCGGTGGGCGAACGCCTTCGTCTCGACCGGCGAGATCGAACTCATGTCGACGACGATCTTGCCCGGCGAAAGGCCCTCGGCAACGCCGTTCGGGTCGAACAGCGCCGCCGCGACGTGCGGAGTGTCGGGCACCATGGTGATGACGATGTCCGACTTCTCGGCCACTTCCCGGCCGCAGCCGCAGACGCGCGCGCCCTGCTCGACCAGAGCCGCCGGCACCGGGCGAATGTCGAAGGCGTAGAGCTCGTGTCCGGCCGCCAGGAGGTGCCCCGCCATCGGCGATCCCATGATTCCCAGTCCCACGAAGCCCACTTTGCTCATTGCCGTTCCTCCATTGAGTCGATGAAAGCCGGACGGGCGTTCCGCCGGGCGTGTGGCGTCAGTCCTTGAACACTTCTTCGCGCTTCTGCTTGAGCGCCGGCAGCAGCACGATGACGAGCGCGATCGCGGAAACGATCAACAGTGTGGCGCTGATCGGGCGCGTGATGAACACCGTCGCGTCGCCCTTCGTGATCAGCAGCGCCCGGCGCAGGTACTCCTCCATCATCGGCCCGAGTATGAAGCCCAGCATCATCGGCGCCGGCTCGCAGTCGAGCTTGCGGAAGGCGTAGCCGAGCACGCCGAACAGCGCCATCAGGTAGACGTCGAACGGCGTGTTCATCAGGCTGAAGACGCCGATGCCGCAGAACACCAGGATCGCCGGAAACAGCAGGTGGTACGGCACCGAGATCATGCGCACCCACAGGCCGATCAGCGGCAGGTTCAGCACCAGCAGGAACAGGTTGCCGATCCACATCGAGACGACCAGCCCCCAGAAGAGCGCCGGCTGCTCCTCCATCACGCTCGGCCCCGGCTGGATGCCGTGCAGGATCAGCGCGCCGATCATCAGTGCCATCACCGGATTCGACGGAATGCCGAGCGTCAGCATCGGGATGAACGAGGCCTGCGCGCCGGCGTTGTTCGCGGCCTCCGGCGCGGCGACGCCCTCGATCGCCCCCTTGCCGAACTCCGCCGAGTGGCGCGACACCTTCTTCTCCAGCGAGTACGCCGCGAACGAGGAGAGCATCGCGCCGCCGCCGGGAAGGATGCCGAGGAACGACCCGAGCGCGGTTCCGCGCAGTATCGGCGCGACCATGCGCTTGAAGTCTTCGCGCGTCGGCATCAGGCCCTCGATCTTCGTCGCCACCAGCGAACGCGCCGCTTCGTTCTGCAGGTTGGCGATGATCTCGCCGAGCCCGAACACCCCCATCGCCACGACGACGAAGTTGATGCCGTCGGACAGTTCCGGCAGGTTGAACGAGAAGCGCGCGACGCCCGAGTTGACGTCGGTGCCGATGATCCCGAGCAGCAGACCGAACAGGATCATGCCGATCGCGTGCAGCAGCGAGCCGCTGGCCAGCACGATCGACGCGACCAGGCCGAGCACCATCAGCGAGAAGTAGTCGGCAGGCCCGAATTTCAGTGCAACTTCCGACAGCGGCGGCGCGGCCAGCGCGATCAGGAAGGTGCAGACGGTGCCTGCGAAGAACGATCCGATCGCGGAGGTGGCGAGTGCGACGCCGGCGCGCCCGTTGCGCGCCATCTGGTAGCCGTCGAGCGCGGTGACCACCGACGACGACTCGCCCGGGAGATTGACGAGGATCGCCGTCGTCGAGCCTCCGTACTGCGCGCCGTAGAAGATGCCGGCCAGCATGATCAGCGCCGAGACGGGCTCGAGGCCGAACGTGACGGGCAGCAGCATTGCGATCGTTGCGACCGGACCGAGCCCGGGGAGCACGCCGATCGCCGTGCCGAGGAACACGCCGAGCAGGCAGTACAGCAGGTTCAGCGCGCTGAACGCGGTGGAGAAACCGAGCGCGAGGTGAGAGAGCAGTTCCATCCTGCGGCTCCTAGGCGCCGAACCAGGGGCCGAGCAGCGGCACCGGCAGGCCCAGTCCCTTGACGAACACGAGCGCGCAGAAGGCGACGAGTCCGATCATCAGCGCGACAGCGCGCCAGTCGAAGCGGAACTTCACCGACGCGGAAGCGCTGACCAGGATCAGTGCGACGACCGCCGGTACGAGCCCGGCCGGGCGCAGCAGGGCGCCGAAGAGCACGGTCGCGACCGTGACCAGCAGCGCGCCCTTCCAGGCGATGGGGCCGATCGGTTCTCCGCGCACGAGGAACGAGCGCACCAGCGCGGAGATGCCGACCAGCAGCAGAAGCGCACCGAGGATCGTCGGAAAGTACCCCGGACCCATGCGTCCGCCGCGACCCCAGCTGTAATCGCTGGCGATGAAGATTGCGGCCGCACCAACGCCGGAATAGAGCAGGCCCGCCCAGAAGTCCCGGGGGCTGCGAATCGCGGGCGACATCTCGGTCCTCCCTGTGCCAGGGCGGCAGATCCCGTCCACCCGCCTGCCCGGCGCCGGGTCGATTCTGCCGGCGCGTGCCGGGGGCTTCTTGTGGTCGAACAAGCAGCATCGAAGGAAGTGGCGGCGACGCGAGAGTCGATCGTTCGCCCTTGAGGATGAGCAATGCAAGGCGTCGGCCAGGAGGCATCTTTGAAAGGGGTGGAGGGTGTTTCGCCACCCCTGCGCCGCCAGGCACTTCGGCATGGGCCTTTGGTGCAATTGGCTGCGTGGGCGCTCACAGCAGACGATCCGAAAGGCGGTTCCGTGAACGAACCCCGAATCCCGGAAGTACAAGCCGCTCCCATGCCGATCGAGCCGGCACCGGCGGTCTTGCGCGACATCGACTTCCTGCGCCGCGGTCGGTGGTTTGCCTCGCTGCCTGCGGTGCTCCAGTCGATCATCGTCGAGCGGGCGATCCCCCGGTGCTATGGCAAAGGCGCCTTCATCATCGACGAGGGCGCTCCTCCGCGCGGCCTGTTCGCGCTGCTCGAAGGCCGGGTGCACGTCGTCCGCGGGATTGCCGAGTCGGAGCAGGCGCTGATCCACGTCGGCGAGCCCGGAATGTGGTTCGGGGAGCACGGAGTGCTTTCCGGCCGGCCGGCGCTGGCCAGCATCGTCGCCGCGACGAACGCCAGGACGCTGCTGCTTCCGGTCGCCGAGTTCCAGCGCATCGTCGTCGACGAACCGCGCTACTACCCGCAGTTCGCGGCCCTGTTGTTCGAGCGCTATGCGACCGTCTTTCGCTATGCGAGCGAAGCGCGCGCCGTTCCGGCGGAAGACTGGCTGTGGACCCGATTGCAGGATCTCGCGGCGAACCGTCGTCGCGACGCGCAGGTCCAGGGGCCGGTCGACATCAACGTGTCGCAGACGGAGCTCGCGACGATGGTCGGCGTGTCGCGCCAGACGTTGTGCATGTTGCTCGGTCGCCTGCAAGAGCGCGGGCAGATCGACGTCGGGTACAAGAGGATCCGCGTGCTGTAGGCAGCGGGATCACGGTCGGCGCGAATCACGAGCGTCGGACGGACTTCACGTCGTGCGCGCGGGCACGGTCGGTCGCCGCGCCGAGGGCCGAGACGCCGGAATTCGAGGTGGCGCCCGGCCGCTTCGGCTCAGCCCTTGTTCGACGCCCTTTGGGCCTCCCTGTGGGCCTCCCTGTGCGCCTTCTCGATCTCTTCGAACAGCGACGCGCGCGCCGCCTCGGACTGCTCGACCGTCGACGGCTTGCCCGGCGAGAACACCGGGGACACCGGGCGGCCCTTCGTCGATGGCGTGTCGAAGTCGTCGAGCGAGAAGTCGAGCGACTGCAGCTTGGTCGCCCTCTCCGCTGGATCGAGCGTCGTGCCTACCATCATGTCCGACGGGAACATCGTCGTTGCTGCCCCGGTGGTCGTGTTCATGATCGTGCCGTGGCCGGTGTTTTCCTGGACGTCGATCTTCGTGACGTCGAGGTCCGTGATGGTGTCGGACGCCGCGATCCGGTAGCTCGGCACCGGCGCCGCGGGCGCCTTCGGCTCCGGAGCTTCCTCGCGCACCTCCGGCAGCGAACCGGGCGGCGGCGCGAATGAAGACGTGTCGGCGTCGCTGCCGTCGGGATCGAGGCTGTCGCGCCACGACGGCTTCTTCGCGCCGCGCCGGCCCAGCAAGCCGAGGCCGATACCGGCCAGCACGATGCCGATGCCGGCGGCGGCGAACCAGCCGGTTCGCGACTCCGCTTCCTTGATCAGCTCCCGGTTGCGCGCGGAGAGCTTGTCCATGTCTTCGCGCATGCGCGCGACTTCCTTCGTGAGCGCCTCGACCTGGCGCGTCAGCGCCTCTTCGCGAGCATCACGCGCGGCGTCCTTCGCCGCCTGTTCGGCCCCCGGCTGGCTCACGGCGGCCGGATCGGCGTCGGCGAGCACGAGGCGATCCTTCGTCGATGGTTTGGGGGTCTCTGGCGGCCGCACCGGAGGTGGCGGGGCGGACGCGGGCTTTGCCTGTGCGGCGACCGGCGTCCGTGCGACCGGCTTCGGACGCGGCTTGGGCGCGGCCTTGCGCGGTGTCGCCGCGGCTGCGCTTGCTGGCTCCGCCAACGGCGGCGCGTCAGCCATAGGCGACGATGCCGCCTGAATCGGCGCGTTGGTGCCAGGGGCGCCGCTGCCCCAGCGTGGTTCCTCGCCCGGGACAGCGCGCATCGCAGGGGGCGCCACGGTGCCCTGCGCCGTGGCGGTCTGCGCGGAGGGCAGGTCGGGCGGATCGATCAGCAGGACGAACTCGCGGCGCATGCGATTGCCGCATCCCATCTCCAGGACGAAGCGGACCGCCGGCTCCCCGACCGGCGCCGGCGTGGTCACGACCACGGCGGGAGGACTGGACTTGCGGTCGATCCCGACGCGGGCGTTGGCCAGCGCGGGCGCGTCGTGCAGCACGGAGTCGGGAATCAGCCGGACACACTCGGTCGCGACGTCGGCGGCGCCTTCCCCGACCAGCGGGACACGGGCGTACAGGCGCTCTCCCAGCTGGCTCGCGACCTGGACTTCGCCGAAGCCGGCTGCGCGTGTATCGGGCGCTGCCATCGCAAGGAGGACCGCCAGCACGACGCCACTGACGGCGAAGACCGAACGATTTCGCTGTCGCGAGCGATGAGAAGGTTCAGGCGTTGACACATTTTTCTTGGCCATGGAGCGAGGACGCCGTTAGTCCGTCCTGGGTAGTCCAACGCGTGCAGTGTGAACGAAGAACCCGGCTTGTTGAAGGTCTCGAGGCAGGGGAAAACAGGCCGAAACACCCGCTTGTTCCGTCTCTATCCGGCATCGTCGATCGCGATGCGAGCCCCTTCGGCGATGGTGCGGCGCTATCGATCGCCGCGCAGTCCGGAGGCGCGAAGCGCGCTTCGCGACACGCGCATCACGGCCGCACCGGCAACCGCAACGCGACGACCGCGCGCCCCGGCGCGCCGCCGATCGCGAGCTCGGCATCGTGCAGTGCGGCCACGAAGGAGCTGATCCGCAGGTCGAGCAGCGCCGCGTCCGGCCAGCCTCCGTCGGCGGCCGGGCCCTCGATCCGCAGCACCGCCGAGCCGTCGTCCAGGCACGACGACAACTCGATCACCGACCCTTGCCGCGCGCGGCGAGTCACGGCAACCAGCAGCCGGTACACGAGCCGCTGCAGGCTCCGCTCGTCGCCTTCGATTCCGCCGATGCCGCGGTCCGGCCGCACGTCGAAGGACGCGCCGTGCAACGTGGCAACCGGCGAAGCGCGCTCGACTGCGCGCGCCACCAGATCGTCGATCCGCAGTCCGACGGGATCGAGCTTCATCACCCCGAGCACCGCCCGCCCGTCGTCGACGAACTCTTCGAGCATCACGACCTGTTCGTGCGCGTTGCGCGCGAGGACGTCCGCCACGTGCTTGCTGCGCGAGCTGTCGACCATGCCCTGTTGCAGCAAATGGGTCCAGCTCATGACCGTGTTGAGCGGCGTGCGCAGATCGTGGTTGAAGCGGCTGAGCAGCGCGACGAGCAGCTCGTTCCGGAGAGCGTCGCCCTCGCGTGCGAGCCATGCCGAGCCGGCACGATCTTCCGGGACGTCGAAGACGATGGTGGGCATGGATCCGGGAGCCCGGGGCGAAGAACTGAAGCGTAGCGCGGGCAGCGGCAACCTGCCGATGCGACCGGCGTGCCATGTCCCTCCTCGCGCGTCACGCGGGGGGCGGCAGTCGCCGCGCCCGTCCGCTGCCCGGGCGAGTAGCATCGCCGCTCGGAGAAGCGACATGAACAAGGCATTCGTCAAGGAGAGCGAAGGCGACGACGAGGAACTCGAAACGCCCGAACTCCCGACTGGCACGCGCAACTACATCACTCCCGCAGGCCACAAGCGGCTGAAGGACGAGCTGCTGCACCTGATCGACGTCGAGCGCCCGGAGGTCGTGCGCACCGTCTCGTGGGCGGCATCCAACGGCGACCGCTCCGAGAACGGTGACTACATCTACGGAAAGAAGCGCCTGCGCGAGATCGACCGGCGCATCCGCTTCCTGACCAAGCGCCTCGACAACGCCGAAGTCGTCGATCCGGCGGCGCGCGAGGCGACCGACCAGGTCTTCTTTGGCGCCACCGTGAGGTACGCGACCGGCGACGGCCGCGAGAACCGCATCCGCATCGTCGGCATCGACGAGGTGGATCCGGCGCGCGGGCAGGTGAGCTGGATCTCGCCGATCGCGCGCGCGCTGATCAAGGCGCGCGAGGGCGACAGCGTGACGCTGAGGACGCCGGTCGGCGTCGAGACGCTGGAAATCCTCGAAGTCCGCTACGAAGCGTCCTGATGGCCGCGCGTGCCGCCACGCGGCCGCGCGATCTGGACGACGTGCTTCACTCGCCGCAGCGAGCGGATCACGCGGGCAAGGTGCGTGCGATCCCGCACCTGGATCTTGAAGTGGATCAGCGCGACCTGCGCCTCCTCGTCCTCGACGTGAACGTTCAGGATGTTGGAGTCGTTTTCGGCGATCGCCACGGCGATGCGGCCCAGCACGCCGCGCTCGTTCAGCACGCCGACGTCGAGGCCGACCGTGAAGTTCGCCGTCGAGTCGTTGGCCCACTGCAGCTCGATCCAGCGTTCCGGGTCCGCCCGGCGCGCGCGCCGCGCGTGCACGCACTCGGCCTGGTGCACGGCCAGTCCCTGGCCCTTCCGGATGTGCCCGACAATGGCGTCGCCCGGGATCGGATGGCAGCAGCTCGCGAGTTGCACCGCCATGCCCTCCGTGCCGCGGATCAGCACCGGGGAGTGCGGCGAGGCGGTCGCGGTGCGCGGCGTCGAGGGGTCCTCGTCCGGGCTCTCCGGCACGGCGCCGAGCGCGAGCTGCCGCGCGACGACGGCGGCCAGCCGGCGGCCGAGGCCGATGTCGGCGAGCAGGTCGTTGCGCGATTCCAGTTCGGCCTGCTTGAGGACCGTCTCCCACTGCGTTTCGCCGACTTCGGCGAGCGACAGGTTGAACTGGCGTGCCGCCTGCGCGAGCAGGCGTTCGCCGAGCTCGACCGACTCGTCGAACTTCATCGTGCGCAGGAAGTGGCGGATCTCCGAGCGTGCCTTGCCGGTGCGCACGAACGACAGCCACGCCGGGTTGGGCCGCGCGACCGGCCCGGTGACGATCTCGACCATGTCGCCGTTGCGCAGAGGGGTGCGCAACGGCTGGATCTCGCTGTTGATCCGCGCGGCCACGCACTTGTTGCCGACGTCGGTGTGGATGCTGTAGGCGAAGTCGACCACCGTGGCGCCGCGCGGCAGCGACACGATCCGGCCCTTCGGGGTGAAGACGTACACCTTGTCCGGGAAGAGGTCGACCTTGATGTGCTCGAGGAACTCGCTCGAGTCGCCGGTCTGGCGCTGGATTTCGAGCAGCGACTGCAGCCACTGGTGCGTGCGCGACTGCAGTTCGGACAGGTCGGAGTCGTCGTCCTTGTACAGCCAGTGCGCCGCCACGCCGCTCTCGGCGACGTGGTGCATGTCCTTGGTCCGGATCTGGAACTCCACCGGCGTGCCGTACGGGCCGATCAGCGTCGTGTGCAGCGACTGGTAGCCGTTGACCTTCGGGATCGCGATGTAGTCCTTGAACTTGCCCGGCACCGGCTTGAAGAGCCCGTGCAGCGCGCCGAGCGTGAGGTAGCACTCGGGCCGGGTGTCGACGACGATGCGGAAGCCGTAGATGTCGAGCACCTGGGAGAACGACAGGTTCTTCTCGGCCATCTTCCGGTAGATGCCGTACAGCGTCTTCTCGCGGCCGTAGACCTCGGCGCGGATCTTCGACTCGGCGAGCGCCTTGCGCACCGACTGCAGGATCTTGCCGAGCAGTTCGCGGCGGTTGCCGCGCGCGGAGAGCACGGCCTTGTGCAGCACCCGGTACCGCATCGGGTGCAGGTGCTGGAAGCTCAGCTCCTCGAGTTCGCGGAACAGCGCGTTGAGCCCGAGCCGGTGCGCGATCGGCGCGTAGATCTCGAGCGTCTCGCGCGCGATGCGACGCCGCCGCTCGAGGTCGACCGCGTCGAGCGTGCGCATGTTGTGCAGGCGGTCGGCGAGCTTGATCAGGATGACGCGGACGTCGCGCGCCATCGCGAGCAGCATCTTGCGGAAGTTCTCGGCCTGCGCCTGTTCGGTCGACGAGAACTGCAGCTTGTCGAGCTTCGATACGCCGTCGACCAGTTCGGCCACAACCCCGCCGAACTTCTCGACGAGCTTCTGCTTCGCGACGCCCGAGTCCTCGAGCACGTCGTGCAGCAGCGCCGCCTGGATCGCGGCGCCGTCGAGGCGCCAGTCGGTGAGGATCTCGGCGACCGCGAGAGGGTGGGTGATGTAGGGTGCACCGCTGCGCCGGAACTGGCCCAGGTGCGCCTCGTCGGAGAAGCGGAACGCGTCCTTGACCTTCTGCACGTCGGCCGACGACAGGTACTTCTTGACGCGCTCCGTCAGCGTGGCGACCGTCGCCACGCCGTTGTGCGGCTCGGGCGTGGCGTCCGAGCGCCAGACGGCTTTCTTCAGGGCCTCGGCCGCGCGGCGCGCGAAGCCGTGCTGCGGCTGCGGAGGAAGAGCCGGATTCGAGGAGGAAGGAGGATCGGCGGACCGCATGCGTGTGCCCCGTCGGTAGGCTAACTTGACGGGGCGGCGGTCGCAAACTACTCGATTACGTCGGCACCTTGCGGAGCATCTCGATGCCGACCTTGCCTTGCGCGATCTCGCGCAGCGCGGCCACCGGCGGCTTGTCCTTGGTGTCGATCTTCGGCGTGTGGCCCTGCGCCAGCTGGCGCGCGCGGTACGCGGCAGCCAGGCACAGCTGGAAGCGGTTGGGAATGTGTTTCAGGCAGTCTTCGACGGTGATGCGGGCCATGGGCGTCCGATCCTTGTGGGTTGTGGCGCATTTTACCGGACGATGCCCGGCGGCGTCCGAAGCGCCGACTCCGCGCGCCTTTCAAATTGCCGGCGGGCGCCCCGTCGCCCAAAGCGGCTAGCCAACGATGCCCAGCTGGGCGAACAGTTGGTGGTGCCGGGCCGCCTGGCTGCCGTAGCGCAGCCGGGTCGCCGTCACGATGGCCGCCAGCTGGCCCACGGCGGTCTCGAAGTCCTCGTTGACGACCGCGTAGTCGAACTCGGGGGCGTGCGCCATCTCGCTGCCCGCGGCGAGCAGGCGGCGAGCGATCACGGGCGGCGTGTCCTGCCCGCGCTTGCGCAGGCGCGCCTCGAGCGCCTCGAACGACGGCGGCAGGATGAAGACTCCGACCGCGTGCGGAAACTGCGCTTTCACCTGGCGCGCGCCCTGCCAGTCGATCTCCAGCAGCACGTCGGTGCCGGCGCGAACGCGCTCCTCGATCCACTTGCGCGACGTCGCGTAGTAGTTGCCGTGCACCTCCGCGCTCTCGAGGAACTCGCCATCGGCGCGGCGCTGCATGAAGTCCTCGATCGTCACGAAGTGGTATTCCCGCCCGTCCTGGTCGCCCGGACGCGGCGGGCGCGTGGTGTACGAGACCGATAGCTGGATGTTGGGATCGCGCGCCAGCAGCGCGTTCACCAGCGTCGACTTGCCGGCGCCGGACGGCGCGACGACGAGGAACAGCGAGCCCGCGTGGTCGCCGGCGAGCACGGTAAGGGCATCGGTCACGGTCACTCCAGGTTCTGGATCTGTTCGCGCATCTGCTCGATGAGGATCTTGAGTTCGACCGAGGCGTTCGTCATCTCGATGGCGGCCGCCTTCGAGCCGACCGTGTTTGCCTCGCGGTTCAGTTCCTGCATCAGGAAGTCGAGCCGGCGTCCCACCGGACCGCCCGCGCCCAGGACCCGTCGCACCTCGTTCACGTGCGTGGCCAGGCGCTTGATCTCCTCCTCGACGTCCATCTTCAGTCCGTAGAGGGTGACTTCCTGCCGGATGCGGTCGGCCACTTCGTCGCGACTCAGCGTCGTCGCCTTCGTCATCGTTTCGCCGAGCGCCTGCTCGAGGCGCTCGACGAGCTTGCGCTCGACGGCGGCCAGCAGGTCGGGTGCGCGCGCCTTCAGCTGGTTCGCAATGGACTCGACCTGGGCGCAGTGGGCGAGCAGCGCCTCGCGCAGCGCTTCGCCTTCGCGGCGGCGCGAAGCGGTCATGCCGTCAAGGGCTTCGGCCAGCGCCTCGGCGGTCGCCGCGCGCAGCGCCTCCGGATCGCTGCCGGGTGTCTCGACGACGCCCGGCCAGTCGAGCACGTCGGCCGTGGAGAGACGCGTCACTCCGGGCAGCGCCTGCTCGACCCGCCCGGCGAGGCCGGTCAGCTGGGCGAGTGCGGCTGCGTTCAGCGTCGGCTCGGCGGCGCCGACGCCGCGGACGATGTTGATCCGGCACTCCACCTTCCCGCGGCTGAGGCGCCCGGCGATGGCCTCGCGCAGCATCGGCTCGAACACGCGCCACTCGTCCGGGATCCGCATCGAGAGGTCGAGGAAGCGGGAGTTGACGGAGCGCAGGTCGATCGTCAGCTGCCCCAGTGCGGTGGGACGCGCGGCGCTTGCGAAGCCGGTCATGCTCGCAACAGGTTTCATCGGGTCGGGAGGCGGCTGGAGCCGGTGTTATCGAGGGGATTGCACGTCTTATCGCGTGTTTGGAGCGTCGAGTCCTGCTGGCCGGACGGCTAGAATCGCCACGTCTCACCGAACGAGCGTTCATGCCCGCCCAGACCAACGCACCACTGCCAGAAGGCCTCGAGGTAGGCGGATACCGCATTGTAAAGAAGATATCCAGCGGCGGATTCTCGATCGTCTATCTGGCCACGGACGACCAGGGCAACTCCGTCGCGATCAAGGAGTACCTGCCCGCGTCGCTCGCGCAGCGCAGGCCGGGCGAACTGCTCCCGTACATCGCCCCTGAGAATCTCAACACCTACCGCATCGGCCTGAAGTGCTTCTTCGAGGAGGGCCGTGCGCTCGCCTCGATCTATCACCCCAACATCGTCCGCGTCCTGAACTTCTTCCGCGCGAACGAGACCGTGTACATGGTGATGAACTACGAGTCGGGCCGCTCGCTGCAGGAGCACGTGCTGCGCAACCGCAGCAAGGACCAGAAGGACGTCCTGTCCGAGCGCTTCATCCGCCGCGTGTTCGCGCAGGTGATGAACGGGCTGCGCGAGGTGCACTCGAACCGGCTGCTGCACCTGGACGTGAAGCCGGCCAACATCTACCTGCGCATGGACGGCACGCCGATCCTGCTGGACTTCGGCGCCGCGCGCCAGACGCTGCAGCGGGACATCAGCAAGACCTACCCGATGTACACGCCCGGGTTCGCCGCGCCGGAGCTCTACAAGCGCGACGCGGAGCTCGGACCGTGGACCGACGTGTACTCGATCGGCGCGTGCATCTACGCGTGCATGTCCGGCATGCCGCCGCAGGAATCCGACGCGCGGCTGAAGGAAGACAAGATGCCGACGGCGCTGCGCTCGTTCCGCGGCCTGTACTCGAACGAACTGATCTCGATGATCGAGCGCTGCCTGCGCCTGAATTCGCTCGAGCGCCCGCAGACGGTGTACGCCGTGCAGAAGGAACTGCTGCAGACGGTGCCGGAACGGCCCGAGTTCACGTTGATCGAACGGACTGGCGCGCGCTTCCGAAATCTCCAGGCGCGCATGACGCGCTTCATGAAGGACCACAACATCACCTGGTTCTAGGGCGCGGCGCCTGCAACGGCCTCCTTCCCCGCGGCGGTTGATCCGGGCTGGCTGCCTGGCGTAGGCTCGCGAACCACAGGGTCGAAAGGCAACGAGCGCAGCGGATGCGGTTCTCCGTCTACCAGGAAAGCAAGAAGGGCGGTCGCAAGGTCAACCAGGACCGGATGGGGTACCTGTACACCCGCGATTCGCTGCTGATGCTCGTGGCCGACGGCATGGGCGGTCACGCGCGGGGCGAGGTCGCTTCGCAGCTGACCCTGCAGACGATGGCCGCCATCTACCAGCGCGACGCCAAGCCGCTGCTGGCCGATCCGGTGCGCTACCTCGAGGAAGCGGTGCTTGCCGCGCACCGCGAACTGCATCGCTATCGCGCGGAACACTCTCTGCCCGAAGCGCCCCGCACCACGCTGGTCGCCTGCATCGTGCAGCAGGGCATGGCGCTCTGGGCGCACATCGGCGACTCGCGCCTGTACCTGATCCGCGGCGGGCGGATCGCCGAGCGCACCCTCGATCACTCGCGCGTCCACCACCTGGTGCAGGCCGGCCTGATCCGCCCCGAGGACGCCAAGGATCATCCAGAGCGCAACCGGATCTTCAATTGCATCGGTGCGTACGTCGCGCCGACCGTGGAGATCAGCCGTCCGTTCGCGCTGCGCAACGGCGACACGGTGCTCCTTTGCTCCGACGGCCTGTGGGGTTCGCTGAGCGACCGCCAGGTCGCCGAGGCCTTCTCCGGCAAGACGGTGATGCGGGCGGTGCCTGAACTGATGGAACTCGCGCTCGAACTCGGCGGCCCGGACTCGGACAACTGCACGGCGGTCGCCATGACCTGGGCCGGCACCGAGTCGATGGAAATGGTGCCGCCGAGCGAGGAGCCGGTGTCGACGCTGCTCATCCCGGAGGGAACGATCGCGTCGACCATCCACATGCCGCGCATCGGCGAGACCGACGACGAAGCGGAACTGAGCGAGGATGAGATCGACGACGCCGTCGCCGAGATCCAGCGGGCGATCTCCCGGGCGGCGAGGCTCGTGAACAAGTAACGTCGGCTGCGCTAGTCTTGCCGGAACCCCGAGGCGGTCCGCCTCGTTCTCCGGAATCCACCGAATGCCAACAGACATGCAGCGCCCCAGCGGGCGGCGCCACGACGAACTGCGTCCCGTCCGGCTGACGCGCAACTACACCAGGCACGCCGAAGGCGCGGTGCTCGTCGAGTTCGGCGACACCAAGGTCATCTGCACGGCGAGCGTCGACGAAAAGGTTCCGCCGTTCCTCAAGGGGAAGGGGCAGGGCTGGGTGACCGCCGAGTACGGCATGTTGCCGCGTTCGACCAACACCCGCTCCGATCGCGAGGCCGCGCGCGGCAAGCAGAGTGGCCGCACGCAGGAGATCCAGCGCCTCATCGGGCGCAGCCTGCGCTCGGTGATCGACCTCGCCGCGCTCGGCGAGCGCACGTTGCAGATCGACTGCGACGTCATCCAGGCCGACGGCGGGACGCGCACCGCTGCGATCACCGGCGGTTTCGTCGCCGCCTACGATGCGATCCGCTGGTTGCGCGGGCGCGGAATGATCGAGACGCTAGCCGGTGCTGGACTTCGTCGCCGCCGTCTCGGTCGGCGTGTTCCAGGGCGTGCCGCTGCTCGACCTCGACTATGCCGAGGACTCGACGTGCGAGACCGACATGAACGTCGTGATGACGGGCGGCGGCGGCTTCGTCGAGGTGCAGGGCACGGCCGAGGGCAAGCCGTTCACGCGCGAGCAGATGGACACGCTGCTCGAGCTCGCGCGGCAGGGCATCGCGTCGCTGGTCGCGGCGCAGAAGAACGCGCTGCAGCTCTGAGCCGGCCTCCTGCAATCGTCGGATAGGCGCGGCGTCTGCCTCCACGTAACTTCGAGTCATCCCGAGATCCGGCGTGTGCCGGCAACAGACGCGGTGAGCGCGTCAACTTCTGGAGGGTGACATGAGGCAGATCTCGTTCGACGAAGCGGCGGCGGTGGGCGGGGCGGAGTGCGGAGACCTCACGATGTCGGTCGGACTGACCGGCGTGTCGATCAGCGGGTCGCTGGGCGACTGGGGCAGTTGTCTTCAACGATGCCGTCCGAACTGGTTCAGCGACTCGTACAACGGCTTCTACGCATCCAGCTACCGGCATTCCCTACGGGAAGGCGCACGTGGGTTGACGCCAGGCCAGTCGGCAGCAGACGGCCGTTCGCCTGCCGCCGGCAGTCCCGCACCGCCTTCTTCGATCGCTCAGCACCCGGCTGGCGAGCACCCTGCGTGCCTATCGGCGGGCACTCGTGGTCGTCTCGACCTCGATTCTTCCCCTGCCGGTGCTGAATCGCGATTCGGCGCACCTGCCTCCCTTCCGGGCCGATCCGCGCCTCGTCACGTTTGACGTGCAGGCGCTGGTTCTCGCGCTTGATGCTTCGCGGCCCTGAAGATTCCAGTCCGGACCGCTGCACGGGCGCCGTGTCCCGGAAACGGCATGACGGCTGGCAGCCTGGTTCGTCCTCGGTACGCTCCGTTCTCGCTGCTGGTCACCATGACGATGTGTCGCGCCGAGAGCCCGAGCGGGAACCGGCGGCGTCCTCGCAAGTGGGCGCAGGAGTTTCCGTCACAGGACTCGCCGGTCACCTTGCGGTCGATGCCGTCCTCGTCCCGATCTTCGAGGAGTTGCTGTACCGGGCCTTATCCTCGGACGACTTGATGCGCGACGTGCCTGCCTGGTTGGCCCTGGTCGTGACGACCACGCTTCTTTCGCGGCGGGACACGCCTCCTGGCTGCTTTCCGGCTTGACCGGTATCGCGCTATGGCCTGCTGTATCTTCGCTATCGAAGTACCTGGGTCTGCGTCCTGTTTCACAGGGCGCACAATCTCGTTTCTTCCGGCGGTGCTACCCTGCTCGTCGCCACCTGCATGACCTGCCGATCTTGAATGCCTTGGACTGAACCCGCTTGCTGCCCTTCAACTCGCGTGGCTTGCTTCATCCTCGCGTGCTTTCGCGATGTTCCTCGCCAGGTCTTTGCGAAGCTCGATGGTGGATCCTCGGTCCTGCTGCTTGGCCGCGCGCTTCCGGAGCGCGGGCGCGTCCGGCTGATGTCCTCCATTTCGTCCAATGACCCGCCGCATCGTCATCGCCACCGGCAACCCCGGCAAACTTCGCGAGTTCCGCCACCTGCTCGCGCCCCTCGGGTGGGAAGTGATTCCGCAGACGGAACTGAACGTGGCGCCGGCGGAAGAGCCGCACCCACGTTCCTGGAGAACGCGCTCGCGAAGGCGCGCCACGCGTCGTCCGCGACCGGGCTGCCGGCGCTCGCCGACGACTCGGGCATCTGCGCGGCCGCGCTGCAGGGCGCACCGGGCGTGCTGTCCGCGCGCTTTGCCGGCGAACCGTCCGACGACACGCGCAACAACGACGAACTGCTGCGACGGCTGGCGAGCGAACGCGACCGGCGCGCGCACTACACGTGCGTGCTGGCCGCCGTGCGCGCGGCGGACGACCCGGAGCCGCTGATCGCCGACGCGCGCTGGCACGGCGAGATCATCGACCAGCCGCGCGGCCGCGGCGGCTTCGGCTACGACCCGCTGTTCCTGCTGCCCGGACCTCGGCAAGACCGCGGCCGAGCTCGATCCCGCCGAGAAGAACCGCATCAGCCACCGGGGCCTGGCAATGGCCGAACTCGCGCGCAAGATCGCCGCGGCCTGGGCCTGACCTCGACCCGCGCCGCCGGTGCCTTCCTCGATCGAGATCAAGCCTGTCGCCGGCGCGCGGATGCCGGATGTCGCGACGTTGATGCGTCCGGGCACGCTGTCGCTGCCGGCGTTGCCGCCGCTGTCGCTGTACGTCCACTTTCCGTGGTGCGTGCGCAAGTGCCCGTACTGCGACTTCAACTCGCACGAGCCCGACGCCAGCGGCATTCCCGAGTCGGCGTACCTCGACGCGCTCGCCGCCGACATCGAGAGCGCGCTGCCGCTGATCTGGGGACGTCCTGTCGTCAGCGTGTTCATCGGCGGCGGCACGCCGAGCCTGATGTCGGCCGCGGGCGTCGAGCGCCTCCTGTCCGACGTCCGCGCGCGGCTTGCCGCTGGAAGCCGATTGCGAGATCACGATGGAGGCGAACCCGGGCACGTTCGAGGCCGAGCGATTCGCGGCCTATCGCTTCGGCCGGCGTGAACCGGCTGTCGATCGGCGTTCAGTCGTTCGACCCGGCGAAGTTGAAGGCGCTGGGGCGCATCCACGACCGCGCGCAAGCCGAGGCTGCCGCCGGGCTCGCGCGCCGCGTCTTCGACAACTTCAACCTCGACCTGATGTTCGGCCTGCCGTCGCAGTCGTTCGAAGAAGCGCAGGCCGACGTCGAGGCCGCGCTGCGGTTCGCGCCGCCGCACCTGTCGCTGTACCAGCTCACGCTCGAGCCCAACACCGTCTTCGCGAAGTACCCGCCGGCGGTGCCGGACGACGACACCGTCGCCGAAATGCAGGAGTGGATCGAAGCGCGCACGGCGCAGGCCGGTTACCGTCGCTACGAGGTGTCGGCGTATGCGCGGCCCGGCCGCGAATGCCGTCACAACCTGAACTACTGGCGCTTCGGGGACTACCTTGGCGTCGGGGCGGGCGCCCACAGCAAGATCTCGTATCCCCACCGCATCGTCCGGCAGGTGCGCTATCGCCAGCCGGCTGTCGTATCTCGAACGGGCCGCGCGCGGCGAGTTCCTCGCCGAACACGTCGAAGTCGGTCGCTCGGACCTTCCGTTCGAGTTCATGCTGAACGCCCTCCGGCTTTCGGAGGGAGTGCCAGCCCGCCTGTTTGCGGAACGGACCGGACTGCCCGCGTCGGTCATCGAGGCCCCGTTGCAGCGGGCCGAGGAGCGCGGCCTGATCGAGCGCGATCACACCCGAATCCAGCCGACCGAATTCGGCCGGCGCTTCCTGACGGACCTGCAGTCGCTCTTCCTGCCGGCTGAGCGCACCTGATCGGTGCGTCGATGGCGCACTTTGTCGGTGCATAATGCCCCGGGAACGGATGGTGGGCGGCTGTCAGCCGCTCTCTTTCCCCATTGAGCGACGCCGGTGTAAACGCTTGTCGCACAAGGCTAGTGCAGCCGCAAGCGGGGCCTACCGGGATTTGGCACACTTCCTGCGTTGCGATGCCGCAGAGCCCGGAGCGGTCAACAGCGGTTGTCCGGGGGACTGTTAACCCAGTGCGATTGAGGAGAACACATCGATGGCCACGGCCAAAGACGTAATGAAAATGATGACGGACAACGAAGTTCTCTTCGTTGACCTTCGTTTCACGGACACCAAGGGCAAGGAGCAGCACGTCTCCGTTCCGGCCAAGATGTTCGACGAAGACAAGTTCGAGCACGGCCACGCCTTCGACGGTTCCTCGATCGCCGGCTGGAAGGGCATCGAGGCATCCGACATGCTGCTGATGCCGGATCCCGTGACCGCCCGCATGGACCCGTTCCGCGAGGAAAACACGCTGATCGTCACGTGCGACGTGGTCGAACCGTCGACCGGCAAGGGCTACGACCGCGACCCGCGCTCGCTCGCGAAGCGCGCCGAGGCGTACCTGAAGTCGACCGGCATCGGCGACACGGCGTACTTCGGTCCCGAGCCCGAGTTCTTCATCTTCGACGCCGTGACGTGGAACGTCGACATGTCCGGCTGCTTCGTCAAGATCAAGTCGGAAGAGGCGCCCTGGTCCACCGGCATCGACTACGAAGCCGGCAACCTGGCCCACCGTCCGCCGGTCAAGGGCGGCTACTTCCCGGTTCCGCCGGTCGACTCGTTCCAGGACATCCGCTCCGAGATGTGCCTGCTGCTCGAGCAGCAGGGCGTCGAGGTCGAGGTGCACCACCACGAAGTGGCCGCGCCCGGCCAGAACGAGATCGGCACCAAGTTCTCGACGCTCGTGAAGCGCGCCGACTGGCTGCAGATCATGAAGTACACGATCTGGAACGTCGCGGCGAGCTACGGCAAGACGGCGACCTTCATGCCGAAGCCGGTCGTCGGCGACAACGGTTCGGGCATGCACGTGCACCAGTCCGTATGGAAGGACGGCACCAACCTGTTCGCCGGCAACGGCTACGGCGGCCTGTCCGACTTCGCGCTGTACTACATCGGCGGCATCATCAAGCACGCCCGCGCGCTGAACGCCATCACGAATCCGGGCACCAACAGCTACAAGCGCCTGGTGCCGGGCTTCGAAGCGCCGGTCAAGCTCGCCTACTCCGCGCGCAACCGCTCGGCGTCGATCCGCATTCCGTACGTCAACAACCCGAAGGGTCGCCGCATCGAGGTGCGCTTCCCGGATCCGGTCGCCAACCCGTACCTCGCTTTCGCCGCGATGCTGATGGCTGGCCTGGACGGCGTGCAGAACAAGATCCATCCGGGCGAGGCCGCCGACAAGAACCTGTACGACCTTCCGCCCGAAGAGGACGCGAAGATCCCGACGGTGTGCTCGTCGCTCGAACAGGCGCTCGAGTACCTCGACAAGGATCGCGAGTTCCTGACGCGCGGCGGCGTGTTCGGCAACGACCTGATCGACGCGTACATCGCGCTGAAGATGGACGAGGTCACGCGCTTCCGCATGACCACCCATCCGGTCGAGTTCGACATGTACTACAGCTCGTAAGAGCGAGCCGCCGCTCGGCTCGGGGACAGGGGCGGGCGACCGCCCCTTTTCATTCGGTTGCCGGCGGCACTGGAGACCCCACGCATGGCACGGGCAGTAGTGGAAATGAGGGAAGTGGACCGGCAACACGCGGCACTCGCTGCCTTAGCGCACGCCTCCCTCGGATACACTGCCGGCGTCCCATCGTCCGGGGAACCCGTCCGTGAACCGTCTTGCGCTGATGCTCGTGTCGACCGCCTTCGCGGCGTCGTCGTTGCCGACGCCGGCCGCGTCGTCGGACATCTTCCTGTGCGTGGACGCGGACGGCAACAAGGTCTTCCAGAACGTCGGCAGCGGCAAGGGCTGCAAGCGCATGGACGTCGGTCCGGTGCTGAGCGTGCCGGCGTCGCGCGTGCCGCAGCAGCGTGCGTCGGGCGCCGGCGAGGATCGGGTGACGGTGTCGCCTGCCAACTTCCCGCGCGTGGACCGCGACACCCAGCGTTCGCGGGACAACGACCGCAAGCGCATCCTGGAAGACGAACTGAAGGCCGAAGAGGACAAGCTCGCGCGGCTGAAGGCCGAGTACCGGAACGGCGAGCCGGAGCGCCGCGGCGATGAACGCAACTTCGCGCTCTACGCCGAACGGGTCCAGCGCCTGCGCGACGACCTCGCGCGCGCCGAAGGCAACGTCAGCGCCTTGCGGCGCGAAATCGCGCTGCTGCGCACCCAGTAACCCCGCGCATTCCACGCGCCGTCCGGCGCGAAATCCAGCAGTTTCCATTGGCCACGGCGGAGGACTCCGCCGTTGAACGCCGTCGACTTCACCGTGCCGGTGGCGGGCAGTCCCGCGCGCTACGAAGGACTCGACCTGCTGTCGACGGCCGTGCTGCTGCTCGACGCCAGCGCGCGCATCGTTCACGTGAACCAGGCGGCGGAACTGCTGTTCGACACGTCCCGCAAGACGCTGGTCGGACAGCCCGTCGGACGCGTCCTCGGCGACGAAGCGGGCATTCGCCAGCTGGTGTCGGACGCCGAGGGCAATGCGTTCGGCCAGCGCAAGCAGATCATGGAACTGCGGCGCGTGGGTCGCGAGCCGCTGCAGGTGCAGGTCACGGCGACCGCCCAGCTCGCCGAGGCGACCCCGGTCGTGCTCGAGGTGTCCGAGATCGAACAGCAGCTGAAGGTCGACCGCGAGGAGCGCCAGCTCGGCCTGACCGAAGCCAACCGCCAGCTGATGCGCAACCTTGCGCACGAGATCAAGAACCCGCTCGGCGGCGTGCGCGGCGCGGCCCAGCTGCTCGAGTCCGAACTGACGCCGGACCAGCGCGAGTACACGCGGGTGATCATCGCCGAGGCCGACCGGCTGCAGGCGCTGGTGGACCGGCTGCTGGCGCCGCACCGCTCGCCGCGCGTCGTCGCCGACGTCAACATCCACGAAGTGCTCGAACGCGTCCGCATGGTGATGCTCGCCGAGTTCCCGCGCGGCCTCGCCATCGAGCGCGACTACGACGCGAGCGCACCGGAGTTCCGCGGCGACAAGGAGCAGCTGATCCAGGCGGTGCTGAACGTGGTGCGCAACGCCGCGGAAGCGCTCGAGGACCGCATCGCCGCGGGCGACGCGCGGATCATCCTTCGCACGCGCGTCGCGCGGCAGGCGACGATCGCGCGCACCCGCCACCGGCTGGCGCTCGACCTGCACGTCATCGACAACGGGCCCGGCATCCCCGACGACCTGAAGGACCGCGTGTTCTTCCCGCTCGTCTCCGGGCGCGACACCGGCACCGGACTCGGGCTGACGCTGGCGCAGACGTTCGTGCAGCAGCACAACGGCCTGATCGAGGTCGACAGCCGTCCGGGTCGCACCGACTTCCGCATCCTGATCCCGCTGCAGCGAGCCCACGACACATGATTCCCGAAGGACGATCGAAGCGATGAGACCGATCTGGATCGTGGACGACGACCGTTCGATCCGCTGGGTGCTCGAAAAGGCCCTGGCGCGCGAGAACCTTCCGTGCAAGGCGTTCGGCGTCGCGCAGGACGTGCTCAAGGAACTCGAGCACGACAGCCCGCAGGTGCTGGTGTCGGACATCCGCATGCCGGGCATGAACGGGATCGAGCTGCTGCGCGCGGTGAAGCGCATGCACCCTGCGCTGCCGGTCATCATCATGACGGCGTTCTCCGATCTCGAGAGCGCGGTGTCGGCGTTCCAGGGCGGCGCGTTCGAGTACCTGCCGAAGCCGTTCGACGTCGACAAGGCGGTCGAACTGATCCGCCGCGCGGTCGACGAGAGCGAGCGCGAGTCGCGCACCGACGAAGCGCCGACCGAGGTGCCGGAGATCCTCGGGCAGGCGCCTTCGATGCAGGAGGTGTTCCGCGCGATCGGCCGGCTCAGCCAGTCGACCGTCACGGTGCTGCTCACCGGCGAGTCCGGCAGCGGCAAGGAGGTCGTCGCGCGCGCCCTGCACAAGCACAGCCAGCGCGCGGACAAGCCGTTCATCGCGCTCAACATGGCGGCAATCCCGCGCGACCTGCTCGAGTCGGAGCTGTTCGGCCACGAGCGCGGCGCGTTCACCGGCGCACAGGCGATGCGGCGCGGCCGCTTCGAACAGGCCGAGGGCGGCACGCTGTTCCTCGACGAGATCGGCGACATGCCGGCGGAACTGCAGACGCGCCTGCTGCGCGTGCTGTCCGACGGCTTCTACTACCGCGTCGGCGGGCACCAGCCGATCAAGGCCGACGTCCGGGTGATCGCCGCGACGCACCAGAACCTCGAGGAGCGCGTGCGGCAGGGCCTGTTCCGCGAGGACCTGTACCACCGGCTCAACGTCATCCGCCTGCGCCTGCCTTCGTTGCGCGAGCGCCGCGAGGACATCCCGCTGCTGGCGAAGCACTTCCTGGCCAAGAGCGCGCGCGAACTCGGCGTCGAGCCGAAGAAGCTGTCGGAGGAGGCGCTGCAGTACATCGCCCAGATGCCGTTTCCCGGCAACGTGCGGCAACTCGAGAACCTGTGCCACTGGCTCACGGTGCTGGCGCCGGCGCAGGTCGTGAAGGTCGAGGACCTGCCGCTCGACGCGCGGGAGGGCAACTGGCTGACGGCAGGTGACGCGCCGGCCAGCGGCGCGCGAGCGGCGGCGGCCGGAGGCGCGCCCGCGCCGGCGGCCGGGCCGGTGCTCGCAGGCGGCGCGGACTGGATTGCGCAGCTGACCGGCGAGGTCGAGCGACGCCTGCAGGCCGGCGTGCCCGACGTCATGGACGCGCTGACGCGGGACTTCGAGGCGGCCGTGATCCGCGCCGCGCTCCGGCACACCCACGGGCGCCGCATCGACGCTGCCACGCGCCTCGGGGTCGGCCGGAACACGATCACCCGGAAGATCCAGGACCTCAAGCTCGAGGACTGAGGAGCGCCCGGCACGGCCTCGCCGGGTGCGCCTCCGTTCGTCCCGGGCGCGTGCACTTCGTCGCCCCGCCCCGCACTTCGTCGCAATCGCGGGGCATTTCGTCACCCGGGACGGATAATCGCGCCCTGTCGATTCACTGGGCGCCCGTGCCACGAGCGCGCGCGAGCCCGCCACATTCGGCGCCGGCTCCGGGGGACAAGAAGATGACGAAGAAGGCAAGGTGGTGGCTGGCCATCGTGGGCGTGTTCGCCGTCGCCACCATCGGTGGCGCGGCGGCGCTGGCGATCAACAAGCGCTCCGAGCAGGCCGCCGCGAGCAAGAAGAAGGAACAGCCGCCGCTGGAGTTCGCCGCGGCGGACGTCGTGAAGCTGCAGCCGAAGCGGCTCGCCGTCGAACTGGCGCTGCCGGGCTCGGTGCAGGCGATGTCGCAGGCGACGGTGCGCGCCAAGCTGTCCGCCGAGGTCAGGCGCGTGCTGGTGCGCGAGGGCGATCGGGTCGCCGCCGGGCAGGCGGTCGCCGAGTTCGACACCGCGCAGCTGCGCGCGCAGCTCGCCGAGCGCACGGCGACCCACGAGTCCGCCAAGGCCCAGCTGGCGACCACCGAGCGCACGCGCCAGGCCAACGCCCAGCTCGTCAAGCAGAACTTCATCTCGCAGAACGCGTTCGACACCGCCGACAGTGCGTACCAGGCGCAGCTCGCCGCTGTTGCTGCAACTCGCGCGCAGCTCGAGCAAACGCAAATCCTCATGGGCGACGCGGTCGTGCGCGCGCCGATCGCCGGCACGGTCGCGAAGCGCAACGTGCAGTCGGGCGAGAAGGTCGCCTTCGACGCGCCGCTGCTGTCGATCGTCGACCTGTCGCAGCTCGAGGTGCAGGCGCAGGTGCCGGTGTCGGACGTGGCCCAGCTAAGAACGGGCATGCCGGCGCAGGTGGAGATCGAGGGCATCGCCGGCCGCAAGTTCGCGGGGCGCGTGGAGCGAATCAACCCGAGCACCGAGCCGGGCACGCGCACGATCAACGTCTACGTGTCGCTGCCGAACGAGGATTCGCTGCTGCGCGCAGGCATGTTCGCCCGCGTCGCGCTCGTCACGTCGGCCGAGGCCGAGGTGCCCGCGCTTCCGATCTCCGCGCTGCGCGTCGACAACGGAACGACGTTCGTGTGGACGCTCGTCGACGGCAAGCTGGTCCGTCGCCTGGTCGACGTGGGGCGGCGCGACGAGCGCGCCCGGAATGGTCGAGGTGACCGGCGGGCTGACGGCCAGCGACACGGTGATCGCGACCAAGTTCGACAACCTGAAGGACGGCCTCGCCGCGAAGGTCATCGGCGGGATCGGCGAGGCGCGCGTCGCCGGCCAGGACGCGCCGGTGATCCCGCCGCGCTCCAACTAGGACTCGCGCCATGTGGATGACGCGAGTCTCGATCAATCACCCGGTGTTCGCGACCATGGTGATGGTCGCGCTGACCGTGCTGGGGCTGTTCGCCTACAACAAGCTCGGCGTCGAGCCGATGCCGGACATCAACCCGCCGACCGTGTCGATCCGGGTGGTCTATCCGGGCGCGTCGCCCGAGCAGGTCGAGAACGACCTCACGAAGCCGGTCGAGAACGCCGTCAACACCGTGGCGGGCGTCAAGCGGATCCTCTCCGCCTCGTACGAAGGCATCTCGTACACCTGGGTCGAGTTCCGGCTCGACGTCGACACGACCCGCGTGACGCAGGAGATCCGCGACAAGCTCGCGCAGATCCGCGCCGGGTTCCCGCGCGACGCGAAGGATCCGATCGTGGAGCGCGGCGGCAGCGAGAACGACCAGCCCGTCGCGACCTACACGCTGGTCGGCACCAACAAGACGCAGCGCGAACTGACGCTCGCCGCCGAGCAGATCGTGCAGAAGGGCTTCGAGCGCGTGAACGGCGTCGGCCGCGTCGCGCTGGGCGGCACGGTGACGCGGCAGATCCAGGTGCGGGTCGATCCGGCCAAGCTGACCGCCTTCGGCCTGACGGTCGACACGGTCGTGCAGGCGCTGCGCAACGCCAACGTGGCGGTGCCGGTGGGGACGATCTCGAACGCGACCGCGGAGGCGATCGTACGGGTCGACGGCCGCCTGTCGGAGCCCAGGCAGTTCGACAGCATCATCGTCGCGCGGCGCAACGGCACGCCGATCCTGCTGTCGCAGGTGGCGGAGGTGCGCGATGCCGAGCGCGAGCGCCAGTCGCTGACCCGCGTGAACGGCCAGCCGGCCGTCGGCGTCTACATCTTCAAGACGCAGGACGCGAACATCGTCGAGGTCGGCCAGGCGCTGAAGGCCGCCGCGGTCGACATCGGCAAGCAGCTGCCGGCCGGCGCCGAGCTGAAGCTGCTGTGGGCGATGTCCGACTTCGTGCAGCAGTCGGTCGACAACGTCAAGCGCACGATCGTCGAGGGCGCGCTGCTGACCGTGCTGATCGTGTTCCTGTTCCTCGGGTCGTGGCGCAGCACAGTCATCACGGGGCTGACGCTGCCGATCGCCGTCATCGCGACGTTCATCGCGATCTACGCGCTCGGATTCACGCTGAACTACATGACGCTGATGGCGCTGTCGCTGTGCATCGGCCTGCTGATCGACGACGCCATCGTCGTGCGCGAGAACATCGTGCGGCACATCCGCATGGGCAAGGATCACTACACCGCGGCCCGCGAGGGCACCGACGAGATCGGCCTCGCGGTTCTTGCGACGACCTTCTCGATCGTCGCCGTGTTCGTGCCGATCGCCTTCATGAGCGGGATCATCGGCAAGTTCTTCTACCCGTTCGGCATGACCGTGGTCGTCGCCGTGCTCGTGTCGCTGTTCGTCAGCTTCACGCTGGACCCGATGCTGTCGGCCGTGTGGCGCGACCCGCCCGAGGGCGCGAAGAACGTGCGCGTGATCGGCCCGGTGCTGACGCGCTTCGACCACCTCGTCGACAAGCTGCACGCGATCTACGACGCGCTGCTGCGCTGGGCGCTGGCGCACCGCAAGACGACGCTGGCGATCGCCACCGCGAGCTTCCTCGCCAGCATCCCGATCGCCGGCCTGGTCGGCACGGAGATGATGCCGGAGAGCGACGAGGGGTTCACCAGCGTGCGCCTCACCACGCCGGTCGGCTCGAGCCTCGAGTACACCGACGAACGCGTGAAGCGCGTCGAGGAGGTGCTGCGCGAATTCACGGAGATCGAGACGCTCAACACCGGCATCGCGACCGACGGCGGCAAGAACACCGCGCGCATCAACCTGAAGCTGGTGCCGCGCGCCGAACGCCGCGCGCACGCAGAAGCAGGTCGAGCAGGCGATCCGCAAGCGGGTGGCCGGCATTCCCGGCGTCGACCTGCGCGTCGGATGGGGCGGCCCGATCTACGTCGCCCTGCTCGGCAACAACGACGCCGAGATGAACCGCGTGATGCTCGACGTGAAGGAGAAGGTCGCGAAGATCCAGGGCGTGACCGACATCGAGATCACGGTGAAGGAGGGCACGCCCGCGCTGTCGATCCGCCTGAAGCCCGAACTGGCGGCCGAGTACGGCATCACGCACATGCAGCTCGGCACCACGCTGCGCGCGATGGTGGGCGGGGAGAACTCCGGCTACTGGCTCGCGCCCGACGGCCAGAACTACGAGGTGATCACGCAGCTGCCGCGCGCCAGCCGCACGGTGGTCGACGACATCGCCAACCTGAACATCTCGACCAGCCGGCTGCTGCCGGACGGCACGCCGGAGATCGTGCCGCTGCGCGCGGTCGCGACCATCGAGAGCACGTTCAACCCCGAGAACATCCGGCGCCAGGACCTGCAGCGCCGGGTCGCGATGTTCGCGAACGTGCAGGGCCGCCCGGCCGGCGACGCGGGCAAGGAAGTGCAGGCGCTGGTCAAGGCCTACGAACTGCCGCCGGGGCTGCGGTTCGACGTCGGCGGGCAGATCAAGGAGCAGCAGGAGATCAACTCGGCGATCTTCGGCGCGCTCGCGCTCGCCGTGATCTTCATCTACATCGTGCTGGCGTCGCAGTTCGGCAGCTTCATCCAGCCGCTGGCGATCATGGCTTCGCTGCCGCTGTCGGTGGTCGGCGTGATGCTCGCGCTGCTGCTCACCGGCACGACGCTGAACATCTTCTCGATGATCGGCATCGTGTTCCTGATGGGCCTCGTGACGAAGAACGCGATCCTGCTGGTGGACTTCGCGAACAAGGGCCAGCGCGACGGACTGGCCCGCGACGACGCGCTGCTCGCCGCCGGCCAGACGCGGCTGCGGCCGATCCTGATGACCACCGGGGCGATGATCTTCGGCATGCTGCCGCTCGCCATCGGCCTGGGCGAAGGCGCCGAGCAGCAGGCGCCGATGGGCCGCGCGATCATCGGCGGCGTCATCACCTCGACCCTGCTGACGCTGGTCGTGGTGCCGGTGATCTACACCTATCTCGATGCGTTCGAGCGGCGCCTCAAGCGCCGGCGGCACGGCGCGACGGTGCTGTCGCGCCAGCCCGCCGACAAGGCCTGAGCGACTCGCGCCCGGGTCGGCTAATCTGGCCCGATGGCACGTCCGCTGTTCTCCGCCGATCCCGGCCCGACCGCCCTGCGGTGGGGCTGGTTCCTGTGGGTCACCTGGGCCGTCGTCGGCACGGGCCTGCTCGGCGAGGACCGCGAAGGCAGCGGCTTCGCGCTCGGCCTGGTGCTGTCGGCGCCCTTCTGGGCCCTCTGGCTCCTGTGGCCTTGCTACCGCGGCTGGGCGTTCTGGACGCGCCTCCGGCAGCGGGAACGCCCTTGAGCACCCGGAAGCCGGTGGGTGCGACTACTGCAGCGTGACGATCACCGGCGCGTGGTCGCTCGGCTGCTCGAGGCGGCGCGGCTCGACGTCGATCGTGCATGCTGTGCAGCGCGCCGCGAGGGCCGTCGACAGCAGGATATGGTCGATCCGCAGCCCCATCTTGCGGCGGAACGCGAGCATCCGGTAATCCCACCACGAGTAGCTGCGCTCAGGCTGCTCGAACAGGCGGAAGCTGTCGACGAGGCCGAGCGCGACGAGGTCGCGGAACGCCTGCTTCTCCGGTTCGGAGAACAGCACCTGTCCTTCCCATGCTTTGGGGTCGTGCACGTCGCGATCTTCGGGTGCGACGTTGTAGTCGCCGAGCAGCGCGAGCTGCGGTGAGCGCGCCAGTTCCTCGCGCAGCCAGTCGTTCAGCGCGGCGATCCACCGCAGCTTGTAGTCGTACTTCTCGCTGCCCACCGCCTGGCCGTTCGGGAAGTATCCGCACACGACACGCACGCCGGCCACGGTCGCCGCGATCAGCCGCTTCTGCTCGTCCTGGAAGTTCGGCAGGTTCGCCTGCACGTCCTCGGCCACACCGACTGTCGCGCGGCGGGTCAGGATCGCCACGCCGTTGTAGGTCTTCTGCCCGGTGAACACGCTCTCGTAGCCCGCCTGCTGCAGCACGTCGACGGGAAACTTGTCGTCGGGCAGCTTGGTCTCCTGCAGGCACACGACGTCGACGGCGTGCTTGCCGAGCCAGTCGAGCAGGTGCTGAAGGCGGACCTTCAGCGAGTTCACGTTCCAGGTGGCGAGCGTCAGCGGCATCGGGAAGGGCATCCGCAACGCGCGCTGCGGGCCCGGGCGGATTCGTCAGTGCCGCTTTATAGCCGATCTCCCTGGCTGATCCGCGAGTCCGCCCGCGTTCCTCGATTCGCATCGGTCGGCGCTACGGCATGCGTCGATCCCAGTACTGCTGGACCGCGGGCTCGATGCCGGCCGGCGCAGCGCCGCTCGAGGCGCTGACGGGAATCGTCGCTTCGCACGCGGGCGACGAGCCGTCCGACACGTCCAGATGCAACGGCAGGTCGTCGAACCGGGGCACAACGGCCAGCCACGACCGTGTGGCGGCCGGCGTGCACGACACGATCAGCAGCGTCGCCGGGCGCGATGCGCGCACGGCGGCTTCGAGCGCGTCGAGCGTGCCGTAGACCCTTCCACCCGCGACGTAGCGACCGTCGTGAACGCCGATGGCGCTGTCCTGCCAGCTGCCCACGATGTGGGCCGCGATGGCGGCCGGCGCGACGAGAACCACGGCGGCGAAGAAGGCGGCGCGGGTCGAGCGGGTTTGAGAACTGGTCATGGCATCGCTCCTTTGCGAGGTTGGCCACGGGAGGGCCGTGGACTACAGTGACTGCATTCTTCTGCTGCGCGCCTGCACCCCTCAAACGATCAATTCTTCAACGTGGCATGAGCGGAACTCATGGACCGGCAACGTGTTCCTCGCCTGTCGCTCGACCTGCTGCGCGGGTTCCGCGCGGCGGCTCGACACCTGAGCTTCACGCATGCCGCCCGCGAGTTGTTCATCACGCAGTCCGCCGTGAGCCATCAGGTCAAGGCACTGGAGGACCAGCTCGGCAAGCCGCTGTTCCGCCGCGTCAACCGGTCCCTTCAACTCACTGCCGCAGGCGCCGAGCTGTTCCGCGCAGTCGACGACGCACTCGCGCTGATCGACACGGCGACACAGCGCCTCGTCGGTCCCTGGCGCACGCTTTCGGTGACCACCACGGTCGCCCTCGCTTCCACCTGGCTGGTTCCACGCCTGCCCGGCTTCCAGAGGGCGCATCCGGAGATCGACCTGCGCGTCGTGGCCACGAACGACGCCGTGGGCCTGGAGCGCGACGACATCGACATCGCGATCCGCTTCGCGACCCTGCAGATGCCGGTGCCGTCGCCCGACAAGATCTTCGACTACCTGCAGTTCCCGGTCTGCGCGCCGTCGCTCGCGCGCAGCTGGAGCAACCCGCTGCGCGAAGTCGCCGACCTCGCCCGGCACGTGCTGATCGACTTCGAGACCGTGCTGTACGGGCGCGCGTGGTACGACTGGGAACAGTGGTCGAATGCGATGCACCTGAAGAACGTGCGCGGCTCGGGGTGGATGCGCTTCTCGCACTATGACCAGGCGATCGAGGCGGCGCGGAAGGGCAGCGGCGTCGCCATCGGCAAGTGGCCGCACCTCACGGACGACCTGCGTGAGGGACGGTTGGTCGCGCCACTGGGTGGCAAGAGCACCGCGCTGGTCGGCGGGTTCTACCTCGACATCGCCGAAACGGCCGAACGCGCGCCGACGGAAGCATTCGTGGCTTGGCTGCGCAACGAAGTGCCGCGCGAGCTCGAGATCGACCGGCGCGGGCGCGGCGGGCGCCGTGGTGCGGCGCAGCCGGCGCGTCGCGTGTGACGTAGCACGCGGCGTGGAGAGATGTCGACTACTTCCGCAGCGATGCGTTGATGGCGGGGTAAGCTCGACGCCGTCCTCCGAGGAGGTGACACATGGCGTCGCTGAAAGCGCTCGTCTTCGATGTGTTCGGCACGGTGGTCGACTGGCGCGAAGGGGTCGCGCGCGACCTCGCGGCTTTCCTGCAGCGGCATGGCCGCGCTGAAGTCGATCCGCACGCGCTGGCCGATGCCTGGCGGCGCCGCTACCAGCCGGCGATGGAGGAGTGCCGTTCCGGGCGCCGGCCGTTCACCCGGCTCGACGTGCTCCATCGCGAGAACCTCGACGCGGTCCTCGCCGAGCACGGCGTCGACCTGGGTTCGGTCGACACCGCCGAACTCGACGAGCTGAACCATGCCTGGCACCGGCTCGACCCGTGGCCCGACTCCGTGCCCGGGCTGCTGCGCATGAAGGCGCGCTACGTCGTCGCACCGCTGTCGAACGGCAACGTCGCCTTGCTGCTGAACATGGCGAAGCGCGCGGGGCTGCCGTGGGACGCGATCCTCGGCGCCGAGGTCGCGGGCGCGTACAAGCCGCAGCCGGAGGCGTACCTGCGGACGGCCGACATCCTCGGGCTGCGGCCGGAACAGGTGTGCCTGGTGGCCGCGCACAACAACGACCTCGCGGCGGCGCGCGCGTGCGGGCTGGTCACGGCCTTCGTGCTGCGCGCGACCGAGCACGGTCCGGCGCAGGCCACGGACCTGGCGCCGTCTGACCGGTGGGACTTCGCTGCGTCGGACTTCGGCGATCTCGCCGCGCAGCTGGGTTGCTGACCCGGCAGGACTCGGCGCGTGGCCGGCGCGGGTCGAAGTGAACGTGCCGGCCGGCGGAGGGTTCCGGGGCGTATGCCGCCGTCACTTCACCGGCAGCTTGTACCAGGTGTCGTTCAGGTACTTCGCGACGCTCTCTTCGTCGTCGGGGAAGAGACCGAGGTTCAGCATCGTGCTGCAGCCCGCGACCTGCGCCTTGAGTTTCTCCCAGCTCGTGACCTTGCGGTCCTTGCGGGTATAGATGCTCCCCGGCGGCCCGTAGACCTTCGATTCGTGGCAGGCCTCGCACTTGTGCTGCTGCACCAGCTTGTGGCCCTCGGCCGCGTTAGGCGCCGCGACGGCGGCGAGCGGGAGGAGCAGGGCGACGAACGCGACGGCACGGATCTTCATGGGGCCTCCTGAGGGTCGAGGCAGTCTAGCGGGAGTGCCGCGCGCGCGCGCGATCCCCTCGACCAGCGAACGTCCTTGCTGCCATCTCCGCGCCGTGTGACGTGCCGCGCAGCCCAGGCCGGTGCGTCGACCATGCCTGCTGCGGAACGCCGCGCCGCAAGGCAGATGGGCTGTCGCCTCGGGGGAGCGCGGACAGCCCGCCGACGGCGTCGCCGCGGCCGGCCCTGCAATCAATCCGCCTTGAACGTGAACTCGACCTTCCGGGTGCCGGCGTGCCCGGGGTCGAGGCGCCACGTCGCCACCGCTTGGGTTGCGGCCCGGGTAAAGACCTGCACCGGATAGGCGGACAGGACCTGCACGCGGGTCACCGTACCGTCGGCGGCGACGTCGTAGCCGAGCATCACACGTCCGTAGTGCTCGCGTTCCCGCAGGGCGGACACCGGGTAGCCGGGCAGCGCCCGTGACTCCTGCAACGCGCCGACCGAAGCGGCGCCGAGCGCCATTGCCGTGCTGGCCGGTTCATCGGCCTGCGCGATCGTCGCAGCGGCGATGGACATTCCGATCAACGCTGTAGCGAGCTTCTTCATGGACTTCTCCTTCGTGGTGAATGACTCCCGGAAGGGGAGCGGGTTGGCTGTCGATGACAGCGGGTGCGTGTATTCGCCTGGTGCGGCGGGTCGCCGGACGGCCTGCGCGGTGTCAGGCGCGCGGCGCGGTAGCGTCGGTCGTGGCAACCTGGGCCTGGCTGCCGTAGTGCTCGGCCAGTCCGCCGATGCCGCTCAGGATCACGACCGTCGAGAGGACGGCGGCGAGGGCGGAAACGGCGCTGGACAGTTTCGAAACGGGGCGGAAGGGACGGTTCATGGTGGGCTCCTTGGGTTGGCTGACGGCGGGGATCGGTGCTGCGTTGTCGATGGCCGCACTGTGCGCGGCGCCCTTCGCTTCAGTCCTTGAGCGTTCTGGAAAGCACTGAAGCCGCGCTGAAGGAGCGCCTTAAACGTTCTGAAATGCACCGCCGGGGGCGCTCCGCCCCTTGCCGCCCCCGTCCGGCTTGCGCAGACTTTGCTCACCGACCACTCGCACGACACGCGCCATGCCCGACGACCAGCACTTCGACGCCATCGAGATCCGCCCCGCGGAGCGGCAGGTGCTCGTCGGCGGCCAGCCCGCCGCGCTCGGCGCCCGTGCGTTCGACCTCCTGATGGCGCTCTACGAACGGCGCGAGCGGGTGGTGGGCAAGAACGAGCTGCTCGACCTCGTGTGGCCCGGCCTGGTGGTCGAGGAGAACAACCTGCAGGTGCAGGTGAGCAGCCTGCGCAAGGTGCTGGGGCCGTCCGCGATCGCGACGATCCCGGGGCGCGGCTACCGGTTCACGCTGGCGCTGGGTGCGCCAGGCCGGGCCGCGCGCCCTTCCCCTGCATCGGCGGGCGAGGGCGGACCGGAGCCGGGTGCGGATGCGCCGCGCGCCAACCTCCCTGTCGCCGCTCCGCTGTTCGGCCGGGACGACGATCTCGACGAAGTGGTCGGCCTGATGCGGCGGTGCCCGGTGGTGTCGATCGTCGGCGCCGGCGGCATCGGCAAGACGCGGCTGGCGCTCGCGCTCGCGGCCGCGGACCCGCTCGACGCGCCCGACGGCCGCTGGTGGGTCGAACTGGCGCCGATCAACGACGCTACGCAGATGCCCGCTGCCATCGCCGGCGCGATGGGGCTGCAGCTGCCGGGCAATCGTCCCGCGCACGACGCGCTCGCCGCCGCTGCTCGCAAAGCAGCGGCTGCTGCTGGTGCTCGACAACTGCGAGCACCTCGCCGAGGCCGTCGCGCCCCTGATCGCGCTGATGCGCGCGCAGGCGCCCGGCGTGCGGCTGCTGATCACGTCGCAGGAGTCGCTCAAGTGCGCCGACGAGCAGGTGTTTCGCCTCGGTTCGCTCGCGCTGCCGTCGACGACGGACCCGGAGGAAGCTTCACGGAACGGCGCGGTGGCGCTGTTCGTGGCGCGCGCGCATGCGGTCGATCCGCGCTTTCGCCTGGGCCCGGACAACGTCGAGGCGGTGATCGACATCTGCCGCCGTCTCGACGGGATCCCGCTGGCGATCGAGCTGGCGGCCGCGCGCGTTCCGCTGCTGGGCGTCGTCGGCCTGCAATCGCGCCTCGACCAGATGTTCAACGTGCTGACCGGTGTCGCACGGATGAAGCTGCGCCGGCACCAGACGCTGCGCGCGGCGCTGGAGTGGAGCGTCGGATTGCTGTCCGACGAAGAACGCGCGGTGTTCCGGCGGCTCGGCGTCTTCGCGGGCGGGTTTAGGCTGGAACTCGCGCAGGGCGTTGCCTGCGACGAGCACGTCGACCAGTGGCAGGTTCTCGACCTCCTCGCGCAGTTGATCGACAAGTCGCTGGTGATCGCCGAAGGGGAGGGCGAGCCGCGCTATCGCCTGCTCGAGCCGACCCGCGCGTTCGCGCTGGAGCAGCTGGGCGCGGCGGGCGAATCGGACGCGATGCTGCGCAGGCACGCCGAGGCCTTGATCAACTTCCTGGCCGCGGAAGACGAGGCGCGCTGGACGGCTCCCTACGCTGCCCGCCTCCGGCAACTGGCTGAACTCGGCAACCTGCGGGCCGCCGTCGACTGGGCCATGAGTCCCGAGGGCGATCCCGGGCTCGCGATTCGCCTGCTCGGACATGGATGGTTCGTGTGGACCGGCAACAACGTGCCGGCCGAAGGCTTCGAGCGGATGATGCGGCTGTGGCCGCTGCCTGCTGACCTGCCGGCCGACGTCGAAGCGGCCTTCTGCCTCGCGGTCGCGAACATCCAGGGCTTCTCGGCGCGCGACGAGAAGCTGCAGGCCGCGCGGCGCGCAGCGGAGCTCTATCGGCAACTCGGTGATAAGAACCGGGTTGGCGATGCCCTCTGCCGCGTGGCCTCGATCGGTAGCGCGCGCGGCAACTTTCCGGGAACCGCCGAAGCGCTGCAGGAAGCGACCGCGGTAATCGGCGACGACGCTCCGCTGCGGTTGCAAGCCGTGCTGGCGATGGTCCACGGCAACCGTGCCCTGGAACTCCACGATTTTGCGGCAGGCAAGGCGGCGTATGGACGCCAGGCCGAACTGTACCGGCGCAACGGCGACGAGTTCGGCGAGTACATGGCCCTGAACAACCTGTCCTTGGTCCTGCTCGACACGGGCGATTTCGACGCCGCGATCGACGCCCTGCAGCGCGTGCTCGACGGCCTGCAGCGGCTGAGGGCGCCGTACAACAGGGCGATGCCGCGTGCGCTGCATGCCGTGGCGCTGGCCCTGCGGGGCGACGACGTCGACGTGCTGTCGCTGGCGCGCGAGGGGTTCGACCACCTCAGTCCGAGCGGCGGAGCCGCGCCCTACAAGCCCTTGATGGCGGCCGCCCTGCATCACGCGCGACGCGGCGAGGCGCAGCGCGGTGCCCTGATCGGAGGCTACACGTGGTACGTCCTGTCGAAGGAGACGTCGAACGCGTGTCTCATCGACGTGCGGATGCGCGACCAGTTGATCGACCTCGCGAAGTCCGCCGGTGCCGGCGCGTCGGTCGACGACTGGCTGAAGGCCGGCGAGCGGCTGAGCCAGGCGCAGGTGGCGGCGCTCGCCTTCGAAGGCGCCCGAGTCGAGGAGTTCCTCGGCTGACCGGCCGTCGGCGCGTCGGTGGTCGCGCGCGACAACGGGCGCGCCACGCCACGCACCGAACCCTGACCGGGAGCAAGGCCGCGGCCGCGAACTGACGGATGCCGTTGATACACTCGAGCGTCCTTAACGGTTCCCTCGATCCCTCGCTCCGGCCCCGCAACTCCGCCGCGTCCATGCAGCTCGCAGCCGTCGATCTCGGCTCCAACAGCTTCCGCCTCGAGATCGGGCGCGTCGAAGGCAGCCACATCGCCCGCGTCGGCTACTGGAAGGAGACCGTTCGCCTCGCCGCCGGGCTCGACGGCGAAGGGCGGCTCAGCAAGAAGGCGATCGCGATCGCCGTCGACACGCTCGCGCGCATGAACGAGCGCCTGCGCGGCATGGGCGCTGAGCACGTCCGCGCCGTGGGCACGCAGACGCTGCGGCAGGCGCACAACGTCGACGAGTTCCTGCTCGAAGCCCAGGACGCGCTCGGGTATCCGATCGAAGTGATCTCCGGGCGCGAAGAGGCACGGCTGATCTTCGAGGGCTGCTCGCACGAGCTGCCGTTGACCGACCAGCCGCGGCTGGTCGTCGACATCGGCGGCGCGTCGACCGAGATGATCGTCGGCACGGGGTTCACGGCGTCGAGCGCGGAGTCCTTCAAGGTCGGCTGCGTCAACACCTCACTGCGCTTCTTCAGGGACGGCCGGATCGATCGTCCCGCGCTGAAGAGGGCGCAGGTCGCCGCGGCGGCCGAGATCGAGGAAGCGGTGTCGCTGTTCGGCAGCGCCAACTGGAGCGAGGCGTACGGCTCGAGCGGGACGGTCGGCGCGGTGTCCGAGATCCTGCGCGCCGAGGGCTGGAGCGACGGCACCATCACGGCCGACGGGCTGCAGCGCGTGCGCGGCGCCGTGCTGGAAGCGGGCGAGGTCGGCCGCATCCGGCTCGCCGGCATGAAGCCCGACCGCCAGTCCGTGATCGCCGGCGGACTCGCGGTGCTGTCCGCCGTCTTCGACACGCTGGGCGTGACGTCGATGAAGCCGGCGCGCGGTGGCTTGCGCGTCGGTGTCCTGTACGACCTGCTCGGGCGGCGCGAGCACAAGGACGTCCGGCATGCGACCGTCGAGCGCGTGCTGAAGCGCTTCGCCGTGGACCGCGAGCAGGCCGAACGCGTGCGCCGACTGGCGCTCGCGCTGTACGCCGCGCTGGAGCCGCGGGCTTCGGAGGAGATGGTCAACCGGCTGCACTGGGCCGCGATGCTGCACGAGGTCGGTTTCGCGATCTCGCACGGCGACTATCACAAGCACTCGGCCTACCTGGTCCAGAACAGCGACCTGGCCGGCTTCTCCACCACGGACCAGGAACGGATCGCGACGCTGGTACTCGCGCAGCGCGGCAACCTGAAGAAGATCGCCGACGCGCTGCAGGACCGCGCCCGCGCGGCGAAGATCCTCGCGCTGCGCCTCGCCGTGATCCTCGCTCACGCGCGCCGGCCGGTGGAACTGCCGCACCTGGCGCTGCGCTTCGGCAGTTCGATCGACTTCGAGATCGAAGGCGAGTGGCTGCTCGGGCATCCGCTGACGCACTACCTGCTCGAGGAAGAGGCGATCCTGTGGGAGCGGACGGGCGTCCGCTTCGCGCTGAAGGTCCGCTAGACCTGCGGCGTCTACACGAGATCGGGCGTGATCGCGGCACGCAGGACCACGTGCCGATCGCTCGTCGTCCTCCCTGCCGGCCAGCCAGACCACCGCGCCCTTCCTGATCGGCCAGTCGTCGACGTCCGCTCCGAGCAGGCGCGACACCAGTTCGCCGAGCGTGGGCTGATGGCCGACCACGACGACGGTGCGCGTCGGGTCGGTCGCGCGGAGCGCGCCCAGCGCGGCGTCGACCCGGGTCGACGGCGAGAATTCGTCGACCGTGACGAACTCGCGTGAGCCGAGGTGCGCGAGCGCCAGCGCGGTCTGCTGCGCGCGTTTCGCCGGGCTGGCGTAGATGACTGCGGTCGGCGGCAGGCGATCGTGCAGCCATCGCGCCATCCGCCTGGCCTGCTTCTGCCCCTTGGGCGTCAGCGCGCGGTGCAGGTCGGGCACGCCGGGCTCGGCGTCGGCGTGGCGCCACAGGACGATGTCGGTCACCTGGCCTTGCCCTCGTCGATCGCGAGTTCGGCGAGCAGCACGTGCTGCGCGCACATGCCGCCCTTCGGACGACGTGGCGGGCGGTAGCGTCCGTCCGGCCCGAGAGTCCACGCTTCCATCGTGTCCGTGAGATACGGCTTCAGTCCTTCCTCGATCACGCGCTTCGCCAGCTTGGGCTCGAGCACCGGCCACGCGATCTCGATGCGCCGGAACAGGTTGCGCCCCATCCAGTCCGCGCTCGCCAGGTAGACGCGCGGCTCGCCGCCGTTCTCGAAGTAGTAGATGCGATGGTGTTCGAGGAACCGCCCGATGATCGAGCGGACGCGGATGTTCTCCGACAGCCCCTTGACGCCGGGCCGCAGGGCGCAGCCGCCGCGCACGATCAGGTCGATCTTCACGCCGGCGCGCGATGCGTCGTACAGCGCGCTGATCGTCGACTCGTCGGTCAGCGCGTTCATCTTGGCGATGACGCGCGCCGGCTTGCCCGCCGCGGCCGCCGCCGCTTCCTGGCCCAGGGCCTTCAGCAGTTCGCGGTGCAGCGCGAAGGGCGCGAGCCACAGGTGCTTCAGGCGCTCGACCTTGGTGAGGCTGGTGAGGTGCATGAAGACCTTCTCGACGTCGCTGCAGATCGCCGGATTGGTCGTCAGCATGCCGAAGTCGGTGTAGAGCTTCGTCGTTACCGAGTGATAGTTGCCGGTGCCGAGGTGGACGTACGGCACCAGCACCGACACGCCGTTCGCCTGTTCGCGGCGCAGCACCTGCGTCAGCTTCGCGTGTGTCTTCAGGCCCATCACCCCGTAGACGACCTGCACGCCGACCGCTTCCAGCCGCTCGGCCAGGTTGATGTTCGCCTCCTCGTCGAAGCGCGCCTTCAGCTCGACGATCGCGGTGACCTCCTTGCCGCGCCGCGCCGCTTCCTCGAGCAGGTCGACCACGGTCGAGCTGATGCCCGTGCGATAGAGCGTCATCCGGATCGCGGCCACCGCCGGGTCGGCGCCGGCCTGTCGCAGGAACTCCGTCACCGGCTCGAAGCTCTGGAACGGATGGTGCAGCAGGATGTCGCCCTGCTTCATCGCGGCGAACATGTCGGCGCCGCGCGCGAGCTTGCCGGGCCACGCGGGATAGAGCGGCGGCCAGCGCAGGTCGCTCTGCGACAGCAGGTCGACCAGCTGATTCACGCGCACGAGGTTGACCGGGCCGTTCACGCGGAACACGGCCTCCGTCGGCAACTGGAACTGCCGCTGCAACAGTTGCTGCAGCGGCTGCGAACAGGTCTCGATCACCTCCAGCCGCACCGCGTTGCCGAAGTGCCGTTGCGTCAGCTCCATGCGCAAGGCCTGCCGCAGGTTGCGGACCTCCTCTTCGTCGACCGTCAGTTCGGAGTCGCGCGTGACGCGGAACTGCGAGAAGCCGCGCAGCGTGCGTCCGGGGAACAGGTCCTGCAGGTGCGCGGTGATGATCGACGTCAGCAGCACGAAGGCCTGCTTGCCGCCGGCGATCGGCGCGGGCACCGGGATCACGCGCGGCAGCGCCCGCGGCACCTTCAGGATCATGATCGCCGAGGGCCGGCCGAACGCGTCCTTGCCGTCCAGTTGCAGGATGAAGTTCAGCGACTTGTTGACGATCTGCGGGAACGGATGCGCCGGGTCCAGCCCGATCGGCGACAGCAGCGGCCGGACCTCGCGCTGCAGGTACTCGCGCACCCATTCGCGCTGGGCGGCGTTGCGGTCCGGATTGCGCAGGATCACCACGCCGCGCCGGGCAAGCGCCGGCATCACGTGTTCGTTGTAGACGCAGGTACTGGCGGCGCACGAGCGCGTGGGCCCGCGCCAGGATCGCCCGGTAGCTCGTCGCGGCCGGTCCCGTCCGGTCCTCGCGCATCTCCTCGGTGAGGTCGGTCAGCCGCACCTCGAAGAACTCGTCGAGGTTGGACGAAACGATGCAGATGTAGCGCAGGCGCTCGGCAAGCGGCACGTCGTCCCGCGTCGCCATCGCGAGCACCCGCTCGTTGAACGCAAGCTGCGACAGCTCGCGGTGCAGGAATTTCCCACCCACGTCCGCGATCGCCGTGAGTGACTTGGACCAGTTCGCCACGTTCGAACTTCCGATGACCCCGGGGCTTCATGATGCCGCAGGGTGGTCGCGACGGGTTTAAGTCACTTTGACTAATCTCGACACGGCCGTTGCTTCCGGCGGACGGCAGGGGCACGATGCGACGAGTGAACGACAGAATGGAAACGAGGGTTGCAATGGGCAAGAAAGAGGATGTCGTGAAGGCCGGTCCGAAGGCCAAGAAGGGCGGCAAGGCGCCGAAGGCGGCCGTCGTGAAGGTGGCCGCCAAGGCGGTTGCCCCGGCGAAGAAGGAGAAGCTGTCGAGCAAGCAGTACGACCGCGAACTCGAGAAGCTGCACGTCGAACTGGTGAAGCTGCAGCAGTGGGTCCAGCTCAAGGGACTGAAGGTGTGCGTCGTCTTCGAGGGCCGCGACGGCGCGGGCAAGGGCGGCACGATCAAGGCGATCACGGAGCGGGTCAGCCCGCGCGTGTTCCGCGTGATCGCCCTGCCGGCTCCGACCGAGCGCGAGAAGTCGCAGATGTACGCGCAGCGCTACCTGCCGCACCTGCCCGCCGCCGGCGAGGTCGTGATCTTCGATCGCAGCTGGTACAACCGCGCCGGCGTCGAGCGGGTGATGGGCTTCTGCTCCGAGGAAGTGGCGCAGGGCTTCCTCAACGTCGTGCCGCTGTTCGAGCAGCTGATGGTCAAGTCCGGAATCATCCTGCTGAAGTACTGGCTCGAGGTGAGCCCGGAGGAGCAGACGCGGCGGCTCGCATCGCGGATCGACGACGGTCGCAAGATCTGGAAGCTCTCCCCGATGGACCTCAAGTCCTACGACCGCTGGGACGACTACACACGCGCCCGCGACGACATGTTCAAGGCGACGGACAGCTCGTGGGCGCCGTGGTTCGTCGCCCGCTCCGAGGACAAGAAGCGCGTGCGCCTGAACGTGATCAGCCACCTGCTGAAGCAGGTCCCGTACAAGGCCCCGCCGCCGATGAAGATCAAGCTGCCCAAACGCAAGATCGGCAAGTACAAGGCCGTCGACTACCCCTTCAAGTACGTGCCGGAACGCTTCTGACGCCTTCTGCCGACGTGCTGAAGTTCGACGTCGTCGCAGGGCTGACCGCCGCCGCCGTCGTCCTCCCGAAGGCGATGGCCTACGCCACGGTGGCGGGGCTGCCGGTGGCCGTTGGCCTGTACACCGCCTTCGTGCCGATGCTGATCTACGCGCTTCTCGGCTCCTCGCGGGTCCTGAGCGTCAGTTCGACCACCACGTTGGCGATCCTTGCCGGAACGCAGCTGGGGCTGGTCGTGCCGGACGGCGATCCGGCAAAGCTGCTTGCGGCCACGGCGACGCTCACGGCGCTGGTCGGCGTCATGCTGCTGCTGGCGCGATTGCTGCGGCTGGGGTTCGTCGCCAACTTCATCTCGGCGCCGGTGCTGACCGGGTTCAAGGCGGGCATCGGGCTCGTGATCGTGCTCGACCAGTTGCCGAAGCTGCTCGGACTTCACATCGAGAAGGCAGGCTTCCTTCGCGACGCGCTGAGCCTGGCGCAGCACCTGCCCGAAACTTCGCTCGTGACGCTGGCCGTGGCCGCGGCGACGTTCGCGATCCTGATCGGCATGGAGCGGCTGTGGCCGCACTCGCCGGCGCCGCTCGTCGCGGTGGGCGGCGCCATCGCCGCGTCCTGGCTACTGGGGCTGCACGCGATGGGCGTCTCCATCGTCGGGACGATCCCGCAGGGGTTTCCCGCGCTGACCTTCCCCGACCTTCAACTCGTCACCGAACTCGTGCCGGGCGCGCTCGGCATCGCGCTGATGAGCTTCACGGAAACCATCGCCGCGGGCCGCGCCTTCGCCCGGCCGGCCGACCCCGCGATCAGCGCCAATCGCGAGCTCGTCGCCACGGGCGCCGCGAACCTCGGTGGCGCACTCTTCGGTGCGATGCCGGCCGGTGGCGGAACGTCGCAGACCGCGGTCGTGCGCTCGGCCGGCGGACAGTCGCAGCGCGCCTCGATGGTGACGGCAGGCGCCGCGCTGGCCACGATGCTGCTGCTGGCGCCGCTGCTGGGCCTGATGCCGAATGCCACGCTTGCCGCGGTGGTCATCGTCTATTCGGTCGGGCTCATCCAGCCGACCGAGTTCCGCGCGATCAGGAAAGTCCGCACGATGGAGTTCCGCTGGGCGCTGGCCGCCTGCGTCGGCGTCCTGCTGTTCGGCACGCTGAAGGGCATCGTGGTGGCGATCATCGTGTCGATGATCGGGCTCGCGAGCCAGACTTCGCACCCGCGGGTGTCGGTCATCGGTCGCAAGCGAGGCGCCGACGTGCTGCGGCCACTGTCCCCCGAGCATCCCGACGACGAGACGTTCGAGGGCCTGCTCATCGTCCGGCCCGAGGGACGGCTCTTCTTCGTGAACTCGGATTACGTCAGGGAAACCATCCGCGACCTGGTCGCGCAGCACGCTCCGCGCGTGATGGCCCTGGACATGAGCCGCGTCCCCGATCTCGAGTTCTCGGCCCTGCAGTCGCTGATCGAGGGCGAGAAGCGCCTGACCGAGTCGGGCGTGGAAGTCTGGCTCGTGGGCCTGAATCCCGGCGTGCTCGAGACGGTGAGGCACTCCGGGCTGGCCGACCGCCTGGGCCGCGAGCGGATGCTGTTCAACGCACGCGCCGCGATCGAGCGCTACGAGGAGTTGCAGCCGCAGCGAGAGGCAGCGCCCGGCGCGGCGTCGGCGTGATGCCGGCGTGACGCCTTCAGCGGGTCGTCGCGTACACCCGCATCGTGCGGCGCGTGCCGTCCGGGTCGCAGCGCTCGCTCTTCAGCGTGCCTTCGTGCTCGAAGCCCAGGCGCTCGGCGACGCGCCAGCTGCGCGCGTTCTCCTCGTCGGCTCCGCACCAGACGCGCCGCGCGCCGAGGTGCGCAAAGGCGAACTCGGTGACCGCGCGGGCGGTTTCGGTGATCAGGCCCTGCCCCTGGAAGCGCCGGCGGCACCACCAGCCGATCTCGAACACCCGCGTTGCCCAGTTGAATCGGTGCAGCCCGCAATTGCCGACGTGCTCACCGGTCGAGCGCAGGAACGCGAACATCGGGAAGTCGGCGCGGATGATCCAGTTCGCCACACCGCGGCGCGCGTACTCCTCCGTCCGGCCCGGCGTCTGTTCCTCCATCGCCCACGGCATCGAGGCCGGGTAGCGCCGCAGGTCGTCGAGCGTCTCGACCACCGAGGCGAAGAGGAACGTTCCGTCACCAGGCCGCGGAGCGCGAATGAGCAGGCGCCCGGTTTCGAACTGGTCCGGAATGTCGAGCAGGACGGGATTGAAGGCCGGTTCAGTCGCCATGGGCGGCTCCGCGGAGTGAAGGCCTAGCTTTGCAGAGACCGGAGGATTCTCCAAGGGCTGCGACGGGAACGTCGCCGTCCACGCTGCGCGGACGCCTGGGATGCGACGGCAGTGGGTTCGAACGCCGGCCGCGTGCCCCTTGATGCAGGGGCCTTCCGCCTCCATCTCGTGGAAGAGTTCAAGAGGAACCTGCAATGCTGAACACCTCCGGAGATACCTTCCAGCGCGACGTCGTCGATGCGTCGCACGAGATCCCCGTGCTGGTCGACTTCTGGGCGCCGTGGTGCGGCCCCTGCCGGGCGCTCGGCCCGATGCTCGAGCGCCTCGAACAGGACGGCGCCGGGCGCTTCCGCCTCGTGAAGATCAATTCCGACGAGAACGCCGAACTCTCCGCGCAGTTCGGCGTCCGGAGCATTCCCTACGTAGTGGCCTTCGTGGACGGACGGCCGGTCGATTCCTTCGTCGGCGTGCTGCCCGAGTCCCAGCTGCGCGCCTTCATCGATCGCGTCGCGCCCAATCCCAGCGAGATCGAACGCCGCAAGGCGGCCGCGCTCGTCGAGGCGGGCGACCGCGCGGGTGCGGTGGCGTCGCTGCGCGCGGCGCTGGCGCTCGATCCCGCCAACGACGACGCGCGGCTCGACCTCGCTGGGCTGCTGCTCGAAGCCACGCCGGGCGCCGAGGACGTGAAGGATGCTGCGGAGCTGCTCGCGAAGACATCCTCGCTCACGCAGCAGGGCACGCGCTTTCGCGCATTGCAGACGCGCGTCGACAGCCTAGAGCAAGCCGCGAGCCTGCCTTCGGCCGATGAGTTGCGCCGACGGATCGACGCGCAGCCCGGCGACCTGCCGGCGCGGGCCGACCTGTCCCGGCAGTTGATCGCGCAGGGCCAGTTCGAGCCGGCGCTCGAGCAGTTGCTGGAGATCGTCTCGCGTGATCGCGCGTTCGGCGACGACTATGGCCGGAAGGCCGCCCTGGCCGTGTTCGACCTGATGACCGATCGACCGAGCGTGGTCAGCGCCTATCGGCGCCGCCTGGCGTCCGCGCTGAACCGCTGACGCCGTCGTGCGCTGGCCGCGTGGTCCGCACTGCTCGGTGCTCGAGATCACGTGGCGCGAACCGCGGTCTCTTGGAATCTGATCTCGATCAAGTTTCCGGGAGCCGCGTCTTCGGCGCGAGTATTGGCGATCCGGCCTGCTCCGGGCGGCCTTGACGTGAGTCACGGACAGGGCGCGCCGAAGCTTGCCCTTGCTGCCTTCATCGCCGATGTTGACTGAAGGAAGAGGAGAGATGATGGCGGGCATCGGAAAGGCGGGCGGCGCTCCGGGACGTGTCGGTGGGGCCGGGATGCTGCAGGCGATGTACGAAGCGGCGAGGCGGGAAGTCTTCGCGGATCCGGCGGCTGCGCTTCGCAAGTACCAGCCCACCTGGGCGTTGTCGATGGCGATCCCGGTTCGCAAGGGACCGACGCCGCCGTTAGTGCGCGCTTCTTCACTTCGCTCGGCTGTTGCGAATCGCCCTCATCGAGCGCCGTCCATCGGGCCGGGTCGACGGAAAGGATGAACGGCCATACCACGGTCACGGGAGCTCACGGAAGATTGGTGGCAACGCACCGATCCTGAGGTCCGCATGAGCAGCAGTGGGATGAAGCGCCGTCGCAAGCGGGAGCGACGTTTCCTCGAGTTCTACGACACGATTTCGATCCGCGCGACGATCGCCGGCGTCGGCGGCAGCATCGCGCTGCTGGCCTGGGTCGCCGCCCGCTCGGTGCTCTCGATCTGACCGCGGCGGCCGCGCCTGCCGCGAGCCGACCGCACTCTCGTTTTCGTCAGGCGGCTGCCATCTCGGTGGCTGGGGCCGGCGACTCCGCCGGGGCCTCTCCGTGCCGGATCAGGTGGTCGAACGCCGACAGCGCCGCCTTCGCGCCGTCCCCGGCCGCGATGATGATCTGCTTGTACGGGGTCGTCGTTGCGTCGCCCGCCGCGAACACGCCGGGCACGCTCGTCGCACCCCTCGCGTCGACCACGATCTCGCCGTACTTCGACAGTTCGACCGTGCCCCGCAGCCACTCGGTGTTGGGGACGAGGCCGATCTGCACGAACACGCCGGCGAGTTCGACCGCGTGTTCGACGCCGGTGGCGCGGTCGCGGTAGCGCAGCCCGTTCACCTTCTGTCCGTCGCCCGTGATCTCGGTGGTCTGCGCGTTCGTGTGGATCGTCACGTTCGGCAGGCTGCCGAGCTTGCTCACGAGCACCGCGTCTGCCTTGAGCCGGTCGGCGAACTCGATCAGCGTGACGTGCTCGACCACGCCGGCGAGGTCGATCGCGGCCTCGACGCCCGAATTGCCGCCGCCGATCACCGCGACCTTCCGGCCCTTGAACAGGGGGCCGTCGCAGTGCGGGCAGTACGCCACGCCCTTGTTGCGGTACTCCTGCTCGCCCGGCACGTCGACGTTGCGCCAGCGCGCGCCGGTCGAGAGGATCACCGTGCGACCCTTCAGTTGCGCGCCGTTGGCGAGCGTCACCGTCGCGGTGCCGCCTGGCGCGGACGCAGGGCTGCAGCGCTTCGACGCGCTGGCCGCCGACGATGTCGACGTCGTAGCGGCGCGCGTGCGCTTCGAGCGCGGCGGCGAACCTTGGTCCCTCGGTCTCGAGGACCGAGATGAAGTTCTCGATGCCGAGCGTGTCGAGGGTCTGGCCGCCGAGCCGCTCGGCGACGATGCCGGTGCGGATGCCCTTGCGCGCGGCGTACACCGCGGCGGCCGCGCCCGCCGGGCCGCCGCCGACGATCAGCACGTCGAACACGTCCTTCTGCGCGAGCTTCGCGGCGTCGCGCGCCGCCGCGCCGGTGTCGATCTTCGCGAGGATCTCGCCGATCTCCATCCGGCCCGAGCCGAACGGCTGGCCGTTCAGGTAGATCGCCGGCACCGCCATGACCTGGCGCGCCTCGACCTCGTCCTGGAACAGCGCGCCGTCGATCGCGACGTGGCGGATGCGCGGATTGAGCACGGCCATCAGGTTCAGCGCCTGCACCACGTCGGGACAGTTGTGGCAGGTCAGCGACATGTACGTCTCGAACGCGAAGTCGCCCTCGAGCGCCTGGATCTGCTCGATGACCTCAGGCTCGAGCTTCGGCGGGTGGCCGCCGGCCTGCAGCAGCGCCAGCACGAGCGACGTGAACTCGTGGCCCATCGGGATCGCCGCGAACCGCACGCCCATGTCGTGGCCGGCACGGCTGATCGAGAACGACGGACGCCTCGCATCGGTGCCGTCGTGCCGCACTCGGAGCAGCGGGCTCAGCATCGCGATCTCGTCGAGCAGTTCGCGCATCTCGCCCGAGGCGGCGCGTTCGTCGAGCGAGGCGACGATGTCCACCGGCTGCGTCAGGCGCTGCAGGTAGCCGGCAAGCTGGGACTTCAGGGTGTCGTCCAACATGGGATGTCCAGGAATCGGGAGAGGGAGCGCCGCCGGCGGATGCCGGCGGCGCATTCAACGCGAGGAATGACTAGATCTTGCCGACGAGGTCGAGCGACGGCGCGATCGTCTTCGCGCCTTCCTGCCACTTGGCAGGGCAGACCTGGCCCGGGTTCTTCGCGACGTACTGCGCGGCCTGCAGCTTGCGCAGCGTTTCCTTGACGTCGCGCGCGATCGCGTTGTCGTGGATCTCGGCGGTCTTGACCACGCCGTCGGGGTTGACGACGAAGGTGCCGCGCAGCGCCAGGCCTTCCTCGTCGATGTGCACGCCGAACATCCGCGTCAGCGTGTGGGTCGGGTCGCCGACCAGCGGGAACTTCGCCTTCTTCACCGCCGGGCTGGTCTCGTGCCACACCTTGTGCGCGAAGTGCGTGTCGGTCGTGACGATGTACACCTCGGCGCCGAGCGACTGGAACATGTGGTAGTTGTCCGCCGCATCCTCGACCTCGGTCGGGCAGTTGAACGTGAACGCCGCCGGCATGAAGACGAACACGGACCACTTGCCCTTGAGCGACTGGTCGGTGACCTCGACGAACTTGCCGTTGTGGAACGCCTGGGCCTTGAAGGGCTGGACCTGGGTATTGATGATTGCCATTGCTTTCGTCCTGTTGGATCGATTGGTGAGGGGGAATGAATTCCGAACAGGACGAAGTCTGAGGCTATCGACTATCTTTGCTCCAATTCAATTTTCCTAATAGGCCAATAGGCCGGTGCCGCGCCGAGGACGGGCAGCCGCCCTCGGCTCCTTCGTGGACGTTGGGACCGCGACGAGCGTCGCTACTTCTTCGGCGACGACTCGGCGGGTTTCGGCGCGGCCGGCGCCGGCGCCGTCGGTGACGGAGCCGCCGATGCCGCCTTGAGCTTGGCCATCATCGCCTGCTCGAGCGCCTTCAGCTTGGGCTCGATCTGCGGCCGGGTCTCGGCGACGATCTTCTGCGTCAGCGCCTGCTGCGCCTCTCCGGAGAGCTGCTGATACTTGCGGCTGACCGGCGACTCGAGCCACGCGACCAACGTCTTCAGCTCGTCCTCGGTGAGCTTCTCCTCGAGCGCGGTGCCGAGCGTCGATGGCGCCCACTTCGTCGCGCTCGCGCGCAGGATCGGCGCCACCTCGCCCTGGAACTTCCGCACCTCCGCCTGCAGTTCGGTGGCCACACCCTGGCGCTTGTCCTCGGGCAGGCGCGTGATGGCCGGCGTGACGATCTGCAGCAACTGACCGCGCGGTCTGGTTGGCCATGGCGACACCGATGCCTTCGATGCCGGCCTGCTGCAGTTGCAGGGCCTTCTTCACCAGTTCCTTCTTGGCCGGCGACGTGGCGACCGGGGCGGCCGCCGGAGCGGCGGGCGGCGCGGCCACCTGCGCGACGCTGGGCGATCGCGCGCCGCGAGCATCACGATGACGGCCAGTGGAGCCAGTCGGAAGGTCGGTTCATGGAGTTCCTGTGCGGCGAGAGTGTTGAGGGCCGAAGGAATGAGCACCGTGCCGACCCGAAGGCGCGAGTTTAGAGGTCGCGGCATCGAGGCGGAAGCGCGTTTCGTTGCGGCGCGCGTCCGCGGTTGACCGGCGGCAAGGCGAGCTTCGAGCGGCGAACGGCCGTCGCCGAACCAGTAGCATCGGCTTCATGCGCATCGGCATCGACCTCGGCGGCACCAAGATCGAAGGCATCGCGATGGACGACGCCGGCCGCGAACGCGTGCGCCGGCGCGTGCCGACGCCGAAAGGCGACTATCGCGCCACCGTCGAGGCCATCGCGTCCCTGGTCGCTGCGCTCGAGTCCGAATCCGGCGCTCGTGCCACCGTCGGCGTCGGAATTCCCGGCGCGATCTCGCGCGTCAGCGGGCTCGTGAAGAACGCCAACTCGACCTGCCTCATCGGCCAGCCGTTGCAGGGCGACCTGGAGGTCAGCGCTGGGGCGGCCGGTTCGACTCGCCAACGACGCCAACTGCTTCGCGCTCTCGGAAGCCGTCGACGGCGCGGGCCGCGGCGCGCGCGTCGTGTTCGGCGTGATCCTCGGCACCGGCGTCGGCGGCGGGATCGTGTCTGGACGGGCGCGTGCTGGACGGCGCCAACGCCATCGCGGGGGAGTGGGGCCACAACCCGCTGCCGCTGCCGGCCGGCGACGACCTCCCGCTGCGGCCCTGCTACTGCGGTCGCGCCGGCTGCATCGAGACCTACCTGTGCGGCCCGGCGCTCGAGCGCGAGGGCGGAACGGCCGTGGACGTGCGATCGCGCGTTACGAGGCCCGGCTGGCGCGCGCGCTGGCCGGCGTCATCAACCTGCTCGATCCGGACGTGATCGTGCTCGGCGGCGGCGTGTCGAACGTCGATCGCCTGTACGCGAACGTGCCGCGGCTCTGGCGCGAGCACGTCTTCTCCGATCACGTCGCCACCCGCCTCGCGAAGCACGTGCACGGCGACTCGAGCGGCGTGCGGGGCGCGGCGTGGCTGTGGGGCGGGCCGCCGGTCGCGTGAGCGGCGGGCCGGCCGAGGCTCAGTTCACCATGCCGTGGTGGCGCAGCAAGGCATCGATCGTCGGCTTGCGCCCGCGGAACGCGACGAACGACTGCATCGCCGGGCGGCTGCCGCCGACCGCGAGGATCTCGTCGTGGAAGCGGCGACCGATCGCCGGGTTCGAGCACGCCGCCTTCCTCGAACGCAGAGTAGGCGTCGGCCGACAGCACTTCGGCCCACTTGTAGCTGTAGTAGCCGGCCGCGTAGCCGCCCGCGAAGATGTGCGAGAACGCGTGCGGGAAGCGGTTGTACTCGGGCGGCTGCAGCACCGCCACCTCGCGCCGGATCTCGTCGAGTTGCGCCATCACGTCGCGCTCCGTGGCGGGCGGTGGGCCGCCGTGCAGCCGCATGTCGAACAGCGAGAACTCGATCTGCCGCATCGTGTAGAAGCCGCTCTGGAAGTTGCGCGCCGCGATCATCTTGTCGAACAGCACGCGCGGCAGCTTCTCGCCGGTGTCGGCGTGCTCGGTCAGCAGCTGCAGGACTTCCCACTCCCAGGCGAAGTTCTCCATGAACTGCGACGGCAGCTCGACCGCGTCCCACTCGACGCCGTGAATGCCGGACACCGACGGTTCGTCGACGCGGGTCAGCATGTGGTGAAGCCCGTGGCCGAACTCGTGGAACAGTGTCAGCACCTCGTCGTGCTGGAAGGTCGCGGGCTTGCCGCCGACCGGCCGCGAGAAATTGCACGTCAGGTACGACACCGGCGTTGGCAGCCCGGGCCGACGGCCGCGGCGCGAGCGTGCGTCGTCCTGCCACGCGCCGCCCTGCTTGTGGTCGCGCGCGTAGAGATCGAGGTAGAACTGGCCGATCAGCTGGCCCTGCAGGTCCTCGATGCGGAAGAACTTCACGTCCGGGTGCCACGCCGGCGCCGCGTCCTCGCGGATCGCGACGGAGAACAGCGTCTCGATCACCCTGAACAGGCCCGCCAGCACCCGCGGCTCGGTGAAGTACTTCTTCAGCTCCTGCTCCGAGTACGCGTAGCGCGCCTCGCGCAGCTTCTCGCTCGCGTACGAGAAGTCCCATGGCTGCAGGTCCGCGATACCGAGTTCGTGCTGGCCGCGAACTCGCGGACTTCGCGCACGTCGCGCTCGGCGTACGGTCGGGCGCGGCGCCCGAGGTCGCGCAGGAAGTCGAGCACTTCCGACGGCCGGTCGGCCATCTTCGGCACCAGCGACACCTCGGCGAAGCTCGCGTACCCGAGCAGTCGCGCGTGCTCCTGCCGCAGCGACAGCAGCTCGACCATCAGCGGTCCGTTGTTCCACTCAGGCTTTGCCGAACTCCGATGCCTTGGTGACGTACGCGCGATACAGCTGCTGGCGCAGCGCCCGGTCGTCGGCGTAGTCGACGATCGCCGCGTAGCTCGGGTACTGCAGCGAGACCTTGTAGCCGGCGCGGCCTTCGGCGGCCGCCGCTTCCGCGAACATCTGGACCGCGTCTTCCGGCACGCCCGCGAGCGCCTTCGCGTCGTCGACGTAGAGCGCGAACGCGTTGATCGCATCGAGCACGTTCTCGGCGAAGCGCGTCGACACCTGCGCCTCGCGCTCGGCGCAGCTCCTTGAAGCGCTGCTTGCGGTCGGCCGGCAGTTCGGCGCCGCCGAGGCGGAAGTCCCTCAGCTCGTTCTCGACCACCTTGCGTCGTGCCGCGGGCCAGGACGCGAAGTCCGGCAGCGCGGCCAGTTCCTTGAAGCGCGCGTACAGCGCTTCGTTCTGGGACAGCTCGGTGAAGAACGCCGTCAGCTTCGGCTGGTTGACGTTGTACTGCTCGCGCAATTCCGGCGTGTCGACGACCGCGTTCAGGTGCGACACCGCGCCCCAGGCCCGGCCGAGGCGGTCGGTGGCGTCGTCGAGCGGCTCGACGATCGCGTCCCACGAAGCCGGTGTCTTCGGGTCGGTGACCTGCCGCACGACGTCGCGCGCCTGCTGCAGCAGGGCGTCGACGGCTGGCGTGACGTGGACGGGCTCGATCGCGTCGAAGCGCGGCAGGCCGGAGAAGTCGAGGAGGGGGTTCGTCTGTTGTTCCATGGTGTTGTGTGTTCCAGCGCGGCAGGCGGCGGCCTGGCGCGGCGCCGTCCCGCAGGGAAGGCGATCGGCGCTACCGGATGCGCCTGCACGTCGGCGTTCCGCCGCCTCGACCGTGTTGACGAGCAGCATCGTGATCGTCATCGGCCCGACCCCGCCGGGCACCGGCGAGATCCAGCCCGCGACGTCCTTCACGCCGTCGAAGTCGACGTCGCCGGCGAGCTTGCCCTCGGGCGTCCTGTTGGTGCCGACGTCGATGACGACCGCGCCGGGTTTGACCATGTCGGCGGTGACGAGGTTGCGCCGGCCGACCGCGGCGACGAGCACGTCGGCCTGGCGGGTGATGGCGCCGAGGTCGCGCGTCTTCGAGTGGGCGATCGTGACGGTGGCGTTGGCGGCGAGCAGCAGCATCGCCATCGGCTTGCCGACCATGTTCGAGCGGCCGAGCACGACCGCGTGGCAGCCGGCGACCGGGTAGTCGATCGACTCCAGCATCTTCATCACGCCGTACGGAGTGCACGAGCGGAAGTGCGGCGTGCCCATCAGCGTCAGCCCGGCGTTCATCGCGTGCAGGCCGTCGACGTCCTTGTCGAAGGCGATCGTCTCGAGGATCTTCTGTGCGTCGAGGTGCTTCGGCAGCGGCAGCTGCACGAGGATGCCGTGCACCGCGGCGTCGGCGTTCAGCCGGGCGATGTGGCCGAGCAGCTCGGACTCGGTCGTCTCGGCCGGCAGCCGCGTGAAGAATGAACGGATGCCGATCTCCTCGCACGCTTTCACCTTGTTGCGCACGTACACGGCGGACGCCGGGTCCTCGCCGACGAGGATGACCGCGAGGCCCGGCGGGTGGCCCGCGGCGGTGAGCGTCTGGATGCGGTGGACGAGGCCGGCGCGGGTCGTTGCTGCAAGCGCCTTGCCGTCGATGATGCGAGCCGTCATGACGGACTACTCCTGCGAAGACAGCCGGGCATTTTAGGGCCTGCCAACGATCGCCCTGCGAAGGCCGGCTCTCGGCTCTCGGCGAGGACGGCGGGCGGCACCCGGCGGGCGCGCCTGCGACGGCGGTCGGCGCTGCGCGCCGACTCCGCTCCGCTGCTCGCCGAGGGGCGCCCGGCGGAACTCGCGTCGCTCACTGCGTTCGCTCTGCTCGAACACGCCGCCGGGAGTCAGAAGACGAGCGCGCTGACGCGCGCCGCCCCTCGGCTCCGCTGCTCGCCGCCGCCGAAGGCGCGCCCGCCGGGTGCCGCCCGCCGTCCAGCAGCGTCGTCTTTCAGTAGGCAATGCGCAAGGCGTCTCGAAGGAGTGGCCGGTAGCGCTGCCCGCGCGCCTTCGGAGGCGCCGAGCAGCGCAGGCGAGGCCGGGGCTTTCGGCCAACGAGTGCCGTGTGTTGGCCCTCGTTGGCCGCCGGCCTCGTCGAGCAGCGCAGGGAAGTCGGCGCGCAGCGTCGACCGCCTCAGCAGGGCGCGGGCAGCGCTACCGGCCACTCCCCGCGACTACATCAGGCGGCCGGAGAGCTTTGTCGAACCCTCCTTCCTTCAGGAAGGCTTGAGCCCGCCTCCGGAGAGCACGATCCGCATCAGGTCGGCCACCGTGTTGGCGTTCACCTTGTCCATGATGTTGGCGCGGTGCGCCTCGACCGTCTTGATGGAGATGCCGAGGTCGTCGGCGATCTGCTTGTTGAGCCGCCCGGCGACGATGCGTTCGAGCACCTGCTCCTCGCGCGGCGTGAGCTTGGCGAGCAGCGCCTCGCTCAGCTTCTGCCGCTCGTTGGCCGCCGCGGTCTCACGCGCCGCGACGAGCAGGCGGTCGACCAGCGCCTTCAGGGCCGCCTGGTCGAACGGCTTCTCGATGAAGTCGACGGCGCCCTTCTTCATCGTGTTCACCGCCATGGGAACGTCGCCGTGGCCGGTGATGAAGATGATCGGGAAGGTCGCCTTGCGGGCGATCAGTTCCTCCTGCAGCTCGAGTCCGCTCATGCCCGGCATGCGCACGTCCAGGATCGCCACCGCGATGGCGGCAGGGTCGTAGCCGGCGAGGAATTTCTCGGCGCTCTCGAATCCGAAGACCCGGTAGCGGCTTGCTTCGAGCAGCCACTGCAGCGAGTCGCGCACCGCGTCGTCGTCGTCGACGACGTACACCACACCCAGCGATTCAGCGTTCTCAGTCACGTTCGGCTCCAGTTCAGGCGGGCGGATTGTCGTTGACCGCCTGCTCACGGGCAAGCGGAAGCGTGAAGCGGAAGATCGAGCCGCCCTCGGGGTTTTCCTCTACGGTGAGGCGGCCGTGGTGGAACTCGACGATCGAGCGGCAGATGTTGAGGCCCATGCCCATGCCTTCCGACTTCGTGCTGAAGAAGGGCTGGAACAGGCTGGCGCGCTGCGCCTCGGGAATGCCCGTGCCGTGGTCGATCACCGAGAACTCGGCCATGTCGTCCACGCGCCGCACGACCAGGTCGATCACCCGCAGCCTTCGCGCCTTCCATCGCCTCGACGGCATTCTTCAGCAGGTTGAGCAGCAACTGCTCGATCAGGATCGGATCGACGTCCAGCGGCGGCATGTTCGGCGGCAGCTGTGTGCGGATCGCGATGCCGCGCTTGGTCGCCTCGATCTCGGCGAAGCCGATGCTGTCCTCGACCACGCGCGCCGCCGGGGTCGGCCGGCGCCGCGGCTCGGAGCGCTTCACGAACTCGCGGATGCGGCGAATGATGTTCCCGGCCCGCTGCGCCTGTCCGGCGGCTTTCTCCAGCGCCGGCAGGACGTCGTCGACCGACGCGCCGCCGTCCTTGATGCGCGACACGGTGCCGAGGCTGTAGTTGCTGATCGCCGTCAGCGGCTGGTTCAGCTCGTGGGCGAGCGACGAGGCCATCTCGCCCATCGTCATCAGGCGCGACGTCAGCTGCACCTTCTCCTGCTGCTGGCGCACGATGTCCTCGGTGGCCTTGCGTTCCGTGATGTCGGTGGCGATCTGCAGGCGCACGTCGCGGCCGTCGACCCAGCGCACTTCGCGCGTCCGCACGTCGAACCAGCGCTGCGTCTCGCCGTCGAACACCTCGCCCGCGGTCGAGGTGCCGAGCGCGCCCTGCAGCCGCCGGTGGCCGGCCGCGTCGGCCGCGTACAGGTCGCGGTAGCTGCGGTTGGCGAACAGCAGCTCCGCGCCGTCGGGCCCGGCCACCACCGACACCGCCGCGTCGAGCGACTCCAGCACCGTGGTGAAGCGCTCGTGCGCGAGCGCGAGCTGCTCGCTGATGCGCTTCGGCTCGGTGATGTCGGCCATCGCCGACATCCAGCCCAGCTGCTCGCCGTCGTCGGCCAGCAGCGGCGAGACGTACATCCGCGCGTCGAACAGCGTGCCGTCCTTGCGCTGCACCTTCAATTCGAAGCCGCTCGGAGCCGCCTTGCCGGCGAGCGTGACGGACAGCTGGCGGTGATGCTCGGCGTACTGGCCGGCGGGCCAGTAGGGAAAGGGCGGTCCGCGACCGACGAGTTCGCTCGCGGACCACCCGGTCATCTGGCAGAAGGCCGGGTTGACGTGGCGGATGACGCCCTCGCGATCGATCACTTCCATGCCCGTGGCCAGCGAGTCCTCCATCGCGCGCCGGAACGCCGTCTCCGCGCGCAGCACGCGCTCGACGCGCGCCTGCCGCACGTCGCGCCGCGCGAGTGCGACGAGCGTCGCCATGACGACCAGCGAGAGGCCGCCGACGAGCCAGGCGAGCGCGTTGCCGAGCAGCGGCGAACGTTGCTTGAAGGCCGACGCCTCGATCGCGATCCCGTCCGGCAGCAGCGCGATCGGCACCGCGTAGCGCGCGGCGTCCGGCGGCGCCTCGCTCAGCGTCGACGTCGCCAGCACCTTCCCGGCATCGTCGATCAGCGAGATCCGGTAGTTGCGTGCGAGCTCGAGGTTCACCGTGGCGCGCAGCAGCTGCGGCAGCGAAATGCGCGCGAGGATCGCCCCGAGGTAGACATCCTCGCGGAACACGGGCACGACGAGGTCGGTGAACGGGCTGCCGTTGTCGCCGCCCGCCGGCCCCGACACGTCCTCGTAGGGCGGCGAGAAGAACGCCGAATGCGACTTCTGCGCGTGCGCGATCGCCGCCCGCACCTCGTCGCCGCCGATCTCGCTGTCCGGCGGGCGGGTGGTGTCGCCGAGCGGGCCTGGCGATGCCACCGACCAGCGGACGCGCTGCTGCGCGTCGACGAAGGCCATGTGCATCAGCTCCTGCTTCTGGAGCATCAGCTCGCGGGTCGCCGAGGTGAAGCGGCGGTCGTTGTAATCCGGCGTCGGAGACGTTCAGCGCGATCTTGGTCGCCGCCTCGCTCATCGTCTCGAGCCGCAGCGAGATCGACTGCACGAGCGTGTCGACGTCGCGGTTCAGCGAGTCGCGCTGCAGTTCGCGGTCCTCGTTGACGATCAGGTACGCGAGCCCGGCGAGCAGCGCGGCGAGCAGCGCGATGGCGATCGGATAGGCGTAGCGACTGAGTTCGGGCCGCCGGCTCCGCGCGCGCGCCATCCGGTCGAAGGCGAGCAGGACGGAATCGGGGGCGGGGGGCGGAGTGGTGTCCATCGTCGTGCGCGTCGTGTGCCGCGCGGCCTCGCCGCGGCGCGAGGCTGGGCATATTATCGGTGGCGGTTCGTCGCGATCTCTCTCGCCGGCCTTCTCGTTATCCCGCATTAAGAAATCGCACGCCACTATTTGAAAGAGCGAGAAGGGGCTGTTATCGTCCGTTTTTCACGACCGCACCGGGCACCAACGTAGCGCTCCGGGCGGGGCCGGCATCGGTCGGCATCCAGACAAGGAGACAGCAATGTCCGCCATTCCCCACATCGCGGCGAACGACGACGACGCGTCCGAAACCCGAGAGTGGCTCGACGCCCTCGAAGCGGTGCTCGAGCGCGAAGGTCCCGAGCGCGCGCACTTCCTGCTCGAAGCGCTGATCGACAAGGCGCGCCGCGAAGGCGCGCACATCCCGTACTCGGCGAACACGGCCTACCTGAACACGATCCCGCCGCACCAGGAAGAACCGCTGCCGGGGGATGCCGCGATCGAGGAGCGCATCCGTTCGTACATCCGCTGGAACGCGATGGCGATGGTCGTCCGGGCCAACCGTGGCGAGGGCGACCTCGGCGGCCACATCGCCAGCTACGCGTCGGTCAACACGCTGATGGAGATCGGGTTCAACCACTTCTGGCGCGCGCCGACCGCGGACTTCGGCGGCGACCTGATCTACTTCCAGGGGCACTGCGCGCCGGGCGTGTACGCGCGCGCGTTCATGGAGGGCCGCCTCACCGAGGATCAGCTGAACAACTTCCGGCGCGACGTGGACGGCAAGGGCGTCACGTCGTACCCGCACCCGAAGCTGATGCCGGAGTTCTGGCAGTTTCCGACGGTGTCGATGGGCCTCGGGCCGATCCAGGCCATCTACATGGCGCGCTACCTGAAGTACCTGCACGCGCGCGGCATCGCGAACACCGAAGGCCGCAAGGTGTGGGTGTTCTGCGGCGACGGCGAGATGGACGAACCGGAGTCGCTCGGCGCGATCGGGATGGCGTCGCGCGAGAAGCTCGACAACCTGATCTTCGTCGTCAACTGCAACCTGCAGCGCCTCGACGGCCCGGTGCGCGGCAACGGCAAGATCATCCAGGAGCTCGAGGGCAGCTTCCGCGGCGACGGCTGGAAGGTCATCAAGGTCATCTGGGGCTCGTACTGGGATCCGCTGCTCGCGCGGGACCACGACGGGCCGGCTGCTGCGCGTGATGGAAGACACCGTCGACGGCGAGTACCAGAACTTCAAGGCCAACGACGGCGCGTTCGTGCGCAAGCACTTCTTCGGCAAGGACCCGAAGCTGCTCGAGATGGTGTCGCGCATGACCGACGACGACATCTGGCGCCTGAACCGCGGCGGCCACGATCCGCACAAGATCTACGCGGCGTACTGCCGCGGCGATGAAGATCACAGGCCGCCCGACCGTCATCCTGGCCAAGACCGTCAAGGGCTACGGCATGGGCAAGGTCGGCGAGGGCAAGAACCCGACGCACCAGCTGAAGAAGCTCGACACCGCCGCGATCCGCGAATTCCGCGACCGCTTCGCCATCCCGATCCCGGACGACGACCTCGAGGAAGTGCCGTACTTCAAGCCGGCCGACGACTCGCCCGAGATGAAGTACCTGCACGAACACCGGCGTGCGCTCGGCGGTTACCTGCCGCAGCGGCGCCGCAAGGCCGACGAGAAGCTGGCCGTGCCGGCGCTCGACGCGTTCCAGGCCGTGCTGGAGCCGACCACCGAAGGGCCGCGAGATCTCGACGACGCAGGCGTTCGTGCGGTCGCTGACGCAGCTGGTGCGCGACAAGACGATCGGGCCGCGCGTGGTGCCGATCATCCCGGACGAGGCGCGCACCTTCGGCATGGAAGGCATGTTCCGGCAGCTCGGCATCTACGCCGCGCAGGGCCAGCTGTACGAGCCGGTCGACAAGGACCAGGTGATGTACTACCGCGAGGACAAGGCGGGCCAGATCCTCGAGGAAGGCATCAACGAGGCGGGCGCGATGAGTTCGTGGATCGCCGCGGCGACGTCGTACTCGCACACGAACCGCATCTCGATTCCCTTCTACATCTTCTATTCGATGTTCGGGTTCCAGCGCGATCGGCGACCTCGCGTGGGCCGCGGGCGACTGCCAGACGCGCGGCTTCCTGCTCGGCGCCACCGCGGGCCGCACGACGCTGAACGGCGAGGGCCTGCAGCACCAGGACGGCCACTCGCACCTGATGAGCCTGACGATCCCGAACTGCGTCAGCTACGACCCGACGTTCGCGCACGAAGTGGCCGTGATCCTGCAGGCCGGTCTCAAGCGGATGATCGAGGACCAGGAGAACGTCTGGTACTACGTGACGCTGATGAACGAGAACTACCCGCAGCCCGGCCTGACCAAGGGCCAGGAGGCAGGGATCCTCAAGGGGATGTACCGGCTGCAGGAGGGCCCGGCGGGCAGCGGCCTGGGTCGGTCGATTCCGCGCGTGCAGCTGCTCGGCAGCGGCACGATCCTGCGCGAGGCGATCGCCGCGGCGGACCTGCTGTGGAACGACTGGGGCGTCGCGGGCGACGTCTGGAGCGTCACGAGCTTCACCGAACTGCGGCGCGAGGGCATCGACGTCGAGCGCTGGAACCTGCTGCACCCGGCGGACAAGCCGCGCAAGGCGTACGTCACGCAGCAACTCGAGAAGACCGTGGGCCCGATCGTCGCCACCACCGACTACAAGCGGCTCTTCGCCGACCAGATCCGGCCGTACCTGCCCCGCGGCCGCGACTACCGCGTGCTGGGCACCGACGGCTTCGGCCGGTCCGACACCCGCGCGAAGCTGCGCGAGTTCTTCGAGAGTCGACCGGCACTACGTCGTGCTGTCGGCGCTGCGGGCGCTGGCCGACGAGGGCATGGTGCCGGCGTCCAAGGTCGGTGAAGCGATCAAGAAGTACGGCATCGACCCCAGCAAGCCGAACCCGGCGACTGTCTAGGCACGGCACGGCGACACTCGCGCCGACGACGACGCGGGAACAACGGACAAGAAAGGGCCGAGGAGATGGGCCAACTGGTCGAAGTGAAGGTGCCGGACATCGGTGACTTCAAGGAAGTCGAGGTCATCGAGGTGCTCGTGAAGCCCGGTGACACGGTGGCGAAGGAGCAGTCGCTCGTCACTGTCGAGAGCGACAAGGCGTCGATGGAGATTCCGTCGTCGGCCGCCGGCGTCGTGAAGGAACTGAAGATCAAGCTAGGCGACAAGGTGTCGGAGGGCGTGCTGCTGCTCGTGCTCGACGCCGCGGCGGGTGCGCCCGCCCCGGCGCCGGCGCCGGCGGCGGTCGCGCCATCGCCGGCGCCGTCGCAGCAGGCGGCGCCGTCTCCGGCACCCGTGCACCGGCGGCGGCATCGGCATCGGCATCGGCATCGGCGGAAGCGGGTGCGCCGGCCGCGGTCGAGCGTTCCCATGCGTTCCACACCGAGATGGGCGAGCGCCCGGCGCCGATCGAACTCGGCGCGTCGGGCGCCAAGCCGCATGCGTCACCGTCGGTGCGCAAGTTCGCGCGCGAACTCGGCGTCGACCTGCAGCACGTGGCGGGCAGCGGGCCGAAGGGCCGCGTCACGCCGGACGACGTGCGCGAGCACGTGAAGGCCGTGATGGCGAGCGGCGCGCGCCCGGCGGCCGCGCCCGCCGCGGCCGCGGCGCCCGGACTCGGGATGAACCTGCCGCCGTGGCCCGTGATCGATTTCTCGAAGTTCGGCCCGGTGGAGCGCGTCGCGATGTCGCGCATCCGCAAGATCTCCGGCCCGTCGCTGACCCGCAACGCGATCGTGATTCCGCACGTCACGAATCACGACGACGCCGACATCACCGAGCTGGAGGCCTTCCGCGTCCAGCTCAACAAGGAAAACGAGAGGAACAAGGACGCGCCGAAGCTGACGATGCTGGCGTTCCTGGTCAAGGCCTGCATCGCGGCGTTGAAGAAATATCCCGAGTTCAACGCATCGATCGACCCGGAAACCGGCGACGCCGTGTTCCTGAAGCAGTACTACCACATCGGTTTCGCCGCCGACACGCCCAACGGCCTCGTCGTCCCGGTGATCAGGGACGCCGACAAGAAGGGCGTGTTCGACATCGCGCAGGAAATGTCGGCGCTCGCCGCCAGGGCGCGCGACGGCAAGCTCGCGCCGTCCGACATGCAGGGCGGCACGTTCTCGATCTCGTCGCTCGGCGGGATCGGCGGCACGTACTTCACGCCGATCATCAACGCGCCCGAAGTCGCGATCCTCGGCGTGTGCCGCTCGCAGACGCGGCCGGTGTGGGACGGCAAGCAGTTCGTGCCGCGCCTGATGCTGCCGCTGTCGCTGTCGTGGGACCACCGCGTGGTCGACGGCGCGGGGGCGGCGCGCTTCAACGCCTACCTCGCGCAGATCCTCGCGGACTTCCGCCGGGTGATGCTGTAGCCCGGGCCTCCCGTTCGCGGCGCGCCCCGACGGCGCGCCGCCCGGTTGCACAACCATGACCACCATCGTTGTCGTAAAGAAGAACGACGAGATCGCCATCGCATCGGACGCGCTCGTGACGTTCGGCGAGACCCGGCTGCCGCACGGCTACGAGATGAACGAGAAGATCTTCCGGATCAACGACTCGTACATCGGGCTGGCCGGCAGCACGGCGCACTTCGCCGTCATGGCCGAGGCGCTGCGGCACCTCGGCGACGACTGCAAGCTGGGCAGCCGCAGCGACGTCTTCAACACCTTCCAGCGCCTGCACCCGGTGCTGAAGGACCGCTTCTTCCTGAACCCGAAGGAGGAGGACGCCGATCCGTACGAGTCGTCGCACCTGACCGCGCTGATCGCCAACGCCAGCGGCATCTACGGGGTGTACTCGTACCGCGAGGTGTTCAGCTTCGACCGTTTCTGGGGCATCGGCTCCGGCCGCAACTTCGCGCTCGGCGCGATGTACGCGGTGTACGACCGCACCGCCTCCGCGCGCCGCATCGCCGAGATCGGCGTGAAGGCGGGCGCGGAGTTCGACAAGAGTTCCTCGTTGCCGGCGCGCGTGTTCAGCGTCGCCGCACAGCAGTCCACGGAAGGGGACAACGGATGAGCCAGGCCGTCGAAGTGAAAGTGCCCGACATCGGCGACTTCAAGGACGTCGAAGTGATCGAGGTGCTGGTGAAGCCGGGCGACACGGTCGCGAAGGACCAGTCGCTGGTCACTGTCGAGAGCGACAAGGCGTCGATGGAGATCCCGTCGTCGGCGGCCGGTGTCGTCAAGGAGATGCGGGTCAAGCTCGGCGACAAGGTGTCGCAGGGGTCGCCGCTCCTCGTGCTGGAGGGTTCCGGCGCCGCAGTTGCCGCGCCGGCGCCGGCGCCAGCGCCAGCGCCCGCAGCGGCCGCACCGAAACCGGCTTCCGCGCCGGCGCCGGCTCCAATCGCCGCTTCGTTCGGCGGCGCGGCCGACATCGAGTGCGAAATGCTGGTGCTCGGCGCCGGCCCCGGAGGCTATTCGGCCGCCTTCCGCGCGGCCGACCTTGGCATGAAGACCGTGCTGGTCGAGCGCTATTCGACGCTCGGCGGCGTGTGCCTGAACGTCGGCTGCATTCCGTCGAAGGCGCTGCTGCACGTCGCCGCCGTGATGGACGAAGCCGCGCACTTCGCCGCGCTTGGCGTCGAGTTCGGCGCGCCGAAGATCGATCTCGGGAAGCTGCGCGCGCACAAGGTCAAGGTCGTCGGCAAGCTCACCGGCGGCCTGAGCGGCATGGCCAAGACGCGCAAGGTCACGACGGTGCGCGGCGTCGGCCGGTTCGTCGGACCGAACCACCTCGAAGTGCAGCTGACGTCCGGCACGGGCCAGGCGCCGACCGGCGAGAAGACCGTCGTGCGGTTCGCGAAGGCCATCATCGCGGCCGGCTCGCAGGCCGTGAAGCTGCCGTTCATTCCCGAGGATCCGCGGGTCGTCGACTCGACCGGCGCGCTCGAGCTCCGCGCGGTGCCGAAGCGGATGCTGGTGATCGGCGGCGGCATCATCGGGCTCGAGATGGCGACGGTGTACTCGACGCTCGGCGCGCGCATCGAAGTGGTCGAGATGCTGGATCGGCTGATGACCGGCGCAGATCATGACCTCGTCCGCGTCTGGCAGAAGCACAACGCGCAGCGCTTCGACAAGGTCATGCTGAAGACGAAGACGGTCGGCGTCGAGGCGAAGCCCGAAGGCATCCTGGTGCGCTTCGAAGGCGAGCAGGCGCCCGCCGAACCGCAGCTCTACGACCTCGTGCTGGTGGCGGTCGGCCGTTCGCCGAATGGCCGCCGGATCGGCGCCGAGGCGGCCGGCGTGGCGGTGACCGACCGCGGCTTCATCGAGGTCGACCGGCAGATGCGGACCAACGTGCCGCACATCCACGCGATCGGCGACATCGTCGGCAACCCGATGCTCGCGCACAAGGCGGTGCACGAAGGCCACGTCGCGGCCGAGGCCGCGCACGGCGAGAAGGCGTTCTTCGACGCGCGCGTGATCCCGTCGGTGGCGTACACCGATCCGGAAGTCGCGTGGGTCGGCCTGACCGAGGACGAGGCGAAGGCGCAGGGCGTGAAGGTCAAGGTCGGCAAGTTCCCTGGGCACGCCAGCGGGCGCGCCATCGCCAACGGTCGCGACGAGGGCTTCACCAAGCTGATCTTCGACGAGGCGAGCCATCGCGTCCTCGGCGGCGGCATCGTCGGCACGCACGCCGGCGACCTCATCAGCGAGGTCGCGCTCGCGGTGGAGATGGGTGCGGACGCGGTCGACATCGGCCGCACGATCCATCCGCACCCCACGCTCGGCGAATCGGTCGGGCTGGCGGCCGAAGTGGCCGAGGGCGTCTGCACCGACGTTCCGCCGCCGCGCCGCTGATTCGATCCGGCGCCATCCGGCGCGCGGTCTTCGAGCGGAGTTCCAGGGCGTGCTTCGATTCACGCGCGCGCTGACTTCGCGCAAGGCCGCGCGCGTCATCCTTCCTCATGCTAGGCGCGCGATTTGAACTTCGCGCGCGTTCTCGTACCCTCGGTTTCATCGTTGCGCACGTGGACGCGACGCGCATCAGGATGTAACGCGGCAGATGGGCTTCCTCGAATACCTCTCCGTCGGCGCGGCGCCCGCGCCGTCCCCTCTTCCCGATGAAGTGCTGCCGGCCCATGCCGAGCGCTGGTCCGATGCGGCCGCGTGGCCAGGTGGCTTGCCCGGTCGCGGCGCAGCGGTCACCGTGGCCGCGGGCCGCACGCTGGTCGTCGACCAGGACATCGACATCGGTTCCCTGACGGTCCACGGCACGGTCATCGTCGCGCGTCGCGATGCAGTCATCTGCGCCGGCTGGATCCTCGTGTCCGGCACGGGCGCGTTCGCCGCCGGCGCCGCGGAGCAGCCGTTCAAGCAGAGGCTCACCATCACGCTCTGCGCCGACAGCGGCGCCGCGCCGCACCGCGAACTCGGCTCGAAGTTCCTCGCGGCCGTCGACGGCGGCTCGATCGACCTGCACGGCGAGGCGCGCACCTCCTGGGTGCCGCTGGGCCCGAGCGCGGCGCCGGGGCACGACACGGTGTGGCTCGACCAGCCGGTCGACTGGCGCCGCGGCGAGCCGATCGCCGTGGCTTCCGGGGCGGACCACGCGGTCATCGAGGAACACACGATCGCGGAGGTCGGGGCGGACTGCCTGATGGTGAAGCTGGCGACACCGATGCACCACCGCCATCACGGCCGGCAGGCCACCGTGCGCCACGTGCTGCCCGGTTCGCTGGCCAAGGCCGTACTGTTGTCCCGGAACATCGTGGTCGAGGGTTGCGGCGCCTCGGAGCGCGACCTGGTCGGCGCGTACTGCCTGATCGCCGGCGGACCCGGCGCGGTCGCGGGCGCGGTGCGGCAGTCGGTCGGCCGTTTCTCCGGCGTGGAGTTCCGGCGCATGGGGCAGTTCAACCGGCCCGGGCGCTATCCGCTGTATTGGCGCGACAACGGCGCGGCGAACGCCAGCTGCGTGGTCGGTTGCCTCGTGCACCGCTCCTACCAGCGCGGCATCGTCACGGTGGGATCGCGCCGCGTGCGCATCAGCGGCAACGTGGTCGTGAAGCCGTACGGGCACGGATACATCGTCGAGGCCGAGGACGACTCGCCGGAGCTGGTGACGACCAACCTCGCGCTGCGGCCGCGCGTCGCGCGCTTCGCCGACCAGGGCATGCGCAGCTTCTGCGAACACCGCCCGCGCCCCTTCTGGATCGTGCCGCCAGGTCCGCGCCCAACGCCTCACTAGCAGCCGCACCGCCGACTACCACAATCCGAAACGGCGACCCATGTGGTGGCCGCCAAGGCGAAGTCTGACCCTCATCAATTGCGCCCGCGGCCGTCCGGACTTACGTTAACGTCAACGTCAACGTTACATGGCAAGAGTCTGGGGAGGCACTTGTGATGAGCACGTTTGCAGGCAGTGGGCGGCGCACGCGCGCAATGAAGCCGTTCTGGAAGACGAATGCCTTCTGGTTCGTCGGGATGCCAACCAGCCTCGTCGCCGTGGTGTTCCTTCTCGCGATGATCGCGCAGGCGTTGGGCCAGTAGGCCCCGCAGGCAGCCTGCCGGCGGTCATGCCGCCGCGCCTCCGTATCATCCCGCCACGGGAGGAGTGGGCTGATGGCGACGCAGGACGATCTGAAGCGCGAGGTGGCGCGCGCCGCGGTGCGGTTCGTGCCGGAGGGGCAGGTCATCGGAGTCGGCACCGGCTCGACCGCCGACTTCTTCATCGACGAACTCGCCGGAATCCGTGACCGCATCGCCGGGGCCGTACCGAGTTCGGAACGCAGCGCGAAGCGGCTCGCTGCCCATGGCATCCCGCTGCTCGATCTCAACGACGTCGAGACGCTTTCCATCTACGTCGACGGTGCGGATGAGATCGACGCCGGCTTCTGCATGATCAAGGGCGGCGGCGGCGCGCTCACGCGCGAGAAGATCGTCGCCGCGGTCGCGCGGACCTTCGTGTGCATCGCCGACCAGAGCAAGCTGGTTGCCGCGCTCGGCCGCTTTCCGCTGCCGGTCGAGGTGATTCCGATGGCGCGCGCCTACGTCACCCGCGAGCTGGCGAAGCTCGGCGGCTCGCCGAAGCTGCGCGAAGGATTCGTCACGGACAACGGCAACGTCATCGTCGACGTGCACGGGCTCGCGATCGCGGACCCGGTCGCCTTCGAGCGGAGCGTGAACGGCATCGTCGGCGTCGTCACGAACGGCCTGTTCGCGGTGCGCGGCGCCGACGTGCTGCTGCTCGGCACGGCCGACGGGGTCAGGGAATCGCGCCGTTCGTGAGGCGGCTCGCCGTCGCGCTGCTCGGGCTGGCGGTCGTGATCCCGGCCGCGTACCTGCTGGTGGCGCTCGTCCTCGCCCTGGTCCCGCTGAACGCCGACTTCCGGCCGAGCGCCGATGGCATCCCTGTCTACGTGCGGACCAACGGCGTGCACGCGGAACTGGTGCTGCCGACGCGGTCGGCAGACGTCGACTGGTCCACCGACCATCCGGCGAGCGACATGCGCGCGCTCGCTGCGCCGATGCAGTGGATCGCCTTCGGCTGGGGCGACGCCGCCTTCTTCGCCAGCACGCCGACCTGGTCCGACCTGAAGGCCGGCACGGCGTTCGTGGCGCTCACCGGTCTCGGCGAGGGCGCGATGCACGTGGAATACATCACCGATCCCGGTTCGTATGCAGGTCGCGAGTTGCGCCTGACCCCGGCGCAGTTCGCGAAGCTGGTCGAGTACGTCCGCGATTCGTTCGCGCGGACCGGGGACGGCCGGCCGATCCGGCTGGGAGCGCCGGGCTACTTCGACACCGACGCCTTCTATGCGGCGAAGCCACGCTACACGTTCTGGATGACCAGCAACGAGTGGGTGCGCCGCGGGCTGACGGCGGCCGGCGTGCGCACGCCGGTCTGGGCGCCGTTCGACAGCGCGCTGTTCTTCCAGCTGCGGTCGCTCTGAGTCGCGCCTACACGGTGATGTGAACGCGGCCGGGGAAAGGCCGGTCAGCTCGGTGGCGGCACGTAACCCTGCGCCACGTCGGCGCCTTCGCCAAAGAAGTGCTTCTCCATCTGCTGCAGCAGGTACTTGCGGGCGCGCGCGTCGGCCAGGTTCAGGCGGTTCTCGTTGACGAGCATCGTCTGGTGCTTCAGCCACCCGGCCCACGCTTCCTTGGAGACGTTCTCCCACAGGCGCTTGCCGAGATCGCCGGGGACCGGCGGGAAGTCGAGGCCCTCGGCTTCCTTGCCGAGCTTCACGCAGTTCACCATTCTTGCCATTGCGGGGCTCCTAGATCTGCTTCAGCAGCACCACCGAGCGGCGCTGCCAGTTGTACATGTGCTGCCGCGCCTGCGGCAGGTCGTCGACGGTCGCCGGACGGAAGCCGCGCTTGATGAAGAAGTGCGCGGTGCGCGTCGTCAGCACGAAAAGCTTGTTGATCCCGGCGGCCTTCGCGCGCTGCTCGATGCGCTTCATCAGCCGCTCGCCGTCGCCGTAGCTCTGGTAGTCCGGGTGCACCGTCAGGCAGGCCAGCTCGCCCATGTGCTCGCGCGCGAACGGATAGAGCGCGGCGCAGCCGAAGATGAAGCCGTCGTGCTCCATCACGATGAAGCGGTCGATCTCGCGCTCGATGAGTTCGCGCGGCCGCTTCACCAGCGTGCCGTCCGCCTCCAGCGGCTCGATCAGCTTGATGATGCCGCCGACGTCGTCCGGCGTGGCGTCGCGCATCTTCTCGAGGTTTTCCGGGGCCACCATCGTGCCCACGCCTTCGTGCGTGAACAGCTCGGCCAGCACGCTGCCGTCGAGCGTGTACGGAATGATGTGCGCGCGCGCCACGCCGCCCTTGCAGGCCTTGACGGCGAACTTCAGGTTGAACGCCGGGTCGCCCTTCACGGCGTTCGCGCCGAGCATCGTTTCGGCGTCCTCGACCGACAGTTCGCTCTTCAGCTGCCCGTCGGCGTCGCGGATGCCTTCGGTTTCGGTGAGCAGGATCAGCTTGTCGGCCTTGATCGCCGTCGCCACGCTGGTGGCGAGGTCTTCCATCGTCAGGTTGAAGGCTTCCCCGGTCGGCGAAAAGCCGAGGGGCGACAGCAGCACGATCGCGCCGTTGGCGAGCGTGAAGCGGATCGCGTCGGCGTCGACCTTGCGCACGACCCCGGTGAGTTCGTAGTCCACGCCGTCGATCACGCCCAGCGGGCGCGCGGTGACGAAGTTGCCGCTGACGACGCGCACCTTCGAGTGCGCCATCGGCGTGGACGGCAGGCCCTGCGAGAAGGCGGCTTCGATGTCGAGCCGGATCTCGCCCGACGCTTCCTTCGCGCACTCGAGCGCCGCGGTGTCCGTGATCCGGACGTCGGCGTGGAAGCGCGCCGGCACGCCCTTGAGCGCGAGCTGCGCCTGCACCTGCGGCCGCGAGCCGTGCACGAGCACGAGCCGGATGCCCATCGCCGACAGCAGCGACAGGTCGTGCACCAGCCGGGTCAGGGCGCCGGCTTCGACGAGCCCGCCGGAGAAGGCGACGACGAAGGTCTTGCCGCGGTGCGCGTGCACGTACGGCGCGACCTCGCGCAGCCAGGCGACGAAGCGTGCGTGGTCGTCGATCACTTCGGCGGCCATCTGGGGCGCGGGAGCGGCATCGTTCATCGGCAAAAGTATACTGACGACCTCGCGTTTCGCTTCGGACGCGCGCCTTTCCCTGTCGAGCATTCGAGATGACCACGCCGCGCTGACGCGCGGCCGCCGATGCAGCCTCACCGCCGAGACAACGCGTCCGGGTCCCCGCGACCCCCTCGTCGTCGTGCGCCGCTGCCGGCCATCACCTTTCCCGAGGAACTGCCCGTCTCCGGTCGCCGCGAGGACATCGCGCGCGCGATCGAATCGCACCAGGTCGTGATCGTCAGCGGCGAGACGGGCTCGGGCAAGACGACGCAGCTGCCGAAGATCTGCCTCGCCATCGGCCGCGGCGAGCGCGGCCTGATCGGGCACACCCAGCCGCGCCGCATCGCCGCCTCGACGATCGCCCGCCGCATCGCGCAGGAGCTCGGCACGCCGCTGGGCGAGGTCGTCGGCTACAAGGTGCGGTTCACCGATCACACGCGGCCCGGCGCGTCGATCAAGCTGATGACCGACGGCATCCTGCTCGCCGAGACGCAGGGCGATCCGCTGCTCGAGGCCTACGACACGCTGATCATCGACGAGGCGCACGAGCGGTCGCTGAACATCGACTTCCTGCTCGGGCTATCTGCGGCAGCTGCTGCCGCGGCGGCCCGACCTGAAGGTGATCATCACGTCGGCGACGATCGACGCCGAGCGGTTCGCGAAGCACTTCGGCGATGCCGCGGGGCCGGCGCCGATCATCGAGGTGTCCGGCCGGCTCTATCCGGTCGAGGTCCGCTACCGGCCGGTCAGGGACGAGGACGACGCCGACGACCGCACGCTGATGGACGGCATCGTCGACGCCGTCGACGAGCTGGCCGGCGTCGGGCGCGGCGACGTGCTGGTGTTCCTGCCGGGCGAGCGCGAGATCCGCGAAGCGGCCGAGGCGCTGCGCAAGCACCATCCGCCCGCCACCGAGATCCTGCCGCTGTTCGCGCGGCTGTCCGTCGAGGACCAGGAGCGGGTGTTCCGGCCGGGCGGCGGACGGCGCATCGTGCTGGCGACCAACGTGGCCGAGACCTCGCTGACCGTGCCCGGCATCCGCTACGTCGTCGACACCGGCATGGCGCGCGTCAAGCGCTACTCGTACCGCAACAAGGTCGAGCAGCTGCAGATCGAGCCGGTCTCGCAGGCGGCGGCCAACCAGCGCGCCGGCCGCTGCGGCCGCGTGGCCGACGGCGTCTGCATCCGGCTCTACGGCGAGGACGACTTCGCGAAGCGGCCGCGCTTCACCGACCCCGAGGTGCTGCGCTCGTCGCTCGCGAGCGTGATCCTGCGCATGAAGTCGCTCGGCCTGCGGCGACGTCGGCGAGTTCCCGTTCGTCGAGCCGCCGCCGGGCCGCGCGATCGCCGACGGCTACCAGCTGCTCGCGGAGCTCAACGCGGTCGACGACCGCAACGAGCTCACCGCGACCGGCCGCGAGCTGGCGAAGCTGCCGCTCGATCCGCGCATCGGCCGCATGCTGCTGGCGGCGCGCGACCAGCAGTGCCTGGCCGAGATGCTCGTCATCGCGTCGGCGCTGTCGGTGCAGGACCCGCGCGAGCGCCCGCTCGAGGCGCAGGAGGCGGCCGACCAGGCGCACCGCCGGCTCGCCGACGACAAGAGCGACTTCCAGTCGCTGCTGAAGCTGTGGAACTTCGTGCAGGAGAAGATCGAGCACAAGAAGTCGAACCGCAAGCTCACCGACGACCTGAAGAGCCACTTCCTCAGTCCGCGTCGCGTGCGCGAGTGGATCGACGTGCACGGCCAGTTGGCCACGATCGCGCGCGAGCATGGCTGGCGCGTCGACTCGTCGCCGGCGACGTTCGAGCAGCTGCATCTCGCATTGCTCGCCGGCCTGCTGGGCAACGTCGGCACGCGCATCCTCGACGCCGACCGTGGCGAGCCACCGTACGCCGGCGCGCGCGGCATCAAGTTCCACGTCTGGCCGGGCTCGCCGCTGCTGAAGAAGGCGGGCCGATGGGTGATGGCGGCCGAGCTCGTCGAGACGTCGCGCCTGTTCGCGCGAACCATCGCCAACATCGAACCCGGGTGGCTCGAGCGCGCCGGCGCGCACCTGCTGAAGAAGTCCCACACCGATCCGCACTGGGAGAAGAAGGCCGGGCAGGTGATGGCCTTCGAGCGCGCGACGCTGTACGGCCTCGTCGTCTACGCGCAGCGCCGCGTGCCGTACGGCCCGCTGAACCCCGAGCACGCGCGCGAGATCTTCCTGCGCGAGGCGCTCGTCGAGGGCGAACTCGACACGCGCGCGGCGTTCTTCGCGCACAACCAGCGGCTGGTGCGCGAGATCCGCGAGCTCGAACACAAGACGCGGCGGCTCGACGTGCTGGTCGACGACGAACTGATCTTCGCGTTCTACGACCAGCTGGTGCCGGCCGACGTCCACTCGGCCGCGCAGTTCGAGAAGTGGCGCGCGGCGGCGGAGCGCGAGCAGCCAAAGCGGCTCTTCCTGTCGCGCGACGACCTGATGCGGCACGAGGCGGCCGGGGTGACGACCGACCTCTTCCCGAAGCAGGTCGAGATGCGCGGCGTCACGATGGCGCTGACCTATCACTTCGAGCCCGGCTCCCCGCGTGACGGCGTGACGCTGACCGTGCCGCTGTACGCGCTGAACCAGATCGATCCGGTCCGCTGCGAGTGGCTGGTCCCCGGGATGCTCAGGGAGAAGGCGCACCTGCTGCTGAAGTCGCTGCCGCAGAAGCTGCGTCGCCATCTCGTCCCGGTCCCCGAATACGCTGCCGGCTTCGTGGAGCGGATCGGCGAGCGGGCGGGCGCAGCCGCCGCTGGTCGATGCCCTCGTGGCCGACATCCGCGCGGAGCGCAGCCTCGTCGCGCAGCCCGCGGACTTCAAGCTCGAAACGCTGCCGGCGCACCTGCTGATGAACTTCAAGGTCGTCGACGAGCACGGCCGCCAGCTCGGCATGGGACGCAACCTCGCGCAACTGCGCGCCGAGCTGGGCGCACAGGCGCAGAAGAACTTCCAGCAGCTCGCGCAGAAGGACGCGGAAGTAGCGGAGGGCCTCGCCGACGAGATCACCGACTGGGACTTCGGCGAGCTGCCCGAGCTGCTCGAGATCCGGCGCGGCGGCCAGTCGCTCGTGGGCTATCCGGCGCTCGTCGATCACGGCGCGTACTGCGCGGTCGAAGTCTTCGACGAGCCCGACGAGGCGCTGGGACAGCATCGCGACGGACTGCGACGGCTGTTCCGGCTGCAGCTGAAGGAGCAGGTCAAGTACCTGGAGAAGAGCCTGTCGACACTCCAGACGACGCAGATCCAGGCCGCGACCGTGCCGGCGCTCGCGCACGCGTGGGACGGCTTCGAGGACCTGCGCGACCAGGTCGTCACCGCGGCGCTCGACCGCACCTGCCTCGTCGAGCCGTGGCCCAAGGACCGCGCGGGCTTCGTGGCGCGCAAGGACGAGGCGCGCGGCAGGCTGACGCTGATCGCGCAGGAGATCGCGCGGCTGCTGGCGACCATCGTGCAGGAAGCCGCGCCGATCGCGCGCAGGCTCAACGGCCTGAAGGCGTTCGCCGCGGTCGTCGCCGACGTCGAACAGCAGCTGGGGCGGCTCTTCGCGCGGCGCTTCATCGTCACCACGCCGGCGAGCGCGCTCGCGCACTACCCGCGCTACCTGAAGGCGATCGCGACGCGGCTCGACAAGCTGAAGAACGACCCCGCGCGGGACGCCGCGCGGATGAGCGAAATCGCCACGCTGCAGACGCCGTACCTGCGCGAGCTCGCCGCGCGCAAGGGCGTGGCCGACGCGCGTCTCGACGAGTTCCGCTGGCTGCTGGAGGAACTGCGCGTGTCGCTGTTCGCGCAGGAACTGCGGACGCCGATGCCGGTCAGCGTCAAGCGGCTGCAGAAGGTGTGGGACAGCGTGAGTCGCTGACGCCATCCTCGCGAACGCCTGCGGTGCGGCGAGTGCTTTGTTTGAGCGCTGGCAAGAAGGTTCAGCCGATTGCCGGGTGGCGATGCAGTCTGCTGCCGAGTCGCCTGCGCGCCGAGCGCGCTGTGGGGCGCCTCGACTCCGCGCGACGCGCGGCGGGCGACACTGGGTCGAGGGCACTTCTCGCGGGCCGGCAGCTTTCGGAGTGAGCTCTGGCGGTTTCGCCGGTCGTGCCTTCCGGCCGGTGTTCGTCTCGGCCCGCCGCAGATTCTGGAATGCGACGCCCGCCGCACGGCGCCGCGCTGCGCGAGGCACCCCACAGCGCGCTCGGCGCGCCGCGCGGTGTGGATGCGCATTGCTGGCGCCCGGCCAACGAGCAGCGGCATCGCGGCGTTTCGCTGTGGTCCGGTACTAGCGCCAAGAAGCTTGTCCGCCCTGACCACACGCGCGGCGCCTGGGCGGGTGGTGGGGTGCCTCGCGGAGCGACCGTCAGGCGGCGGGTGTGTCAGTTGCGCGAGGGCAGCGGGCCGGGTGGGCACAGCCGCGAGGCACCACTGTCGGCGCGGCGAAGACAACGCTCAGAAATCTGCTGGCCCGCAGGGAGCGCGGCACGCTGAATGACGCCCGCCGCGACGGGCGCGGAGGGAGGTACCCCGCCGCCCGCTCAGGCGCAGGCGATGGCCCCTCGGTGTTCGCTCGAACTCGATCGAACCCAATCACATGTCCTAAGGCAAGCGAAACAACCGGACGCTTGTTCGTAACTAAAACGAACGCCTGCCCATCGCCATGATGCGCGCCAGCCGCGCCGGGTTGTCCCGCGCGAACTGCGGGTCCTTGCCGAGTTCGCCTTCCGCGCGTCGGAAGTACGCCGTCGCCTCCTCGCGTCGGCCGAGCGCTTCGAGGTTCTCGGCCATTTCCTCGAACACGTAACCGTCTGCGCTGCCAGCGGCCTGCCAGTCCTGCTCCAGGCGCTGCTGCAGTTGCAGCGCCTCCTCGTATCGCTTCAGCGAACGCAGGCAGCGCGCGACCGACCACGTGGCGATGCGGCCCTGCGGCTGCCTGCCGGTCGCGTGCCACGCCGCCTCCGCCTCGCGGAACGCGAGCAGCGCCTCGTCGTAGCGGCCGTCGTCGTGCAGGTTCCAGGCGTGGTTGTTCAGCAGCGCCGGCAGCAGCCCGCGCGCCTTGTCGTCGGTCGAAGCGCGCGCAAGCTCGACGCCGCGTTCGGTCCACGCGGCCGCGCTGGCCGGCGGCTCGACGATCGCGAGCATGTGCGCGGCGTCGACCGCGAGCCCGTCGAGGCGCGCGGCGCTCGCGGTCTCCCAGGCCTGCCGGAACAGGCCCGCCGCGCGCGCCTTGTCGCCCGCCGAGTTGAAGGTGCGGCCGCGCTCGAGCAGGTAGCGCGTGCGCGGCGCGGGACCCGCGCCGCCCAGTTGCGGCTCGACCTCGTCGAGCAGCGCATGCGCTTCGCCGAACTGCCGTCGCAGCGAGTGCGTGCGGGCGATCTGCGTCAGCAGTTCGAGCCGCTCATCGGCCGTTGCCTGCGGCAGCGCGGCGCGAAAGCGCGCCTCGCTGGCTGCCGGATCGCTGTACTCCCAGTACGAGTCGATGTTCATCGCGCTGCTCCCGATGGATGCGAGCCACAATGCCGCAAGGGCTGCCGCACGGCTCACTTTGCCGCGGCGGGCTGGAAGTCGGGATGGCCGGCGCGCCACAGCAGGAAGCTCCAGCGATCCGCCGTCTGCGCCTGCCCCTGCTCGCGCGTCCGCCCCACGCCGTGGCCGGCGTCGTAGTCGAGACGCAGCAGGATCGGGTTGCCGCCGGTCGTGGCGGCGGCGAGGCGCGAGGCGAACTTCAGCGCCATCCAGACGTCGACGCGGCTGTCGTTGACGCCGTGCTCCAGCAGCACGGCCGGGTAGGGCGTGCCCGGCTTCACGTTCGCATAGGGACTCATCGCGAGCAGCGCCTTGAACTCGTCTTCCTTCGTCACGGTGCCGTACTCGGGGATGTTGCCGGCGCCGTTGGCGCGCGTCTCCGAACGGACCTGGTCGACGTTGCCGACGCTGACGACGGCCGCGTTGAAGAGGTCGGGCCGCTCCGTGATCGCGCGGCCGACGAAGATCCCGCCGGCGCTGCCGCCGAACACGCTGAGGCGCTCGCGCGAGGTGTAGCCGTTCGCGATCAGCCACTCGGCGATCGCGATGCCGTCCTTCCACGTGTTCGGCTTGGTCGTCTTCCAGCCGGCGCGGTGCCACGCGTCGCCGTACACGCCGCCGCCGCGCACGTGGGCGACGACCATGATGCCGCCGCGCTCGAGCCACGCGAGCGAAGCGCGGCGACGAACCCCGGCTCCTCGCACCATGCCGTAGGCGCCGTAGCCGTAGAGCATCAGCGGATTGCGGCCGTCGAGCTTCGTGCCCCTGGTCATGATGATCGACGCCGGCACCTCGACGCCGTCGTGGCTGGCGACCTTGATCTCGCGTGCCTCGATGCCTTCCGGCGCGTCGAAGCGGCCGGCGGGAACGAGGGCCAGCGGGCGTGCCGACGCACCGTCGACCGCGTAGTGGCGCGCCACGCGAGTCCAGCCACCCAGCGTGACGATCGCGCCGTCCTGCTCGGGGTCGGCGTGCGCGAGTCCCACCGTGCCTTCGACCGGCAGCCTGATCGGGACGACCTGCGGCGTGCGCTCGTGCGTCAGGCGCTCGAGACTCTCGACCACGCCGTCGCGGCGCGTGACGTAGACGCCGTCGCGCGCCGCGATGAACCCGGTCAGCACGCGACTGGTCTGTTCGACGACGGTCTGTGCGTCCGACAGCGATCCGTCGATCGGCAGACGCAGCAGCTTGAAGCGCGGCGCGTCGTCCGCGCTGCGCAGGTACAGCCAGGGTCCGGCGTAGCCGACGTCGTGGACCTTGGCGCCGGCGTCGTACACCTTGGTCCAGCGCGCGGTGCCGGCCAGGATGTCCTTCAACGAAGCGCGATACAGCGACTGTTCCTTCTGGACGCCGTGGTAGACGACCGCGAACGCGATGTCCTGGCCCTGCACCGGCACGACGACCGCGCCGTCGCTGCGGTCGAGCGGCACGGCGTCGTGCACGCCCGGGCCGAACACGACGCGATCGGCGTCGGCCGGGCGAGGCGTCGCAGGTAGGTGCGATGGTCCATGAAGCGCTCGGCCCGCGGGCGCGTCTGCCAGTCCGGCGCGAGCCGGCCGTAGAAGAAGCCGCTCGAGTCCGGCAGCCACTGCATGCCGCCGCCGCGGATGCGATCGATCGCCGGCGTCACTTCCTTGCCGGTGACGGCGTCGATCACGTGCAGCGTGCCGATCTCGGCGCCGGACGCGGACAGGGTGTAGGCGACCAGCGCGCCGTCCGGCGACGGCGCGAACGAACCGATGGCGTGCGCCTTGCCGGTGGCCTTCGCGATCGCGTCCGGATCGACCAGCAGCCGTTCGGCGCCGTCGATCGTGTCGCGGCGGTACAGCTTCAACTGGTTGTCCGCGGCGGTGCGCTTCAGGTAGGTCAGGCGGCCGCGGGCGTCGCGGTGCACGCGACTGACGACGGCCGGGATCTCGGCGTCGATCTCGGCGAGGCGGGCGCGCAGGCGGTCACGCCCGGGCAACTGCGCGAGGATCGACGCCGTGGCATCGGCCTGCTTCTTCATCCACGCCTGCACTGCGGGATCGGCGGTGTTCTCGAGGAACCGGTACGGGTCTTCGACGGGCACGCCCCAGTGCACGTCGACGACAGTCTGGGGCGGCAGCGGTGGCGGGACGTCGACGCCGGCGAAGGTCGCCGCCGGTGCCGACGACGGCAGGGCGAGGGCGCCAGCGAGCAGGACGCCGGCGAGCGGACGCGGCAGCGCGCGCCACGGGGCGCGCGGCGATGAACGGGCCATCTTCGAATGTCACGGTAAGGAGCCGGGAAGGATGCGGAAGGCCGCGAGTCTACGGAACACGCGCCTCGTCGGCTGGGTCCGACCGGGGCCGCGGCGACCGGCGCCGGCCGTCGCGTTCGGCAACGACCTCAGGTGGTCGAGCCGGACGCCGAGTCGTCGCCGCGATGCGGATTGCGGCGCGGGCCGAGACCTTCCGGCGCCTTGCTCGATGTCGAAGCTGAACTCGCGGATCAGCTGGCCGTCGATGTAGACCCGCATCTTGTGCGCTCCGATCGGGTCGCCCGGGGCGTAGCGCCACTCGTTCGCGATGAAGCCGAGCTTGGTCGGAATGATCCGCTCGGTGACCGCGGTCCTGCGATCGGGCGTCACCTGGAAGATGCCCATCGCCTCGCCGGGGCCCCAGGTGGGGGGCGCGGTCGGCAATTCGAACTCCTCGCGCCACACGACCGTCGGCTTGTCGGTCTTGAAGACGATGAACCAGCCGAACGGCGCCGCGACGACGCCGGGGAACTTGTCGGTTTCGTACAGCATGCGGCGGCCCGCCTGATCGGCGCCGAAGACACCGAACTGCGCGGCCACGACCTCGATCGCGGCCGGATGGAAGTCCGCCGCGCTCCGTGCCTGGACGCTGGCGGCCGCCGGGCCCTTGCCCTGGGAGCGCGGTGCGCCGGGATCGGACGTGGCGCAGCCGGCGGCGAGGAGGGCGGCGATACAGGCAAGGGCTGGACGTGGCAGGCAAGAGGACATGGCGTGCTCCCCGCGGAGGGACAACTGGCAGTCGTTCTGATTAGACACAAAATCGTTGGTTCCCGCATCGTCCGTTGGTCGCGACTGAAGCATCGCGGCTTCACGGGGCGATGCCGGGCAAGATGCGTGCGCACCGTGGGTTCCGAGCGCGGGGGCAGGTCCGTCCCTTAGAATTCCGCGGCTTCCAGCAGGGGACAGAGGATGAAAAGTGCACTCGGCGCGCTTGCGCTGGCAGGGTTGTTCGCCGTGCCGCCGGCGACGGCGGGCGTGGTGGTCGTGCTGAACTCGGGCGACGCGACGATCAGCCTGATCGACCAGGACACGCGCACGGAGATCAAGCGCTATCCGGTGGGCAAGGAACCGCACCACCTGATGGCGACGCCGGACGGCAAGTCGCTGATCGTGGCCAACTCCGTGAGCAACGACCTGATGTTCCTCGATCCGAAGACGGGCGAGGTGAAGCGGCGCGTGCACGACATTCCCGATCCGTACCAGATCGGCTACTCGCCGGACGGAAGTGGTTCGTCGTCGCCGGCAACCGCTTGAACCGCGTGGACATCTACGCGGCCAACGGCGAGGACCTCAAGCTCGTCAAGGCGGTGTCGCAGTCGAAGACCCCCAGCCACATCGCGTTTTCCGCGGACAGCCAGAACGCGTTCGTCACGCTGCAGGACAGCGACGAGGTGGTCGCGATCCGGCTGGCGGACCAGTCGGCGCTGTGGAAGATGAAGATCGGCGCGATGCCGGCTGGCATCTGGATGACGCCGGACGACAAGCACCTGCTGGTCGGCATGACGGGCGCGGACTACGTCGACGTGATCGACTGGCGCGCGCAGAAGTCGGTGAAGCGCATTCCCACCGCGAAGGGCGCGCACAACTTCCGGCCGCTCGGCGACGGGCGGCACCTGCTGGTGTCGAACCGCGTCGAGAATTCGATCAGCGTGATCGACCAGGCCACGCTCGAGAAGAAGTACGACATCCCGGTGCCGGGTGGTCCGGACTGCATGGAAGTGACCGCCGACGGCAGGTTCATCTGGGTGACGCAGCGCTGGATCAAGCAGGTCGGGGTGGTCGACGTCGCCCAGCGCAAGGTGGTCGCGACGATTCCCGTCGGCCGCTCGCCGCACGGGATCTTCTTCGTCAACAACGCGCCCTGGAAGTAGGCGCGGCACCAATGAACCTCGGGCGTCGCGCGCTGGCCGGGCTGATGGCGGTGCTGCCGTCGACGCGTGCTCGCGCAGCCGTGTTCCGGCGTGGTCTACCTGACCTTCGACACCGGCAACATGCGGCACGCGGAGTCGATCGCCGGCACGCTGCGCAAGCACGACGTGAAGGCGACGTTCTTCCTCGCGAACGAGAAGACCACCCGCGGCGACTTCTCCCTCGACGCGGCGTGGGCCGGCTACTGGAAGCAGCTGGCCGCCGAGGGCCACGCGTTCGGCAGCCACACCTGGCGCCACGGCCGCATCGGCCCCGACGCGGCCGACGGCGCGGTCAGGTACCGGCCGGCGTTCGGGCAGGACGAGGGCCGCACCGTCACGCTGTCGTCGCAGGACTTCTGCGCGGAGCTGAAGCGGCCGGACGCCGCCTTCCGCGAATTCACGGGCCAGTCGCTCGACGCGCTGTGGCGCGCTCCCGGCGGCAAGGCGACGCCCGGCGCGCTGAAGGCCGCGCAGCGCTGCGGATACGCGCACGTGCAGTGGGCGCCGGCCGGCTTCCTCGGCGACGAGCTGCCCTCGGAGACGCATCCGAACGACGCGCTGCTGGCGCAGGCGCTGCGCAACGTGCGCGACGGCGACGTCCTGATGGCGCACCTCGGCATCTGGTCGCGCCGCGATCCGTTCGCGCCGATGATCGATCCGCTGATCGCCGGCCTGAAGCAGCGCGGCTTCTGCTTCAGGACGCTGCGCGAGCATCCCGGCTACCGCGCCGAGCAGCCGCCGATCACTCTCGCCGCGAGCCGTTCGCGATGAGCTCGCGATGATCGAAACCGTCTCCACCGCCTTCACCGCCGTGCAGGCGTGGCTGTTCGAGCACGCCGTGCAGCCCCTGCTCTACGTCAGCGGGCAGATGCGCTACCAGGAACAGGGGTACGTCGCGACCGAGTGGTTCCTGCTCGGCGCGATCCAGGTGCTCGTGCTGTGGGCCGTGCTGCGTCCGATCGAAGCGCTGGCGCCGGCCGAACGCTGGGCCGACCGCCGCGCCACGCGGGTCGACGTCGTGTACACGCTGCTGCATCGCCTCGGCGTCATTCCGCTCGCGATCTTCCTGCTGGTGTCGCCGCTGTTCGACCTGGGTGCGCAGGCGCTGCGCTCGTTCGGCTTCACGCCGTTCAACCTCGACAACGCTGTGGCCGGGCGTCACCGACGTGCCGGTCGTCACGATCATGCTGTACCTGGTGGTGCTCGACTTCGTCGACTACTGGATCCACCGCGGGCAGCACGCGTTTCGCTGGTGGTGGGAACTGCACGCGGTGCATCACGCCCAGCAGCAGATGTCGCTGTGGACCGACGACCGCAATCACCTGCTCGACGACGTGCTGCAGGCGGTCCTGAAGGCGGCCGTCGCGCTGGCGATCGGGGCGGAACCGGCGCAGTTCGTCATGCTGATCATCGCCACGCGCATGTGGCAGAGCCTGCAGCACGCGAACATCGCCTGGACCCTGGGCCCGGTGGGCCGCCTGGTCGTGAGCCCGATCTTCCACCGCCGGCACCACGCCATCGGCGTCGGCCACGAGGGCCGATTCCACGGCTGCAACTTCGCGGTGCTGTTCCCGGTGTGGGACATGCTGTTCGGCACCGCGGACTATCGTCGCGACATCGAGCCGACCGGCATCCGCGACCAGCTGCCGCGGCCCGACGGCAGCGCGCGCGATTACGGGCGCGGTTTCTGGGCCCAGCAGTGGCTGGGCCTGCAACGGATGTTCAACGTGGCGGGCGGATCATGAGCGAATCGGCACCGCGCTTCGGACTGGTGATCGTCGGCGACGAGATCCTGTCCGGCAAGCGCGAAGACAAGCACTTCGCCACGGTGATCCGCCTGCTCGCGCAGCGCGGGCTCGCGCTCGCCTGGGCGCGCTACGCCGGCGACGATCGCGACGCGCTGACCGCGCTGTACCGCGACACGTTCGCGTCCGGCGACGTCGTTTTCAGCTGCGGCGGCATCGGATCGACGCCGGACGATCACACGCGGCAGTCGGCGGCCGCGGCGCTCGGCGTGCCGGTGGTGTTGCATCCCGAGGCCGAGCTGCTCATCGCGCAGCGCTGCGCCGACATGGCGCGCGAAGGCAGTGGCACGGCGGACATGAGCCACCCGGAGAATCGCCAGCGCCTGAAGATGGGCGAGTTCCCGGCCGGCGCCTCGATCATCCCGAACCCGTTCAACCGGATTCCCGGTTTTTCGATTCGCAATCACTGGTTCATGCCGGGCTTTCCGGTGATGGCATGGCCGATGATCGAGTGGGCGCTCGACACCCAGTATGCGCAACACTTCAACCGGCAGGTCGTCGCCGAGCGTTCGATGCTCGTGTTCGAGACGCCCGAGTCCGCGCTCGTGCCGCTGATGGAAGCGATCGAGCGCGAGTTCGTCGGCATCAAGGCGTTCAGCCTGCCTTCGATCGGCGACGGGCGCGACGGGCGGCCGGCGCGACGGCACATCGAACTCGGCGTGAAGGGCGAGGCCGCGCAGGTCGCGCCTGCGTTCGAGGCGATGGCGCAGGGGGTGCGGCAGCTCGGCGCGCCGTTCGAGCTCCTCGCGACGCCGGACTAGCGACCCTCACGGCCCCGGCGCCAAGCGTGCCCGACCCGAACGCACCGACCGCGCGTCGCCGCCCGCCCGGCTACTGGCGCAGCCTGGCGGGGAAAGGGCTGGCCGTCGCGCTGGGGATCGCCATGGCGATGAGCCTGCGCGGGCTGGTCGCGCCCTGGCTCGGCCCCGACGCCGCGCCGTTCGTCACGGCGTTTCCCGCGGTCGCCGCGGTGGCCTTCTTCACAGGCGTGGGCGCGGGGGCGGTCGCGGCCATCGGCTGCGCCATCTGGGTCGCGCTGCCGGGCATCCCTCCCGACATCGGGGCCAGCGAAGGATGGGTGCAGCTCGCGCTCTTTCTTCCTTCGGCGTTCCTGGTGGCGTTCTTCGCCGGCCAGGCCTCGCACGCCCAGCTGGTGACCGAGGCGAAGGAGATCGACGAGGGGCGCCCCGGCCTCGTCCGCTGGCTTCGCTGGTCGATGGTGATGGCGGCGGCGCTGCCCGCGCTGTTCTTCGCCGCCGCCGCATGGACCACCTATCGCGACGCCGTCGCGGATGCCTGGACCCGCGTCGATCGCTCCGCCCGCGTAGGCGTGGAGCACGCGTCGAAGGTGCTGGAGACCAACGAGACGATCGCCCGGCACATCCTCAGCACCCTCGGCACCTCGACTCTGGCGCAGGCGCGCGGCCGCGAGCTCGAACTGCACGAACAGCTGAAGGCGGTCGTCAAGGACATTCCGCAGATCCAGTCCGTGTGGATCATCGGCAGCCGACGGCCGCGCCGTCGCCACCAACCGCGTGTTTCCGGTGCCGCGCGACGTCGACTTCTCCGACCGCGAGGGGTTGACCGTCTATAAGGCGGGCATGCCCGGACCATACGTCACGGCGCCGCAGATCGGCCGCATCACGAAGGAACCGTTCTTCGACCTGACGGCGCGCTGGGACGGGCCGGACGGCACGTGGCGGGGGGCGGTGTGGGTGTCGCTGCACCCCATGTACTTCTCGGACTTCTACGCCGGACTGGCGGAGGACGAGCCCGCGCTCGTCGTCGACCTCTTCCGCGGCGACGGCGTGATCCTCGCGGGCCGGCCGGCCCCGTCCGCGCCCGGCGCACGCCTGCCGTCGGACAGTCCGATCCGGCGGATGGTCGCGGAGGGCCGCGGTGAGGGCCGCGTCGACGGTCCGGCGACCGCGGATGGCGAGCCCCACCTCGTCCTCTACCGCAAGCTCGAGCGCTTCCCGGTGTACGTGAGCGCCGGCGTGTCGCGCGCCACGATCCTCGAGGCCTGGCAGCGGCGCACCGCGCTGCTCGCCGCGTTCACGTTCCCCACGGCGATGGCGCTGATCTACATCGCGTGGGTCGCCTTGCGGCGGACCCAGCGCGAGCTGGCCGCCGTGCGCAAGCTGCACGAGGAAACCGAGCATCGCGCGCGCGCGGAGAACGCGCTGCGCCAGGTGCAGAAGCTCGAAGCGCTGGGCCGGCTGACCGGCGGCGTGGCGCACGACTTCAACAACCTGCTGATGGTCATCAGCAACAACCTGCACCTGCTGCGTCGCGTGGAGCCGTCGCTCGCGGGCAGCCGGCAACTCGCCGCCATCGGGCGCGCGGTCAACTCGGGCGAGCGGCTGACGCGCCAGTTGCTCGCCTTCGCGCGCCGGCAGCCGCTGCACCCGGAAGTGCTGTCGCTGCAGGAGCGCCTGCCGGTGCTGCTGGCGCTGGTGGCGCCGACGCTCGGGCCGCGCATCGAAGGGCGGTGCGCCGTGGCTCCGGACACGCCCGCCGTCGAAGTCGACGCCGCCGAACTCGAACTCGCGATCATCAACCTCGCCGTCAACGCCAAGGACGCGATGCCGGAGGGTGGCCGTTTTCGGCTGTCCGCCCGGAGCGCGCACCCCGAGGAAGCCGGGCTGCCCGGCGACTTCGTCGTGATCTCGATCGCCGACACCGGCACGGGGATCGACCCCGACGTCATCGAGCGCGTGTTCGACCCGTTCTTCACGACGAAACCGTACGGGCAGGGCACCGGCCTCGGCCTCAGCCAGGTCTACGGCCTTTGCACGCAGGCGGGCGGCACGGCGCGCATCGAGTCGACGCCGGGCCGCGGCACCGAGGTGAAGCTCTTCCTGCCGGTGGCGGCGGGCGCGCAGGCCAGCGCGCCGGCCAAGGCGACGGCCGGGCAGGCCTCGCTCGACTGCTCGGTGCTGCTCGTCGAAGACAACGAAGACCTCGCGGGCGCGACGAGCGCGCTGCTGGAAGGCGTCGGCTGTCGCGTGCAGTGGGCCAGCAGCGGCGACGCCGCGCGCGACCTGATCGACCGCAGCGCCACGCACTTCGACGTCGTCGTGAGCGACATGGCGATGCCCGGCAAGCTCGACGGCCTCGGGCTCGCCGAGTTGCTTCGCGAACGCCATCCCGAGATGCTGGTCGTCCTCATCACCGGCTACGCGAGCCAGCTGCACGACGCGTCGGCGCGGGGCTTCACCGTGCTGTCGAAGCCGTGCCCGCCGCACGCGTTGATCGCGGCTGTGCGTAACGCGCTGATTCGTCGGCGTTAGTTCGATGTCGACAGCGCCGCGCGCCGCGCGGCGTCCTGACGCTTCCTTCCTCACCCTGCACGCGCGGCGTCGAAGTCAAGGCGCGCGCCCCTTTCCGTAGTACCTCTCTAGAGATACGAGCAGGCCGAATAACCTTGCGCGCGATCAATAACGCGAATGCGGTAGCACCTACGGTGGATCTCAGCAGGAGGGGAAAGTTCAGGACGAACCGCCTCCCCTACTCCGCAAAGCGTCGAGACCGGTGGTGTGACGACCTCCGCGGGTTCCTTCGCGCTTTGTTCGGGCTGTCTGGTTAGTTCAGGTCGTCCTCGAGAGTTGATGCAGGGATCGTCGGCATCGTGTTTGCGCAAGGGCGACGTGGCGCTCCCCGCCGGAAGCCCGGAAACCGAGAAAAACAGTGGCCATGAGTCAGGTCCGTCGGTTGATCGCAGCTTCCCGGATGCGCAGGGGAAGCCGCCGGGGAAGAGGCGCGGCGATCGTCGAGTTTGCGCTGGTCGCGGCGATCTTCCTGCTCCTGATCGTCAGCATCGTCGAACTCGGGTTGATGTTCTGGGTCACCCTGACGATGCAATACGCGGTCCGTGAAGGTTCCCGCTACGCGATCACCGGGCAGAGCGACCCGAGTTCCACGCCTTGGGAATCCGTGATCGCGAAGACCAAGGCCAGCGCGATGGGCCAGTGGGACGCGGTGTCGCCGGTGATCGCGGTGACGCTCAACCCGGGGCCGTCGGAGACAACCCCGCCGTACGGCGACGGGATGTTCGGCAAGGCCGGCGACATCGTGGTCTTTCGGATCAACTGCACGTGGCCGCTCTACACGCCGATGATGCGGGCGTTCTTCACGGGCGGCAACTACGAGTTCAGCGTTGCCGCCACGATGCGCAACGAGGGCGCGCAATGAGCAGGCGGCCTTGCCTGCGCAACGTCCGCGCGTGTGCGGGCGTGGCCGCCGTCGAGCTGGCGATCATCCTCCCCATCCTGCTGCTGCTGGTGATGATGGTCGTCGACTTCGCCCGCGCCATCCAGACGCAGATCATCCTGGTCAACGTCACGCGCGAGGGCGCGAGTCTCGCGTCGCGTTCGCCGGCGTTCCAGGGCGAACCGCAGAAGATCATGAACGCGCTGGTCGCCACCACGCCGCCGCTGCACATGAACGACGTCGGTTTTCCCAACGAGTACGGGATGCTCTACATCACCGAAGTCACGGGCTACCAGCCGAAGGTGGGCGACCCCGTCCGGAACGTCGTGACCGCACAGCACCGGTGGGCGAACGGCCGCGGCAGCTACCTGCCCGTCAGCAAGGTGTGGCAATGCGCGAGCTGGGCCGCCAGCGGCCGCTGCAACGGAGTGCCGGCCACACCGGGCGCCGGTTCGCCGACGGCCAATGTGATGACCGGCAAGCTCGCCGCCGGCGACGTGATCTATGCAGTCGAGGCGTACTACCACTTCGACGGGTGGTTCGGGCTGCTGAAGCTGGCGCCATTCATCACCACGCCGGAGATCGGCCCCGACCTGCGGGCCATGTCGGTCATGTAAGGAGCAGTGGGAGGCACCATGCGGGAAATCAAGCGCAGCAGGAGCGGGGGGCAGATCGCGATCCTGACGGGGCTGGTTCTCCTCGTGCTGGTGGGTGTCACGGGGCTGGCGCTGGATTCCGGCCTCGGCTACATGCTCCGCGCGCGCCTGAACTCGGCACTCGACGCCGCCGCCATCGCCGCTGCGCGTTCGGTGGTGGTCAGCGAAGCGGCTGCCGTCAAGTCCGCCAACGACTTCTTCGCCGCCAATTACCCCACCGACCTCTGGGGATCGACGCCGACGCTGGACTCGGTGGTCGTCACGCCGGACCAGGGCCGCTGGATCATCGACGTCGCGGCCACCGCCACCGTGCCGGTCAACGTCATGGGCGTCTTCGGCTTCAACCTGCTGACGGTGAAGTCCGTCGCGCAGGTCGTGCGCAAGGACCTCGACCTCGCGTTCGTGATGGACACCACCGACTCGATGGCCCCGGTCGCGGCCAATGTGAAGAGTTCGGCCAAGAGTTTTCTCGACCACTTCAGCGCAACGACCGACCGGTTCGCGCTGATCCACTTCGCGCACGGCGCCGTGGTCGACGTCCCGTTCAAGGCGGATTTCAGCCGCGGGTTCGACCGCGCCACGATGAAGGCCAGGATCGACGCGTTCGGTTTCAACGGCTTCACCAACTATTCCGAGGGGTTCTGGAACGCGCGCGACCAGCTCAACAGGATTCCGGTGGCGAAGCGGTCGAGCCTGCGGGTCATCGTGTTCTTCTCCGACGGTTCGCCAAACACGTTCGCCTCGCACTTCCAGTTCAGATCCTCGCCTTCGTGCGTGACGTCTCCCGAAACATTTGTGGCCGGTGCGCTCCAAACGGCGGCCAATGCGACGGGGGAGCCGGACGGGCTCTGGCGGTATGACGTCCAGAACCAGCCGCTCGCGGGCACGTGCTATCGCGGGACCAGCATCGTCGGCTGCACGACAGGTACCTGCCTGACGGCGGCGGCGATTCCCGCTTGGTACAACCCGCACGATCGCCTCGGCGAGATGGAGTTCGCGGTGGTGACCGGCTCGCCTCGCGTCGTCACCAACAGTACGGCGTCCGAAGCCATCGCGTACCGGAACGTCAACCGCGCGTCGCGCAACCTGCCTGAAGCCATGGCGGCGAAGTCCAGGGACGAAGGAATCTACGTCTACACACTGGGACTCGGTTCCCACGTGCAGGACCTCACCGGCCCCGACAACGAGGACGGCGAGAGCCTGCTGAAGTGCATGGCCAACACGCCGGATTCGCTGGCACGCTGCTACAAGGCAGACAAGCCGAAGGGCGACTACTGCTGGGCGAAGACCGACAACGATCTCAAGGCGTGCTACGACCGGCTGGCCTCCGAGATCATGAAGATCACCAAGTAGATCATTCGATGACGCGGCTCATGGCATTGACAGCGCTGGCAACGCGTAGATGCGTTCCGATTGCGAACGTCGAAGCGCCGCGTTGTGGCAAATCAATCGGGATCTTTCATGTCACTGATCCTCGCCAAGGTCTCGCGCGCGCGCGCGATTATAAAGAATTTGAGATGAGAGAAATAAGCGAACAGAAACTTTTCGGTCGGTGCAGCGAATGCGACGGCCGAAGTCAAAGCGGGAGGCCACAGGGAGCAAGAGTGCGGAGGCTGCAAGCCGCAACGAACTCCGCTGTGAACAATAAAACTCGCACGGTGAGTCGGTCGCAGAACATCGGACCGACCTTTATGCAGGATGGCACGCAAGTCTTAGGAGAAAACATGAACGCGCTTCGTCGTTTCTATCGTGAAGAAGAAGGCGTGACGGCCATTGAATACGGCTTGATCGCGTCGCTGGTCGCGCTGGCGATCATCGTCGGTGCCACCGCGCTGGGGGGCAAGTTGAACGATATGTTCACTTTCATCGCCGGCCAGCTGAAAACCAGTTGATGGATGGCTGGGTCCGGGCGGACGCCTCGCCCGGGCAGGCAGTAGCGGACGTTCGCCGGTGCCCCGGATCCGGGATTGCGGCTCGATCCCGGATCCGCGGCCGCTCGAGGGCGGTGCTGTCGAACGGATCGAAGGTGGCGTTGCGAGTCGAGCGAGTGATCGCGATGCGGGCACGGATGAGAAAGCTGCGGTTGCCGCGTGAGCAACGCGGAGCGACCGCGATCGAATACGCGATCCTGGCGGGCATCATCGCTTCGGCGCTGGTGATCGTGCTGGGCCTGCTGGGCACCGAACTCGCGGCGATGTTCGGCAAGATCGTCGCAGCGTTCGTGTAGCGCGGCATCCGACTGAAGGGTTCTGTCGGCCGCCAGGCCGACGGCCCGCCAGCCGATGGAGTGTCTCTCGCGCAGGCGAGAACGTTGAACGGGGGGTTGGCGTGTTGAGCGGGGCAAGCTGGAGTGCGGCGCTGCGGAGTCCCTCGGGAACATGGGGGCTCACTGCGGTCGCCTTGACGCTCGTCGCCCTGGTACTCGCCGCCGCCACCGTGGACGTACGGAGTCACCGGATTCCGAACCGGCTGGTCATCGCGGGCGCGCTGACCGGCATCCTGTTCCAGGTCGTTCTCGCGGGTTTTGCGGGATGCCTCGACGCGCTGGCCGGCATTGCGGTGGGCATGGGCCTGTTCCTTCCCCTCTATGCATTGCGTGCGATGGGCGCCGGTGACGTCAAGTTGATGGGCATGGTCGGTGCCTTCGTCGGTCCGCGGGGCGCCGTGGCGGCCGTCCTGTTCGCGTGCGTCGCCGGCGGCGTGCTTGCGATCGCTGTCGCGCTGCGCAACGGGCAGCTGGGCCGCCTGTTCTGGAATCTCAGGATGATGCTGATCGGTTCGTTCGTGGGGGCGGTCTCCGGCGGCGGGATGGAGGTCGTCGCCCCGGCCACGTCGGTCGGCCAGCTTCCCTACGGCGTGGCCATTGCGGCAGGGACGATCGCCTATCTCGCGATGGCCTGCATTGGAGTGTCGCTGGTCTGAAAAAGTCTCCCGGCTGGAACTGTCCGCTGCGCGCGCAGTGATCGGTCGGGTCTCGGCAAGTGGGGCAACAGGTTGGGCCAAGGCGTGCAGCGACCCGAAACGTTCGGGACGAAATGGATGCGATGGCTATGAAACTCGAGGCTCCCGGCCTGCGTGAGAACGACCTGGAAATCCCGGTGCGCGGCGAAGGCAACCTGCCGCCGCCCCCTCGCAGCGTCGAGGAAACGGGTCTCGACTTCCTGTTCCTCGTCGAGCTGGTCGCCAAGGTGCTGTTCACTCGCGGCGAAATCTCGCTCGCCGACCTCGCGTCGCAGCTGAAGCTGCCGGCGACGGTGCTCGAAAGCCTGCTCGCCTTCATGCGATCCGAGCGCATGTGCGAGGTGACGCGCAGTGGCGCGAGCGACGGCGACATCAGCTTCCAGTTGACCGATGCCGGCCGCCAGCGCGCGATCGGTTACCTCGCCCGCAGCCAGTACGCGGGTGTGGCGCCGGTGAGCCTCGACAGCTACTGCCTGCGCGTCGCCGCGCAGGCCACCACTGGACTGCGGGTGACCCGCGCCGACGTGCAGCGGGTGTTCGCGAGCGTGGTCGCCAAGCCGATGGTGCTGGACCAGGTCGGCGCCGCGATGAACTCGGGCAAGGCGATGTTCCTCTACGGTCCCGCGGGCAGCGGCAAGACCTACCTCGCCGAGCGCCTGCACGGACTGCTCGCCGGGACCGTGGCGATCCCGCACGCGGTGGCGGTCAGCAACGAGATCATCCAGATGTTCGATCCGCTGATCCACGCGCCAGTGGAGGTCGAGCTGGCGCCGACGAGCCCGATCGCCCGTCCGGCCGCCGGCGACGCGCGCTGGGTGCTGTGCCGGCGGCCGGTCGTGATCTCCGGCGGCGAACTCAAGTTGTCGATGCTCGATCTCGACTACGACGAGAGCACGCGGCAGTACCACGCGCCGCCGCACCTCAAGGCCAACAATGGCATCTACGTGGTCGACGATCTCGGGCGTCAGCTCGTGGCGCCCCGGGACCTGATGAACCGCTGGATCGTGCCGCTGGACAGGCGCAAGGACTTCCTCTCGCTGCGCACCGGGCACAAGTTCACGGTGCCGTTCGATGTCGTGGTGATCTTCTCGACCAACCTGCGGCCGGCGGACCTGATCGACGACGCCTTTCTGCGCCGGCTCGGCCACAAGATCTTCATCGGCCCGTTGTCGGAAGACGAGTATCGAGGGGTGTTCCAGGGCGTCTGCAGCGAATTCGGGATCGAGTATTCCGAAGAGATGCTGCGCTACCTGTTGCGCAATCACCATGACCGCGAGAACAAGCCGCGGCTGGCCTGTTACCCGCGCGACCTTCTTTCGCAGGTGCGCGACTTTGCGATCTACGACGGCTCGCAGCCGCGGCTGACGGCCGAGGCGCTGGACCGGGCATGGCACAACTACTTCATCACCGAGTGAGGCAATACCAGGCGTCAGCAGAGTTCCGGGGATGCGCAGGGCGGGCCCGGCCGGCCGCCCGACCCTCCGGCGGCGAGCGAAGACACCGGAACACAGTGGAGCTGGTCAAATGAAGAACACGAGAGCCTTGGTAATGATCGGCGCGTCCATCCTCATCGCGATGGCCGCGGTCTGGATAGCGCAGAAGTGGGTCACCGAGCAGGGAACGCTCGGCACGTCCAAGGTCGCGGTCGCCGCGACCGACATCGACATCGGCAGCAAGCTGACGCGGCAGATGGTCAGCGTTGTCGACTGGCCCTCGTCCAGCATCCCGAAGGACGCTGTGCTCGACGGCGAAAAGGCCGTCGACCGCGTCACCAACGTCAGCCTGCAGCGCGGCGAGCCGATCCTCCTGTCGAAGCTGGCGCCCGAGGGGGCGCAGGGAGGGCTGTCCGCCATCGTCGGCAAGGGCAAGCGGGCGATGACCGTCAAGGTGAACGAAGTGGTCGGCGTCGCGGGATTCGCGCTGCCGGGCAACTACGTCGACATCATCGTGAACACGCAGGAAGAGGGCAGGACGCAAGGGTCCACCGAGGACAGGAGCGTCTCGAAGATCGTGCTCGAACGGATCCTCGTGCTCGCCGTCGCGCAGGAGGCCAATCGCGACGAAACCAAGCCCAAGAAGGTCGACGCGGTGACGCTCGAGGTCACCCCCGAGCAGGCCGAGTCGCTCGACCTCGCGCGCAGCGTGGGCACGCTGTCGCTGGTGCTGCGCAACCAGGTCGACCCGCTGGCCGCACAGACCGCCGGCGCGACCAAGACGACGCTGCTGCGCGGGGCCCGTGCACCGGCACCCGTGGCGAAGGTGCCCGCGATGACCCCGGTGGTCGCGGCGGCCGCCAGCCCGGCGCGGAAGCCGGCGACGAAACAGGTCGCGAGCGCGCCCTCCCACTGCATCAAGGTGGTCACCGGCACCGAAGTCTCGCGCGAGTGCTTCTGATCGGCGGCACGCGATCTCCGAAGCGATCAAGGTCACGGAGTAACAAAATGAAGAAAAGCGAGCGATTCAGTTCCAGCCACCAACGTAGGTTCGGTGTCCTTCCCGGCGCGATTGCCCTGTGCGCCGCCCTCGGATGGGTGACGTCGGGCGTCGCGCAGCCTGCGGCCGAATACGGTGCGGTCGGCGCCGGGTCGAAGACCGCAGCGACCGGGGCCGCGACTATGGCGACGAAGACCGGGCAGGCCACCGGAAACGCGGCGGCTGCGCCAAAGGCCGAGCGCACCGCGCCGAAGAAGACGTCGCCGTCGACGACGGGCGCCGCACCCGTCGCGGCGGGTCCAGTGTGCGTCGGCGACATGCCCGCGCCGGTTGCGGTCAACCTGGTGACGGGAAAGTCCACGTTGCTCAAGCTGCCCGGGCCGATCACGCTGCGAACCGTCGGCGACGAGGAAGTCGTGCAGGCGAGGATGCTCAGCCCGGACGCACTGTATCTGCTGGGCCTGGCCCCCGGCAGCACCAACATGATCCTGCAGGACGGCGCAGGCCGGTGCACGCTGGTCGACGTCGGTGTCGGCATGGACAGCGCGGGGCTGCAGGCGAAGTTGGCGCAGCTGTTGCCGGGTGAGAAGGGCATCCAGGTGACGTCGGCCGTGGACACGGTGGTCCTGACCGGGACGGTGTCCAATGCGGTCAAGGTCGAGCAGGCGGTGATGATCGCCAACGCCTACGTGCGCGGGACGCTCGACAAGGGGCGGCTGGTCGGCGGCGGTGGTGGCGGCGGGACCGGGGGTGACGGGGCGCTGGGACGGCAGAGCGCCCGCGTGGTCAACCTGCTGGCGGTCAACTCGCCGCAGCAGGTGCTGCTCGAAGTCAAGGTGGCCGAGGTCTCCAAGGCGCTGATCGACAAGCTCGGTGCCGCGGTCAAGCTGCAGAACATCAGCGGTGGCTGGGCCTACACGCTGCTGGCGGAGTTCCTGTCCGGCGGCGGTGGCGTCCTCGACGCGTTCAAGACGGCGACGGGCGAGCTCATCACGATCGACGGCGAGAACCGGGAGGGGCTGGTCAAGATCCTGGCCGAGCCGAACCTCATGGCCATCAGCGGGCAGGAGGGAAGTTTCCTCGCCGGCGGCAAGGTGTTCTTCCCGGTCGCGCAGGGATCGAGCGCCGGCGGCATCGGCGTCACCGGAACGGTCCCGATCACGCTGTACGAGCAGGAGTTCGGTGTCGGCCTCAAGTTCACGCCGACGGTGCTGGAGGGCGGCCGCATCAACCTCAAGGTGACGCCGGAGGTCTCGGAGCTGGCGCCCGAGGGTGTGGCGATCCAGGCGGTGAACGTGGGCGGGCGCACCATCGCCCCGCTGATCACGACCCGCCGGGCGTCGACCACGGTGCAGCTCTACGACGGGCAAAGCTTCGCGATCGGCGGCCTGATCAAGAGCAACGTGCGCACCGACATCAAGGCGTTCCCGGTGCTGGGCCAGATACCGATCCTCGGCGCGCTCTTCCGCAGCACGGCGTTCCAGACCGACAAGACCGAACTGCTGTTCGTCGTCACGCCGCATCTGGTCAAGCCGGTGGCCGGCAACGTGCAGTTGCCCACCGACAACTACGTCGAGCCGACGCGGTTCGAACTGTTCCTCGGCGGCAGGATGGAAGGCAGCGCGCCCGCAGTTCCGGCGACGGGTGTCGCCGAGCCGGTGCAGCCCACGGGACAGGTGCCGCCCAAAGGTCCGAGCGGCCTCGAAATCAAGTAGCGAGCGAGCCATGACACAACAAAAACTTTACGGAATCGGCGTGGCGCTTGCCGCGTTGGCGATGGTCAACGGTTGCGCCTCGCCGGAGCAGCGCGTGGATTGTGCCGCCGGGCGGTACTCGGGGTACACGGCCAACGAACTGTTTCCGATGACGCCGCGCGTCGACTGCACGTTCGGTGACGCGGTGAACATCGCCAAGGCACGCCACATGATGGACAAGGATGCGGCGATCAGGAACGCCAACAAGGACGCTGCCGGCATCGACGGGGTCGCGGCCAAGGAATCGCTGGACCGCTATCACAAGTCGTTCCGGACGCCGGAGCCGGCGCCCAACGTGTTCTCGATCGGCGTGAGCGGGCAGTCCGGCGGGCAGTAGGGTCGGTGGCCACGGGTAGTGCTTGAAGGCACCACGACTGAAATTGGGAACCAGCCAGGCGGCGCGGACATGAACGACGATCGATCGATGACGGAAGGCCTTTTGCAGCTGACCGGTGCGCTGAAGGTGCTGGTCGCCGGCAGCGACCGGGCCGAGCTCGAGCGCCTCGCCGCGGCGCTTGCGGAGGCGGGAGCCACCGCGGTGGTCGCACTGACCCACGGCAGCGACGAGCTGATCGGCGCCGTGGCTCGCGACTATCCGGACCTGCTCGTGCTGCGCGCGCCCGGCGCCGACGGCGAGACCCTCGACGACATCGACCGGATCGAGCACCTGTACCCGGCCGTCACCTGCATCCTCCAGTGCAGCGACCAGTCGCCGGAATTCCTGATGCGGGCGATGCGGGCGGGCGTGCGGGAGGTGGTGCCGGTTGCCGCCGACATCGACGTGATCATCGGCGCGGTGGGGCACGTCGCGGAAAAGCGGGTGCCACGCGTTCGCCGCGACGGCAAGGTGATCGCGTTCCTGTCGTGCAAGGGCGGCGGCGGAGGGGCGACGTTCCTCGCCACCAACATCGCCTACGCGCTGGCTGCGGTCGAAGGGAAGAAGGTCATCCTGATCGACCTGAATCTCCAGTGGGGCGACGCGACGTTCTTCCTGTCGGACCAGAAGCCTGCGAGCACGCTGGCCGACGTGGCGATGCAGATCCAGCGTCTCGACGCGTCGTACCTGGCCTCGAGCGTACTGAAGCCGCACGAGAACCTGGCGATCCTCGCCGCGCCCGAAGATCCGCTTCATGCGCTCGACGTCAAGCCCGAACACCTGGACGTCCTGCTGCGGCTCGCCCGCGCCAACTACGACTTCGTGATCCTCGATGCGGGGCGTGCGCTCGACGCGGTCACTGTCCGCGCATTCGACTACGCCGAGATGATCTTTCCCGTGATGCAGCTGACGATTCCGTTCATTCGCGACGGCGGGCGGCTGATGGCGGCGTTCCGTTCGCTCGAGTATCCGCAGGACAAGATCCGGCTGATCGTCAACCGTTACGAGAAGGGCGGCGACGTCAGGCTGGCCGAGATGGAAAAGGCGATCGGCGCCAAGGTGTTCCGCACGTTCCCGAACGACTACGAAGTCGTCACCGATTCGATCAACCAGGGCGTGCCCGTGACCAAGCTGTTCCAGCACAGCGCGATCTCCCGGGCGATACGGGAATTCGCACACAGTCTGGTGCCGGTCGCCGCGAAGTCGCCGGGCGGGTGGTTGACGCGGGTGCTCGGCCACCGCAGCCGGTGAATGAATAGACGGGAGCAAGAACATGACACTACGCGAACGAATCGGCGCTGCGAGTCCCCTCCCGGACGATGTGCAGACGCCCAGGAACCGCTCGACCGGCGTGGGCAGCCAGGCGTTCCAGAAACTGAAGGTCGAGCTGCACCACGGCCTGCTCGACCGGGTCGACCTGGCAGGCATGCAGCGCCTGTCGCCGAGCGAGCTGCGCGAGGAACTGCGCATCCTCGTCGAGAAGATGCTGGCGGAGGAGGGCGTGGCGCTCAACGAATTCGAGCGCACGACGATCGTGCAGGAAATCCAGAACGAGATGCTCGGCCTGGGGCCGCTCGAGCCGCTGCTCGCCGATCCGACGATTTCCGACATCCTCGTCAACACCTACAGCAGCGTCTACGTCGAGCGCCGTGGCAAGCTGGAACCGACGTCGGTGAGGTTCAACGACGACGGACACCTGCGCAAGATCATCGACAAGATTGTCTCCCGCGTGGGCCGACGCGTCGACGAATCGAGCCCGATGGTGGACGCTCGGCTGCCCGACGGGTCGCGCGTCAACGCGATCATCCCACCGCTGGCAATCGACGGACCCATCCTGTCGATCCGGCGATTCGCCGTCAATCCGTACACCATGCGGGATTTCCTGGCGTTCAAAAGCCTGACCGCGGAAATGGCGGAAGTGCTGGAAGGCCTGGCGAAAGCGAAGATCAACCTGCTGATATCCGGCGGTACCGGGAGCGGCAAGACGACACTGCTCAACATCCTCTCCGGGTACATCCCGGCGGACGAGCGCGTGATCACCATCGAGGACGCCGCGGAACTGCAGTTGCAGCAGCCGCACGTCGTCCGCCTCGAGACGCGTCCGCCGAACATCGAGGGCAAGGGCGAGGTCACGCAGCGGGCGCTGGTCCGCAACGCCCTGCGCATGCGCCCGGACCGCATCATCGTCGGCGAGGTCCGCGGCGCCGAAGCCGTGGACATGCTGCAGGCGATGAACACGGGCCATGAAGGATCGATGACCACGATCCACGCCAACACGCCGCGTGACGCGCTGACGAGGCTCGAGAACATGATCGGCATGGCCGGCATGAATCTTCCGCCCAAGGCTTCGCGGCAGCAGATCAGCTCGGCGCTGTCCGTCGTGCTCCAGATCGCCCGGCTCACCGATGGCCGACGCAAGGTCGTGAGCTTCCAGGAGATCACGGGGATGGAAGGCGAGATGATCACGATGCAGGAGATCTTCACCTTCCGGCAGACGGGCCTCGGCGACGACGGGACCGTGCTTGGCCACTTCTGCGCGACCGGCGTACGGCCGCGGCTGATCGAACGGCTCAACGCGTTCGGCATCGAGGTGCCGGAACGGCTGTTCGATCCGACGCGGCACTACGAGTGAGGGACGACGATGGACAACACCTCGTTCTACCTGTTCGCGCTGTTGCTCTTCGTGGCAGTGGTGCTGCTTCTCGAAGGGGGCTTCGTCTGGTGGAACAACGCCAAGGGCCCCGAGGCACGACGCATCGAGCAACGGCTGCGGGCGATGTCTGCGGGGATGCATGACGAACAGCCGCGCCAGTCGATCCTCAAGCAGCGCATGCTCTCGGATTCGCCGTCCGTCCAGCGCGTGCTGCTCGGCATCCCCCGCGTGCACCAGCTGGATCGGCTGCTCGAGCAGTCGGGCCTGTCGTGGAGCGTCGCGTACTTCCTGACGCTGACGGCGGTGGCCGCGGTGGCCGGGGTGCTCGTGGGCGGTGCCCTGCACTGGCCTGGGGTGCTGATGGCGGCGCTTGGCGCAGCGACCGCGCTGCTGCCGCTGCTCCACGTCCTTTCGCACAAGCGCAAGCGGCTGGTGAAGATCGACGATCAGTTGCCCGACGCGCTCGAGATGATGAGCCGCGCGCTGCGGGCGGGGCACGCCTTTCCGAGCGCGCTGAAGATGGTGGGCGACGAGATGGCGGATCCGATCGCCGCTGAGTTCCGGATCGCGTTCGACGAGGTGAACTACGGTATCGCGCTGCAGGACGCGCTGATGAACCTGGCGACGCGCGTGCCCATCACCGACTTCCGGTACTTCATCATCGCAGTGCTGATCCAGCGCGAGACCGGTGGCAACCTCGCCGAGCTGCTCGACAACATTGCCGGCATCGTGCGGGCGAGGCACAAGCTCGCCGGGACGATCCGGGTGCTGTCGGCCGAAGGGCGGCTGTCGGCGTGGATCCTGTGCGCGCTGCCGTTCGTGCTGGCGTTTGCCATCACCCTGATCAACCGCGAATTCATCAGCGTTCTGTGGACCGATCTCAGCGGCATCAAGCTGGTGATGCTGGCGGCGCTGCTGATGGTCGTGGGCATCCTGTGGATGCGCAACGTCATCCGCATCAGGGTCTAGCCGGGAGTCGAGAGGACTTGCAATGATCACTCAAGCCATGTTTCTTGCAGTGGTGTTCCTGTCGGTGCTGAGCGTGGGGTTGGTCGTCTCCTACTACGCGACACCAGACCTGTTCCGCGAGCGCCTGCAGCGATTCGCGCCCAGGGTCGCGGCACCGGAGCCGGCGCCGGGCGAAGGCTGGGTCGCCAAGATCGTCAAGCTGAGCGGCCCGCTGGCGAAGCTTTCGCTCCCCGACGAGGGGTGGGAGCATTCGCCGCTGCGCATCCGCTTCATGAACGCCGGCCTGCGCGGCTCATCGGTGCCGCTGGGCTACTTCTCCGCCAAGACCGTGCTGGCCGTCGGCCTGCCGCTGCTGTGGTTCCTGTTCGCGCGCACCTACCCGCTGAAGATGCAGCCGGCCGTCCTGATGGCGTCGCTCGTCCTGGTGGCGGGCATCGGCTATTACCTGCCCAATGCCATTCTGAGCCACCGGATTGCCGCGCGGCAGCGCGAGATCTTCGACAACTTTCCCGATGCGATCGACCTGATGACCGTGTGCGTCGAGGCCGGTCTGGGTCTCGACGCAGCCATCGTGCGCGTCGCCGACGAGATACAGGTGACAAGTCCGACGCTGGCGGAGGAAATGCACCTCGTGATGCTCGAATTGCGGGCCGGCAGCCCGAAGGAAACGGCGCTGCGCAACCTGGCGCTGCGCACCGGGGTGGAGGAGGTGGACGCGCTGGTCGCGATGCTGATCCAGGCCGATCGCTTCGGCACGAGCATCGCGGACTCGCTGCGCGTTCACGCCGACAGCCTGCGCACCAAGCGTCGGCAGCGGGCCGAGGAAGCCGCGGCCAAGATCCCGGTGAAGCTCCTGTTCCCGCTGATCTTCTGCATCTTCCCGTCGATGCTGCTGGTGCTGATGGGGCCGTCGATGTTGCGCATCTACAAGGTGTTGCTGCCGGCGATGAAGGGTTGAGGCCGGCCTACGGGAGACGATGATGAAGTCGCGGTACGCGTTGCAGACCCTGGCGGCGGCCCTGCTGCTGGTCGGCTGCGTTTCCCCCTCCCCGGTGGTGCAGTCGCCCCGGGTGGAGCCCGTCGTCGGCGTCAGGCACAGCGGCTCGCAGGCCGACGGCTACTACCAGCTGGGCCGGTTCTTCCAGGGCAAGGGCCGCGCGGATCAGGCGATCGAAGCTTATCGGAAGGCTCTGGCGCTGGATCCCGGACTGGCCGAGGCGCACAGCGCGATCGGCGCGGTCTTCGCTGGCCAGGGCAAGCTGAGCGCGGCCGCAGCCGAGTTCGAGGTTGCGATCGCGATCGATCCGTTGACGTCGCGTTTCCACAGCAACCTGGGCTACGTCCAGTACCTCGACGGCAACGTGAACCAGGCCGTTGCTGCACTCGAACGTGCGGTGGCGCTGGATGCAACCAATGTGCGGGCGCGGAACAACCTCGGTCTCGCGCTGGCCGCGCAGAGCGAATCGGATCGGTCGAACGCGGCATTCGCTCGCGCGGCCGATACCGCCGCGGCAACGCCGGTCCTGCGGGCGGAGACCCTGGGGGGATCGCTGTCGCCTCCGGCCTCTGGCTTGTCGAACGACGTCACGGTGCTGGTGGCGCGGCCCGGTCCGGCCGGGTGGTCGGTCATTTCGGAGCCGCCGTCGACGGTCAAGGTCGTCGAACTGGCTCCGAACCTCCTGGCGCTCAAGTGGGATGAAACGACCATCGTCGCGCGGCCCGCGATCGCCGCCGATTTCGGCGGGACGCTCCGCTGCAGCCTCGAAGTCTCCAACGGCAGCGGCGTCACGGGGATGGCGCGCAAGGTCGGCGGCCTGTTCGCGGCCGTCGGCGTGCCGAGGGCGCGGCTCACCAACCAGAAGCCGTACGACCAGCGCTTCACCGAGATCCAGTACCGCGAAGGCTGCCTGGCAGCGGCCGCGGCGTTGAGCGCCATGCTGCCCGGCCAGCCGCAGGCGACGACCTCGGATCGACTGCGCCCCGGAACGGACGTGCGCATCGTTCTCGGCCGCGACCTGCCGGCCGACGTCGCGCTCATTCCTGCGGGTGCCGATGGTCAACCATGGACGAGGGCCGCGGCAACCACCCTCGGAAATTTCAAGTGACGTGCAAGGACGCCGCGTGGTCGATGGCGATTCGGTCAAGACCATCGATCGCGTGACGGCGCCCAAAAACGGACTGCGAGTGAAAAATGTCAACTGCCAAGCAACTCGTCGAGCAAGTCAAGTGGTTTTCGGTATGCATGGCCATTGCGGTCATAGCCGGATGCGGGGGCGACAGCAGCGACCCGGCGTGCGTCGACGTTGCGAGCCGTGACCCGCGGCTGCCACTCTGCTCGGGCACCGGGTCTTCGCCCGGGGTGGTGCAGTCGTCGATCGCACTTGCGCTGGTCGATGGCTCCGGCAACGCGGTCACGACGCTCTCGCCGTCCGCTCCGGGATTTGCGCAGGCAGCGGTCAAGGATACCGCCGGGAAGGCGGCGCCCAACGTCGCGGTCACCTTCACGACGACGGACAAGACGGGCGGATTCAGTCCCGCCTCGGGAACGGCGCTGAGCGATTCCAGCGGCATTGCGCGGGTCTCGGTATTCGCCGGGAACACGGTGGGTGCGTTCACGCTGACCGCATCGACGGCCGGCACCGAGTCCGGCGGCACAGTGGGATCGGGCGGAACGACCGCGGTCGGCGTCGTCGCCGCGGGATCCGTCAACCTGGGGTACGCGGTGAATACGCCGAACCTGCCGGCTTCGTCGGTCGGCTCGATCAAGTTCGTGGAAGCGCTGCCGGCCAATCTGGCGCTGAAGGGAACCGGGGGCGTCGGACGGCAGGAGTTCTCCACGCTGACGTTCCAGGTGTTCGACCGGACCGGACAGGCGGTGGCCAAGGCCCGGGTCAACTTCACGCTGAACACGACGGTGGGCGGGCTCGCGCTCCTACCGACGAGCGCGTTCACCGACGCGGACGGCAAGGTCGCGACGGTGGTCTCCGCCGGAACGATGCCCACGCCGATCGTGACCGTCACGGCGACGGTCGCCGACAGCGGGATCACGACCGTGTCGAACGTGCTTGCCGTGTCCACGGGCCTCGCGGTCGATTCGCGCACGTCTCTCGGCGTCGTCACAGGAAACTTCGAGGGCTGGGACTACGACGGCGAAGGTACTGTCCTCGTGATGAGAATGGCGGACCACTTCGGCAATTTCGTGATGGATGGAACGGCCGCGAACTTCACGGTGTCGCACGGCGGAATCGACGCCACCTGTCTGACCGGTGCATTCAGCGGAACGACCACCTCGATCGTCAGTGGCGAGCCCGGCGTCTGCCGCGTGACGTACAGTTCCTTTGGCAACCGCCCGCCGGGTGGCCGCGCCGTCGTGCTGGGCTATGTCCGCGGGGAGGAAGACTTTTTCGACGCCAACGGCAACAACGTCTGCGACGGCTGCGCGAACACCGCAGGCGCGGAGTTCAGGCCGGCGGACGACCTCAAGCCCGAAATCTTCCGTGACGACAACGAGGACGGCCGCTGGAGTCCCGGCGAGCCGTGCATCGGACCGAACCTCGACGGCGCCTGCAACGCGCCGCCGGACGGCGTCTACAACGGCGTGCTGGCGAACCCGAAGATCCCCGACGCGCAGCAGACCACCTACCTTGTTGGCCGGCGGCAATACGTGGCGATCTGGTCGGGCAGCCACGCGTACATCACGTCCGCGCAGGGCACGGCGTGCGCGTCCACCGGTTCGAGCAGCATCCACGTGCGCATCGTCGACGTGAACGGCAATCCGATGCCCGCGAAAACGACCGTCGAGTTCTCCGGGCCGTCTATCGCTGTCGGCGCAACCACCAGCTACACGGTGGCGAACTACGTGCTCGGCATCGGCCAGCGCTTCGGAACCGGAGCGGGTCTGATTCCCATCGAGGAGTATGACATTCCGGTCGTCTGTTCCGACGCCGCTCCGCTGCAGGTCAACGTGACCACGCCGCGCGGCGTCTTGACGAGGGCGTCGATACCGATCCGCTGAGGAGGCGATCGCATCGGCGAACCGCACGCGACCCGCGAGAGCGTGAACTTGCGGTGGTGCTGGACCCGGGCCAATGCGCGGGTGCGGAACGACCTCGGTCTCGCGCTGGCGGCGCAGGGCGAATCGGATCGGCCGAGCTCGGCATTCGCCCGCGCGGCCGATACCAGCGGAGCAGCGCCGGTCCTTCGGGCGGAGTCCATGGGGGGATCGTTGTCGCCTCCGGCCTCCGGCGTTTCGACCGACGTCACGGAGCGCGTGGCGCAGCGTGGTCCGGCCCGGTGGTCGATCATTTCGGGGCCGCCGTCGACGGTCAAGGTCGTCGAACTGGCTCCGAACGTCCTGGCACTCAACTCGGCAAGAGTTCGCGCGAGAGCGTCCGGATCCTGCAGTGCCTGGATCATTCTTAAGTGTCAGTTGACAGTCGCTCGAATGACGGTCGCCACATGGGGTGTCGACAGCGGCCAAAGAGACGAGAGCAGGATGCAACGGACGAAAAAAAGCCCGGTCAATCGACCGGGCTTGAAAAGCACCACCAAAAGAGGAGACAGAAGGGGCCTGGAATTGCATCCAGGCAAGTGGTGCCAAGGAGACAACCGTTGCAGATGAAGGCACTGCCTCCACCTTGAATCCCATCACATCAGCTTGCTCGATTCTGCTCGCGCACGATGTCGAGCGTCTGACAAAGAGCGACTGATTTGCAGGGGACGACCGCGTGCCCTGCAGGAGCAAGGGGAGACGAGCTCCCCTCGACCCGGGCGTTACTTAGGCAGCCTTGCGCTTCGCGACCTTGACGGTCTCGGAGGCGGCGTTGGCGGCTTTCATCGTGGCCGACGTGGCGGCAACGACGTTCGACTCGGCCATCTCGACGGCTTGCTTGGCGGCCTTGGAGAACGTGTCGTACGCGGTGTTGACGGCGGCGACGGCGGTCTTGAACGCGGTGACGGCGGGCTCGGAGCCGGCCGGGGCGTTCTTGGCGGCGAAGTCGATCAGCTGCGCAACCTTCTTGTTGCTCTCGGCGATCTGCGCTTCGATGATGCGCGAGACTTCGGCGTTGGCGCCGTTGGCGATGCCGTACACGGTGCGCGAGTAGCTGACGGCCTTGTCGAGCGTCGGCTGGGCGTTGTTGCTCGACAGCGCGATCATCTCCTGCACGTCCTTGGCGCTCAGCAGGGCCTGGCTCTTCTCGACGGACTCTTCCAGCGTCGCCTTGGCGGCGGCGAGGTTCAGTTCCATCAGGCGCTCGGCGGCGTCGAAGAAGGTCTGGCTCAGGGCGACAGCGGCGTCCATCTGGCCTTTTTGCAGTTCGGCGAATTGCGCGGGGGTGGTGAACATGGTCTAGCTCTCCTGGTGGTCCTGCTTCGTTTGCGTTCCCTCGGGGGAGGGGATCTGGATTCGGGTGCGGATGGTGCGCTGCACAAGAACGAATTGTACGGGCGGAACGGCCAAAGTCAAGAACTTTTGGTGCGGCGCACCATGCGGCAGCCAGGTCTCTGCCAGGTGGCAAAAGACGAATATAAATCAGTGACTTGGATTGGACAAATCTCAGGCGTCCGAGGAACTACTCTAGCGCAAATGTGGCATCGCCGCATGGAGCCGGGCGGCTCGCCGCCGGCGCCTACAATCGCCGCTCGCGCCTCCTGCCGTCCTTGCCCCCGCCGCCCTTGAAAGCCTTCTACAGCGACCGCTTCGTGCTCCCGCTGCCCGAGCACCATCGCTTCCCGATGGCGAAGTACGCGCGCCTGCGCCATCGGGTCGAGCGGGAACTGCCGGAGGTGGTGCTCGCGGAGCCGATCGCAGCGACCGACGGCCAGCTCGCGCTCGCGCACGACGCGCACTACATCGCGCGCGTCGCGACCGGCCGGCTCGATCCGATGGAGATCCGTGCGATCGGGTTTCCGTGGAGCGAAGCGATGGTCGAGCGCTCGCGGCGCGCAACCGGCGCGACGATCTCCGCCGCGCGCGCGGCGATGAGCGAAGGCGTCGCCGCGAACCTCGCGGGAGGCACCCATCACGCGGCGCGCGCGCGGGGCGCCGGGTACTGCGTCTTCAACGACGCCGCGGTCGCCGCGCGCGTGATCCAGGCCGACGCCGCGTCGACGCGCACGCGCGTTCGCGTCGCCGTGATCGACCTCGACGTGCACCAGGGCGATGGCACGGCGCAGATCCTGGGCGCCGACGATTCGGTCTTCACGCTGTCGATGCACGGCGAGAAGAACTTCCCGTTCCGCAAGCAGGCCGGTCACCTCGACATCGGACTGCCCGACGGCACCGGCGACGACGAGTACCTCGCGCACCTCGATCGCGCGCTCGCGCAGCTCGAGAGCCGCTTCGCGCCGCAGCTGATCATCTTCCTCGCCGGCGCCGACGCGCACGAGAACGACCGGCTCGGCAAGCTCGCGCTGACCATCGACGGAATGCGCGCGCGCGACGAGCGGGTGTTCGACTTCGCCGAGCGCCTCGGCGTGCCGATCGTGGTCACGATGGCCGGCGGCTACGGGCGCGACATCGACCTCACCGTCGCCCTGCACTTCCAGACCATCCGCCTCGCGTGCCGCGCGTGGCGCCGCCGCGCGCAACTGAAGCAGGCGGGCGTCGGTGCGTGACGCCCGATCGTCGGGCGCGCACCAGGCCTGGCTGGCGGCGATGCCGTTCGTGTTCGTGCTCATCTGGAGCACGGGATTCATCGTCGCGAAGTACGCCGCGCCGCACGCGCCGCCACTGACCTTCCTCTTGTACCGCTTCGCCGGCGCGATCGCCGTGCTGCTGCCGATCATCCTGCTGACCGGCGCGCCGTGGCCGCGCACGGCGCGCGCGTGGCGCGACATCGTGGTGGTCGGCGTGCTGCTGCAGGCGACCTACCTGGGCGGCGTCTGGGTCGCCATCGCGCTCGGCATGCCGGCGGGCGTGTCGGCGCTGCTGGTCGGCACGCAGCCGCTGTTCACGGCGCTGTTCGCGTTCACCGTGGGCGAGCGGGCCACGCGCCTGCAGTGGACCGGCCTGCTGCTCGGATTCGCGGGCATCGCGCTGGTGCTGTCCGACCGCCTGACGCTGGCCGGCGTCGGTCCGCTCGCATTGACAGCGAACCTGGTCGCGCTGGCGGGCATCACGGTCGGCACGCTGTACCAGAAGAAGCACGGCGGCGCGGCGGACCTGCGCACCGGCAGCCTGATCCAGTTCGCGGCGTCGTTCGTCGTCGTGCTGCCGGTCGCGCTGGCGCTCGAGTCGGCGCACGTCGACTACACGGTGGAATTCTGGGGCGCGCTCGCGTGGTCGGTGCTGGCGCTGTCGATCGTCGCGATCACGCTGCTGCTCGTTATGATTCGCCGCGGGCGGGCCACCGAGGTCGCGAGCCTGATGTACCTGACCCCGCCGACGACGGCGCTGTTCGCGTGGCTGCTGTTCGGCGAACGGCTCGGCGCACTGGCGTGGACGGGCGTCGTCGTCACGATGGCCGGAGTGGCGCTGGTCCTGAAGACCGGAAGAAAGAACGCATAACACCATGAGCACCGAGCGCCCGGCCCCCGATCGCCGCGACAGCTACCGCCACTTCCACCGCATCACCACCCGCTGGATGGACAACGACGCCTACGGGCACGTCAACAACGTCGTCTACTACAGCTGGTTCGACACCGTGGTCAACGAGTACCTGATCGCGCAGGGCGTGCTCGACGTCACGGGCGGAGCGGTGATCGGCCTCGTCGTCGAGACCCAGTGCCGCTACTTCAGCGAGCTGGCGTTCCCGCAGCCGGTCGACCTCGGGCTGCGCATCGGCCGCCTCGGCACCTCCAGCGTGCGCTACGAGATCGGCGTGTTCGCCGAAGGCGAGCCGGCCGCGAGCGCGCAGGGCCACTTCGTCCACGTCTACGTCGACCGCGCCACCCGCCGGCCGACCGCGCTTCCGGCGCCGCTGCGCGCCGCCCTCGAGAGAATCCAGGCATGAGCACACCCGCCAGCAGCCGCGCGCCGATCGGCCCGCACGAAGTCGTCGATCACGCGATCCGCACGCGCCAGTCATTGCGCGCCTTCCTGCCGACGCCGGTGCCGCGCGCGACGATCGAGGAGATCCTCGAGATCGCCTCGCGCGCACCGTCGGGCACGAACACGCAGCCGTGGAAGGTGACCGTGCTGTCGGGCGCCGCGCGCCAGCGGCTGACCGACGCGATCCGCGCCGCGTACGACGACCCGGAGCAGCGCAAGCAGCACGCGGAGGAATACGCCTATTACCCGGTCAAGTGGGTCGACCCGTACCTCGCGCGCCGCCGCAAGGTCGGCTGGGACCTGTACGGCCTGCTCGGCATCGGGCGCGACGACAAGGCGCGGATGCACGAGCAGCACGGCCGCAACTACGCGTTCTTCGACGCGCCGGTCGGCATGATCTTCACGATCGACCGCATCATGGAGCAGGGCAGCTGGCTCGACTACGGCATGTTCCTCGAGAACATCATGGTCGCCGCCCGCGCGCGCGGGCTCGACACCTGCCCGCAGGCGGCGTTCACCCAGTTCCATCGCATCATCAAGGAGCAGATCGGGCTGCCGGAAAACGAGATGGTCGTCTGCGGCATGTCGCTCGGCTACGCCGACATGAGCCAGGTCGAGAACACGCTGGTGACCGAGCGCGAGCCGGTCAGCGGCTTCGCACGCTTCATCGAATAGGAACGCCATGGCACAACGCATCGCCGTGATCCCGGGCGACGGGATCGGCAAGGAAACGGTTCCCGAAGGACTGCGCGTCCTCGACGCGGCCGCGCGCCGGTTCGGGTTCGAGCTGAAGTACGAGCATCACGACTTCGCGAGCTGCGACTACTACGCGAGGCACGGTGCGATGATGCCGGCCGATTGGAAGGACCGGCTGCTCGGCGTCGACGCGATCTTCTACGGCGCGGTCGGCTGGCCGGCCACGGTGCCCGACCACGTCTCGCTGTGGGGCTCGCTGCTGAAGTTCCGGCGCGAGTTCGACCAGTACGTGAACATGCGCCCGTGCAAGCTGATGCCGGGCATCGCGTCGCCGCTCGCCAACCGCAGGCCGGGCGACATCGACTTCGTCGTGGTGCGCGAGAACACCGAGGGCGAGTACTCGTCGGTCGGCGGGAAGATGTACGAAGGCACACCGCGCGAAATCGTGATCCAGGAAACGGTGATGAGCCGGCACGGCATCGACCGCGTCCAGAAGTACGCGTTCGAGCTCGCGCAGTCGCGCCCGAAGAAGCACCTGACGTCGGCGACCAAGAGCAACGGCATCTCGATCACGATGCCGTACTGGGACGACCGCTTCGAGGCGAACGCGAAGGGCTATCCGGACGTGCGCATCGACAAGTTCCACATCGACATCCTGACCGCGCACTTCGTGCAGCATCCGGACTGGTTCGACGTCGTCGTCGCGTCCAACCTGTTCGGCGACATCCTGTCCGACCTCGGTCCGGCGTGCACCGGCACCATTGCCATCGCGCCGTCGGCCAACCTGAATCCCGACCGCACGTTCCCGTCGCTGTTCGAGCCGGTGCACGGCAGCGCGCCGGACATCGCCGGCAAGGGCATCGCCAATCCGATCGGGCAGATCTGGTCGGCCTCGCTGATGCTCGACTGGCTCGGACACGCGACGCTGCGGCGGCGGTGATGCGGGCGATCGAAGGCGTGCTCGAGGCCGGACCGAAGAACGCGCCGCTGACGCGCGACATCGGAGGGACGGCGATGACCGTCGACCTCGGAAAGGCAATCGCAGAGGCGGTCGGTCGCTAGCCGCGTCTCACGGCTGCGCCTAGCGCTTCTTGCGCCTGGGCGGGCTGCGGGGTACCTCGACTCCGCGCGCGTCGACGCGGGCGTCATTCGGTGGGTGGCGCTCCTTGCGGGCTTGCAGCTTTCGGGCTGGCGGAGTCGTTAAGCGCTGCATCGAGCCTCGCGGTCACGGTGAGTTGGCCCGCCGGACTTGCGTGAATGGCACGCCCGCTGTCTGACGCGCGCTGCGCGAGGCACCCCACACCCCGCCCAGGCGCCGTACCTTGTGGCCAAGCATGAAGTGCGGCGTGCGCTGCCGGCTGCGCGACAACATCGGCGATCAATGAACCCGGTGCTAGCCGTACGTGTCCACAGCGCGGTCGGCGCGCAGGAAACGCATCATCGCGCTCAGCTGCCGTCGGAACGAAATCCCACGCGCGCGTGCGAACCGTCGCAGAACGGCTTGGTCTCCGACGCCCCGCAGCGGCACAGCCGTGCCGACTGCGTCCTGAACACGGTGCGGCCCGTGCCGCTGCAGATCTCGACGTTGCCGTTCAGTTGCAGCGGGCCGTTGGGCACGGGCGTGATCGACAGGACGCCGCCGCGCTCCGCGAGCGGGTCCGACGGTCGCGTGGCTGGTTCGCCGGTGGCGGCGAATCCGGCCGCCGTGTGGCTGCCGTCGCAGTAGGGCTTGCGTTTCGACTGGCCGCAGCGGCACAGGGTCGCGCGGAACTCCGCGCCGCCCGGCAATTCGATCGCCGCGTGAATCGCGTACGGGCCGTTCTCGCGCACGCGGACGACGTTTACGCTCGGCGCGGACTCCTGCGGCCCGCCGTCGCGGCGTTCGTAGGTGATGGCGCCCGACGGGCAGTTGTGTGCGACGAGCACGCAGTGCTCGACCGTCGTGGCTTCGGGGTGGATCCACGCGCCCGGCGTGTTCGCCAGGAAGACCGTCGGCGCTTCGAGCACGCAGTGACGCGAGTGAATGCAGCGGCGTCCCTCGAAGCGCAGTTCGATCCCGTCGGCCCGCGCGACTTCGACCTTCGTGTCGGCCGACGATGCCTGCGGCAGTTCGCTGGACGGCGCGGGGGAAGGTGCGTTGGGCCGGGGCACGACCAGGGTGGCGACGCGATCGACGGCCGCGCCGAGATCGGTTTCGAAGCGCAGGTGCAGGTCTTCGTAGCGCTGCGCGAGCGCAGCGAGGTCGTCCGCGATGCCGGGCAGCGGAACGGAGCGGCCGAGCTTGCGCGCCGCGGCGGCGAGCTCCGCCGCCCGCTCGCCGAGGATGCGTGCGGCGCACTGCTGCACGAGCTGTCCGGAGGAGCCGGGCAGCTCGAAGTTCACGCCCGCGGTCGTCGTCGAATGCGCGGGATCGGCGGGCAGCCGGGTCGCGACGTCGGCGACGCGGCTCATCGCCGACATCAGCGTGGTGGTCGTCGACGCCAGCGCGCTGCGCAACTCGCCCGGCAACGGGGCGGGTGCGAAGACCTGCGACAGCGCGCGCACCATCAGCGCGTAGATCGAGTTGGCGAGATCGACCACCTGCGCGGCGACCGGATCGACGATGCGCGTGCGGTCGTGCGTGATGCCGAGGTCGCCGAGCATCGGGTTGCGGACGACCGGGCGCGCGGGCTCGAAGTCGGGCCGCGCGGCGCGCATCGCCGCGAGTTCCTGTCCGGATCGCGCTGAAGCGCGCGAAGTGCGAGTCGTCGCTGTGCGCCGGCGCGCCTTCGCCCTGCGTGACGATCTCCTCGATCGCGCGCTGCGCCGACGCGAGGTCGTCGATCCGGAACAGGCCCGGCAGGCCGAACTCCTCGGGACCGACCTGCGCCTGGCCGTGGCCGACGAACACGCGGTCCTCGCCGAGTTGCTCCGCCAACCGCGCGAGCCCGTGCAGCGCGCCGTGGTACAGGTGGCCCTGGCTCGCATAGTCCTGCGGCGCGGGCGCCAGCATGTCCGGACGCGCGATCCGGCGGTAGTGATTGGCGTGGCTGAAGCCGGCACCGTCGGCGATGTCGAGGCCCTCGGGCCGCTCGATGAACATGAAGTGGTCGAGCGCGGCGTCGCCGAACGGCATCAGCGACATGACGACGTCGGCGGGAAAGTGACCCGGGCGCACCGGGAACGCGGGACGCCACAGGTGCGGCGCGGCGCCGATCGCGGCGAGCAGGTTGTTCACCAGCGACAGGTGCAGCATTTCCTCCAGCGCCACCCGCCCGAGCGAACGGCGCCAGCGCTCGATCGCCGCCAGCTCGGTCGGCGTCACGCCTTCGCTCGCGTCGCGCTTCAGCGACCACTGCGCGTACAGGTACGAACACATCACCGTGTGCTCGAACTCCGCGGCCTCGCACAGCAGGTAGATGAGTTCCTCGCGATCCTGTACGACGATCTGCTCTGACATGAAGGCTCGCATCCGGCGGAAGCCGCAAGGGTGCCGCTCGCGTGCTTCCTTGGCAAGCGAGATGGCGTGCCTGCGTCGGACGACGGCGGCACGCCGAGGGCGTCGCCGTGATGCGGCGCGGTACGCGGATCGATGGATCGTGCGGCGCGCGCGATCACGCGTCACGCCCGATCATGGCCAAGGCGAAGGCGCGCGGGTATCGTGCCGCCTCCCCAGCCCACCGGACATCCGCCGCCATGATCCGCTTCCACTGCCGTGCCGCACTGCTGTCCCTGGTCATCGCCGCGGTCGCGCCGCTCGCGCAGGCGAGCGACGCGCCGCCGACCGAAGGCGCGGCGCTGCTCAAGTGGCTGCAGTCCGGCGCGTACAAGGCGTGGCCGAAGGAGTCCGCCGCGCATCGCTCGATGGGAGAGCACAAGACCCTGGTGCAGACCTACCTGAGCCCCGCGGTCGACAAGTCGCTCGACGCCAAGGCGAAGGAGCACCCGCGCGGCTCGGCGGCGGTCAAGGAACTGCTGGATCCCGCCGGCAAGCTGTCCGGCTGGGCCGTCTCGGTCAAGACGGCCGAGCATGGCGACGGCGCCAAGGGCTGGTTCTGGTACGAGATCTTCGGGACGACCTCCGGCAGCGGTGTCGTCGCCAACGGGCAGGCCGTTCCGCTGTGCGTCAGCTGCCACGCCAAGGGGCGCGACGCCGTGCTGTCCGAGCACCCGCTGGACTAGCGCCGCTTGCCAAGCCACTTCTGGGCGCGTTCCATCTTGATCAGTTCGCCGACGGTCGACATCCCGTTGCGGTGCGCGTGCTCCAGCACCAGCAGCATCAGCTGCGCGTTGGTGTAGGCGTCGGCGATGGCGCGGTGGCGGCCAATCGGCCGGATGCCGAAGTGCTGCGACCAGTCGTCGAGCGAGTCGTTGCTGGTGCCGGGGAACACGGACGGCAGCAGCACGGCCAGGTCGAGGAAGGTGTGCTGCTGCGGCAGGCCGAGGACCGCGTTCACCTCGCGCGTCAGCACCGTCTCGTCGAACTCGGCGCGGAAGGCGATCACGACCGAGTCGCCGAGGAATTCGAGGCAGTCCATCAGCGCGTCGACCGGCGACACCCCGGCCATCTGCTGCTGGCCGCCGATCTGGTGCACCAGGATGTTGTCGACTTCGCTGGGGTGGTGCTGCCGCAGCACCACTTCGAAGGCGTTGGCGTGATGCACGGCGCGCGCCTCGACCGCCACCGCGCCGATCGAGATGATCACGTCCTGCAGCATGTTGGGCCCGGTCGTCTCGAGGTCGAACGCGACGAAGCGGGCGAGGGCGAGCGGCGCGCGCTCGATGAAGTAGGGCCGCGCCGCCATGTGGTCGAGCCGGATCCGCAGTTTCTCGAGGCGCTCGCGCCCGTCGATGTCGAGCGAGCGGCGCACGCGCCAGGCATTGATCGCGGCGCTGAAGGGCGGTTTCATGGCGCTCGGCGCTACTGCCCGAAGGTCTGCTGCAGGCGCCGCTGCAGTTCGCGCGCCTGCCGGAACGACTCCTTCAGCATGCGCTGGTCGAGTTCGTTGAGCGAGTACGGATCGATCCGGTTCCGGTTGCGCGCCGGGTCGCCCGCGCGCTCGTCGGTCGGGTCGATGAACTCGCCGCGCTGCGCGCGCAGCCGCATCATCTGCAGGAACTGGAAGGCGTCGATCGCGGCGGCAACGTGCCGCTCCGGGACGTTCAGGCGGCGCGCGGTGGCCCACAGCCGCTGGCCCGTGTTCGTCTCAGGTGTTCCGAGCCCGAGGGCGAGCGCGCGCGCGGCGTCGACGAAGACCCGCGTGCCCTGCGTCTTCAGGTCGATCGTGCCCTGGTTCTGGCCCTCGTCGGTCTTGAACGTGCGGATCAGACCGAGGGGTGGCTCGGCCTGCAAGGCGTTCGCCGTCATCATCCGCAGGAAGAAGCGGTTGTCGTGCGTGATCCCGAGCAGCCAGTTGCGCAGGCGCTCGGCCAGCGTTGCGTTGCCGAACAGCGGCCGGAAGTCGAAGAAGATGTTGGCGTTCAGCAGCGCGGCCGGTGTCGGTTCGCGCACCCAGCCGGCGAACTTCGCCCGCCACTCGTCGACCGAGAGGCAGCACTCCCGGTTGCTCGCCATGATGTTGCCCGGGCACAGCGGAAAGCCGAGCTCGGCGAGCGCATCGTTGACGTTGCGCGCGAAGTTGAGCAGCCTGGCCCGGTCGTGCGCGAGCTCGTCCTCGTCGCCCTCGAAGATGATCGCGTTGTCCTGGTCGGTGGCGATCGTCTGTTCGCGCCGCCCCTCGCTGCCGAGCGACAGCCAGCACCACTCGAGTCCCGCGAGGTCCGCGCCCGGCAGCATCAGGTCGAACACGCGCTCGGTCATCGCGTCGTTGAGCGCCGCGATCGTGTGCGTCAGCCCCTCGGCGGCGGCGCCCTGCGCGATCAGGTTCTCGGTCAGCATGCCGATGTCCTGCGCCGCGCGCTTCAGCGCCGCCACGCTGCGCGCGGTCTTGATCGACTGCATCACGTTGCGCATCGACACGCGCTGCAGCGAGAAGAGATCGCGCTCGGAGACGATGCCGGCGATGCGGCCCTCGCGCGTCACCACCAGCTGGTGGTAGCCGCGTCGCGCCATCACGGCGAGCGCTTCCTGTGCGTTGGCGAGCTCGTCGAGCACGCCGGGCCCGGCCGTCATCACGTCGGTGATCGGCCGTTCGAGCGCCACGCCCGGCAGCACCACGCGCTCCATCAGGTCGGTGAGCGTGAAGATGCCGAGCGGCTTCTGCTCGCCGTCGACGACGGCGATGGTGCCCACGTGCTCGCGGCTCATCGCGTCGAGCGCCTCGCGGATCGACGTGTCGCTGCTGCAGTAGACCGGAGCGCGTCGCACCAGCGCCTTCAGCGGCTGAAGAAGGGTCTGCTGCTCGGCGGCGCGCTGCGAGAACTGGGTCCGCAGCTGGGCAAGCGACTGCTGCACGATCGATGCCAGCGCCTGCGTGCAGAACCGCGCGAACGGCGCCGAGCGCGTCCGCAGCTCCTCGAAGTCCTCCTTCGCCAGCTGGAAGCAGAAGACGTCCTCGGCGGCGACGAAGTGCCGCGTGTTGACCGAGCTGGCCGAGAGTGAAGCGACCGGGAAGCACTCCCCGGGGCCGAGCACGATGTCGTCGCCCTGCACCGAGGCGTTGTAGTTGCGCACGTGGCCGCGCTGGATGATGTGCAGGTCGCGCACGCGCACCCCGCTCGCCGGATCGATGATCAGCGAACCGACCGGAAAGTACGCGAGCCGCACGCGCTCGGAGATGAACTCGAGGTCCGGCGTCGCCATGCCGGAGAACGGCGCGTGGTGGCGCAGGAAGGCGACGGTCGCCTCGTTGATCAGGGCCGGCGTGGGCATCGGTCGTCGTTCGTCGCGTCGGTTCGAATCGGATTGCAGCAAGGGCGAAGGCTACGGGCTTGTCGGCGATCAAGGGTCTCCCGACGCCTGAAAAGAAAGAGGCCCCGCGTGGGGCCTCTTTCCGTCCATGCACCGGGGACGACGCTCAGTGCGCCGCCGCCTTCGAAGCGAGGATGCCGGTGTTCTGGCGTGCGTACAGCTCCTCCCACATGTCGTCGGCGCGTTTGTCGCGGTAGAACAGCGAACCGAGGATGACCGCGAGGAAGCCGAGCGGGATCGAGATCAGGCCCGGGTTGCGCAGGTCGAACAACGGCGCCTCGAGACCCACGAGCGACGTGCTCTCGCCCTTGACGCGCTCGATGTCCCCTTTCGCCTTCGTCGCCGCACGGTCCAGGGCACCGATCGTCTTCTGGCCGGTCGCGACCTTGGCGGCGTCGCCGGAGGCAATGTCGGCCTCGGCAGCTGCCCGCTTCGGACCATCGGCGGCGAGCACCTTCTCCGCCGCGCCGCGAACCGCCTTCGGATACGTCATGTTCGGCGACACGAGCACCAGCCCGACGGCCAGCAGCGTGCCGACCACCATCCCGGCGACGATGCCGCCCGTGTTGCACTTGCGCCAGTACAGCGTCAGCAGCACGCACGGGAAGTTGGCCGAGGCCGCCACGGCGAAGGCCAGTGCCACCAGGTGGGCCACGTTCTGGCCCTTGGCGGCGATGCCGATCGTGATGGCCATGGCACCGACGATGACCGTCGCGATACGCGCGGCGCGCACCTGTTCCTGCGGCGTCACGTGCTCCTCGCGGATCACGCCGACGTACAGGTCGTGCGCCATGGCGGATGCGGCGGCCAGCACCAGGCCGGCGACGACCGCCACGATCGTGGCGAACGCCACGGCCGCGACGAAGGCCAGCATGAAGTTGCCGAGCATCGAATCCGCCCCGCCGCCGAGGTACTGGGCGAGGAGCGGGCCGGCCATGTTGCCGCCCGGGTCGACCGCGGCGATCCCCGCCGGCCCGACATGCTTGGCCGCGCCGAAGCCGAGGAACAGCGTCAGCACGTAGAAACCACCGATGATGGCCATCGCCCAGATCACCGACTTCCGTGCGTCCTGCGCCGTCGGTACCGTGAAGAAGCGCATCAGGATGTGAGGCAGTCCGGCGGTGCCGAACACGAGCGCCATGCCGAGCGAGATCTGGTCGATCGGCGCCTTGAACAGCAAGCCTGGCTCGAGGAACCGCTGGCCGAGTTCCTGTGGCGTCATGTTCTTCGACGCCTCACCCAGCAGCCCCGCCACGCGGGCCTGGACCTTGGGATCGCCCACCACGTCCTGCAGGAACGCCGGCAGCGAGAAGCCGTAGGGCGCCCACACCAGGATCACGAGGATGATCGAGGCGATCACCAGCAGGACTGCCTTGATGATCTGCACCCAGGTCGTCGCCACCATGCCGCCGAACAGCACGTACGCCAGCATCAGCACGCCCACGGTGATGACCGAGATTTCGTAGTCGATGCCGATCAGCGTCTTGACCAGCACACCGCCGCCGACCATTTGCGCCGTCAGGTAGAAGGTCGAGACCGTGATGGTCGACAGGGCGCCGACGATCCGCGTCTTCTTCGGATCGTTGCGGTAGGCGAGGATGTCGGCCAGCGTGTACTTGCCGATGTTCCGGCAGGGCTCGGCAATCACGAGCAGCACCGTGATGTAAGCCACCAGCCAGCCCACGGAGTACATGAACCCGTCGTAGCCGAACTGGCTGATCAGGCCGGCAATCCCGAGGAACGAGGCCGCCGACAGGTAGTCGCCCGCGATCGCCCAGCCATTCTGCAGGCCGGAAACGCCGCCGCCCGCCGTGTAGAAGTCCGACGCCGTCTTCACGCGCTTGGCGGCGACGAACGTGACGTACATCGTCACACCGATGATGGCCGCGAAGACAGCGAACGTGAGCCAGCGGTAGTTGGGGGCGACGGCGCCCTGCGCGAGCGCCGGCAACGCCGTCAGTGCGATCGCGGCGACACCGACGAGAGCGAAAGCCTTGGTGCGGAACGAGAGTGAACTCATGTCACACCTTCACTTTCTTCTCGAACTCGACGATCAATTCCCGTGCCATCGCGTCGAACTCGTTATTGGCGCGCCTCGAGTAGTAGAACGCGATGCCCCAGGCGACGACGAACTGGGAGAGCGCGAACAGGAGGCCAACGTTGATGGGTCCCCACACCCTGATGGAATACAGGGCGGGGAAGTAGGCGGCGCCGATGGGCAGCAGGAAGTAGAAGAAGACCGAGAAGATCATCAGGCCCGCCAGGAAGGCCTGCTTCTTCTTGTGCAGGACCTGGAAGCGCGGATCGGCGACGATCGCGCCCCACTCGAGTGAAGTCATTGCCATAAGGGACCCTCCCTTGGATCCGCGGTATTTGTCGTGCGGCGGAATCGCTGCGCCGAACCCGGCCTTGTTTTCTCTTCTATGGCCGTGGCCCGCGCAAGCTAACGACGCGACCTTACCTCTCCCTTACTCCACCTGACCGGGGGCTTACGCAACTGGGTGAGGCGGCGGCTGTGACTCCCTGTTCGCGGGATGCGGAGGGCCAGCTTCGCGTGCGGTGCGAGAAAGGATTCCGGCCAGTGCTCGGGCCCCTTGGCACGCGCCGCGCGCAGCGCTAGATTTTTTCAGAGCACGGACGGGAGGGCCGCACGATGGGCATCGCGCAGGCGCTGACGCGCAGGGCGGAGACGCAGGTCGCGGGCGCGGCGCGCTCGGGCGTCGAGCGCCTCGCGGCGCGGGTGGCGGCCGAAGGCGGCGTTCCGCTGGAGGTGGTACTGCCGGACGGGGCGCGCGTCGGCTTCGGGCTGCCGGCGCGCATCCGCCTGGTCGTGCGCGCGCCGTCGCTGCTCGCTGAGCTAGCCAGCCCGTCGTTCGCCACCCTCGCGGAGGCGTACGTGCAAGGCCGCCTCGACGTGCAGGGCGACCTGCTGGAGGCGCTGCCGCTGGCGGAGCGCCTGGTCGAGGCCGGCGGATGCGGCGTCGCGCAGCGGGTCGCGTGCGCGATCGCGCGGCACACGGCGCGGACCGACCGCTCGGCGATCAACTACCACTACGACGTCGGCAACGCGTTCTACCGCTTGTGGCTCGACGAACGCATGGTGTACTCGTGCGCGTACTTCCGCACCGGCGACGAGACGCTCGACGAGGCGCAGCGCGCCAAGCTCGATCACATCTGCCGCAAGCTCCGGCTGGCGCCGGGCGAGCGCCTGCTCGACGTCGGCTGTGGATGGGGCGGCCTCGTGATCCATGCCGCGCAGCACTACGGCGTGTCCGGGGTCGGCATCACGCTGTCGACGGAACAGCACGGGCTGGCGCGCGAGCGCGTCGCCGCGCTTGGTCTCGCCGATCGCGTCCAGGTGGAATTGCTGGATTACCGCGAACTCGCCGGGCGCTATGGGCGTGACAGCTTCGACAAGGCGGCCAGCGTCGGCATGTTCGAGCACGTGGGGCTGAAGAACCTTGCGAAGTATTTTTCGAGCGTCGCCGCCGTCCTGCGCGATCGCGGGCTGTTCCTCAACCACGGCATCACGGCGGCCGACATCGAGAACCGTCCGGTGGGCAGCGGTGTTGGCGACTTCGTCGAAAAATACGTCTTCCCGCAGGGCGAGCTGCCGCACCTCCACCTCGCCGTGCGCGAGATGTCGTCGGCCGGCTTCGAGGTCGTCGACGTCGAATCGCTGCGTCCGCACTACGCGAAGACGCTGGCGCACTGGTCGCGACGCCTCGACAGTCGCCATGACGAGGCGGCACGGCTGGTCGGCGACCGGACTCTGCGCATCTGGCGCGCTTACCTGGCCGGCTGCTCCTTCGGCTTCCAGCAAGGCTGGATGTCGATCCACCAGGTGCTCGGCAGCGTGCAGCGACGGCCCGGCACCACCGGCTTGCCGCTGACGCGGGACTGGATCTACCGCGCCTGAGCGTCGAAAGAAGGCTCGGGGTGGCTGGTTCCTTGACCGGAGTCGTCCCCTGACGGCGGCCTTCAGGGTTGCAGGGCTATTCGGTCGGCGGGAAATGTGACTAGAATCCGCCCGACACGAAACGCCGAGAATTCAAGGCCATGGCGCGCGGACTTAAAGCTGTCCGGCGCGGGGCCGCCAGAAAGAGCGTTCGATCAGGCCGGTATTCGGTCCATGGGCGGCCCGGCCTGCGTGGTCTGCTGTCGACTTGTTGTGAGGAGGGGACTTTGCGCGCATTGCTGGTTTTGACCTTGGCGGGGTGTCTGGTGGCCTCCGGGGCCGCGTTCGGCGGAACCTCATCGACCCGGTCCGAGTCGCAAGCCTCGACGACCATCGCCAAGGCGAAGTCCGCCCAGCGCGTGAAGGGCACCATCCCCGCCGGCTCGGCCCGCATCCAGTCCAAACGGAAGGCTAGCGTCGAACGCGCGCCGCTGCGCCCGTCCGAGGGCCAGCTCGTCGGCCTCACGCACAGCGGCGACCCGCTGCAGCTGAAGAGCCACGTGGCGCTGGTCGTCGACCAGGACACCGATGAAGTGCTGTTCGAGAAGAACGTCCACGCGGTGCTGCCGATCGCGTCGATCACGAAGCTGATGACGGCGCTGGTGACGGTCGAAGCCGGCCTGTCGCTCGACGAGGAACTGAAGGTCACGCCGGACGAACTGGTGCGCGCCGGCATCCGCTCCAACCTGCGTCCCGGACTCGCCATGAGCCGCGGCACCGCGCTGCATCTGGCGTTGATGTCGTCTGAGAACCGCGCGGCGCAACTGCTCGGCCGCACCTACCCGGGCGGCCTCGACGACTTCGTCGAGGCGATGAACGCGAAGGCGCGGATGCTGGGCATGAGCGACTCGCACTTCGTCGATCCGACCGGCCTGTCGCCGGACAACCGCTCGAGCGCGAACGACCTCGTGCGGCTGGTCAAGGCGGCCTACGAACACGACGTGATCCGGGAATTCAGTACCAGCGGCGAACTGGCGCTGCCGATGGGCAAGCGCAGCGTCCGCTACGGCAACACCAATCGCCTGACGGCGAATCCCGACTGGGAAATCGGCCTGCAGAAGACCGGATACATCTCCGCCGCCGGCCGCTGCCTCGTGATGCAGGCCGTGATCGAGGGCAAGCGGGTGGTGATGGTGCTGCTGGATTCCGTCGGCAAGTATTCCCGGATCGCCGATGCGCAGCGCATTCGTGACTGGCTCGAAACGAGCGGCACCTTGTCGAAAGCGCCGGCGCGTTCGGCCGGCTCCTCCACCGGCGACTCCGTCCGGCCGATCTAGCTCTTGGCGCGCGGCTCGGGCTGCCCGCTGTAGCCCAGGCTGGCCGAGATTCGCTGGGCGGTCGACAGCAGGTCGTCGATCCAGTCGTCCTGCATCCGCTCGGACGGCGCCGATACCGAAAGTCCCGCGGTGATCCGCCCCGTGTCGTCACGGATGCCGGCGGCGAGGCAGCGCACTCCCAGTTCCAGTTCCTCGTTGTCGCGCGCGTAGCCGCGCGTGCGGACCATCGAGAGCTCGCGCTCGAGCTTGGCCAGTTCCGTGATGCTGTTCCTGGTGGTGCCGGCGAGGCCGGTTCGCGTCGCGTAGGCGCGAACGACGCGCGGGTCGTCATGGGCGAGGAAGAGCTTGCCGCTGGATGTCAGGTGCAATGGCGCGCGGCCGCCGATCGCCCGCACGACCTGCATCCCGGAGCGTTCGCTGTAGGAGCGGTCGACGTAGACGATCTCGTCGCCCTGGCGCACCGACAGGTTGACGGTCTGGCCGGTGCGGCGATGCAGGTCCCGCATCGGTTCCAGCGCGGCCTCGCGCACCGACAGGCGCGCCTTGACGAGGTTGCCGAGTTCCAGCAGTCGCATTCCGAGGCGGTACGACCCCGGCGTGTCGGCGCGGTCGACGAATCGGCCGACGACCATGTCGTTTAGTATCCTGTGCGCCGTCGACGGGTGAAGGCCCGTCGTGCTCGCAAGCTCCTTCAGGCTGACGGGCTCGGAGCGGTCCGCGAGCGCATCGAGCAGCTTCATCATCCGCTCGATGACCTGGATGGCGGTCTTGTCCCGCGGGGCGGCAATCGTCATGGTGCGTTGCGGTATTTTTTGGATACCGCGGTTTTATATCAGATTGCGAAAAGTGGGCAATGGGTCGCGCCGGGCGACCTTGACCTGCGGCAGGTTCGTTCCACTATCCCGGTGCCATGCAGCACGCGGGCTGCGCCAAGCAGTGGCCTTGACGGGCCACGGGAGATCGCGAACGTGAGAGTCGGTCTGTTCGTCACCTGCCTGGTGGATGCCGTGAGGCCGGAAATCGGGTTCTCGACCCTGAAGCTGCTCGAAGGCGCGGGCTACGAAGTGGTCGTGCCGGAATCGCAGACGTGCTGCGGCCAGCCGGCCTACAACTCGGGCGACTCGCGCACCGCGCGCGAGCTGGCGGAGAAGGTGCTGCGCGAGTTCGAGGGGTTCGATTACGTCGTCCTGCCGAGCGGCTCGTGCGGCGGACAGATCAAGGTGCAGTACCTCGACCTGTTCCGCGACGACCCGGACCTCAAGGCGCGCATCGAGCGCCTCGCCGGCAAGACCTACGAACTGACCGACTTCCTCGTCAACGTCGCGAAGATCGCCGAGGTGCCGTCGAACTTCGCCGGCCACATCACGTATCACGATTCCTGCAGCGGCCTGCGCGAACTCGGCGTCAAGCAGCAGCCGCGCGCGTTGCTGGCGAAGCTGCCCGGCGTGCAGCTGACCGAGATGAAGGACTGCCAGCAGTGCTGCGGCTTCGGCGGCACCTTCTCGGTGAAGTACGGCGACATCTCCGGCGCGATCGTCGACGAGAAGTGCCGCAACATCCAGGCGAGCGGCGCCGACGCCGTCGTGCTCGGCGACCTCGGCTGCATCCTGAACATCGAGGGGCGACTGCGGCGCACCGGTGACGAGAAGACGCGCGTGCTGCACATCGCGCAGGTACTGGCGGGAGACGCGTGATGGAAGTCCAGAGCATGCACTTCAAGGAGCGCGCCGGCCAGAAACTGGCCGACGTCCGCCTGCAGAAGAACCTGAAGAAGCTGTCGGAGAAGTTCGTCACCGCGCGCGCGGCGGCGATCCTCGAACTCGACGACTTCGAGGCCACGCGCGATGCGGCGGTCGAGCGGCGCAACCGGGCGCTGGCCGACCTCGACGTCTGGCTGGAGATCTTCGAGCGCAACGCCAGCGCGCGCGGCGCGCAGGTGCTCTACGCCGAGACGCACGAGGAGGCCGTGCGGCTGATCGTCGACATCGCGAAGCACCACGGGGTGCGCAAGGTCACGAAGTCGAAGTCGATGGTGTCCGAAGAGGTCGGACTGAACCACGCGTTCGAGGCCGCGGGCATCCAGCCGGTCGAGACCGACCTCGGCGAATACATCCTGCAGATCAACGACAACGAGGCGCCGTCGCACATCATCGCGCCCGTGATCCACAAGGACAAGGAAGAGATCTCCGACCTCTTCGCGAAGGCCCACGCCACGCCGCGCAAGACCGAGATCACGCAGCTCACGCGCGAGGCGCGCGAGGTGCTGCGCGGCCACTTCCTCAGCGCGGACATGGGTGTGACCGGCGCCAACTTCCTGATCGCCGAGACCGGGTCGGCCACGGTCGTCACCAACGAGGGCAACGAAGGGATGTGCACGATCCTTCCGCCCAAGGTGCACGTGGTGCTGACCGGGATCGAGAAAGTCCTGCCCACGCTCGAAGACGTCGCCACGCTGATGCGCCTGCTGCCGCGCTCGGCGACGGGCCAGCCGATCTCGAACTACTTCTCGGTGCTGACCGGCCCGCGCCGGGCGGGCGAGGAGGACGGCCCGGAGCACATGTACTACGTGCTGGTCGACGCCGGTCGCACCGGCCTGCTCGGCGGCGAGTTCCAGGAGATGCTCCGCTGCATCCGCTGCGGCGCGTGCATGAACCACTGTCCCGTCTACCAGAAGATCGGCGGTCATGCGTACGGCTGGGTGTATCCGGGACCGATGGGTTCGGTGCTGACGCCGAGCTACGTCGGCATCGAGAACGCGCTCGATCTCCCGCACGCGGCCACGCTGTGCAGCCAGTGCAGCGTCGTCTGCCCGGTGAAGATTCCGCTGCCGGACCTGCTGCGCAAGCTGCGCGAGAAGCAGTGGGAGCGCGGGCTGCGGCCGTGGTACGAGAAGGTCGGCGTCGCGGTATGGGCCTATGCCGCCCTGCGCCCGTCGCTGTACGCGTTCGGGTCGAAGGTCGCGGTCCGCGTGCTGCGCTGGATGGGTGGCGATGCGAAGCGCATCCGCAGCCTGCCGGTGGGCGCCGGCTGGACCGTCAGCCGCGACTTCCCGGCGCCGAGCGGCCGCACTTTCCGCGAGATGTATCGCGAGCGTCGGCTCTCAGGTCAGGCGGGCTCGACGCGGACGTAGCGCGCGCCGGCTCTCGTCGCGCCCCGACCGGAACAGCGCCACCTCGCGGATCGGCCACGCGATCGGCGGCACGATCTCGCGCGGCCCGTCGAAGCGCTTGACGTCGCGCAGCAGCGTGACGTGCGGGACGAAGGGCTTGCGGTCGTAGGCCACCTTCATGCGGTCGAGCAGCCCGCGCGCGCTGGCCGCGATCGCCGCCAGTTCGTCCGACAGCGCGCCGCCGGCCCACAGCACGCGCGGCCGCGCGAAGAAGCCGATCTCGGTCAGTGCCCAATCGCAGGACAGCGACGGCAGCGCCGCGCACGCAGCCGCGACCTCGGCGCCGCGCGCGTCCGGAAGGTCGCCGATGAACGCGAGGGTGAGGTGCAGGTTCTCGGCCCGCATCACGCGGCCGTGATCGGCGTGCGGCCGCAGGGCCTGGGTCAGCTCGGCGCAGCGCTGGCGCGCCGCCGCGTCCGGCCACGCCGCGAGAAAGCAGCGCATCGTCAGGCGGCGCGACGGGCGCCGCCGCGCGGCGCGCGCGACGGTTCTGCCTTCATCGCCCGGATCGCCTCGACGCAGTCGGCGACGACGTCCGGTCCCGAGTAGATGAAGCCGGTGTAGACCTGCACGAGCGACGCGCCGGCCTGCATCTTCTCGACCGCGTCGGCGCCGTTCATGATGCCGCCCACCCCGATGATCGGCAGCGTGCCCTTCAGGTGGCGTGCGAGGAGGTCTACGACCGCGGTGGCCCGTTCGGTGAGCGGACGGCCGGAGAGTCCGCCCGTCTGCTCGGAGTGCAGCAGTCCCTGCACGCGGTCGCGCGCGATGGTCGTGTTGGTGGCGATGACGGCGTCGACGCCGTGCTCGACCAGCGTGTCGGCGATCGCCGGAATCGCGGCGTCGTCGAGGTCCGGCGCGATCTTCACCGCGAGCGGCACGCGCTTGCGATGGCGGTCCTCGAGCCGCCTGCGCTCGTCGCGCAGCCCGGCGAGGAGGCCTGTGAGTTCCTTCGCGCCCTGCAGCGCGCGCAGGTCCTTGGTGTTGGGCGACGAGATGTTCACCGCGACGTAGTCGGCGTGCTCGTAGACCTTCTGCAGCCCGATGCGGTAGTCGTCGAGCGCGCGCTCGATCGGCGTGTCGGCGTTCTTGCCGATGTTCAGTCCCACGATCCCGCCGCGGCGGCGGAACGCACCCTGCCGCTTGACGTTGTCGACGAGCTTGTCGACGCCGTCGTTGTTGAAGCCCATCCGGTTGATCACGCCCTGCGCGGGGATCAGCCGGAAGATGCGCGGCTTCGGGTTGCCCGGCTGCGGGCGCGGCGTGACCGTGCCCGCCTCGATGAAGCCGAAGCCGAAGCTGCCGAGCGCGTCGATGTGGTCGCCGTTCTTGTCCATGCCGGCGGCCAGGCCGACCGGATTCGGGAAGTCGAGTCCCATCACCGTGACCGGCAGCGGCGGCACGGACTTGCAGACGAGGCGGGTGAGCCCGAGCGCGTAGGCGCGCTGCAGTTGCGTCAGCGTGAGGTCGTGGGCGACCTCGGGGTCGAGCGAGAAGAGGACGGAGCGCGCGAAGGTGTACAGCACCTGCGCATTCTAGCGAGCGGGGAGGCGTGCGATCAGCGCGTGCGCTTGTGTTCGGTCAGACGTTCCCACCGTCCGCCGCGCAGCATCTCCACCGGGCGGAAGCGCGCCTTGTAGGCCATCTTCGGGCTCTCGGCGATCCAGTACCCAAGGTAGAGGTACGGCAGCCCGAGCGCCTTGCACTGTTCGATCTGCCACACGATGTTGAACGTGCCGTAGCTCGTGCCGACTGCGTCCGGATCGAAGAACGTGTACACGGACGACAGCCCGTCGTTCAGCACGTCGATGATCGAGATCATCCGCAGCGTGCCGAGGCCGTCGACGCCCGGCGGCAGCGGGTCGCGGAACTCCACCAGCCGCGTGTTGACCTTGCTCTGCAGCAGGAACTGCGAGTACTGCTCGCGGCTGTCGTTGTCCATGCCGCCGCCGGCGTGGCGGGTCGACTGGTAGCGCAGGTAGAGGTCGTAGTGCTCGTGGTCGAACGCGAGCGAGGCGACGCGCGACGCGAGGTTGCGATGGCTCAGCCAGGACCGGCGCTGCGTGCGATTGGGCTCGTACTCGTTGACGGGCACCCGCACCGGCACGCAGGCGCGGCAGCCGTCGCAGTACGGCCGGTACGTGAAGATGCCGCTGCGGCGGAATCCCATCTTGACGAGTTCGCTGTAGACGTCGGCGTTGATCAGGTGCGCGGGTGTCGCGACCTGCGACCGCGCCTGGCGGTCGTCGAGGTAGCTGCACGGGTAGGGCGCCGTGGCGTAGAACTGCAGCGCCGAAAAGGGCAGTTCCTTGAGGTTCGCCACGTCAGTCGGTCCGGGTCT
>CAWJEE010000010.1:0-311838 GCA_963841815.1 uncultured beta proteobacterium | reverse complement strand
CAACGCGACGGTGAACACCCCCCGCCTGGTTCTCGGCGGGCACGTGCCTGAGCCCGGACACCCACATCCACACCGAGAACAGGCCCGCCGCCAGCGAGTAGAAGACGAGCAGCGTCCACAGGCCGCCGGTCATCGCGCCTAGGTCGGCGCCGCATCACAGCTGCCACAGGCCGAACGGCGCGGTCAGCGCCAGGCCCCACAGGTTGATCAGCGCCGACACGCGCAGTGGCGTGCGCGTGGCCGCGAGCCGCTTGCCGAGGATCACGTAGCTCGCCTCGCACACGACGGCGCCGAACATCAGCAGGTTGCCGAGCAGTGCCTGGCGCGCGTCGGCCGGGTCGGTCGCCTTGGCGAACTGCAGCAGAACGATGCCGCCCACGGCGAGCGCGATGGCCAGCAGCCGTGCGCCGGGCCAGGCGCTCGCGCAGGAACAGCCGCGACAGCAAAGCGACGACCGCAGGCAGGGTCGCGAGGATCACGCCGGCCGCGGTGGCGGTGGTCATGCCGATACCGGTCAGCATGCAGACCGAGAACAGGAAGTTGCCGAAGAACGACATCAGGAAGAGCCAGCGGTGCTCGATCGCGCTCAGGGCCGCTTCCCCGGCGCGTGCGAGGCGTCCACGGGAACCATCGCGACGGCCCCGATCGCGAAGCGCAGGAAGGCGAGCGCGAAGACCGGCAGCGCGGCGACCAGTGGCTTGGACAGCGCGACATAGCTGCCCACCAGCGCCATCGAGGCGGTCAGCAGCAGGTACGCCGCGTAGCGGGGTGGGAGGGGCATCGGCGGCGACGATACCGGAGCGGATTCGGGGTCACCGGCTCCCCTCGCGTGCTGCGCGGGTATGCCCATATGTGATCCCTGTCCTAGATGCCGGCGTGGCGCGCCCTAAGATGTCCGGCTCGCCGGTCCATGGCGGACCGCGCTTTCGGAGCCATGCCGTGAAAAATTTCGTCGCCCTGGCGTTTGCCGCCATCTTTGCCGTGCTCGCCGCCAGCGCGGGCGCGCAGACCATCGCGCCTGCCAAGGTTCCCGAGGAAATGCGCACCAAGCAGCAGAATTACCTGCTGCCCAAGCAGGCGCACCAGTTCGTGAAGGCGCAGAAAGGCAAGGTCCTTTTCGTCGACGTCCGCACGCGCGCCGAGGCCCAGTTCCTCGGCATGGCCGAAGGCGTCGACGCGCTCGTGCCATACGTCGAGTTCCAGGAGTTCATGACCGACTGGGACGAGAGCCGCGACTTCTACAAGCTCGAGCCCTTCAATGACTTCGTCCCCGAGATGGAGCGGCGCCTGAAGGAAAAGGGCCTGACCAAGGACGATCCGGTCGTGCTTATGTGTCGCGCCGGGGAACGCAGTTCACGCGCGGCGGACCTGCTGAACGACTCCGGTTACAAGCGCGTGTACATCGTCGTGTACGGCTACGAAGGCGAGATGTCCGACAAGGGCCGTCGCACCGTGAACGGCTGGAAGAACTCCGGCCTGCCGTGGAGCTACGAGCTCGACAAGAAGAAAATGTACTTCCCGCGCTGAATTTCGCGGGAGGCTCACCCGGGCTCGCGTGCTTCGGAGGGTGCCTCCGGCGTGCCGTACTCCTTCGCCAGGAAGCGTTCGCCCTCTTCGAGGATGAAGTAGCGGAACGCCTCGGCCGCGGGCGACAGCGTCTTCGACAGGTTGTTGACGACGTACCAGCGCTTGAGCACCGGCAGCCCTTCGATGTCCGGCACGGCGAGCAGGCCGGCGCGGCGCTCGAGCCCGATCGTGTGCAGCGACAGGAAGCTCACGCCCATGCCGGCCATCACCGCCTGCTTGATCGTTTCGTTGCTGGTCATCTCCATCGCGACGCGCGGCTGTAACCGGTGATCCGCGAAGAACTTCTCCATCGCGGCCCGCGTGCCGGATCCTGACTCCCGGATGATGAATTCGTAGTGGTTCAGGAGGCTGGCCGGCGCGTGGCCGATCCGCGTCAACGGGTGATTGGGCGCCGCGACGATCGAGTGCGGGTGCACGGCGAACGGCTCGGCACGCGTGGCGAGTTCGCGCGGCGGACGGCCCATGATCGCGAGGTCGACCTCGTTGGCGCGCAGCAGCGCGACCAGCTGCTCGCGGTTGCCGCCGACCGCGAGCTTCACCTCGATGGCAGGGTGTTCCTGGCGAAACTGCGCCAGCAGCCGCGGCACGAAGTACTTGGCCGTGCTCACCATCCCGATCGAGACCCGGCCGGTTTCCAGTCCGCGGAACCGGGCGATCGCATCCTCGGCGTCCTTCAGGGTGGCCAGCACTTTGCGCACGTAGACGAGTAAGTACTCACCAGTCACGGTGAGCGCGACCTGCCGTCCCGAGCGGTCGAAGAGCGGCAGGCCGACGTGATCCTCCAGTTCCCGGATCTGCATCGAGACCGCGGGCGGCGTCAGGTGCAGTTCCTCGGCGGCCCTCCCGAAGCTCTGGTGCCGGGCGGCGGCGGCGAAGACCCGCAGCTGGCGCAGGGTCGCGTTCTTCATAAGTAAAACTTAACTGAAGCGTCAGAAAAAGTGACTGTACCTTAAATGATCGGGTCCCTACAGTGCCGTCCATCGTGCGCGGTGCGCTGCAACAGAGCGCTTCAAGAGGAGATCTGGCGATGAACAAACCGGTCGAGGGAATGATCCGAGACACCAAGGAGCGCTACAAGGGTGGCGTCCTGAAGTACAAGCAGATGGGCTACTGGCGGCCGGACTACGAGCCAAAGGACACGGACGTGATCTGCGTGTTCCGGATCACGCCCCAGGAAGGGGTGGATCCGGACGAGGCCGCCGCCGCCGTGGCCGGCGAGTCGTCGACCGCCACCTGGACGGTGGTCTGGACCGACCTGCTGACGGCGCACGAGTCGTACCAGGCCAAGGCCTACCGCGTCGACGTCGTGCCGGGCACCGGCGCGGGCACCGGCAAGGAAGCGCAGTACTTCGCCTACATCGCCTACGACATCATCCTGTTCGAGGAGGGCTCGATCGCCAACATGACGGCGAGCCTGATCGGAAACGTCTTCAGCTTCAAGCCGCTGAAGGCGGCGCGGCTCGAGGACATCCGCATTCCGGCGGCGTACGTGAAGACCTTCAAGGGCCCGCCGACCGGGATCATCGTCGAGCGCGAGCGCCTCGACAAATACGGCCGCCCGCTGCTCGGCGCGACCATGAAGCCGAAGCTCGGCCTGTCGGGCAAGAACTACGGCCGCGTCGTCTACGAGGCGCTGACCGGCGGGCTGGACTTCACGAAGGACGACGAGAACATCAACTCGCAGCCCTTCATGCACTGGCGCGACCGCTTCCTGTTCTGCATGGAAGCCGTCAACAAGGCGCAGGCGAACACCGGCGAGATCAAGGGCCACTACCTGAACGTCACCGCCGCGACGATGGAAGACATGTACGAGCGCGCCGAGTTCGCGAAGGAAATGGGCTCGAACATCCTGATGATCGACCTCGTGATCGGCTGGAGCGCGATCCAGTCGATGTCGAACTGGTGCCGGAAGAACGACATGATCCTGCACATGCACCGCGCGGGACACGGCACGTACACGCGGCAGAAGAACCACGGCGTCAGCTTCCGCGTGATCGCCAAGTGGCTGCGGCTGGCGGGTGTCGATCACCTGCACGCGGGCACGGCGGTGGGCAAGCTGGAAGGTGACCCGATGACCGTGCAGGGCTACTACAACGTGTGCCGCGACACGTACACGAAGACCGACCTCTCGCGCGGCCTGTTCTTCGACCAGGACTGGGTCGACCTGCGCAAGGTGATGCCGGTCGCCTCGGGCGGCATCCACGCCGGCCAGATGCACCAGCTGCTGACGCTTTTCGGCGACGACGTGGTGCTGCAGTTCGGCGGCGGCACGATCGGCCACCCGGCCGGCATCCAGGCGGGCGCGATCGCCAACCGCGTCGCGCTCGAAGCGATGGTCAAGGCGCGCAACGAAGGCCGCGACATCGCGAACGAAGGGCCGGACGTCCTCGCCGCCGCCGCCAGGTGGTGCAAGCCGCTGGCGCAGGCTCTCGATACCTGGAAGGACGTCAGCTTCAACTACACCTCGACCGACACGCCGGACTTCGCGGTCACCGCGACGGCCAGCTGAGCAGGAGAACTTCCATGAGAATCACGCAAGGCACCTTTTCGTTCCTGCCCGACCTGACCGACGACGAGATCCGCGCGCAGGTCGACTACGCCCTCGGCCGCGGCTGGGCGCTGTCGGTCGAGTACTCCGACGACCCGCACCCCCGCAACGTCTACTGGGAGATGTGGGGCCTGCCGATGTTCACCGTGAAGGACGGCGCGGCGGTGCTATTCGAGGTGAACGCCTGCCGCAAGGCCTTCCCGAACCACTACATCAAGGTCAACGCCTTCGACAACACGCGCGGCGTCGAGTCGATGTGCATGTCGTTCATCGTCAATCGCCCGCCGGAAGAGCCGGGCTTCGGCCTGCAGCGGCAGGAAGCCGCGGGCCGCATGGTGCGTTACACGACGCAGGGCTATGCCGCGATGCGACCGGCCGGCTCGCGCTACGAGTAGCGGGATGAGAGCGCCGGGCCGCCCCAAGCTCCATTCCCTCAAGCGACGCGAGAAGGTAGCCACATGAACGCCGCGGCCGCACCCACCGTCGACCTGCAGGCCATCCTGCGCGACACGCACGTGCTCGAGGTGCTGGAGGAGCTCGACCGCGACCTGGTCGGGCTCGCGCCGGTGAAGAAGCGCATCCAGGACATCGCGGCGTTCCTCGTCGTGTCGAAGGCCCGCGGCCAGCTAGGCCTCGAGGCCGCCGCGCCGTCGCTGCACATGTGCTTCACGGGCAACCCGGGCACGGGCAAGACGACCGTGGCGCTGAAGATGGCGCAGATCCTTCACCGGCTGGGCTACGTGCGAAAGGGCCACGTGGTCAGCGTCACGCGCGACGACCTCGTCGGGCAGTACATCGGCCACACGGCGCCCAAGACCAAGGACGTGCTGAAGCGGGCGATGGGAGGCGTGCTCTTCATCGACGAGGCGTACTACCTGTACCGCCCGGAGAACGAGCGCGACTATGGCCAGGAGGCGATCGAGATCCTGCTGCAGGTGATGGAGAACCACCGCGACGACCTCGTCGTGATCCTCGCCGGCTACAAGGACCGGATGGACACGTTCTTCAAGTCCAACCCGGGCATGAGCTCGCGCATCGCGCACCACATCGACTTCCCGGATTACGGCGAGGGCGAGCTGATGCAGATTGCCGACCGCATGCTCGGCGGACAGCACTATCACTTCGGGCCGGGCGCGCGCGAGGCGTTCGAGCAGTACATCGCACGCCGCATGCAGCAGCCGCACTTCGCCAACGCGCGCAGCGTGCGCAACGCGCTCGACCGCGCGCGGCTGCGCGCCGCGTCTCGCCTGTTCGCCGTGCGCGACCGCGCGCTGACCGAATCCGACCTCACCACGCTCGTGCCCGAGGACATCCTCGCCAGCCGGGTGTTCCAGTCTGCCGCCTGACCTTGCGGGAACTCCGATGCCGTTGTCCAACCGCCGTACCCTGACCCAGTACCTGATCGAGCAGCGCCAGCGCTTCCCGCAGGCCAGTGGCGCCCTGAACGCGCTGATCCTCGACGTCGCCCTCGCGGCCAAGGCGATCGCGCGCGCGGTCGCCTTCGGGCAGCTCGGCGATCCGATGAGCCGCGAGCTCGTGGCGGCCGCGCACTCTCACGCGCAGGCTCACTTGCCCGTGAACGTGCAGGGCGAGGTTCAGAAGCCGCTCGATGTGGTCAGCAACGAGATCTTCATCCGCACCACGGAGTGGTCGGGCCACCTGGCCGGCATGGGGTCGGAGGAGATGGACGATCCGTACCAGATCCCGGCCACGTGCAAGCGCGGCAAGTACCTGCTGGTGTTCGATCCGCTCGACGGTTCGAGCAACATCGACGTCAACGTCTCGGTCGGGAGCATCTTCTCGATCCTGCGCGCGCCGCAGTCCGTGGTCGATTCGGGGCGCGACGTGACGGAAGCCGACTTCCTGCAGCCCGGCGTCACGCAGGTGGCGGCGGGTTACGCGATCTACGGGCCGGTGACGATGCTGGTCCTCACCGTCGGCAGCGGCGTGGTCGGCTTCACGCTCGACCCGAACCTGGGCGAGTTCAAGCTGACACATCCGGACATCCAGGTGCCGGTCCACACGCAGGAGTTCGCAATCAACAGCAGCAACAGCCGCTTCTGGGAGTCGCCGATCAAGCGCTATGTCGACGAGTGCCTGGCCGGCAAGACCGGGCCGCGCGGCAAGGACTTCAACACCCGCTGGATCGCCAGCATGGTGGCCGAGGCGCACCGGATCCTGATGCGCGGCGGCGTCTTCATGTATCCGCGTGACACGAAGGATGTGAGCAAACCCGGCCGGCTGCGCCTGCTGTACGAAGCGAATCCCATCGGGTTCGTGATGGAGCAGGCGGGCGGGCGCGCGAGCACGGGCCGGTCGTCGGTGCTGGAAGTGCAGCCGGAGAAGCTGCATCAGCGCATCGGCCTCGTGTTCGGGTCGAAGAACGAGGTCGACCGCATCGAGCGCTACCACCGCGAGTACGACGACGGCACCGACCAGCCGTACGTCTCGCCGCTCTTCAACGAGCGGTCGCTGTACCGGCCTGAAGCTCTCACATGACGTGCTGACCTGACGCGGTCGCGCCGCAGAACAACGAACATCGAGGGAGAACTCCTTTGTCCAGGAAGCACCCGATCATCGCCGTGACCGGATCGTCCGGCGCCGGCACCAGCACCGTGATGCAGAGTTTCCAGCACATCTTCCGGCGCGAAGGCATCAAGGCGCAGGTCGTCGAGGGCGACTCGTTCCATCGCTACAACCGCCACGAGATGCGCGCCCGCATGAAGGACGCGGAGGCGAGCGGCAACAAGCACTACTCGCACTTCGGGCCGTACTCCAACCTGCTCGAGGAACTCGAGGCGCTGTTCAAGGGCTACGGCGAGAGCGGCGCCGGGCGCGTGCGCAAGTACATCCACGATGCGGGCGAGGCGGCCGAGCACGGCGTCGAGCCCGGGCACTTCACGGAATGGAAGGACATCGAGCCGGGCTCGGACCTGATGTTCTACGAAGGTCTGCACGGCGCCTACGTGGACGAGAAGATCAACGTCGCGCGCCACGTCGACCTGCTGGTCGGCGTGGTGCCGGTCATCAACCTGGAGTGGATGCAGAAGCTGCACCGCGACAAGAAGATGCGCGGCTACTCGCAGGAGGCGGTGGTCGACACGATCCTGCGGCGGATGCCGGACTACGTGAACCACATCGTGCCGCAGTTCGGCGCCACCCACGTGAACTTCCAGCGCGTGCCGACGGTGGACACGTCGAACCCGTTCATCGCGCGCGACATCCCGAGCGCGGACGAGAGCATGGTGATCATCCGCTTCGCCAATCCGAAGGGCATCGACCTGCCCTACCTGCTGTCGGTGCTGCACGACTCGTGGCTGACGCGGCCGAACACGATCATCTGCCCCGGCGGCAAGATGGGCCTGGCGATGCAGCTGATCTTCACGCCGATGATCCTGAGGCTGATGGACCTGAAGAAGCGGAGCCATTGATGGCCACCGAAGCGATCGAAGCGGAACTCGGGAGCTACGCGCCGGATTTCGCGTTGTCAGGGGCGTGCGGCCAGACCTGGTCGCGCGACGACGCGCTCGGCGCCGAACGGGCTGCTGGTGATGTTCATCTGCAACCACTGCCCGTACGTGCAGGCGGTGCTCGACCGCATCGTCCGCGACGCGCGGGAGCTTCAGGCGCTCGGCGTCGGCGTGGTGGCGATCAGCAGCAACGACGCCGTCGCGTATCCCGAAGACTCCTTCGAGGCGATGCAGCGCCTGTGGCACGCGAAGCAGCTGCCGTTTCCGTACCTGCACGACGCGGACCAGTCGGTGGCGCGCGCGTACGGCGCGGTGTGCACGCCGGACTTCTACGGCTACGACCGCGACCTGCGGCTGCGGTACCACGGCCGGCTCGATGCGTCCGGCCGGCAGCCCGCGCCGCCGGGCGCGCAGCGCGAGCTCTTCGAGGCGATGAAGCAGGTGGCGCTGGGCCGGCCCGTGCCGGATCAGCAGACGCCGAGCATCGGCTGCTCGATCAAGTGGAAGGCGGCGGCAGCACCTGCCTGAGCCGCGCGACCAACGTCGGCTAGCGGGACGATGCGATGCGCTGCGGGGCGGCCAGCCCGCCGAGGCGGCGCTCGATGACGTCCGCTTCGCAGGTCCGCGCGACGAGTTCGGTCCGCGCGCCGGCGCGGGCGACGCACGCCTGCTGCTCCTGCTGCCGCCCCTCGTTCAGCCACGCGCGCTCCTGCACCGCGAAGCGGGACTTCTGGGCCGCGTCGAGCGTCGACCAGATGGCGGTGTAGCGCTCGCTGAGCGCCTGCTGCGCCGCCGTGGCGCGCTGTGCAGCCTGCCACGCAGCGGCGGCTTCGTCGCCGGCAAGGGCCGAGGTGGTCGCGACGCCGAGCAGTGCGGCGATCAGGATTCGTGCGGTGTGGCGCATGGCGGTCTCGCATTCGTTTTCGTTCGAGGCCGCAGGTTAGGAGCCGTCCGCGGCTGCGCAGAGACCGTTTCGTAATGTCGATATAACGCCACGCCGGCGGCGCAATTGCGCCGTGAAATGGGTACGGCGCGCGCCTTCGCGGCGCGGGCCCGCCATAATCCGCACCGCAATGGCCAACCCGCTGTTCCGCCAGGAAGCGATCGACGCGCAGCGCGAGAAGCTGCTCGGCGAGGTTTCGCTCGCGCGTCCGGTGCCGCTGTGGATCTTCACGGCGGTGGCGCTCGCGTTCGCGCTGGGACTCGTGGCATTTTCGGTGTGGGGCGAGTACGCCCGACGCGAACGGGTCGACGGGTTCCTCGCGCTCGACGCCGGCGCCGCGCGCCTGCTGGCGCCCGAGGCCGGGGTAGTCGCCGAACTGCTCGCGAAGGAAGGCGACGAGGTCCAGGCCGGCCAGCCGCTGATCCGGCTTTCGTTCGAGCGCGGCACGGCCTCCGGCGTCTCCTCCAGCGAACTCGTGCAGCGGGAGATCTCCGAGCGGATGTCCGTGCTGGAGCGCGAGCAGCAGCAGGCGCGCCTGCTCGGCGCCCAGCAGGCCGAGATCCTCCGCCGCAAGATCGACGACCTGCAGCGCGAACTGGCGCAGTTCGACGTCGAGATCAAGGCGCAGCAGAGCCGGCTGGCGTCGTCGCGCAACGAGTTCCAGCGCGCCGAGGAGCTCTACAAGGACAAGTTCTACTCCGAGAGCAAGCTGATCGAGTTCCGCAACAACGTGCTCGACCAGCAGGTGAAGCTCGAAGCCGCCCGCCGGCAGCGCGCCGGAGTCGAGCGCGAGCTGTCGTCCGCGAAGGCCGAGCTGCCGACGGTCGAGATGAAGGTCCAGACGCAGCTCGACCAGATCCGCCGGCAGGTGAGCGAACTGCAGCAGGGCAGCGTGCAGGAAGAGGGCAAGCGCGAGAACGTGATCCGCGCCCCGGTGGCGGGGGTGTTCACGAACGTCGCCGCGACCCGCGGCGAGGCCGTGGCCAACGAGGCGCCGCTCGCGATGGTCGTGCCGAAGGGCAGCGGCCTGCACGCGCAGCTGCTGGTGCCGACCCGCGCGATCGGCTTCGTGCAGCCGGGGCAGGAGGTGGTGCTGCGCTACGACGCCTTCCCGTTCCAGCGCTTTGGCCAGTACCGCGGCACGGTCGAGCGGGTCAGCCGGACCGTGTGGTCGGCCGGCGAGAAGGTCGGGCAGGTCACCGTGAAGGAGCCCGTGTATCGCGTCGACGTCAGGCTCGACGCCCAGTACATCGTGTCGGGCGACCAGAAGCTCGCGCTGCGTCCCGGCATGTCGGTCAACGCCGACATCCTGCAGGAGAAGCGCAAGGTGTGGGAGTGGGTGTTCGAACCCATACTCGCGCTGAAGGGGAGACTCAGTTGATCGAACGGCGTGCCCGGGGCGCGTTCGAACCATCATCGGCCCGCTCGCTTGCGCTCGCTCGGGTCGCGGCTCCGGGGACGTGTCATGTTCGGTAGACGCGTCCCGATGATCCTGCAGAGCGAGGCGCCGGAGTGCGGTATCGCCTGCGTCGCCATGGTCGCGAGCTGCCACGGCTTCCGCACCGACCTCGCGGCGATGCGGATGCGGCTGGCGCCGTCGATGAAGGGCGTGACGCTGAAGCACATCGCGACGATCGCCGAGACGATGGGCCTCGCGGCCCGCGGCGTGAAGGTCGCGCTCGAATCGCTGTCGCAGCTGAAGCTGCCGGCGATCCTGCACTGGGACATGAACCACTTCGTCGTGCTGACGAAGGTCGCCGGCGACCGGATCACGGTGCACGACCCGGCGCGCGGCCGGCGCGTGCTGACCCTCAAGGAGGCGTCGGACCACTACACGGGCGTCGCGATGGAGCTGACGCCGGCCGCCGGGTTCGCCGAGCGCGACGAACGCGAGAAGATCAGCGCGTGGCAGCTGGTCCGCATGGCGACCGGGCTGAAAGGCGCGGTCACGCAGGTGCTGCTGCTGTCGCTGGTGCTGGAAGTGCTCTCGATCGCGTCGCCGTTCTTCCTGCAGCTCGTGGTCGACCGCGTGGTCGTCGGCCGCGACCGCGACCTGCTCGCGGTGCTCGGCATCGGGTTCGGGCTGCTGGCGGTGATGATCGCCATCATCACGGCGCTGCGGTCGTGGCTCGGCGTCTACATAAGCACGCGGCTCAACCTGCAGCTGCTCGACACGCTGTTCGCGCGGCTGCTGCGGCTGCCGCTCGCCTGGTTCGAGAAGCGCCACATCGGCGACATCGTGTCGCGCTTCCGCAGCGTCGACGCGATCCAGCGCACGCTGACGCTGACCTTCCTCGAAACGGTGATGGACGGCGTGATGGTGCTCGTCACGCTCGCGGTGATGTTCTGGTACAGCGCGACGCTGACCGTCATCGTCGTCGTCGCCGCGCTCGCCTACGGCGCGCTGCGGGTGATGCTGTACGGGCCGCAGCGGCGCGCGATGGACGAGCGCATCGTGCACGAGGCGAAGGCGGCGACGCACTTCATCGAGACGCTGCGCGGGATGATGGCCATCAAGCTGAACCTGCGCGAAAGCGAGCGGCGGTCGGCGTACCTGAACCACGTGGTCGACCAGACCAACGCCGACGTGCGCGTGCAGAACCTCGCGCTGCTGCAGCGCGCCGGCAACGTGCTGGTGTTCGGACTCGAGAACGTCGTCGTGATCTGGCTGGGCGCCTACGCGGTGCTCGCGAACGAGTTGTCGGTCGGCATGCTGTTCGCGTTCATGCTGTTCAAGCTGCTGTTCATCACGCGCGTGAACAACCTGGTCGACAAGACGATCGAGTTCCGCATGCTCGACCTGCACGCCGACCGCGTGGCCGACATCGCGCTGGCGCAGCCCGAGAGCCAGGCGGAGATGTCGTCGGTGGCGCGCGCCGACGCGCCGACGGCGACGTTCGGCCTCGAGGCGCGCGGCCTCGGCTTTGCCTACGGGATCGAAGGCTTCGTGTTCCGCGGGCTCGACTTCGTCGCGCGCCCCGGCGAGACGGTGGCCATCGTCGGCCCGTCCGGCGCCGGCAAGACGACGCTCGTGAAGGTGCTCGCGGGGCTGCTCGACCGCACCGAGGGCTCGCTGACGGCGGCGGGGCGCGACGTGCGCGACTGGGACAAGAGCGCGTACCGCAGCCGGATCGGCGTGGTGATGCAGGACGACCACCTGTTCGTCGGCACCATCGAGGACAACATCAGCTTCTTCGACCCGCAGCACGACTCCGACCGCGCGCGGATGTGCGCGCGCCTCGCGATGATCGACGAGGACATCGTCGCGATGCCGATGGGCTACAACACGATCGTCGGCAGCCTCGGCGTCGCGCTGTCCGGCGGCCAGCGCAGCCGCGTCCTGCTGGCGCGCGCGCTGTACCGTGAACCGCAGATCCTCTTCCTCGACGAGACCTTCGACCAGCTCGACCTCGCACGCGAACGGTCGATCACCGACGGCCTGCGGAAGACCGGCATCGGCCTCGTCATCGTGAGCCACCGGCCGGAGACGGTCGGCGCGGTCGACCGCATCGTGCGCCTGGGCACGGGCGAGGAGCCGGAAGGCCGCCGCGCTGCCTGAGCCGGGCCGGCACGGGATGCGACGCATCCCGTCAGGCCGGCGCAACAATCCGCATCACCTATCGCCGGGATGCGACGGGCAAAAAAACGGCGCCCGTCGGCGCCGTGTGAGAACTGCGGAAACAAGATTGGTCTGGGTGAGTTCCTGCGCGCTGCGCGCGCGGTGAGATCGGGAGGTCTCCGCGCCCCCGGTCTCGCTCCTGGATTCCGTTCCTAGCAGAGGGCGCCGAGAGACGCTCCACCGGCCACGAGGTCGAGATCATCGAGGGAGAGCGACAGCACCTCGACGGCTTCATCTGTCTTCGCAACTTCGGCAATGGCTTGGAGTTCGACGGTTTCGACGTTCATGGCTGTTTCCTTTTCCGCAAGTTGGTTGATTTCTTCTGTTTTTGTCTGACGGCACGACAACCGTGCACGAAGCGAACTTTGATCGGACGGCCAGTTCCGGGAAATCCCTTCTTGCGGCGCTATCCAGCGGGGTGGACTCAGGGCAGAATCGGCTGGCTTCCACCTTGCCGTCATCTGGCGCGGCCTTCAGATGGACGACCACGAAGCGCGACTGGACGAACTCGAGCAGGAACTGAAGCAGGCGATTGCGGCCCCTCCTGCGGATCTGCCCACGTTCCTCGACGCCTGGCTCGCGCGACTCCGCACCGTTCCCATTGCCGCTTCACCCACGCGCCGGATCGCGCTGCTGATCGACGCCGCCGGGCAGTACTACCTCCACGGACAGCGCGTCTTCAACGCGGTCGAACCGATCGCGTTGGCGGTGATGCTGGCCGAGCAGGACGGTGCACAGGCGCAGCTGCGCCGTGCCCTGTCGATCCAGGGACTGATCCTCACCGCGACGCGCAATACGCCCGATGCGCTGAGGAGCCTGCTGCAGGCCCTGGAACTTGCGGAGCGGATGGAAGATATCAAGGGCGTCGCTGCCGCCTGGGTCAACATCGCGGTGACCTTTTTCGACGCCACCCTCTACGGCGACGCGCGAGTCTGCTACGAGCGAGGCGCGGTGACGGCGAGTTCCATCGAAGATCAGGCGCTGGGCGTTTACCTGACGTGCCGGGCCCTGTACGGAGCCGCGCAGTGCGACCTGTATCTGCACGAGTACCTGCCAGGAGTGGATGCGTGCAAAGAGGCGCTTCAGCTCGTCGAAGACCCGAAGGACAGGGAGCAGGAGCAGTTGAGAGCGCTGATCGAGGCGACCTATGCCCAGTTGCTGCTCGCCCTCCATCGCACCGAGGACGCCGCCGCCCATGCCGCCGTCGCGCGCGAGATGGCGGCGCGATCCGGCGCGGCGCGGGCGAAGATCTCGGCGGCGACGGTGAGCGGGCTGGTCGAGGTGTACCGCGGCAACGTCGACGTCGGCATCTCGCGCATCGTGGCCGTGCGCGACCAGTCGAAGATCCTCGCGTCGTCGTATCACGAGGCGCTGCGTGCCTCGGTTGACGCCTACGAGAAGGCCGGCCAGCCCGACCGCGCGCTGTCGATGAACCGCGAACTGATGATGCACGTGCGCAACCTGCATCGCGAAGCGATCATGCAGCAGCAGCAGCAGCACCTGCAGCGGCTGGGGCTGCCCGATGCACGATGCGGCGAGCCTGCGCGCGATCGAGGACAAGGACGAGGCGCTCAAGAAGAAGCTCGAGGACGCGGCCGCGAAGCAGGGCGAGTTCCTCGAACACATGGCGCTGACGGTCGAGCTGCGCGAGGAAGACAGCGGCGAGCACGCGTTCCGGGTCGCGATGTGGGCGCACCTGCTCGCGCTGGAGCACGGGATCGATGCGGACGAAGCCCAGCGCATCGAGCTGGCCGCGCGCCTGCACGACATCGGCAAGGTCGTCATCCCGGACAGCGTGATCCGCAAGCGCACCGCGCTGTCGCAGGGCGAGCGCCAGCTCGTGGAGACGCACGCGGCGACCGGCGCCGACTTCCTGGTCCGGGCGAAGGTGCCATACGCCGCGCTCGCCGAGGAGATCGCCCGCTATCACCACGAAGCGTGGTCGGGCGCGGGTTATCCGGACGGCATCTCGGGTGACGCCATTCCGCTGGCGGCCCGTATCGTCGGCCTCTGCGACGCCTTCGACTCGCTGGTGCACGAGCGCCCGTGGCGGTCGGCGTGGCGGGTGGAAGAGGCGCTCGGCCATCTGGTCCGCGAGAGCAGCCGCCAGTTCGATCCGGCGCTGGTCGAGGCGTTCATCCCGCTCGTGCGCCGCATCTACGCAACGCACGAAGACGTCGACGCCTACCTGGCGCGGTCGGCGCAGCAGACGCCGTTGTGGACGATGCGCCGCTCGCTGGTCGAGCGGCTCGCGCGGCCGGTCGGTGGCGAGCAGGGCGCCGATGCACGGCCGAACGCCGCGCGCCTGCGCAGCCCCGTCAAGCCGCGCTAGCCACTCGGGCCCGGCGCGTCAGCGCGGACCCCGCGCGTCCACTTGGCCCACCCCGCCGCGCGCAGCTCGCACGCGGGGCACTGGCCGCAGCCCACGCCCCAGTCGTGCTGCGTCGAGCGATCGCCCACGTAGCACGTGTGAGTCTCGGTCCGGATCAGGTCCACCAGGTCCTCGCCGCCCAGCTCGTGCGCCAGCTGCCACGTCTGCGCCTTGTCGAGCCACATCAGCGGGGTCTCGATCGTGAAGCGCTGGTCCATGCCGAGCGACAGCGCGATTTGCATCGCCTTCAGGGTGTCGTCGCGGCAGTCCGGATACCCGGAGTAGTCGGTCTCGCACATGCCGCCGACGAGCACCTGCAGGTTGCGCCGGTAGGCGATCGCCGCGGCGTACGTGAAGAACAGCAGGTTGCGGCCGGGAACGAAGGTGTTCGGCAGTCCCTTGTCGGTCAGGCGGATCTCCGCGGCCTCGGTCAGCGCGGTTTCCGACAACTGCCCGAGCTCGCGCATCGTCACGAAGTGGTCCTCGCCGAGGCGGCGCCCCCAGTGCGGGAACCGCGTGCGCAGCCCCGACATCACGCGCGGACGCACGTCCAGTTCGACGGCGTGCCGCTGTCCGTAGTCGAACCCGATGGTCTCGACCTCGCGATAGCGATTGAGCGCCCACGCGAGGCAGGTCGTCGAATCCTGTCCGCCGGAGAAGAGGACGAGAGCCTTGTGATGCATGCGGGCAGTTTAGTGCCGGGCCACGGACGACGAGACCGGTTCGCGCGCGGTTCCTGCCCGGCTGCGCGAGTCACGCGCTCACGTGCGGGCGCGGCTAGCCCAGCGCACCCTGTTCCGCCAGCGCGCGGATGCGCACCACGGTGTCGAGGTCCGCGCGCTCGTAGGCCTGTTCGCGCAGCCCGACGATCACGGGATCGAGCTCGTCGCCGCCCGTCGTCTCGTCGAACTCGTAGACGAAGCGCAGGAACAGCAGTTCGGGCTCCGGTTCCTCGATCGTGATCGTCAGGCGGCTCGCGGGCCAGGTCGGTCCGGCCCTGGTGTGGATCTCGCTGCTGCGGTCGCGCACGAGACGCACGCGGTCCTCGACGCGGAAGGACCCGAAGTCGAGCGTGCGGGTCAGTTCGTGCACTTCGTCGCGCACCTCGCGGCTGTGGATGGTCGCGCGTTCGAGGCCGAGGACGAACTGGGTCGGGTCCTCGGCGCGGACCATGAGGCCCTGCCACAGCTGGTTGCGCGTCAGCGTATCCAGCAGCGGCATCAGGGGGTCGTTGATCTGGACGAGGTGCTCGTAACGCATCGGACAGGTTCAGGCGTGGCAGGCGCCGGTCCCGGGCAGCGCTCGACCGGGGGCGGATCGACCCCATTTTGCTTCAACCGACGTTTACAGGCGCATCGGTCAACCCAAGGAGAACACCGATGCTGATGCGAATCCTCGCGGCGGCCGCCACGGCCGGCGCACTGATGCTGGCGGGCGGGTGCGCGCACGCAGTCGGCGGCACGGTCGACGTGCGCGTGACGGACCGTGCCACCGGCGAGACCCTGCCGACCTACTGGCACGAAGGGAAGTGGTGGGTGCCCGGCAAGCCCGGCCGCCGCTACGCGGTGGCGCTGACCAACCGCGGCGGCGGGCGGGTGCTGACGGTTGTGTCGGTGGACGGCGTCAATGTGATCTCGGGCGAGACCGCCGCGCCGGACCAGACCGGCTACGTGCTGGCGAGCGGGCAGTTCGCGCAGATCACCGGCTGGCGCAAGGACATGTCGCGCGTCGCCGCCTTCGAGTTCACGGCATTGCCGAATTCGTACGCGGCGCGCACCGGCCGCCCGGACAACGTCGGCGTGATCGGCGTAGCGGTGTTCCGCGAACGCGTGCCGGTACGTGCCGCCGCCCGCGCTGTCGAAGGAGCATCAGTCGCGCAACGAGGCGGCGTCGCCGCCCGCGCCGGCCGCGGGGGCGGCGAGCGACGCGATGGGATCGGCCGAGGCTCGCCGCAGCGAGCGCGCGCAGGAGTCGCGCATCGGCACGGGACACGGCCGGAGCGAACACTCGGCTACCAGCTACACCGACTTCGAGCGCGCATCCTCGACCCCGGACGAGGTCATCACGATCCACTACGACAGCCGCGAGAACCTGGTGGCGATGGGGGTGATTCCTGCACAGCGGACAGTGCCGAATCCGTTCCCGGCCGCGGCGGGCTTCGTTCCCGATCCGCCGCGGCGTTGAGCGCGGTGCCGGAGCCGTCGATCGGCGGCGTGCAAGCGCGGGCACAATGCCGGCGGATGCACGCGCCGGATGGCATTCGGGATCCAGCTGCGCGTGCGGGGAGCGAGGGGACGGCGTTGAGCGACGCGGGGAGCGACGAGGCTTTGCTGGCGGCCTATGCGGTTGGCGATGCGCGCGCGTTCGCCGAACTGTACGAGCGGCACGAGCGGCCCGTGTATCGCTACTTCCTGCGGCAGGGCGCGACGCCCGCCCAGGCGGATGACCTGACGCAGGACACCTGGCTCGCGATCGTGCGCCACGCGGAGCGCTTCGAGCCGCGCGCCAGGTTCACGACGTGGCTCTATACGATTGCGCGCAGCAAGCTGGTCGATCACTGGCGCGGGCGCGACGACGCCGTGAGCCTCGACGGGGCCGCCAACGATCCCGACGGCGACCCGCCGTTCGAGATCGACGCCGGCGATGCGCAACGGCCCGATGTGCAGGCGATGTCGCGCGAGCAGGCGCGCGCGTTCGTCGACGCCGTCGGGCAGCTGCCGCCGGCGCAGAGGGAAGCGTTCCTGCTGCAGGCCGAAGGCGGCCTGTCGCTGGAGGAGATCGCAACGGTGACGAACGCCGGCCACGAGACGGTCAAGAGCCGGCTGCGCTATGCGATGGCGAAGCTGAGGACGGCGATGGAGGCATGGCAATGAGCACGGACCGCGACGACGCCCCGGCGCGGCGCTACCGCGAAGCGAGCGCTGCGCTCGACGAGCGGCCGTCCCCGGCGACGCGCGCGGCGATCCTCGCGGCGGCCGCGCGGCAGGTCGAAGCGCGGCCACAGTCGGCCGCCGCGCCTCGTGTCGTGCGTCGCCCGCGCTGGCCGTTCGCGGCCGCGGCGGCCGTGCTGCTGTCGACGCTGGCGGTGATGATGGCGAATCGCACCGGGCAGGAGATGCCTTCGTTCACGGCGCCCGCGGAGCGAGTGCCGGAGTCCGTCGCCGTCGCGCCGGCGACCGCGGTGGCGCCGACGCCAACTTCTGAAAGTGCCGTCCCATTGCCCGCGCCGCCGATCGCGGCGGCGCCTGCGCCCAGCGCGAAGCGATCGACGACGTCCAACACTAGCGAAGAGGGTTCGTCGGTCCCCGCTGCGCCGGCGGAGCGCGTGGACGCGCAGCGTTCGGACGCGGCGAGTCCGGCGGTTTCGGCGCGATCGGGCGAGCGGGCGCCCGAGGCCACGAGTACCGAAGCGAGGCAGGAACTCTCCACAGCAGCAGCGCCGACCGCGCCTCCGGCGCCGCCGCGCGCGGCCCCGCTCGCGCGTTCAGCTCCGGCCCCGGCCGCCGCCGGCGCGATGCCCGCACCTGAAAGCGCCGCCCAAAAGCCGGAAGCGGCATCGGCCGACCGCGCGTCAGCGCGAGAACGCGCGCCCGCGTCGCAAGGCGTGGCGCGCCTCGAAGCCGCAAGGGACTTCGAAGGCTCGGCACCGATGTGGCTGGAGCGCATCGTGAAGCTGCGCCGGGAAGGACGCGAGGCGGAGGCCGATACCGAGCTCAAGCGCTTCCGCGAGCGCTATCCGGACGTCCAGGTGCCGCCGGCCGCACTGCCAGGCGCCGCCGCCGCCGGCACCCGCTGACTTCGGCTACAGCGCGTTCATCACGCGCTGCAGCTTTTCGCGCACCTCGCCCGCCACCTTCGCGAGGTCGGGATTTGCGGTCATCTGGCTCATCACGCCCGGGTCCATGAAGTCGACGTGAATCTGACCCGCCTCGTCCTCGCGCACCGTGACGTTGCACGGGAGCAGCAGCCCGACCGTCGGTTCCGCTTCGAGCGCGCGCTTCGCGAAGGGTGGATTGCAGGCGCCGAGGATGCGATACGGCCGCACGTCGGCGTCGAGCTTTTTCTTCAGCGTGGCCTTGACGTCGATCTCGGTCAGGATGCCGAACCCTTCCTTCGCAAGTTCAGCGGTGACCCTCTCCACCGCGGCGTCGAAGCCGAGGTCGACGGTCTTGCCGAAGCCATAGGTGTTCTGCATTGCGTTCTCCATCGTGGGTCAGGGCGGCCGCAGGCGTTCGCGCGGCCGAAGATGTGCGTCGTCTACAGTATGCCGATGCCGAATGCCGCTGCCGTCGTCCTGCTCGATTCCGTGACGGAAGTCACGGTCGCGCACGCCGGCTGCGTCGTCGTCACGGGATCGCACGGCGGGCAGAGCGCCGGACGCTACGCGCTCGCGGTGCATGCGCAGCTCTACGTATTCAACGACGCCGGGATCGGCAAGGACGAGGCGGGCATCGCGGCGCTGGCCATGCTCGACGATGCGGGCCAGCCGGCTGTCGCGGTCGCGCACACCTCGGCGCGCATCGGCGAAGCCGCGGACACGTGGATCGGCGGCATCATCTCGCGCGCGAACGCCGCGGCCGCGGCGCAGGGGTATCGCGCGGGGCAGTCATTGCGCGCCGTCGTCGAGCCGCGGCTCGGCTAGAACGTCCCGAGGTCGACCCGTTCGAGCTGCCACGGCGATTCGGCGAACAGCGCGCGGATCGCCAGCCGGGCCGCGTCGGCTTCGAACACGCGCGGCGATGTCGCCGCCAGGCGGTGCGCCGCGTCGATCGTCTGCACGGTCCCCAGCCAGCACCAGCGGTCGAAGACGTGCCAGTCCTCGCGGAAGCGCCCGGCGTTGCTCTCCACCAGCGCGACCGCGCCGCGACAGGGCCACGCCGGCAACCGCAGCGGCTCGAGCGCCTCGCGCAGTCGCGCTGCGTGATCTTCGCGCGGTTCGTCGTCGACGCAGGCGCCCCGGCAGCGGTTCAGCTGCCGGTTGAAGCAGGGCGCGACCTCGTCCGCCGCCGATCGCCGGCCTTCGAGTCCGAGGGTCTTCAGGCACAGGGCGTGATCGGCCGCGAGATGCGTGAGGAACTGGCGCGCCGCGGATCGCGAGGAGAACGGGCCCCAGCTCGTTCCCAGCCGCGCGAGGTCGAACTCGAGCGCGCGCGAGAACAGCGGCCGGGCGTGCTCGTCGAGTTCCATGATCACCTGGTTCTCGCGCCGTCGCAGCGCGACGTTGTGCGCAGGCAGCCGAGTCTTCACCAGTTCCGATTCGCGCAGCAGCGCGCCGAACTCGCCGGCGGTCTCCTCCCACTCGAGCCGGTGGATCTCCTGCGACAGCCGCAGGTCGCGCGGAGTGCGGTGCTCGGAGTTGAAGTGGCTGGCGACGCGCGTGCGCACGTCGACGCTCTTGCCGATGTAGATCGGATGCTGGTTGAGACCGAAGAACAGGTAGACGCCCGGCGCGTGCGGCAAGGCGTCGAGGGCATCGGGCGGCAGGTGCGGCGGCAGGCCGGGGTGCTTCAGCACGGCGCCCACGGCCGCTTCGATCTCGCCCGGCGGATGGCGCGCGCACCACACCTGCAGCAGCCGCCACAGCACGCGCGCGTCGCCGAGCGCGCGGTGCCGCTCCTCGCCGGTCAGGTTGAAGCGCTCGATCAGCGCGTCGAGCGAGTGGGGCGCGCGGTCGGGGTAGAGCGCGCGGCTCAACCGCACCGTGCAGAGCGTCTTCGCCTGGAACGCGAGGCCGGCGCGCCCGAACTCGGCCCGCAGGAAGCCGTAGTCGAAGCGGGCGTTGTGAGCGACGAAGACGGCACCGTCGAGCCGGTCGACCAGGTCCTGCGCCACCGCTGCGAACGGCGGCGCCGCGCGCACCATCTCGTTGGTGATCCCGGTCAGCCACTCGATCTCCGGCGGGATCGGCACGCCGGGATTGACCAGCGTGGACCACTCGCCGACGCGGGTCGACTCGCCGTCGATGTCGACGAGCACGACGCCGACTTCCGTGACGCGATCGCGCGCCGGGCTCGAGCCCGTCGTCTCGACATCGACGAAGGCCAGGCGCGGGGCGAAGGCGGGAATGGACACGTTGGCGGCGGCAGGCAGGCGCCGATTATCGGTCCACTTGCTGACGGCGGCGTCGCGTCGGCGTCCCCCGGCGCGGGCATACTTGGCGCTCCAGCTTGCCAGCGCTCACGAGGCGTCCGGCACGCGAGAAGAATCGGAGACACACATGACGATTTCCCCGGAAGCGGACAAGGCCGTGCGCCTGTCCGCGGTGGCGGCATTGATCGAGCAGCGCGTCGAGCATTCCGAGCAATCGGGCCTGCTGGCGTTCGCGGCGAGCTACTTCCACCGCATCGATCCGGAAGACATCGCGACGCGCGACGTCGAGGATCTGTACGGCGCCCTGCTGTCGCACTGGCAGTTCGCGCAGCGGCGCGAACCGGGCAAGGCGAAGATCCGCGTGATCAACCCGGTCGCGGGCGAGCATGGTTGGTCGTCCCGGCACACGGTCGTCGAGATCGTCAACGACGACATGCCCTTCCTGGTCGACTCGGCCTCGATGGAGGTCAACCGCCAGGGCCTGACGCTGCACCTGATCGTGCATCCGATCTTCGCGGTCGAGCGCGATGCGGGCGGAGCGCTGAAGGGGCTCTACCCGCGCGAAGCGAGGCCGGACGGAGCGCGCGAGTCGTTCATGCACATCGAAGTCGATCGCCTGGCCGATCCGATGGCGCGTGCCCAGCTGGCCGAGGGCGTCGAGCGCGTGCTCGGCGACGTGCGCGCGGCCGTGACGGACTGGAAGGCGATGGTCGCGCAGCTGCGCGCGGCGATCGCTGACATCGACCGCCAGACGCCGCCGCTGGCGCGCGAGGAGGTGACCGAGAACCGCGACTTCCTGCAGTGGCTGGCCGAGGACCACCTGCTGCTGCTCGGCTACCGGCAGCACGACTTTGCCGACCACGATGGCGAACTCGCGTTGAAAATCGTGCCGGGGACAGGCCTCGGGATGCTGCGCGACGCCGATGGCGGCCTCACCGAGGCGGCGAGCCTCGTCGCGCTGCCGCCGCAGGCCCGCGAGCTGGCAAGGGCGCCGTCGCCGATGCTGATGGTGACGAAGGCCAACAACCGGTCGACCGTGCACCGGCCCGGCTACATCGACTACATCGGCGTGAAGCGCTACGGGCCGAACGGGCAGGCGATCGGCGAACACCGCTTCCTCGGGCTCTTCACGTCGACGACGTACAGCGCGCGCGTGTCCGAGATTCCGCTGCTGCGCGGCAAGAAGCGCCAGGTGCTGGAACGTGCGGGACTCGCGCCCGCCAGTCACCTCGGCAAGGCGCTGGAGCACATCCTCGAGACTTATCCGCGCGACGAGTTGTTCCAGATCTCGACCGACGAGCTGCACGAGATCGCGAACGGCATCCTGCAACTCGGCGAGCGCCAGCGCTTCCGCCTGTTCGTCCGGCGCGACCCGTTCGAGCGGTTCATCTCGTGCCTGATCTACGTGCCGCGCGAGAACTACACCACCGAATTGCGTCGCAAGTTCCAGGCGATCCTGCTGCAGGCGTTCGACGGCAGCTCCGCGGACTTCGACGTGCTGCTCACCGATGCGGCGCTGGCGCGCATCCACATGACCGTGCGGACGAATCCGGGACGGATTCCCGCCTACGACCGGCGCGATGTCGAGCGGCGACTGGCGGACGCGTCCCGGCGCTGGGAAGACGACCTGCGCCAGGCGTTGAACGACGAGGAGGGCGAGGCGCGGGCGGCGCAGTTGTGCAAGCGCTTCGGCAACTCGTTCCCGGCGTCGTACCGCGAGAACGTGCCTGCGCGCGCGGCGGTCGCCGACGTGCAGCGACTCGACGGCCTGGGGCTCGGTGGCCTCGCGCTCAACCTCTATCGGCCGCTCGAGGTGCCGGCCGGTCGCCTCGGCTTCAAGGTGTATCGCGCGGGCGAACCGGTCGCGCTGTCGAACTCGCTGCCGATGCTCGAGCACATGGGCGTGCGCGTGCTGTCGGAGCAGCCGTACGAGGTCGGTCCGGAGCGGGGCGACCCGTTCTGGATCCACGACTTCGAGCTCGACCTGGTCGGGCACGACGAGATCGACGCGGAGAGCATCGCGCCGCTGTTCGAGGACGCGTTCCGGCGCGTGATGACGGGCGCGGTGGAGAACGACGACTTCAATCGACTGGTGCTGCTCGCTTCGCTGTCGGCCGACGAGATCACGGTGCTGCGGGCGTATGCGAAGTACATGCGCCAGAGCGGTTTCGCACTGTCGCAGGCCTTCATCGAGGCCACGCTCGCGAAGCATCCGCGGATCGCGCGGCTGCTGGTGCAACTGTTCAAGCTCCGGTTCGACCCGAAGACGGCGGAGGCTGTCGCGGCGACGAGCCAGGTGAGCGCGATCGAGCAGGCGCTGGAGAAGGTCAGCAGCCTGAGCGAAGACCGGGTGCTGCGGCAGTACCTCGCGCTGATCCTCGCGACGTCGCGCACGAATTTCTGGCGGACCGGCGTCGGCGCCAGCGGCGAGGACGGGCCGCGGCGGCCGTTCCTGTCCTTCAAGTTCGATCCGTCGAAGGTCCCCGGGCTGCCCGAGCCGCGTCCGATGTTCGAGATCTTCGTGTACTCGACGCGCTTCGAGGGCGTGCACCTGCGTGGCGGCAAGGTGGCGCGCGGCGGCCTGCGCTGGTCCGATCGGCCGGAGGATTTCCGCACCGAGGTGCTGGGCCTCGTCAAGGCGCAGATGGTGAAGAACACCGTCATCGTGCCGGTCGGCAGCAAGGGCGGCTTCGTGCTGAAGAAGGCGCCGCCCGCCACCGACCGCGAGGCGCTGCTGAGGGAAGGCGTCGCCTGCTACCAGAACTACCTGCGCGGACTGCTCGACCTCACCGACAACCGGGTCGGCGACAAGGTCGTGCCGCCGCCGCACGTGGTTCGGCACGACGGCGACGACCCGTATCTCGTCGTCGCGGCGGACAAGGGGACGGCCACGTTCTCCGACTACGCCAACGCGATCAGCAAGGAGTACGGGCACTGGCTCGGCGACGCGTTCGCCTCCGGGCGGCAGCGCGGGCTACGACCACAAGAGGATGGGCATCACCGCGCGCGGTGCGTGGGAGAGCGTCAAGCGGCACTTCCGGGAACTCGGCGTCGACACTCAGACGACCGACTTCACCGTGGTCGGCATCGGCGACATGTCCGGCGACGTGTTCGGCAACGGCATGCTGCTGTCGCGTCACATCCGGCTCGTGGCCGCGTTCGACCATCGCCACGTGTTCCTCGACCCGAACCCGGACGCCGCGACGAGCTTCGCCGAGCGCGAGCGGATCTTCGCGTTGCCGCGCTCCTCCTGGGCGGACTACGACGCGGCGCTGATTTCGGAGGGCGGCGGCGTCTGGGCCCGTTCCGAGAAGTCGATCCCCGTCTCGCCGCAGGTGCAGGCGGTGCTCGGCATCGCGGCGTCGCGGCTGACGCCCGCGGAACTGATCGGGGCGATCCTGAAGGCGCCGGTCGACCTGCTCTACAACGGCGGCATCGGCACCTACGTGAAGTCGTCGCACGAGACGCACGCCGACGTCGGCGACCGCGCGAACGACGCGGTGCGCATCAACGGCGCCGACCTGCGCTGCAAGGTCGTCGGCGAAGGCGGCAACCTCGGGCTCACGCAGCTCGGCCGCGTCGAGGCGGCGCTGGCCGGGGTGCGCCTCTACACGGACGCGATCGACAACTCGGCCGGCGTGGACACCTCGGACCACGAGGTCAACATCAAGATCCTGCTGGGACTGCCGATCGCCGACGGCGAGCTGACCGAGAAGCAGCGCAACGCGCTGCTCGTCGAGATGACCGACGAGGTCGCGCAACTCGTGCTGCGCGACAACTACTTCCAGACCCAGGTGCTGTCCACGGCCGGCCGCACCGGCGCGCGCCTGCTCGACCACCAGCAGCGCTTCATCCGCTTCCTCGAGAAGGAAGGCCGGCTCAACCGGGCGCTCGAGTACCTGCCGTCCGACGAGGAGATCGCCGAGCGGCGCGCGCAGGGTGGCGGGCTGACGGGGCCCGAGCGGGCCGTGCTGCTCGCGTACTCGAAGATGTGGCTGTTCGAGGCGTTGCTGGACTCCGACCTGCCGGAGGATCCGTGGGTCGCGACGGCGCTGCGGCGCTACTTCCCAGTGGCGCTGCGCGAGCGCTTTGCCGGCTACATCGAGCGCCATCCGCTGCGGCGCGAGATCGTCGCCACGCACGTGCTGAACAGCATGGTCAACCGGGTCGGCGCCACCTTCGTCCACCGGCTGATGGACGCCACCGGCGCCTCGCCGCCGCAGGTGGTCCGTGCCTACCTGCTCGCGCGCGAAGTGTTCGGGCTGGCTCCGACCTGGCAGTCGATCGAGGCGCTCGACAACGTCGTCGCCGACGAGGTCCAGTCGCAGATGCTGAACGAACTCGGGCGCCGCACCGCGCGCGCGACGACCTGGTTCCTGCGCTCGCGCAGGCTGTCCGAGCCGATGGACAGGACCATCGCCGGCTTCGCGCCGGCCGCGCGCCAGATGCTCGAGTTCATTGCCGGCGTCCCGGCGGGTGCCGCGTGGCGCGCTCCGATCACGGAGCGCCAGAAGGCCCTCGAAGCCAAGCGCGTGCCGTCCGACCTGGCGTTGGCCGTCGCTGCGTCCGAGACGTCGCTGGCGGCACTCGACATCTGCGAGATCGCCGAAGCCGCGCAGCGTCCGTTGCCGGAAGTGGCCGCCAGCTATTTCGCCGTCGGCGAGATGCTCGGGCTCGCGCGGCTGCGCGGACAGGTCGCGGCCCTGCCCGCCGACAGCTATTGGCAGGGCCTGGCGAAGACGGCGCTGAACGACGACCTGAGCGGCCTGCAGCGCCAGATCACCGCCGACGCCTTGAAGGCCGGCGGTGCACCGGCGTGGGAGAAGGCGCAGAGCGGGGCCATCGGGCGCGCGCGCAAGATGCTCGCCGAACTGGCCGAGAGCCGCCACGCGGATCTCGCGATGCTGTCGGTGGCGCTGCGCGAACTGCGCTCGATCGCGTAACGGCGGCTCGCGGCGGGCGGCCGGGCGGGCCAGTCGCCCGGCGCGTTCGCAACGCACGGGACCACGAACGATGCCGACCGAACTTCGCGACCGCTTCACGCCGACCGCCGTCGGCCTCGTGTCGCGCGCGTGGGTCGTCGAGGAGGTCGAGGGCCGGGTGTCCGATCCGGCTCTGCGGCCCGCGCTGATCGACGAACTCGTCGGCTACGAGCCGCCGCGGCGGCACGCGCTGCGGAACATGTTCCTGTTCTGGCTGACAGCGATTGCCGCATCGGCCCTGGCCGGCGCGCTGGACCTGCCGCGCTGGACGGGTTTCGTCGTCGCGGTAGCGCTGTTCGCCTGGCTCGCGCGCCTGCTCGCCGTGAAGGCGTTGCGGTGGCGGCTGGATCAGTTGCTCGGCGACCGGTAACGCTTCAGCAGCAATGCGTTGCTGACCACCGAGACGCTGGAGAACGCCATGGCGGCTCCGGCAAAGATGGGTGTCAGCAGTCCGAACGCGGCCAGCGGGATGCCGATCGCGTTGTAGAAGAAGGCCCAGAAAAGGTTCTGCCGGATCTTGCGCACCGTCGCGCGCGAGATCGCGATGGCGTCGGCGACCAGCCGGGGATCGGAGCGCAGCAGCGTGATGCCCGCCGCGTGCATCGCGACGTCGGTGCCGGAGCCCATCGCAATGCCGACGTCGGCCGCGGCGAGCGCCGGCGCGTCGTTGATGCCGTCGCCGACCATCGCGACGACCCGGCCGCCCTTCTTCAGCGCCTCGACGCGCTTCGCCTTGTCGCGCGGCAGGACATTGGCTTCGTAGTCCTCAAGTCCGAGCTGCCGCGCAATGTGCGCGGCCGCTCCCGCGTTGTCGCCGGAGATCATCGTCGTGTGGATGCCGAGCCGGCGCAGTTCGTCGATCGCCGCCTTCGCGGTTGGCTTGGGTTCGTCGCCAAACGCCAGCCACCCGAGCACCTGCGTTCCGGCGGAGGTGCGCCGCGCGAGCCAGGACACCGTTCGTCCTTCCGCTTCCCGGGCGTCGGCGTCCGCTGCAAGCAGGGCGGACACGGCGGCCTTCCAGTCGTCCATCAACCGGCGGCTGCCGAAGGCGAGCTCGACCGTGTGGCCATCTTCGCCGTCGAATTTCGCGCTGACGCCGCGTCCCGCAAGGTCGCGGTGGTCGCGTGCCGCGGGTGCCGCGGATTCCGGTGGTGGTTCCTGCGCGACGGCATCCCGCACGGCCTCGGCGAGCGGGTGGGTGCTGCCGGCGTTCACGGCAGCGGCGAGGGCCAGCACCTCGCTCCGGCTGGCCGCGCCTTGCTCGCTGACCGCCACCACGCGCGGCTTGCCGAAGGTCAGGGTGCCGGTCTTGTCGAACGCGACGACCTCGATCCGCCTGGCGAGTTCGAGCGCCTCGGCGTCCTTGATCAGCACGCCGTGCCGCGCGGCCACGCCCGTCCCCGCGATGATCGCGGTCGGCGTGGCGAGACCGAGCGCGCACGGGCAGGCGATCACCAGCACGCTGACCGCGTTGATGAGGGCGTGCTCGAAGGTGGCGCCGGCGAGCAGCCAGCCGATCACCGTGGCGAACGCGATGACGAGCACGACCGGTACGAACACGGCCGCCACCTTGTCGACCAGCCGCTGTATCGGCGCCTTGGCGGACTGCGCGTCCTCGACGAGGCGAATGATCTTCGACAACACGGTTTCGGCGCCGACCGCCGTCGTCTCGACTTCGAGGCGGCCGCCGCCGTTGATCGATCCCGCGGTCACCTTGTCGCCGACCGCCTTGTCGACCGGCAGGCTCTCGCCGGTGAGCATCGATTCGTCGATGCTGCTCTGGCCTGCGCGGACCAGGCCGTCGACCGGGACGCGATCGCCGCCGCGGATCACGACGAAGTCGCCGAGACGGACGTCGTCGATCGGAACCTCGGCCGGCTGGCCGTCGCGCATCACCAGCGCCTTGTCGGGACGCAGCGCGGCGAGCAGGCGGATCGCCTCGGACGTCTGTCGCTTGGCGCGCGCCTCGAGCCACTTCCCGAGCAGCACGAGCGCGATCACGACAGCGGCCGCCTCGAAGTAAAGGTGCTGCATGTGACCGAGGCCGTGCATCCGGACGCCGTCGATCCAGAGGTAGAGCGACAGGCCATAGGCGGCCAGCGTGCCGAGCGACACCAGCAGGTCCATGTTGCCGGTCCGCGCCCGCACCGCCCTGGCCGCGGCCACGTAGAAGCGGCGCCCGCACCAGAACTGCACCGGGGTGGCCAGCAGCCACTGCATCCACGCCGGCATCATCCAGTCGACGCCGACGAGCGCCAGGTGCGAGCCGAGCAGCAGCGGCACTGCGAGCGCGATCGCCAGCAGCGCGTCGCGACGCAACCCGGCGCTTGCGTCGATGGCCACGGCCTCGCCCTGCCGGGAATCGGCGACCAGCGATGCCTGATAGCCCGCCGCGTCGATCGTTGCGAGCAGGTCGCGGACGCTGGCGGCACCGGACACGAGATCGACCGTCGCCGTTTCCGTGCCGAGGTTGACGTTCGCCTTCAGCACGCCCGGCACGTCCCCGAGCGCCTTCTCGATGCGCGACACGCACGAGGCGCAGGTCATGCCCTGCACGGCGAAGCGCAGGTGCTGCCCCGGCACCTCGTAGCCGGCGGCGCTGACCGCGCCGGTGAGCGCGGCGGCGTCCAGGCCGACGCCTTCGACCGCCGCGGACTCCGTGGCCAGGTTCACGGCGACCTTCTGCACCCCCGGCACCTGCGCGAGCGCCTTCTCGACGTGCGCGACGCAACTGGCGCAGGTCATGCCCTGCACGGGCAGCACCATGCGGCGGCCCGGCTCAGCCGAGGGGGCGCCGCCCCGGGCGGCATGGGAATCGAGGTCCACGATCGTCGGTTCGTCAGTCCGGTCGATCGTATCCCGCGTGCTTGTGGTGGGGGTGGCTCGGGTCAACATGGAGAAAGGCTCGCTTGCTTACTTGAGGACAGTCGCAGCCTGGACTCCGTTCCCCGGGGCGCCCCGCTGCCCGATCATCGAGGCGATCGATCCCGGTGTATCGGAGCCCTGAACGACGGGGCTTGTGGCGTACCTGAGGTGAAATCGCAACAACGCGGCCTAAATTCCGGCCAGGTTTGCGGAATTTCCTGTTGACCGCGAATTGCTGCCGCGACAATGAGATCGTTTCGGTTCCTGGCAGCAGTTCCCCATGGAAGTTGGCGAGTCACCGCTTGGCGTTGCGCCGCTGGCTGTCGAACCACCGGCGGTTCCGCAGGCCCGGGCGTTCCGGGACCTTGTTCCGACGCTCCCGTTTCCCGAGAAGTTCGTTGGCTCGTTCAATGAGGACGGATCGGTCCGCGTAGGCACCGAGCGGCTGGCCTTCGAGGTCCGGCGGGTGGAAACGCAGGACGACCTGTTCAAGGCCGTGGCCATCCGCTTCGAGGCGTACTCGCGTCACCTACCCGAATTGGGTCGCCGCCTGACCGCCCCGGAGCCGGCCGACACCGAGCCCGGCTACACGGTCCTGCTGGCCGAAAACCGCCTCGATCGCTCTCCGCTGGCAACCGTCCGGTTGCAGGTCAACGAGTTCGGCCCGCTCGCCCTCGAGCGCTCGATCGACCTGCCGGGCTGGCTGCAGGGCCGCAAGCTGGCGGAGGCAACGCGCCTCGCGCTGGCCGACACCGTGCGTGGCCGGTTCGTGACGCAGGTGATGTTCAAGGCGTTCTTCCAGTTCTGCCTCGAGCAGGACGTCGAGTGGATGGTGGTCTGCGCGCGCCCGCCGCTCGACCGCATCTACCTGTCCCTGCTGTTCGAGGACGTCGTCCCTGGCGGGGCCTTCATCCCGCTCAGGCATTCCGCGAACATTCCCCACCGCGCCCTCGCGTTCAACGTGGCCACCGCCGAGGCCCGCTGGCGAACGGCCGGCCACTCGATGTACGCCTTCATGGGCCTCACGCTCCACCCGGACATCCACGTCGGAATCCCCGGCCCAAGTGCGGTCCCAAACACCGCCTATTACCGGGATCGCCTCCCGGCGCTCTGAGCCATTCTCTCGGTTGAGGTAGACCGCGGCCGGGTTCCGGCCGTGCCCGCGCGCCTGCCGAAACACACGAGGGAAGAGCGGACCGTGAACCAACGGCCCCTTCAACGAGCGCTGTCGATCGTGGACGCCCGCCAAGCGGAGGTCGTGTCGCGATGAAACGTGCCCTGGCGCTGCTGAAAGCGGAGCCCGACGCGGGCCTGGCCGCGCGCGTGCTGCACATCTTCGCAATGGGCGCGATGCCGGTCCTGCTGGCCGTCCTCACGCTGATTTCGGTGATCTTCTGGCAGGACCGCTACTCGCCCGATGATCCGGCGGCGACGCCGCTGAAGGTGCTCGAGGCGGAGCCCGGACAGACGCCGGCCGGCATGCTGGCGCTGGTCGACAGCGTCGCGGCGGTGCCCTTTGCCGACACCCGCCTGTCGACGCTGCCCTTCTGGATGCTGGTCGACCTGCACGGCGTGGACCCCCATACGACGACTGTCGCCTTCCCGTCCCGCCACGCGGTGAAGCTGACGTGCTGGGACACGGCGAACCTGAAGACGCCGCTCGCGTCGGCCGACCGGGAGCGGTTCGAAGGCCCGGTGCGGGTGGCGAGGTCGGGCTTCGCCCTCGACCTGGCCGCAACGAAGGCGCCGTCCGTCCCTGCTGTGCGAGAGCCGGTTCGAGGGGCCCGCGCGGATCCGGGTCGAGCGCTGGGACACGGCGGACTTCGCCACGGCGGTCGCCGCCTTCCACCGGTCGTCGGGGCTGCTCGAGGGCGGCACGCTCATCCTCGCCGCGTTCGTGTTCCTGGTTGCGCTCATCAATCGGGAGTGGATCTACGTCCTGTTCGCCGGCTGGCTGGTCGCCAACTTCCAGTTGGCGGCGATCTCCGCCGGATTCGACTGGACGTGGTTCGGCCGGGTCGTGCCCGAGTCTCTGATCCTGCCGATGCGCAAGGCGGGCATCGCCGCCTACTGCCTGCTGACCATCGCGCTCTTCGGCCGGCTGTTCGGCGCCGACCTCAAGCACCTTCGCGAGCGCTGGATGCTCGTGCCGGTCCAGTGGTCGGGCGTCCTGCTGATGGTGTCCGCGTTCGTGGCGCCGTTCGCGATCTTCCTGCCGATCATGTGGGCGTCGGTGGCCTTTGGCGTGTCGGTCATCGCCTTCCTGCTGTTCCGCATCCTGCGCACCGCGCGCAGCGCGGTGGCGATGTGGTACGGCGCGTCCCTCGCGCTGACCCTCGTGTCGGGGCTGTACGAGGTGCTCGCCGCGGCGTTCGGCATCAAGGTGCTGATCGGCGCGGTCAACAGCGTCACGGCGGCGCTCGCGTCGAGCCTGCTGGCGGCGCTGGCCATCGCCGCGCAGTTCCGCGCCGAACGGGACAAGCGGGTGACCGCGGAAGCGGAATCGCTGCGCGCGTCGAGCAAGCTGGCGGCCACCTACAAGGCGATTCCGATCGGGCTGTTCACCGCCGACGAGAACGGGACGCTGGTGCAGACGAATCCGGCGTTCCGAACGATCGTGGGCCTCGGCCGCGAGGCCGCGAAGCGCGCGACCTGGTCGGACTTGTTCCCCGAGCACGACTGGAAGTCCGTCCTCGACGTCACCACGCATTCGGTGCGGGAACTCGAGGTGCACCGCTCGGCGCTGACGGGTGAAGTGCGCTGGTACGTGGTCCACGCGACCCGGTCCGGCGACGTGGTCGAGGGTTCGCTGCAGGACGTGACCGAGCGCAAGACCGCGAACGACCGGCTGCGGTTCCTCGCCGACCACGACCCGCTGACCGGCATCCTGAACCGCCGCGGCATCGAGATGAACTTCGCGCGGCTGGCGCGGCGCCGGACCCCGCGCCCGGCGGCGCTCGCCTACCTGGACCTCGACCGCTTCAAGCTGATCAACGACCTGTACGGCCATCCGGCCGGCGACGAGGTCCTGCGCCAGTTGTGCGAGCGGGTCAAGTCGCACCTGGCCGAGGCCGAGTCCTTCGCCCGCGTCGGCGGCGACGAGTTCGTGATCCTCTTCCACGACGCGCCCATCGTGCGGGCGCGCGCCATCTGCGCGGCGCTGGTGCAGGCGATCGAGGACCTGCCGTTCAGGATCGGGGACAAGGCCTTCCAGGTCAAAGGCTCGATCGGACTGATCGAGCTCGACCGCGAGATCAGCTTCCGCGATGCCGTTGCCACCGCGGACCGCGCCTGCCGCGAGGCCAAGACCGGCCACCAGGGACACGTCGTCGCGTACGAACAGAGCAGCGAACTGTTCCGCGAGCGCATCGAGGAACTCCGGCTGATCGAGCGGATCGGCCAGGGGCTGGAGGACGACGGCCTGTTCCTCGAGATGCAGCCGATCATGTCGCTGGACCGGCCGTTCGACTCGCTGAACTTCGAAGTGCTCCTGCGGATGCGCGACCGGGACAACAACGTGATTCCCCCGGGCAAGATCATCAGTGCGGCCGACAACAACGGGCGCATGGCGATCATCGACCGCTGGGTCCTCGAAAAGACGCTGATCTGGATCGAGCAGAACCGGCCGCGCTTCACCGCGACTCACTTCATCTGCGTCAACCTGAGCGGCAGTTCGCTGAACGACGAGCGCTTCGTCGAGGACGCGTTCGCGATGCTGTCGTCGCACCCGCTGGCGGCGTCGCTGCTGTGCCTGGAAGTCACGGAGAGCGTGGCGCTGCACGACCTGCAGAACACGGGGCGCTTCATCGACCGGGCGAAGTCCCTGGGCGCGAAGATCGCGCTCGACGACTTCGGCGCCGGCTACTCGTCCTTCAACTACCTGCGCGACCTGCCGGCCGACGCGCTCAAGATCGACGGCGCCTTCATCAAGGGTGCCAGCTCGCATCCGGCAAACGTCGCGATCCTGCAGGCGATCATCGAGCTGACGCACAACCTCGGGATGAAGAGCATTGCCGAGTGGGTCGAGGACCTCGAGACGATGGAACTGCTCGCCGAGCTCGGCGCCGACTACGTGCAGGGCTTCGCGATCGCGAAGTCCCAGCCAGGCGAACGCATCGTGCACGGCGAAGTCGTCGGCGGAGTTCATCGAGGACATCTCGATCCGCCGCTTCGTGCAGGAGCGCAAGGGCTTCCGCAAGGCGCCGGCGCCGATCCGCGTCCTGATGGGCGGCCGCGTCGCGACCAGTCGGTAGCGGCCGGGACTTACTGCGCGCTGTCGGCCGTGGTCACCGAGCCCGATCGGCGCACGAACTCCAGCACGGCATCGCGGTAGACCGCGCCGCCGGTGCGGCTCGAGCCCGAGTGGGTGCCGCCCTCGATCTTCACCAGCTTCTTCGCCTGGCTGCCGGCGGCGACGTACAGCGCGTCGGCCATCTCGTGCGGGACCACCCGGTCTGCCGTGCCGTGCAGCACCAGCAGCGGCGCTCGCACCTGCGGGATCTTGGACATCGAGTCGAACGGCTGCGTCACCGCCAGCTCGATGCCCGGTACCCAGCCCCACTTCATGCCGCGCACGACGTCCGGGATCGACGTGAAGGTCGACTCGATGATCACGCCGGCGACGACGTTCGGGTCGCCCTTCAGCTCCCGGGCGGCCAGGTCGATCGCCAGCGCGCCGCCGAGGCTGTGGCCGTAGACGTACCTGCGGGCAGGATCGGGCTGGCGCCGCTTCAGTTCCTCGAAGGCCAGGCGCGCGTCTTCGGTGGCCGTCGCTTCCGACGGCAGCAGCTCGGTGCTCTTGCCGAAGCCGCGATAGTCGACGGCGAGGACGTTGAACCCCAGCTCGTGCCACCGCGCGATGCGGAACACGCTGCCGTTCATGTTCCAGCGCGCTCCGTGGAGGTACAGGACCGTGGGCGCGGTCGCAGCCTCGCGTGGCTGGGCGACGTGCCACATGTGGATGCGGTCGCCGTTCGGCAGCGTGAGGTCGTACTCTTCCGTCCCGCTGAGAGGCTCGGAGAACCAGCGCGGATTGTCGCGCTCGGGACTGAAGATGGCCTGGCGCTGCCATTCGTCGAGGGACGAGCAGCCGCCGAAGGCGCCGCCGAGGCCGAGAGCGATGGCCAGCAGTGCAAGGGGACGGGTCAGGAGTCGCAGCATCGGCGATTGGACCGGCCGGCCTCGGCGGAGTTTCGTCTCAGACGGGGCCGATGAAGTCCCGCTTGCCCAGCTCGACGCCGTTGTGGCGCAGGATGTCGTACGCCGTCGTGACGTGGAAGTAGAAGTTGGGCAGGACGATGTTGGCCAGGTAGGTGACGCCGTCGAAGGTCTTGTCTTCGCCGCGCATCTTCATCGTGACCGTGCGCGCGTCGGCCCCTTCGAACTGCTCGGGCTTGAAGCTCTCGACGTACGCGATGGTCTTCGCGATGCGCGCCTTCAGGTCGTCAAAGGTGGCCTCGTTGTCCTCGTACTTCGGCGGTTCGTTGCCGGTCAGCCGGGCCACCGCGCCCTTCGCGAAGTCGCCGGCGATGCGGACCTGGGTCGCCAGCGGGAACATGTCCGGGAAGAGCCGGGCGCCGACCAGCACGGCGGGATCGATCTTGCGGGCGGCCGCGTGCGCGGCGCCCTTGTCGAGCACGCCTTCGAGGTTGCGCAGGACGCGCACGAACACAGGCGCCGACAGCGCGTACATCAGGTTGGCCATGTCGTCTCCTACCTTTTCCTCTTGAGGTTCAGCATGGTGCCACGGCACTTGGCCGCCCCGCACCGGCAGGCGTAGTTCTTCTTCAGGGTGGGCGTGATCCGCTCGTCGATCACGAGGCCGTAGTCGTAGTTCAGCTCCTCGCCCCGCTTGATGTCCCGCAGCGCCTGGATGAACACCCGGCCATCGTCGGTCTCCTCGGTCTCGCAGTTCGGGTCGCACGAGTGGTTGATCCAGCGCGCGGCGTTGCCGCGCGAGGCGGCGTCGATCACCGTCTTGCCGTCGGACAGCGAGAAGAAGAAGGTGTGGTGCGGATCGTCGGGATCGGAGGGCGGCCTGCGATCGGCCTCCTTCCAGGTGATGCGCTCGCCGCGGTATTCGATGACCTTTTCACCGGCCTTCAGCTTGCGCGCGGCATAGACGCCGCGCCCGTGGATCTTCGAGTTCCTGACGATGATGCGCGTGGTGCGCGTGGACGACATGGTGGAAGTTCGCGTTGGGTTGAGAAGGGATCGCTGATTCACTCGCGCCGGGCGCGGGCGACGTGCCTGTTCACTCGATGCCGACCAGTCGCCGGAACTCCTCGAGGGGGCTGGATTTAAGCACGTCCAGGAGATTGTTGAACTGGTCGGTCCACAGCGAGAAGGACGGGTTCGGTTCGATGGGCGTCGCGACCTCCAGCAACTCGTGGGCGAAGGGCGCGTCGGTCCGCGCGATCAGCACCCAGTCGGTGATCGAGGCCGAACCACTGCCGGTCGGGCTGTCGCTGACGAGGCGCGCCTTCAGCCCCAGCGACTGCGCGATGTTCGCGAGGACCGGCTTCAGGTCGAGGAACCGGTTGGAGATGTGAATCGCGAGGATGCCGTCCGGCGCGACGTGTTGCATGTAGAGGTCGATCGCCTCGCGCGTGATCAGGTGCACGGGGATCGAGTCGCTCGAAAAGGCGTCGAGCGCAAGAACGTCGTAGCCCTGCCTCGCTCCGCGCGCGAGTTCGCGCTCCATCGACAGGCGCGCGTCGCCGATCACGAACTCGAGGTTCGACGGCGACGAGGGTAGGTACGAGAAGTAGTTCTTCGCAAGCGCCAGCACGTCGGGATCGAGCTCGTAGAACCGGACCGTGTCGCCGGCGCGCCCGTAGGCGGACAGCGTGCCGACGCCGAGTCCGACGACCCCCAGCCGCACCGGCCCGCCGGCCTGCCTGGCCTCGATCGCGCGGCCCGCGCCCGACGTCCGCGCGTAATACGTGCCCGGCTCGAGGCGGTCGGGCGCGGTCGTCGACTGCTCCCCGTGCAGGATCACGCCGTGCAGCAGCCGGCGCACCTGGAGGTCGCCCGTGCCCTGTTCGCGCACGCGCAAGGTGCCGTAGAAGTTGCGGTGCATGTAGATCACGTCGTCGCGCAGGAACGTCAGGTACTCCGAGCCGTACCAGGCCGTGGCCAGGCTCGCCACCAGCGCCGGGCCGATCAGGTACTTGTTGTTCCAGACCACGACGAGGCCCATCGCGGCGAGCGCCATCAGCGCGAGCGGCAGCTCGAACGTCGTGGGGAAGAGGCGCGGTGCGACGAGGCCGACGAACAGGCCGCCCAGCGCGCCGCCGAGCGAGATCGTCAGGTAGAACTGCGTCAGGTACCGCGGCGCAGGCTTCCGCAGCGCCAGTTCCCCGTTGCAGAAGAACACGGTCACGAACATGCCCACCGAATAGAGCGGCACGGCCAGGCTGACGTCGAGCACGCCCCGGCCGGCGGACAGGCCGGCCGCCATGCCGACCACGAACAGCAGCGTGACGAACATCATCCAGCGCTCGTACCAGCCGCGACCACCGCGTCCCTCGAACGCGAGCACAAAGGTCAGCAGGTACAGCGACAGCGGCAGCACCCAGAGGAAGGGGACCGACGCGATGTTCTGCGTGATGTGGCTGGTCGACGCGAGCAGCATCACCGAGCCGAGCGCGGAGAACGCGAGCCACATCGAATAGTCCCGGCCCGACGGTGCGGGACCGACTGGCGCGTCGGCGGCTGGTGCGCTGGTGTCGACGACGTGCGGCGCCGCCGCGCCCTGGCCCGACTTCCACGCCGAGAAGGCGCACGCCAGCACGAACAGCGCGTACGCGCCGCTCCAGACGATCGACTGCGTGCGCGACGTCGTGAACGGTTCGATGGCGAACGGAAACGCCAGCAGCCCGATCAGCGAGCCGAAGTTGGACAGCGCGAACAGGCGGTAGACCGTCTTCTCGGGAAAGCGCGGCGCGACCCACTTCTGCAGCAGCGGGCCGGTCGTCGACAGCAGGAAGTACGGCAGTCCGATCGTCGCCGTCAGCAGCAGCAGGATCCGCAGCGCCGCGTCCGTGTCCGCGGCCGGTTTGAAGGCGACGCTCGGGATGATGGGCAGGAAGAGCAGGCTCGCAAGCAGCAGCGCGATGTGCAGGCGTGCCTGCTGCCGCGGAGCGAGATGGCGAGTGATCAGGTGAGAGTAGGTGTACCCGAGCAGCAGCAGCACCTGGAAGAACACCAGGCACACCGTCCAGACGGCCGACGTGCCACCGAACCACGGCAGGATCTGCTTCGCGATGATCGGCTGGACCAGGAACAGCAGGAACGCCGACAGCAGGATCGTCGAGGCGAAAAGCAGCATTGAAAGCCGGGGAGGGCCGGGGAGGGCGGCAAAGCGCGGGATTGTCGCACGCAGGCCGCGGCCGACGCGAGGGACGGCGCGACCGGACGCTGCGCTGTCGCTACTTGCGGAACAGCCAGATGAGCAGGCTGACCACGATCGACACCACGATCGAGGTGGCGAGCGGGAAGAAGAAGGAGAAGTTCTCGCGCTCGACCGAGAAGTCGCCGGGCAGACGGCCGAAGGGCAGCCTGGCAAGCCACGGCCACGCGAGGCCCGCGACGAGCAGCACCAGGCCGACGATGATCAGGACACGCTGCATGGAGCCGTCGCGGCAAGCCGCGGGTGCGTCAGTCGCGCGCCGGCGCCTTGCGCGCGCGGGCGCCCGCCTTCGCGGCCTTCTTCGCCGTGGTCTTGCGCGCTGTCTTGGTCGCCGCGCGCTTGGCCGTCTTGGCCGGCCGCTTCGCCGCGCTCTTGGCAGGCTTCTCGGCGCTGCCGGCCGTGGCCGTCTTCGAGCTTCCCTTGGCGGCGCGTTTCGCCGGCGCTTCGACCGTCGCGGGCGCCTCGCTCGCCTTCGTGGTCTTGCGCGCGCCCTTGCCGGCGCGTGGCTCGCGCGGTTCGAACTCGAAGCCGATCGCGCCGTCCGGCTTCTTGGCCAGGAAGGCCGAGAACTTGCGCCGCGTCCGGTTCGAGATGAAGGCGCGCAGGACGTCCGTGCGGCCCTCGGCCAGCAGCTTCTCCATCTGCGCGCGTTCGATCGGCTGCTGCAGGATCACCTTGCCGGACCGGAAGTCGCAGGACCGTCCCGGCCCGACGCTCTTCTCGCAGACGTACGCCATGGGCTGCTCGAACACGCGCGCGCTGCACTTCGGGCAGGCGCCCACCGGGGTCTGCCCCGAGAAGTCCACCGGCTCGTCGCTGCCGTCGTCCGCGTTCGCCTGCCCGAAATCGAACTCGAGCTTGAACTCGGGCGTGATCTTCAGCACGGCCGCGAACGGCCGGCCCATCTTGCTGATGAATCCCTGCAGCGGTCCGATCGTGCGGTCGCGCAGCAGCTGCTCGACCTCCTCGACCTCGAGGGTCCGGCTGCCCGGGTGCTTGCCGATCGAGAAGTCGCACGCGCCGCAGGCGAAGCGCCGGTAGTTCTCGCTGACGACGCCGCCGCACTTCGGGCACGGCGTCTTGAGCGTGGCCGGGTCGTCGATCGGCACCGTGTCGGACTGGTAGCTCTTCGCGCGCTCGACGATCTTGCTGGTCATGCTGGCGATCTCCTTCATGAAGAGATCGCGCTTCAGCTTGCCGCGCTCCATCTGCGAAAGCTTGTATTCCCACTCGCCGGTGAGTTCGGGCGCCGTCAGTTCCTGGACGTCGAGGCCCTTCAGCAGCGTCATCAGGTCGAAGGCCTTGCGCGTGGGCCGCAGGTCCTTGCCGTCGCGCACGATGTAGCGCTGGTCGAGCAGGCCCTCGATGATGGCCGACCGCGTGGCCGGCGTGCCGAGGCCCTTGCCGGCCATCGCCAGGCGCAGGTCGTCGTCGTCGATGAGCTTGCCGGCGCCTTCCATCGCCGTGAGCAGCGTGGCTTCGGTGTAGCGCGCCGGCGGCCTGGTTGCCGCGCCGACGGCCTTGGCGTCGCTCGTCTTCACGCGCTCGCCCTGCTCGATCTTCGGCAGCGACCCCTGTTCCTCCATCGCTTCGCGTCCGTAGATCGCGAGCCAGCCCGGCTCGACCAGCACCTTGCCCTCGGTCTTGAAGGTGTGACCCTCGACCTCGGTCAGTCGCGTCGTCACGAGGTATTCGGCGGCGGGGAAGAACACGGCGAGGAACCGCTTGACCACCAGGTCGTACAGTTTGGCCTCGGCCTCGGACAGGTGGTGCGGCGTCTGCAGCGTGGGGATGATGGCGAAGTGATCCGACACCTTGCTGTTGTCGAACACGCGCTTGTTCGGCCGCACCCAGCCCGACTTCAGGACCTTCTTCGCGAACTCCCGGTACGGGGTTTCGCTGGCAAGTACATCCAGCGTACCTTTCGCGACCGCCACGTAGTCCTCGGGCAGCGCGCGCGCATCGGTCCGCGGATACGTCAGTACCTTGTGGCGTTCGTACAGGGCCTGCGCCAGCGAAAGCGTCGTCTTGGCCGAGAAGCCGAACTTGGAGTTGGCCTCGCGCTGCAACGACGTCAGGTCGAACAGCAGCGGTGACAGCTGGGTGCTCGGCTTCGCTTCCTCGGTGGCGGTGCCGGTCTTGCCGAGGCACGCGGCCGCGATGGCTTCCGCCCGCGACTCGTCCCAGATGCGCTCGGCGCGCGCGTCCGGATCGTCGCCCTTCCTGAAATTCGGGTCGATCCACCGGCCTTCGTACGCGCCGGCCTTGCCATCGAACGTCGCCCGCACTTCCCAGTAGTCGCGCGAGACGAACTTGCGGATCTTGTCTTCGCGCTCGGTGACGATCGCGAGCGTCGGCGTCTGCACGCGGCCGACGGTGGTCAGGTAGAAGCCGCCTTCCTTGCTGTTGAAGGCGGTCATGGCGCGCGTGCCGTTGATTCCGACCAGCCAGTCGGCCTCTGAGCGGCTGCGTGCGGCGTCGGCCAGCGGCAGCATCTGCTCGTCCGGGCGCAGTTGCTCGAATGCCTCGCGGATGGCGGCGGGCGTCATCGACTGCAGCCACAGACGCCGCACCGGTTGCTTCGCCTTGGCGGCCTGCACGATGTAACGGAAGATCAGTTCGCCCTCGCGCCCGGCGTCGCACGCGTTGATCAGTTCGACGACGTCCTTGCGCTTCAGCAGCTTCAGCAGCGTCTTCAGGCGCGTCTCGCTGCGGGCGATCGGCGCGAGGTCGAAGTGCGGCGGGATCACCGGCAGGTGGGTGAAGGTCCACTTGCCGCGCTTGACGTCGTACTGCTCGGGCGCCCGCAGCTCCAGCAAGTGACCGACCGCGGACGACAGCACGTGCTCGTCGCTCTCGTAGTACTCCTGGTGCTTCGTGAACCCGCCCAGCGCCCGCGCGATGTCCGCGGCCACGGAAGGTTTCTCGGCGATGATCAGTGCTTTTGACATTGAATCCGTGCAGAAAAAGAAACCGCCGGATCACGGCGGCTTCTCGTTGGTCTCTTTTCCAGAATACAGCATCGTCCGCGGGTGGGAATCCCGACGGGCGCGGCATGCGCACGTGCCGTCGACGCTAGTGGATCAGGTGCTCTCCCCCGTCATCGAGGAGTTCCTCGAGGAGGAGGGCGTCGATGTCGGCCTGCTGGCTCCACAGCACCATCAGCACGATCACCTTGAGCATTTCGAGGTCGATCGGCGCTTCATCGGTGGCGAGCGCGCGCTCGATCACGATCTCGCGCTGCGTCGGCGTCAGCTGGCCGGCGTGCTCCAGGAAACTGAGGAAGCCGATTGCCTTGGTGCCCAGCCGGTCAACTTCGACCTTCGCGTAGACGCGGAACGCGCGGTCGCTTTCGGGGCCGACGGCGATCGACTCCTGGGTGACCTGCTCGAGGCCGGAGAGCCAGGCAAGCGCCTCGGTGATCTCCTCGTCGTCGAAGCCGGCGGCGGTGAGGCGTTTCGTGAGGGAGTCGGAGTCCGGGCACGCATGCAGCGCGCCGTAGTTTTCGTAGAGGTAGACGAGGACGTCGAACACGTTCCGCGGACTGTATGCGAGCCCGTCGTGCGTGTAAAGCCCCTCCCGGAACCTACCGCAACCTCTGGTATCTGTTACCCGGCAGACGCTCAATATGTTGGGCCAGCTCGAGTTCGAGCAGGGCAGCCGAGAGCTCGCTGGGCGCGCGACCGCTGCGTTGCGCCAGCATGTCCAGGTCGACCGGATCGTGGCCCATCAGTGCGAGCAGCGCGTCGTCCGCCGCGCCTGGCTCGAGTGGCAACTGCCTCGTCGGAGCGCCGGTCTTCACGCCGCGCACGCCGAGGTCCTCGAGGACGTCCTGGGCGGATTCGACGAGCTTCGCGCCGTCGCGAATCAGCCGATGGCAGCCCCTGGCAAGCGGCGAGTGGATGGAGCCGGGAATCGCGAACACTTCGCGGCCGGCCTCCGCGGCGAGGCGCGCCGTGATGAGCGAACCGGACCTCAACGCCGCCTCCACGACGAGCACGCCCCTGGCGAGGCCGGCGATGAGGCGGTTGCGGCGCGGAAAGTTGTGCGCGATCGCCGGTGTGCGCAACGGCAGCTCGGAGACCACGACGCCCTGGGCGCGGATCTCGTGCGTCAGCGCGCGGTGGCTCGAGGGATAGATGACGTCGAGGCCTGTCCCCACCACGGCAATGGTCGAGGCATCGCCTTCCGCGGCGAGCGCGCCGCGATGCGCGGCGGCATCGATGCCGAGCGCGAGGCCGCTGACGACCGTGACGCCCGCGCGGGCGAGCGCAGCGGCGAAGCCCTCGGCGTTGGCGACGCCCTGCTGCGTGGCGTTGCGGCTGCCGACGATCGCGACCGCGGGGCGGTTCAGCAGTTCGAGCCTGCCGACGGCAAACAGCACGGCCGGCGGGTCCGCGGTCGTCAGCAGCGCCTGTGGGTACTCAGGATCGGCGAGCGTCAGCAGAGCGTGATCGGTGGATGCCGCCAGCCAGTGCTCGGTGGCGTCCACCGCGTCCTGGATGTCGCCGCCGGGCGGCTGCGCCAGGACGCGCGCGAGGGGCTCGGGGACGACCCGCAGCAGCGCGGGCAGTCCGGCGGAGAAGACGGCGTCGGGCAGCCCGAAGGCCGCGAGCAGGCTGCGCGCGGTGCGCGGGCCGAGGCCCGGCGTGAGGATGAGGCGGAGCCACGCGGCGCGCTCGGCCGCCTGCATCTCCGCCTGGCCTTACTGGACGTTGAGGGGACGCAGCGGTTGCCGCAGGATGCGATCGGCCTCGGTTTCGCGTGGCACGTTCACGTTCACCGAGAGGTTGTCCCCCGGGTTCGATGCACGGTCACCCACTTCAACCGGCGAAGTGCCGCGCTGGATCAGCGCGTAGGAAATCGTCGGAAACACGCGGAACACGAACGCGAGCCCCATCTGCTCGTCCGGCAGCTTGATGAAGTCGCGCTTGGGCGCCGTGCGGTCGAGGCGCGTGTCGCCGACGCGCCACAGCTGAAGCACGTCGCCGACCGTCAAGCCGTCGTTGGTGCCGCGGTTCAGCGTGATGATCTGGCCGCCGCCGGCGTAGCGGACGCCGTCGTAGACGGAAATCACGCGCCCGTCGACCGGGCTGCTGGGCCGCCGGGGCACGTAACTCTCGATCCGCTGGCGTTCCACCGGCAGCATGCGGTCACCGATGCCGATTTCCTGCTTGCTGTTGTCGATGCGGACCTTCGCGATCTCGCCGGGCCGGATCATGTTCGCCGTGCCGAGATAAAACGCCTCGTACGCGATCGGGTTCTTGCGGACAGTGTCGTCCGGGTCGTACAGCGGACGAAGCGGGCGGAACACGTTGTAGTTAATGGCGCTGCTCTCGATGCCCCGGGCGTACGCGTCGTCACCGCGGCCGACGAAGACACGGCCCTCCTGCGTCGCGACGATGCGTGGCGCGCCGTCGAGCGCGCCGCGCTCGAGCACGAGCGGCTGCGACAGGAACGGCTCGATCAGGCTGTTCGGAATGCTCGGAATGGCAAGGCGCTGCGCGTCCAGGTCGCGGATCCGCGGCTCCAGCTTTCCGACGCCCGATCCACCGTCGCCCGCGACCTCGCAGGCGGGCGCGGCCGTCGACCTTGACCAGCACGAGTTCCTGTCCCGGATAGATCAGGTGCGGGTTCTTGATCTGCTCCTTGTTCATGCCCCACAGCTCGGGCCAGCGCCACGGGCTCGTCAGGTACATGCTCGACAGGTCCCAGAGCGTGTCCCCGCGCTTGACCGTGTACCGGTCCGGCGCGGTGGGAGCCAGTTCGGAGAGCGGCACGCCGGCCTGCGCGACCTGGTCGGCGGTGCTGCGTTGTTCCGGGGTGATCGGGTAGCGGCTCGTGGCCGATTGGGCGAGCACGGAACTCGCGGCAGCGGTCAGGCTCAACACGGTGATCGCCAAAATGCCCGTCTTAGTCTTGTTCATCCAAGCTCCGTTCATGTCGGCTGCCACCCCGCTGTCCCGTCGGACCCAGCGTGGCCTCGCGACCGTTCAAACCGGCTGCCTTGCGGCCCGCCCCTTGAAGTTTCCGAGCACGCTGATATCTAACACAGGGCATCAGATTCTGACCCTATCGTCTTGATATCGCAACGGATACATCCCGACAAAGGGTGATGCCAAACGGCTGTGCGCGGGCCATGGGCGGTCCCCTCGACAAGGCGCAGTGTGGCCCCAAATCCGGCCTGTCCCGGGCGTCAAAAAGCGCGGTGACTCGGGGGGATTAAAGCGCTTTGCTGCGCCGCGCGGCATCATTGCGGTCCAGGAGACTTGAACGTGGCATTGCTTCCCATCCTCGAATACCCCGACCCGCGATTGAAGACCGTGGCCGGGCCCGTGACCCGGTTCGACGACCGGCTGCGCCGACTCGTCGCCGACATGGCCGAGACGATGTACGAGGCGCCGGGCGTCGGGCTCGCGGCGACCCAGGTCGATGTCCACGAGCGCCTGCTCGTGATCGACGTGTCCGAGAACAAGGACCAGCTCAAGGTCTTCATCAACCCGGAAATCGTCTGGGCTTCCGATGAGCGCGTCGAGTGCGAGGAAGGCTGCCTGAGCGTGCCTGGCGTGTACGACGCGGTGACCCGCCCGGCCAGGGTGCGGGTCAAGGCCCAGGACGAGCATGGCGACGCCTTCGAACTCGACTGCGAAGGCCTGCTGGCGGTGTGCGTGCAGCACGAGATGGATCACCTGCTCGGCAAGGTCTTCGTCGAGTACCTGTCGCCGCTGAAGCAGGTCCGCATCAAGAACAAGATGCGCAAGCGCAAGGTCAAGGCGGCCGCCTGACCGGTCGCGCCGCTTCCACGGCAGTTCGCGGCGCCCGGTGACGGTCCGTCGCCGGACGCTCGCCTCGTGTCGCCGGGCCGCTACAGTCGCCCTCCATGGCAACGTCCTGCGTTGGCCGAACTCCGCCGTCTGAAGGGCGTCGATCCGCCGTGGCGGGCACGCGGCGTGACCTGACCGGAAAGCTGTACGTCCGGCTGCGCGACTGCGCGCGCGAACTGCCGGTCGCGCGGCAGTACGTGCACCTCTTCAGGCAGATGTAGCGGCGGCAGCCGGCGACGCGACGGTCGCGCTCTGTCGGCTTCGTGCAGGATCGGCGCGCGCCGGATGTGCGCCGCGACCCAGTCCGCGATGGCCGGCTGCAGCGCGGGTGCGAAGTCGTGGCCCATGCCCGGGACGACCTTCAGCTGCGCTCCCGGGATGTGCCGTGCGGTGTCGATGCCGGCCGCGACCGGCACCAGCGGATCGTCCGCGCCGTGGATCACCAGGGTCGGCGCGGTGATGCGCGCGAGCAGCGCCCGGCGGTCGCCTGACGCGAGGATAGCGAGCAACTGGCGCTCGGAGCCCGCGCGGTCGTAGCCGCGCTGCGCGACTTTCTCGAGCTGGGCGCGCAGCGCGTGGACACTCGCCGCGGAATCCGGGGCTGCCGATCACGCCGAACACGTGCATCAGGTGCTCGGTGACGCCTTCGACCGTGTCGAGGCGGGTCGGGGGGCGCAGCAGCACGCGGAGCGCGCGGCGGCTGCCGAGCGCCACGCGGGGACTCGGGTTGCCTGACGACGACATGATCGACGTGAGCGTGGCGACCCGCTCCGGATGCCGGGCCGCGAGCACCTGCGCGATCATCCCGCCCATCGAGGCGCCGACGACGTGCGCGCGCCTGGATGCCCAGCGCATCGAGGACCCCGGCGGCGTCCTTTGCCATGTCGTCCAGCGTGTACGGCGCGTGGACCGGGAGCCGCATCAGCGCGCGCATGATCGCGACCTGCGCGCCGTACCGGCGCGGTCCGCGAGCGCGGCTGGAGCCGCCGGCATCGCGGTTGTCGAAGCGGATCACGCGCAATCCATGCTCGACGAGGCGCTCGATGAACTCGTCGGGCCACGCCGCGGCCGGCATCGCCAGGCCCATGATCAGCAGCACCGGCGGAGCGGCCGGGTCGCCGAACTCCTCGACGTAGAACGTCAGCCCATTGGCGAGCGACCTTCACGTCGGAGCCGGGCCTTTCGCATCGGGTCGCGATACAGGCGGTGGCGCTGCTTCCAGCTCGGCGAAGGCCTCGAGCAGGCCCCGCGCCACCCGGTGCAGGTCGGGCAGCGCGGAGCGAGCCGCGATGAGCCCGAAGTCCAGCGACCCTGCGTAGCTCTGCAGGGTGATGTTGAGTCCGAGTCCGTGCTCGACGATCGATACCGGCCAGTAGGTCTTCAGGCGCGCGCCGGCCAGGTAGAACGGCATCGGTGGCCCGGGCACGTTGGAGACCACGAGGTTCGCGATCGGCGGGATGCGGTTGGCGACGCCGAGCCGGCCGTAGAGGCCCGCGGCAGCCGACAGCAGCCACGGCAGGCCCAGCGACGGAAAGTCGGTCGGCATGGCGCCCCGCAACTGCTTCATCACCGCTTTCGCGGCCGCGGAGGCGGCCCGCACTTCGACCAGGCGCGCCGCGGGATCCTCGATGTCCGTCGCGAGCGACGCGAGGGTCATCGTCGCGAGCGTGGTGGCCTCGGTGTTGCCGGCTTCGCGCAACGACACCGGCACCGCCGCGATCAACGACTTGCGCGGCACGCCGCCATGGACGTCGAGGTAGCGGCGGAGCGCGCCGCCGATCACGGTCAGCACGACCTCGTTGATGGTCGCGCCGTGCACCGCCGCGACCTGCTTCACGCGGTCGAGCGGCAGCGAGGCCGTGGCGAAACTGCGCGGCGCGTCGATCTGGCCGTTGAAGACGGTGCGCGGTCCGAACGACAGGTTGCGGCCGAACCCGGCGCCGCCGCCTTTCACCAGCCTGGCGAGCGCGGTCGCGAGCTGGGGCAGTTGCTTGATGACCTTGACGCCCTGCACGCCGGTCGTGCGCACGGCCGTGCCGACGAGGTCCGCGAGGCTGGGGTGTTCGCCGCTGCGTCGAGGCGCGGGGGCGACCTTGCGTGGCTTCGGTGTGAAGTCGAGCAGTGCCTGCGCGAACGCCACGCCGGCGGCGCCGTCGAGCGTCGCGTGATGGACCTTCGTGTAGAGCGCGAGGTCGCCCGACTGCAGCCCCTCGATGATGTGAAAGGCCCACAGCGGCCGGTCGCGCGGCATGCACTTGGCGTGCATGCGGGCCACGGCGGCTTCGAGTTGCCGCTGCGTGCCGGGCCTGGGCAGCCGGATCCGGTGGATGTGGCGATCGAGGTCCACCTCGTCGGCGCGCACCCAGACCGGATTGGCGAAGTTGAGCGGCATCTCCGCGAGCTGGCGCGTGAACACCGGCGACAGCGGCAGTCTCCGCGCGACGTGGCGCTTCACGTCGTCCACGAAGTCGCCGCGATGGCCCTTCGGAAGCTGCAGCAGGTGCACCGCGCCGACGTGCATGGGCGTGGCGGGCGTTTCCAGGTGCAGGAACAGTGCGTCGAGCCCCGACAGCGGCTTCAAGCGGCGTCTCCCCTTGTCCAGCGCTGCAATCCACTATGGCCGGATGGTAACCGCGCCACGCGGATCGCCCGCGATCCGGCGCGGCGGGGCGGCGTCCCTAGAATGGCGGCATGCGCATCGTGTTCGCGGGAACGCCGCCGTTTGCCGCCGCCGCCCTGGCCGCCCTCATCGACGCGGCGCCAGGTCGTGGCTGGACGATTCCGCTCGTTCTGTCGCAGCCCGACCGGCCGTCCGGCCGCGGCATGAAGCTGACCGCCAGCGCGGTCAAGCAACTGGCGCAGGCGCACGGAATTCCCGTCGACACGCCCGTTTCCCTGCGCAAGGGCGACGAGGCCGCCGCCGCAAGGCAGCGGCTGCGCGACGCGACCCCGGACGTCCTGGTGGTCGCCGCGTATGGGCTGATCCTGCCGCAGGACGTGCTCGACATTCCCGCGGGACTGCGGCCCGGCTGGTCGCCGCGGCTGACCGCCATCAACATCCACGCCTCGATCCTGCCGCGGTGGCGCGGTGCGGCTCCGATCGCTCGCGCCATCGAAGCCGGCGACGTGTCGACCGGCATCACCATCATGCAGATGGACGCCGGCCTCGATACAGGCCCGATGCTGCTCGCCGAAGCCGTCCCGATTCCGCCGGCGCGACGTCGGGCGCCTTGACGGACACGCTGGCCGGGCTGGGCGCGCGCTTGATCGTCGACGCACTGTCGCACGTGAACGAGCTCATGGCGACACCGCAGCCCGATGGAGCCACGTACGCGCCGAAGATCGACAAGTCCGAAGCCTGGCTCGACTGGACGCAGCCGAACCAGGTCCTGGCCCGTCGCGTGCGCGCGTTCGACCCGTTCCCCGGGGCCTCCACCTTGCTGCAGGGCACGCCCATCAAGGTGTGGCGTGCCGTGGCGGTCGCCGCGCCGAGCGCCGCGGCGCCAGGCACGGTGATCGATGCGGAGGCCGCAGGGCGTGACGATCGCGTGCGGCGACGGCGCCTTGCGCGTGACCGAACTGCAGCGCCCGGGCGGCAAGCGCCTCGGCGCGCGCGAGTTCCTCGCGGGCTTTCCCTTGCGCGCCGGCGAGCGTTGCCAGTCACCGCCGGCGACATGACCACCACGGCGCCGCTCGCGGAAGTTCTCGCGGCCGCGGCCCACGCGTGGCAGCGCTTTCGCGCCGGGCAGTCGCTCGACCGCGCGATCGCGCTGGCGGTAAGCGGGCGTCCGGAGATGCGGCCCGCCGTGCTCGACGTCAGCTACACCGCGGTTCGTCATCTCGCGTTCGCCGAGCACGCGATCGGCACGCTGGCGAGCCGGCCCCCGTCGCCGCCGCTGGCGGCGCTGCTCGTCGTGTCGCTCGGACAGCTGATGCGCGAGCGCCACGCCGAGTACACGATCGTCGACCAGGCGGTCAGCGCCGCGCGACGCGTGCCATCCATCGCGCCGGCGGCCGGGTTCGTGAATGCGCTGCTGCGCAACTTCATTCGACGTCGCGACGAACTCATGGCGGCGCGCGACCAGTCGGCCGAGCTGCGCTTCAACGTGCCGCCGTGGTGGATCGCGCGCGTGCGCGCCGCCTTTCCCGAGCGCTGGGAAGCAATCCTCGCCGCCCAGTCCGAAGCGCCGCCCCTGGTGCTGCGCGTCGCGGCGCGCGTGGATGTGGACGAGTACCTGCGTCGTTGCGCGGAGTCGTCCATGGCCGCGACGCGAGTCGGTGAACGGGCCGTGTGGATTCACTCGCCGCGCCCGGTGGCAGACTTGCCCGGTTTCGCGGAGGGCGAAGTCTCGGTGCAGGACGCCGGGGCGCAGCTCGCCGCTTCGTGGCTCGGTGTCGAACCGGGCCAGCGCGTGCTGGACGCCTGCGCCGCGCCCGGGGGCAAGACCGCGCACATCGCGGAAAGCGACGGCGTCAATGTCGTTGCGCTCGACGTCGACGGTGCGCGGGCGGCGCGCATACGCGAGAACCTGGATCGCACGCGGACGGTCGCCGAGGTGCTGATCGGCGATGCCGCGGAGCCGACCCGATGGTGGGACGGTAGGCCGTTCGACCGAATCCTGCTGGACGCACCGTGCACCGCGTCGGGCACCGTCCGCCGCCATCCGGACATCCCATGGTTGCGTCGCCCGTCCGATGTTGCACATTTGGCAACGCTGCAGGCGCGATTGCTGCGCGCTTTATGGCCGCTGCTGGAGGTGGGTGGTAGATTGCTTTACGTCGTCTGCTCGCTGTTCCCGGAAGAGGGGCCGGAGCAGATCGCGCGCTTCACGGCAGAGCATCCGGAGGCGCGCGAGGTGCCCCTGCCGGCCGGCTCGCCGTGCGTGCAGCTTGTGCCGACCCCGGCGGTGGCGCCGGCATGGGACGGCGTCTCGGCGCTGCCGACTTTGCACGACGGCTTTTTCTACGCCTTGCTCCAAAGAACCCGATGACCCCCAACCTGGCGCTGAGAGCAATCCTGCCGTGGCTGGCAGCGCTGATGCTCCTGCTGGTGCCGCCGACCGGGGCAGCCGACGAGCGCATCGGGGTCATGGCGGCCGCACTGGAGCCGCAAGAGGAAGGCACGAACCGCGCCATCGTCCTCAATGCGACCTTCGAGTTCGAGCTTCCGCAGGCGCTCGAGGAGGCCGTGCAGAAGGGCATCGCGCTGTACTTCAACATCGAGTTCGAGCTGTTCCGGAAGCGCTGGTACTGGTTCGATCGCATGGTCGCATCGCAGAAGCTCGTCTATCGGCTGTCGTACAGCCCGCTGACCCGGCAGTACCGGCTGGCGCGCGGCGGCCTGTCGCAGCCGTTCGATTCGCTCGACGAGGCGCTCGCGCTCGTGAAGAGCGTGCGCAACTGGAAGGTGATGGACCGGGCGCAACTGTCCCCTCGCGACGAATATGAAGCCCAGGTCCGGATGCGGCTGGACGTTTCGCAGCTGCCCAAGCCATTCCAGGTCAACGCGATCACCAGCCGCGAGTGGAGCCTCGCTTCCGACTGGCGCGAGATCCAGGTGCCGGCCGACCTGCCGCTCTGAGCGCCCGTTGCCGATGTCTTCCCATCGTTGGTTCGCTGCGCCTCGCGCCTGCGCGGGCCTGAGGATGGGCGCCGATGCCTAGGGCGTTGCGCTACGGCCTGCTGTTCGCCGTCTCGCTGTCGGGCGTGCTGCTCTTCCTGCTCGCGTCGGCGAGCGGGAACACCGCGTTCTTCGAGCGCAACTACCCGCTGCTGCTCGCCGTCAACGGCGTGATCGCAGGGCTGCTCTTCATCCTCGTGCTGCTGCTCGTGCGGCGGCTGGTGAAGCGGCTGCGCCAGGGGCGGTTCGGCGCCCGGATGATGATGCGGTTCTCCATCGCGTTCGCGCTGATGGGGGTGCTGCCGGGCGTCCTGATCTACGTCGTGTCGACGCAGTTCCTCGGACGGTCGATCGAGTCGTGGTTCGATGTCCGGGTGGACCGCGCCCTCGACTCGGGCCTGACGCTCGGACGCGCGGTCCTCGACAACATCAAGGACGACGTCACCCGCAAGGCGCGCGCGTGGGCGCTCGAGCTCTCGGACCTGCCCGAGTCCGCCCATGTGTCCGAGCTGAACCGGCTTCGCGAGCAGGGCGGCATCCAGGAGGCGCTGCTGGTGACGGGAAGCGGACAGCTGATCGGGGCCAGCGGCGGCGATGTGTCGGAACTGGTTCCGGAGATTCCGTCCGCGGCACAGCTGCGGCAGGCCCGCACGCAGCGCCTGTTCGCCGCCATCGAGGGCGAGGCGGGCGCCGTCGACGCCCGGCAGGGCCTGCGCGCGCGAGTCATCGTGCCGGTGCCGCTGCCATCACCGGCCTCGTCCGCGCCCCGCTCTGGGCTGCGTTCCTTCGAGCCGGGCGGCAGCGTCGGGCTCGGCGAGCTGCGCGACATGGGCGCTCCTCGAGCCGGCGGCCTGGGATCGGTGCTGCCACCCAACGAGGTTCGGTACCTGCAGCTGGTGCAGGCGGTCCCGGCGACGCTGGCCGCGAACGCCGAAGCCCTCCAGAACGGGTACCGCGAATACCAGGAACTGGCGCTGGCGCGAAGCGGCCTGCGCACGATCTACGGACTCACGCTCACCCTGACGCTGCTGCTTTCGGTGTTCGCGGCGATCGCGTCGAGTGTTCTGCTGGCGAGTTCCATGACTGCCCCGCTTCTGCAACTCGCCGAAGGCACGAAGGCGGTCGCCGAAGGGAACTTCCGGCCGGTCCGCGAGTTCCCTGGCAACGACGAGCTGAACCTCCTCACGCAGTCCTTCAACGCGATGACCCGCCAGCTCACCGAAGCGCGCGACCAGGTGGAGCACAAGCAACGCGAACTGGAGAATGCGAAGACCTACCTCGAACGCGTGCTCGCCAACCTGTCGGCCGGGGTGGTCGTGCTCAACAATGAATTCCGCCTGGTGACCGCCAACCACGGCGCCGCGCGCATCCTTGGCCACACCTTGCTGCAGCGTACCGGCCGGCCGCTCGCGGAGGTCGATCCCACGCTCGCGATCGCGTTCGATGCGGCATTCGCGGACCACGCGCTGGCGGCGTCGCCGAAGGATTCGTGGCAGCAGCAGATCGAGGTCAGGCGGCCAGCTGCCGCGGGCGGCGAGGTCGGCGGCGGCGAACCGCTGATGCTGCTGGCGCGCGGATCGCGCCTGCCACTCGACGACGGCCTCGGCTACGTCGTGGTGTTCGACGACGTCACGCAGGTCATCTCGGCCCAGCGCGCGGTCGCCTGGGGCGAGGTCGCACGTCGCCTGGCGCACGAGATCAAGAATCCCCTGACGCCAATCCAGCTCGCCGCCGAGCGGCTGCAGATGAAGCTGGCCGACAAGCTGTCCGCGCAGGACTCGGAAGTGCTCAGGCGCGGAGCGTCGACCATCGTCAACCAGGTGGCCGCCATGAAGCACATGGTGGACGACTTCCGCGACTATGCGCGAGTGCCGCCGGCCCGGCTGTCGCCGCTCGATCTCAACGCGCTGATCGCCGAGGTCGGGACCCTGTATGGCGCCGAGGCCGGCGCCGGATCGCTGCATCTCCAGCTGGCGCCGGAGCTCCCCACGATCGACGGCGATGCCACCCAGCTGCGGCAGGTGATCCACAACCTGATCGCCAACGCGCAGGATGCGCTGGCGGGGCGTCCGGATCCGCGCATCGTCGTCCGGACCGAGCTCGTCGAGATCGACGAGGCCAGCACCCGCGCGCGCGCGGTACGGCTGTCCGTGGAGGACAACGGACCGGGCTTCGCCGCGAATATACTGAGGCGTGCGTTCGAGCCATACGTCACGACGAAGCCCAGCGGGACCGGGCTGGGACTCGCGATGGTGAAGAAGATCGTCGACGAGCACGGCGCCCGCATCGAGGCCGTCAACCGGAACGTCGGAGGCGGCGTTGGCCATGCGGGCGGAGCTGTCGTGACGATCGTCTTCCGCCGGCTCGCCGCCAAGAGCGAGGCAGCGTCGCGTCACGCGGCGTAAGCTTCACCCGTGTTCAACCTGCCGCCTGGTGTGCCGTTGCCTTCTCCCGCATCCGCTTCGTTGTCCGTAGTGCAGACGTCCGCGCATCCCCGCGGCATACGCATCCATGGCTAGCATCCTCGTGGTCGACGACGAGATCGGCATCCGGGAGCTTCTCTCCGAGATCTTGTCCGACGAGGGCCATGTGGTGGTCACGGCCGAGAACGCCTCGGCCGCGCGGGCGGCGCGACAGCGTGAACAGCTCGACCTCGTGCTGCTCGACATCTGGATGCCGGACACCGACGGCGTGACGCTGCTGAAGGAGTGGGCGTCGCAAGGCCAGCTGACGATGCCGGTGATCATGATGTCGGGGCACGCGACGATCGACACCGCGGTGGAGGCCACGCGCTTCGGCGCCCTCGAGTTCCTGGAGAAGCCCATCGCAATGGCGCGGCTGCTGTCGGCGGTTCGCAGCGGGCTGGAACGCGGGCGCGTGATGCGCAACCTTCGACCGCTGCAGGTCCCGGCCGCGCAGCCGGTCCACGCCGAGACGCAGGCGGAGTCCGTGCTTGCCCCCGCCCGGGACGCGGCGCCGGTCGTCGAACCCGAGCCGGCGCGGCACAACGGCGTACCGCTCGATCAACCGTTGCGCGACGCGCGCGATCAGTTCGAGCGGGTCTACTTCGAGTACCACCTGGCTCGGGAAGGCTTCAGCATGACGCGCGTGGCCGACCGCGCCGGGCTCGAGCGGACGCACCTGTACCGGAAGCTCAAGCAGCTCGGCATCGAACTCGCGCGCGGCAATCGCCGCGTCGAACGCGTCGAAGAGCCGGTGGACCTGCCGCCGGTCGCGGAGGCCCGCGACGCGGCCAACGAACCGCGGGTGTACGTCCAGCGGGACGAGTACGACGACTAGAACAGCGTCGCGGGCGTCGCCAACGACCCATCCATGAAGATCATCATCGTCGGGGCCGGCCGCGTCGGATCGTCGGTGGCGGAGGCCCTGGTCTCCGAGGCGAACGACATCACCGTCATCGACACCGACGTCAATCGAGTCGCCGAGCTGCAGGACCGCTTCGACCTGCGCGGGCTCGTCGGCAACGCCGCGTTGCCGTCGACGCTGCAGCAGGCGGGCGCCGACGACGCCGACATGCTGATCGCCGTCACCGCCGGCGACGAGATCAACCTCGTGGCGTGCAAGATCGCGGCCGATCTCTACAACATCCCGACCCGCATCGCGCGCGTGCGCAACGTCGAACTGCAGCAGCATCCGACGCTGATCGGCGAGGGAGGCTTCCGCGCTTCGCACGTGATCTTCCCGGAGCAGACGGTCACCGACTACCTGCTGAAGCTGATCGAGTTCCCGGAGGCCCTGCAGGTGCTCGAGTTCGCCGAGGGCGGCGCGAGCCTGATCGCCGTGCGGGCGTTCGCCGGCGGTCCGCTGGTGTCGCACCCGATCAAGGACCTGCGTCGCCACATCCCCAGGGTCGACGCGAGGATCGTCGCCATCTTCCGCAACGAGGCGAGCGTCCGGGTCGATGGCGACACCTTCGTGCAGCCCGGCGACGAGGTGTTCTTCCTCGCGCCCTCCGACAGCATACGGATGGTGCTGAGCGAACTCCGGAGGATGGACAAGCCGGTCCGCCGCGTGATCCTTGCCGGTGGCGGGAACATCGGCCTGCGGCTCGCGCGCGCGCTCGACACCGGCGAGGGGCTGACCACCCCGGAGCGGTTCAACGTCAAGATCATCGAGGCCAACAAGCGGCGCGCCGAGTCGCTGGCGCAGCAGTTGTCCTCGGATGTGCTCGTCCTGCACGGCGACGCCACCGACGAGGACCTGCTGACCCAGGAAGGGGTGCAGGACGCCGACGTGTTCATCGCGCTGACCAACGACGACGAGAACAACATCATGAGTTCGCTGCTCGCCAAGCGCCTGGGCGCGCGGCGGACCATCGCGCTGATCAACCGCAAGAGCTACGGCGACCTGATGCAGGGCGGCCAGATCGACATCGCCGTGTCGCCGTCGTATGCGACGCTGTCGGCGCTGCTCCGGTTCGTGCGGCGCGGCGATGTGGTCGCGGCCCACAGCCTGCGCCGCGGCGCCGCCGAAGCCCTCGAACTCATCGTGCACGGCGACGAGAAGACCTCGCGCATCATCGGCAAGTCGATCGAGCAGATCGAAATGCCGCGCGGCGCGACGATCGGCGCCGTCGTCCGCGGCGCCGGGGACAAGGCTCAGGTCCTGATGGCCCATCACGACGTCGTGATCCAGGCCGAGGACCACCTGATCGTGTTCGTCGAGAACAAGCGAATCATCCCGCGTGTGGAGAAGTTGTTTTCCGTCGGGCTGGGCTTTTTCTGAGCACCCGATGTGGGGAAACGGCTCAACAGGGAAAGAGCCGGAGTTTCCCGGGCGCCGCGCTTTCAATAGAATGGCCCGCTGCGGCCCGGATTTGCCCGGGACGCAGTCATCGGAGAGGCGAAGGCCCGGCGGGCAGTCGCGGATTTGAAGATACGAAGAATGGCCGGCTCCATACGGGCGCTGGCACGACCAAGGAGATAGTGATGGACGTTCTCAAGAAGGATGCCGCGCCGACTCGCCGGAAGTTCCTTTCCAGCGCGGCGGCAGCGACGGCAGGCACGGCGGCTCTCGGGTTCCCGATGGTCTCCAGGGCCCAGACCACCACCCTGCGCTTCCAGAGCACCTGGCCAGCGAAGGACATCTTCCACGAGTACGCCAGTGACTTCGTCAAGAAGGTCAACGACATGGGCGGCTCGCGCCTGAAGATCGAGTTGCTGCCGGCCGGCGCGGTGGTCCCGGCGTTCGGGCTGCTCGACGCCGTCAACAAGGGCACGCTCGACGGCGGCCACGGCGTCGTGGCGTACTGGTACGGCAAGAGCACGGCCATGGCGCTGTGGGGTTCGGGTCCGGCCTTCGGCATGGACGCGAACCAGGTCCTCGCGTGGCACTACTACGGCGGCGGCAAGGCGCTGCTGGAGGAGATCTACAAGGGCCTCAACATGAACGTCGTGTCGTACCTGTACGGCCCGATGCCGACGCAGCCGTTTGGCTGGTTCAAGAAGCCGATCACCTCGGCCGATCAGATCAAGGGCCTGAAGTTCCGCACCGTGGGCCTCGCCGTCGACATGTACACGGCAATGGGCGCGGCGGTGAATCCGCTGCCGGGCGGCGAGATCGTCCCGGCGCTGGACCGCGGCCTGATCGACGGCGCCGAGTTCAACAACGCTTCGTCCGACCGTCTCCTCGGCTTCCCGGACGTTTCGAAGGTCTGCATGCTGCAGAGCTTCCACCAGTCGGGCGAGCAGTTCGAGGTCCTGTTCAACAAGTCCAAGTACGACGCGCTGCCGGGCGAGCTGAAGGCCATCATCGACAACGCGGTGCAGGCCGCGAGCGCCGACATGAGCTGGAAGGCCGCCGACCGCTACTCGAAGGACTACATCGAGCTGCGCACGAAGGACAAGGTCAGTTTCTACAAGACCCCGGATGCGATCCTGCGGACCCAGCTCGACGTGTGGGACAAGATCTGCGCCGCCAAGTCGGCCGAGAACCCGATGTTCAAGAGGGTGCTCGAGTCGCAGAAGGAATTCGCGGAGCGCGCCTGCCGGTACGGCTTCGACTACAACGTCGACTTCCGGATGGCGTACAACCGCTACTTCGGCCGTCCGGCCGGCGAGCCTGCCAAGGGCGCTGCCAAGAAGGCCTAGGGAGAGCGACATGACCCGGCCCTCGCGGCCGGGTCGTTGTATCCGGGCAGGCGACGCGAGGCGTCGCCTGCGTTTTTCCGCATCACCAGCGTCACCAGAAACGGCCCGCGGAAGGCCGGCGCTCCAGGCGAGGACTCGATGCAACAATTCCTGCTGACGGTCGACAAGATCTCGACCTTCTTCGGCCAGCTGTTTTCGTGGCTGATCGTCGGGCTGACGATACTGATCACGTGGGAGGTGTACTCCCGCTACGTGCTGAACAATCCGCACGCGTGGGCGCTCGATGTCCAGATCATGCTGTACGGGACGCTGTTCATGATGGCCGGCGCCTATACGCTGGCGAAGAACAACCACGTGCGCGGGGACGTGCTCTACGGCTTCTTCCAGCCGCGCACGCAGGCGTGGGTCGACATCATCCTGTACTTCGTGTTCTTCCTGCCCGGCATCATCGCGCTCACCTACGCCGGCTGGACGTTCGCGCAGGAGTCGCTGGCGATCCGCGAACAGACCTTCTCGGCGGACCAGTTGCCGATCTATCCCTTCAAGTTCGTGATTCCGGTCGCCGGCTTCCTGCTTCTGATGCAGGGCATCGTCGAGATCATCCGCTGCTACCTCTGCATCCGTGACGGCGAATGGCCGAGCCGGATCGAGGACGTCGAGGAGGTCGATGTCGACAAGTTGAAGCAGATGGTCCACGTCAAGGACGAGGACATCCTCGCGGTCGACGCCATGGTGGTGGCGCAGGAGCGGGAGGCGAGCAAATGAAGATCCGCAAGGAACTGTGGTTCGGCTTCGCGCTGATGGCGCTGCTGATCGCCGGCGCGCTGTACATCTTCCTGAGTGCGGAGACGATTTCACGCGGGCACCTCGGCCTGCTGATGCTGTCGCTGGTGGTCGTTGCCATCATGATGGGATTCCCCACCGCGTTCACGCTGATGGGCATGGGGATCCTCTTTACGTGGCTGTCGTACGACGGGGACGTCAGGAAGACCCTCGACCTGTTCGTGCAGTCGACGTTCAAGGTGATGAGCAACGACGTGCTGATCTCGATCCCGTTGTTCGTCTTCATGGGATACCTGGTCGAACGCGCCAACCTGATCGAGAAGCTGTTCAAGTCGTTGCACCTGGCCATGGCCCGCATTCCGGGCTCGCTGGCCGTTGCAACGCTCGTGACCTGCGCGGTGTTCGCAACCGCCACCGGCATCGTCGGCGCCGTCGTCACCCTGATGGGCCTGCTGGCGTTCCCGGCGATGCTGAAGGCGGGCTACAACACCAGGCTGGGCGCCGGTGCCATCACCGCGGGTGGTTGCCTCGGCATCCTGATCCCGCCGTCGGTCATGCTGATCGTGTACGGGGCGACGGCGGGCGTGTCGGTCGTGCAACTGTATGCCGGCGCGTTCTTCCCGGGGATCATGCTGGCCGGCCTGTACATCGGCTACGTGATCATCGTCGCCAAGATCTGGCCGCACATGGCGCCGCCGCTGTCGGAAGAGGGCCGCAGGGTAAAGCTGCCACCGGTTCTGGAAGCCCTGTCGGCCGATGGCAGCCGGCGCGCGCTGCCGGCGGTGCTCGGTGCCTTCAAGGGGCGGAACAACCGCAACGTCCAGACTGGCGCCCTCATCAAGCAGAGCATCATCGTGCTGCTCCCGCTGCTGTTCTTCGCGTTCGTGATGGGCGAAGCGTATGTGGCGGTGACGGCCGCACCCGAGGCGGCATCCGGCCTCGAGCAGATGGATTCGTCGCGCATGTCGTCGGACGAACCGCACGCCGCCGGCGGCCTGGCCGAGCCCGAAGGCGTTCAGGAACCGCCGTTGTCCGGCGGCGTGCAGGAGCCGCCGGGAGCTGAGGTCAAGGAGCCTGCAGCGGCCGAGCCCGCTCCCCCCGCGCCCGCGCCGGCGGAAGCGGCGAAGACCGAAGTCGACGCGCCCGCGGCGCAGCCGGCGCCAACCGGCTTCTGGATCGCGCTCGGTGTCGGCACGCTGGTCCTGGTTGGCTTCTACGCGATCTTCTCGGTCAAGCGACTCGAGATCTTCCGCATGCTGCTGTCATCGTTCTTCCCGCTGGTGGTCCTGATCCTTGCGGTGCTGGGTTCGATCGTGTTCGGTCTGACGACGCCGACCGAAGCCGCTGCCATCGGGGCGTTCGGCGGATTCGTGCTCGCCGCCGCGTACATGCTGATCAACTATCCCAGCGCCCAGATGCGGAAGATCCTGCTCGTCTGGGTCCCGCTGTGGCTGCCGTTCCTGGCCTCGATCGTCTGGTTCCGGCTCGCAGTCGCCGGCGCCGCGCCCCAGGTTCCGACCTGGTTCGGGCTGATCGCGATCATCGGCATCGGCGCCTGGTCGATCCTCGCGCTGCGCCAGTCGAAGCTGATGGACACGGTGCGCGAGTCGTCGTTCCTGACGGCGAAGACGAGCGCGATGGTGTGCTGGCTGTTCGTCGGCTCGTCGATCTTCTCCGCGGCGTTCGCGCTGCTCGGCGGACAGGAACTGGTCGAGAAGTGGGTGCTGTCGATGAACCTGTCGAAGACCGAGTTCCTGGTTCTCTCGCAGGTCATCATCTTCATCCTCGGCTGGCCCCTGGAATGGACCGAGATCATCGTCATCTTCATGCCGATCTTCGTGCCGCTGCTGGACAACTTCGGCGTCGACCCGCTGTTCTTCGGGTTGCTGGTGGCGTTGAACCTGCAGACCGCGTTCCTGTCCCCGCCGGTGGCGATGGCTGCCTTCTACCTGAAGGGCGTCAGCCCACCGCACGTGACGCTGAACCAGATATTCGCGGGCATGATGCCGTTCATGGTGATCCAGGTCGTCGCCATCTTCCTCCTTTATATGTTCCCGCAGATCGGGCTCTGGATTCCGAGCATGGTGTACGGGCACTGATGCCGCTGCGCCGGGGCGATTCTGCCCCGGCCTCTTCTCTGCGGACGATGTCGACGGGCGCATAATCCGCGCGCCCTGCGCCGTCCGTTGTTCATGAACGCAATCGCCCGCTCCGCGCTGCCCGTCATCAACGTACTCGGGTACGTCGTGATGATCTTCGCAGTCGACGATGCTGGTGCCGCTCGGCTTCGCTCTCGTCGGCGGAGACAAGGCGCTCAGGGACTACGACCTCGCCGTGCTGATCACCGCCGGCGCCGGCCTGCTCCTGGTTCTGGGGACGCGCCGTACCGGCGCGAACTGCAGCCGCGCGACGGCTTTCTGCTGGTCACCCTGGTGTGGACGGTGCTGCCGGCGTTCGCGACGCTGCCGCTGATCCTGCACCTGCCTGGCACCTCGTTCACGCACGCCTACTTCGAGACGATGTCCGGGCTGACGACGACCGGCGCGACCGTGCTGTCCGGCCTGGACAACCTGCCGCTGTCGATCAATGTCTGGCGCCACCTGCTGCGTGTGGATCGGCGGCATGGGCATCCTGGTGCTGGTCGTCGCGATCCTGCCCGCTGCTGGGCGTCGGCGGTTCGCAGGTCTTCAAGGCGGAGACCGCCGGCCCGATGAAGGAGTCGAAGCTGACGCCGCGCATCGCGGACACGGCGAAGGCGCTCTATGCGATGTACTTCGGCATTTCACTCGCGTGCTTCTTCGCTTACCGCTGGGCCGGCATGTCGTGGAGCGATGCCTTCATGCACATGTGCTCGACGATGGGGCTGGGCGGCTTCTCGTCGCACGACGCGAGCTTCGGCTACTGGAATTCGCCGCTGATCGAGTGCACGGCGGTGTTCTTCATGATGCTGGCGGGCTTCAACTTCTCGATGCACTTCCTGGCGTGGCGGCGGCGCTCGCTGATGGTCTACCTGCGGGATCCGGAGAGCAAGGCGTACGTCGTCACGCTCGTTGTCGCGTCCCTGTTCGTGGCCGCGTTCCTGTTCTCGCGCGACGTCTATCCAGACTGGCCGACCGCGCTGCGCTACGCGACGTTCAACGTGGTGTCCATCGCGACGACGACCGGCTATGCCAGCACCGACTACAACCAGTGGCCGATCTTCGCGCCGGTGCTGATGCTGTTCCTGTGCGGATTCGCCACGCTGCGCGGGTTCGACCGGCGGTGGCATCAAGATGATCCGCGGCCTGATCCTGCTGAAGCAGGCGCGTCGCGAAATGACCCGCATCCTGCATCCGCGCTCCGTCAACCCGGTCGTCGTGGGCGATCGGGTCATCGAGAACAACGTGATCTTCGCGGTGCTCGCCTTCATGCTGGTCTATGGCGCGGCGATGACCTGGTTGACGTTCCTGCTGATGATGTCCGGCCTCGATGTGATCACTGCCTTCACGGCGATCGTCGCCTGCCTCAACAACACCGGCCCCGGCCTGAACCAGGTCGGCCCGGCGACGACTACGGCAACCTGAGCACGTTCGAGACCTGGGTCTGCACGTTCGCAATGCTGATCGGGCGGCTCGAGCTGTTCTCGGTACTGGTGCTCTTCACTCCGGCGTTCTGGCGCCGCTGATGCGGGCAACCATCCGGCTGGCATCGCCTGCCGACCAGCAGGCGCAGTTGGACGACTGGCTCGCACGGCCTTCCAATGGGCGCCGAGCTCGTCGTCGCCGAGGGCGGATTCGATGCCTCTGGAAGCGCCCGACGACGTGCCGCTCGCACGGCTCGCGCCGGGCTGCGTCTGCTGCGTGGGACAGGTCCCGCTGCGGGTGAGCCTCACCCGTGCGGTGCGCGCCCACCGGCCGGACGAGGTGCTGCTGCTGCTCGCAACGGCGGACCACCTCCCCCGCGTGCGCGCCTTGCTCGAGGACGGCAGCATGGGAGTGCGTTTTGAAGTGGAGTGACGATGGAAACGATCGAGCGGAATGGAGTTCGCATCGCCTACCGCGTGGAAGGCAGCACCGACGTGGCACGGCCATGGCTCGTGTTCAGCCATTCGCTCGCCTGCGACCACACGATGTGGGACTGCGCAGATGGCGGAGTTCGCCGACTTCCGCATCCTGCGGTTCGACACCCGCGGCCACGGCCAGTCGAGCGCGCCGGCGGGCGAGTACACGCTCGAAGCCCTGGCCGATGACCTGAAGGCGGTGCTCGATGCGGTCTCGATCCAGCGCTGTCACTTCGTCGGCTTGTCGATGGGCGGGATGATCGGGCAGCAGTTCCTGCTGAAGTACCCGGCCCGCTTCAGTACGGTCACGCTCGCCGACACCACGAGCCGCTATCCCGCGGAGACGCGGGCCGTGTGGGAGGAACGGCTCGCCCTGGTGCACAGCCGCGGCATGGACGCCATCGTGCCGTCCACGCTCGAGCGCTGGTTCACCGTCGCCTTTCGGGAAAGCCATCCCGAGGAGGTCGGTCGCATCGCAAGGTTGATCCGGTCCACGCCGGTCGCTGGCTACGCCGGCTGCGCGCGAGGCATCTCGCGCATCAACCTGACGGCCCGGCTGACGGACTTCGAGTCCCCGACGCTGGTCATCGTCGGGGACTCGGACCTCGGCACTCCGCGGTCCATGGCCGAGGAGATCGTGCGGGCGATGCCGCGGTCGCGGCTGCACGTCATCCCGCGCGCCGCGCACCTCTCGAACGTCGAGCAGCCGACCGAGTTCAACCGAGTCCTGCGACAGTTCCTGGTTGCCAATAGTTAGCGATCACTGTCGAAGAAGTTCGCCACTTCCAGAGGCTTTCCAGCGACTGCTTGAATTGAACTCGCGTGTACCGATATTGCATACAGGTGGGTCGACGGATGCCTCCATCCGGGCGAGCCCGCACCGAAAGGACACGCAATGTCAGTGACCATGATCTACAACAGTCCGCACTACTGCGTCTTCGAGTTCGAGGGACCGTCCGCCGGTTCCGACCGTCGAGGTCGGCGGCTACGAGATCATGGACAAGAACCTGCGGCGCGAGATCTTCCTGGGCGGACAGGACGCCGAAGTGTTTCGCCGCAACGTGCAGGAACTGATCGAGCAGGGGCCGACCTCGGATGAAGTCGACGATTTTCTGCAAGGGTTCTCGGGCCTGATGAACCAGCCGGTCGTGCTTCACTGAAGTCGTCTTCCCCCTGCAGCGGAGACGGCGCGCGCAGGCGCGCCGTTCTCTTTTGTGCGCCGCGAAAAGCACCTTGTTTCGAGGAACCGTTCTACAGACGCGACCGTGGGCGCCCGCGCTCGCACGGGACAATTCTTCCGAAGCGAGCGACGCGGACGACCGCGCGCAAGGGAGAACTTCGTGGAAGTGGACTACATCGTCGTCGGCGGCGGATCGGCGGGCTGTGTGCTGGCCGCCCGTCTCAGCGAAGATTCTTCAGTTTCGGTTGCGCTGCTCGAAGCCGGCGGCAACAACGACGGTGTGCTGAACCGCGTCCCGACCGGGGCGGCGGTCCACATCTTCGGCCGCAACGCCTGCAACTGGGCGTTCTCGACGGTGCCGCAGCCGGGGTTCGCGGGACGGCGCGGCTATCAGCCGCGCGGGCGCGGGCTCGGCGGCTCGTCCTCGATCAACGCGATGGTCTACCTGCGCGGCCAGCGCGAGGACTATGACGACTGGGTGGCGGAGGGCGCGACCGGCTGGGGCTGGAACGACGTCCTGCCGTACTTTCGCCGCTCCGAGAACAACGAGCGCCCGGGACTGAACGGCGAGTATCACGGCCGCGGCGGTCCGTTGAACGTCGCCGACTTGCGTTCGCCGCATCCGTTCGCCGCGAGGTTCATCGAGGCCGCGCAGCAGGCCGGCCTGCCGCGCAACGACGACTTCGCGGGGGAGTCGCAGGAGGGCGTCGGCTGGTACCAGGTGACGCAGAAGAACGGCGAACGCTGGAGCGTTGCGCGCGCCTACCTCGACCCGGTGCGCGGGCGGCCCAACCTGAAGATCGAGATCAACGCGTTCGCGACCCAGGTGCTGTTCGACGGCCACCGCGCCGTCGGCGTGCGCTTCGAGCAGGGCGGGCAGGCGCGCGAAGTGCGGGCGCGGCGCGAAGTGCTGCTGGCGGCGGGCGCGCTGCAATCGCCCCAGTTGCTGATGGTGTCGGGCGTCGGTCCGGGCAGCCACCTGAAGGAACTCGGGATCGCGGCGATCGCGGACCTGCCGGTCGGCGACAACCTGCAGGACCATCCGGACATCATCGTCAATCGTCGCGTCGACAACACCGACCTCCTCGGCCTGTCGCCGGCCGGCGCCTGGAAGCTGATGCGCGCGATCGGCCGCTGGCGGCGCGAGCGGCGCGGCGTGCTGACTTCCAACTTCGCCGAGGCGGGCGCCTTCGTGCGCACGCTGCCCGGCCAGGCTCGGCCCGACCTGCAGCTGCACTTCGTGATCGGCATGGTCGACAACCACAACCGCACGTTCCACTGGGGCCACGGCATGAGCTGCCACTCGTGTCCGCTGCGCCCGAAGAGCCGCGGCGTGCTGCGCCTCGCCTCGCGCGACATGAAAGACGCGCCGCTGATCGACCCGCGCTTCCTGTCGGACGAGGACGACCTCGAAACGCTGGTGCGCGGCTTCAAGCTGGTGCGGAAGATCTTCGCGCAGCCGGCGTTCGCGCCGTTCGACGGCGCCAACCCGAAGCGCGAGCTTTACAGCGCCGATGTGCGCACCGACGACGAGATCCGCGCGGTCATCCGCGCGCACGCCGACACGATCTACCACCCGGTCGGCACCTGCCGCATGGGCAGCGACGAGCGCTCGGTGGTCGATCCCCAGTTGCGCGTGCGCGGGGTCGAGGGCCTGCGGGTGATCGACGCATCGGTGATGCCGACCCTCGTGTCGGGCAACACCAACGCCCCGGTCGTGATGATCGCGGAGCGCGCGAGCGACCTGATCCGGGGACGCTCCGGGACCTGACCGGAGGGACGAACGGGCGGGCGGGCCCGCGAACCGCTCCCTTACAATCCCGTGACCTTCCCAACGGCCTGTTAACGCTCGGATCGCACATGCGCGAGCCAGGTGTCAACAGGCCCTCAGCCCGCGATGAACACGCGTCTCCCTGATGGGGGCAGCGCGCCGACGACGTCGGCGCCGGGCGCCCGTGCCGCTGCCCCGACCGTTTCCGCCACCGAGAGCCGACTGCGCGAGCTGCTCGCGCGGCGCATCCTGATCCTCGACGGCGCGATGGGCACGATGATCCAGCGCTACAAGCTGGACGAAGCGGCGTTCCGCGGCGACCGCCTGGTCGACCATCCGGTCGACGTCCGGGGCAACAACGACCTGCTGGTGCTGACGCGCCCGGACGTCGTGCGCGAGATCCACGAGGCGTACCTCGATGCCGGCGCCGACCTGATCGAGACGAACACCTTCGGCGCGACATCGATCGCGCAGGACGACTACCGCCTCGGGCACCTCGCCTACGAGATGAACGTGGCGGCCGCGTCCATCGCGCGCGCGGCGTGCGACAAGTTTTCCACCGCCGACAGGCCGCGCTTCGTCGCCGGCGCGCTCGGGCCCACGCCGAAGACCGCATCGATCTCGCCCGACGTGAACGACCCGGGCGCGCGCAACGTCACGTTCGACCAGCTGGTCGCCTCCTACGGCGAACAGGCGCGCGGACTGCTCGACGGCGGCGCCGACGTGCTGCTGATCGAGACCATCTTCGACACGCTGAACGCCAAGGCGGCGATCTTCGCGGTCGAGGCCGAGTTCGAGCGGCGTGCTCAGTTGGGTCAACCGCGCGTCCCCGTGATGATCAGCGGCACCGTCACCGACGCATCGGGCCGCATCCTCTCCGGGCAGACGGTCGAGGCGTTCTGGAACTCGGTGCGCCACGCGCGCCCGCTGTCGGTCGGGCTCAATTGCGCGCTCGGCGCGGCGCTGATGCGTCCGTACATCGAGGAGCTGGCGGCCAAGGCCGATGTGTTCGTCAGCGTGTATCCGAACGCGGGCCTGCCGAACCCGATGAGCGACACCGGCTTCGACGAGACGCCCGAGATCACGTCGTCCCTGCTGCGGGAGTTCGCCGACGCGGGGTTCGTCAACATCGCCGGCGGCTGCTGCGGCACGACGCCGGATCACATCCGCGCCATCGCGCGCGCGATCGAGGGCGTGGCGCCGCGCCCGGTGCCGTCACTGCCGAAGCCGATGCGGCTCGCCGGCCTCGAGCCGGTCACGGTCGCCGACGACTCGCTGTTCGTGAACGTCGGCGAGCGCACCAACGTCACCGGCTCGAAGGCCTTTGCGCGGCTGATCCTGAACGAGCAGTACGAGGAGGCGGTCAGCGTCGCGCGCCAGCAGGTGGAGAACGGCGCGCAGATCATCGACGTCAACATGGACGAGGCGATGCTCGACTCGGCCGCGGCGATGAGCCGATTCCTGAACCTGATCGCCAGCGAGCCCGACATCGCGCGCGTGCCGGTCATGATCGACAGCTCCAAGTGGAGCGTGATCGAGGCCGGCCTGAAGTGCGTGCAGGGCAAGTCGATCGTGAACTCGATCTCGCTGAAGGAAGGCGAGGCCGAGTTCATCCGCCAGGCGACGCTGTGCCTGCGCTACGGCGCCGCGGCGATCGTGATGGCGTTCGACGAGCAGGGCCAGGCCGACACGTTCGAGCGCAAGACGGCGATCTGCGAACGCGCGTACCGGCTGCTGGTCGACCGCGTCGGTTTCCCGCCGGAAGACATCGTCTTCGACCCCAACGTCTTCGCGATCGCCACCGGCATCGAGGAACACAACAACTACGCGGTCGACTTCATCGAGGCCACGCGCTGGATCAGGCGGCACCTGCCGTACGCGAAGGTCAGCGGCGGCGTGTCGAACGTGTCGTTCAGCTTCCGCGGCAACGACCACGTGCGCGAGGCGATCCACACCGTGTTCCTGTACCACGCGATCCAGGCCGGCATGACGATGGGCATCGTCAACGCCGGCCAGCTCGGCGTCTACGAGGACATCGAGCCGGAACTGCGCGAGCGCGTCGAGGACGTCGTGCTGAACCGGCGGCCGGACGCCGGCGAGCGGCTGGTGTCGTTCGCCGAGCAGGTGAAGGCTGGCGGCCGGAAGAAGGAAGAGGACCTCGCCTGGCGCGCCGAACCGGTCGGCAAGCGGCTGGCGCACGCGCTCGTCCACGGCATCACGCAGTTCGTCGTCGACGACACCGAGGAATGCCGGGCCGCGATCGCGGCGCGCGGCGGCCGTCCGATCGAGGTCATCGAAGGCCCGCTGATGGACGGCATGAACATCGTCGGCGACCTGTTCGGCGCAGGCAAGATGTTCCTGCCGCAGGTGGTGAAGTCCGCGCGCGTGATGAAGCAGGCGGTGGCCCACCTTATCCCGTACATCGAGGCCGAGAAGGCGGCGCACGTGGCCGCCGGCGGCGAGGCGCGCGCGAAGGGCAAGGTCGTAATCGCCACCGTCAAGGGCGACGTGCACGACATCGGCAAGAACATCGTGTCGGTCGTGCTCCAGTGCAACAACTTCGAGGTCGTCAACATGGGCGTGATGGTGCCGGCCGAGAAGATCCTGCAGGCGGCGCGTGACGAGAAGGCGGACATGATCGGGCTGTCCGGCCTCATCACGCCGTCGCTCGAGGAAATGGCGCACGTGGCGCGCGAGATGCAGCGGCAGGGCTTCGACATTCCGCTGCTGATCGGCGGCGCGACCACCAGCCGCGTCCACACCGCCGTGAAGATCGCGCCGCACTACTCGCGCGGCCCGGTGGTGTACGTGTCCGACGCGAGCCGCTCGGTCGGCGTCTGCCAGAACCTGGTGTCCGACGACGCCGCCGCGCGCTTCATTGCGGAGCTGACGGCCGAGTACGAGCGCGTGCGCGAGCAGCACGCCTCGAAGAAAGGGCCGGAACTCGTGGCGCTCGCCGAGGCGCGCGCCAATGCCACGCGGATCGACTGGACCGGATACACGCCGCCGAAGCCGAAATTCTTCGGGCGCCGGCTGTTCCGGAACTACGACCTGGCGATGATCGCGAAGTACGTCGACTGGGGCCCGTTCTTCCAGACCTGGGATCTGCACGGCCCCTTCCCGGGCATCCTCGCCGACGAGGTGGTGGGCGAGCACGCGCGGCAGGTCTTCGCCGAAGGCGAGAAGATGCTCGAGCGCGCGGTGCGCGAGCGGTGGCTGACGGCCAACGGCGCCGTGGCGTTCTATCCCGCGAACTCGGTGGGCGACGACATCCAGCTCTACACCGACGACACGCGGAGCGAGGTGCTGTTCACGTGGCACGGGCTGCGGCAGCAGACGAAGAAGCCCGTGATCGGCGGCGTGCCGAATCCCAACCAGTGCCTGTCGGACTTCATCGCGCCGAAGGAGTCCGGCATCGCCGACTACATCGGGATGTTCGCGGTGACGAGCGGCCTCGGCGTGGAGGAGCGCGCCGCGCAGTTCGTCGCGAAGCACGATGACTACGCCGCGATCATGCTGAAGGCGATCGGCGACCGCCTCGCCGAGGCGTTCGCCGAGATGATGCATGAGCGGGTGCGCAAGGACCTGTGGGGTTACGCGGCCGACGAAGCGCTGACCAGCGAGGCGCTGATCAAGGAGAGCTACCGCGGCATCCGCCCGGCCCCGGGTTATCCGGCGTGCCCGGAGCACTCGGTCAAGCGCGCGATGTTCGACGCGCTGGCGGCCGGCGAGATCGGGATGACGCTCACCGAGAGCTACGCGATGTCGCCGGCCTCGAGCGTGTCGGGCTTCTACTTATCGCATCCGCAGGCGAAGTACTTCAACGTCGGCCGCATCGGACGCGATCAGCTCGAAGACCTCGCGCGGCGCAAGCGCGAATCGGTAGAGGAACTCGAACGCTGGCTCGCGCCCAACCTCGGGTGAACCGCCGTCGCGTCGCCGCGCTGCTGCTCGCGCTCGCAGTCGTGGCGGGGTGCGGCCGCAGCGATCCGGAGCGCGAACTGCGCGCGACCATCGGTTCGATGGCGGAGGCGATCGAGAAGCGCGAGCCGGCGGCGTTCCTGGAGGCGATGGCGGACGACTTCAGCCGCGAGTCGGGCGCGTTCAGCAAGCAGGACGCGAAGCGGACCCTGGTCGCCGCCATCCTGCGCAACGAGAAGATCAACGTGAGCGCCGCGGTGACCGAAGTGCGCATCGACGGCGACCGCGCGTTCGCGCGGGTGCGCGTCGTTGCCACCGGCGGCGCGGGCCTGTTGCCGGAGCGTGGCCAGACGTGGGACTTCGAGTCCGCGTGGCGACGCGACGGCGGGCAGTGGAAGGTCTTCAACGCCGAATGGCGCGAGGGGCTGTAGGCGCGGGTGCGTCAGGGCCGAGGGGCCCGCCACTGCCGCCACAGCTTGAGCGCCACCAGCCCCAGGGGCGCCGCATGCATGGCCAGGTCGAAGATGTCGAGCGGGCGTGCCAGCGCTCCCTGGGCAAGAAGGCGCAGTTTCTCGACCAGATGGGGCTCGGGCGTGATCGGCGCGGCGGCCATCCAGGCCGCCAGCAGCAGCAACCAGATCCACGGCAGGCGGTCGAGCCAGCTCAGCATCGCTGGACACGCGCGAGTCGGCAACGGCAGTGGGAACGGGCTGCCTGTCGGGCGGGTGGCGTTTCGATCTTCATGTGCTGTTCCTGCGCGGCGGTCACGACGAGCCGGCAAGGCATAGAGAGTTTATGCGGCGGGCGACGGCATAGGCCGAAGCCTCATCGCGGCGCCCGATTCGGCCGGCGTCAGGGGGCATGCCGGGCCGCCGGCTGACCGCGACCGATGTCGATCGGCTTCAGCAGCAGGACGCCTACCGGCCGGAGTCGGCCCTGGGCATTCATCGGTTCCAGCGATAGAGGTCTCGCCCGCCAGCTCGGCTGCGATGGACGGCCCGGCGAACCGGGCCGGATCCGGATCACTACCAGGTCAGCGTCCTGGTGCCGTCCTTGAACAATGCGCCACCGGTCACTTCCGGCGAGCCGACCTTGATGCCGGGCAGCAGGTCGTTCTGGGTGACGCCGTAGTGCTTCATGCACATGGGGCAGATCAGGACCGTGGCGCCCTTGGTCATGAGCTCGGCGAGACTCTTCTGATGCTCGGCATAGCGGCTCGTGTTGCTGCGCGCGCCGACCAGTACGCCTTTGTCGTTGAGGAAGATCGTCAAGGGGTGGCCGCGTCCGAACTGGTTGCCGCCGAAGCTGATCGCCATGCTGACGCGATGCGGGTCGTCGGTGGTCAGGTTGATGAACAGGGAATCCCTTTCGCCGGCGACGGCGGGCAGAGCGAACGAGCCCAGGACGAGGACAAACGCAGTGAGAAGTGCTTTGAGTAATTTCATCGGAATCTCATGTAAGGGTGAACGGAGTCAGCGAGCGGCGGCGCCGATGCTCAGTGACCGAGCTTCTCCATCATGTCGATGGCCGGCGACGGATACGCAGCCGCTTCGCGATCGAAACGTGAGTCAACTCGGCAAAGTGCGTCAGCAGGCCTGTGGCGGTGCCCGCGCCCGGGCGTCGTGCCTGAAGGGGCGGCCGAAGGAACAGGCGCCGGCGAGCACCGGATCCTCGTCCGCGGCCTGCGCCCCGACCCATGCAGGAAGGCAGGCGGCGAGGCCCGGCATCGAGCCGCCAACTCTGCACAGTGCGCAGTGATCCTCGTGATGCGCTTGGGAAGTGGGGGGATCGCCGGTCGGCACTCGCCGCAGGCCGTCGCTCGCGCAAATCTCGGTCCATCCCGGCGCCGCCGCACCGGCTAGGCCGTGTGCAAACGGAACCAGCAACTGTGCCAGGACCAGCAAGCAAGCGAGCGCGACGCGGATTCCGGTGGACCTCATGGGTCGAGGATACCGCGGTGAATTGATGCGACTCCTCAAAGGGGCCGAGTGCGCCGGAGCGTTTTGCACAACGGCGTCGCGCCGCTCTGAACGTGTGCTGCGCGCTCCTACGGCAGCGTCCGTTTCGCTCCATGTCGATGACCGCCTGGGGTCGAGGCCGGCGCGCTGAACTTCAGGGCGCACTCGGCAATGCCACCGCCGCGGCCTGCCCTGCGGTCATGGGCGCACCGGCAACCCCTGGCCTCTTGACGGTTGGCACCCGCGCGAACGCCAGCGGTTGCGCCGCGAAGCGCTCGCGCTGCCGCTTCGGACAGTCGCGCATCTGCATCAGCACCTGCGTCGCGCGCGTGCGATCGGGTCGGCGCGCGGCGAACTGCTGTTCCCACGCAGCGTGCGGATTGCGCAGCACGCTCGCGAGCCACGCGGCCTCGAGGGCGGAGAGGCGCGCGGGCGGCTTGCCGAAGTAGGCGCGCGCCGCGGCCTTTGCGCCGCAGATGCCCGGACCCCAGTCCACCGTGTTCAGGTACAGCTCGAGGATCCGCGCCTTGCCGAGCGTGCGCTCCATCTCGATTGCGTAGAGCAGCTCTCGGAGCTTGCGCGCGGCGGTCCGCTCGCCTCCCGTGAACAGCGTCCGCGCCAGCTGTTGCGTGATCGTGCTGCCGCCGCGCTTCGGACGGCCGTCCTCGAAGTCGGCGAAGACGGCGGCGACCGCGTGCTCGTCGTACCCCACGTGCTGCTGGAACCGCTGGTCCTCGGCGGCGAGCACGGCGGCGGCGAGGTACGGGCCAATCGCATCGGCCGCGATCCAGGCCGGCTCGCCGTCGCCGGTGATCGTGAGCTTCGAGCGTCCGGTCGGCTCGCCACAGGCGAAGCGGAACCAGCCGTGCTGCAGCGGCTCGGTTCCGAGTCCGCCGACCTCGAGGCCCTCCGCGCTCCAGCGCGCGCTGCCGCGGCCGGACGGCAGCGACAGCGTTCCTTGCGCTTGCACCGTGCCGTCGATGCGCGCGTACGCGGCCTCCGGCACCGCGGCGCCCAGCGCGCGGTACACGGTCCCGAGTTCGGTCGACGGCAGCTGCCACGTGAGGTCGACCGACGCAGCGTGCAGTCGTGCCTCGATTGGAATGCGGATGGTGTCGATCACGAGTGCGCCGTCGAGCGCGTCGCCGTCGCGCCGCACTTCGAGCGCCACTGAACGGAACTGCACGGGAACCGACGCCAGGTCGCGCTGCCGCAGCCGGCACGGCGCGCAGGTCACGCGGAGCGCCTGCCCGTCGCGCGCGAACCGCAGCGTGCCGCTGCGGGTCAGCACCGACTGGCCGTCGAGCAGATGCGCCGTGCCGGGCAGCGTGGCCAGGCGCACCAGCCCGACGACATTCACGCGCACATTGAAACCGGCGAGCGCCAGCTCCGTCGTCCACGCTCCGGCTGGAGCGGCGAGGACGCCGAGCGAAGCCAGCGTCAGCAGCGCCGACGCCGCGACGAGTAGCGCGGCGCCGACGAGCGCGGCCCCGCACCACGCCGCTGCTCGCATAGAAGGGGTCACGTTCCGCCTTCGATCGGCGTCACGACGGTGACCGCCCACCACGGTCCACCGCCGTACTGCGACGCCCAGAACCACGCCGACGCATCGGTCCACCGGCCTTCGGCGCCGTCGTGGATGCGTTCGCACACCTTCACGCGGCGGCCGTCGCGCTCGGCGACGAAGCAGGACCAGCGCTCGCCGCCGTCGTCCACCACCGGCTGCGGCCGCTCGACGCGGTAGCCGATGCCGCGAAAGCAGTCCTCCGCCCGATGCAGCTGGCGTGTCGGCCGGGTCACCTGGCGCACGACCAGAACACGCTGGCCATCGGTGAAGCGCGCGATGGCGCCGGGGAAGCGCCGCGCGAAGCGCTCTTCGAGCGCGCCGAGCGGCAATTGGGTCAGCGGCTGGTCGCGGAAGTGGGTCGGCCATGCGACGGGGGCGGCCCGTTCAGGCGGGTCTGCGTGCTCGCTTGCGCGCAAGGGCACGAAGTGACCCGCCAGGGGAAGCGCTCCCGCGACCAGCAGGGCGCCGACAAAGAAGGTGCGGACGTTCATCTAGATGGCCTCGAAGTGATCAGGACGATGGGAACGACCGCGAGCGCGAGCGCGGCCAGGCCGATCGCTTCGTGCGACCACGCCGGCCACTGCACGAGCCCTGCCTCCGGGAAGAACAGGGCGGCGTTGCGCGCGACGTTGGCGGCAAGCACGAGCAGCGCGGCGGCGACCGCGTTCGTCGCCGTGCGCGCGCCGTCAGCGCACGCGAGATACGACAGCAGCGCAGCCGTGTAGCTCCCGACCCACAGCATGCCGATCCCCGCGCACGGCGCGTCGACGAGCACCGTGGTTCCCTGGTGCAGGATCGCCGCGCCGGCAGCGCTGGCGTCCACGCCCGCCAGCGCGAGAAGAGCCGTTGTCCCGTGCGCCGCGAACACGCGAAGCGGAAATCCCAGGTAGAACTGCAGCGACGCGATGACGGGCAGCGCGAGCAGCACCAGCGCAACGAGCGGCGTGGCCGGTCGACGCGGCAGCGCGTGGACCAGGAAGAAGGCCAGCGCGACCATCGCGACCGCCGCCGCCGCGAGATCGGGCAGCACGAGGCTCGCCGCCGCGGCAAGGACGGCGAGTGCCGCGCTGGCGACCAGCGCCGAACGCGTCGGCACCGACAGCTCCGCGCGATCGCGCGCGACCAGCACGAGCACGGTCGCGAGCGCCAGGATGCCCCACGGCTCGTCGGAGCCGTCGACCATGCGTCGCGCCATGTAGCTCCAGTGCGGCCACAGCGCAAGCAGCAGGCCGCCCAGCAGCGCGATCACCGGACGCACGGTGCGCCATTCGCGCCAAATCGCGACGAGTTCGCCGACGCCGTCCGCGGTGCGATCGCGTCCGGCGACGAGGACGCCGTACATCGGCGACGGCATCGTGCGGCCGATGCGCGCGTTCAGTTCAGCGCGCATCGCGTCCTCCCGTGCGGCGGCGGCGCAGCCACCACGCGAGCCCGCCGGCCAGCAGCGTCATCGACACGAACTCGGGCTCGGGCGTGCTGGGCACCTCGCCGAGCGCGAGTTCGCTGACGCCCTCGGGCAGCGGTTGCGGCTGGTCGACGCCGGCCTGCGTGCCGCCGGCGTTGCGGACGACCTTGTCGACCGCGATGAACGAGGTGTAGTCGGTGAGCAGCCGGTACTTCAGCCCGAGCTCGGTGATCTCCTTCTGCGTCGCCGAGTCCGGGGCGATCTTCTGGTAGTCGCCCAGCGTTGCGATCCGGCTGCGCGCCCACAGCACGCCGAGCGCCTTCGTGTCCGCCGCCGGCAGGCGACCGCCCGCGACGTCGACCGACTGGACGAAGGTGCCGGTCGACGCGGTGCCGCGCACTTCGATCGCGCCCGTCGCCGCGCCGCGGAACTTGCCGGAGATCACCAGCGGGCGCTGCGCGAACAGGTCGGGCAACTGCGGCGGATCGACGTCGTAGGCGTCGAAACCACGAAAGCTCACCGCGATCCTGGTCAGCACGGGCGATTCGATGTACGCGCGGAAGCGATCGGCTTCGATCGCGGCGTCGCGCTCGTTCAGCACGACGAACGCCTCGCCGCGGCCTGCGCGCGCCAGACCCTCGATCAGGAAGCGGTTCACCGACGAGCCGATGCCGAACGCGAAGACGTTGGCGTGGCCGAGGTTGGCGCGAACCAGGTCCATCGCCTCCTTCTCGATGGTGACGTAGCCGTCGGTGATGACGACGAAGCTGCGCGCGCGCTCCTGGTCGCTCGGCATGGCAAGTGCGCCGCGCAGCGCCGCCAGCAGTTCCGTCGACCCGCTGCCGCGCTGCCCGTTGATGAAGCGCACCGCCGCGTCGACGTTCTCGCGCGTGGCAGGCACCGAGCGCGGCGCGAACAGCGAGTGGCCGCCGGCGAACGGGATGATGTTGAAGGTGTCGGTGGGCCGCAGGTTCGCGACCAGCCCGCGCAACAAGGTCTTCGCGGTCTCCACCGGAAAGCCGTGCATCGAGCCGGACACGTCGAGCACGAACACGTACTCGCGCGGCACGATCGCACTCGAGGCAACGCGCGCCGGCGGCTCGATCATCGCAAGGAAGAAGCTCTCGTCGCGCCCCTCGTGCACGAGCGACGCCGGAGGCGATCCCTGTCCCGGCCAGCCGGTACTCGAGCACGAAGTCGCGGTTGCCGTGTTCGGCGGCGGCCGGCAGTTCGGCCCTTGCCGTGCGCGAGCCGAGACCGTCGACCGCAAGCCGATGCGACGGCGAGGCCGCGGACTGCACCGGCAGCGGCGCATTCAGTTCGACTTTCACGGCCAGGGTGTGCGGCGCCGGCTCGCCTGCGCGCAACGTCGGCTGCGCGACCCAGCCTTCGGCCTGGTGACTCTCGCGCCCGGCGGCGCCGTTGTAGCGCGGGCCGACCACCGTGGGGAACACGAAGCGGTAGGTGCCTTCGGTCGGCACCAGGCTCTCGGTGTAGAAGAGGTCGACCGCGATCTCGTCGCCCGGCATGACGTTCGCGATGGCCATCGAGAAGACGTTGGGCCGCTGCTGCTCGAGCAGCGAGGCGTTCTTCCCTTCGCGCTTCGCCGTCTCGTACTCGCGCCGGGCCGCCTGCTTCTCGCGGATCTCGGCGTCCACCGCCCGCTCGCCGACGCGCATCCGCATCGCGTAGACGGCCGCGCGCGTCGACGCCGGGAACACGTAGCGCGCTTCCAGCGGCGTGTTGCCTTCGTTGCGGTAAACCTGCGTGACGCGGACGTCGGCGATCACGCCGCTGACCTTGACGTCGACGCGCGTGGCCTTCAGCGGCAGCGCGTCGACGCCGGGCTCGGCCTTGTCGACGACGAAGTAGGGCGACAGCGTCTTCGTGAGGTCCGCCCGCGGGCGCTCCTGCGCCGCGAGCGGGGAGAGCAGGGCGCAGCCGGCCAGCACGGCGATCGACGCCGCGCGACGGAGCAGTGTTCCGGGCATGGAGTCTTCCTTCAATCGGCTCTGCGGGTCTGCAGCGCCGGCTGCTCGTCGATGCGTTCCGCGACGAGCGTGGACCACCACGTCCCACGGTCGCCCGCCAGTTCGAGCTCGACCGCGCCATTCGCGAGTCGGTCGAGGTGCGCGCGACCCGGCAGCGGGACTAGGATCGCGTGGCGGGTGTCGATCGCGCCCAGCTGGAGCGTCTCGGGCTCGCTGGATGCCGGGCGAAGCACTAGCGTGCCGCGCGGAGCGGCACGGTGCGGGACGATGAGCAGGAAGGCGCCGTCGTCCTCGTCGACCAGCATTGCCCGGGGCGCGTCGGCCTCGACCCGCACCGGCAACATCGCGCGGTAGCTCCGCCCGCTGCGCAGCAGCGGTTGGGCGACCGTCGATTCGATGACCGCACGGGCGCCCGGCGCGAGGCGGAACGCGTCGGCGATCCGCTCGTCCTCCGAGAGGCGAGCGTGCCCGGCGATCGGGAAGTCGTCGCCCCCGCCGACTGGCAGGAGGTCGACCGCGTGCGTGCCGTGCACGATGCGCAGTCCGTCGACGTACTCGTCGATCGCCGGCAACTGCGGCGCAAGGTCGGCGGTCGTGGACGAAACATTGCGCACCGCCTGTGCGACTCGCACGTCGGCCAGGGATCCGAGCAGGCGAATGTCGACCGCGGTCGACAGCCGGTGGAGTTGCACCGGCCGCTCGAGCGCCGCGGCAGCGTCGACCGCGGCGGGCTCGCGCGCTGCCGCGGGCGACACGAACAGCAGGGCCAGCAGTTCGGCGGCGGCCAGCGCGCCGTCCAGCATCGGTTGCAGCAGCGTCATCGTTTTCTCCAGGAAGCCCGTGGCCGGGCTGATGGAGCGCACGATCGGCGTCGCGTTCGAAACCTTGGCGAACCGGGCGGGAAGCGAGTGTGAAGAAACGGTGAAGCGGGCGCGCTCGACGACTGCCCCGGGGACGCCGGCGTCGGCCGGCGTCGACGGCGCTCAGGCGCGCGGGATCGACAGCGTGGCGATGGCGCCGCCTTCGGGATGGTTCACCAGGCGCGCGCTGCCGCCGTGCAGTTGCGCGACCTCGCGCACGAACGCGAGTCCCAGGCCGGTGCCCTTGCGCCCGCCGGGGCGCGGCGTCGAATAGAACTTCTCGAAGAGGCGGGCCGTTGCGTAGTCCGGGATTCCAGGGCCGCGGTCGCGCACGGTGATGTCGACGCGTCCGCGCACGGCGTTGGCATCGACCGTGACGGCCGACTCGCGCGGCGCGAAGTCGATCGCGTTCAGGACCAGGTTCGACAGCGCGCGCTGCAGCAGGAATGGATCGCCGCGTGCGACGAGCGACGGATCGGCGTCGATGAACAGTTCGACACCGCGTTGCGCCGCGACCGTGGACAGCTCGTTGCGCACGGCGTCGGCGATCGACGCCACCGGCACCGGCTCGCGCTGGCCCAGAACGCCGCGCCGCTCCAGGCTGGACAACTCGAGCATGCGGTCGACCAGGTCCTGTGCGCGCGCCACCTGTTCCTCGATGTTGCGGGTGAAGCGGATGCGCGCGTCCTCGGGCACCGGCTCGCGCAGCAGTTCGGCCGCCCCGCGGATCGCCGCCAGCGGGCTCTTGATCTCGTGCGTCAGGGTCGCGACGTACTCGTCGACGTAACTCCGCCCGGCCAGCGCGTCGCGCATGTCGTTGAAGGCGACGCGGAACGGATTCAGCACCCGGCCAACGCCTCCCTGGCGCGAACGCACGACGCGCCACAGGTCGGTCACCAGGCCGAACGGGCGCACCAGCCAGACCGTGACGATCAGCAGCAGGAGCGCGAAGGACGCCACCGCGATGCCGCCGGCGATGAATAGCTTCTGCCGCGCGTTCGTGATGAAGGGCGAGAACGCGGCCACGGGCTTCCCGACGCTGACCATGCCCACGATCGCGTCCTCCGAGTCGGGGCTCGCCCGCTCGCGGATGGCGGCGCCGACGTACATCACCGCGGACGATGGATCGTCCGGGTCCGCGAGCGTCGTGCGGGCGCCGTATTGGCCGGCCAGCGTCAGGCTGACGTCGCGCCAGCCGCGGTAATCCTTGCCGGCGTCGCGACCGGCCGAGTCGTACAGCACCGTGCCCTGGCTGTCGGTGACGTAGACGTGCAGCACGACCGCGTTCTTCTGGATCTGGAAAATCCGGGCGTCGAGCGGCCGCTTGCCGACGTGTTCCAGCGTGCGCTCGAGTTCCTCGGTCTGGATTACGCCCGCGTAGGCCTGCCTCTCGAGCAGGGTCGCGAGGAGGTTGGCCGTGTCGACGAGCGACTCCTCGGCCGATTCGCGATAGCGCGGATCGATGTCGAGGCTGACGCGGTAGAGCAGCAGCACAACCGCCGCGACGTACAGCGCGACGATGGCGGCGAACAGCCGCGAACGGCGGCTCACAGGGCTACCCGCCGCGCTGCGCGCTGCGGGATGAGCGCTTCGGAGCGGCCGTGCGCGCTCATCGTGCCCCCTTGGCGCTGCGCGCCGTCCCCCCGAGGGGGAGCGAGCGCCTTCGGAGCGGCCGTGCGGCGCTCATGTCGTCGCGGGCGGCGCGTCGCTCACTGCAGTTGCTCGCTCAGCGAATACCCGAGGCCGCGGTGCGTCACGATCGGGTCCTCGTCCGGCGCCACGTCGCGCAACTTGGCGCGCAGGGTCTTCACGTGCGCGTCCACCGTGCGGTCGAAGGCGGATGCTGGATCGTCCCAGGCGCGCTCCATCAACTCGTCTCGCGAGAAGACGCGGCCCGGCCGCTCGACCAGCACCTTGAGCAGGCGGTACTCGGTGCGCGACAGGTCGAGCGCGCGACCGCGGAAACGGATCAGCTTGCGCTCGTCGTCGACCTCGAACGGTCCCGCTGCGGTCGGCGACGCGGGGCCCGCCGCCGGGCGCTGAACCCGCCGCAGCACGGTGCGCACGCGCGCGGCGAGTTCGCGCGGGGAGAACGGCTTGGCGATGTAGTCGTCGGCGCCGAGTTCGAGCCCGACCACGCGGTCGATCTCGCTCGAGCGGGCCGTCAGGAAGATCGCCGGCAGGCCGCGGTCGACCAGCTGCAGCTGCTTGAACAGTTCGAAGCCGTTGATGTCGGGCAGGCCGACGTCCAGCACCGCCAGCGCGCACGGCTGGGAGCGCGCGGCTTCGAGTGCTGCGCCGCCGGTCGCGCACCAGTGCGGCTCGAAGCCCTCGGTCGACAGGGCGTAGACGATGGTGTCGGCGATGGCCGGTTCGTCTTCGACGACAAGGATGCGCGGGCGGGACATTGTGCAGGCGGATGTTATAGAAGCCACCTACCAAGAGGACGACAGGCCCGCGAGCGCGGCCTTCGAAGGCGGTCGGCTGCGCCGACTTCCCTCCGCTGCTCGCCACGGCGGGCCGTCCCGCAAACTCGCTCCCTGCGGTCGCTCAAACAGGCGGGCCGGCACGACCCCGCCGCGGCTGCGCTGCTCGGCGCCTTCGAAGGCCGCGCTCGCGGGCCTGTCGTCCTCGCGCGCTACGGCGGGGCGAGGCTTGCCGTGGGTCAGATGCCCCAGGTCACGTCGACCTTCTTCTTCTGCGCTTCTCTCAGCATGTCGACCAACGGAAACGCGCGCTGCCCCAGCGTGATCGGCCGCGGCTGCACGGTTCCGTCGCCCTGCTTGTCCTGGACCTCGGCGTCTTCCCGAGCGGCCTTGAGCTGCGCCTTTTCCTCTTCGACGGCGTCGACGAGCTTCTGGAGCGCTTCGGGAACCTGTTCGGCGGTGATGACGCCGCGCGGCGAGTCCTGGCGGCCGATGATCTCGAAGATGCGACGGGCGCTCTCCGCGAACATGAAGATTTCGCCGGCAGCCTTGGAACGGAAAACAACGAGTGCCATGGTCGGGGTGCCTGAGTGGGATGCGTCAATTCTAGGCTCGCGCCCAGCGGCGGCGACCGGACGCCGGGCGCAGGGAGCGCGGGCGCGCGTCGATATACTGGGCGACAGCCGCATCCGCGGCATCCCTGACAACTCCCGGACATGACGCACAGGTGGCGTTCGGCCTTCGTCGCCGCATTGGCGCTGCTGACCCTCGCGTGCAGCCAGCGCTTCGAGTGGCGCGAAGTCCGGGTCGACGACGGCGCGGTCGCGGCGCTTCCCGGTCGGTCGCAAAGCGTGACGCGTGACCTCGACGTCGGCGGCCAGCCAGTGTCGGTGACCATGTGGTCGACCGGCGTCGGAGCCACCATGTTCGCCGTGGGCGTGGCGCGCCTGCCGGCGGCCCTGTCCGCGGAACCCGCCGGGCGCGCGCAGGCGATCGCATATTTTCGGGACGGACTTCTACGGAACATCGGCGGGACGGTGACCACGAGCACGTCGCCGTCGCTGGCGCTGCCGCCGAACGGCACTCGCAGGCTGCTCGCTTCCGAGGCGGTCGAAGCGGTGGGCCGGCCGGGACCGGACGGCCGCAAGTCGCGGCTTGCCGCGCGGTTCTTCATCGTCGATGATCGGCTCTTTCAGGTCGTCGCGTTGGGCGCCGAGGGCGAGATTCCGCCCGAGGTGCTCGACACCTTCTTCACTTCCTTCCGGCTGGCGTCCTGATCCGGCCGTTCGCAAAGGATCTCACCCATGAAGCTCGAAAACCCGACGACGCACTCCGTCTCCGCCGACGCGCTCGCACTCGAGCACTTCTGGATGCCGTTCACGGCGAACCGGCAGTTCAAGCAGGCGCCGCGCCTGCTCGCCGGCGCGAAGGACATGCACTACACGACGCCGGAAGGGCGAAGCATCCTCGACGGAACGGCCGGCCTGTGGTGCGTCAACGCCGGGCACTGCCGCGCGCCGATCGTCGAGGCGATCCAGCGGCAGGCGGCGACGATGGACTTCGCGCCGACGTTCCAGATGGGGCACCCGCTCGTGTTCGAGGCGGCCACCGCGGTCGCGCAGGTCACGCCCGAGGGCATGGACCGCGTGTTCTTCACGAACAGCGGTTCCGAGTCGGTCGACACGGCGATGAAGATCGCGCTCGCATATCACCGCGCGCGCGGCGAACCGAGCCGGCGCCTGATCATCGGGCGCGAACGGGGCTATCACGGCGTCAACTTCGGCGGCACCGCGGTGGGCGGCATTCCCGGCAACCGCAAGACCTTCCCGCAGCTGATGGCGATCGTCGATCACCTGCGTTCCACGCACGACATGGCGCGCAATGCGCACTCGCGCGGGATGCCGGCCCACGGCGCCGAGTTCGCGGACGAACTCGAGCGCCTGGTGACGCTGCACGACGCGAGCAACATCGCGGCGGTGATCGTGGAGCCGGTCGCCGGCTCCACCGGCGTGCTGCTGCCGCCGAAGGGCTACCTCGAGCGGTTGCGCGAGATCTGCACGAAGCACGGCATCCTGCTGATCTTCGACGAGGTGATCACCGGTTTCGGGCGCCTCGGAACGCCGTTTGCGGCGGACTTCTTCAAGGTGCGGCCGGACATGATGACGGTCGCCAAGGCGATCAACAACGCGGCGATCCCGATGGGCGCGGTGATCGTCGACAACCGCATCCACGACGCCGTCATCGAGGCCACCCCGGTCGGCGGCATCGAGTTCATGCACGGGTACACGTACTCGGGCCACCCGATGGCGGCGGCCGCGGTCATCGCCACGCAGAAGCTCTACAAGGACGAGCAGACCTTCGCGCACGCGGCGGCGATGGCGCCGTACTTCGAGGACGCCGTCCACAGCCTGCGCGACGCGCGGCACGTGATCGACGTGCGCAACCTCGGCCTGGTGGCCGGCATCGAACTGGAGCCGCGCGCCGGGGCGCCTGGCAAGCGGGCCTACGAGGCCTTCGTGAAGTGCTTCGAGATGGGCCTGCTGGTGCGCACCACCGGCGACATCTTCGCGCTGAGCCCGCCGCTGATCATCGAGAAGTCGCACGTCGACCAGCTGGTGTCGATGCTGCGCGACGCGCTGAAGACGGTCGAATAGGGCCGCCGGCAGGGAAGCAACCGGACAGGCAGGAGACGCCATGGGCAAGCAGGAAGCGGGGATTGCGCAGATCGGGCACTGGATCGGCGGCGCGCGGCATGCCGGCGCGGCAGACCGCACGAGCGAGGTGTTCAACCCGGCCACTGGCGAAGTCAGCGGCCTGGTGCAGCTCGGCGGCGCACCGGTGGTCGACGCCGCGGTGCGCGCGGCCCTCGCGGCCTTCCCCGCCTGGAGCGAAACCTCCTCGCTGAACCGCGCGCGCGTGATGTTCCGCTTCAAGGAACTGCTGGACCGTCACCACGACGACCTCGCGCGGATCATCACGCGCGAGCACGGCAAGGTGCTCACCGACGCCCGGGGCGAGGTGCAGCGCGGGCTGGAGGTCGTCGAGTTCGCCTGCGGCGCGCCGCAGCTGCTGAAGAGCCAGTTCTCCGACAACATCGGCGGCGGCATCGACAACTTCTCGCTGCGCCAGCCGCTCGGCGTCGTCGCCGGCATCACGCCGTTCAATTTCCCGGTGATGGTGCCGATGTGGATGTTCCCGCTCGCGCTCGTGTGCGGAAACACCTTCATCCTGAAGCCGTCCGAACGCGACCCGTCGGCGAGCCTGCTGATGGCCGAGCTGCTGAAGCAGGCGGGCCTGCCGGATGGGGCGTTCAACGTCGTGCAGGGCGACAAGGCCGCGGTCGACGCGATCCTGCAGCACAAGGACATCGCCGCCGTCAGCTTTGTCGGTTCCACGCCGATCGCCGAGTACATCCACAACGAGGGCACGCGGTACGGCAAGCGCGTGCAGGCGCTCGGCGGGGCGAAGAACCACATGGTCGTGATGCCGGATGCCGATCTCGACCAGGCGGCCGACGCGCTGGTCGGCGCCGGCTACGGCTCCGCCGGCGAGCGCTGCATGGCGATCTCCGTGGCGGTGGCGGTCGGCCACGTCGGCGGACGACCTCGTCGCGAAGATCGCCGAGCGCGTCAAGAAGCTGCGCATCAAGGACGGCATGGAACCGGACGCCGACATGGGCCCGGTCGTGACCGAAACGCACCGCCAGAAGATCCTCGGCTACATCGAGCAGGGCATCGCGAGCGGTGCGAAGCTGGTGTGCGACGGCCGTCGCCACAGCGTGCCCGGCCGCGACAAGGGCTTCTACCTCGGCGCGACGCTGTTCGATCACGCGCAAGCCGGACATGTCGATCTACCGCGAGGAGATCTTCGGACCGGTGCTGACCGTCGTGCGCGTCCCGGACTTCGCCGCCGCGCTCGACCTGGTCAACAGCCACGAGTTCGGCAACGGCGTCGCGTGCTACACGACCGACGGCGGCACGGCGCGCGAGTTCGCGCGCCGCGTGAAGGTCGGCATGGTCGGCATCAACGTGCCGATCCCGGTGCCGATGGCCTTCCACTCGTTCGGCGGCTGGAAGCGGTCGCTGTTCGGCGACCACCACGCCTATGGCGAGGAGGCCGTGCGCTTCTACACGCGCTACAAGTCGGTGATGCAACGCTGGCCGGACGCGGCGTCGAGCAAAGGCCCCGAGTTCACGATGCCCGTCAACAAGTGACCCGGTGACGGCGGCGTTCGCGCGCCGCAGTTCAGGGCTCTTACACTAGCGTCCGATCCGGGCATCAGACCCGGCCACCAGGACGCTCGAATGCTGCCGCTCTCCTTCACTGCGCGTGCCGCGCACCTGTTCGGCTGCCTGCTCTTCGCCGCTTCGCTGCCAGCCTTCGCGCAGACGGCCGCACAGTCGTCGCAGAGCGCCCCGGCAGTTCCACAGGCGGCGCGGCCGAAGATCGGTCTCGTGCTGTCCGGCGGGGGCGCGCGCGGCGCCGCGCACGTCGGCGTGCTGAAAGTGCTCGAGGAACTGCGCGTCCCGGTGGACGTGATCGTCGGCACCAGCATGGGTTCGATCGTCGGCGGGTCCTACGCGTCGGGCAATTCCGTCGCCGAAATGGAGCGGGACATCGCGACGATCACGACCGCGAGCCTGTTCACCGATCGCCCGCCTCGCGCCGACCTGCCGATGCGGCGCAAGGCGGACGACGAGCAGCCCTACATCATTCCCGAGCTCGGCGTCACCGGCGACGGCATCGTGCTGCCGAAGGGCATCGTAACCGGCGTGTCGGTCGAGGCGCAGCTGCGCAAGCTGGTGAAGTTCACGACGGTGCGCAGCTTCGACCAGTTGTCGATTCCGTTCCGCGCCATCGCCACCGATCTCGGCACCGGCGAGATGGTCGTGCTGAAGGACGGCAGCCTGATCACGGCGATGCGGGCGTCGATGTCGGTGCCGGGCGGCATGGCGCCGGTGGCCATTGGCAACCGCCAGCTCGTCGACGGCGGGCTGGTCCGCAACCTGCCGGTCGACGTCGCCCGCTCGATGGGCGCCGAGATCATCATCGCCGTCAACCTCGGCACGCCGCTGTTGCGCCCGGAGCAGATCACCTCGGTGCTGAGCGTGACCGGGCAGATGATCAACATCCTGACCGAGCAGAACGTCCGTCGCTCACTGGCGGAGCTGACGTCGCGGGACATCCTCATCGAGCCCGAACTCGGCGACTTCTCCGCGGGCGACTTCGACAACCTGACCAAGACGGTGCCGATCGGCGAAGCGGGCGCGCGCAAGGTCGCCGATCGCCTGCGCGCGCTGTCGCTGCCGCCCGGGCAGTACGCGGCCCTGCGCGCGCGACAGGGTCCGGCGAGCACCGACACGATGATCACCGTGGTCGACGAGATCCGTGTCGAGGGCACGCACCGCATCAACCCGCAGGTCGTTCTGCAGTCGATGCAGACCGAGGTCGGCAAGCCGATCGACCGCGACACGCTCGACCTCGACCTGCGCCGCATCTACGGCCGCGGCGACTTCGAGAACGTCGGGTTCAACGTCGAGGAAGTCGACGGCAAACGCATCCTGACCGTGAAGGTGCGGGAAAAACCGGAGACGCATTACGTGCGTTTCGGCCTCGAACTCGCGGCCGACCTGGGGCAGCGGTCGTACTTCAATCTGTTCGCATCGCATCGGGCGAAGGGACTCAACAGCTTCGGCGCGGAGTGGAGGAACGACGTCGTCCTCGGCCGGAACGTGCTGCTCGCCACCGAGTTCTACCAGCCGCTGTCGGCAAGTCAGTACTTCTTCGTCGCTCCGCAGCTTCGGTATCTCAACCGGCCGCTGGACCTGTACGTCGACGACCTGCTGAGCGCCGAGTACCAGGACCAGTCGGGGATCGCGCAGTTCGACGTCGGGGCGAACTTCCTCCAGTACGGCCAGGCCCGTCTCGGGCTCGCGCTCGGCGAGCGCAGGTTCAGCCAGCAGAGTGGCTCGGTCGCGCTGCCGTCCAGCGGAACGACGAACATCCGTGCCGCCGTCTTCGACCTGAAGCTGGATCAGTTCACGGGAGTGAACTTCCCCACCGGGGGCTGGGGCGCAGGGGCAAATTTGTATTCGCAGCTCAGCGCGCTCGGCGGCGACAACTCGTACAACCGCTGGCGTGCCGGGGCCGGCACCGCCGCCTCGATCGGGCGTCACACGTTCGAGCTCGGCGTGTCGGCGGGCGGCAAGCTGGGGTCGAACGAGATCCCGATCTACGACCAGTTCGAACTCGGCGGATTCCTGAAGCTGTCGGGACTTGCGCCGGGGCAGATCCGGTCGCAGGACTACCAGTTCGTCCGGCTCGGGTATCGCACGAAGCTCGCGGACATCCCGCTGTTCGAGGGCATGTACTTCGGCGCGTCGCTGGAGGCGGCACGCGCGAGGCCGTTCATTCCCGTCTGGCGGGGCGAATACGTCGATGGCCGGGTCACGATTCCGGCGGGGGCCCTGTACGTCGGCATCGACTCGCCGCTGGGGCCGCTGTACCTCGGCTTCGGCTACTCGAGCCGGGACCACTCCGCCGTGTACCTGTATCTCGGCCGGCCCTAGGGCCTGCTACCGCTTGGATCGCACATGCGCGGGCCAGGCGTTAACAGGACCTAGCCGCCGTTGCGCATCGCGCCCTGGAGCAGCTGCGCGGTTTCGCAGAAGTTGCGAGCTGTCTCGCGCATGAACTCGCGCATCTCCTGGTTCATCGCGGCCGAGACGACGTGCCACCGTCCGTTCTCGTGCCGCTTCACGCGACCGGCGGTAGACAGGCGTTCGAGCTTGCGCCGCACCGTTTCGCGCGGGATGCCGGTGATCTGGGCCAGGTCGCTCGAACGCAGCCCGTTCGCACGCAGCAGCGCATCAGGAAACGTGCCGTCGGGCTGCAGCGGCGTCAGCGGCTTCGCGCCGGGGCCGAGAAGGGCCGTCGTGTTCTGCAGTGCCAGCGCGCTCCAGATCACGAGGCTCTCGAAGTCGCCGTTCGTCTGGCGGGCCATCCTGAGCAGGTGATGCACCAGGAAACGGTTCAGGATGAAACCGGCCAGTGCGAAATTGCGGTCGAAGTCGGTATCGAAGTCGCTGCCGCAAGGGGAAACGGTACTGTCCATCGTGCTGCGCGCCGTTCGGCGCCGGTTTTCCCGGAAGATGCGAATTGTCGTCCAAATCGACGTCGCACGTCGAGCGTTTGTCGTAAACACGACAGATTTACGGTTCGCGCAGCGCGCGCCGGAACTGGATCGCTTCGGCCACGTGCCGGGTCGCGATGTCCGCGGCTCCGGAGAGGTCGGCGATCGTGCGGGACACACGGAGCACCCGGTGATACGCCCGCATGGACCACCCGAGCCTGGCCGTCGCAGCGTGGAGCAGCGCCTTCGCCCCAGCCTCGACCCTGCAGGCGGCCTGCAGTTCGCCGCTCCCCAATTGGTCGTTCGGCTTGCCCTGTCGGCTGAGCGCGCGGTCGTGGACCTTGCGGACGCGAGCCGCGACAGAGCGGGTCGGCTCGCCGTCGGGCAGGTGGCCGAGTTCCTCTTCGGTGAACGAGGTCATCTCGACGCGCATGTCGATGCGGTCGAGCAGAGGGCCCGAAATGCGGTCCTGGTAGCGCGCGACCTGGTCGGGCGTGCAGCGGCACACGATTGTCCTGTGACCGAAGTAGCCGCAGGGACAGGGATTCATCGCGGCGATCAGCTGGAAGCGCGCCGGGAAGTCGATCTGGCGCGCGGCGCGCGAGATCGTCACGGTGCCCGCTTCGAGGGGCTGCCGCAGCGCCTCGAGCACGCGCCGTTCGAACTCCGGCAACTCGTCGAGAAAGAGGACGCCGTGGTGCGCGAGGGAGATTTCGCCGGGCATCGGGGGGCTGCCGCCTCCCACGAGCGCGACGGCGCTCGCGGTGTGGTGCGGGGCGCGGAACATGCGGGTCCCCCAGCGATGCGGCGCGAACTGTCCGGCGAGACTCAGCACCGCGGCAGACTCCAGCGCTTCGTCGGTGGTCATCGGCGGAAGGATGCCGGCGAAGCGCTGCGCGAGCATCGACTTGCCAGTGCCGGGCGGGCCGACCAGCAGTGCGCTGTGACCTCCGGCGGCGGCGATCTCGAGCGCGCGCCGGGCGGCGGCCTGCCCCTTGACGTCGAACAGGTCGGGATAAGCGGGCGGCGTTCGCCGCACCGTCGCTTCGTGGACCGGGATCTCCCTGCCGCTGTCGTCGCCCGCCGCGGCGCGCAGGTGCTGGACGACCTCGATCAGTGTCCCGGCCGGGTAGATCGGCAGTGCGCCGACCAGCGCCGCTTCGTCGGCGCTTTCCCGCGGCACGACGAAGCCGCGCGGAGCACGCGCGGTGGTGGAGCGTGTCACCGCATAGGCCATCGCGAGCGCGCCGCGCACGGGACGCAGCTCACCGGACAGGGAAAGCTCGCCCGCGAACTCGAGCGCGTCGAGCGAGCGGCTCGGCAACTGGTCGCTCGCGGCGAGGATCCCGAGCGCGATCGGCAGGTCGAAGCGTCCGGACTCCTTGGGCAGGTCGGCCGGGCCGAGATTGACGGTGATGCGTCGCGTCGGAAAGTCGAAGCGGCTGTTCTGCAGCGCGGCCCTCACCCGCTCCCGGGCTTCTCGCACTTCGGTGTCCGGCAGGCCGACCAGCGTGAACGACGGCAGCCCGTTCGCAAGATGGACCTCGACGGTTACCTCGGGGGCGGCCATGCCGTTCAACCCGCGGCTGCGAACGACTGCCAGAGCCATGGCCCGATCCGATCTGTGCGAAGCGCTCCGAATTCTACGAAGCGGCCGTTGCCGGAAGCCGGGCGCGGTGTCGGTAAGAAGCAGGGGGCGCGGGTGCGCGCGGGCCGTCCCGGGCAACGTGCCCCGGGGACCTCGAATTTCCGGGCATTTGTGCGCCAATTCCGGTGGGATCCGGCCGCCCTGCGTGGCACGATATGACGTGGCCAGGGTCCCGCCGTCGCGGCGGCTCCGGCCCGAAAGAACCAGCAACTCGCGCGTGCCCTCACTCTTCTACTTCGTAGGCGCCATCGTGACGTTGTTCGCCCTGCTGCACTGGGTGCGACGACGCGCCGAATTCATGCGCGCGGAATCGGCCGAGCGGGAGCAGCGAGCGATGGAGGATCTGCTGGCAGCTGGCGTCGGCGCCTCGGCCGCCGAACCGATTCCGGCCGCCGCGGGCGCCGCCTCGGCTCCCGCCTTCGCGTCGAGCGCGGATCTGAAGTCTCCTTCGCGCATCGCGCATCTCAGTGCCGCGGCGAACGCGCCGGAGGTCGCTGCCGCGGGGATGGACCCGATCGAGGAACTCATTTCGCACATCACCGTGGATACGGCGCAGCAGAAGCAACCGGCTGCCTTGCCGGCGCGGCAACGCCTGCGCAGGTGGGCGGTGCCGTTGTCGGTGCGGTATCCGTCCGAGGCGGACTCGATCGCCGCGGGCGTGCCGCTGCGCGAACTGGTGATCGCGTGGTACGAGTCGCGCGGTTACCGCGGTTCACCGGCGTCGCCGGCCATCTGGCCGATCGAGCTCGTATTGAGGCATCGCGACGACGCCGCGCGCGCCTACGCCTTCGTGGTGCAGAACGACTACGTGTCGGTGGACCGCATCACCGCCCTGATCGAACAGGCGCGCGAGATCGGGATGCTGCGAGTCGCGATCGTCGCCGAGGCGGGCTACGAGCGTGGCGCGAAGGCCATCGCGCGCAAGAAGCACGTGCGGCTGATCGATCGCTCGACGATGGAGGCCGAATTCCTGGCGCTCGAACTTCCGGTCGCCGCGAAGATCATCGGCATGGCGCGCAAGCGCGCCGCCGACGCCGTGCCAGCCGCCGCCTGAGCGTCGCCCGTCAGGCGCGCGGAGCGAGCCGGACCGGAATCCGGCGCGACCCGAAACTTCCCTCGAAGTGCTCGAACCGCCCGGCGAGCGGGCTCGTGCAGTGCGGGCAGCGCCCGTCGTCCGTCACGTCGTAGCGCAGGATGCGGTGCCAGTCGCGCACGATCAGGGCCGCGTGGCACTCCGCGCAGAACGTGGTCCCGCCTTCCGTGTCGTGCACGTTGCCGGTGTAGACGTGCTTCAGCCCTTCCTCCTGTGCGATCCGCCGGGCGCGCATCAGCGTCGTGCCCGGTGTCGCCGGGACGTCGTCGAGCTTGTAGTCCGGATGGAACGCCGTGAAGTGCAGCGGAACCTGCGGACCGAGCTCGGAGGCGATCCACGCGCTCATGCGGCGCAGTTCGTCGTCCGAGTCGTTCTTCCCGGGGATCAGCAACGTCGTGATCTCGGTCCAGCAACCGGTCTCGCGCACCAGGTACCTGAGCGTGTCGAGCACCGGCTGCAGGTGCGCGCCGGTGAACTTGAAGTAGAAGTCGTCGGTGAACGCCTTCAGGTCGACGTTGGCGGCATCCATCACATCGAAGAACGCGCGGCGCGGCTCGGCATGGATGTAGCCGGCGGTCACGGCCACCGTCTTGATGCCGGCGGCGTGGCAGGCCTTCGCGGTGTCGATCGCGTACTCGGCGAAGATGACCGGGTCGTTGTAGGTGAACGCGACGCTGCGGCAACCCGTGGCGGCAGCGGCCTCGGCGATCGCCTCGGGCGACGCGCGGTCCATCAGCCGGTCCATGTCGCGGCTCTTCGAGATGTCCCAGTTCTGGCAGAACTTGCACGCCAGGTTGCAGCCCGCCGTGCCGAACGAGAGCACCGAGCTGCCCGGATGGAAGTGGTTCAGCGGCTTCTTCTCGATCGGGTCGACGCAGAAGCCCGACGAACGCCCGTACGTCGCCAGGACCATCGTGTCGCCGCTGCGCTGGCGCACGAAGCACTGTCCGCGCTGGCCTTCGTGCAGCTTGCAGTCGCGCGGGCAGAGGTCGCACTGCAGGCGACCGTCGGGCAGCGCGTGCCACCACTGTGCGGGGTGCGAGGCTTCGATCGCCGTCATCGCTCGCTCCACTTCTCCACCGAGTAGCAGGACACGCGGATGCCCTCCGACCAGAAGTCGGGCGGCAGACCTGCCTTGGCCTTCAGGTGACGCAGGAAGTCCCGTGCGTCGGGCAGCTGCTCCCACACCTGCGGCAGGAACGTCGACCGATGGCGGCCATACTCGAGCACGAGGCCGTGGCGGCGCGCCTCGACCTGGCGCGTGAGGTCCTCCTCGTCGGCGAATGACAGCGGCTCCGGGGTCGACAGCAGCGACACTTCGATCGAGACCCCGGCCAGTTCCTTCTCGCTCAGCGGCTCGAACCGCGGGTCGCGCAGGGCCGCGTTGCGCGCGTTGCGCACCACGTCGTGACGCAGCGGGTGTTCGGCCTCCAGCGTGCCGATACAACCACGCAGTTCGCCGTCGAGCCTCAGCGTCACGAAAGTGGCACCGGGCTCGTCGAGAAACGGCGCGTCGGGCAGCGCTGCGCCCGGCGCACGGAACAGCGACTCGATCGCGTGGCGTGCGTGCGCCAGAAGCACCCGGCCGCGGTCGGCAGGCCGTTCGCTCGAATCCGACAGGCCCTCTTCGTCCGCCTCGGCGGACGCGTTCCGGTCGTCGGCAGTGAAGGTGAGGGAGGCGTAGCCAACGACGCGGTCGCGATCTCCCGCCGTATCGCCTGAGCTGCATGCGGCAAGCAGGCGCGGGCGCAGGCGACGACGGCGCGCCAGGTGCATCAGCGCATTGATCGGGGTCGCGCCACAGGCCTGCTGATGATCGAGTTCCGGGCCGAGTGCGAGCACCTGCGCGAGGGTCGCGGCGTCCGCCTGGCGCGCGGTGTCGTACGGAAGGTAGTGGGAGAGATCGGAGCTGACGACGATCAGCGTTTCGGGACCGCCCCACACGCGCTCCAGCACGGCGGCGACTTCGTCCGGCGTGGCGTCGCCGACGACGAGGGGCACCACCGTGAAGTCCTCGAGCACTTCCTGCAGGAACGGCAGCTGGACCTCGAGCGCGTGCTCCGTCGCGTGCGCGCGGTCGCTCCGCACGACGTGCGGTTCAGCGGCCAGCCGGTCGAGCACGGCGCGATCGAGCTCGACCGGCCCGAGCGGCGTCTCGAAGCGATCGACCGAAGGAATGGCGACGCCGCGCACCGCCACGCGATGCGCGGGTCCGATCAGGACGACCCGGCGCACCTGCGCCGCGACCCCGCGCAGCATCGCGTAACCGCGCGCGGCCGTGGAGCCGGAGTAGATGTAGCCGGCGTGCGGAACGATCAGGACCTTCGGCGTCACCCCGTCGCCGGGGCCGGCCTCGTCGAGGAAAGCGCGCACGCTGCCGCGGAGCGCCTCGGGCGAGCCGGGGTAGAACATGCCCGCGACCGCGGCGGGTCGCGTCACTGCGGATATCGGATTCATGGGCGGCCTCCCTGCGTGCCGCGGAAGTACAGCTTATGACAGGGGAGATGAGGGTGCATGCCGGCCTTTCAACCGGTTGCATGGCCCGACTGCCGAGATGCCGCTCTAGCGCCGGCCCTCGAGCGCGGCGAGTCTCGCCTCGAGTTCGTCGAGCTTGGCGCGCGCCCGCGCCAGCACCTTCGCCTGCGTGTCGAACTCCTCGCGCGTGACGAGTTCGAGTCGTGCGAACTGCTGCGTCAGCAGCGCCTTGAGGTTCTTCTGCAGGTCCGCGGCCGGCGTCGCCTCCACCAACGCGGACAGGCGCTGCTGCAGATCGTCGAGGAACGGTGCCTTGTCCATGAGCGCGTGATCGAAGGGTCGCCGGAGAGTGCTTTCGACTGCGGAAGGCAGTCTAGCAGCGCGATCCGGCGCATTGCTCCGCGCCTGTGCGACTACGCACCGCGATAGTGCGCTGTCCGTGCGTTTTCCCTGAGGCATGCACCGGTTCGAAGCGGTTTTGGCGCTGCAGCAATTGGCACGCATGTTGCGTTGAAGGAGCCCGAGCCAATGCTCCCAACCAACATACCTAGGGGAAGGAAACCATGAAGAAAGCCCTGATCTCTGCCGCGGTCGCCGCCGCCTGCTCGACTCCGTTCGCCGTGCTGGCGCAGGCCGCGCCGGCCAAGGTCGAGCCCGAGTACACGATCGCCGGCAACGCCGGCCTGTTCACCGACTACCGCTTCCGCGGCTACTCGCAGACCGACTACAACCCGGCCTTCCAGGGCGGCATCGACTTCGCGCACAAGTCCGGCTTCTACCTCGGCAACTGGAACTCGAACGTCAACTCGACGCTGTACAACGGCGCCAGCCTCGAGATGGACTTCTACGGCGGCTACAAGGCGACATTCGGCGACTTCGGCCTCGACATCGGCACCATCTACTACTTCTACCCCGGGACGGGACAGAAGTCGCCTGGCGTCGACGCCAAGAACTGGGAGGCCTACATCGGCGGTTCGTACGGCCCGGTGTCGTTGAAGTACTTCTACTCGTTCACCGACTTCTTCGGACTGAACAGCGGGGCGCTCGGGCTGCCGGGCGGCATCAACACGAAGGGCTCGCAGTACCTCGACCTCACCGGCACGTTCGACCTCGGCAGCGGCTTCGGTGTCGTCGCTCACGTCGGCATGCAGAAGGTCAAGAACGGAGAACAACTCGGCATGGTCAACGACGGCCTCTACGACTACAAGCTCGGCGTGACGTACGACATCGGCGGCTCGGGCTGGATCGGCGGCCTGGCGGTCATTGGCACCAACGAGAAGAACGCGTTCCTGGTCTCCGATGCATCCGAGGGCGCAGGCAAGACCAGCGTCATCGTCTCGATCACGAAATCCTTCTGACTGAACCGGAACCGTTCACATGAAACTGATTACCGCCATCATCAAGCCGTTCAAGCTTGACGAGGTGCGTGAGGCGCTGTCCGCCGTCGGCGTGCAGGGCATCACGGTCACCGAGGTCAAGGGCTTCGGCCGGCAGAAGGGCCACACCGAGCTGTATCGCGGCGCGGAGTACGTGGTCGATTTCCTCCCCAAGGTGAAGATCGAGGCCGCGATCGCCGACGACATGGCCGAGCGCGCGATCGAGGCCATCGAAGGCTCGGCGCGCACCGGCAAGATCGGCGACGGCAAGATCTTCGTCTATGACCTCGAGCAGGTCGTCCGCATCCGAACCGGCGAGACCGGCAAAGACGCGCTCTAACACGATGAGGATGAAGATGAAGAAACGTCTGTTGACTCTCCTCGCCGCGGGAGCGCTCGCGTTCGGCGCGCTGGCCTCCACCGCCTTCGCACAGGGTGGCGGCCCCACGCACGGCGACGGCATGAAGATGGAACCGGCCAAGGCGGAAGCGCCGAAGGCCGATGCCGCCGCTCCGGCCGCCGCACCCGCGGCCGCCCCTGCAGCGGAAGCAAAGGCCGACGCCGCGCCGGCAGCTGCCGCCGCCGCCGACGCACCGAAGCCGCCCAACATCAACAAGGGCGACACGGCGTTCATGTACGTCGCGACCATCATGGTCATCCTGATGACCATCCCGGGCCTCGCGTTGTTCTACGGCGGCCTGGTCCGCTCGAAGAACATGCTGTCGGTGCTGATGCAGGTGTTCGTGGTCTTCGCGCTGATCAGCGTGCTGTGGGTGATCTACGGCTACTCGGTCGCCTTCACGGGGGGCTCTCCGTTCTTCGGCGGGCTGTCGAAGATGTTCCTGTCGGGAGTGACACCCGAGTCCGCGGCGGCCACGTTCAGCAAGGACACGTACATCCCGGAGCTGATGTTCGTCGCCTTCCAGTGCACGTTCGCGGCGATCACCTGTGCGCTGATCGTCGGCGCCTACGCAGAGCGGATGAAGTTCTCGGCCGTGCTGCTGTTCATGGTCATCTGGTTCACGTTCAGCTACCTGCCGATGGCGCACATGGTGTGGTACTGGGACGGCCCGGACGCGATCAAGGACGACGCCACGCTCGCGGCCGTGGGCCAGGCTGCCGGCTGGCTGTGGGCCAAGGGCGCGCTCGACTTCGCCGGCGGCACGGTGGTGCACATCAACGCCGGCGTGGCGGGCCTGGTGGCCGCGTACTTCCTCGGCAAGCGCGTCGGCTACGGCCGCGAGTCGATGGCGCCGCACAGCCTGACGCTGACGATGGTCGGTGCCGCGCTGCTGTGGGTGGGCTGGTTCGGCTTCAACGCCGGCTCCAACCTGGAAGCCAACGGAGTCGCCGCCCTCGCGTTCGTCAACACGCTGCTGGCCACCGCTGCCGCCGTCCTCACCTGGACGTTCGTCGAGTGGATGGTCAAGGGCAAGCCCTCGATGCTGGGTGGCGCGTCCGGTGCCGTCGCCGGCCTCGTCGCGATCACCCCGGCCTGCGGCTTCGTCGGCGTGATGGGTGCGCTCGTGATCGGCCTGGCGGCCGGCGCGATCTGCTTCTGGGGCGTCACCGGCCTGAAGAAGATGCTCGGCGCGGACGACGCGCTCGACGTCTTCGGCGTGCACGGTGTCGGCGGCATCGTGGGGGCGCTGCTCACCGGCGTCTTCGCCTCGCCGTCGCTCGGCGGCCTCGGCATCTGCAACTACATCACCAACAAGTGCGGCGATGCGGCGGACTTCCCGGGCATCGGCGCGCAGTTGTGGATCCAGTTCCAGGGCGTGCTGACGGCCATCGTCCTGTCCGCGGTCGTCTCCTACGTGGCCCTGCTGATCGTCAAGGCGATCACCGGCGTGCGTGTGACCGAGGAAGAGGAACGCGAAGGCCTCGACACCACGTACCACGGCGAGTCGGCCTACAAGATGTGAGGATGGGCCCGGCGGCCGCCGGGCTCCTGCTCTTGGTTGTGTCTCCCTAGCTCGCCGGACTCATCGGTCCACAGAGGCGAACTTTCAACGGGCACCTTCGGGTGCCCGCTTTTTTGGCGAGGCGTCGCTCGTGTACGCGATCCCCGACTGCGTCGGGGATCGCACGTGCACTCGCTTCGACTAGTTTGATGGTCGGGCTTCGGGCGGCCGGGCGCCCGACCATTCACAAAGGCAACGGCACCCACCCGGCCTCCCGCCGGGCGGGAGGAGGGTGGCACCCCTCCCTTGCCCTCCCCGCCAAGCGGCGAGGGAAAACCAGCGCTTCTTCGCGGCGGTGGCGCGGCGTGCGGGGGCCGGCGGGGGCGACTTGCGGGGCGGCGAGCAGCGCAGGACCGAGGTCGGCGCGCGCAGCGCGCTTCGTGTCTGACTCGCCGCGGCGTGTTTGAGCGGAGTTCGCGCAGCGAACGCAGCGAGTTCCGCGGCACGACCTCGGGCCGAGCAGCACAGCGAAGTCGGCACCAGGCGCCGACCGCCCAGCCGGAGCGCCCGCCGGCCCCCGCACGCCGCGCTTCGCGATGCAGATACCTTGCCCACTCGTCTCCCGACCCGCCCAAACGTGCGTACAGACCCCGACGCTCCCCGCCAACGTGCAGGCTAAACTCCCTGTCCCAATGGCTCCGGCCCGCGGCGGGTCCGCGCGGGCGCCGCAAGCGAGTTCGAAGTGTCGCTTCCCGCCGTTCCCCACCTGCTTACCGCCCAGTCCGGCCCCCTGCTGGATCTCGAGCAGCGCATCCTCGACGCGCTGCCGACGATCGAACGCTGGTTCCGGCTGCAGTGGCTGGACCACGCGCCGCCGTTCTACGGCTCGGTCGACCTGCGCAACGCCGGCTACAAGCTGGCGCCGGTCGACATGAACCTCTTCCCGGGCGGATTCAACAACCTGTCCGACGAGATGCTGCCGGCCGCGGTGCAGGCCGCCGGCCACGCGATCGAGCGGCTGTGCCCGGACGCGCGCAACCTGCTGCTGGTTCCCGAGCGCCACACGCGGAACCTCTACTACCTCACCAACGTCGCCCGCCTCGTCCGGATCCTGCGGCAGACCGGCGTCGAAGTGCGGGTCGGCACGCTGTCCGACGAGGTCACGCAGCGCACGCCGATCGAGCTGCCGAACGGCGAGACCCTCGTGCTCGAGCCGCTGGTCCGCAGCGGCGACCGCCTCGGGGTCGAAGGCTTCGACCCGTGCGTCGTGCTGCTGAACAACGACCTGTCGGCCGGCATTCCGGCGATCCTGCGCGGACTCGATCCGGGCCAGATCCTCGTGCCGCCGCTGCAGGCCGGCTGGGCCGTGAGGCGCAAGTCGAACCACTTTGCCGCCTACGACCAGGTGGCCGCGGAGTTCTCGAAGCTGATCGGCATCGATCCCTGGCTGATCAACCCGTACTTCGGGCGCTGCGGCCAGGTGAACTTCCACGAGCGCGCGGGCGAGGAGTGCGTCGCCAGCAACGTCGACTTCGTCATCGAGCGGATGAAGGAGAAGTATCGCGAGCACGGCATCACCGACACGCCGTACGTGGTGGTGAAGGCCGATGCCGGCACCTACGGCATGGGCGTGATGACCGTGCGCGACTCCGAGGAGATGCGCGGACTGAACCGCAAGCAGCGCAACAAGATGGCGGTGGTGAAGGAAGGCCTGGCGGTCAGCGAAGTGATCATCCAGGAAGGCGTGCCGACGCGCGAAGACGTCGACGGCGCGGCGGCCGAGCCGGTCGTCTACATGATGGACCACTCGGTGGTCGGCGGTTTCTACCGCGTGCACACCGAGCGGGGCCGCGACGAGAACCTGAACGCGCCCGGCATGCACTTCGTGCCGCTGGCGTTCGCGAACAGCTGCAACCTGCCCGACTGCCGGGCGGCTGCCGCCGGCAGCGCGCCGAACCGTTTCTACTCGTACGGTGTCGTCGCGCGCCTGGCGCTGCTGGCGGCTTCGATCGAACTCGAGAGCACGGCGTCGCGGGTGCGGGAAGCGCCGTCGGCGCCGGTCGCCGCCGCCATTGCCGGCTGATCGTCACGCGATGGCGCTGTCCCTGCTCTTCATCGTCGACCCGCTGGCAAGGCTCAAGGCGTACAAGGACTCGTCGGTGGCCATGATGCGCGAGGCGGCCGGGCGCGGCCACGCGATCTTCGCCTGCACGGTCGACGAGATGGCATTCGGCGGCGTCGTCCGCGCGACGGTGCATCGCCTGCGCATCACCGGGCAGGCCGACCACTGGTACGAGGACCTCGGCGCGGAGGTCGCCCCGCTCACCGCGTTCGACGCGGTGCTGATGCGCAAGGATCCGCCGTTCGACATCGAGTTCCTGAACGCCACACTGCTGCTGTCGCGCGCGGAGGCCGAGGGCGCGCGCGTGTTCAACGACCCGCGGGCGCTGCGCGACCACAACGAGAAGCTCGCGATCATGGAGTTCCCGCAGTTCGTGGTGCCGACGCTGGTGACCCGCGACATCGCGCTGATCAAGGAATTTCACCTCGAGCACGTGGACATCGTCGTCAAGCCGCTCGACGGCATGGGCGGCGCCGGCGTGTTCCGCCTGACGGCGACCGATTCGAACCTCAACTCGATCCTCGAGACGATCACCGCGCAGGGAACGCGCACGGTGATGGCGCAGCGCTACATCCCCGAGATCGTCGACGGCGACAAGCGCATCCTGCTGATCGCGGGCGAGGCCGTCCCGCACTGCCTCGCGCGCATTCCAGCGCCCGGCGAGTCGCGCGGCAACCTTGCTGCCGGCGGCACCGGCCGCGCGCAGCCGCTGTCCGACAACGACAAGCGCATCGCCGCTGCGCTCGGCCCGGTGCTGGCGGCGCGCGGCCTGCTGCTCGTCGGGCTCGACGTCATCGGCGACAACCTGACCGAAGTGAACGTCACCAGCCCCACCTGTTTTGTCGAGATCACCGAGCAGACCGGCTTCAATGTCGCAGGGATGTTCATCGACGCGCTCGAAAAGGAGGTCGCGGCCCCGGGCCGCGCACGCGCATGACCGGCATCGTCGTCATCGCCCACGCACCGCTGGCTTCGGCCCTCGGCGAGTGCGTTGAGCACGTGTACAGCTGCGAGCCCGGCGTCACGCGCCGCGAAGTGCGGCTGCTGGATGTGTCGTCGAGCGAGAAGTTCGAGGAGACGCTGGCGCGCGCCCGCGCGCTCGTGCGGGAGGTCGACGGCGGCCTCGGCGTGCTCGTGCTGACCGACGCGTTCGGCGCCACGCCGGGCAACGTCGCCACCCAGCTTGCGGAGCCCGGCCGGGTCGCGGTGGTCGCGGGAGTGAACCTGCCGATGCTGCTGCGCGCGGTCTGTTACCGTGCGGGCCCGCTGGCGGAGCTCGTCACGAAGGCGATGACCGGCGGAGAACAGGGAATCGTCCAGGTTGGAGGCAGCACGGCGGTCCAGAACCAGGCGAACAAGCGGGCCGGGGATGATCAGCAGAGAATTCAGGATCAACAATAGGCTTGGATTGCACGCGCGGCCGTCCGCGCAGCTCACGCAGGTCGCGGGGAAGTTCACGAGCGAGGTCTACATCGCGAAGAACGGACGGCGCGTGAATGCCAAGTCGATCATGGGCGTGATGATGCTCGCCGCGGGGCCGGGCTCGACGGTTACCGTCGACGCGGAGGGCCCGGACGAAGAGCAGGCGATGGAGGCGATCGGCGCGCTGATCGCCTCCCGCTTCGGAGAGCACGAGTAGAAGCAGCGGGTGCGGGCCCGGGCCGCAAGGCCCGCCGCAGGTGGAGAGCATGGCCGAGGGGCGCAGGGACACTCTGACGGGCAGCGGCGTGACGCGCGGGATCGCGATCGGCCGCGCGCACCTGCTCGCCAGGTCCGAGCTCGACGTTCGCCAGTACACCATCGAGCGACGTGACGTCGTTCACGAGATCGGCCGCCTGACGAGCGGCTTCAACGCGGTCCGCGGCGAGCTCGACCACCTGAAGTCGAACATCGCGGCCGGCGCGCCGTCCGAGGTGGCGGCCTTCCTCGACCTCCACCGCATGATCCTCGACGACGCGCTGCTCGCCGAGGCGCCGCGCGACCTGATCCGCACCCGGCTGATCAACGCCGAGTGGGCCTTGACCATCCAGCTCGAGGAGGTGTGCCGGCAGTTCCAGGCCATCGACGACGAGTACCTGCGGGAGCGTTCCACCGACGTCCGCCACGTGGTGGAGCGCGTGCTGGCCGCGCTGGCGCAGGGGCGGCCGACGACGATGGCGCTGCCGCGCAAGCTGGCCCCCGGCGAGCGGATCGTCCTCGTCGCGCGGGACCTCGCGCCGGCCGACATGCTGCACCTGAAGGACCGGGCCGATGTCGACCTCGCGGGCTTCGTCACCGAACTCGGCGGGCCGACGTCGCACACCGCGATCCTCGCGCGCAGCCTCGGGCTGCCGGCCCTGGTGGGCGCCGACAACGCGCGCAAGGTGATCGAGGAGGGGGACCTGCTCGTCATCGACGCCGACGCGGACGTCATCGTCGTCAACCCGAGCGCGGAGGAGATCGCCGAGTTCCACCGCCGCGTCCGCGAGCAGAGCGAGCAGCGTGTGCAGCTGCGCAAGCTGAAGGGACGGCTCGCGCGCACCAGCGACGGCAACGCCGTCGAGCTCCTGGCGAACATCGAGCTGCCGCAGGACGCCCGCGACGCGCTCGAGGCGGGCGCCGACGGGATCGGCCTGTTCCGCTCCGAGTTCCTCTTCATGGACCGCAACGAACTGCCGTCGGAGGACGAGCAGTACGAGGCGTACGCCAGGGTCGCGCGCGCGATGAAGGGCAAGCCGGTCGTGATCCGGACGCTCGACATCGGCGCCGACAAGGTCCTGACCGCGACCGCGCGCGAGAGCCTGGGCATGGGGCGCGGCGCGCCGCGCCCCGAGTCCAACCCGGCGCTGGGACTGCGCGCGATCCGCTACTGCCTCGCGTATCCGGAGCTGTTCCTGACCCAGCTGCGGGCGATCCTGCGTGCCTCCGAGGTCGGCTCGGTCCGCATCCTCGTGCCGATGCTGGCGCACGCGCACGAGATCGAGCAGGCGCTGGCGTTCGTCGCCCGCGCGAAGGAGCAGCTGAAGGAACGCAAGCAGAAGTACGACGGCCGCGTGCTGATCGGCGGCATGATCGAGGTGCCGGCGGCGGCGTTGTCGGTGGCCCAATTCGTCGAGAAGCTGAAGTTCCTGTCGATCGGCACCAACGACCTGATCCAGTACACGCTTGCGATCGACCGGTCGGACTCGAGCGTCGCCCACCTCTACGACCACCTGCATCCGGCCGTGCTGCACCTGATCGCGAACACCATCAAGGGCGGGGCGCGCGCAGGCGTCCCGGTCGCCGTCTGCGGGGAACTCGCCGGCGAGCTGGACATGACCGAGCTGCTGCTGGGCATGGGACTGCGCCAGTTCTCGATGCACCCGTCGCAGATCCTGCCGGTCAAGGAGCAGTTGTTCGGCCTTTCTACGAAAGACGCGACGCGGCTGGCTGCCCGCGTGCTGCGCGAATCGGACCCGATCAAGATTCGCGCCGCGCTGGACCATGGCAGGGAACCGCCGGCGCAGGCGCCGGTGCGCTCCGTCGCCTAGAAAGGCCCCGCAGCGAGCCAGCGCTCGATCTGCGGCAGCCGGTCGTTGCCCCAGAACATCTCGCCGTCGACGACGATCGTCGGCGCGCCGAACACGCCGAGCGCGACCGCGTCCTCCACCCGCTTGCGCAACGCGTCCTTGATCGCGGGTTCCTGCGCGCCTTCCATCAGTGCCTGTCCGTCGATTCCGAGCGACTGCGCGATCTCGGCGACGACGGCCGCATCGGAGATGTCCCGGTCGTCCTGGAAGAACGCGCGGAACACGGCGTGCACGAAGGAATTCGCCTTGTCAGGCTGGTGCTGCTGCAGCCAAAGCACCGCGCGGCTCGCGGCCACGGCGCCGATCGGGAAGTTCGACGGGTGGCGATAGCGGACGCCGGCGAAGCGCGCGGAACGCTCGAAGTCGTGCACCGAGTACTTCGCCTTGGGCCCGTACTGCTCGGTCAGCGGCGCGCCGCCCGACGCCTTGAAGACGACCCCGAGCAGGATCGGCTGGAAGACGACCGTGCGCCCGTGGCGCGCCGCGAGCGGCTCGATCTGCTCGGAGGCGAGGAAGGAGTAGGGCGAAGAGAAGTCGAAGTGGAAGTCGATGGGATTCGGCATGGAGACCTCGGTTGCGTCAGGCCAGCGGCCCGTGGTGCATTCGTGTGCGGTAGTGCATCGCCACGCGGCCATCCACCGCGTGTGCGTCGAACAGCCGCTCCAGCGCCGCCGACATCCTGGCATGGCGAGGGTGACCGGGCGGTGGCATGTACGACGCGGACCCGACCAGCGCGGCCAGTTCATCGCGGTCGAGCGAGCGCGGGTTGTCGAAGTAAGCGATGGCCGGTTGCACCGGCGCGAAGAACCGGTCGATCGCGTCCTCGTCGACGTGGCGGTGCGACACCTTTTCGTAGTCGATGCCGTACGTCTTCAGCAGCGCCTCGTAGCCTTCGAGGAAGGCCGTGCCGGTCGCCGGCCGGTCGTTCCAGATCAGCGCGGCCCAGCCGCCGGGCGCCAGGATGCGGCGCGCTTCAGCGCCGGCGCGCGCCGGGTCGAACCAGTGGAAGGCCTGTCCGGCGATCACGAGGTGCGCGCAGCCGGACGTCGAGGGTGGTCGCCTCGGCGCGGCCGTCGACGCTGCGGTAGCGTCCGTACCGCGCGAGCCGCACGTCGCCAACGGCGCGCATCGGCGCGTTCGGCTCCACGCCGGTCACGCTGCAGCCCGCGCGCAGGAACGGCTCCGCCGACAGGCCGGTACCGACGCCGAGATCGACCACCACGCCGTTCTCGGGCAAGGCGCCCGCCGCGCGCAGGTGCGCGACGATCGCGTCCGGATACGTCGGCCGGCCGCGCGTGTACACCGCGGCGCGGTCGCTGAAGCGCTCGGTCGGCTGCATCGCTACTCGTTCATGACGGCGTCGAGGCCGCGATGCACGCCCAGCAGGCCGCCGACCTTGCGGATCGCGAGCAGCGCGCCATCGACGTAAGGTTCGGCGCTCGAACTCGCCTCGTGCTTCAGGTGCAGGCGCTGGCCGGCGGCTCCGAAGATCGCCTCGACTGCGATCACGTAGCCGGGCAGTCGCAGCGAGTGGACGCGCACGCCGTTCAGTTCGGCGCCGCGGGCTTCGCGCGGCCCGCGCATCGCGTCGAGCGGCACGCCGATCGACGGCGTGCGGATCGCGCCGAGGCGGTGCGCCAGTTCGCGCGCCGTGCCGGACGGCGCGTCGACCTTGTCCTCGTGCGCGTAGTCGATGATCTCGAAGTGGTCGAGGTAGCGCGCCGCCATCTCGGCGAACTTCTGCAGCAGCACGGCGGTGATGGCGAAGTTGCCGCACGCGAGCACGCCCCGCTGGCGCTGCTCTCGCGCGCGCGTCGATCTCCCGGTAATCGGCGTCGCCGAGTCCCGACGTGCCGACGACGACGTGCGCGCCGGCGTCGAGCGCGGCGAGGATGTTGGCCTTCGCGGTGTCCGGCTTCGTGTACTCGACGAAGACGTCGCAGCCGGCGGCCAGCGCCTCGCGCGCCGCTCGCGAACACCGGCGTTTCCAGCCCGGGCGCGCCGATCGCTTCGCCGAGCGTACGGCCGGCCGCGCGGCGCGCCACCGCGGCGACGAGCGCGAGATCGGCCTGTCGTGCGATCCCGCGCGCGAGCGCCGATCCCGCCCAGCCGGTGGCTCCGGCCAATGCGACACGCGTCATCGTGCGTTCCTTCCTTCGGTTGGGGCGTCCGACCGTCGTCGCGGTCGGCCGCTACAGGCTGCGGGCGATCAGGATGCGCTGGATGTCGCTCGTGCCTTCGTAAATCTGGCACACGCGCACGTCGCGATAGATCCGCTCGACGGGAAAGTCGGTCACGTAGCCGTAGCCGCCGTGGACCTGGATCGCGTCCGAGCAGACGCGTTCGGCCATCTCCGAGGCGAACAGCTTCGCCATCGCGGCTTCCTTCAGGCAGGGCTGCCCGGCGTCCTTCAGCCGCGCGGCGTGGTGGATCAGTTGCCGGGCCGCTTCGAGCTGCGTCGCCATGTCGGCCAGGCGGAACTGCACGGCCTGGTGCTCGTAGATCGGCTTGCCGAACGCGACGCGCTCCTTCGCGTAGCGCAGCGCGGCTTCGTAGGCCGCGCGCGCCATGCCGAGCGACTGCGACGCGATGCCGATGCGGCCGCCCTCCAGGCCGGACAGCGCGATCTTGTAGCCCGCGCCCTCGTCGCCGATGAGGTTCGCGGCCGGCACGCGGCAGTTCTCGAGCAGGATCTGCGCGGTGTCCGACGCGTGCTGGCCCATCTTCTCCTCGAGGCGCGCGACGACGTACCCCGGGCGTCGACGTCTCGACGAGGAAGGCGCTGATGCCGTGCTTGCCCGCGCTGCGGTCGGTCACCGCCATCACGATGGCGACGTCGCCGTGCTTGCCGCTGGTGATGAACTGCTTGACGCCGTCGAGCACGTAGAAGTCGCCGTCGCGGCGCGCGGTGGTGCGCAGCCCGGACGCCTCGGAGCCCACGTGAGGCTCGGTCAGGCAGAACGCGCCGAGCATCTCGCCGCGGGCGAGCGGGACGAGGAAGCGCCGCTTCTGCGTCTTCGTTGGCCCAGCCCATCAGGATCGAGCACACCGGGCAATTGTTGACGCTGATGATCGTCGAGGTCGCGCCATCGCCGGCCGCGATTTCCTCGAGCGCGACGGCGAGCGCCAGGTAGTCCATGCCGGCGCCGCCGTAGTGGTCGGGAACGGCAATGCCGAAGGTACCGAGGGCCGCGAGTTCGGCGAGGGCTTCCTTCGGAAACGTGGCGTTGCGGTCCCACTCGGCCGCGAAGGGCGCCAGTCGCTGCTGCGCGAAGTCGCGCAGGCTGTCGCGCAGCAGGCGGTGCTCGTCGGTCAGCATCGGCCGGTCACTCCGCGCGCAGCGGTGGTGGCCGCTCGTACGTCAGCCAGGTCACGCGTCGAAGCACCAGCGTGCCGACGACGAAGCCGGCCACGAGCACGGCGACCAGCAGGGGCCCGCCGCCGACGATGCCGGTGACCAGCAGCACGTCCGACGTGCAACTCAGCGTCCGGGAACCCGGGCACCACATGTAGCTGATCATCGCGGCCACGCCGAGCCAGGTGGCGATGCCCACGAGCAGCGCGCGCGTCATGGACTCGCGCAGCGCGGTGATCTTCCGGGCCGCGTTCTGGTACAGCAGGAAGCTGAACAGCATCGACAGCAGTCCCGGAATCGCGATGAAGATCCAGGTCGGCATCCCGACCTCGTTCGCGAAGTCGTTCATGACGGTCTCCACCGTGCCGGCCCCGAGCCAGGTGAAGATGGCAAACACCAGCATGGCGAAGACCGCGATCGGCATGGTCGGGGGCTAGTTCCAGTGGCGGCGGCGGGCGGTTACTTCGATCTCGATCTTCATCCGTGCATCGACGAGGCCGCACACCAGCGCGGTGGCGGCCGGCCGGGCTGTGCCGAGGTGCTCGCCGAAGATCGGCGCGAGCTGCTCGAACAGCGCGGCGTCGACCAGAAAGTAGCGGACCCGGACGATGTCGTCGAGGGAGCAGCCCGCCTGCTCCAGCGCCGCGGCGATGTTGCGGAAGCACTGCCGCGCCTGCGCCGCGGGATCGGGGTCGATCGTCATCTTCGCGTAGTCGAAGCCGGTCGTGCCGGAGACGTGCACGTAATCGCCCTCGACCACGGCGCGGCTGTATCCCGCAACCGCCTCGAAGCTGGACCCGGACGAAATGAGCCTGCGCTCGGTCATGCGTTCACCATGAGAGTTGTTCGCCGCCGTAGTTGAGGAACTTGCCGTTGTGCGAGGCGTTCGCGGCGGCGAGCACGCGGCGCATGCCGGACACGCTCGTCGCCGCATCGATGTCGGCGCCGGTGCCGCCCATGTCGGTGCGCACCCAGCCGGGATGGAAGGCGACGCATACGATGCCGCGCGCGCCCAGCTCGAGGCTTGCCGCCTTCATCGCCGCGTTCACGGCCGCCTTGCTCGCCCGGTACAGCCAGCCCGCGCTGCTCGACATCAGCGAGACCGATCCCATGCGGCTCGACACGACCGCGATCCTGCTGCGCGCGTCAGTCAGCGCGGGCGCAAGCGCCGAGATCAGCTGCATCGGCGCGCGGACGTTGGTCCGCATCACCAGGTCGAACTCCTCGTCGCCGGGCGCGGTGAGCGCGTTGACGCGCGGCCCGTAGACGCCGGCGTTGACGACGGCGAAGTCGATCACGCGGCCGTGGAGCCGCGCGGGCAGGGCGGCCACGGCGGCGGCGTCCAGCACGTCGAGGCGCAGCGGCTCGCCTCCCGCGCCACGGACGGCCGCCAGTCCATCGTCGGACCGGGCCGTGCCGATCACGCGCGCCCCTTCCGCCGCGTACTGGCGGACGAACTCGAGCCCGATGCCGCGCGAGGCGCCGATCACGAGGACCGTGATCGCCGCGCCGGCGTCGTGGTGCTGTTCGTTCGTCACGTCAGTTCGACTTCGGCGTGCAGCTTCAGAGAAGCTCGACGGCCAGCGCGGTTGCCTCGCCGCCGCCGATGCACAGGGCCGCCACGCCGCGCTTGCCGCCGGTCTTGCGCAGCGCGCCGAGCAGCGTGACGACGATGCGCGCGCCCGAGGCGCCGATCGGGTGGCCGAGCGCGCAGGCGCCGCCGTGGATGTTGACCTTGTCGTGCGGCAGCTTGAACTCGCGCATGGCGGCCATCGTCACCGCAGCGAAGGCCTCGTTGACCTCCCACATGTCGACGTCGCCGGGCTTCCATCCCGCCTTCTTCAGCACCTTGTCGATGGCGCCGACCGGGGCTGTCGTGAACCACTCCGGCGCATGCGCGTGCACCGAGTGCGCGACGATGCGCGCGACCGGCTTCGCACCCATCTTCTGCGCGGTCGAGGCGCGCATCAGCACCAGCGCGGCGGCGCCGTCGGAGATCGACGACGCGTTGGCGGCCGTGATCGTGCCGTCCTTCTTGAACGCCGGCTTCAGCCCGGGAATCTTGTCGAGCTTGGCCTTGAACGGCTGCTCGTCCTTCCCGATCTCGACTTCGCCGCCCTTGCCCGGCACCTTCACCGGCGCGATTTCCCAGCCGAAGCTGCCGTCGGTGTTGGCCTTGAGCGCGCGTTCGGTCGAAGCGATCGCGAACTTGTCCTGCTCCTCGCGCGTGAAGCCGTACTTGGTGACGCAATCCTCGGCGAACACGCCCATCGCCTTGCCGCGCTGGTAGGCGTCCTCGAGGCCGTCGAGCGCCATGTGGTCGAAGGTCGTGAACGCTCCGTAGCGATAGCCCTTGCGCGAGTTGACGAGCAGGTGCGGCGCGTTGGTCATGCTCTCCATGCCGCCCGCGACCAGGATGCTGGCGCTGCCGGCGACCAGCATGTCGTGCGCGAACATCATCGTGCGCATGCCGGACCCGCACATCTTCGACAGCGTCACGGCGCCGGCCGACTGCGGCAGGCCGGCGGCGAGCACGGCCTGGCGCGCGGGCGCCTGGCCCTGGCCCGCCATCAGGCAGCAGCCCATCAGCACTTCCTCGACGTCCTCGCCCTTGACGCCCGCGCGCTCGACGGCGGCGCGGATGGCGACGGCTCCCAGCTGCCACGCCTGCAGCCCGGCGAAGTCGCCGAGCAGGCCACCGATCGGCGTGCGGGCGGCGGATGCGATGACGATCGGATCGTTCATGGTGTTCTCCCCTGTTCCGTGGTGGATTGTGGCGCATAGCGCCGACGGAAACGGCGCTCGGTCGGATATGGAAAGACGTCCTCGAGATGGCCGGCCTGGATGCGCGACTTGCGCGCGTTCCAGAAGTCCGGCGTGAGCAGGTCGGCGTGGTACTTCATGAAGGCGGCGCGGATGCGGTCGTCGCCGAGCAGGAACGGGCCCCACTGCTCGGGGAACATGTCGCGCTTGTCGACGAGGTAGTGCACCTCGCCGTCCATGTCGTCGTCGTCGTGCAGCGCCTTCGGCACCGGGCGGAAGTTGCAGTCGGTCATGTACTCGATCTCGTCGTAGTCGTAGAACACGACGCGGTCGAGGCGCGTGACGCCGAAGTTCTTGTAGAGCATGTCGCCGGGGAAGATGTTCGCCGCGGCGAGCTCCTTGATCGCGTTGCCGTACTCGCGCACCGCGTGATCCAGTTCCGCGTCGGTCGCGTGCATCAGGTAGATGTTCAGCGGCGTCATCCGGCGCTCGATGTACACGTGCTTGATGATCACCGTGTCGTCGGTGAGTTCCACGATGCTGGGGCACATGGCCAGCAGTTCCTGGATCAGCGCCGGCGAGAACCGCGCGCGCGGCAGCATGACCTGCGAGTACTCCCAGGTGTCGGCCATGCGGCCGACCCGGTCGTGCAGCTTCACCAGCTGGTACTTCGACATGATCTGCTGGCGGTCGGTCTCCTTCGGATGCGGGATGACGTCCTTGATCAGCTTGAACACGTACGGGTACGACGGCAGCGTGAACACGGTCATCACGAGGCCCTTGATGCCCGGCGCGATGATGAACTGGTCGCTCGAGTGGCGCAGGTGGTGCAGGAAGTCGCGGTAGAACAGCGTCTTGCCCTGCTTGGCCAGGCCCACCATCGTGTAGAGCTCCGACGACGGCTTCGACGGCAGGATGGTGCGGAGGAAGTCGACGTACGCCGACGGCGCCTCCATGTCGACCAGGAAGTACGCGCGCGTGAACGAGAACAGCGTCGACAGCAGGTCCGTGGTGAAGATCGCGGTGTCGAGATACAGGTGCCCGTTCGCATTGCGCAGGATCGGCACGGCGATCGGCGTGATGCGCGTGCCGTTGATGACCCGGCCCACGATGTAGGCGCCCTTGTTGCGGAAGAACAGGCTCGACAGCACCTGGACCTGGCAGTCGGGCTCGGCGTGCCACGGGCGCCTGAACGCCTCGCCGCTTCGATGGCTGTCGCCGAGCGCCCGGATCACGAAGCGGAGGTCGCGCTCGACGTTCTCCCAGCGGCACGCCAGCCCGAAGTCGATGACGATCTGCCGCAGGACCCGGCGCAGGCCGTGCGTCGCCGGGTAGTAGCTGCGGTACGACGGCGGGTCCGAGTCCATGTAGTCGGTCGCCACGCCGGGCCGCACGAAGATGAACTGGTTGCGGAAGTAGTCCCGGTGCAGCAGCTTGGTGCAGACCGAGTTGAAGAAGGTCTCCGCGCACTCCGGCTGCCGGTGCTCGGCCAGCTGCGCGATGAAGTTCTGCTTCACCGCCTGCCACAGCGCGTCGCGCTCGACGTCGCTGAGCGACGCGAGGTCGAACTCGCGGTCGATCCGCTGCACGGCATCGAGCACCCGCATGTCGTAGAAGTCGATCCGCTCGCGCGCGCGGGTCCGCATCGTCTGCCAGTCGCCGTTCTCGTACATCTGCTTCGCCTGCTGCGCGACGTAGCGGAAGCGCCGGTAGTGCCGGTTGAAGCCCTCGAGGATCGCCTGCGCGATGCGGACCGGCGACGGCATCGACCGGTCGAACACGATATCGGACGGGACGGCGGACATGTCAGGTCGATGGATGGCGAGGTGTCAGGGCGAGCCAGATCGCGAGCGCGCCGAACGCGGATCCCAGCGCCCAGCGCTGCAGCCTGAGCCAGCCCGGCCGGTCGCCGAGCCACACCGAGAGCGCGCCGGCGACCGTCACGAGGGCCCCGTCGACCAGCGTGGACACGGAAACGTGGACGACGCCGAGGACCAGGCTCTGCAGCAGCACCGCGCCGCCGGACGGATCGACGAACTGCGGAAACAGCGACAAGTAGAACACGGCGACCTTGGGATTGACGACCGACGCCGTCAAGGACTGCCGGAACAGCACCCGGTTCGGGACCGGGGCCAGCGGCTGCGGCGTGAAGCTGAAGCCGCCGCCCCGCAGGGTCGTCCAGGCCAGCCAGAGCAGGTACGCCGCTCCGGCGAGCTTGATGGCGTCGAAGGCGGCCGGCAGCGCGAGCAGCAGGGCCGACAGTCCCAGCGCCGCGGCGAAGAGGTGCACCAGCACGCCGGCCATCACGCCGATCAGCGAGAAGTAGCCGGCCCGGCGTCCCTGCGTCAGCGTGCGCGAGATCAGGTAGATCCAGACCGGGCCCGGCGTCAGCGCGAGCAGCAGGACGGCCAGCGCGAAGAGCGCGAGCGATTCGAGGGGAAGGCCGAAGACCGACATCGGAGGGCAGGGCGGACCGTCAACGGCCGATTGTTCCAGATTGGGCGGCGGCGCGCCGCCACTCGAAGCCCTGGTCGACGATGGGCGCCCCGTAGCCCGTGTAGACGGATTCGTCGCCGATCTGCGCGAAGCCGAACGCCTCGTAGAGCCGGCGCGCGTCCGCCAGCGCGCTGAAGGTGTGCAGCACGACCCGGTCGTGCCGGGACCGGCAGTGATCCATCGCGCATTGCATCAGCCGGCGGCCCCAGCCCCGCCCGTGCAGCGCTTCGTGGACGATGAACCAGCGCAGCTCGGGCGTCTCGCCGCGGGCGTCGATCGCGATGGAACCGAGGACCCGGCCGCCGTCGACCAGCAGCCAGACGCCGTCGCGGGAGGCGTCGTGTTCCGCAAGGAACTCTTCGATGTCGCGCCGGCGTTCGTTCGCGAAGACGCTGTTGAAGCCGTGCCGGCGCGCGTAGTAGTCGATCTGCAGCTCGCCGCTTTCTGCCAGCCCGCCGGGCAGGCAGGCGGGCACGATGCGCGGCCCGCAGTCGACCGGAGTCCTCGCGGCGTCGAACGGGCAGAGCAATTCGAAGCGCTCGAGGTCCACGAGCATCTGCTCGTCGAAGGCGCGCCCGACCGCGGCCAGCTCGCGCGTGAAGAAGCGGCGATGCCCGTCCATCCAGTCGGCCAACGTGCGATCGCCCTCGCCCTCGTCCCAGGCGAAGGCGGCGTCGACCTCGCAGAAGGGGCGACGGTCGAGCTGCGTGGTGCGGATGACCGCCCGTGGGGTGCCGTCGTGCTCGGTCAGCACCGAGTAGCCGCCGGCGACCGGCTTCACCTGCGGCAGTCCGTCGTTCACCTCGGACAAGCCCGCGGTCGCGCGTTTCGGGCCGTGCAGCACGAGCTCGACGAGCTCGTGCGCGAGTTCGGGCGTGTCGCCGAAGTACCAGGCCTGGTACCCGGTTCCGGGCGGCAGGTGCACCTGCGCACAGAACTCGCGCCAGTAACGGTCCGCGCGCCCGTCCTTCGTCACCGAGTTGTCGAGGACGTCCACGCGGGCCGGCCGCTACATCGTGTCGGAGAACAGCTCGCGACCGATCAGCATGCGCCTGATTTCGGAGGTTCCGGCCCCGATTTGGCTCCGGCCGCTCGCTCTCGCTCGCGTAACGTTCGCTGCGCTCACGTTAGCCTCCACCGAATCGGGGCCTTAGATCGTGTCTGAGAAGAGTTCACGGCCGATCAGCATGCGCCTGATTTCCGAAGTTCCGGCCCCGATTTCGTACAGCTTCGCGTCGCGCCAGAGGCGCCCGGTCGGGTAGTCGTTGATGTAGCCGTTGCCGCCCAGCGCCTGGATCGCTTCGCCGGCCATCCAGGTGGCCTTCTCGGCGGAATACAGGATCGCGCTGGCGGCGTCCTTGCGGAGCCTGCGCACCGACTCCTGCGTGGCCGAGTCGCACGCGCGACCGAGGGCGTAGACGTAGGCGCGGCACGCCATCATCGTCGAGTACATGTCGGCCAGTTTTCCCTGCATCAGCTGGAACTCGCCGATCGGCTGGCCGAATTGCTGGCGGTCGTGCACGTACGGCACGACCACGTCCATGCAGGCCGCCATGATGCCGAGCGGGCCGCCGGACAGCACCGCGCGCTCGAAGTCCAGCCCGCTCATCAGCACCCTGGCGCCGCCGCCTTCCTCGCCGAGCACGTTCTCCGCCGGCACCTCGACGTCCTGGAACACCAGCTCGCCGGTGTGCGAGCCGCGCATGCCGAGCTTGTCGAGCTTCTGCGCGACCGAGTACCCCTTCATGCCTTTCTCGACGATGAAAGCGGTCATGCCGCGCGCGCCCATCTGCGGGTCGGTCTTGGCGTAGACGACCAGCGTGTCGCAGTCGGGTCCGTTGGTGATCCACATCTTGGTGCCGTTCAGCACGTAGCGGTCGCCCTTGCAGTCGGCGCGCATCTTCATGCTGACGACGTCCGAGCCGGCGTTCGGCTCGCTCATTGCGAGCGCGCCGACGTGCTCGCCGCTGACCAGTTTCGGCAGGTACTTCCCGCGCTGCGCATCGTTGCCGTTGCGCTTGATCTGGTTGACGCACAGGTTGGAGTGCGCGCCGTACGACAGGCCCACCGAGGCGCTGGCGCGCGAGATCTCCTCCATCGCGACGATGTGCGCGAGGTAGCCCATGTCGGCGCCGCCGTACTCCTCGGCTACGGTGATGCCGAGCACGCCGAGGTCGCCGAGCTTGCGCCAGAGATCCATCGGAAACTGGTCGGTGCGGTCGATCTCGGCCGCGCGCGGCGCGATCTCGGCCTGCGCGAAGTCCTGCACCGCTTCGCGGAGCGCGTCGATGTCGGCCCCGAGCTGGAAGTCCATTCCCGGCAGTTGCATTGCGGTCTCCTAGATCCGTTCGTCCGGCGTGCCGTGCATCACCATCAGCGTCTGCTGCATGGCCGCTACCCGTGTTTCCCTGTCCCCGCGCCGGGCCCAGACGTCGGCGCGCACGACGCTCAGCGTACGTCCGGGCTTCAGGACTTCGCCGCGCGCGATCAGCAGGTCGCCTTCGGCCGGCGCCAGCATGTTGACCTTGTACTCGACCGTCAGCACGCTGGCGTCGGCGGGCATCAGCGTGAACGCCGCGTAGCCGCCGGCGCTGTCCGCGATCATGCCGACGATGCCGCCGTGGACGAACCCGTGCTGCTGGCCGAGGTCTTCCCGGACGGGGAGTTCGATCTCGACCCGGCCCGGTTCCACGCGCGTCATGCGCGCGCCGATCAGTCCCATCGCGTTCTGGCGCGCGAACGAACCGCGCACGCGCGCCTCGAAGTCGGGATTGCGGGGCTGGTGGTTCATGCGTGCCTCGGGATCAGGGGCTGCAAGCGCGTGGCGGCGACGGGCGAGACTGAAAATCTAGGTGACGTTGACGTTAACGTCAACTCGGCCCGCCTGCCGGCGCCCGCCGACGCGCGCCGCGCCTACGGCACCGCCCGGCCGTCCGACAGCCGCAGGATGCCCCGCGTGTACCGGTAGACCGTCCAGAACCAGACGACGGCGAGGCCGATGCCGCCGAGGACGGCGGCGGCGATGAACGACCACGGGATCGACAGGTAGTTGCCGCTGCGCGCGAGGTCGGCGACCTGCACCGCGCCGGGGATGATCACCGCGAGCATCGCGCCGAGGACCAGGCCGCCCCACAGCAGCGACCACCAGAAGGTGCGGATCAGCCAGCCGTAGTGCGACTCCAGCACCGTGCCTTCGACGTCGCCGCGCTTGATGTAGTCCAGCACGAGGCCGATCAGCGCCGGCCAGATGATGAACAGGCCGGTGACGTGCAGGCCATAGGCGATGCCGACGAAGGTGAACTCGCGCGACGTCGGGACGGGTTCGCTGGCGCTCATGGCGTGCTCGGGGCCGATACCGGGGAGGGACCGGAATGTTATCCGCTCGCCCGACACCGCCGCGCCCCGCGCGATCCCGCATTTCGCTACCCTCCGCCGATGGAATCGGGCAGCGCGCAGTACATCCTCAAGCACACCTTCGGGTACGACAGCTTCCGGAGTTTCCAGCAGCAGGTCATCGAGCACGTGGTCGCCGGCGGCGATGCGCTCGTGCTGATGCCCACCGGCGGGGGCAAGTCGGTCACGTACCAGATCCCCGCGCTGATGCGGCCGGGAGTGGGCGTGGTCGTCTCGCCGCTGATCGCACTGATGCAGAACCAGGTCGCGGCGCTCGAGGAGGTCGGCGTGCGCGCGGCCTTCCTCAATTCCACGCTCAGCTCGGCCGACGCGGCAGCGGTCGAACGCCGGCTGCGCGCCGGCGAACTGGACCTCGTCTACGTCGCGCCGGAGCGGCTCGTCACCGAGCGCTGCCTGCGCCTGCTCGGCGACCTCGAGCGGGGCGCCGGGCTGGCGCTGTTCGCCATCGACGAGGCGCACTGCGTCTCGCAGTGGGGCCACGACTTCCGCCCCGAGTACGGGCAACTTTCGCTGCTGCGCGAACAGTTCCCGGCCGTGCCGCGCATCGCGCTCACGGCCACGGCCGACGTGCCGACGCGCACCGAGATTGCCGAGCGCCTGCTGGTCGAGCCGAAGCTGTTCGTCGCCAGCTTCGACCGCCCCAACATCCGCTACCGGGTGGTCGAGAAGCGCGAGCCGCGCGAGCAGCTGCTGCGGTTCGTGCGCGACGAGCATCCGGGCGACGCCGGCATCGTCTACTGCCTGGCGCGCAACTCGGTGGACGAGGTCGCGGCGTTCCTCGACAGCCACGGCATCAAGGCGCTGCCCTACCACGCCGGGATGGACGCGAAGACGCGCGCGGCCAACCAACGCCGCTTCCTCGGCGAGGACGCGTTCGTGATGGTGGCGACGATCGCTTTCGGGATGGGCATCGACAAGCCCGACGTGCGCTTCGTCGCGCACGTCGACATGCCGAAGAGCATCGAGGGCTACTTCCAGGAGACCGGCCGCGCCGGCCGCGACGGCGAGCCCGCCGACGCGTGGATGACCTACGGCCTCGCGGACGTCGTGCAGCAGCGCCGGCTGATCGAGTTGTCAGAAGCCGACCCCGCGTACAAGCGGCTGTCGGGCGCCAAGCTCGATGCGATGCTCGGGCTCGCCGAGGCGGCCGATTGCCGTCGCGTGCGGCTGCTCGCGTACTTCGGCGAGGCGAGCACGCCGTGCGGCAACTGCGACAACTGCCTCGCTCCGCCCGAGCTCGTCGATGCCACCGAGCCCGCGCGCAAGCTGCTGTCGACGATCTACCGGTGCCAGCAGGCGAGCGGGTTCGGCTTCGCGGCCTCGCACGTCATCGAGGTGCTGCGCGGCAAGGCGACCGAGAAGGTCGCGAAGTTCGGCCACGAGCGGCTGTCGACCTTCGGCATCGGCCAGGAACTGTCGGAGGCCGAGTGGCGCCTGCTGTTGCGGCAGCTGGTGGCCGAGCACATCGTCGAAGTCGACTACGACACGTACAACGTGCTGCGGCTGACGGACGCGAGCCGGGCGGTGCTGCGCGGCGAACGCACCATCCGCCTGCGGCGGACGACCGCGGCGCCGGCGCGTCGGCGCAAGGGCAAGTCGGGCGTAGCGGAAGCGGCGGTCGACTCGCCGCTGTTCGAGCGGCTGCGCGCATGGCGCGCGGCGGTCGCCAAGGAACACGGGGTGCCGGCGTACGTGGTGTTCCACGACGGCACGCTGCGCGCGATCGCGGCGTCCCGCCCGTCGAGCCTCGACGCGCTGGCGGATATCTCCGGGGTCGGCGAGAAGAAGCTGGAGCGCTATGGCGCCGATCTCATCGGGCTGATTGGATCTGCCGGGTGATCCGGCGGCCCAAGGTGTGCCCGCTGTCGGCGGTCGCTGCTTGGTAGAAGAACCAGTTCCGCGCTCGGCCATGACCCGACGATCGCGTTCCCACACCGACCTGGCCGAAAATGGAGTGCGGACCCCGGCGTTCAGCTGATCCGGCTCAAGCAGGCCCGGACGCACCGGACCCAGGCACGGGCAGCCGCTGACTCCGGCGCGAGCCGTATTGGTGGGAATAGACCCATGTGAACTCGGCGCCGAACAGGAAGATCTGCGCCGAGTAGTACACCCACAGCAGCACCACGATCAACGATGCCGCTGCGCCGAAGAGCGTGGTGATGCCGCTGCCGCCGATGTACAGCCCGATCAGCGCCTTGCCGGTGATGAACAGCACCGAGGTCACCGCCGCGCCCACCCAGACATCGCGCCAGGCGATGCTCGCGCGCGGCATGGCCTTGTAGATCATCGCGAACACCGCGGTCAGCAGCACGACGTTCAGCGACAGTTCGGTCAAGCCGGTAAAGGTGATCCAGCTGGTCGATTCCGGGTCCCACCACCGGCTCAACGCCCTCAGCGCCGCGCTGAAGGCCAGCGAGACGATGAGCAGGAAGGCGATGCCCAGGATCATGCCGAAGGACAGCAGCCGCGCGCGTAACAGGCTCCACAGGCCTGGGCTCCTGTGCCGCTGCGGCGCGCGCCAGATGCGATCGAGTGCGTCCTGGAGCTCGGCGAAGACGGAAGTGGCACCGATGAACAGCACCACCAGGCCGAAGGCCGCCGCTGGCACGCTCGCGCTGCGCTGGCCGACGCTCTCCAGCAGGCCCTGCACGGCGATGGCTCCTTGCGAGCCAAGCATGCCCTGCAGCTGGCCGTAGATCTCGCCGCGCGCGGCCTCCTCGCCGAAAATGGAGCCGGCGATGGCGATCACGATGAGCAGCAGCGGCGCGATCGAGAAGATGGTGTAGAAGGCCAGCGCCGCGCCCATGCTCTGCGCGTAGTCCTTCACCCAGTTCACGGCGGCGGCCTTGAACAGGCCGGCAATGGCCTCGAGCGGGTTGGCCATGCGCTGCGTCCGGGCCTAGAGCCTGCTCATGGACAACTGCATCGCGATCGGCCGCGCGCGCACAAGCCTGGAAAACACGATCGTCATGATGGCGGTGATCTGCACCGCTAGCAAGGCGCCTCGAATGTCCTGGAAGCTCGGACCGCACCGTCGGGCCAGTGACGATGGCGAACGGGCTGGGTTTGAGCAAGTTGGCCGATGCGTAGTGTAGGGCGACCCATTTCCTTGCCGGATGGCGGACACGATAGGATTGCCGGCGTCAACGCTCGATGCTCGTTCCATGAAAGTCCGCTCTTACCGCGCCTCGGACGAACCAGCCGTTGTTTCCCTCTGGCAGGAATGTGGCGTCACACGTCCGTGGAACGATCCCCACAAGGACATCGCGCGCAAGCTTGGAGTGCAACCGGAGTGGTTCCTTGTCGGGACCGACGACGAAGAACTGATCGCGACCGTCATGGCGGGGTACGACGGCCACCGTGGATGGGTCAACTACCTCGCGGTAGCGCCGGCCCATCGTTGTCATGGCCATGGCAGGCAGCTGATGCAGCACGTTGAGCAGTTGTTCGTGAGCGCTGGCGTCCCCAAGGTCAATCTGCTTGTTCGTTCCACCAACGCAGCTGTGGTCGAGTTCTACCGCCGCCTCGGCTACGTCCAGGACGAAGCGGTCTGCCTTGGCAAGCGCCTCATCGCTGATTCCGCGGGGTAGTGGAGCTTTCGGCGAGAAGCGGACATCCGACGGTTGTGCCCGATGACGCCTGGCCTACGACCCCGACAGTCTGCGACAGCGATCTCTCCGAACCTTCATCGCGCACGCCGCCCCGCGCGCCCCAGCAGCCGCCTGCACTCGGCTTCGTGCTGCCCGATCTCCGCCAGCGTCACCTGGATGTCCTCGCGCTGCTGCTCGAGCGCGCGCCGGTGCTGCTCCAGCACGGCGAGAAAGCGCCTGGCCTGCGCCGACGCGTCCTTCGGCGTCTCGTACATGTCGATCAGCTCGCGCACCTGCGTGAGCGTCAGGCCGAGGCGCTTGCCGCGCAGAGTGAGCTTGAGCCGCGTGCGGTCGCGGTGGGAGTACACGCGCGTGAGGCCGGAGCGGCCGGTGCGCTGCGGCTGCAGGATGCCCTGGTCCTCGTAGAAGCGGATCGCGCGCGGCGTGACGTCGAACTCGTTCGCCAGCTCCGTGATGGAGTAGGTCGTGCCTTCCTTCGGTTCGCGCGGTGTCGCCATGGCGGCCGTAGAATCGCGTCAGTTTCCGTAAACGTCAAGTTGGCGACTTGAATCCCCACGAGCACGAACTGCACTACCCGTGGCCGGACGTGCCCGCCCTCGGCACGTGGACCACGCTGCGCCCGGGCGTGCACTGGGTGCGTATGCCGCTGCCGTTCGCGCTCGACCACATCAACCTGTGGGTACTGGACGACGAGGTCGACGGCCGCGCGGGATACACCGTCGTCGACAGCGGCATCAGCAGCGACGTCACCAGGCAGGCATGGGAGCGGCTGTTCGACAGCGCGTTCGGCGGGCTCCCCATGGTGCGGCTGCTGTGCACGCACTTCCATCCGGACCACTTCGGCCTCGCGTACTGGCTCGTCGCCGGCGGCGACAGGGCGCGGTGGAGCGCGCCGCTGTGGATGTCGGCCGCCGAATACGCGTTCGGCCGCTTCCTGTCGCTCGGCGCCGACCAGACCACCGGAGACTCGGCCGCGGGCCACTTCGCGCGCAACGGACTCGCCGATCCGGACGCGCTCGCCAGGGTGCGCGCGCGCGGCTCGGGCCACTATCCGAAGCTGGTGCCCTCGTGCCCCGCGAGCTTCCGGCGCGTGCAGGACGGCGACGAGATCGCGGTGGGTCCCGCGCACGCGAAGCGCGTGTTCCGCGCGATCGTCGGCTTCGGCCACGCGCCCGAGCACGTGTCGCTGTTCTGCGAGGACGACAAGCTGCTGATCTCGGGCGACATGGTGCTGCCGCGCATCTCGACCAACGTCAGCGTGTTCGACCTCGAGCCCGACGGCAATCCGCTGCCGCGCTACCTGCACTCGCTCGACCGCCTGCTGCTGCTGCCGGCCGACACGCTCGTGCTGCCGTCGCACGGCAAGCCGTTCACCGGGCTGCACGCGCGCATCGCGCAGCAGCACGCCCACCACGCCGACCGCCTCGCGGAGGTGCTGGCCGCGTGCGCGACGCCGCAGACCGCCGCGTCGATCGTGCCGCTGCTGTTCAAGCGCGCCCTCGACCTGCACCAGACCACGTTCGCGCTCGGCGAGGCGCTCGCGCACCTGCACGCGCTTTGGTACGAGGGCAGCATCACGCGCCGACTCCACGACGACGGCGTCTACCGCTTCACGACCGCATGAACAGAGACGACTCCAGCAACCCGCGCCGGCCCGCCACCAGGCTCGTCACCGGCGGTCGCGACCGCGCGACCAGCTTCGACTACGTCAATCCGCCGCTGGTGCGCGGGTCCACAGTGCTGCACGACAGCGTTGCCGACATGAAGGCGCGGTCGCAGGCGCGGCTCGCCGGCGACGACGAAGTCGCCACCTACGGCATCTACGGCACGCCGACCCACCAGGCGTTCTACGCCGCGCTCAACGCGCTGGAGGGCGGCTACCGCAGCTGGGCGCTGCCGACCGGCCTCGCCGCCTGCACGATGGCGCTGCTTGCGTTCGTACGCGCCGGAGACCACGTACTCATCCCCGACTCGGTGTATGGGCCGACGCGCCGCTTCAGCCGGCAGACGCTGTCGCGATTCGGCATCGACACGACGTTCTACGACCCGTGCATCGGCGACGAACTGGAACAACTCTTCCGTCCGACCACGCGCGTGCTCTTCCTCGAGTCGCCGGGCTCGCTGACATTTGAAATGCAGGACGTGCCGCGACTGGCGGCGATCGCGCGCCGGCGCGACGCGTTCAGCGTGATCGACAACACGTGGGCGACGCCGCTCTACTTCCAGCCGCTGGCGCACGGCGTCGACGTCTCGCTGCACGCGGCGACCAAGTACATCGGCGGCCACTCCGACCTGCTGATGGGCACGCTGACCGTCAACGAACGGGCGTGGCCCGCGATCCGCGAGGCGATGCACTTCTACGGCCTCACCACCGCCGCGGACGACGTCTACCTGGCGCACCGCGGCCTGCACTCGATGGGCGCACGGCTGGCGCTGCATCGCGCGAACGCCGAGTGGCTCATCGCCTGGCTGCGCGAGCAGCCGGAGGTGGAGCGTGTGCTGTATCCGGCGCTGCCCGACGATCCCGGCCACGCGCTGTGGAAGCGCGACATGAGCGGCGCGTCCGGGCTGTTCGGCGTCGTGCTGAGGCCCGGACTGCCGGCCGGCGCGCTGGAGGCGCTGGTCGACAGCGCGCAGCTGTTCGGGCGCGGCTATTCGTGGGGCGGCTACGAGAGCCTGATGATCCCGGCGTTCCCGGAGCGCACGATCGCGCCGTGTCCCGTTCGAGGGACGGCTTGTTCCGCATCTCGGCGGGACTCGAGGACGCGGACGACCTCGTCGCCGACCTCGAGCGCAGCTTCGCGGCGCTACGCGCCGTGCGCTGACGCCGCGCGCCGCAGCTCGCGCAGGTACGCGAGCCCCGGGATCGCGCGGCTGCCGTACCAGCTCGTCATCTCCGCATCGATCAGCCGCACCGGCGGCGCAACCTGCGTGCGCAGTTCCTGCGCGTGTGCCTCGGTGAACGGGAAGGGCTCGGTCGACAGCAGCACGCGGTCGACGGCGTTCGCGGCCGCGACGACGTCGTCGACCTGCGGATACCGCGCCGCGCCCGCCCAGCCGCCCGGCGGCGTGGTCACCTCCCAGCCAACGCGGGCGAGCGTGCGGGCGATGTACGTGTCCGCCGCGACCGTCATCCACGGATCCTTCCAGATCAGGTAGAGCACCCGCTCGCGCGGCCAGCTCGGATTGCCGGCACAGGTCGAGTTCGTTCCGCAGCGCCGCGGCGAGTTCCCCGGCCCGCTGCTCCGCGCCGAACAGCGCGCCCAGCAGCGCGTACAGCGCCAGGTTGTCCTCGGGCGCGTTGGGATGCGTCACCACGATGTGCGGCACGAAGCGCCGCATGGCCTCGACGGCGCCGGCCTCGTTCTCGTCGACGTTGACGATGACGTGCGTGGGTCGCAGCGCGCGCAGCGCGTCGAGCTTCACGTCCTTGGTGCCGCCGACCTTCGGTACGTCGCGGACCGCGGGCTCGGGGCGGACGCAGAACCCGGTGCGGCCGACGACGAGCGCGCCGAGGCCGAGGTCGAACAGCAGTTCCGTGATCGACGGCACCAGCGACACGATGCGCGCGGCGGGCGCCGGCGCGTGCAGCACGCCGGCGCTGTCGCGCAGCGGTTCAGCCGGCATCGGTCGCGGCGAGCGCCTTGGCGAAGAAGTCGACGCTGCCGAAGTTCCCCGACTTGAGGGCCAGCGCGAGCGGAGCGGTCCCCTGGCGTCGCCGTCCACGGCACGCCCGGGTCGATCTCCGCGCCGATGGCGAGCGCTTCGATGCCGAGCGCCTGCACGACCGCGCCCGAAGTCTCGCCGCCGGCGACGACGAGCCGGCGCACGCCGGCCGCGACGGCCTGTCGCGCGAGGTGGGCGAAGGCCGACTCGATGGCCGCGGCGGCGCGCTCGCGCCCCCCGGTGCCAAGCGCGTCCTGCAACGCCTGCACGTCGGCGGGCGCCGCGCTCGAGTGGATCAGGCACGGGCCCCGCGCCACGTGCTCGTGCAGCCAACGCGTGGCCGCGTCGAGTTCGCCACGGCCCGCGACGAGGGCGGCCGCATCGAGCCGGCGGGCAGGATGCTGGCGAGAGAACCAGTCGACCTGTCCGCGCGTCGCCTGCGAGCAACTCCCCGCGAGGACGAGTGCCGGCCCTCCGCGCGGCACGTCGGCCTCGGCGAGGTCGCGCGCCGGTGCGGTCCCGCGTGCCCGCGCATTCTCGGGCAGCCCGAGCGCGATGCCCGAGCCGCCCACCAGCAGCGGCAGGTCGCGCGCCGCCCGCGCGAGGACGTGCAGGTCCTCGTCGTCGGTGGCGTCGGCGATCGCGTAGCGGATGCCGTCCGACCGCAGCCGCTCGATGGCGGTGTGCACGGCCTCGGCGCCGAAGCGCACGAACGCGTGCGGCAGCAGGCCCACCTTGTGGCGTGTCTGCCGGCCGAGCACGCGCACGAGGCTCGGCATCGCGCATCGGGGTGAGCGGGTGATCGCGCATCGGCGAGTCCGACAGGAGCTGCGCGCCCACGAACAGGTGCCCCTGGTACACCGTGCGGCCGTTGGCGGGGAAGGCCGGGCACACGAGCGCGAGATCGCCGCCCAGCGCGTCGAGCAAGGCGTCGGCGGCGGGACCGATGTTGCCGGCGTCGGTCGAGTCGAACGTCGAGCAGATCTTGAACAGGAACCGGTCGGCGCCGCGCGACTGCAGCCAGGCGAGCGCGCGCAACGACTGGTCGACGGCCTCGCGGACCGGCGCCGTCCGCGACTTCAGCGCGACCACGACCGCGTCGGCCTCCGGGAGGGTCAGGTCGGCGCGCGGAACGCCGTTGACCTGCACCGTGCGCAGGCCGCCCTTCGTCAGCGTGTTGGCGAGGTCGGTGGCGCCGGTGAAGTCGTCGGCGATGCAGCCGAGAGCCAGGGGCATGGTGGTCTAGGGCGGGTTGGTCACAGCGCGTGGCTTCTGCCGCCGGTTGGCCACCAGCCGGTCGAACAGCCAGCGCGGCACGAGGCGCATCAGCGCGGTGACGACGCCCATCTGCCACGGAATGGTCCGGTAACGAACGCCGGCGACGATGGCGTCGGCCGCACGTGGCGCGAAGTCCGCCACGTCCATCAGGAACGGCATGCCGTACGGGTTCCTGGCCGTCAGCGGCGTGCGGATGAAGCCGGGCGAGATCGTCACGACGGTGACGTGATGTTTCGCCATCTCGACGCGCAGGCTTTCGAGATACGTGATCGCGGCGGACTTCGAGGCGCAGTACGCATCGGAGCCCGGCAATCCGCGGATCCCCGCGACGCTCGCGATGCCGACCAGCGTCCCGCGGCGCACCGACTTCATCCGCGCGATGAACGGATGGAAGGTGTACGCCATGGCGAGCACGTTGGTCGTCAGCACCTTCTCGAACTGCGCGAGATCCTCGTAGTGCTCGGTCTTGACGCCGACGGAAATGCCCGCGTTGGCGATCACGATGTCGACTCCGCCCGCCGCCTGCTCGAACGCGCGGCCGGCCGCGATCAGCGCGTCCTTGTCGGTCACGTCGACCGCGTACACGTGGTGGCTTCCGGGCAGCGTCGCGGCCAGCGCTTCGAGCGCTTCGCGGCGGCGCGCGACGAGACCGAGCGTGGCGCCGCGCGAGGCAAACTCCTTCGCGAGCGCCTCGCCGATGCCGCTCGACGCACCGGTGATGAAGACGTTCATCGGCATGCGGGAAGTGTACGTCGCCAGGTTGGACGGAGGCTGGCCGCGCACGATCGCGCGCGGCGCCGCGGCGCGTCGGCCTCGATGGCGCGGCCGGCGCCACCGGGCCGGCCGGGCTGGCTCGCGGCAGGCGCTATCGCCGCTTCTTCGCCGCACCCTTGCGCGTCGCCTTCGCCGGCTGCTGCGCTTCCGCGATCTCCTGCCCGCTCCGGCCTTCCAGCTTGGGCGTGATGTTGTCGTCGATCCACTTCTGGTCCCACCACTCCACCGGCAGCACCGCGACGCCGTCGAGGTAGACCCCGAAGTGCAGGTGGTCGCCGGCGGCGAGTCCGGTCTCGCCCGTCCTGCCGAGGACCTGGCGCTTGGCGACGGTGTCGCCCAGCTTCACGTCGATCGAGTTCAGGTGGCTGTAGAGCGTGTAGAGGCCGAGCCCGTGGTCGAGGATCACCGTGTTGCCGTAGATGCCCAGGTCGCCGGTGAAGGCCACCGTGCCGCTGTTCGCCGCTTCGGCCGGGTAGTTCTTCGTCACCGAGAGGTCGTAGCCGAGGTGGTACGCGACATCGATGGCCTCGCCCTTGTACGTGTACGTCCGCTCGTCCGCGAAGTTCGCCTCGACCTTCGAGTTGCTGAGCTGGGCGAACGCGTCCTTCCACAGGATCGTGGGAGTGGTCTTCTTCGTGACCGCGGTGATGTCGGCCTCGTTCTGCTTGCGCAACTGCTTGTTCACGGCGACGAAGACGTCCTTCGGCGCGCCTTGCCGGGCGGACGCGTCGGCGAGCAGCGGCGTGATCTTGTTCTGCAGGAAGCTGTCCGACAGGGCGATGGTGCTCTTCTTGTACTTGACGTTCTTCAACTCGTAGGCGAGCCGCATCTCGCGCGTGTTTCCGGCCTTGTCGGTGGCGACCAGCGTGGGCCTCGCCTCGGGCGAGACGTTGTACGGATGCGCGAAGAGGGCCAGGAAGTGGTCCGGATGGTCCTTCACCTGGCCGGGGAAGCCGCGGAAGAAGTAGTCGCCGATCTTCACGCCGCTGGTCGCCGTGTCCGGCGACGCCTTGTAGACGATCGCACCGACGCCACCGAAATTCACGTAGCGGTCGTCGGCGATGAGTTCCAGCGTGGGCGGCGTGATGTCGATCGTGACGTTCCTTTCCAGCGCGGCGTCGTTGCCGGCGAAGAAGCGCCACAGCGAGGCATCGCGCGCGGTGACGCGGAGCACCGCGGGTCCTTCCTTCACGCCGGGCACCTTCGCCAGGGCCACCGCGATCCTCTTCTCGCTCACGGCCTTGTCGAACTGCTCGGCGGCGAGTTTGTGTTCGGTCCCGCCTTGCGACAGCGTCGCCGTGACGGACTTCAGGCCGGCGCCCTTGTCGGAAACCTGGATCTCGAGCGGTGCCACGCCCAGCGCGTCGGCATTCGGCGAGACGGCGATCTGCGGCGGTTCGGACTCGAAGCGTGGCGCGAGCATGTAAGAACCGCCGGCGATGGCGGCGACGACGATCACGAGGAGAACGATGAGGATCGGGAGCTTGCTGCGACGTCGATCGGACGGGAAGGCGTTCATGCGGGCTTCTCAATGGGTTGGTGGGCGAGCGCGGCGACGAGGACGAGCATGGTCAGGGTGAGGCGCCCGCGTACGACGGGTCGAAGCATAGCGGCCGCGGCATCGGAAACGAGTGCGCACACTAGTGCGGAGCGCCGAATGAAAACGGCCCGCCAGCGGCGGGCCGTCGCTCGGACTCGGGTCCGTTCTACTTCTTGCCGCCGCGCTCGGCGCGCGCACGCTGGATCAGGTAGTCCATCACGGGCAGGCTGCCTTCGCGCGAGCCGACCATGTGCGGCGCCGTCATGAACCTGCCGTCGATCGCCATCGCTGGCGTGCCGTCGACCTTGTAGGCCTTCCACACCTGGCCGGCACGCGACGCGCGGGTCCCGACGGCAAACGAGTTGAAGGTGTCGAGCCACTGCTTGCGGTCGATCCCGTTGGCTGCCATGAAGTCCGCGATTTCGTCCGTCTTCAGCAGCGGCCGGCGATCGACCTGGACCGCCCTGAACACCTTGGCGTGCAGCTCCTCGGTCTTCTTCAGCGCCTCGAGCGTGAAGTAGATCTTCACGTGCGGCAGCGTCTGGTCGTTCCAGGCGATCGGGTTGCGGCGGTAGTCGACGTCGGCCGGAAGCGTCTTGCGCCACGCGGCGAGGATCGGGTCGTACGACGCGCAGTGCGGGCAGGTGTACTGGAAGAACTCCAGCACCTCGATCTTGTTGCCGCCTTCGGTGGGCTGGGGCGGTTTGACGAGCGTGAAGTCCTTCACCTCCTGGGGCGTGCGCGCCTGCGCATGCGCCAGGCAGGGGGCAAGGGCGGCGGCAATCAGCAGGTGGCGGCGGCGTAGCGACAGGCTCGACATGCGTGTTCTCTCCGGAAGGGGTCTTCGTTACAACGCAATTCTGACAGGCGCGGCTGACAGGGGTTCACCCGGGGGTCGCCGGGCGGCCGGACGGCTACTTCAGGCGGATCAGCTGAACGTCGATGCTGTTCTCCGCCATCGTCTTGCGGATCCGGTTGACGTCGTCGAGGTTGCCGTAGGGGCCCAGGCGGACGCGGTACAGCGTGGCGCCGCCTTGCTCGAGAGGGAAGATCTTGGAGTCCAAGCCGAGCAGCGCGAGACGGGCGCGCATCGCATCTGCATCGTCGTGCGACCGGAACGCTCCGGCCTGCAGCAGGAAGCGCGAGCCATCGTCGGCGACTGCCGGCGCAGCGCCCTTTTCGGCGGGCGGGGGCGCGGCTTTCGGGTCCGTCGCCGCGTCGGCCTTCGGCGTCGCCGCGGCCGGAGCTCCGCCCTTGGCGTTGGGGGCGGGGGCGTACAGCGGCTTGTTCGGGTCGTCCGCCGTGGCCGGATTGACCGACTCGCTGGCCGGTTTCACCCTGGTCAAGAACGGTACCGGCGCGTTCGTGATGTAGAGCGCGACCGCGACGGCAATGCCGAGCCCGAGCACCAGCCCGAGGACGAAACCGAGCAGGGTGTTGCCGCGCTGCGAGTTCGAGGAAGGCGTCATCCGCGCCAGTTTACTTGGGGCGGGTTCTGCGGCGCCGGTTGCGTGACTCATACACGCGAGCCTCCATGCGGCCGGATGAGCGCTCGCGCCCGGCCGGACCACTACATCTTCTCCGGCGCGGAAACGCCGAGCAGCGCGAGCCCGTTGCGCAGCACCTGGCGCGTCGCGAGCAGCAGCGCCAGCCTGGCCTCGCGCGTGGCGACCTCGTCGACGAGCACGCGCTCGGCGTTGTAGTAGCCGTGGAAGTCGGCCGCGAGGTCCTTCAGGTAGAAGGCGAGCTGGTGCGGCGCGAGTTCGGTCGCGGCCACGGCCAGCACCTCGGGGTACTCGGCGAGCCGGCTCATCAGGCCCTGTTCGCGCGCGCTCGTCAGCGGCGTGAGGTCGGACTTCAGCGCGGCCGCTTCGTCCGGCACGGCATGGCCCTTGTCGGCCGCCTGCGCGAACACCGAACAGATCCGCGCGTGCGCGTACTGCACGTAGTAGACCGGGTTGTCCTCGCTCTGCGACAGCGCGAGGTCGACGTCGAACACGAACTCCGTGTCCGCCTTGCGCGACACCAGGAAGAAGCGCGTGGCGTCGGGACCGACCCACTCCAGCAGGTCGTGCAGCGTCACGTAGGTGCCGGCGCGCTTGCTCATCTTCACTTCCTCGCCGCCCTTCGTGACCCGCAGCATCTTGTGCAGCACGTAATCCGGGTAGCCCTTCGGAACGGCGACGCCGAGCGCCTTGCCGGCGGCCTGCAGTCCGGCGCGCACGCGCGCCACCGTGCCGTAGTGGTCGGTGCCCTGGATGTTGATGACCTTCCCGAAGCCGCGCTGGAACTTGGTGATGTGATACGCGACGTCGGGCACGAAGTAGGTGTAGCTGCCGTCCGACTTCCGCATCACGCGGTCCTTGTCGTCGATCGCCGGGCCGCCCATGCCGCCGACGTCGCCGATCTCCGTCGTCTTGAGCCACAGCGCGCCGTCGGCCTCGAACGTCATGCCCGACTTCACCATCGCGTCGACCGCGGCCTCGACCTTGCCGTCCAGGTACAGCGACGACTCGAGGTAGTAGTTGTCGAAGGCGACGCCGAGCGCGGCGAGGTCGCGGTCCTGCTCGTTGCGCAGGCAGGCGACCGCGAAGCGCCGCACCGCGTCGATGTCCTCGGGATCGCCGCTGGCCGTCACCGGTTCGCCGTCGCGCACGGGCGCGGTGCCCTTGGCGAGGAACTCGCGCGCGATCTCGACGATGTATTCACCGCGATAGCCGGTCTCGGGAAACTCGATCGCTTCGCCGAGCAGTTCGCGCGCGCGCGCCTGGACCGACAGCGCGAGGTTGGCGATCTGCACGCCGGCGTCGTTGTAGTAGAACTCGCGCGACACCTGCCAGCCCTGCGCACCGAGCAGGTTGGCGAGGGCGTCGCCGAGCGCCGCCTGGCGCGCGTGGCCGAGGTGCAGCGGACCGGTCGGATTGGCCGACACGAACTCCACCATCACCCGATGCCCGGCGTGTTCCGACGACGTTCCGAAGCAGTCGCGCTCGCGCAGCGCCTGCCGCACGACCTCGAGCTTGGCCGCCGGCGCGATGCGCAGGTTGATGAAGCCCGGTCCCGCGACCTCGGCCGATTCGATCAGGCCGGACGCCGCCGGGTTGACCTTCAGCGCGTCGACGATCGCCGTGGCGACGTCGCGCGGGTTGCGCTTCAGGCCCTTCGCGATCTGCAGCGCCACGTTGGTCGCGACGTCGCCGTGGGCCTCGACCTTCGGCCGCTCCAGCACGACGTTCGCTTCGGCGACGCCGAGCCCCGCGAGTGCCTGGCGGAGCAGGGCGATGACCTGGAGCTTCTGTTGGGTGAGCATGCGCGGGGAGTGCCTGGCAACGGCGGCGGGCAAAGGCGCGAATTCTACCGACCGGCGGCATCCGGAGCCGCAGGTCGACGTGGTCGAGCCGGACCGGGTCAGGCGAGCACGAGCGTGTCCACCGCCGCGTCGCGCGCTTCCGGCGCGACCCAGCCGACGCCGAGGGCGTCGAGCACCGAGGCCTCGGTCCCGCCGGCGACCCGCCGCGTGCCGTCGTAGAGACCGTACTCGTTGAGCTTCAGCCCCCGGTCGATCGCGCGCTTGCGCAGCTCGATGTTGAACGCCTTCGGGCCGGTGAAGTAGAGCAGCGCGGCGCCGAAGCTGTCGGCCGGAACCACGCGCAGGTCGACCTGCATTCCGCTGTCGAGCACGGCGCTTGCCTTGGTCGCGCCCTCGGCGAGGATCTCGCGGAAGCGAGGGAAGCCGGCGAAGTGGCGTGCGATCCCTTCACCGCCGGTCCCTATCGCGAGCAGGTCGATGTCGCCGACGGTCGGGCGTTGGCGGCGGATGCTGCCGGCCACGACGACGTCGGCGATGCCCGGCGCGCTTCGCATGTGATCGAGCACCGCCCGGGCGTCGCGCTGCGCGAGCGCGAGCGGCACGCGCTCCTTCTTGCTGCGGTCGGTCGCCAGCGCGCGCAGCACGTGGGCCGTCGTCTTCGGGCCGAAGCCGCGCAGCGCCTGCATGCGTCCGCTCTGCGCGGCCTCCCGCAACTGCACGGGCGTGTGGATGTCGAGCCGTTCCGACAGTGCGCGCACGCGCTTCGGCCCCAGGCCGGGAATCCGCAGCAGCGAGGCCGTGCCGCGGGGCACGGCGCGCCGCAGTTCCTGCAGCAGTTCGCAGTTGCCCGTGCGCGCGATCTCGTGGATCTTGGCGTCGAGGTCGGCGCCGACCCCGGCGAGCTTGCCGAGTTCCTCGCCGCGTGCGGCGCGTTCCGCGAACGCCGGGCGCTGCTGGTTCACCGTGCGCGCCGCGTTGCGATAGGCGCGGATCCGGAACGGGTTCTCGCCCTGCACCTCGAGCAGGTCGGCGATCTCCTCGAAGACGGCGGCGATGCGGGCGTTGCTGGCTGCCATCGGTCCGGATCGACGGGTGCGGGTTCCGTCAGGACCGCAACCGCAGTTCCTTCGTGCGCTGCGCCCGCATCACGCCGACGACGCCGTCGATTTCCTCGCCGAGCGCCTCGAGCAGGTTGTCGAGCGCGAGCATTCCGGTGAGCGCGCCATCGGGCCGCACGACGGGCAGTCGCCGCACGCCGCGCTCGCGCATGTGCGCCAGCGCGTCGAGCAGGTCGTCGTCCTCCTCCACCACGGCCGGCCGCTCGCTCATCACGTCGCCCGCGGTCATCGTCGCCGGGTCGAGGCCGAATGCGACGACCTCGATGGCGATGTCGCGGTCGGTCAGCATGCCGACCGGGAACTCGGAGCCGTCGTTCTGTTCCACGACCACCAGGCAGCCGACGTGTTCGTCGTGCATCCGGCGGGCGCAGGTGCCGATCGACTCGCTGACGCGCGCCGTCACCGGCTGGTGTACTGCAACGTCCCTGATCTTCAGGCTCTGTGATCTCATGGGAGGGTCTCCTCGATTCCGTGGCGCTGGTAGATTCAGGCTAGGAAGTGCCGCGGCCGTTGCACTGACCGCGGTCAAAGAGGCCCCGGACCCCCTCTTGGCGCTACTGAAAGCGGCTGCGGGCGGTCGAGAATGGCCAAGTTGATGTCGTCACCTGTGTCGAGTCCTCGGAGGGAAGCATGAACAACCGGAACCGCTCGTTGCTCGGAATAGGCATGGCGCTCGCGGCCGGCGTGGCAGGCGCGCAGGCAGGCAAGGGCCCGACCCAGGTCGTGAAGCCGCCGGTGTCGCAGGCGTGGATCGACGTCGCGACGTTCTCCGGGTTCGGCATGCCCGGCATGGGCGGTGGCCCGGGAGCCAGCCCGATGTCGATGATGGGCGGCATGTTCGGCGGCGGGCAGGGCGCGAAGAACGCATTCGGCAACACGCAGACGAGTTCGGCCGGGCGCTGGGTCGACGTCACGCTGTACACCAGCCGCAACCCGTCGCTGGCCGAGGCGCTGCAGGCCGTGCCGGCGGGCACGCAGCTCGCGCCGACGCTGAAACTGGTCTCGCCGAAGATCGACAAGCCGACGCCGGCGCCCACCGACGATTCGGTCGTGCCGCACGAGTACGAGCGACCCAAGGGCAAGATGTACCTCTACTGGGGCTGTGGCGAAACGGTGCGCGCGGGCCAGCCGCGCGTGCTCGACATGGCGACCGCGAAGCCGGACGAGTACGGCAAGTTCTTCGTGTCGCGCCGTGCCACGCAACGCGGGGCGCACAGCGCGGCGGGCCGGCCGTTGTGGCCGAACGAACCGGACGCGCGCATGGTTCCGCCCAACGCCTCGCTCGTCGGCGAGCACGCGTTCACCGGGCAGGGCGTGCCGGAAGGCTTCAAGTTCGGCATCCCCGCCGCGCAGGACATCATGCCGGAGATCGCGCTGAAGCAGACCGACGCCGGCGGCTCCACCCAGCTCGAGTGGGCGGCCTTGCCCACCGCGCGCGCGTACTTCATCGCCGCGATGGGGGCGAAGGGCGGCATGGGCGGCGGCTCGGATCCGGAGATGGTGTTCTGGACGTCGAGCGAGGTGCCGGAGACCGGTTCGGGCCTGGTCGACTACCAGACCAACCCGGCGGTCGATCGCTGGCTGCAGGAGAAAGTGCTGCTCGCGCCGACGGTCACCCGCTGCGCCGTGCCGAAAGGCATCTTCGGCGAAGGCGGTGGCGCGATGCTGCGGATGATCGCCTACGGCAACGAACTGAACCTCGTGCATCCGCCGCGGCCCACGGATCCGAAGATCGCGTGGGAGCCGCAGTGGGCGGTGAAGGTGCGCGTGAAGAGCGTCGCGAACGCGATGCTCGGCATGGACATGAGCGAGATGCAGCGCGGTTCCGGCGGCCGTCCGCAGTCCCAGGCGCAGGACCCGGCCGCGCCGGCCGCCGCGGAGAAGAAGCAGGAAGACAAACTGCCCGACCCGGTCAACATCCTGCGAGGCATCCTCGGGCGGTGATCCGGCCGGCTTTCACCCTGGAGCGGCGCGCCGGCCCGGCGCGCCGAGCGCCCGAAGCTGGCGTGATGGAACGCAGCGAACTCGATCACATCGTCATCGCCGCGACGTCGCTCGACGCCGGTGTCGCGTGGGTGGAAGAACGACTCGGCGCGCGACCGGTGCCCGGCGGTCAGCACGTCGCGATGGGCACGCACAACGCGCTGCTACGCCTCGGACCGCGCTGCTACCTGGAGGTGATCGCGATCGACCCTGCCGGGCAGGCGCCGGCGCGTCCGCGCTGGTTCTCGCTCGACGAGCCCGAGATGCAGGCGCGCCTCGAGACCGCCCCGGCGCTGATCACGTGGGTCGTTCGCACGCCGTCGCTCGCGTCCGCGTGCGCGCGCGTGCCCGATCTCGGCGAGATCATGCCGATGGTGCGCAACGCGTTTCGCTGGAAGATCTCGGTGCCGGACGACGGGTCGCTCGCGTGGGGCGGCGTCCTGCCGACGGCGATCCAGTGGGAGGAAGGCGACGACGGTGTCGTCCATCACCCCTGCGACGTGCTTCCCGACAGCGGGTGCGAACTGGTGTCGCTGCACTTGTCGCATCCCGCCGCGGTGCTCGGCACCAGCGGCATCGTCGCGCTGTTCCGCGAACTGAGGATCGCGGGGCCGGTGGACCTGAAGTCGGGACCGAAGTGCCTCGCTGCCGTGATCCGCTCGCCGCGCGGCGGGGTGGCGCTCGGCTGACTCCGCGCGTCAGGCGCTGCGCAGCTTGAACACCGGCACCACTCCGCCGGTTTCGATGCCCCGATAGTTGCGGATCGGCGGGCAGTCGTAGGCCGCCAGCGGGGTGCCGCTCGGATCGTCGAGCAGGCCCAGCTGCTCCAGCGCGGCGACGGTCGCGGCGTGCAGCGCGCGCGGGTTGCCGTCGGCGATGCGGATCGCGATGCCCATGCCCTTGGATTGCACGCCGATCGCCTGCATGCCGTCGGCGCCTGCCTTGCTGACCCAGTCGCCCGCGCCGGCCTGCATGATCGCGAGGTCCATCCGGCGCGTGCCGGACACGAGATCCGGGTGACGGGACATCGCGAAGAAGAGCGCGCGCAGCTCGGGCGCGTCGCCGGCCGCGATGCGCGCATACGTCTGCGCCAGACGCTTGAGCGGCATGGCGCAGTTCGGCGCGCTGCAGCCGTCGATGCCCCACGCCAGGCCCTCGCCGTTGCCGAAGCGCGCCACGGTCGTGCGGATGCGCTGCTGCAGCGGATGCCCTGGGTCGAGGTAGGTCTCGAACGGTTGATCATGCATCCGGCAGTACGCGAGGAAGCCCGCGTGCTTGCCCGAGCAGTTGTGATGCAGGGCAGACCACTGGGCACCGGCCGGTGGCGTCGTCTCGGTGGCGGTGAAGAAGCTCGGCGCGTGGCAGCCGCACTGCAGCTGCGATGCGTCGGCGCCGGCTTTCGCCAGGATGCGCTGGACGATGGCGACGTGCATCGCCTCGCCGCTGTGGCTCGAGCACATCAGTCGCCAGCTCGTGCGACGTGAAACCGTAGCGTTCCATGCCGCCGTCCTCGACGAACGGCAGCGCCTGCAGGGGCTTCAACGCCGAGCGGGTGAAGTTGAGCGAGTCGGGATCCCCGACGGCGGTGATCAGCCGGCCGGACGGGTCGGTGACGGCAATCGAACCGTAATGCACGCACTCCGTGGTGCCGCCACGGGTGGTTTCGACTAGCGGGACGTGGCGCGGAATCACCGGGCGACTCCGCGCGATGGAGCGGACGCGGTCACTGAACGACCCTCCGCGCTGCGCGCTTCGGAGCGGCCGCGCGCGCTCAGGCCGACTGCGGCGCTGCGCCACCGGACTGCAGGCGCGCGGCAATCTCCTTGCGATACCGATTCAGATCCTGGACCGAATTGAAGGTGCGCTCGAACAGCAGCGACAGGTTGTGCAGGATCCGCTCGACGACCTTGGTCTCCCATTCTTTGTCGAACCGTATTTGTTCGTCGAGCCAGTGTTCGAGCCAGCCCGGATCGGGGAGGCGCGATTGTACGGTGTCGTTCGGGAAAAGCGACTGGTTGACGTGGAGATTGGTCGGGTGCAGCGCCTTGTCCGTGCGGCGGGCCGAGGCCATCAGGACGCCGATCTTGGCGAACGCCGCCCGGGCCTGGTCGCCCACCTCGCCGAGGTACTTCTTCATGTAGCGCAGGTAGGCGCCGCCGTGGCGCGCCTCGTCCTGCGAAAGGAGACGGTAGACGGCCTTGATCACCGGTTCCGTGTGCCACTCGGCCGCCCGGCGGTACCAGTGATTCAGCCGGATCTCGCCGCAGAAGTGCAGCATAAGGGTCTCGAGCCGCGGCGCCGGGTCGAACTCGAAGCGGACGGCGTGCAGTTCCTCCTCGGTCGGCACGAGGTCAGGGCGGAAGCGCCGCAGGTACTCCATCAGCACCAGCGCGTGCTTCTGCTCCTCGAAGAACCACACCGACATGAACGCCGAGAAATCCGAGTCGCCGCGGTTGTCGCGGAGGAACATCTCCGTGGCCGGCAGCGCGGACCACTCGGTGATGGCGTTCATCTTGATCGTGCGCGCCTGGTCGTCGTTGAGCAGGCTGGCGTCGAACTTGTCCCACGGAACGTCCTTCTCCATGTTCCAGCGGACGGCTTCGAGCGACCGGAACAGGTCCGGGTAGAGAAGCGAGGCCATGACGGTTTCCTTGGTTAGTGCCGGGCGCGACGCTTCAACCAGCGCATCAGCGACCCTATCACCGGCAGCTTTTCGTACAGCTCTTCGGCGGCGTCCCAGTAGTCCCGGTGCACGGCGACGCGACCATCAGTGGAGAACTGTATATGAGTCGCGCCCCGGATGGTCTGTTCCCGATTTGCGTCACCCTTGAAGCAGAAAACGAAGTCCCAGGCGAGGAAGGCGTCGTCGCCCTGGCCGAAGCTGCGGGTGACCACGAAGCGCGGCCGGTCGACCTGCCGGTACATCCCGTCGAAGATCGCCCGGATCGCCCGCACGCCGGTGACTTCGTTGAACGGATCCTTGAAGCGGGCGTCCGGCGCATAGAACTCGTCCAGCCGCGCCAGGGTTGCCGGCGTCAGCGTCTCGAAGAACTCCTTCAGCCGTGCTGTGCGCGGGTCGTCCATCGCAGTCACGCTCCCGTGAAGCGCCGGACCGCCCAGAAATAGGCGGGGTACGGCAGGATGCGCAGCAGCTTCAGCCAGAACGTGAAGCGGCGCGGATAGTGAATCTCGAAGCGACCGGCGGCGATGCCGTCCAGCGTGCGGCGCGCGGCCTTTTCAGCGGTCATCAGGGCGGGCATGGCGAAGTCGTTGCGCTGGGTCAGCGGCGTGTCGACGAAGCCCGGGTTGACGAGGTAGACGCCGATGCCGTGCCGGCGCAGGTCGAGGTACAGGCCCTCGGCCAGGTGGATCAGCGCGGCCTTGCTCGGCCCGTAGATCAGCGCCTGCGGCAGGCCGCGGTAGCCGGCCACCGACGCGACCAGCGCGATGCCGCCCCGGCCCTGCTTCAGCAGCGCCGGCAGCACCGCCTCCAGGCAGTTCAGCGGCCCGACCAGGTTCACCGCCAGCAACTGGTCGGCCTTGGCGCGATCGAACTGGTCGGCGCGCATCGGGCTGTGGGTGCCGGCCAGGACGATGACCAGGTCGAGCGCCCCGAGCGCGTCGCGCACCTTCGTCGCAGCGTCGAGCACGGCGGCGCGGTCGGTGATGTCGAGGGGCGCCACGATCGCGTCCGTGCCCTTGGCGATCGCGTCGAGCCGGTCGCGCGAGCGGGCCGACAGCGCGACGCGCGCGCCGGCGTTCATGAGGTCGCGCGCAATCGCGGCGCCGATGCCGGTCGACGCCCCGATCACCCAGACGCGCTGGTCGCGCCAGCCGCGGATCTTCGGATTCAGGCTCACGGCAGCTTCCGGAACGAGATCAGCACTTCGCCGACGCGCACGCCGTAGAACGACATCACCGCGCGGTTCAGCATCACGCGCTCGTCGATCAGGAACATCCAGTCATCGAACGCGATGTTGTAGCGGCCGCTCCCGGTGGCGAGGTCGAGCGTGTAGGTCCAGTTCAGCGCGTTGCCCGCGACGACGCCCTGCGCCTCGCCAATGACGTCGGCGGCGGTGCCGATCCAGCGCGAGCCGTCCGGCGCCGCGCGGCGCAGGGTCCACACGCGCCGTTCCTGCTTGCCGTCCGACCACGTGAAGTCCTCGTCGAGGGTGCCGACATCGCCGTTCCATGTTCCCTTGATCCGCACGACGAAGCGCCGCTGCACCTGGCCTCCGCGGTCGAGGACCATGCCGTGGCCTTCCAGGGCGCCATCGAAGTAGCGCGCGAGGTCGAGCGCCGGCTGTTCCTTGCGGTAGACCTGCGGGTCGACCGAAGTGCAACTGGAGATCAGGACGACGGCGAAGAGGGCGGCGGCGATCAGGGCGAAGAGGCGGGCGAACATGGGAGTCCTAGCAGCGTTGTCCGCGCCACGCGACGAGCAGCAGCGCGGCGGCGGCGAGTTTGAGAAGGCAGGGCAGGACGGCGTAGGCGAAGGCGAGCGCGTCGAGCGCGGTCGCGTCGCGCGCCCCGGGGGCGTAGCCGAGCGCTTCGAGTACCGGCAGCGCCAGCCCGGCGGCCAGCGCGAGGTTCATCTTGTTCGCGAAGTTCCAGAGGCCGAAGTACGCGCCCTCGTGCGCTCCGCTGTGCCCGCTCCGGCCGATCACGCGCGCGAGCAGCGCCGGCGGCAGCGCGAGATCGGCCCCGAGGCCGATGCCGGACAGCGTGCAGACGAGTGCGAAGGCGACGAAGTCGCCCGGGCCGACGACGAATGCCCAGGCGAACGTGCCGATCGCGAGCGCCATGCCGGCGAGCCAGGTCGCGTGCAGGCCCCAGCGGTGAGCGAGCCGTGCCCACAGCGGCATGCTGCAGGCCGCCGCGACGAAGTAGAGCGCGAGCAGCACCCCGGACTGCTGCTCCATCTGCAGCCGGTCGGCGACGAAGAACAGCACGAGCGACGCCGGCACGGCGGCCGCGATTCCGTTGGCCACGAAGATCGCGAGCAGCCACCGGAATCCGCGCTCGGCGAGCGGCGCGACGATGGCGCGCCACGGCGAGACCCGCGCGGATTCCTGGGCGACCGGCAGGCGCGGTGCGCGCTTCACCAGCGCCACCAGCGCGATCGCCAGCGTGCCGAGGAAAAGCGCGATCAGCGCGTGCGATCCCCACGTCGACAGCAGCGACGCGAGGATCACGCCGACGAGCCCGAAGCCTTCGCGCCACGCGGTCACGCGGGCGCGGCCGCTGTCGTCGTCCGCGAGCCGCGCGCCCCACGCCTGGTACGCGATCGAGGCCAGCGAGTAGCCGAGCGTGGCGGCGATCAGCGTGAGGGTCAGCCAGGCCGCCGCGCCCCCGGGCTGCATGTCCTCGAGCGGCGAGAACAGCAGCACGTAGCCCACCGCCAGCACCGGGGCGGCGATCAGCAGCGGCCGCAGATAGAGGCCGCGCGAGCGGTCCACCCAGGCGCCGAGCAGCGGGTCGACGAAGGCGTCGAGCACGCGCGTGGCCAGCAGCACGGCGCCGATCGTGGACAGCGCGAGTCCGGTCGTCGTCGCATAGAACGGCGGCACCAGCACGTAGACCGGCAGCGCCATCATCGTCAGGGGCAGCGCGAACAGGCTGTAGGCGAGCAGGTCGCGGGCCGGCAGGGTCTGGTCCGGATCACGTGCGCCGGCCTCGGCGAGGGCGGCCACGTCAGAGCGCCTGTTTCAGGAGGCTGGCGCGCAGCTCCGGGGCGGTGGTGCGGGCGTCCAGCCAGATGCCGAAGAACGCCGCGCCGAAGGCGGGATCGTCGATGCGGCCGATCGGGCGGCCGTCGAAGTAGAACTCCGTCGCCTGTCCGGGCACGTGCACGCCGGCGAGCCGCTGGCCCGCCTGCACGTCGGGGAAGAGCGCGATCATCGCCTGCCTCCAGCGCGCGCGTTGCGCTTCGGTGCCGATGCCGAGCTTTGCGATCTCGGCTTCGCTGCGCTCGGCGATCGCGCGGCCCTGCAGCTTGCGGGCGTAGGTCAGCTCGAGCGCGAACGGCTGTTCGGCATAGCGGCGTGCATCGAATCCGGCCGCCGGGACGAAGAGGCGCGCGTCGTACACGTGCAGGCCGAACCAGGTCAGCCGCCCGCTGCCGGCCGGGCGCGCCTCGCCGAGCGCGCGTCCGACGTGGGGAGGCACGTCGGCGAGCACGGGTCCACCGACGAGCAGCGCCAGCGCGACCAGCGCGCTACGCGTGAACAAGCGTGAACTGGACGACATCGGTCTAGCGCCGCGCGAACGCGGCTTCGCAGTAGGCGAGATAGAAGTCCCAGATGCGGACGAAGCGCTCGTCGAAGCCGAGCGCGCGCACCGCGTCGAGCCGCGCGAGGAAGCGCTCGCGCCACGTGGCGCAGCGTGCGCGCGTAGTCGTGGCCGAACGCGAAGCTCGCTCGACCACCGCGAGCCCGGCGCGCTTCGGCCTGGCACCGGAACGCGGACGGCGACGGCAGCATTCCGCCCGGAAAGACGTACTGCTGGATGAAGTCGGTGCCGACGCGGTAGCGATCGAACAGCGCTCGTCGATGATGATGGTCTGGACGCAGTGCGCGGCCGCCGGGCTTGAGGCAGCGCCGCAGGGTCGCGAAGTACGACGGCCAGTACGTCTCGCCGACCGCCTCGAACATCTCGATCGACGCGATGGCGTCGTAGCTGGCCGTGCTCCTCGCGATAGTCCGCAGGCGCAGCGTCCCGATCCGCCGAGCCGGCGTCGCGCCGAGGCGCGCGCGCGCGTAGTCGAGCTGCTCGGTGGACAGGGTGAGCCCGTCGACCGCGGCCGCGCTGCGAGCGCGAGCTCGGCGAACCCGCCCCAGCCGCAGCCGATCTCGAGCACGCGGCCGCGCTCCGCGCAGCGCAGCTCGTCGAGCGATGCGCCGGTACTTCGCGAGCTGGCCGTCGACCAGCTCGCCCAGCGGTGCGTGGGGCGTGCCGTCGTCGAGCAGCGCGCTCGAGTACGATCATCCTCGGATCCAGCCAGAGCGCGTAGAAGGCGTTGCCGAGGTCGTAGTGCGCGTGGATGTTGCGGCGTGCCTGCGCCCGCGTGTTGCGGTTCAGCAGGTGCCGGATCGCGGTGCACGAGACGGCCGAGCGAACGTGCCGTAGATCAGCCGGTCCGTCGCCTCGCGGTTGCGAAGGAAGAACGTGAGCAGCCGCGCGAGATCGGTCGTCGACCAGTCGCCGGCGATGTACGATCTCGGCGAAGCCGATGTCGCCGCTGCGCGAGCGAGGCGCCGAAGACGTTCCAGTTGTTCAGGACCAGGTCGGCCGGGTGCGCTTCGCGGCTGCCGAAGCTCGCGCGCTGGCCGTCCGGGAACTGGACGTCGAGGCGGCCATGCGACAGGTTCTCGAGCAGGCGCAGCGCGAGGCGCCCGTGCGGACGGGAATCGCGCGGCATCGACGCCGCCGTCGTAGGGAAGGACGAGTTCGTTCATCGGTCTACCGGGTCACGGGATGGGCCGGCGGCGCCGGCTTGCGAGAAGAACGGCACGCGCTTCGCGCCACAGCCTCAGCGCCTGCCAGTGGATGCGCGCGATCACGCCGAGGGTGAACGCGGGATAGCCGAGCAGCGCGCGCAGCAGCGCGCGGTCGGTCAGCGGCTGCAGCGCGCCCGGACAGCGACGTCTGCAGCAGCGGACCGTCGCTCGTCGTCGTGGTCGATGCGGCCGACGAAGCGCGGGGCGGTGCCGCCCGTCAGCATGAAGCGGAAGCGATAGTGGCCGTCGATCGCGCAGAACGGCGAGACGTGGAACACCTTGCGCGCCGCAGACCTCCTCGCCCCACGCGAGCGGGCGGCCGTCGGTCGTGCGCAGCAGGTAGCAGTGGCGCTCGCCGAAGGTGTTGTTCACCTCGCAGACGATCGGCGCGCAGCGCCCCGTCGCTGCGGTGGGCGAACCAGAAGCTGACCGGGTTGAACGACGTAGCCGAGGACGCGCGGAAACGTGTGCAGCCAGACTTCGCCGTCGGCGTCGGACGCCGTGCGTCGGCAGCAGCGCGTCGATCCACTCGCAGCAGCGGCCGGCCGTCCCCGTGGTCGCGGTCGAGCACCGCCATCGGCGCCGCGCGGTTGACGCCGAGCAGCCACGACCGTAGGGCTTGTTCGCGAGCGCCCGAGCGGCAGCCGCAGGAAGTACGCACCGTAGCTGAAGCGGTTGACCGCCGGGCGCAGGCGCGTGTGGTGGACCTGGCCGAAGCGCGATCGCCAGTCGGGCGGAAGGGGCGGCGCGCATGCCGGGCGGCTCGACCTCAGGCGGCGCCGGTGCAGCGCCGGGGCGCGCCGAGGATCGCGTGCGCGACCGACAGGCCCGACTTCAGGCCGTCCTCGTGGAACCCGTAGCCGGTCCACGCGCCGGCGAACCACACTGCCGGCCGTCCTTGCAGCATCAGCGAGGCGTCGCTGCGCGGCGATCGCGGCGCCGTCGAAGATCGGGTGCGCGTAGTCGAAGCTCGGCGATCACCTTGTCCGGCGCCGGGCTCGCGTGAGCGGGTTCAGGCTGACCAGCACCGGCGTGCTCGAACGGCAGCGGCTGCAGCTGGTTCAGCAGTACGTGACCGACACGTTCGGGGGCTCCCGGTCGCCGTCGCTCAGGTAGTTCCATGACGACCAGACGGACCGGCGCTTCGGCATCAGCGCGGTGTCGGTGTGAAGCACCGCGCGATTCGGCTGGTACTTCACGGCCGCGAGCATGGCGCGTTCGTCGGCATCGGCGTCGTCGAGCAGGACCGCCAGCGACTGGTCGCTGTGGCACGCGAGCACCACGTGGTCGTAGCGTCTCGGTGCCGGTGCCGGCTCTTCACGACGACCTGGCCGTGACGCGTGTCGCGCTGCACGGAGACGACCGCGTCGCCGAGCCGCACATCGGCGAATTCGGCTCGCGATCCGACGACGTACTGGCGCGCGCCGCCGCGCACCGTGAACCACTGGGGCCGGTCCTCGACCTGCAGCAGGCCGTGGTTGTGGAAGAAGCGAACGAAGGTCGCGAGCGGATAGGCCAGCATCGTCGCCATCGGGCACGACCAGATCGCCGCGGCCATCGGCAGCAGGTACCAGTCGCCGGAAGGCGTCGCCATAGCCGTCGCGATCGAGGAACTCGCCGAGCGACAGGCCGTCGTGGCGAGCCGGGCTCCTGCGCGATCGCGCGGTCGCCTCGCGATTGAAGCGCAGGATGTCGTGCAGCATCGCCAGAACGACGGCCGACAGCAGGTTGCGCCGCTGCGCGAACACGGCGTTCAAGTCGGTGCCGCCCACTCGATGCGGCGGCCCCGCCCGCGCGACGCCGACGCCGAACGACATGTCGGTCTTCGCGATCGGGATCGACAGTTCGTCGAACAGCCGCGATCAGGTTGGGGTAGGTGCGCTCGTTGAACACGAGGAAGCCGGTGTCGACGCCCGCGGTGACGCCGTCGAGCGTGACGTCGACCGTGTTCGTGTGGCCGCCGAGGCGCGGGCCGCTTTCGTAGAGCGTGATGCGGGCGTCGTCACTCAGGGCGTGCGCGGCGCCGAGTCCGGAGATGCCGGAACCGACGATGGCGATCTTCATTCGCAGAGCCAGGTCGAGTTGTCGCGGACGAGCGCGCGCGGCGCCGTCCGGCCAGCTCCCTCACAAAAGTCCGCCGTTGGTTTTTTTCCGGGCACGCCCGGTGGCGGTTGGCGCGGGGCTCTCCTCCCCGCCGCGCTGCTCTTGTCCGAGTCAGCGCGCCTTGCGCTTGTCGTGTTCGATCAACGCGTAGGCCGAATGGTTGTGGATCGACTCGAAGTTCTCGGCTTCGACGATGTAGCTTGCAATGCGCTCGTCCGCCTGGAGCGCGAGCGCGACATCGCGCACCACGTCCTCGACGAACTTCGGGTTCGAGTACGCGCGTTCCGTCACGAACTTCTCGTCGGGCCGCTTCAGCAGGCCCCACAGCTCGCACGACGACGATTCCTCGGCGATCCGGATCTGCTGCTCCACCGGCATCTCCGAGGCCAGCTCGGCGGTGATCGAGATGTGGGCGCGCTGGTTGTGCGCGCCGAAATCCGCGACCTTCTTGCTGCACGGGCACAGGCTCGTCACCGGCACGACCACCTTCTGGACGAAGCGCGTGCCGCTGTCGGTGCGTTCGGCCAGCAGCGTCAGCTGGTAGTCCATCAGGCTTTCGACGCCGGACACCGGCGCGGTCTTCAGCACGAAGAACGGCAGGCGGAATTCGATCATGCCGGTCGTCGCGTCGAGCCGCGCCAGCATGCGGTCGAGCAGCGTCGTCGCCGAGGTCATCGCGAGCGGCTGCTGGTGGGTCTGCAGCACGTCGATGAAGCGCGACATGTGCGTGCCCTTCTGGTGGGCCGGCAGGCCGACATACATGTCGATCGACGCGACCGACGGCTGGGGGCCGCGGACGGTCGCCACCATCACCGGGTGCGCGAGCGACTTGACTCCCACGCGCTGAATCGCCAGGTTGCGCCGGTCGGCGCTCGCCTGGACATCCGGCAGGTACATGTTGTCAGGTGCGTTCATGGTCAAGGCCGCATTGTCGCGCAACTTCGGGCGGGAGCCGTCAGTTGGCGCCGAGGGCGGCTTCGATCTCGCGGGTCAGCCGGCCGTCGAGCGGTTCGACCTGGCTCGAAAACGCCTTGACCGTGCGACCCTGGCGGTCGATCAGGTACTTGTGGAAGTTCCACTTGGGCGGCTGCCCGGTCGCGCCGGCCAGCGCCGCGAAGAACGGATTCGCCTTGTCGCCGCGCACCGAGGTCTTGGCGAACATCGGGAACTTGACGCCGTAGGTGTTGAAGCAGAACTCCGCGATCTCCTTGTTGTTCGCCTTCTCCTGGTTGCCGAAGTCTCCGGACGGGAAACCCAGGATCACGAGTCCCCTGGCCGCGTACCGCTCATGCAGCTTCTCCAGCCCCTCGTACTGGGGCGTGAAGCCGCAGTAGCTGGCGGTGTTGACCGCCAGGACGACTTTGCCCTTGTACTGGCACAGGTTCTGCGGCGACTCGTCCTGCAGCTTCGGGAAGGTGTGCGACAGCAGGGCCGGACACTCCTGCGCGGCGAGTGGCGGGCTGAAGGACGCGGCCACGACCATCAGCACGGCGGCGAGACAAGCGTCCAACACGTGCATGAAGTTGTGGGACATGAGAGCTCTGGCGAAAGTAGGCACTGACTGAGGCGACCCGGCGCGATCGGCTGGAACTCGGTTGATCGGTCGGGCGAAGGCCGCATTTTCTACTTGAGTCGAGCGTTTGTCTAGGACAAAATGCGGGATGCGCACTGGAACATCCCGATGACTTCAACCCCTTCGTCCGCCCGCGGACTTCCGATCGCCGCCGTGGAGCGGGACACCGGCCTGTCGAAAGATACGCTGCGGGTATGGGAGCGCCGCTACGGCTTTCCGCAGCCGACCCGCGATGCCAACGGGGAGCGCGTGTACCCGTCGGAGCAGGTCGACAAGCTCCGCCTGCTCAAGCGCCTGATGGACCAGGGCCACCGTCCGGGCAAGCTCGCCGAGCGGACCTTCGATCAACTGCAGGCCTTGGCCGAGGCAGGCAACGGGCGGCCCGGCACCGGGGTCGACGGAGAATCCGTCCCGACGGCGCGCTCCGTCCGTTTCTCCAGATGATCGCCGACCACCGCGTGGACGACCTGCGCCGCGAACTGGCGCTGCTGACCGTCAAGGCCGGTCTCGCCCGCTTCGTCACGGACGTGATCGCGCCGCTGACGGCGCTGGTCGGCGAAGCGTGGGCGAGGGGGGAACTGGCGATCTTCGAGGAGCACCTGTACACCGAGTCGGTGCAGGGCGTGCTCCGCAATGCCATCACCTCGATCCCCCACCCGGGCGATTCGCCGCGCGTCCTGCTGACCACCGTTCCCCAGGAACCGCACGGACTGGGCGTTCTCATGGCGGAGGCGATGTTCGCGCTCGAGGGCGCCCGCTGCGTTTCCCTCGGCGTCCGCACTCCGGTGATGGAGATCGTGCGCGGAGCGGAGAGCCAGCAGATCGACATCGTGGCGCTTTCGTTCTCGCCGGTCGTCAATCCATACCAGGTGATCGAGAGCCTGAAGGAGCTGCGGGCACAACTGCCAGCGATGACCGAGCTCTGGGCCGGGGGATCGAGTCCCGTGCTGCAGCGGCGCCCGCCGGCCGGGGTGCGCGTGCTCGGCAAGCTGGACAGCGTGGGCCCCGCGGTAGCGGGCTGGCGCGCCGAACACCGGCCGGCCTGAGCACGGCGCCTCGTCTTTGCCGGACAATTCCGCGGACCCTTTCGCGGAGCCAACCATGAAGCTTGCTGATCGCGTCGCCATCGTGACCGGCGCAGCGCAGGGCATCGGCGCGGCCTGCGCGCGCGCCTTCGCCGAGGCCGGCGCGCGCGTCGTCGTCGCCGACGTGAACGAAGTCGGCGGCAGCGCCGTCGTGAAGTCGATCGCGGCCGCCGGCGGCTATGCGCTCTACAAGCAGGCCGACGTCGGCGACCGGTCCGCGTGCGAAGCGCTAGTCGATTACGCCGTCACGCACTTCGGTCGCGTCGACATCCTCGTCAACAATGCCGGCATCGTCCACGCCGCCGAGTTCCTCGACCTGGCCGAAGAGGACTTCGACCGGGTGCTGAGGGTCAACCTGAAGGGCGCGTTCCTGTGCGCGCAGGCCGCCGCGCGGCAAATGGCGAGCAGCCACCGCGCGCCGGCGGCGAGCGCGGTGTCATCGTCAACATGTCGAGCGTCAACGCGGTGCTCGCGATCGCGAACCAGGTGCCCTATACGGTGAGCAAGGGCGCCGTCAACCAACTGACGAAGGTGATGGCGCTCGCGCTTGCGCCGCTCGGCATCCGCGCCGTCGCGATCGGCCCGGGTTCGATTGCGACCGAGATGCTGAAGACCGCCGTCATGACGAACGAGGCCGCGCGCGACCGCATCCTGTCGCGCACGCCGCTGAAGCGGCTAGGCGAGCCTGAGGAAATCGCGCGGATCGCCGTCTTCCTCGCGAGCGACGATGCGTCGTACGTCACGGGAACGACCGTCTACGCCGACGGCGGTCGCCTCGGTCTCAACTACACCGTCTGAGACGACGGCGGGGCCGCGCGCAGACGGCCTTCGTCCGCGCGAGCCTCGCCCGCCCTTGCGCGCGCGCCGGGTGCCCGCTGTCTTCGACGACTTCTTCGCCGGCGCCTGCTGGTCGCCGGCAGCGGCGCCCGCGGCAGCGCTCGCTGCGATCTTGGTGAACTGATCCTGCAGCGTGTTCCACCACGCGGTGGGATTCAACGGTGCCTCGGTGACCGTCGGTGCATGGGCGGGCTTCGCCTTGTGGCGCCTTTGACTGCTCTTCCTCGCGGGCGACGGCGCGGGCTCGGCCGCCGGCTCGGGCGGCGGCATCGGGAAGGGCGGCATCGCCACGGCGCTGACGTCGGCCTTCTGGCCGGGCTTGGTGAGCGGCGCCAGCATGGCCCCGCTGATGCCCTTCAATGTGGCGATCGTCGCGCGCTGCACCTCGAGCGTCTGGATCGTCGTGCGCAGCATGCTTCCGTTCAGCTCGAGCCACTGCTCCACCGCGCGCAGGTCGGCGATGCGCTTGTCGAGCTCGTTCACGTCGAACGTCGGCGCGACCATGCTCGGCAACTGCTGCGGCAGCCGCATCGCCATCGACGCGAGGTTCGCGGGGCTGGGGATGCCGGGCAGCCCGGCCATGCCCCACATCTTGCGCATCAGGTCCATGCTGTCGCCCATCGTGTTGGCGAAAGGCAGCCCTGTGCCTGGTCCCCTGTTCTTCATTGGTGGCTCCTCCTGCCCCGGAGTCTGCTAGCGCCGGGCGAGTGGCGCAACCCTTTGTTCGATCGCGCCGAAGATCGAACTGCCTCGATCGTCGAACATCTCGATCCGCACCGTGTCCCCGAACCTCATGAACGGCGTCGAGGCGGCGCCCGATTCGATCATCTCGAGGCTGCGCTTCTCCGCGATGCAGCAGTAACCGTGGCTGCGATCGAGGTTGGAGACGGTCCCCGAGCCGATGATCGAGCCGGCCCGCGCGTTGCGCGTCTTCGCGACGTGCGCGATCAGCTGCGCGAAGTCGAAGGTCATGTCCTCCCCGGCGTTCGGTGCGCCGACCTTCACCTGGTTCCAGTGCACCACCAGCGGAAGATGGACCTTGCCGTCCTTCCACGCACCGCCGAGCTCATCCGGAGTCACGGCCACGGGCGAGCATCCGGTGGCGGGCTTGCTCTGGAAGAAGCCGAAACCCTTTGCCAACTCGGCCGGGATCAGGTTGCGCAGGCTGACGTCGTTCACCAGCATCAGCAGCCGGATGTGGTCGCCGGCGTCCGCGCGTTTCGTTCCCATCGGCACGTCGTCGGTGACGACCGCGACCTCCGCTTCGAAGTCGATGCCGAATTCCTCGCTGGGGCAGACGATGTCGTCGCGCGGGCCCAGCAGTTCGTCGCTGGCGCCCTGGTACATCAGGGGATCCGTCCAGAACGACTCGGGCATCTCCGCGCCGCGCGCCTTGCGGACGAGTTCGACGTGATTCACGTAGGCGGAACCGTCGGCCCACTGGTAGGCGCGGGGCAGGGGCGCCATCGCCAGCCGGGGGTCGAAGGGGAACGCATGGCGCGCGCGTCCCTCGTTCAGCGTCTGGTAGAGGTCGTCGAGCTGCGGTGCCAGGAAGCTCCAGTCGTCCAGCACCGACTGCAGGCGCGGCGCGATGCCGGCCGCATGGTGAGCGAGCGCGAGATCGCGCGAAACGACGACGAGTTGTCCATCGCGCGACCCGTCCTTCAGCGTGGCGAGTTTCATTGCTCCTGTGCAGTCCGGGCCTGTCGGGATCTCTGTATCTTAGCGGCCGGGCCCTCGCTTTCCTGCCTCCACTTTCCCGCTCGCCCGCTCGCCTTCGATGCCGCTCACGTTTCTCGGCCAGCCGCTGCGACCCGCGACCGCGTGGCGCATCGCGATCGTGCTCGCCGCGGTCTTCGGCCTGCACGCGTGCGGACTGTACGAAGTGGCCGCCGGCCTCGACACGCTGAAGCCCGAGGACACGACGCAGAGAACGCTCGCCGTGTCCCTGATCACGCCGCCGGCGCCTCCTCCTGCGGCGGCACCGACCGCAGCTCCGCCGCGACCGCCGCGCCCGCGGGCGGCGAACGCACCGTCGCTGCCGCCGGTGGCCTCGACTCCAGCGCCCGCGCCGGTCGAACCCGAGCCGCCGCCGCCGCCAGAGGAGCCGGCTCCTGCAACCTCCGGTCGATTCGCCTGTGCCACCCGCGCCGCCGGTGCCGGAGCAGCCTCGCCTGCCTCCGGGCGTGGACGAAGTGCCGAAGACCGGCCGCATCGCCTATCGCACGACGTACACGCGAATGCGGGGAATCCAGGCAATGACTTTCGTCGACTGGATCGTCGACACGGCGCGCGGCCGGTACGAGCTCTGGCTGCGTACGGTCGATCCGGCAGGGCTGCTCGACCTGAAGTCCAGCGGTTCACTGCAAGGCTTCGGCATCGCGCCTGAAAGGTACGTCGAACGCGTCGTGATCGCCAACCGCGAGCTCCGCGCGGAGTTCGACTGGACGACCCGCGTCGTCCAGTTCGCCGGCCGCGGGGCCGGCCAGCCGGCGGGCTTCCTCGAGGGCGTGCAGGATCCGCTGTCGCTGCAGTTCCACCTGCCGCTGCTCGCCCAGGCGTACCCCTCGCGCTTCACGCCGGGCGCCGAGATCAGCTTCCAGGTGGCTCGACGCAACATCGAGACCTACGTCTTCCGCGCGGAGGCATTCGAGCCGGTCCGCATCGGTGGCAGGGACGTGCGCGCGCTGAAGCTCGATCGGCTGCGGGGGCCGAATGCCACCCGGCGGGTTGAGATCTGGATGGCGCCCGACTATCAGTGGCTGCCGGTGAGGCTGCGCTTCACCGACACCAACGACGAGGTGTGGGACAGCGTGCTCGCTGCCCTGCCCGGCGAGGAGCCGCCGCGCGTACCGAGCCAGGAAGAGGTCGTGAAGCCCTGAGGGCCGGTCCTCAGGTGCTCATTGCCTGCGCTTGCGCCGGCGGCGCAAGCACGGTGCTCAGCACGCGCATCTTCATCGTGCCGAGGATGCCGTCGACGTCGACCTCGCTCAGGTGCGCCGACAGGCGCAGGCCCGCATCGCGGGCGCCGGTCAGCACTTCTTCGAGTTCACCGCGCGCACCTTCGGTCTCGTCCGGCCCGTCGGCGTCGAGTGCACCTTCCAACGCACGCTGCAGGCGGTCGCCGATGCGCCTGCACTCGGAGTCTTCGCCTTCGAGGGAGAACTCCAGCAACCGCGCTTCCTGCGCCAGCATCGCGAGGTACTCGGCCTGCCTGGCGGGCTCGAGATCCGTGAACACGTTACCCCCGCAACAGCCGCCCTCGTTACTCATTGCCCTGGCTCCCATGTGTCCCCGCCCCGCCGGCTGGTGTTGCCGCCATCGTGAAGGGGTAACCGCGATCTGCGTCTAGTGTTCCATCAATGAAAAAGGGGCGCCAGCGGCGCCCCTACCGCATGGAGGTCTCCTGATTCCTGGTGCCCGCGCGTCAGGCGGCCCTCGACGGCATCCGGATCACCTGCGCGACCTGCTGGCCGCGGAACCGCGCGAGCAACTCGGTCCATCTGACCCGTGCGCTCCGCCGGTTGTTCTCCTTGACGTGCCCGAAGCCACGGATCTCCTCGGGCAATGCGGCGAGCTGCAGCGCGACCGCGTGGTTGTCGCGGTCGAGCTTCGCGAGCAGTTCGTCGACCAGCGCTTCGTAGTCGGCGATCAGCTGCCGCTCGGTGCGCCGCTCGGCGGTGCGGCCGAAGATGTCGAGCGGCGTTCCCCGCAAGCCCTTCAGCTTCGCGAGGATCGAGAAGGCCGTCATCATCCGCGGCCCGTAGCGCTTCTTCCGCGGGTGGCCGGTGTCCGGATCGACCTTCGAGAGCAGCGGAGGCGCCAGGTAGAAGTTCAGCGAGTAGTCGCCCTCGAACTGCGCGGCGATCCTCGCGCGGAACGCCGGGTCCGAGTGCAGGCGCGCCACTTCGTACTCGTCCTTGTACGCCAGCAGGCGGAAGTAGTTGCGGGCGATCGCCTCTGCGAGCTTGCTCGACTGCAGGCGGTCCGACTCGACCTTGCGCACTCGCTCCACCAGGGCCGCATAGCGCTGCGCGTACTTCGCGTTCTGGTAACCGGTGAGGAACTCGACGCGGCGCGCCACGAGTTCTTCCAGCGAACTGGAGAACCGCTTCAGTTCGACCACGTTGTCCGGGAACGCGGCCCGCCGCACGGCATCGAGGTCGTGCACGGCATAGCGTCCCCACTCGAATGCCTTGCGGTTGTTGTCGACCGCGACCCCGTTGATCTCGATCGCGCGCACCATGGTTTCGTAAGCGAGCGGCAGCCAGCCCTTCTGCCACGCGTAGCCCAGCATGAACGGGTTGGTGTAGATCGCGTCGCCCATCAGCGCACTTGCCAGCGCGTTGGCGTCGACGAACGCGCACTCGCTGTCCCCGACCGCTTCGCGCACCTGCTGGGCGAGGTTGGGGCTGCCGAACTGCCAGTCGGGATTGCGGACGAAGTCGGCGGTCGGCGACTCCGACGTGTTCACCAGCGCGCGGGTGCGGTTCGTGTGGACCTTGGACAGCGCCTCGTTCGACGACGTCACGACCAGGTCGCAACCCAGCAGCACATCGGCATCGCCCATCGCGATCCGCGTCGCGAACAGGTCCTGCTGCCGCGGTGCGATCTGCACGTGCGAGAAGACCGCGCCGCCCTTCTGCGCGAGGCCGGCCATGTCGAGCACCGACACTCCCTTGCCCTCGAGGTGCGCGGCCATTCCGAGCAGCTGGCCGATCGTGACCACGCCCGTGCCTCCCACCCCGGTGATGACGATGCCGTACGAGCCGCGATCGCGCAGCGACGCCACGGTCGGGTGCGGCAGGTCGGGCACCGTTCCCGCGGCCGAGGCCTTGCCCTTGCGCAGCTTGCCGCCTTCGACGGTGACGAAGCTCGGGCAGAAGCCCTTCAGGCACGAGTAGTCCTTGTTGCACGAGGACTGGTTGATCTGGCGCTTGCGGCCGAACTCGGTCTCGAGCGGCTCCACCGACAGGCAGTTCGACTTCACGCTGCAGTCGCCGCAGCCCTCGCACACGAGGTCGTTGATGACGACCCGGCGCGCGGGATCCGGGAAGGCGACCTTCCGGGGCGTGTTCTTCTTGCGCCGGCGCCGCTTCTCGGACGCGCAGGTCTGGTCGTAGATCAGCACCGACACGCCGGGGTACTCGCGCAGCTCGCGCTGGATGCGCTCGAGCTCGTCGCGGTGATGCACGGTCACGCCGGGGGCGAGCTTCCACGCGTTGCCGGTGGCGCCGTGCGCGTTCACCGCGGTGTGGACGATCTCGCTGGTCGAGTCGTATTTCTCCGGCTCGTCCGTGACGATGACGATCTTCTGCACGCCCTCGGCCGCCATCTGCTGCGTGATCAGCGGCGCGGTGATCTGGCCGTCGGTCGGCTGTCCGCCCGTCATCGCGACGGCGTCGTTGAACAGGATCTTGTAGGTGATGCGAACGCCGGCCGCCACCGCGGCGCGCACGGCGAGCGATCCCGAGTGGAAGTAGGTGCCGTCGCCGAGGTTCGCGAAGATGTGCTTCTCGTTCGTGAAAGGCGCCTGGCCGATCCACGGCACGCCTTCGCCGCCCATCTGGGTGTAGGTGGACGTGTTGCGGTCCATCCACACGACCATGTAGTGGCAGCCGATGCCCGCGACCCCGCGCGACCCTTCCGGCAGGTTGGTCGACGTGTTGTGCGGGCAACCGGAGCAGAACCAGGGCTTGCGCTCGGAGACCACGCGCGGCCGCGCCAGCGCCTTCTCCTTCGCCTCGATGACGGCGAGCCGCGCCTGCATGCGCGCACGGATGTCCGCGGGCAGCTCCAGCTTGCCGATCCGCTGGGCGATCGCCTTCGCGACGATCGCGGGCGAAAACTCGTAGTGCGCGGGCAGGATCCAGTTGCCCTGCGGCACCGCCCACTCGCCGCCATCCTTCTCGTCGAACTTGCCGATCACGCGCGGAATGCGCTTGCCGGTCCCGATCCACGAGAACAGTTCTTCCTTCAGCTGGTATTCGAGCAGCTGCCGCTTCTCCTCGACGACCAGGATCTCCTCGAGTCCCTCGGCGAAGCCGCGGATCGCGGTCGCTTCGAGCGGCCACACCATCCCGCACTTGAAGAGGCGGATGCCGATGTCGGCGCAGGTCGCGTCGTCGAGACCGAGGTCCGCGAGCGCCTGGCGCGTGTCGAGAAACGCCTTGCCGCTGGCGACGATGCCGAAGCGCGCGTGCGGCGAGTCGATCACCGTGTGGTTGAGCCTGTTGGCGCGGCAGTAGGCGAGCGCCGCGTACAGCTTGTAGTCGAGCAGCCGCGCTTCCATGTCCAGCGCGCTGTCGGGCCAGCGGATGTTGAGCCCGGCGGGGGGCATGCGGAAGTCTGCCGGCAGCTGGATGTCCACGCGCTCGGGATCGACGATGACCGAGGCCGACGCCTCGACGACTTCGGTCACGGTCTTCATCGCGACCCAGACGCCGGCGTAGCGGCTCATCGCGAAGCCGTGCAGGCCGAGATCGAGGTACTCCTGGACGGTGGCCGGGAACAGCACCGGCATCATGCACGCCTTGAAGATGTGGTCCGACTGATGGGGCAGCGTCGACGACTTGGCGCCGTGGTCGTCGCCGGCGAGCGCCAGCACGCCGCCGTGCCGGCTGGTGCCGGCCGCGTTCGCGTGCTTGAACACGTCGCCGCAGCGATCGACTCCCGGGCCCTTGCCGTACCACATCGAAAAGACGCCATCGACCTTCGCGCCCTCGAACAGGTTGAGCTGCTGCGTGCCCCACACCGAGGTGGCGGCGAGGTCTTCGTTGAGTCCGGGCTGGAAGCGGATGGCGTGGCGTTCGAGATGCTGGCGGGCTTTCCACGCCGTCTGGTCCACCGCTCCGAGCGGCGAACCGCGGTAGCCGGTGATGAAGCCGGCCGTGTTCAGGCCGGCGAGCTGGTCGCGCTGGTGCTGCAGCATCGCGAGGCGCAGCAGGGCCTGCGTGCCGCTCATGTACGCGCGGCCGCGGTCCAGGGTCCACTTGTCGTCGAGCGTGACCTCCGCCAGTGCGCGGCGGACGGCATCGGGGAGAGGGGCGTTCATGGGGGGCTCCTGCCAAAAATCGTGTTCTTGGGAGCGCGGCAGTCGAGCGCGGTTCGCTTCTGCCGGCAGCCGGGGCGCGCCTTGTGGGCCCGCCTGGCGATCGCCCGGTCAGTCCGGGCGTTTGAGTGGGCGCGAGCGTAGCACCGCACCCACTCGGGTCTCAATCATGCGGTGCGTCAGTGCGTCCGCAATGCCCGGACCAAGAAGAGTGGCATTGCATCGCCTCCTACGAGGGCATCGGCTGCCGGTCCTTCAGGCGAAGCCAGCCGCGTGTGATCCGGTAGATGGCCCAGAGGCCGAGCGCGAAGAATCCGATGATCCAGATTGCGAAGCCGACGAGCACGATGGCGAACACGGTTCCGACCACGGCGATCACGAGCGCCCACAACAGCGCCCACCAGAACGTGCGGATCTGCCAGGAGAAGTGCGATTCGAGCCACGTGCCGCGCACCTCGGATCGCTTCACGTAGTTAATGATGACCGCGATGATGGACGGCCAGCCGAACAGGAACGCGCCGATCACCGAAGCGGTACCGAACGCACCGATCACGAGGCCGAGCGTGTGGAGCGCGTACACGACGTGGGTGGTGGTGACGAGCGAATCGGACGGGGCGGCACTGGCGGGCGGCAGCGGGGCACTCATGGGCGGCTCCTGGTTCGGCTCCGGATTGTTCGGGAGTCGAGCATAGCCCGCGCCGCGGCGCGGCCGGGCTCAGGTCATGAAGCCGAGGCTGTCCGAGGCGAAGTTGGGCAGGTTCGGCAGGATCAGCCGCAGGTCGCTCGCGCCCACGCCCATCCAGCTCGCCATCGTCGCCGCGTACTGCTCGACGGACGTCGTCGGGATCAGCCGGCCGTTGCCGGCGTCGGTCGGCGCGTTCGCCGTCAGGTCGGGGAAGTTGCCGTAGACCTGCCGGCCCTTCACTGCGCCGCCGACCACGAAGTGGTGCGCACCCCAGCCGTGGTCGCAACCGTCGCCGTTGGAGAGCAGCGCGCGGCCGAAGTCCGATGCCGTGAAGAGGGTGACGTTGTTAGCCGTGCCGAGTTGCGCCATCGACGCCTGGAAGAATCCGATCGCGTCGGCGAGCTGTGTGAGCAGCGCCGTGTGGGCCGTATCCTGGTTGGAGTGCGTATCGAACCCGCCGAGCGAGGTCAGGAACACCTGGCGCGTCGCGCCGAGCTGCGACCGCGCGCTGATCACGCGCGCGACGAGCGCGAGCTGGTTCGCGAGCCCGTTTCCGGCCGGAGGCGTCAGCGTCGGCGCGTTTTGCAGCGCGACCCGCAGCGCGGCGTTGCCTTCGATCGAGCGCTGGTTCACGCGTCCCAGCTCGTTCTCGAGCAGGTGCCCGCTGGCCGTCGTCAGGCGTGCGCGCAGCGCCGTCGCACCGGCCGCCGATCCGTACAGCGAGTTGGCGCCGAGGGCCGAAAAGGCGATCGAGCCCTGGCTGGCGTCGAGCTGGAACGGACGGACCTGCTGTCCGCTGAGCAGCACCGCGTTGCTGCTGGATGTCAGGCAGGTGAACAGCGCGTTCGCGTTCTGCGCGGCGAGCAGGTCGCCGATGCGGCCGCCCCATCCGTACTTCGCGCCCTCGGGCACCGAGGCCTGCCACACCGACTGCTGGTCGTTGTGCGAGAAGAGTTTCGGCGGCAGCGGCACGGTGCGGCCGGAGTAGCTCGCTCGGTTGGTCGGCGCCATGAGCGGTCCGACGTTCGCGACCACCGCGCACTGCCCGGCGTCGAACAACGTCGCCAGCGGCGCAAGCGGCTGTGGCAGCGCGACCTGCCGGCCGTCCGTCGCCGGCACGGCGGGCGTGAGCGGGATCAGCTCGGTCGCGCGATCCCACGCGAGCGTCGCGCGGGCGCTCGCGTAGGTCTGGTACGAGGCGCTGTCGTACGGGACGACCGTGTTGTGCGCGTCGTTGCCGCCGTACAGGAACACGCAGACGAGGGCCCGGTAGTCCGCCGCGGTCTGTGCGGAGGCGGCGGCGATCGAGGCCAGGTTCAGCGCGAACGGCGTCGCCGCACCGGCCACCGAGAGTGCCGACGCGGCCCGCAGGAACTGCCGACGGGAAGCTTGCGTGGTCATGGCCGTCTCCTCACTTCTGCACCAGGTATTCGGGGGACGCCATCGTCAGCAGGATGGCCGTGTAGACGCGGTTGGCGCGTCCGGTCGAAGTGGTCACGCTGATCGCGTTCACGGCGCTCCGGATCTCCTGCCGCATCGCGGACGGCATCGAGCCGTTGGTGAGGCAGCGGTCGATCCGGTCCATCAGGGCATCCGCGTTGTCGGCGACCGCCTGCTCCGCCGTGTAGTCCGCGCGCACGTCGCGCACGCCGTTCACCGCGACGCCGGCGCCGTTGACGATCGCGCTCTGCATGTAATTCGTGTAGCCCACGACCGACGTCTCGCCGACGATCTGGAACTCGGGGGCGACCAGCCCCGCCGTCGCGACGCCTGTGTTCGGTGGCGTGTAGCCCGGCCGGTAGAAGTTGAAGACCGACGGCGCACGGAACGGCTGTTGGCCGAGCGACGTGGACGGGCTGTCGAGGCCGCGGATCGTCCAGTTGCCCGACGCCGACGCTGCATTGAAGCAGCGCGCCCAGTTCGACAGGCGCAGCACGGGCTCGCGCACCTTGCCCCACTGTGGATCGGCGAGCTTGCCGGCGTCGCGCGCCTCGGCGTCGAGCAGGATCGCGCGGATGATCGCCTTCATGTCGCCGCGCACGCCGGCGCCGTTGTTCGCGCACGCCGCCGCGACACGACCGACGTAGGCCGGGCTCGGGTTGCTCGTCACCAGGCGCTGGACGAGCTGCCGGCCGATGAACGGGCACAGGTTGGGATGGTTGAACAGCGTGTCCATGGCGATCTTCATGCTCGCCTGTGCCGACGTGTTGGGCGGGATCGTCACGCCGAGGAAGGTCTTCGCGCCCGTCTCGTGGAACTGAGGGTACGGCTGCATCGGCCGCACGTTGCGGTCAGGGTAGGTCGCGGTCGTCGAGCCGTTGAACGCCTGGTCGGTCGTCGTCGGCGCGGCCCAGCTCCAACCGGTGAAGACGCGCGCGATGCCGCTCGTGTCCGCGTTGGTGTAGGTCTCGACCGGAGCTCCGCTGACGAGGCGCGGCGTCCCGTCCGGGTTCAGTTCGAGCAGCCCGATCGAGAAGAGCTGCATCACCTCGCGCGCGAAGTTCTCGTCGGGCACGCGGCCGGTGACCGGATCGCCCTTCCTGTTGCCGCAGGTGCGAGAGGTAGATCCCCATCGCCGGGTGCGTGGCCACCGCCTCGAGCAGCTGGCGGTAGTTGCCGAAGGCGTGCTCGCCGAGAAGGTCGACGTAGCTCGCGTGGCTGTCGGCCAGGCTGGCGATCGTTCCGTTCTCGGCCGACACCACCAGGATCTGCGACAGCGCGAACTTGACGCGCTGTCGCAACTGGTCCGGCGCGGCGAGTGCCTGCTGCCAGAAGCTGTCCTGCAGCCAGTTGAAGTTCGACCCGAAGATGGCCGGGTCGTAGTTGGCCCGCACGTAGGCGAGGTGCGGGCTCGCCGGCAGAGCGAACTGCTCGTCGATCCACGCGGAATAGCCCACGCTGCGAACGCGCTCGATCGACGCGTCGGTCGGGCCGAAGGTCGACTGCGTCAGGAAGCGCGCGGCTTCGCTTGCGGTGGGCGCGATTGCCGGCGGCAACGGCGCGGGGCTCGGCGAAGCGGACGAGCCGCTGCCTCCGCCCCCGCAGGCGGCGAGCGTCAGCGTCGCCGCCGCCGCGGCGGCGGCCAACCGGAAACGTCCTCTCGACGGGCCGGTCTTCGTGTTGTTCATCGGATTCTCCCTTCGGCGGTCAGCGCGGCGGCTGTCCCCGGATGTCGCCCGCGTCTCGAGCGGCGCTGCAAGTCGTCACAACGACGCGAGGCGATGCTGCCCGAGGAACGCCGTCCGCGAACTCATCCATCCGTCCGATGGGCGTCGTCGCGTCCCGCCGGCTGCGAGGTATCCTGCGCGGCTTTCGCCTTCGACAGGCTTCGACGATGCTCCAGCCCGCCAACCCGCTGTTGCAGCCGTGGGACACGCCGTTCCAGTTGCCTCCCTTCGACCGCATCGAGGCCGGGCACTTCGCGCCGGCGTTCGAGTTCGCGATGCGCGAGCACGCTGCGGAGATCGCGGCGATCGCCGCGAACCCGGATGCGCCGACCTTCGAGAACACGGTGGTCGCGTTCGACCGCAGCGGCCGGCGTCTGACGCGGATCGAACAGGTGTTCTTCAACCTCGCGTCGTCCGAGACTTCGCCCGCGCTGCAGGCTGTGGAGCGTGACGTGGCGCCGAAGCTTGCCGCGCACGAAAGCACGATCTATCTCGATGCGAAGTTGTTCGACCGCGTCGATGAACTGCACGCGCGCCGTGAAGCGCTCGGGCTCGACGACGAGCAGCGGCGGCTGCTCGAACGGATCCATCTCGACTTCGTGCTCGCGGGCGCCCGGCTCGGCGACGAGGCCAAGGCCCGGCTCGCGCAGATCGTCGAGCGGCTGGCCCGGTTGCACACCGCGCTTCTCGCAGAACGTCCTCGCCGACGAATCGAAGTGGGTGCTGTGGCTGCGCGTCGAGCAGGACCTCGCCGGACTGCCGGCGTCGGTGCGCGATGCCGCGAAGGGCGTCGCCGTCGAGCGCGGCGATCCGGACGCCTGGGCGATCACGACCAGCCGTTCGATCGTCGTTCCGTTCCTGACGTTCTCGGACCGCCGCGACCTGCGCGAGCAGGCGTACCGGGCCTGGAAGGCGCGCGGCGAGAACGACGGCGAGCACGACAACCGTCCGATCGCGCGCGAGATCCTGAAGCTGCGCACCGAGCAGGCGCGCCTGATGGGATATCCGAGCTACGCCGACTTCGCGCTGGTCGATCGCATGGCGGGGACGCCGGCGGCCGTGCAGCAGCTGCTGCAGCGCGTGTGGGAGCCCGCGAAGGCGCGGGCGCGCGAGGAGTATTTGGCGCTGCAGGCCCAGGCCGCGGCGATGGGCCAGCCGACGACGCTCGAACCATGGGACTGGCGCTACTACGCCGAGAAGGTTCGCCAGGCGCGGTACGACGTCGACGACGCGCACGTGAAGCCGTACTTTCCGCTGGAACGCGTCGCCGAGGCCGCATTCGACTGCGCGCACCGGCTGTTCGGGGTGCAATTCGTCGCGCGCCCCGACCTGAAGGCGTATCACCCGGACGTGCGCGTCTACGAAGTCCGGCGCGGCGAACGCACCGTCGCCGTCTTCCTGCACGACAACTTCGCGCGTTCCACCAAGCGCAGCGGCGCGTGGATGAGCGCCTACCGCTGGCAGTCGCGCGCCGACGGCGACGTGATTCCGGTCGTCGTCAACAACAACAACTTCGCCAAGGCCGCGCGCGGCGAGCCGACCCTGCTGTCGCTCGACGACGTGCGCACGCTGTTCCACGAATTCGGGCACGGCCTGCACGGCATGCTGTCGGACGTGACCTACGAGCGGCTGTCGGGCACCAAGGTACTGCGCGACTTCGTCGAACTGCCGTCGCAGCTGTTCGAGCACTGGATGCTCGAGCCGGCGGTGCTGAAGAAGCACGCGCGCCACGTCGGGACCGGCGAGCCGATCCCGGACGACCTGATCGAGCGCATCAAGAAAGCGCGGCGGTTCAACCAGGGATTCGAGACGGTCGGCTACACCGCCTGCGCGCTGCTCGACATGGCGCTGCACGCCCGGACGGACGTGGACGGCGTCGACATCGCCGAGTTCGAGCGCGCCGAACTGGAGAGAATCGGGATGCCCCCGGGCACGTACGTCTATCACCGGCTGGCGCACTTCCAGCACCTGTTCGCCAGTTCAGGGTACGCGGCCGGCTACTACGTCTACATGTGGGCCGAGGTCCTCGACGCCGACGGCTACGGTGCCTTCACCGAGGCGGGCGATCCGTTCGATCCCGCGGTGGCGTCGCGCCTGCTGAAGCACGTGTACTCGGCCGGCAACCGGGTCGAGCCGCGCGCTGCCTACCGGGCGTTCCGCGGGCGCGATGCCGCGGTCGAGCCGATGCTCGCGAAGCGCGGGCTGGTCGCGACAGCGCGCCGGCCTAGGCAGCGAGCGCGCTCTTCAGGAACGTGCGCAGGCGCGTCGGCGCCCTGCAGCAGCAACGCATCCGACGCGGCAAAGCACCAGCGCAGGTAGCCCTCGCCCTCGGGCCCGAAGGCCGCGCCGGGGGCGATGCCGAGGCCGGCTTCCGCGACCAGGCGCTTCGCGAACGCGAGGCTGTCGCCGCTGAACCCGGCGACCTTGAAGAAGAGGTACATCGCGCCCGGCGGCGGCGCGACCTCGACGCCGGGAATCGCGGCGAGTTCGCGGACCAGCAGGTCGCGCGACGCGCGCAGGCGTGCCACCGTCTCGGCCACCAGCGGCTCGCCGTCCCGCACGGCGACGATGCCCGCCTGCTGCACGAAGGGCGGCGCGCACGACGTGTTGAACTCGATCACCTTGCCGACCTGCGCGATGAACGTCGCGCGGCGCAACCATCCAGCCGAGCCGCCAGCCGGTCATCGTCCAGCTCTTCGAGAACGTATTGGCGCTGACATAGCGATCGTCGGCATCGACGAGGTCGAGCACGCTCGGCGCATGGCCGTTCGCGTCAGTGCCGGGTCGAAGACGATCCGCTCGTACGCGTCGTCGGAGACGAGCCAGATGCCGTGCCGGCGGCAATGTTCGCGAGCAGCGCGATCCAGTCGGCGCGCGGCATCGTCCACCCGGTCGGGTTGTTCGGCGCGTTGACCAGCACCATCCGCGTCCCGGGGGTCGCCGCGTCGAGCAGGCGCTGCAGGTCGAGCGACCAGCGGCCCTCGTGGCACGCCAGCGGCACGCGCACGACGTCGGCGCTCATGATGCGCGGCATCGCCGTCAGGTTCGGCCAGACCGGCGTGACGATCGCGACGCGGTCGCCCGGGTCGATCAGTGTCTGGTCGATCAGCGACAGCGCGTGCACGCCGGCGCTGGTCACGGCGATGCGGTCGACCGTGACGGGCTGCGCCGGAGCGTGCAGCCGGTTGGCGTACGCCGCCAGTGCCGCGCGCAGTTCTTCGATCCCGAGGTTGTGGTTGTAGAAGGTCTGCCCGGCATCGAGCGCCGCCTTGGCCGCCTCGCGAATGAAGGCCGGCGTGACCTGGTCGCCTTCGCCGAACCAGAACTTCAGGACGTCGGCGCGGCCGATGCCGGCGTTGGCGACCTCGCGGATACGGGAGGCGGGCAGAGCGGCGATGGTGGGTCGGATCATCGGCGTATTATCAGCGTATACCCGACGCACAGCTGGCAGGCCGGGGCTCGCTCCCGCTGCCGAGCCATGCGAGCGAGCGTACCGTGTCGGTCCTCGAAACCTACTACCGAGCCAAGTGTCCGAACAGGCAGCGCGCCTGCGCCTGCCGGCCCTGCCGGGCCGCCTGCCCTGGCGGTCGTCGTGCCCGTGCACGACGAGGCCGACAACCTCGCGCCCTTGCTCGACGAGATACACGCCGCGTTGACGGACGAGACGACGTTCGAAGTGATCGTTGTCGACGATGCCAGCACCGACGAGAACGCCACGGCGGCTGGCCGCGTTGTCGGCCCGCTTCCCGCGGTTGCGGGCGTTGCGCCATCGCACGAATGCAGGGCAGAGCACCGCAATGTCGACCGCCATCCGCGCGGCGACCGCGCCGCTGGTGGTCACGCTGGACGGCGACGGACAGAACGACCCGGCCGACATCCCGGTGCTCCTGGCAGCGCTGGGCCAGCGAACGCGCCGGGCAGCAACCGCTGCTGCTGGTCGGGTGGCGCACCGAACGTCGCGACACCTGGCTGCGCCGCGTGTCATCACGCGTCGCCAACGCAGTGCGTGGCCACCTTCTCGGCGATCGCACGCCGGATACGGGTTGCGGCCTGAAGCTCTTCGAACGGTCCACGTTCCTGGCGCTGCCGTACTTCGACCACATGCACCGCTTCCTGCCGGCGCTCGTGCTCCGCATGGGAGGGCGGGTGGTGTCGGTGCCCGTGCGTCATCGACCGCGGCTGCGCGGCCGTTCCCATTACGGAGTGCTGAACCGGCTCGGCGTGGGCCTTGTGGATCTTCTGGGCGTGATGTGGCTGCGGCGGCGGGCGAAGGTGCCGATCGTCGAGGCCGTGGAGTCCGAGCGAGGAGGTGAGAGATGCATGACGACCTGATCTGGCTGATCGTCGGTTTCGGCGGCCAGGCGCTGTTCTCGATGCGCTTCCTCATCCAGTGGCTGACCAGTGAACGCCGCGGACGCAGCGTCATTCCAGTGGTGTTCTGGCACTTCAGCCTGTGGGGCGGGCTCACGCTGTTCGTCTACGCCATTCACCGGCAGGACCCGGTGTTCATGCTTGGCCAGGGCGTCGGCATCTTCATCTACCTGCGCAACATCTGGCTGATTCGACACGAGCCGAAACCGGACGACGGCGCCGCCCGCGCGTGAGCACCGCTGCATCGCGCACCGCAGCCGGAATCGTGGCGCTGTGGTGGGCCGCCCTGACGTTGGCGGTCATCGTCATCCGGCCGGCGACCGTGGCCGACGAGACCCGATACCTGTCGGTCGCGTGGCACATGCACCAGTCGGGCGACCTCCTGCTGCTGCGACTCAACGGCGACCTGTACGGGCACAAGCCGCCGCTGCTCTTCTGGTTGATCGAAATCGGGTGGCGGATCTTCGGCGTTCAGCTGTGGTGGCCGCGCCTGCTGACGGGCGCCTTCGGGCTCGGCGCGCTGTACGTCGTGTTCCGGCTCGCTCGCCGGCTTGTGCCGGGACGCGAAGACGTGCCGGCGCTGGCGGTGATGATCACCGCGACCTCGCTGCTGTGGATCGCGTTCGCCGGCGCCGTGATGTTCGACCTCGCGCTCGCGTTCTTCGTGCTGCTCGCGCTGCTGAACGTCGTTCGCGCGTCCGAGGGCGCGGGCTTTCCGCGCCTGGGCCTGTCGTCGGATCGCCGTCGGCCTCGGCATCCTCGTCAAGGGGCCCGTGTCCCTGCTGCACGTGCTGCCCGTCGCGTTGCTCGGTCCGTGGTGGGCCGGCGAAGAGTTCCGGGCCCGTCGCCTCGACGCGAGGCGCTGGTACGCGGGCGTGGCCGTCGCCGTGCTGGTCGCCGCCGGCGTGGCGCTCGCGTGGGCGATACCCGCTGCCATCGTCGGCGGCGAGGCGTTCAGGACCGAAATCCTGTGGCGGCAATCGGCCGGACGCATCGCATCGGAGGGCTATCACGCGCGGCCGTTCTGGTTCCACCTTGCCGTGCTGCCCCTGATCCTGCTGCCGTGGTCCGCGTTTCCTCCGTTCTGGCGTGGCGTCGCGGCGGCGCTGCGCGAGCGCACGCTGCCCGCGACGCGGTTCGCGATCGCGTGGGTGGTGCCGGTCTTCATCGCGTTCTCGCTGATGAAAGGCAAGCAGGTCCACTATCTACTGCCCGAAGTGGCCGGGTTCGCACTGCTTGCCGCCATCGGGATCGCGCGCGCGGGCGATCGACCGGCGCGGATCGACAAGTGGGCCGCGGTGCTGGCGCCGACGCTCATAGCCGCGGCACTGATCGCGCTCGCGCCACGGCTGGCCGCCGGAGGCGTAGACACACTGCGCTTCTGCGCGGCCGTACTGGTCGCTCCTCGGGTTCGCCGTCGATCCTGGCCGTGATGAAGATTCGCACTCCGCGCGCCCTGGTCGCGGCGACCGGAAGCGCGTGCGTCGCATCCGCAGTCGTGCTCTATGTCCTGCTGGGACCTGCGCTGCTCCGCATGTACGACCTTCGGAACTTCGCCGGAGCGATTGCAGCGGCGCAGCAGCGCGGGCAGCCGGTTGCGCATCTCGGCGTGTACCACGGCGAATACCAGTTCATCGGCCGGCTTGCCGCGCCGCTGCGCGTCGTGCACGGACCGCAGGGGGCCGTGGAGTGGGCGCGCGCGCATCCCGGAGGGGCCCTGGTGTTGCGCACCGAGCGTCCGCAGGAACTCGCCGGCGTGCAGCCTCTCGCGTCGCAACGCTACCGGACGGGGCAGGTGTTTCTGCTGCGCAGCGAGGACGTGCCGGCCGTGGTCGAAGACTTGACGCGCGCCGGGCCTCAGCGGACCAACTGGTTGATCTCGATGATCGGCAGCAGCACCGCCATCACGATCAGCATGACGACGACACCCATCGTGAGGATCAGGATCGGCTCGAGCAGCGAGGTGAAGAAGAGCGCGCGGCGCTCGGCCTCGCGCGCGTGGATGTCGGCGGCCCGGTCGAGCATCTCGGGTAGCTTGCCGGTGGCCTCGCCGGACGCGATCAGGTGGATCAGCACCGGCGGGAAGAGCTTCACGTGGCCGGGCTTGCGCTCCTCGTCGCCGTCGGCCCGCAGCGCCTTCGCCAGCGAGAAGCCTTCGCGCACGCGCTGCACGGCGTCCATCACGCGGCTGCGCATCGCGAGGTTGGTGACCGTCTCGCCGGCGGCCTGCAGCGACCGCAGCATCGGCACGCCGGAGCCGACGAGGATCGCCAGCGTCGACGAGAAGCGCGCGGTGTTGATCGAGCGCGACAGGACGCCCATGACCGGCAGCGTCAGGATGCGCTTGTGCCAGCGTCGGCGCACGGCCTCGACGCGCAGCGAGCGCTGGACCAGGAAGCCGATCACCGCCAGCACCACGGCGACGACCCAGCCGTAGCCGCGCACGAAGTCCGACAGCGCGATCAGCGCCACGGTGAGCAACGGCAGGGCCTGCTTGGTGTTGGCGAACACCTGCACCACCTGCGGCACGACGTAGGTCAGCAGGCCGATCACGACGCCGAGCGCGACGAGCGTGACGATCGCCGGATAGACGAACGCGAGCGTGATCTTCTGCTGCAGCTTGGCGCGTTCCTCGACGTAGTCGGCGAGGCTGCCGAGCACCGAGCCGAGCTTGCCGGATTCCTCGCCGGCGGCGATGAGGGCGCGGTAGATCTCCGGGAACTGGCGCGGGTGCCGCGCGAGCGCATCGGACAGCGAACTGCCGCCCAGCACGTCGGTGCGGATCGACGCCATCAATTCGCGCACCTGCTGCTTCTCGCTCTGCTCGACCATCACGGTGAGTGCATCGGCGACCGGCAACTGCGCGCCGAGCAGCGAGGCGAGCTGCCGCGTGATCACCGCGAGTTCGGTCTGCCCCAGGCGGCGGCCGATCGACAGCCCGCCCCGGCCTCGCCCGCTCGCCTGGTGCGACACCGGTTCGACGGAAAGCGGGATCAGGCCGCGGCCGCGCAGCAACTGGCGGGCGAGCCGCGCGCTGTCGGCCTCGAGGACGCCGGACTGTTCCTTGCCGGACGCGTCGGCAGCGGCGAAACGAAATGCTGCCATGCCCGGCTTATCCCTCGCGAGTCACCCGGAGGGCTTCTTCCTGTGACGTGACGCCGGACTTGATCCAGCGCTGGGCATCGGCCCGCATGTTGATCATCCCGCCCTTTTCGGCGAGGCGGCGGACGTCGGTGTCGTTCGCGCCGCGGTGGACCAGCAGCCGCATCTCGTCGTCGACCGTCAGCAGCTCGTAGATGCCGGTGCGGCCCAGGTACCCGGTGTTGCCGCAGTGTTCGCAGCCGATGGCGCGGAAGCCGCCGGTCGCCGCATCCGGCTGCCGGCAGCGAGTGCACAGCTTCCGGACGAGGCGCTGCCCGAGCACGCCGAGCAGCGACGACGACAGCAGGAAGGGTTCGATCCCCATGTCGATCAGCCGCGTGACCGCCGACGCCGAGTCGTTGGTGTGCAGCGTGGCGAGCACGAGGTGGCCGGTCAACGATGCCTGCACCGCGATCTGCGCGGTCTCGAGGTCGCGGATCTCGCCGATCATCACGATGTCCGGGTCCTGCCGCAGGATCGCGCGCAGCGCCTTCGCGAAGGTCATGTCGATCTTCGGATTGACCTGCGTCTGGCCGATGCCCTCGATGTCGTACTCGATCGGGTCCTCGACCGTCATGATGTTCGTGGTGTTCTTGTCGAGCCGGCGGATCGCCGCATACAGCGTCGTCGACTTGCCGGAGCCGGTCGGGCCGGTGACCAGGATGATCCCGTGCGGCTGGTGGATCAGGTGGTCGAAGCGCGCGAGCGTCCCCTGGTCCATGCCGAGGTTGGTGAGTTCCAGCTTCGACAGGTCCTTCTCGAGCAGGCGCAGGACGACGCGCTCGCCATGGCCGGTGGGTAGCGTGGACACGCGGACGTCGACCGGGCGGCCGCCGACGCGCAGCGTGATCCGGCCGTCCTGCGGCAGGCGCTTCTCCGCGATGTCGAGCGCCGCCATGATCTTGATGCGCGACACCAGCGCCGCGTGCAGCGCGCGCTTGGGCCGCACGACGTCGCGCAGCGTGCCGTCGACCCGGAACCGCACCATCGAATAGGTCTCGAACGGCTCGATGTGGATGTCCGAGGCGCCGTCGCGCGCGGCCTGCGTCAGCAGCGCGTTGATCATGCGGATGATCGGCGCGTCGTCTTCGGTCTCCAGCAGGTCCTCGACGTCGGGGACCTCCTGCATCATCCGCGTGATGTCGAACTCGCCTTCGATGTCGCCGACGATCTGCTGTGCCGACCCGCCCTGGTCGCCGTAGGTCTTGGAGATTGCCTCGGTCAGCTTGACGGTCTCGACCACGACCGGGCGGACCTTGCCCGGGAACACGCGCATCACTTCGTTGAGCGCGGCCAGCGGGGTCGCGTTGCTGATCCACGCCTCGGCGTCGCGCTCGGTCTTGGGAACGAGCAGGATCGCGTTGTCCCGCGCGAAGGCGTACGGGACGTAGCGGCTGGCCTGTGTCACTGCCGGATCCTGCCCGTCACAGGCGTCACGACGACCGGGTCGAACCCCATCGCCTTCAGCTTCGCGACGGTGTCGGCGACGCTCTGCGTTGCCTGGTTGACCGAGACGCGCACCCGCACCATCTCGCCGCTCCCGGTCCTCACGCTTTCCCAGTAGGCGTCGAAGCCAGCGTCGCGCAACTGGCGCTGCAATTCGCGGCCGCGGGCGATCTCGTTGACGGTCGCCACCTGCACCAGTTGCATGCCGCCGCTCGGCGCCGGTCCCTGCGCAGCGAACGCGCCGCTCGACGGCGCCGCGGCGCCAGCGGCAGTGAGCGCCGGCGGGAGCCGCGGCCTGTGGCGGTGCGCTCGTGGAAGAAGACGGCGGCGGCTCGCTCGAAGGCGCCGGCGCCGGTGTCGTCGGCGTCGGACGGGGCTCTGCGCAGGCGGGGCGGGCTGCTTGGACTGCCTCATCGACGGCGCAACCGGCGGTCGCTCCGGCATCTGCCGGCTCTGCAGGTCGCGGAAGATGATGTTGTCGGCGACCGTGCTGTTGGCGACCTGGCCGCGGATGTAGTCGTAGCGATCCATCGCCAGCGCCGACGAGGTCGCCTCGTCCCGCACGACGTACGGCCGCAGGAACACGAGCAGGTTGGTCTTGGTCCGCTTGCGGTTCTCGTACTTGAACAGTTCGCCGATGATAGGGATGCTGCCGAGGATCGGCACCTGGCTCCGGCTGTTGTCCGTCTTGTCCTCGATCAGGCCGCCCAGCACGACGATGTTGCCGTCCTCGACCAGCACCATCGACTCGAAGCTGCGCTTGTTCGTGATGATGCCGCCCTGCGCCGCCGTCAGCGTGTTCTGGATCGACGACAGTTCCTGGTAGATCGCCAGGCGAACCACACCGCCCTCGGAGATCTGCGGTCGCACGCGCAGTTGCAGGCCGATGTCGCGGCGCTCGAAGGTCTGGAACGGGTTCACGCCGGAGGCCGTGCCGCCCGCGCCGGTGTTGGCGTAGGAGCCGGTGATCAGCGGGATGTTCTGGCCGACGAGGAACTTCGCTTCCTCGTTGTCCAGCGTCTGGATCGTCGGCGTCGACAGGATGTTGGCGTCCGCCTTGGTCTCCAGCGCGCGAGCGAGGAAGCCGAGGTTGAGGATCTCGCCGATGCCGGGGATGGTGACCTTGCCCTGGACGATGCCGATGTTCAGGCCCTGGCCGACCGCGCCGATGTTCTGCGCCGACGTCGATGATGTTCGTGCCGCCGACCCCGAAGTTCGTGCCGCCGATCACGTTGGTGCCCGAATCGTTGATGTTGCCCAGCGACTGCCACTGGATGCCGAACTCGGCGGCCTTCTCCGCCGAGACTTCGGCGATCAGCGACTCGATCACCACCTGGGCGCGGCGCACGTCGAGCTTGTCGATGATCTGCCGGATGTTCCGGTACAGGGGTTCCGGTGCCGTGATGATCAGCGAGTTCGTCGCCGGGTCGGCCTGGATCATTCCTGAGAGCGGTCCGGTTCCGCCGGCACCGGTGGTCGTCGCTGCTGGCCGGCGGCGGCGGTGCCGAGCGTCGCCTGCTGGGTCGTCATGCCCGGCCCGGAGGTCGATTCCGGTGGAAGGCGACAGTCCGCTGCCCGTGGTCTGCGGGACGAACGACGGATCGGCACTGATGATGGCGCGCAGCAGCGGCGCGATCTTCGCCGCCTCGGCATTGCGCAGGTAGACGACGTTGATGTTGCCCGGCGTCAGCGCCGGCTGGTCGAGCTTCGCGATCAGGCTCTTGGCGACCATCATCCGCGCGGCGCTCGGGGCGCGCAGGATCAGCGCGTTCGTGCGCGGTTCCGCCAGCACCGAGACCCGCTGGCCGGCATCGATGGCCTGTCCCGCAGCGCGGGCGCCTTCGTCGAGCATGCGGTTGACGACGGTGCCGATTTCCATCGCCAGGCCGAACTTGATCGGGATGATTTCCGTTTCCGACGTGGCCGGCGTATCGATCGACTCGATGATCCGCTGGATGCGCCTCAGGTTGTCGGCGTAGTCGGTGATGACGAGCGTGTTGTTCTGCGGATAGGCCGAGATCGTGTTGTTCGGCGCGATCAGCGGGCGCAGGATCGGCACCATCGCCGTCGCCGATTCGTACTGCAGGCGGAACACCTGCGTGACGAGCTGGTCGCCGCGCGGAGCGCTTCCCTGCGGGCTGACGACCGCGCCGCCCTGCAGCTTGGCGTCCGCTTCCGGCAACACCCGCGCGACGTTTCCGGTCTGCACGATCGTGAAGCCCTGCAGGCGCAGCGCGGTCAGCAGCTGCTCGTAGGCCTGCTCGCGCGTGACCGGCCGCTCGGTGACGAGCGACAGCGTTCCCTTGACGCGCGGGTCGACCACGAAAGTCCGGCTGGTGTACTGGCCGATGGCGCGGACCACGGCGTCGATGTCCGCGTTCACGAAATTCAGCATCACCGGCTCGGAGGTCGAGGCCGGGTTCGTCGGGTTCGCGGCGGTGGACTGGCCGGCCGGCGCCGGTGCGGCTGCTCCAGGGCGCTTGGTGCGGGTGCCCTGGGCCGCGGCCGTGGGAGCCAGCGAGGTCGCTGTCATCGACAGCGCACAGGCGAGCGCGATCGAACGGAACAGGAACCACTCGCCAGCGCGTTCGGGACTGCGCTTGCTTGTCATGTCAACCACCGAAATTCAAGAGGGCTCCCTCTCCATCGCGCCGGCCCAGCAGCGAAATCAGGCCCGTGAGCTGCGCTTTCACGCCCGGGTCGGTGCCCGCCATGGCCTGTGCCCGGCCCGTGAAGCGTAAGCGCCCGCCCGCGGCGATTGTGCCACTGCCCTTCAGCTCGAGGGGACCCGAAATGGTCAATAAATCCAACTGTGTTCCCGGCCAGATGCCATTGGTCTGCAGGCGGTAGTGGCCCATTGGAGACACCGGCGTCAGCGCACTGGAGGCGTATTGCCACTCCGCGCCGATGTTTCCCTGGATCCGGCCGCTCGCCGATCTGCAGGCGATCCCAGTTCACCATCAGGATGCCGCCGGGCCGAATCGTGTTCCACGGTGCGCCGACGCCGACCAGCAGCGACGCCGGCAGCCTCAGTGTCGTTGCGCTCAACGTCGTTACGCCACCGCCGAAGAGCGGGGCGCGCACGGCCAGCGGCTGGGTGAGCGCCGACGGATGCGTCACCGTCAGGTCGAGTTGCCCGACGACCAGCGACCAGGGACTCAGGCGCCAGGACAGTCGTTCGGGCAGTGTCGCTCGCGGCGCCGCCGGATCGGGAGACGACGCAAGCACCAGCAATGCGGAGCCGTTCCATGCCGTGCCACTCGCATCGGCAAGCTCGATCCGGCTGCCGGTCGCGTTCTTCAGCGCCGATGCGGCCCACTGAGCCGGAGCGATGACCAGCACCGTGGCCAGCAGCCCCGCCACCGCGGCCAGGACGAAGAGAACCTTTCGCATCGACCGCCTTCACTTGCGCGCGAGCCGCAAGGCAAGATCCACATCGACGTTGCCCGGGGTCGCCTCGCGGCCGGTGACGGTGACCGCGGTGGAGCGCGCCCCGAGCTCGCGCTCGACGCTCGCGAGCCATGGCGCCCACTTGCTCACCGGCACGTCGGAGAACTGCAGCTGGATGTCGCCGTCCGACAGCGGGACGATGCGCGCGGCCTTCAGGCCGGCCTTGCCCAGCGAGCTCTCCAGGGCGCCGCGCGCGTCGGCCGCGGACATGGTCGCCACCGCCGGGCGTCCCTTCAGCGCCTTGACTTCGGCCAGCAACGCCTCGAGTTCCGCCGCGTTGGCGCGCTGCTGCGGCAGGCTCTTCTCCAGCCGCGCGATGCCGGTCCACGCAGGCTCGATCGCGACGAGATAGACGACGACGGCCAGCAGCAGGAAGCCGCCCAGCATCAGGACGGCGCGCTCGCGCGGTGCTCGTTCGGCCCAGAACAGTTTCGAGTGCTTCCATGTCACATCCCCGCCGCCGTGATGCGGGCGGTTCCATCGCCTTCGAACCGGATGGCGAGTCCCTGCTGCACGGCTGCCGAGCGAAGCGAGTTCTGCAGCGCGGCGTTGTCGCCTGTGCCCGGCCTGAACTTCACCTTCAGGGCGTTGTCGCGATATTCCATCGCGGCAACGCTTCCGAGCGGGAGCGATCGACAGCAGCACGCCGTGCGCGCGTTGAGCACCGAGAAGTCGTTCGCGGATGGAATGCCTGCGCGCGATCGCAGCTCCGACATCTGACGCCTGGTCTGCTCGATCGGATCGACGATGGCGGTGATCTGCGGGAAGTTCGAACGGAAGCTGGCCTCCATCTGGCTGCGAAGTGCCTTCGATTCGCCGTCCAGCTTCAGGTAGTAGATGTTCATGCCGGCGACCGCGACGACCACCGCCGCCGCGGCCCAGGCGAGCGGAACGCGCAACGCGCGTGCGGTGAGCGCGGGCATCAGGCCGCCGGGCGTGAAGCGAACCCATCATGCCGCCCTGTGCGAAGGCCCCTTGCAGCAAGTTCACGGCGCCACCGGTGCTGCCCAGCTCGACCTCCTCCGGGTGCACGTCGACCTGCACGCCCAGCCCCTCGGCGAGCGCCGAGAGGCGCGATGCTTCCCTGCCGTAGGCCTGGATGCGCTTGATGCCGAGTTGCCGGACGGCGAGCGCCAACGTGGGCGGAACTTCCTCGCCGATGTCGAATGCAAACCCGTCGTGCACTCCCGGAACGTGCGATGCCGCGGCCGCGGCCGATGCGCACCGACAGCACGCCCGCCGAGGGCGGCGGAACCGTGTAGATCTCGCTGTAGGCAGCCCGGATGCGGTAACCGGACTCGGTCAGCGCATCGAGCGCCCGCGTGAGCAGTCCGCGATCGACGACCGCGACCGGCATCTTCGGAGCTTCGCCGGCGCCGTGTTGCCGCCGCTGCGCGTCGGCCTGAACGCGAAGTGGCAGTCCGCGGGATCGGCGAGCAGACGCTCCTCGAGGATGTTCGGCAACGCCATCCGGAGCTTTCCTTCGGCGAGCTTCGGAGGATCGATCGTCGTGATGAACACGTCGCTCGCGTCGAACACGACGTCGACCGAACTCGCTTTCGGAAGCAGTGCGATCGGCGTTTGCCCGCGGGCGCTGCTGCCGCCCGTCGCGACGTAATCGACCACCGTGCTGGTGGCGAGCTGGCTGCGTCCCGCCATCGAACTGCGAGGCGGCACGAAGACGAGCAGGCGCTGGGCGCTTTTCTCTTTCATTGTCCGATCAGATTTCGCGGGTCCACAGGATGTTGACCGCAGCGGGTCCCTGGCCCGGCGCGCCGCGCTTGACCAGGGCTTCCATGCGAGTCACGGCTCGATCGAGCTTCACTTCCCCCCGGATGAAGAAGAAACGCGAGTTCGTCGAGAGTTCGGCATCAGTGACGGTGGAGCCCTTCGCACCCAGCCTTGTCCGCACTTCACCGAGGCTGTTGAAGTACGAAATGCGCTCGCGTTCGGCGACCAGGGAGCGCGCTTCGGCCAGGGACAGGTCGGGCACCCGTGCGGCGATCACTTCGGCAGATGCCGTGTTTACATTGACTGCGGTGCGCTCGTCCAGCACGACGATGTAAGGCGCGAGTCGGTCGGCCGCTTCCGGGGCCACGCCCTTGACCCCCCGGATGTCGCGCGGAAGCATCAGCGGCAACGGCACGCGCTCGGCCTCGCCCGCCGCATCGCCCGGCTTGTTGTCGGCAGAGGAAGGCGTTCCCTCGGACTCGAGCATGCGCTCCGCGATCAGGTCGGCCGTCTGCGCCGGCAGCTCCAGCAGCGAAGCCAGGCGTCGTAACGACGCCAGTTCCTTGTCGACGATCTCGCCGTTGTTCACGAGGTTGTGCAGGTTGAAGCGACCCTGGGCATCTTCCATCGAACCGGCGATGGTCGCCAGCGATGCGATCGAGCCGGTTTCCCCGAGCTGGTCCAGGCGCGTCTCCGCGAGCGGTTGAGCCCAGGGTTCCGACAGCGCATCGTAGCTGGAACGGTTCGCGTCCTCGCGCAGGATGGCACGACCCCAGTCGAGCGCGCCACGCAGCAGCTGCCGGCTCTGCGACACCAGCTGCTGGTTCTCGATCGTCCTGAGCAGCACGAACTGACGATAGAAGAGGCCGGTGACGATCAGGGTGGCGAGCGTGGCGACGAACAGCGCCATCAGGACGGCTGCGCCGTCTTGATGGCCTGGGGGCCGCATGTGGGCCCCCTCCCTGACCCTCCCTCCTGGAGGGAGGGGGAAGCGAGGGGACCGCGGTGCGAGCGTCGAGGATCATGCGCTCACCAGGAAGACCCGGCGGTACGTCCGGCCGTCGGTCCGCGTGAGCGTGACTTCGATGCCTGGCGCCGGCTGCTTGCGCCCGGTCGGCGCGGGGACGCCGGGCGCCGCGGAGGCTTCGGTGCTGTCGCCCGGCGGAACCCAACCGACCCCGGTCCGCCAGATCCGCACGTCCATCGACCTCACGTTTCCCATCAGCCGCGCGTTCTCGATCGCGTCGCTGTTCGAAGGCTGGAAGTACGGGAGCGGCGGTGTCGCCTGCCGCACCAGCGTGCCGTCGACGACCCGGTAGTACACCGTCTGCACTTCGGTCGCGCGGTCGGGCACGGCCGCGGCGACGCGCGCCACTTCGATCATCATCGCGCCGTCCGCGGGCCGGACGTTGAGCGGCGAGGACGCCAGTCCAAGGAAGTACGGGATTCACAACCTGCGACAGGTCCCGCTCCATCTGGCCGAACGCGATCAGCATCGCGCGCGTCTCGTCGACCTCGGGTTCGAGGCGCTCGCGGGTGGCGACCAGGCTGTCCAACCCGCGCCAGGCAATCACCGACACAACGGACAGCACGCTGATGGCGACCAGCAGTTCGAGCAGCGTGAAGCCGCGAGTCTTCATTGGTTCGTGGGCAGCACGGTCATCAACTCGGCGAGTTGCTGCCGGTTGCCAGCCTCGTCGCTGCGAAAGACGCGTACCTCGACGCGGCGGAAGAAGGGATTGGGCGTCGGCTTGACTGCCTGCGCGCAGGTGAACGCGATTCCGCCCTGCTCGCACGGCAGGATCTCTTCGCCGGGATCGAGCTTCTCGCGCGCCAGGCGCAGTTCCAACAGCCGGTTCTCCGCCGTCAGCAGGGCCAGCAGCTTGTCGCGGCTGTACCCGGCCGTGTTGGTGAGCGACATCGCCCCGCGCATTGAAGCAGCGAGCGCGACGCCGATGATGACCAGCGCAACCAGGACTTCGAGGAGGGTGAAGCCGCGGGCCTTCACTCACTACCTCACGAGCGACGCGCGGCCGGCTTCATCGAAGTCGACCTGCACGGCGCCATCCTCGTTGACGAGTTCCAGTCGCCAGCGCGGCTGGACCCATTCGCGCGCGACCGCGACCCGCACCGGCGGCGCGCCGGGCCCGAGCAGGACCTGTGCGGGCTGCGGGCCGCCGCCGTCGAGCACGGCGACCCGACTCATCGGCTTCTCCCAGCGGCGCTCGCGCAGCAGGTCGTCGGTGGTCAACAGCTGCCTTTCGCCGCCCACTTCGGTGATGAAGCGATAACCGGACAGATCCGCCTCCCACGCGATGGGCTGCTGGCGAATGCGGGCCTCGTCGGCGGCAAGACCCATCAACTGTCCCACCCGCAGCGCTTCGCGCTGCAGTTGCTGGCGCGGGTCCGGCGTGATGTTGATCGACACGAGCGACAGGAGGACCCCCGCCAGGACGATGACGACCAGCATCTCCAGCAAAGTGAATCCCGCGCAGCGCCGTGCGCCCGCGGGCCGAGGGAGTTGGTCGGCGTCGACTACAGTGCCCACGACCCGATGTCGGCGTCCGGGCCCTCGCCGCCGTTGGTCTTGTCGCGGCCAAGCGAGAACACGTCGATCTCGCTGCGCATGCCGGGGCTCAGGTACTTGTACGGTTCGCCCCAGGGGTCGGTTGGCACGCTGGAACGCTCGATGTAGCCGCCCTGCTTCCAGTTGCTCGGCACCGGCTCGACCGTGGGCTTGGAGATCAGCGCCTGCAGTCCCTGTTCCGTCGTGGGATACCGGCCGTTGTCGAGTCGATACAGCTTGAGCGCCTGCATCAGCGACGCGATGTCCTGCTTTGCCGCCGCGATCTTCGCGTCGTCCGTGCGGCCGACCACACGCGGAACGATGAGGGCGGCCAGGACGCCGAGGATCGTGATCACGACCATGATCTCGATCAGCGTGAATCCGCGCGCGAGGCGCGAACGGATCGCGACGATGGGGTGCGTGGAACGAAGGGAGTTCATCGAAGTCATCTGACCACTATCCGAAACGAAACGTATGAGAGCTTGAAGATGTGCGCCGAACGCGTTGAACTTTCTTGATTTTCCGCCGGGCACGCCGAGGGTGCGGGGGATATTATCAACGGCAGATGGCAGTCTTGCCCCCTTGAAGCGGGATATTTGCGCTCGGCTAATGCATGAGGATGAAACGGACGCATCGGCGAACAAGCGCATGATGCGCGGCACCTGGTTGGACACGAAATGCTGAAAAAGTTTGCCGCCGTGGCGGTCCATCTCGTCTTCTTCGCCTTGGTGATGGCGATCGCGGCCTATTGGGGTGTTCGCGTATTCACGCCGGCACCGACCGCCGCGCCGCCGCCAATTGCTCCCCCGCCGCTGCGCGACCCGGATCCGGTGGCCGTGGCGCGCATGTTCGGAAAGGTGGAGCGGGTCCAGGCGGCGACGTCGAACATCCAGGCCATTGGCGCGTACTCGGCGGGCAAGGACTCCAGCGCCGTGCTGTCGGTCGATGGCCGGCCGGCGCGCGTGTTCCTGCTGGGCCAGGAAGTCGCGCCCGGCCTGAAGCTCGCCGAGGTGGGGCCGGAGACGGTCGTGCTCGAGTCCGGTGGTGCGCGTCAGGAGCTTCGCCTGCCCCCGCGCGCCATGGCCGCGTTCGGGGGTGCTCCGCCCCCGCCCAATTTCACGCGCCAGGGCAACACGCTCACGGCCCCCACCGCCGGCGCGCCACCAGGCGGGCGTCCCGCGGGTGCACCGGGGCAATTACCGCAGCCGCAGCCTCCTCCGCCGGCAATGCCGGCTCCGCCTCCCGGCGCGCCACCCGCGCAGACTCAGTAGCGAACTGTTGCAGCGGTAAGCAAAGGTAACGTCTGTCGACGTCCGCCGGCGAGGGGCGTTGAATGAGCGTCACCCCACGCAGGAGATGCTCGAATGAAACGCTCGCTGATCGCTGTTGCGGCTGCAGTCTCGCTGACTGCCTTGTCCGCTGTTGCTCAACAAACACCACCCGCTCAGCCGGGACCAGGAATGGGCCAAGGTGTGGGACCGGGCATGGGCCAGGGTGTGGGACCGGGCATGGGCCAGGGTGTGGGACCGGGCATGGGCCCGATGCATGGCCAGATGCAGGGTCCGATGGCGGGAGCCATGCGCGGCGGAATGCACGGGCATGGCGGCTGGATGAAGGGCGAGGGATTCGCTCGGCTCGACACCGACAAGGACGGCAAGGTGTCGAAGGAAGAGATGGCGGCGCAGTTCGACCGGCTGGATACCAACAAGGACGGCTTCCTGTCGCGCGAAGAGTTGATCGCCGCCCGCGCGCAGTTCTCCCGCCAGCACTCCCGGCTGGACGGCAACGGCGACGGGCTCGTCTCCCGCGAGGAGGCGAAGGCTTCGCCGCAGTTGTCGCAGAACTTCGACGCGGTCGACGGCAACAAGGACGGCCAGTTGTCCCGCGACGAGATCCACGCCTATCGGGTGGCGCGCGGCGGCGAAGGATTCGCGCGTCTTGACGCCAACAAGGACGGTGCCGTCAGCCGCGACGAGGCGAAATCCGCTCCGCGCCTGTCGTCGAACTTCGACGCGCTCGACTCGAACAAGGACGGGCAGTTGTCGCCCGACGAGCTGCGCAGTGCGTGGGCAGGTCGGCGCCATCACCACGGGCCGCGGATGGACGCCAATGGAGACGGCCAGATCTCGCGAGACGAAGCGAAAGACGGCGCCGTGGCTGTCGCAGAACTTCGACGCGATCGATGCGAACAAGGACGGTTCCCTGTCGCGCGACGAGCTGCACGCATGGCGCCGTGCCCAGAGTCCCGACCGCGACCGCACCGGTCAAGCCCTGATCACGCCTGTTGAACCGAAGCCCGCCGGCCTGCAAGCCGGCGGGCTTGCCACATTGGTGATGTGACGCCGCCTCAGGCGGGCGCCTTCGTCGTCGCCCGGCTTCAGCACTCCGCGCCGGATCTGGTCGAGCTCGATCGACTCGAATAGCGCGCGGAAGTTGCCTTCGCCGAAACCCTCGTCGCCCTTGCGCTGGATGATCTCGAAGAAGATCGGTCCGATCACCGTCTGCGTGAAGATCTGCAGCAGCAGTTCCGGGCTTCGACCAGAACCGCGCGCCTGTGGCTCGCCTTCGGCCCGGGGAACTCCTTCGTCGGTCGCGCCGTCGATCAGGATGCGCAGTTCGCGCAGTGCGTCGAGGCTCTCGCCGTGCGCGGGCAAGCGCTTGTCGACCAGGTCGTAGTACGTGTCGATGGTGTCCTGGAATGCGACGCCCCGGGTCTTCATCGCGCGCACGGTTCCGTAGATGTCGTTGGTCGCCAGTGCGACGTGCTGGATCCCCTCGCCGTGATACAGGTCGAGGTACTCGGCGATCTGGCTCTTGTCGTCGGAACTCTCGTTGATCGGGATGCGGATCTTGCCGCAGGGGCTCGTCATCGCCTTGCTCTTCAGGCCGGTGAGCTTGCCTTCGATGTCGAAGTGGCGGACCTCCCGGAAGTTGAAGAGCCGCTCGTAGAACTCGGCCCATTCCCGCATGCGGCCGCGGTGCACGTTGTGCGTCAGGTGGTCGATCGTCGTCAGGCCGCATCCGGCAGGGGAAACTTCGGCGCCAGCCACGGGCTCGAAATCGACGTCATAGATGCTGATGTCACCGATGCCGCCCGGCGTCACGCCGTTCTTCCCGCGCCAGCGGTCGACGAAGTAGATCAGCGAGTCGCCGATGCCCTTGATCGCCGGAATGTTCAGTTCCATCGGCCCCGACTTCGAGTCGAATCCCCACGCGCCGAGCTCCAGCGCCCTCCGGTAGGCGAGCGCCGCATCCTGCACCCGGAACGCGATCGCGCAGATCGACGGTCCATGCAGCCGTGCAAAGCGCTGCGCGAAGGAATCCGGCTCTGCGTTGATGATGAAATTGACGCCGCCCTGCCTGTACAGCGTCACGTCCTTGTGGCGATGGCGGGCGATGGCGACGAATCCCATGATCTCGAACAGGCGTCCGAGCGCGACGGGATCGGGTGCGGCGTATTCGATGAACTCGAAGCCGTCCGTTCCCATCGGGTTATCCCAAGGCGTGAGCTTCATTGCGGTCGACTCCTGGTGTCGCGTCGGTCGGGAAAGGGGCGAAGTATCCGGAACCGATGCGGCACCCGATTGCGAAATTAGCTCGTCGGGGCTCCATTCTCGCAATATCATGCTTTCTTTCTTGGAATTTGGAGTGGAAAGTGGCCGCAATCGAGCTTGATAGAACCGATCTGCGCATACTCGACATCCTGCAGGAACAAGGTCGACTGTCGAACCAGGAGATCGCCGAGCGCGTGTCGCTGTCGCCGTCGCCCTGTCTCCGGCGGATCAAGCGCCTTGAAGACGCTGGAGTGATCCGGCAGTACGTCGCGCTCCTCGAGCCGGACAAACTGGGGCTCGGGCTCTTGGCCTACGTCAGTGTGAAACTCGAGAAGCGCGGGAAGATGCCGATGGAGGATTTCGGTGCGCGGGTACAAGGTTGGCCCGAGGTCGCTGCCTGCTATGCGATGACGGGCGAGATGGACTACCTGCTCCGTGTGCACGTGGAAGATCTCCAGCACTTCTCGCGGTTCGTGATGGACCAGTTGTTGAGGCAACCGGGCGTCGTCGACGTGAAGTCGAGCTTTGCTCTGGAGCGAATCAAAGAGACGACGGCGCTGCCCCTGAACGTGGTCCGTGCGGCTTGAGGACTGGACGAGACGCCCCCAACTTCACTTGTATGACTGGAAAGCCTGTTCCCCCGAGCAATGGCGAGCGCGTCTGGCGCACGGCGATGTTCGTCCTGAGCGCGGCCATGACCGCATCGGCTCTCGTGGATTTCGAGGCCGGTCGACTGGGGAACGGGCTGGGCGACCTGGGTGCTTCTGTCCTGATGCTGTCGACTGATGGTTCAGTTCCCGTTTCTCCGGGCCGTCATCAAGGTCAGCGCCGGAGCAGGACAAGGCCTCGCCGGACCGGGTGCGCAAGCAGCGCGAGGAGTTGATGAAGCAGGCCGAGCAGGTGCGCACGGCCAACCCATGGGCCGACTACGCCGGCCGAGCCGGATGGGTGCTGCTGGCGATCTCCCTGATCCTTCGAATCGGCGGCGTCGCCTGACACCTTCGGGCTGAACCGGACGGCCGGTTTCGCCGCCGTCCAGCGTGGATTTCCGCGCTCCAGGGCATCCATCCTGCAGGCCGTCGCACCCCGCTTCTGACGAGTTCGCGCTTCCACGTAGAGTTCGAACGTGCGCAGGCCGCATGCTGCGGTCACTTCAGGACGACCATGACAACCGATAGGCCGGGCCCGCTGGGACCGGCGCACCTTCGAACGGGCAGCCGCCGCAGGAATCCACCGCGCGCCGCGTCTTCGCGGATGCCAAGGCAGGCGCCGCCGAGGCGGCGCGGGTGTCGGCGCCTGTCGTCAAGAACCTCGCCGTCCGCTCCAAGGGCCTGGCATCCCGGCTCGGGGACTGGCTGGCGACCGTCGGTTGGGGCAAGTTCTTCCTCGTCGCCGTGCTGCTGCTGATCCTGGGCGGCATCGCCACCAGCATCTTCTCGGATCAAGAGCGGGCGATCGTCGTTCGGTCGGCGGATCGTGTGAACGTCGACATCCGCGTCGAGCGAGGACGGGGTCCGCATCGCCGCTCCCGAAGCGCCGGGCATCGGTCCCGACCCCGCCGGCGCCGCCGGCGCCACCGGCGCACCGAGGCCCGGTCGCGCCGGAGAAGGGCGCGGAGAAGCGCCGAAAAGGGACCTGAGCAAGGCGAGCGGCACCGAAGGGGCCGGAGAAGGCCCGGCCGTCGGGCGGGATGTCCATCACCGAGAAGGGCATCCGCATCTTCGCCGACAAGGACGGCAAGAAGGTCGCGGTGATCGTCGACGACAAGGGCGTGCGGGTGGAACGGGTGCCGGAAGCGACGCGGCCCCGGCCGGCCCGGCGCCGGTGACGTCGTGATCGAAGGCGATGGCAGGACGATCCGCATTCCGCGGGAGGTCGCCCAGGACCCCGAGAAGTTCGCCGAAGCGCTCGACCACGCGCGCGACCAGATCGAAACGATCGTGCAGGACCAGATCAACAAGCAGGTGACGCGCGAAGTACGGCGCTACCGGGCGAAGGGCGGGGCCGACTGGCTCATGGGATTCATCACCCTGCTGATCGTCACCGGCATCATCGTCAAGGTCGTGCTCGGCGGGAAGAAGAAGGCCGAAACGCGCGCCAAGGTGGCGACCGCGACCGCGGCCGAGGAGAGCCTGAAGCGGCAACTCGTCGAGGCGCAACTGAAGATGATGCAGGCGCAGGTCGAGCCGCACTTCCTGTTCAACACGCTGGCGTCGGTCGACTACCTGATCGAGACGGATCCGAAGACCGCCTCCAAGATGCAGAAGAACCTGATCCAGTACCTGCGGGCGGCGCTGCCCCAGATGCGCGAGGGATCGACGACCCTCGGCAAGGAAGTCCAGCCTGTGCCGGGCGTTCCTCGAGATCCTGAAGTTCCGGATGGAAGACCGCCTGCAGTACACGGTCATCGTGCCCCAGGGCCTGCAATCGGCGCAGTTCCCGCCGATGATGCTGCAGTCGCTCGTCGAGAACTCGATCAAGCACGGCCTCGAGCCCAAGCCCGAAGGAGGCTCGTTGACGATCTCGGCGGACATCGCCAACGGCAAGCTGCGCGTGACGGTGGCCGATACCGGGTTGGGATTCGCCGTCGCGGACCAGCCCGGGACGGGCGTGGGCCTCGCCAACGTGCGGGAACGACTCGCGGCGCTCTACGGAGGCGCGGCGCGCCTCGACATCGAGGCCAACTCGCCGACCGGCACGATCGTGACCATCGAGGTTCCCGTATTCGTTCGAGGCCGATGCTCCGTCCTTCAATCGAGGCGCCCCGCAGCCTGCCTGACGAGGGCAGCCGATAGAATTGAGCGATGGCCACGGCGATCATTGCAGATGACGAACGACTGATGCGCGAGCAGCTGCGGACGCGCCTGGCCGAGGTGTGGCCGGAGCTGCAGATCCTCGCCGAAGCGCGCAACGGCGAGGAAGCCGTGGCCGCGGTCAACGAGCACCGGCCTGACCTGGCCTTCCTCGACATCCGGATGCCGGGCATGACCGGGATCGAAGCCGCGCGGGCGATCGGTGACGCGTGTCACATCGTCTTCATCACCGCCTACAACGAGTACGCGGTCGACGCGTTCGAGCACGGGGCCGTCGACTACGTGCTGAAGCCGGCCGAGCGCGAACGGCTCGAAGTCACGGTCGCCCGGCTGAAGAAGCGGCTCGGGACCAGGCCGAGCGACCTCGGCGAACTGCTGGCGAAGCTGTCGGCCACGCTCGACGGGGTCGGCGCAGGCTCTGGGAAGGCCCCGCTGCAGTGGATCCAGGCCAGCGTCGGCCAGCAGTTGCGGATGATCCCGGTGGGCGACGTGCTCTTCTTCACCTCCGACGAGAAGTACACCCGGGTCGCAGACCGACGGCTTCGAGGCGCTGATCCGCAAGCCGATCAAGGAATTGGTGGAGGAGCTCGATCCCGAGCAGTTCTGGCAGATCCACCGGTCCACGATCGTCAACGCCAAGGCGATCGCCGGCATCACCCGGGACTTCCGGGGCCGCCAGCTGGTGCTCGTGAAGGGCAGCAACGAGAAACTCGAGGTGAGCCGCAATTACACTCACCTCTTCAAGCAGATGTGAGCTGGCGGGCCTTTGGGCGTGAGCGTGCGCTCACGTCGAGTTGATCTTGCCGTTCGGACATGTCGCCTCGCCCTCCCATGCAGGAGGTCGGGCACCTCTTGCCGTCCGGGTTCTGGCGCCGTTTCGCTCGCATCGCGCCAGGCATCTAGTGCACTGCCACAAAATTCTCCCTCTGGGTTTGACAACCTGTTGTTGTCAAACCATAATTTGCGGTTCGCCGCGGAGGGGTGCCCGAGTGGTTAAAGGGGGCAGACTGTAAATCTGTTGGCTTACGCCTACGCTGGTTCGAATCCAGCCTCCTCCACCAATATTTTCCCGTGCGCCGAGAGGCCGGAAGACGGGGCGGACAAAGGAAGAAAGACTTAGACAGATCGTCGGGCGGGTGTAGCTCAATGGTAGAGCAGAAGCCTTCCAAGCTTACGACGAGGGTTCGATTCCCTTCACCCGCTCCAGACATTCACTAAGGACACGACAAGAGAGAGCATCAGCGCGGCGATCCCGACGCGGCACATGGCGAGCCTGCAGGCACGCTCGATGCCGCGAAGAGAGAGCGACGCGAGGCCCATGTGGCTCAGTGGTAGAGCACTCCCTTGGTAAGGGAGAGGTCACGCGTTCGATCCGCGTCATGGGCACCAGATAAGGCAGTGTCGCCGACAGGCAAATGAGGCGACAGCGCCGCAACCAGGAAAGGCAGTCAGGAGTCTGCGATGGCAAAAGGCAAGTTTGAGCGTACGAAGCCGCACGTGAATGTTGGGACGATTGGTCACGTGGATCATGGGAAGACGACGCTGACGGCGGCGATCACGATGGTGTTGGCGTCGAAGTTTGGTGGTGAGGCGAAGGCCTACGACCAGATTGATGCGGCGCCGGAGGAGAAGGCGCGCGGGATCACGATCAACACGGCGCACGTGGAGTACGAGACGAGCAAGCGGCACTATGCGCACGTGGACTGTCCGGGGCACGCGGACTATGTGAAGAACATGATCACGGGTGCGGCGCAGATGGACGGTGCGATCCTGGTGGTGAGCGCGGCCGACGGGCCGATGCCGCAGACGCGCGAGCACATTTTGCTGGCGCGCCAGGTGGGTGTGCCGTACATCGTGGTGTACATGAACAAGGTCGACATGGTCGACGACGCCGAGCTGCTGGAGCTCGTCGAGATGGAAGTGCGCGAGCTGCTGGGCAAGTATGACTTTCCGGGCGACGACATTCCGATCGTGAAGGGTTCGGCGAAGCTGGCGCTGGAAGGTGACAAGGGCGAGCTGGGCGAGCAGTCGATCATGAAGCTGGCCGATGCGCTGGACAGCTACATTCCGACGCCGGAGCGTGCGATCGACGGGGCGTTCCTGATGCCGGTGGAAGACGTGTTTTCGATCTCGGGCCGTGGCACGGTGGTGACGGGGCGGATCGAGCGCGGCATCGTGAAGGTGGGCGACGAGATCGAGATTGTCGGGATTCGGCCGACGATGAAGACGACGTGCACGGGCGTGGAGATGTTCCGCAAGCTGCTGGACCAGGGGCAGGCGGGCGACAACGTCGGGGTGCTGCTGCGTGGCACGAAGCGTGAGGAGGTGGAGCGTGGCCAGGTGCTGGCCAAGCCGGGTTCGATCACGCCGCACACGGACTTCACGGCCGAGGTGTACGTGCTGTCGCAAGGAGGAGGGTGGTCGTCACACGCCGTTTTTCAACGGCTACCGGCCGCAGTTTTACTTCCGCACGACGGACGTGACGGGGTCGATCCAGCTGCCGGCGGGCACGGAGATGGTGATGCCGGGCGACAACATCCAGATGACGGTGGCGCTGATTGCGCCGATCGCGATGGAAGAGGGCCTGCGCTTCGCCGTGCGCGAAGGCGGCCGCACCGTCGGCGCCGGCGTCGTCGCCAAGATCATCAAGTAAGGAGCTGACTACGGGACGCGGTCGGCCGGCCGCGTCCTGCCAGTGACGGTAGGGGTATAGCTCAACTGGCAGAGCGTCGGTCTCCAAAACCGAAGGTTGGGGGTTCGATTCCCTCTGCCCCTGCCACTAAACCGCGCCGGCTGACGGCGCGTGCGATGCGAAGGGTCGCATCGCCAACAGGAACGACATGACAACGCAGAATGTCGAAACCGTGAGCAGCAAGCTGGACCTCGTCCTCGTGGCGCTGGCCGTGCTTGCCGCGGCCGCTGGCGTGCTGGGCTTCACCTTCCTGACCGACCAGCCGACGCTGGCGCGGGTCGGAGTGCTGATCGGCGGACTCGCCGTGGCGCTGGTGGTGGCCTGGTTCTCCCAATCGGGCAAGCGCTTCATCGCCTACGGCCGCGAGTCGTACGAGGAAACCAGGCGCGTCGTGTGGCCGAGCCGCAAGGAGACGATGACGACGACCGGCATCGTGTTCGGGTTCGTCGTGATCATGGCGGTCCTGCTGTTCGTGGTCGACAAGAGCCTCGAGTGGTTCCTGTACGACCTGCTGCTGAGCTGGCGCTGAGGAGGGCCGAATGACGACGACGGAAACCTCCACGGGTTCGAACACCAAGCGCTGGTACGTGGTCCACGCCTACTCGGGCATGGAGAAGAGCGTTGCGCGCGCGCTGCAGGAGCGCATCAACCGCGCCGGCCTGCAGGCGCAGTTCGGCCGGATCATGGTCCCGACCGAGGAAGTGGTCGAGGTCAAGGGCGGCCAGAAGTCGATTTCCGAGCGCCGCTTCTTCCCGGGCTACGTGCTGGTCGAGATGGAACTGACCGACGAGGCGTGGCACCTGGTGAAGAGCACGCCGAAGGTCACCGGATTCGTCGGTGGCAGCGGCACGCGTCCGGCGCCGATCTCCCAGAAGGAGGTCGACAAGATCATGGCGCAGATGCAGGAAGGCGTCGAAAAGCCGCGCCCGAAGACGCTGTTCGAGGTGGGCGAGATGGTGCGCGTGAAGGACGGTCCGTTCACCGACTTCAACGGCAACGTCGAGGAAGTGAACTACGAAAAGAGCCGCCTGCGCGTGTCGGTGACCATCTTCGGTCGCTCGACTCCGGTGGAACTCGAGTTCGGACAGGTAGAAAAGGTCTGAGGATTCAGGCGGTCTGCGCGGCGCGACCCGGTGCAGAACGCGAAGTCAGAGGCAGGGTCGCAGTAACCGGGGAGCCACGCGTGAAATCGCGCGGCGTCTCGAACCCACAGGAGCCAACATGGCGAAGAAGATCGTCGGCTTTATCAAGCTGCAAGTGCCGGCCGGGAAGGCGAATCCGTCGCCCCCGATCGGTCCCGCGCTCGGCCAGCGCGGCCTGAACATCATGGAGTTCTGCAAGGCGTTCAACGCCCAGACGCAGGGCGTGGAGCCGGGCCTGCCGATTCCCGTGGTCATCACGGCCTTTGCGGACAAGAGCTTCACGTTCGTGATGAAGACGCCGCCGGCCACCGTGCTGATCAAGAAGGCGGCCAAGATCGACAAGGGCTCGGCGCGGCCGCACACCGACAAGGTTGGCAAGATCACCCGCGCGCAGGCCGAGGAAATCGCGAAGACCAAGATGCCGGACCTCACCGCCGCCGACCTGGACGCCGCGGTGCGCACGATTGCCGGCAGCGCCCGTTCGATGGGCATCACGGTGGAGGGCCTGTAAATGGCGAAGCTTTCGAAACGCACGCAGGCAATCCGCAAGAAGGTCGACACCCAGAAGGTGTATCCGGCCACGGACGCGCTGAAGCTGGTGAAGGATTGCGCGACCGCCAAGTTCGACGAATCCGTCGACGTATCGGTGCAACTCGGCATTGACGCCAAGAAGTCCGACCAGTCCGTGCGCGGCTCGGTCGTGCTGCCGGCGGGGTCCGGCAAGACCAAGCGCGTCGCCGTGTTTGCGCAGGGCGCGAAGGCCGACGAAGCCAAGGCCGCGGGCGCCGACATCGTCGGTTTCGACGACCTGGCGGCGCGTATCAAGGAGGGCTTCATGGAGTTCGACGTCGTGATCGCGTCCCCGGACGCGATGCGCGTGGTCGGTGGCCTTGGCCAGATCCTGGGTCCGCGCGGCCTGATGCCGAACCCGAAGGTCGGCACGGTGACACCGGATGTCGCCCAGGCGGTCAAGAACGCCAAGGCCGGCCAGGTGCAGTTCCGCGCCGACAAGGCGGGGATCGTGCACGCATCGATCGGCCGCGCGTCGTTCGAAGTCGAGCGGCTGAACACCAACCTGACGGCGCTGATCGACGCGCTGAACAAGTCCAAGCCGGCGACGGCCAAGGGCGTGTTCCTGCGCAAGGTTGCGGTCTCGTCGACGATGGGCATTGGCGTGCGGGTTGATACCGGCACGCTGCACGGCTAGACAGAAGGATTTCGACCCGGCGGCGACCGGGTCACAAGGGCTTTGGGCTGCGCGCCGCGTCGAGCGGCGGGAACACCCGCCGGGCGAAACGGGCGCGCTGCTGTCAAAGACCGCTGGATGAGGATGGGTGCCGCGCGTGAGCGTGTGCAGGAACGCAGCGAACCCGCCCTCCTTAATCACCGCTCGTGTTCGACCTCGCCTGCGCTCGGGCAGGGCGAACCGCCGACGGAATCCAGCGCAGACGGCGGCCCCGGAGAAAGCATTGAAGTGCGTCGGTTTCAGGAACGCCCGTCAGTGTTTCGCTTCGGACGCCGGTGCAGTCGAACCGGTGCCTAGCAATCCTGCGAAGCACTTTTTGATGGAGCCAGTTCAGTGAGTCTCAATCGGCAAGAGAAGGCCGCCATGGTCGAGGAGGTCAGCGCCCTTGTGGCGAAGGCACAGACGATCGTGGTCGCCGAATACCGTGGACTGGATGTGGATGCGGTCACCAAGTTGCGCAAGCAGGCGCGCAGCCAGGGTGTCCAGCTTCGTGTGCTGAAGAACACGTTGGCACGTCGCGCCGTGAACGGGACTCCGTTTGCCGGTCTGTCCGACAAGCTCGTCGGACCGCTGGTTTACGGGTTTTCCGCGGACCCGGTCGCGGCTGCCAAGGTGCTTTCCAGCTTTGCCAAGGATCACGACAAGCTCGTCGTCAAGGGCGGCGCGATGGCCAATTTCGTCATGGACGAAAAGGGCGTCAAGGCGCTGGCGACGATGCCGAGCCGTGAGGAATTGCTGGCGAAGCTGATGGCCACGATGCAGGCCCCGATCGGTCAGTTCGTTCGCACCTTGAACGAAGTGCCCTCGCGGTTCGTGCGCACGCTCGCAGCGGTGCGCGACGCGAAGGAAGCGGCGGCGGCCTGACCCACATCCCGATTTTTGAAACCGACACTACGTACCAGGAGTCTTAGCAATGGCACTTTCGAACCAGGAAATCCTCGACGCGATCGCGGCGAAGTCCGTCCTCGAGATCAGCGAGCTGATCAAGATGATGGAAGAGAAGTTCGGCGTCTCGGCGGCTGCGGCCGCCGTCGCCGTGGCGGCTCCGGCCGCCGGCGCTGCCGCTCCGGCGGCTGAAGAGCAGACCGAGTTCAACGTCATCCTCGCCGAAGTCGGCGCGAACAAGGTGAACGTGATCAAGGCCGTGCGCGAGCTGACCGGTCTGGGCCTCAAGGAGGCCAAGGACCTGGTCGACGGCGCGCCGAAGCCCGTCAAGGAAGCCGTCAACAAGGCCGACGCCGACGCGGCCAAGAAGAAGCTGGAAGACGCCGGCGCGAAAGTCGAAGTCAAGTAATGAACTCGGGTGCGCCGGCGAGCCAAGGCTTCGCCGGCGGCTTGAGCGAGGGCCGGGAGGCCTTCGATCTGGAGATTCGGTCTTCAGATCAAAGTCTTCCCTTGATGAGAGAACCCGCGGGACATACCTACGCCGCCCGGGCGACAGCGAACGCTGCGCCCGCGGTGGCATTTGTCGTCCTCGCCTCCCTCGTTGCGGTTCGTAGTTTTCACTCTCCTCGCGTCTGAACGGAGCGTCCATGCCGTACTCGTTCACTGAAAAGAAGCGCATCCGGAAGAGCTTTGCCAAACGGCCAAGCGTGCTGCCGGTGCCTTTCCTGCTGGCCACGCAGCTCGAGTCCTACACCCACTTCCTGCAGGCCGATGTCGGCCCCAGCAAGCGGGAAGGCCACGGCCTGCAGGCCGCGTTCTCGTCGATCTTCCCGATCTCCAGCCACAACGGCATGGCCCGGCTGGAGTTCGTGAGCTACAACCTCGGCGAGCCACCGTTCGACGTCAAGGAATGCCAGCAGCGCGGGCTGACCTACGCGTCGCCGCTGCGCGCGAAGGTGCGCCTCGTGATCATGGATCGCGAGGCCAGCAAGCCGACGATCAAGGAAGTGAAGGAGCAGGAGGTCTACATGGGCGAGATCCCGCTCATGACGACCACCGGCTCGTTCGTCATCAACGGCACCGAGCGCGTCATCGTCAGCCAGCTGCACCGTTCGCCCGGCGTGTTCTTCGAGCACGACCGCGGCAAGACGCACTCGTCCGGCAAGCTGCTGTTCTCGGCCCGTGTCATTCCCTACCGCGGCTCGTGGCTGGACTTCGAGTTCGACCCGAAGGACATGCTTTACTTCCGCGTCGACCGACGCCGCAAGATGCCGGCGACCATCCTGCTGAAGGCCATCGGCCTGTCGCCGGAGCAGATCCTCGCGCACTTCTTCCGCTTCGACACGTTCGCGCTGGCCGACGACGGCGGGTTCATGGAACTCGTGCCCGAACGGCTGCGCGGCGAGATCGCGCGCTTCGACATCACCGACAAGACGGGCAAGGTGGTCGTCGCCAAGGACAAGCGGATCAACGCCAAGCACATCCGCGACATGGAAGCCGCGGGCATGACGCGCATCGCCGTGACCGAGGACTACCTGCTCGGCCGCGTGCTGGCGCTGAACGTGGTCGACCCGGAGACGGGCGAGATCGTCGCCAATGCCAACGACGAGTTGACCGAGGACACGCTGAAGAAGCTGCGCCTGGCCAACGTGAAGGACATCCGCACGATCTACACGAACGACCTCGACCAGGGCCCGTTCATATCCAACACGCTGCGCATCGACGAGACCGGCGACCAGCTGGCGGCGCGCATCGCGATCTACCGCATGATGCGTCCGGGCGAGCCGCCGACGGAAGACGCGGTCGAGACGCTGTTCCGCCGCCTGTTCTTCGACGACGAGACGTACGACTTGTCGCGCGTCGGCCGCATGAAGGTCAACAGCCGCTTCGGGCGTCCGGAAATCACCGGCCCGATGACGCTCAACCACGAGGACATCGTCGACACGATGAAGATCCTCGTCGAGTTGCGCAACGGGCGCGGCGAGATCGACGACATCGACCACCTGGGCAACCGCCGCGTGCGTGTGGTGGGCGAGCTGGCCGAGAACCAGTTCCGCGCGGGCCTCGTCCGCGTCGAGCGCGCCGTCAAGGAGCGCCTCGGCCAGGCCGAGACGGAAAACCTGATGCCGCACGACCTGATCAACAGCAAGCCGATCAGCGCGTCCATCCGCGAGTTCTTCGGATCCTCCCAGCTGTCGCAGTTCATGGACCAGACGAACCCGCTGTCGGAGATCACGCACAAGCGCCGCGTGTCCGCGCTCGGACCGGGCGGCCTGACGCGCGAGCGCGCCGGCTTCGAGGTGCGCGACGTGCACCCGACGCACTACGGCCGTGTCTGCCCGATCGAGACGCCCGAGGGCCCGAACATCGGCCTGATCAACTCGATGGCGCTGTACGCCCAGCTGAACGAATACGGCTTTCTCGAAACGCCCTATCGCAAGGTCGAAAAGGGCCATGTCACGACCGACATCTCCTACCTGTCGGCCATCGAGGAAGGCAAGTACGTGATCGCGCAGGCGAACGCGCCGCTCGACAAGTCCGGCAAGTTCGTCGACGAACTGGTGAGCTGCCGCGAGAACGGCGAGTTCGTGCTGATGTCGCCCGAGCGGGTTCAGTACATGGACGTCGCGCCGTCGCAGATCGTCTCCGTGGCGGCTTCCCTGATCCCGTTCCTCGAGCACGACGACGCCAACCGCGCGCTGATGGGCTCGAACATGCAGCGCCAGGCCGTGCCGTGCCTGCGCCCGGAGAAGCCTTTCGTCGGGACCGGCGTCGAGCGCACGGTCGCCGTGGACTCGGGCACGACCGTGCAGGCGCTGCGCGGGGGCATGGTCGACTACGTCGACGCCAACCGCATCGTGGTGCGGGTCGATGACCGCGAGAACGTCGCGGGCGAGGTCGGCGTCGACATCTACAACATGACCAAGTACACGCGTTCGAACCAGAACACGAACATCAACCAGACGCCGATCGTCAAGAAGGGCGACGTCATCGCCAAGGGCGACGTGATCGCCGACGGCGCGTCGACCGACCTCGGAGAGCTGGCGCTCGGCCAGAACATGCTGGTCGCGTTCATGCCGTGGAACGGCTACAACTTCGAGGACTCGATCCTGATCAGCGAGCGCGTCGTCGCCGACGACCGCTACACGTCGATCCACATCGAGGAGCTGAACGTCGTCGCGCGCGACACGAAGCTTGGCCCCGAGGAGATCACGCGGGACATCAGCAACCTGTCGGAAAACCAGCTCGCCCGGCTCGACGACTCGGGCATCGTCTACATCGGCGCCGAAGTCAACGCCGGCGACGTGCTGGTCGGCAAGGTCACGCCGAAGGGCGAGACCCAGCTGACGCCGGAAGAGAAGCTGCTGCGCGCCATCTTCGGCGAGAAGGCCTCCGACGTGAAGGACACCTCGCTGCGCGTGCCGTCGGGCATGAGCGGCACGGTGATCGACGTCCAGGTGTTCACGCGCGAAGGCATCGTTCGCGACAAGCGCGCCCAGCAGATCATCGACGACGCGCTGAAGAGGTACCGCCAGGACCTGAACGACCAGTTGCGCATCGTCGAGGGCGATGCGTTCCAGCGGATCGAGCGCCTGCTCCTGAAGAAGGAAGCCACTGGCGGCCCGCGCAAGATCGCGAAGGGAACGGTCATCACGAAGGACTACCTCGAGTCCCTCGAGAAGTACCACTGGTTCGAGATCCGCCTGTCGGACGACGAGGCGGCGGCGCAGCTCGAGTCGCTGAAGGACTCGATCGAACTGAAGCGCAAGCAGTTCGACCAGGCCTTCGAGGACAAGAAGAAGAAGCTGACACAGGGCGACGAACTGCCGCCGGGCGTGCTGAAGATGGTCAAGGTGTACCTGGCCGTGAAGCGCCGGCTGCAGCCGGGCGACAAGATGGCCGGCCGTCACGGCAACAAGGGCGTCGTGTCGCGCATCGTCCCGGTCGAGGACATGCCGTACATGGCGGACGGGACGCCGGCCGACATCGTGCTGAACCCGCTCGGCGTGCCGTCGCGGATGAACGTCGGCCAGATCCTCGAGACGCACCTCGGCTGGGCCGCCAAGGGCCTGGGCCAGCGGATCGGGGAGATGGCGACGAACGCCAAGGCCACCCAGCTGCGCGCGTTCCTCAAGGAGCTTTACAACCGTTCGGGCAAGCCCGAGGAGATCGACGCCCTGTCCGAGGACGAGATCGTCCAGCTCGCCGGGCACCTGAAGGACGGAGTCCCGTTCGCGACCCCGGTCTTCGACGGCGCGGCCGAGAAGGAGATCCACGCCATGCTCGACCTGGCCTACCCGGAGGAGGTGGCGAGGCGCTCGCAGCTGACCGACAGCAAGACTCAGGCGCGCCTGTTCGACGGTCGCACCGGCGAGGCCTTCGAGCGTCCGGTCACGGTGGGCTACATGCACGTGCTGAAGTTGCACCACCTGGTCGACGACAAGATGCACGCGCGTTCGACCGGACCGTACTCGCTCGTCACCCAGCAGCCGCTGGGCGGCAAGGCGCAGTTCGGCGGCCAGCGCTTCGGCGAGATGGAGGTCTGGGCGCTCGAGGCCTACGGCGCGTCGTACGTGCTGCAGGAGATGCTGACCGTGAAGTCGGACGACGTGCAGGGACGCACCAAGGTCTACGAGAACATCGTCAAGGGCGATCACGTGATCGACGCCGGCATGCCGGAGTCCTTCAACGTGCTCGTGAAGGAGATCCGTTCGCTGGGGATCGACATCGATCTCGAGCGCATCTGATCGGAAGACCACGCGAGCCATTGACGCCTAGGATCACAGAGGAGCACGCATGAAAGCGCTACTCGACCTGTTCAAACAGGTCCAGCAGGAAGAGCAGTTCGATGCCATCAAGATCGGCATCGCGTCGCCGGACAAGATCCGTTCGTGGTCGTTCGGCGAGGTCAAGAAGCCCGAGACGATCAACTACCGCACGTTCAAGCCGGAGCGGGACGGCCTGTTCTGCGCCAAGATCTTCGGCCCGATCAAGGACTACGAGTGCCTGTGCGGGAAGTACAAGCGCCTGAAGCACCGTGGCGTGATCTGCGAGAAGTGCGGCGTCGAGGTGACGCTGGCCAAGGTGCGCCGCGAGCGCATGGGCCACATCGAGCTGGCCAGCCCGACCGCGCACATCTGGTTCCTGAAGAGCCTGCCGTCCCGCATGGGGATGGTGCTCGACATGACGCTGCGCGACATCGAGCGCGTGCTGTACTTCGAGGCCTACTGCGTGGTCGACCCCGGCTTCACGCCCCTGAAGAAGGGGCAGCTGATGACCGAGGACGACTTCATCGCGAAGACCGAGGAGTACGGCGACGACTTCCGCGCACTCATGGGCGCGGAGGCGATCCGCGAGCTGCTGCGCGGCATCGACGTCAACCGTGAAATCGAGACGCTGCGCAAGGACCTGGCCGAGACCGGGTCCGAGGCCAAGATCAAGAAGTTCGCCAAGCGCCTGAAGGTGCTCGAGGGGTTCCAGCGTTCGGGCATCAAGCCCGAGTGGATGATCCTCGAGGTGCTGCCGGTGCTGCCGCCGGAACTGCGTCCGCTGGTGCCGCTGGACGGCGGCCGCTTCGCGACGTCGGACCTGAACGACCTGTATCGGCGCGTCATCAACCGGAACAACCGCCTGAAGCGCCTGCTCGAGCTCAAGGCGCCGGAAATCATCGTCCGCAACGAGAAGCGGATGCTGCAGGAGGCGGTCGACTCGCTGCTCGACAACGGCCGCCGCGGCAAGGCAATGACGGGCGCGAACAAGCGCCCGCTGAAGTCGCTTGCCGACATGATCAAGGGCAAGGGCGGCCGCTTCCGCCAGAACCTGCTCGGCAAGCGCGTCGACTACTCGGGCCGCTCCGTCATCGTGGTCGGTCCGCAGCTGAAGCTGCACCAGTGCGGCCTGCCGAAGCTGATGGCGCTCGAGCTCTTCAAGCCGTTCATCTTCAACAAGCTCGAGCTGATGGGCCTGGCCACCACGATCAAGGCGGCCAAGAAGATGGTCGAGTCGCAGGAACCGGTGGTGTGGGACATCCTCGAAGAGGTGATCCGGCAGCATCCGGTGATGCTGAACCGCGCCCCGACGCTGCACCGCCTCGGCATCCAGGCCTTCGAGCCGGTGCTGATCGAGGGCAAGGCCATCCAGCTGCACCCGCTGGTCTGCGCCGCGTTCAACGCCGACTTCGACGGCGACCAGATGGCCGTGCACGTGCCGCTTTCGCTCGAGGCGCAGCTCGAGGCGCGTTCGCTGATGCTCGCGTCGAACAACATCCTGTTCCCGAGCAACGGCGACCCCTCGATCGTGCCCAGCCAGGACATCGTCCTGGGCCTGTACTACGCCACGCGCGAGAAGATCAACGGCAAGGGCGAGGGCATGTACCTCGCGGACCTGGCCGAGGTGCACCGCGCCTACGAGAACCGCGAGGTCGAACTGCAGACGCGCGTGACCGTGCGCATCCGTGAATTCGACGTCGACCCGGAAACGGGCGAGAAGACGCCGAAGATCACCCGCTACGAGACCACGATCGGCCGTGCGCTGATGTCCGAGATCCTGCCGGCGGGCCTGCCGTTCTCGGTGCTGAACAAGCCGCTGAAGAAGAAGGAAATCAGCAAGCTGATCAATACCGCGTTCCGCAAGTGCGGCCTGCGCGAGACGGTGATCTTCGCCGACAAGCTGATGCAGAAGGGGTTCACGCTGGCCACGCGCGCGGGCCTGTCCATCGCGATCGGCGACATGGTCGTGCCGACGCAGAAGGAGGAGATCATCCGCAGCTCCGAGCGCGAGGTGAAGGAGATCGAGGCGCAGTACACCTCGGGTCTCGTCACGCAGGGCGAGCGCTACAACAAGGTGGTCGACATCTGGGGCCGCGCCGGCGACCAGGTCGGCAAGGTCATGATGGAGCAGCTCGCCACCGAGCAGACCATCGATCGCCACGGCAAGGAAGTGAAGCAGGAGTCGTTCAACTCCATCTGGATGATGGCCGATTCCGGCGCCCGCGGTTCGGTGGCGCAGATCCGCCAGCTGGCCGGCATGCGCGGCCTGATGGCGAAGCCGGACGGCTCGATCATCGAGACGCCGATCACGGCGAACTTCCGCGAAGGCCTGAACGTCCTGCAGTACTTCATCTCGACGCACGGCGCCCGCAAGGGCCTGGCCGACACGGCGCTGAAGACGGCGAACTCCGGCTACCTGACGCGTCGCCTCGTCGACGTGACGCAGGACCTGGTCGTGACCGAAGACGATTGCGGAACGTCCAACGGTGTCGCGATGAAGGCGCTGGTCGAGGGGGGCGAGGTCATCGAGGCACTGCGCGACCGAGTTCTCGGCCGGGTGGCCACGGCGGACGTCATCAATCCCGATACGCAGGACGTGCTGTACCCGGTCGGCCACCTGCTGGACGAGGACGCGGTCGAGAAGATCGAGGCCCTCGGCATCGACGAGGTTCGCGTCCGCACCCCGCTGTCGTGCGAGACCCGCTACGGCCTGTGCGCCAAGTGCTACGGGCGTGACCTGGGCCGCGGAGTCCTGGTCAACTCCGGCGAGGCGGTCGGCGTCATCGCCGCCCAGTCGATCGGCGAACCGGGCACGCAGCTGACGATGCGCACGTTCCACATCGGCGGAGCTGCATCGCGCGCAGCGGTCGCGTCCGGCGTGGAGGCGAAGAGCAACGGCACGGTGCGCTTCACCGCAACGATGCGCTACGTGACGAACGCGAAGGGCGAACAGGTCGCGATCTCGCGTTCCGGCGAGGTCACGATCGTCGACGACAACGGCCGAGAGCGCGAGCGCCACAAGGTGCCGTATGGCGCGACGCTGCTGGCTGCCGACGGCAAGATGGTCAAGGCCGGAACGCAACTCGCCGCGTGGGACCCGCTGACTCGCCCGATCATCACCGAGTACGCCGGTACCGTGAAGTTCGAGCACGTCGAGGAAGGCGTCACCGTCGCGAAGCAGATCGACGAGGTCACCGGCCTGTCCACGCTGGTCGTCATCGACGCCAAGCGCCGCAGTGCGTCCAGCAAGGGCGTGCGGCCGCAGGTCAAGCTGATCGGCGAGACGGGCGAGGAAGTGAAGATCCCGGGCACCGAGCACTCGGTGACCATCAGCTTCCCGATCGGTGCGCTGATCGTCGTGCGCGATGCGCAGCAGGTCGCCGTGGGCGAAGTGCTGGCGCGGATCCCGACCGAGTCGCAGAAGACGCGCGACATCACGGGCGGCCTGCCGCGCGTAGCGGAACTGTTCGAGGCGCGCTCGCCGAAGGACGCGGGCACGCTGGCCGAGGTCACCGGCACGGTCACGTTCGGCAAGGAGACCAAGGGCAAGCAGCGGCTGATCATCACCGACCTCGACGGCAAGGAGCACGAGTTCCTGATCCCGAAGGACAAGCACGTGCTGGTGCACGACGGCCAGGTCGTCAACCGCGGCGAGTCGATCGTCGACGGTCCGGCCGATCCGCACGACATCCTGCGGCTGCTGGGCATCGAGGCGCTCGCGCGCTACATCGTCGACGAGGTGCAGGACGTCTACCGTCTCCAGGGCGTGAAGATCAACGACAAGCACATCGAGGTGATCGTGCGCCAGATGCTGCGCCGGGTGCAGATCACCGATCCTGGCGACGCTCCGTTCATCACCGGGGAGCAGGTGGAGCGGTCGGAACTCCTGGACGAGAACGACAAGGCGATCGAGGCTGGAAAACGCCCCGCGCTGTACGACAACATCCTGCTGGGCATCACGAAGGCCTCGCTGTCCACCGACTCGTTCATCTCCGCGGCCTCCTTCCAGGAGACCACGCGCGTGCTGACCGAGGCGGCGATCATGGGCAAGCGGGACGACCTGCGCGGCCTGAAGGAGAACGTCATCGTCGGGCGCCTGATCCCGGCAGGCACCGGCCTGGCTTTCCACCGCGCCCGCAAGGAGAAGGAGGCAGCCGACGCCCTGGAGCAGCAGCAGCTCGCGGCGATGGAGGCGATGGCTGCCACCACGACGACCGAGGGCGAGCCGGAAACCGGAGCCGACGAGTCGGCCGAAGTCGCCGAGTAAGCCTGCGCAGGCTGGCAATTGGGGCCCGCCCACGGCGGGCCCTTCTTCTTTGCCGGGTCGCGCCAGCCAGAGGGCCTGCTCGAGCGGGCCGCCTTGACACCCCGCGCCCTCGCTGGCGATAATGTCGAGCTTTTCGGCGCCCGCCCGGGCGCTGCGTTCTTTGCCCGCCGTGGCGGCCTGCATTGCCGGCGCCGACGGTCGAGTCCAGGTCCGCAGCTTCCCGCGTGTGTCAGGCGATAGTCGGGGCAGACGCGCCGGAAACCTGCAGCACGACGTACCCCAGCAGCCAGCAGATTCAGATTCGGACCCGCGAGTCGCGTGACTCGCGTTTGCAACAACGGACCACAGAAGCGGACCTATGCCGACCATCAATCAACTCGTGCGCAAGCCGCGCGAGATCGAACCCGTCAAGAGCAAGAGCCCGGCGCTGAAGAACAGCCCGCAAAAGCGCGGTGTCTGCACGCGCGTCTACACCACGACGCCGAAGAAGCCCAACTCCGCGCTCCGCAAGGTCGCCAAAGTGCGCCTCACGAACGGGTTCGAGGTGATCTCCTACATCGGCGGCGAGGGCCACAACCTGCAGGAGCACTCGGTGGTGCTGATCCGCGGCGGCCGCGTGAAGGACCTGCCGGGCGTGCGCTACCACATCGTGCGCGGCTCGCTCGACACGCAGGGCGTCAAGGACCGCAAGCAGAGCCGCTCGAAGTACGGCGCGAAGCGCCCGAAGGCCTGATCGGATTCCCGGCCGCGTGCCTCGCGCACGCCGGCCGAGTAAGTCGCGGCCCGTCACCATGGGGCCGCTCCTCGCGGGCGCGGGATCATCGAAACAGATGCGACGCGCCCGCCAACGACTGAAGACACAAGAGGTGTGAAATGCCACGTCGTCGTGAAGTACCGAAGCGCGAAATCCTCCCGGATCCCAAGTTCGGATCGCAGGACGTCACCAAGTTCATCAACGTGATCATGCTCGACGGCAAGAAAGCCGTCGCCGAGCGGATCGTGTACGGCGCCCTGGCGCAGATCGAGACCAAGGGTGGCGGGAAGAACGCCCTCGAGGTCTTCTCGGCCGCGCTTTCGAACGTCAAGCCGATGGTCGAGGTCAAGAGCCGTCGCGTCGGCGGAGCGAACTACCAGGTCCCCGTCGAGGTTCGTCCCGTGCGCCGCATGGCGCTGGCCATGCGATGGCTGCGCGAGGCGGCCAAGAAGCGCAGCGAGAAGTCCATGCCGCTGCGCCTGGCGGGCGAACTGATGGAAGCCGCGGAAGGTCGCGGCGGCGCGATGAAAAGGCGCGAGGAAGTGCACCGCATGGCGGAGGCCAACAAGGCGTTCGCGCACTTCCGCTTCTGATGAACTCGGCAACGCCGGCCTGCCTTGCGGCAGTCCGGCGACACAAGTTGTTTTAAAGGCGGCACCATGGCACGCAAGACCCCTATCGAGCGGTACAGGAACATCGGAATCTCGGCGCACATCGACGCCGGCAAGACGACGACCACTGAACGCGTCCTGTTCTACACCGGCGTGAACCACAAGCTCGGCGAGGTGCACGAAGGCGCCGCGACGATGGACTGGATGGAGCAGGAACAGGAGCGCGGCATCACGATCACGTCGGCCGCGACGACCACGTTCTGGAAGGGGATGAACCTCAGCTTCCCCGAGCATCGCATCAACATCATCGACACCCCGGGCCACGTCGACTTCACCATCGAGGTCGAGCGCTCGATGCGCGTGCTGGACGGCGCATGCATGGTGTACTGCGCGGTCGGCGGCGTGCAGCCACAGTCCGAGACCGTGTGGCGGCAGGCGAACAAGTACGGCGTTCCGCGCCTGGCGTTCGTCAACAAGATGGACCGCACCGGCGCGAACTTCTTCAAGGTCTACGACCAGATGCGCCTTCGCCTGAAGGCGAACCCGGTGGCCATCCAGATCCCGATCGGCGCCGAAGACAGCTTCAAGGGCGTGGTCGACCTCGTCAAGATGAAGGCGATCTACTGGGACGAGGCCTCCAAGGGCATGAAGTTCGAGTACCTCGAGATCCCTCCCGAACTCGCAGACAGCGCCAACGAGTGGCGCGAGAAGATGGTCGAAGCGGCCGCAGAGGCCAACGAAGAACTGATGAACAAGTACCTCGAGGGCGGTGCGCTCTCCGAGGAAGAGATCAAGCAGGGCCTGCGCCTGCGCACGCTCGCGCACGAGATCACGCCGATGCTCTGCGGTTCGGCGTTCAAGAACAAGGGCGTGCAGGCGATGCTGGACGCCGTGATCGAATACCTGCCGAGCCCGGTGGACATCCCTCCGGTCGTCGGCGAGAACGACCGTGGAGTCTCCGAGGAGCGTCCTGCGGACGACTCCGCGCCGTTCTCGGCGCTCGCGTTCAAGATCATGACCGACCCGTACGTCGGCCAGTTGACCTTCCTGCGCGTGTACTCCGGCGTCCTGAACTCGGGCGACACGATCGTCAATTCGGTGAAGAGTCGCAAGGAGCGCGTCGGCCGGCTGTTGCAGATGCACGCCAACCAGCGCGACGAGATCAAGGAAGTGTTCGCCGGCGACATCGCGGCGGCCGTCGGCATGAAGGACGTCACGACCGGCGACACCCTGTGCGACCCGCACAAGGTCATCACGCTCGAGCGGATGATCTTCCCGGAGCCGGTGATCTCCCAGGCCGTCGAGCCGAAGACCAAGGCCGACCAGGAGAAGATGGGCATCGCCCTCAGCCGCCTGGCGCAGGAGGATCCGTCGTTCCGCGTCCACACCGACGAGGAGTCGAGCCAGACGATCATCTCCGGCATGGGCGAGCTGCACCTCGAGATCCTGGTCGACCGCATGAAGCGCGAGTTCGGCGTCGAGGCCTCGGTCGGCAAGCCCCAGGTGGCCTACCGCGAAACCATCCGCAGGACCATCGACAACGCCGAGGGCAAGTTCGTCAAGCAGTCCGGCGGCCGCGGCCAGTACGGCCATGTGGTGCTGAAGCTCGAGCCGCAACCGGCGGGCAAGGGCTTCGAGTTCGTCGACGCGATCAAGGGCGGTGTCGTCCCGCGCGAGTACATCCCGGCGGTGAACAAGGGCGTCGAGGAGACGCTGAAGGCGGGCGTGCTGGCGGGCTACCCGGTGGTGGACGTCAAGGTCACGCTGCACTTCGGTTCGTACCACGAGGTCGACTCGAACGAGAACGCGTTCAAGATGGCCGCGTCGATCGGCTTCAAGGACGGCATGCGCGCGGCGTCGCCGGTGCTGCTGGAGCCGATCATGGCGGTCGAGGTCGAGACGCCGGAAGAGAAGATGGGCGACGTCATGGGCGACCTGTCGTCGCGTCGCGGCGTCATCCAGGGCATGGACGACATCGCCGGCGGTGGCGGCAAGGCGATCCGCGCCGAGGTGCCGCTGGCCGAGATGTTCGGCTACTCGACCACGCTGCGGTCGCTGACGCAGGGTCGCGCGACGTACACCATGGAGTTCAAGCACTACGCCGAGGCGCCGAAGACGGTGGCCGAGGCCGTGATCTCCGCCAAGACGAAGTAGACCAGGAATACATCAACAACCGTTCTTTGAGGGACAGAAATGGCCAAGGGCAAGTTTGAGCGTACGAAGCCGCACGTGAATGTTGGGACGATTGGTCACGTGGATCATGGGAAGACGACGCTGACGGCGGCGATCACGATGGTGTTGGCGGCGAAGTTTGGTGGGGAGGCGAAGGCCTACGACCAGATTGATGCGGCGCCGGAGGAGAAGGCGCGCGGGATCACGATCAACACGGCGCACGTGGAGTACGAGACGAGCAAGCGGCACTATGCGCACGTGGACTGTCCGGGGCACGCGGACTATGTGAAGAACATGATCACTGGGGCGGCGCAGATGGACGGTGCGATCCTGGTGGTGAGCGCGGCCGACGGGCCGATGCCGCAGACGCGCGAGCACATTTTGCTGGCGCGCCAGGTGGGTGTGCCGTACATCGTGGTGTACATGAACAAGGTCGACATGGTCGACGACGCCGAGCTGCTGGAGCTCGTCGAGATGGAAGTGCGGGAGCTGCTGGGCAAGTACGATTTTCCGGGCGACGACATTCCGATCGTGAAGGGTTCGGCCAAGCTGGCGCTGGAAGGTGACAAGGGCGAGCTGGGTGAGCAGTCGATCATGAAGCTGGCCGATGCGCTGGACAGCTACATTCCGACGCCGGAGCGTGCGATCGACGGGGCGTTCCTGATGCCGGTGGAAGACGTGTTTTCGATTTCGGGCCGTGGCACGGTGGTGACGGGGCGGATCGAGCGCGGCATTGTGAAGGTGGGCGACGAGATCGAGATTGTCGGGATTCGGCCGACGATGAAGACGACGTGCACGGGCGTGGAGATGTTCCGCAAGCTGCTGGACCAGGGGCAGGCGGGCGACAACGTCGGGGTGCTGCTGCGTGGCACGAAGCGTGAGGAGGTGGAGCGTGGGCAGGTGCTGGCCAAGCCCGGTTCGATCACGCCGCACACGGACTTCACGGCCGAGGTGTACGTGCTGTCGAAGGAGGAGGGTGGTCGTCACACGCCGTTTTTCAACGGCTACCGGCCGCAGTTTTACTTCCGCACGACGGACGTGACGGGGTCGATCCAGCTGCCGGCGGGCACGGAGATGGTGATGCCGGGCGACAACATCCAGATGACGGTGGCGCTGATTGCGCCGATCGCGATGGAAGAGGGCCTGCGCTTCGCGGTGCGCGAAGGCGGCCGCACCGTCGGCGCCGGCGTCGTCGCCAAGATCATCAAGTAGGTCGGACCGCAGAACGCGTTGAACCGGGGCCGGTCGGCATGACCGGCCGGCCTCTCGCTCTTTGAAAAGGATTGGAAATGCAAAGCCAACGTATTCGCATCCGCCTCAAGGCGTTTGACTACAAGCTGATCGACCAGTCGGCGCTCGAGATCGTGGACACCGCCAAGCGCACCGGCGCCGTCGTCCGGGGTCCGGTGCCGCTGCCGACCCGCATCCAGCGCTTCGACATCCTGCGTTCGCCGCACGTCAACAAGACGTCGCGCGACCAGCTCGAGATGCGCACTCACCAGCGGCTGATGGACATCATCGACCCGACCGACAAGACGGTCGACGCGCTGATGAAGCTCGACCTGCCGGCGGGCGTGGACGTCGAGATCAAGGTGCAGTAGGCAAGTGACGCCGGCGAGATCTGCTTGCCGGCAAGTGGCCGACTAAGCTACAATTTCAGGCTTTCCGTAATCCGCTCCGGTGGATTACAGCTCACGAGCAGGTAAACAGGCTCCGGACGTCCGCGTCCGAGTGCCCAAACAGGGTCCCGGCCAATTGAAGTCGGGGATGGAGAAAAGAATGAGCGACACCCGCTCGGCCCTTGGTTTGTTGGGCCGCAAAGTCGGCATGACGCGTATCTTCACCGATGACGGCGAGTCCGTTCCGGTCACGGTGCTCGACGTGTCGAACAACCGTGTCACCCAGGTGAAAGCCGCCGACACCGACGGCTACTCCGCCGTTCAGGTCGCCTACGGCAGCCGCAAGCCGTCCCGCGTTGCCAAGCCGATCGCCGGCCACTACAGCAAGGCCGGCGTCGAGGCCGGCTCCGTGCTCAGGGAATTCCGCATCGACGCCGCCAAGGCGGGCGAGTTGAAGCCCGGCGCGGCCATCGGCGCGGATTTCTTCGCCGTGGGCCAGAAGGTCGACGTCACCGGCGTGACGATCGGCAAGGGCTTCGCCGGCGCGATCAAGCGCCACCACTTCTCGTCGAACCGCGCGACGCACGGCAACTCCGTGTCGACCAACGCCCCGGGCTCGATCGGCAATCGCCAGGATCCGGGCCGTGTGTTCCCCGGCAAGCGGATGGCGGGCCACCTGGGCGACGAGCAGCGCACGACGCAGAACCTCGTCGTGGCCCGTGTCGACATCGAGCGCGGGCTGCTGCTCGTGCGCGGTGCGGTCCCGGGTTCGGCGGGTGGCAACGTCGTCGTGCGTCCGGCCGTCAAGGCCAGGGCGGCGAAGGCATAAGGGGGCGCGATGGAACTGAAACTGTTGAACGCCCAGGGCCAGGCCGACGGCACGACGCCGGCGCCGGAGACGCTCTTCGGCCGTGAGTACAACGAGGCGCTCGTGCACCAGATCGTGGTGGCCTACCAGGCCAACGCGCGCCAGGGCACGCGGGCCCAGAAGGACCGGACGACGGTCAAGCACTCGACGCGCAAGCCGTGGCGCCAGAAGGGCACCGGGCGCGCGCGCGCCGGCATGTCGTCGAGCCCGATCTGGCGTGGGGGTGGCCGCACGTTCCCGAACTCGCCGGACGAGAACTTCACCCAGAAGGTGAACAAGAAGATGTACCGGGCGGGCATGGCGTCGATCCTGTCGCGGCTCGCGCGCGATGGCCGCATTGCGGTCGTCGACGGATGGACGGTCGATTCTCCCAAGACCAAGCCGCTGGCGGAGAAGCTGAAGGCGATGGGGCTCGAGTCCGTCCTGATCATCACCGAGGCCGTGGACGAGAACCTGTATCTCGCGTCGCGCAACCTGAAGAACGTCATGGTGGTCGAGCCGCGCTACGCGGACCCGCTCTCGCTGATCCACTACAAGAACGTGGTGGTCACGAAGCCGGCGATCGCCAAGCTCGAGGAGATGTGGGGATGAGCCAGGACCGTCTTTACAGCGTGCTGCTCGCGCCCATCGTCTCCGAGAAGAGCACGATGATCGGCGAGAAGAACGAACAGGTCGCGTTCCGCGTGAAGCACGACGCGACCAAACCGGAAGTCAAGGCCGCGGTCGAGCTGCTCTTCAAGGTGCAGGTCGAATCCGTGCAGATCCTGAACACCAAGGGCAAGACGAAGCGCTTCGGCCGGTTCGAGGGCCGTCGCGGCAACGTGCGCAAGGCGTACGTGTCGCTCAAGCCGGGTCAGGAAATCAACTTCGCGCAAGAGGTGAAGTAAATGGCGCTGGTGAAAGTCAAACCGACGTCTGCCGGCCGGCGTGGAGTCGTCAAGGTCGTCAACGCCAACCTGCACAAGGGCAGGCCGCTCGCGTCGCTGACCGAGAAGCAGATCCGCGGGTCGGGCCGCAACAACCACGGCCGCATCACGATGCGGCACAAGGGCGGCGGCCACAAGCAGGCCTATCGCGTGATCGACTTCAAGCGCAACAAGGACGGCATCGCCGCCAAGGTCGAGCGCCTGGAGTACGACCCGAACCGGTCGGCCCACATCGCGCTGCTGTGCTACGCCGACGGCGAGCGCCGCTACATCATCGCGTCCAAGGGCCTGACGGTCGGCGCGCAGCTGATGAGCGGGAACGAAGCGCCTATCCGTGTCGGCAACACGCTGCCCCTGCGCAACATTCCGGTGGGCACGACGGTTCACTGCGTCGAGATGTTGCCCGGCAAGGGCGCGCAGCTCGCGCGGTCGGCGGGCGCGTCCGTCCAGCTGCTGGCGCGCGAGGGCAGCTACGCGCAGCTCCGGCTGCGCTCCGGCGAGATCCGCCGCGTGCTGATCGATTGCCGCGCCACCATCGGCGAAGTCGGCAACGAGGAGAACAACCTGCGCCAGATCGGCAAGGCGGGTGCGATGCGCTGGCGCGGCGTGCGTCCGACCGTGCGCGGCGTGGCGATGAACCCGGTCGATCACCCGCACGGCGGTGGCGAGGGTCGCACTGGCACCAAACGCGACCCGGTCAGCCCGTGGGGCACGCTCACCAAGGGCTATCGCACGCGCAACAACAAGCGGACTGACACGATGATCGTGCAGCGCCGGAAACGGAAGTAAGGGGGCCTGAATGTCTCGTTCACTGAAGAAGGGCCCGTTCGTCGACGGCCACCTGCAGAAGAAAATCGAAACCGCACAGGCCACTCGCGACAAGAAGCCGATCAAGACCTGGTCCCGTCGCTCGACCATCCTGCCGGAGTTCATCGGCCTGACGATCGCCGTCCACAACGGCAAGCAGCACGTGCCGGTGTACATCAACGAAAACATGGTCGGTCACAAGCTCGGCGAATTCGCGCTGACGCGGACCTTCAAGGGCCATGCGGCGGACAAGAAAACCGCCGTGTCCAAGAAGTAGGGTGAGCACGATGGAAACCACAGCAATCGTCAAGGGCGCGCGCCTGTCTCCCCAGAAGGGCCGGCTGGTTGCGGACCTGGTTCGCGGCAAGCCGGTCGACAAGGCGCTGAACATCCTGTCGTTCACGCAGAAGAAGGCGGCCGGACTGATCAAGAAGGCGCTCGAGTCCGCGATCGCGAACGCCGAGCACAACGACGGCGCCGACATCGACGAGCTGCGTGTCACGCGCATCTATGTCGAGAAGGGCCCGGTGCAGCGGCGCTTCGCCGCGCGCGCCAAGGGCCGCGGCACGCGGATCGAGAAGAAGACCTGTCACATCTTCGTGACGGTCGGCGACGCCAAACCGAAGAAATAGGGCAACCATGGGTCAAAAGATCAATCCCACCGGATTCCGCCTGCCTGTCACGCGGAACTGGACCTCTCGCTGGTTCGCCACCGGTCCGGCGTTTCCCAGGATGCTGGGCGAGGACCTGAAGGTCCGCGAGTACCTGCGCAAGAAGCTGCGCAGCGCCTCGGTCGGCCGCATCGTCATCGAGCGCCCCGCGAAGAACGCCCGCATCACGATCTACTCGGCGCGTCCGGGTGTCGTGATCGGCAAGAAGGGCGAGGACATCGAGACGCTGAAGGCCACGCTGCAGAAGATGCTCGGCGTGCCCGTGCACGTGAACATCGAGGAAATCCGCAAGCCGGAACTCGACGCGCAGCTGATCGCCGACTCGATCACCCAGCAGCTCGAGAAGCGCATCATGTTCCGTCGCGCGATGAAGCGCGCGATGCAGAACGCGATGCGCCTGGGAGCGCAGGGCATCAAGCTCATGAGCGCCGGCCGCCTGAACGGCATCGAGATCGCGCGGACCGAGTGGTACCGCGAAGGCCGCGTGCCGCTGCACACGCTGCGCGCCGACATCGATTACGGCTTCTCGGAAGCCAAGACCACGTATGGCGTCATCGGCGTCAAGTGCTGGGTCTACAAGGGCGACAGACTGGCTAGCGGAGCCGCCCCGGCCGCCACGGACTCGCCGGCGCCGGACCGCGAGGAGCGCCGTCCGCGTTCCGACCGCCCGAGCGGCGATCGCCGACCCCCGGCCAAGCGGCCGGCACGCAAGACGGCTGATGCCAAGACGACCGAGACCAAGACCGCCGAGGCGGCGCCTGCCGAGCCACCGAAGGACACCGCTGCCAAGCCGGTCGTCAAGCGTGTGCGCAAGGTGGCGGCCAAGACCCCGGGTGACGCCAAGCCCGAGGGCGGCGCGAAAGACGGAGAGTAATCATGCTGCAACCCGCTCGACGCAAGTACCGCAAGGAGCACAAGGGTCGCAACCGCGGCCTGGCCCTGCGCGGCGCCAACGTCTCGTTCGGCGAGTTCGGTCTGAAGGTGACCGAGCGTGGTCGCCTGACCGCCCGCCAGATCGAAGCGGCCCGCCGCGCGATCAGCCGCCACATCAAGCGCGGCGGCCGCGTGTGGATCCGCGTGTTCCCGGACAAACCGATCTCCCAGAAGCCGGCCGAGGTCCGCATGGGCAACGGCAAGGGCAACCCGGAGTACTGGGTGGCCGAGGTGCGGCCCGGCAACGTCGTCTATGAACTCGACGGCGTCAACGAAACCATGGCGCGGGAGGCCTTTGCACTCGCCGCCGCCAAGCTGCCGCTGAAGACGACGTTCGTCGTCCGTCAGCTCGGCCAGTAAGGAGAACGCGCATGAACGCCAAGGAACTGCGCACCAAGGACGTCGCCGCCCTCGAGAAGGAGCTGCAGGAGCTGCAGAAGGCGCATTTCTCGCTGCGCATGCAGCACGCAACCCAGCAGCTGCAGAACACCACCCAGCTGCAGCGCACGCGCCGCGACATCGCGCGCGTCCGCACCGTCCTGAGCCAGAAGGTCGCCGCCAAATGAACGCCGAGAAGAAATCCCTGACGCGCACGCTGGTTGGCCGCGTCGTCAGCAACAAGATGGACAAGACGGTGACGGTGCTGGTCGAGCGCCGCGTCAAGCATCCGCTCTACGGCAAGTACATCGTCAAGTCGAACAAGTACCACGCGCATGACGAGACCGATGCGCTGAACGAGGGCGACATCGTCGAGATCGCCGAATCGCGACCGCTGTCCAGGACCAAGACCTGGGCGGTCACTCGCGTGGTCGAGACGGTGCAGACGATCTGAGAGGCACGCCCGCGGGTTGCGGCGTTGACGCGCTGCGGGATATACTTGCGGGCTTCGCCGCTTCTGGTTTCCTGCACCGGTTGAGTCCCGCCGGAACAGGAGTAGGGCCAAGGCCGGCAAGGCAGTACGGAAGGCAGCACAGGGCATCAGGTTTCAGAGGTTAGGTTTGGTTTCCAGGGCAGGCAGGCGCCCCGGTCCGCCCGCGATGCGGGACGGGCCCCGGTGAACGGGGTCAGGACGGAAGCGCCGCCGGTTCTCCAACCCGGACGGGGCCAAGACTGCTCGTCGCGCAGTTCAGCGGTAGCGACGAAGCAAGTTGGTGAAAGAGTCAGCAGAAGTTATCGAGCAGTAGCCATTGGGGCAGCCATGATCCAGATGCAAACGGTGCTGGACGTCGCCGACAACACCGGCGCGCGGTCAGTGATGTGTATCAAGGTGTTGGGCGGATCCAAGCGCCGCTATGCCGGCATTGGCGACGTCATCAAGGTGTCGGTCAAGGAAGCCGCGCCGCGCGGTCGCGTCAAGAAGGGCGAGGTCTACAACGCGGTGGTCGTCCGCACCGCCAAGGGCCTGCGCCGCGGCGATGGCTCGGCGATCAAGTTCGACGGCAACGCCGCCGTCCTGCTCAACGCGAAGCTGGAGCCGATCGGCACCCGCATCTTCGGACCGGTCACGCGTGAACTGCGTACCGAGCGCTTCATGAAGATCGTGTCGCTCGCTCCCGAAGTGCTGTAAGGAAACGCCATGGAACGTATCCGCAAGGGCGACGAAGTCGTCGTCATCGCAGGCAAGGACAAGGGCAAGCGCGGCACGGTGCTGCGCCGGGTCGATGCCGATCACCTCGTCGTCGAGGGCATCAACGTCGTCAAGAAGCACGTGCGGCCGAACCCGATGAAGGGCGTGGCCGGCGGCATCAGCGACAAGACCATGCCGATCCACGCGAGCAACGTGATGCTGTTCAACCCGGCGACGAGCAAGGGTGACCGCGTCGGCATCAAGCTGGTCGAAGGCAAGAAGATGCGCGTGTTCAAGAGCAATGGCGCCGTTGTCGGCGCAAAGGCGTAAGGGGGAGCTGGCATGGCGCGTTTCCAGACCCAGTACCGTGAGAAGGTCGTGCCGGACCTGATGAAGCAGTTCGGCTACAAGACCGTGATGCAGGTCCCGCGGATCACGAAGATCACGCTGAACATGGGCGTCGGCGAAGCGGTCAATGACAAGAAGAACATCGACATGGCCGTCGGCGACCTGATCAAGATCGCCGGCCAGAAGCCGGTCGTGACGAAGGCCCGCAAGGCCATCGCCAACTTCAAGATCCGCGAGAACCTGGCCATCGGCACGATGGTCACGCTGCGCGGCGAGCGGATGTACGAGTTCCTGGACCGCCTGGTGACAGTGGCGTTCCCGCGCGTGCGCGACTTCCGCGGCGTGTCGGGTCGTGCCTTCGACGGTCGAGGCAACTACAACATCGGCCTGAAGGAACAGATCATCTTCCCGGAGATCGAGTACGACAAGATCGACAAGCTCCGGGGAATGAACATCAGCATCACGACCACCGCGAAATCGGACGAGGAAGCCAAGGCGCTTCTGGCCGCCTTCCGGTTCCCGTTCCGTAATTGAGCACGGTGTCCTAGAGGGATACATGGCAAAACTTTCGCTTAAGAACCGCGAAGCCAAGCGCGAAGCGACCGTCAAGAAGTACGCGGCCAGGCGCGCCGAGCTGAAGGCGATCATCGACGACCAGACCCGCTCGATGGACGAGCGCATGGACGCGATGAAGCGCCTGCAGGCGCTGCCGCGCAATTCCAGCCCCAGCCGGCTGCGCAATCGTTGCGACATCACCGGCCGTCCGCGCGGCACGTTCCGTAAGTTCGGCTTGGCGCGGATGAAGATCCGCGAAGCCGCGATGCGAGGCGACATCCCGGGCCTGGTCAAGGCCAGCTGGTAAGCGAGGAGATCGAACGATGAGCATGAGTGATCCCATCGCCGACATGCTGACCCGTATTCGGAACGCCCAGGGCGTCGAGAAGACCGAGGTCGTGATGCCGGCATCGAAGCTGAAGGTGGCCATCGCCGGCGTCCTCAAGGACGAGGGCTACATCGATGGCTTCGAGGTCAACCCGAACGACGGCAAGCCGCAACTGCGGATCGGCCTGAAGTACTACGCGGGCCGTCCGGTGATCGAGCGCCTCGAGCGCGTGTCCCGGCCGGGCCTTCGCATCTACAAGAGCCGCAACGACCTGCCCGAAGTGATGAACGGACTGGGCGTGGCGATCGTGTCGACGTCACGCGGCGTGATGACGGAGCGCAAGGCCCGCACCCAGGGCGTGGGCGGCGAAGTCATCTGCTACGTGGCGTAACCGGACACGGCGGAGAGAAACATGTCTCGAATTGCACGAGTACCGGTCGAGGTCGCGAAGGGTGTCGACATCCAGATCGCGGACGACAAGATCACGGTGAAGGGCCCGCTGGGCACGCTCACGCAGGCGATGACGCCGCGCGTCGCGATCGCGGTCGCCGACGGCCAGATCACGTTCGCGGCGGCGGACGAGTCGCGCGAGGCCAAGGCGATGAGCGGCACGATGCGCGCGCTGGTCGCGGGCATGGTGACCGGCGTGTCGAAGGGCTTCGAAAAGCGCCTGGCGCTGGTCGGCGTCGGCTATCGAGCGCAGGCCCAGGGCGACAAGCTCAACCTGTCGCTCGGCTTCTCGCACCCGGTGGTGCACGCGATGCCGGCCGGCGTGAAGTGCGAAACGCCGACGCAGACGGAGATCGTCATCAAGGGCGCCGACAAGCAGAAAGTCGGCCAGGTTGCGGCGGAAGTCCGCGGCTACAAGCCGCCCGAGCCGTACAAGGGCAAGGGCGTGCGGTACGTCGGCGAGGCGGTCATCATCAAAGAGACCAAGAAGAAGTAGCGGGACGAGGCACAGACCATGATCGACAAGAAAGCATCCCGACTCCGCCGCGCGCGCGCCACGCGTGCGCGTATTTCGCTGCAGAAGGTGAACCGGCTGACGGTGACCCGCACTAACCAGCACATCTACGCCAGCGTGATTTCGGCCGATGGCAGCAAGGTGCTGGCGAGCGCGTCCACCGCCGAAGCCGAAGTGCGCAACCAGCTCGCGTCCGTGCAGGGCAAGGGCGGGAATGCGAACGCCGCGAAGCTGATCGGCGAGCGCATTGCGAAGAAAGCCCAGGCAGCGGGCGTCGAGCAAGTGGCGTTCGACCGCGCCGGATTCCGTTATCACGGCCGCGTCAAGGCGCTGGCCGACGCCGCGCGTGAAGCCGGCCTGAAGTTCTAAGGGGCAGAGATGGCGAGAGTTCAACCGAAGGGCATGCCGCAGAACGAGCGCGACGACGGCCTGAAGGAAAAGATGATTGCGGTCAACCGCGTCACCAAGGTGGTGAAGGGCGGCCGCATCCTCGGTTTCGCGGCGCTGACGGTCGTCGGCGACGGCGATGGCCGCATCGGCATGGGCAAGGGCAAGGCGCGTGAGGTGCCGGTCGCCGTGCAGAAGGCGATGGAAGCCGCGCGCCGCGGCATGGAGCGCATCCCGCTGAAGAACGGGACCGTGCACCACACGGTAGAAGGCAAGCACGGCGCCTCCAAGGTGCTGCTGGCCCCGGCGGCGGACGGCACCGGCGTGATTGCCGGCGGACCGATGCGCGCCGTGTTCGACGTGATGGGCGTGCGCAACATCGTGGCGAAATCGCACGGGTCGACCAACCCGTACAACCTGGTGCGCGCGACGCTGAACGCGCTGGCGCAGTTGCGCACCCCGGCCGAGATCGCCGCCAAGCGCGGCAAGGCCGTCGAGGACATCGTGGGCTGATGCCCGGGGATTGGCAATGGCGAACAAGACGCTGAAAGTGACGCTGGTGAAGAGCCCGATCTCGGCCAAGGCCGCGCATCAGGCCACCGTGAAGGGCCTCGGCCTGAAGCGCATGCACCAGACCCGCGAGCTGGAAGACACCCCGGCGGTCCGCGGCATGATCAACGCGGTCGCGCACCTCGTGAAGGTTGCGTGACGCACGCAAGGACAACACCATGCGCCTGAACAACCTCAAACCCGCCGCCGGAAGCAAGAGCGCGAACCACCGCGTGGGTCGCGGCATCGGCTCCGGCTGGGGCAAGACCGCGGGCCGCGGCCACAAGGGCCAGAAGTCCCGCGCCGGCGGTTTCCACAAGGTCGGCTTCGAGGGTGGCCAGATGCCGCTGCATCGTCGCCTGCCGAAACGCGGCTTCACGTCGCTGACACGGCGCTACGTCGACGTCGTGCGCCTGTCCGACCTGCAGAGGCTGGCGATCGACGAGATCGACCTGATGGTGCTGAAGCAAGCCGGGGTCGTGTCCGCCCTGGCGCTGGATGCGCGCGTGATCAAGTCGGGCGAACTGTCCCGCAAGGTCAGCGTGCGCGGCATCGGCGTGACCAAGGGCGCACGCGCGGCGATCGAGGCCGCGGGCGGCTCGGTGGCCGAGCCGGCGGCGATACCGGACACGGCGAAGAAGGCGGCGGCGAAGAAGGCCGTTGCCGACAAGGCGGCTGCGGTCAAGGCGGCGGCGAACAAGCCGGCCGCGGACAGCGCTCCCTCGAAGAAGAAGTGATCGGCTCCACCTGACGTAACCAGGAACCCGCGTGGCGACCAGCCTTCCCAACACGCTCGGCAAGACCGGAAAGTACGGCGACCTCAAACGGCGCCTGATGTTTCTGGTGCTGGCGCTCGTGGTCTACCGGGTCGGGACTCACATCCCGGTGCCGGGAATCGACCCCGATCAGCTGAAGCAGCTGTTCAACAGCCAGCAGGGCGGGATCCTCGGGCTGTTCAACATGTTCTCCGGCGGCGCGCTGTCGCGCTTCTCCGTGTTCGCGCTGGGGATCATGCCGTACATCTCGGCGTCGATCATCATGCAGATGCTGACCTACGTGATGCCCTCGCTCGAGGCACTGCGCAAGGAAGGCGAGTCCGGCCGCCGCAAGATCACGCAGTACACGCGCTACGGCACGCTGGGCCTCGCGGTCTTCCAGGCGATCGGGATCTCCGTGGCGCTCGAGTCCCAGCAGGGCCTCGTGCTCGATCCCGGCCTGCTGTTCCGCTTCGTCTGCGTGGTGTCGCTGGTCACCGGCACGATGTTCCTGATGTGGCTGGGCGAGCAGATCACCGAGCGCGGGCTGGGCAACGGGATCTCGATCCTGATCTTCGCCGGCATCGTCGCCGGCCTGCCGACCGCCATCGGCGGCCTGTTCGAACTGGTGCGCACCGGCGGCATCTCCCCGCTGGCGGCGATCTTCATCATCGCGCTGGTCATCCTGGTGACGGCGTTCGTCGTGTTCGTCGAGCGCGGCCAGCGCAAGATCACGGTGAACTACGCCAAGCGCCAGGTCGGAAACAAGATCTACGGCGGCCAGAGCTCGTTCCTGCCGCTGAAGCTCAACATGTCCGGCGTGATCCCGCCGATCTTCGCGTCGTCGCTGATCCTGTTCCCGGCCACGCTGGCGAGCTGGTTCACCACGGGCGACGCCACGCGCTGGATCCGCGACCTCGCCGCGGCGCTGTCGCCCGGCCAGCCGCTCTACATGGTTCTGTACGCCGGCCTGATCATCTTCTTCTGCTTCTTCTACACGGCGCTCGTGTTCAACAGCAAGGAGACGGCGGACAACCTGAAGAAAAGCGGCGCCTTCGTTCCGGGAATCCGGCCGGGCGAGCAGACCGGCCGCTACATCGATCGCATCCTGATGCGGCTGACCCTGGCAGGCGCGATCTACATCACGTCCGTCTGCCTGGTGCCCGAGTTCCTGAACATGCGGTACTCGGTGCCGTTCTACTTCGGCGGAACGTCGCTGCTGATCGTCGTCGTCGTGACAATGGACTTCATGTCACAGGTGCAGGCGTACCTGATGACGCACCAGTACGAGTCGCTGCTGAAGAAGGCGAATTTCAAGGGCTTCGGCCCCGGCCAGTTGCCGCGCTGATCGAGGACATGGCGAAGGACGACGCAATCCAGATGCAAGGGGAGATTCTCGAGAATCTCCCGAATGCCACGTTCCGGGTGAAGCTGGAGAACGGGCACGTGGTGCTGGGACACATCTCCGGGAAGATGCGGATGCACTACATCCGGATCCTGCCGGGTGACAAGGTGACTGTGGAACTGACGCCTTACGACCTGTCGCGGGCGCGCATTGTGTTCCGCGCGAAATAGCGCGGATTGGAGAACAAAATGAAAGTGATGGCTTCCGTCAAGAAGATGTGCCGCAAGTGCAAGGTCATCAAGCGCAAGCGCGTTGTCCGCGTGATCTGCACGGATCCGCGTCACAAGCAGCGCCAGGGCTAAGCGGATAACGAGGACTCAGAATGGCTCGTATAGCTGGTATCAACATCCCGCCGCATCAGCACGCGGAGATCGGCCTGACGGCGATCTACGGCATCGGCCGCGCTCGCGCGCGGGCGATCCTCGAGGCCGCCGCGGTTCCCCTCGACAAGAAAGTCAAGGAACTGAACGACGCCGAGGTGGAGCGCATCCGCGAGGAAGTGGCCCGCGTCACGGTGGAAGGGGACCTGCGCCGCGAAACGCAGCTGTCGATCAAGCGATTGATCGACCTCGGCACGTACCGCGGCGTGCGGCATCGCCGCGGCCTGCCGGTGCGCGGCCAGCGCACGCGCACGAATGCGCGTACGCGCAAGGGCCCGCGCAAGGCCGGCGTGTCGCTGAAGAAAGGAACGTAATCCATGGCGAAGAATCCTTCTCCGCAGCAGGTCGCCGCGCAGCAGCGCGCGCGCAAGAAGGTCAAGAAGGTCGTGTCGGACGCCATCGCGCACGTGCACGCGTCGTTCAACAACACGATCATCACGATCACCGACCGCCAGGGCAACGCGCTCTCGTGGGCGAGTTCCGGCGGCGCCGGCTTCAAGGGCTCGCGCAAGTCGACCCCGTTCGCCGCGCAGGTGGCCGCTGAAACGGCGGGACGCGCCGCGCAGGAGCACGGCGTCAAGAACGTCGAAGTGCGCATCACCGGCCCGGGCCCCGGCCGCGAGTCGTCGGTGCGCGCGCTGAACGCAATCGGCATCCGCGTGCTGTCGATCCAGGACATCACGCCGGTTCCGCACAACGGCGTGCGTCCGCCGAAGAAGCGCCGGGTTTAAACGGGCAAGAGTGCAAACCTACTTTTGCCCGATCTGATTTGAAGAAGTTCACTGGCAAAGCCAGTCGAACTTTTCGAAGGCAAGGGCAGGCAACTGCCAAAGCGTCGCGGTCCGAGGACCCCGACTTAATGCGGCCCAGCCGCAGGATGAAAAGGAAAAGCACGTGGCACGCTATACAGGACCCAAACTCAAGCTCTCGCGCCGCGAGGGCACCGATCTCTTCCTGAAGAGCTCGCGCCGCGCCTTCGACTCGAAGGCCAAGGCGGACAGCAAGCCCGGCCAGCACGGCCGCATCTCGGGTGCGCGGCAGTCGGACTACGGCACGCAGTTGCGCGAGAAGCAGAAGCTGAAGCGCATGTATGGCATCCTCGAGCGCCAGTTCCGCCGGTACTACCAGGAAGCCGCGCGCCGCAAGGGCAACACCGGCGAGCACCTGCTGATGCTGCTGGAATCGCGCCTGGACAATGTCGTGTACCGCATGGGCTTCGGCTCGACGCGCGCCGAGGCGCGCCAGCTGGTGGGCCATCGCGCGATCGCGTTGAATGGCGAGACCGCCGGAATCCCGTCGATGCTGGTCAAGGCCGGCGACGTGATCACCGTGCGCGAAAAGGCCAAGAAGCAGGGTCGCATCCAGGAGGCGCTCTCGCTGGCCGAGCAGGCCGGGTTCCCGTCGTGGGTCGAAGTCGACCCGAAGAAGCTGGAAGGCAAGTTCAAGGGCACCCCGGACCGCCAGGAGATCGCCCAGGACGTCAACGAGTCGCTCGTCGTCGAGCTGTATTCGCGATAACGAGTTCGGGGACGCCGGCCCCGCTGCGCGGGTCCGGCGACGGGAGTGGTTCGGGCGCCCACTTTCAGTTTTTCCAGCCCTAACCATCAGCCTTATCGGCGTAACGAGCCGAGGGTATTGAAGGGAACGAAATGACAAGCACTGCACTGCTCAAACCGCGGGCGATCGAAGTCGAAGCGATCGGCCCGAATGCCGCCATCGTCACGATGGAGCCGTTCGAGCGCGGCTACGGGCACACGCTCGGCAACGCGCTGCGCCGGATCCTGTTGTCGTCGATGGTGGGCTACGCCCCGACCGAGGCCCAGATCACCGGCGTCGTTCACGAATACTCGACGCTCGATGGTGTGCGCGAGGACGTCGTCGACATACTGCTGAACCTCAAGGGCGTCGTCTTCAAGCTGCACAACCGCGATGAAGTCACGCTGCGCCTGGCCAAGGAAGGCGAGGGCGTGGTTACCGCAGGCGACATCGAGTTGCCGCACGACGTCGAGATCGTCAACCCCGAGCACGTCGTCGCCCATCTGTCGGGCGGTGGCCGCCTCGAAATGCAGTTGCGCGTCGAGAAGGGCCGCGGCTATGTGCCGGGCAACGTCCGCGCGTTCCGCGACGACCACTCGAAGACGATCGGCCGCATCGTGATGGACGCCTCGTTCTCGCCGGTCAGGCGCGTTTCGTACGCGGTCGAAGCCGCGCGGGTCGAGCAGCGCACCGACCTCGACAAGCTCGTGATGACGATCGAGACCAACGGCGCCATCACGCCCGAGGAGGCGGTCCGCTCGTCGGCGCGCATCCTGATGGACCAGTTGCAGGTGTTCGGCGCCCTGGAAGGCATGGCGGAGTCGTCGTCGGCGCCGTCGTCGCGTTCGCCGCAGGTCGATCCGATCCTGCTGCGCCCGGTCGACGACCTCGAACTCACCGTCCGCTCGGCCAACTGCCTGAAGGCCGAAAACATCTATTACATCGGCGACCTGATCCAGCGCACCGAGAACGAGCTGCTGAAGACGCCGAACCTGGGCCGCAAGTCGCTCAACGAGATCAAGGAAGTCCTCGCTGCGCGCGGCCTTACGCTCGGCATGAAGCTCGAAAACTGGCCGCCCGCGGGCATGGAAAAGTAAGACACGGCATCCGCGGCCGTTTCGGTGAGGCTAGCGCCCAAAATGGACGTCAAGGCGCGAAGCGCCGGCCGGAGCCAGAACTGGCCGCCCGCCGGGATGGAGAAGTAGAAAGATCGGCGGGTCGGCCTTCCGGCCCGCCTTTTTCACCACGACCGAACCGCCCCCTGTGGGATAGAAGAGTCGGCAACCAAGACTGAAAGGAAGAACGAATGCGTCACGGACACGGATTGCGGAAACTGAACCGCACCAGCAGCCATCGCCTGGCGATGTTCCGCAACATGGCCAACTCGCTGCTGCGCCACGAAGCCATCAAGACCACGCTGCCGAAGGCGAAGGAACTGCGCCGCGTCGTCGAGCCCCTGATCACGCTCGGCCGCGAGCCGACAGTCGCGAACAAGCGCCTGGCGTTCAACCGCCTGCGCGATCGCGAAGTCGTGGTCAAGCTCTTCAACGAGATCGGCCCGCGCTACAAGGCGCGCAACGGCGGCTACACGCGGATCCTGAAGATGGGCTTCCGCGTCGGCGACAACGCTCCGATGGCGTTTGTCGAACTTGTCGACCGGCCGCAGCAGGAAGCCGCGCCGGCGGCCGACGACGCCAGCTGAACGTCGGCGCCCGCTAGACTGCAAAGGCCTGCCGGTTCGGCAGGCCTTTTGCTTTGGTCCCCCGGATGAACGCGCTGTCGACGCCTGCTTCCGCGATTGCCGATGACGTGCTCGTCGTCGACGGGCTGCGCAAGGACTACGGCGGCGCGACCGTCGTCGATGGCTTGTCGTTCTCGATTCGACGTGGCACCTGCTATGCGCTGCTCGGCCCGAACGGCGCCGGCAAGACGACGACCTTGCGGTGTTGCCTCGGCCTCACCGAGCCGGATGGCGGCGAGATCACGCTGGTTGGCGAGCCGGTGCCACGCCACGCCCGTCGCGCGCGAATCCGCGTCGGCGTCGTACCGCAGATGGACAACCTCGATCCGGACTTCACGGTGACCGAGAACCTCGTCGTGTACGGCCGCTACTTCGGGCTGGCGGACACGGAAGTGCTTGCGCGCGTTCCGGGACTGCTCGAATTCGCGAACCTCGCACACAAGAGGGATGCGCGCATCGGCGAACTCTCGGGCGGCATGAAGCGCCGCCTGACACTCGCCCGCGCGCTCGTGAACGACCCGGACCTGATCTTCATGGACGAGCCGACAACAGGGCTGGACCCGCAGGCACGGCACGTGATCTGGGAGCGGCTGAAGCAACTCCTCGCCCGCCGCAAGACGATCCTGCTGACGACGCACTTCATGGACGAGGCCGAGCGGCTGGCGACGCGGCTCGCCGTGATCGATCACGGACGCAAGATCGCCGAAGGCAGCCCGCGCGACCTGATCCGCGCCCACATCGAGCCGCACGTGATCGAGGTCTACGGCGACGGTGCGCTCGCCTGGGCGGAGCGCGACGGGCGGCAACTGGCCGATCGGCTGGAGGTCAGCGGCGAGACGGCCTTCTGCTACGCGGCCGAACCGGCGCGCCTGCTGCAGTCGCTCGAGCGCACGGCCTCCCTGCGCTACCTGCACCGGCCCGCCAACCTGGAAGACGTGTTCCTGAAGCTCACGGGGCGCGAAATGCGGGAGGAGGCATGAGCGCCGCCCGGCCGTTCCGAAGGCGCTCGGCCTTGCAGGCCGCGCGGTCGCGAGACGCGACCGCTCTTCGGGTCGTCCAGGCCGACGCAAGTCGGCCTGGAGCCGCGGCCCTCAGCCCCCGTGGGGGGAGGGCGCGCAGCGCCAAGGGGGCACGATGAGCGCAGTGCCGGCCGCTTCGGGCCGTACCTCGCGCTGGGCGCTGCCTCAGGTGTCCGCGCGCTTCGTGCCCGTGTGGCGCCGCAATTTCCTTGTCTGGCGCAAGCTCTTCCTCGAGCGACTGCTGACCAACGTGATCGAGCCGCTGCTGACGATCGTGGCGTTCGGCTACGGCCTCGGCAGCCTGCTGCCCGAGGTCGAGGGCGTCGGCTACCTGCAGTTCCTCGCCAGCGGCGCGATCGCGATGAGCGTGATCTACTCGGCGAAGTTCGAGTCGCTGTGGGGCGCCTTCTCGCGGATGCACGTGCAGAAGACGTGGGACGCGATCCTGCACACGCCGCTCGCGGTCGACGACCTGCTGCTGGGCGAGATCTTCTGGGCCGCGAGCAAGGCGACGTTCACCGCGCTCTGCATCCTGGTGATGATGTGGGCGCTCGACATCGCGCGCGAGCCGATGTCGCTGCTGGTGCTGCCGGCCGCCTTCTTCATCGCGCTGGTCTTCTCCGCGATGGCGCTGATCGTCAACGCCGTCGCGCGCAGCTACGACCTGTTGTCGAACTACTTCACGGTCGTCGTGATGCCGCTGGTGTTCCTGTCGGGCGTCTACTTTCCGTTGACCCAGTTGCCGCCGTGGTTGCGCGAGGTCGCGCATTGGCTGCCGATGACGGCGGCCGTCGACCTCGTCCGTCCCCTCGCGCTCGGCAGGGCGCCGGCGCACCTGGCGCGTGACGTCCTGCTGCTCGCGGGCTTCGGCCTGTTCTGCTACTACGTGGCGCTGGTGCTGACGCGCCGGAGGCTGCTGAAATGAGCGAAGCACTCGTGGTGTTGACCAACTGCCCTGACGGCGAAGTCGCCGACCGCATCGCGCGGACCCTCGTGGAGAACGGGCTGGCCGCCTGCGTGAATCGGCTGGCGCCGGCGTCGTCGATCTACCGCTGGCAGGGCGCCGTCGAACGCGCGACCGAGATTCCGCTGCTGATCAAGACCACGCGCGAGCGCTATCCCGAGGTCGAGCAAGCGATCCGTGCCCTGCATCCGTACGAAGTGCCCGAGATCGTCGCCCTGGCGATCGAGGCGGGCTTCGCGCCGTACCTGCGCTGGATCGTCGACGAAACGCAGCCGCCGCTGATGGCATGAGCGACGTCTTCAACGTCCGCCTCGACAAGTGGCTGTGGGCTGCGCGTTTCTACAAGACGCGCTCGCTGGCCACTGCGGCGATCGGCGCCGGCGAAGTCCGGGTGGCGCGCGAACGGGTCAAGCCGGCGCGCGACGTGAAGGTTGGCGACGAACTGCAGGTCCGCCGTGGCGACGACGTGATGGACGTGGTTGTGCGGGAACTTTCCAGCGTGCGCGGGCCGGCGCCGGTTGCGCAGCGACTCTACGAAGAGACCGACGAGAGCCGGCAGCGCCGTGCCCGGGCGGCGGAACGCCGCGCGCTGGCCCGTGAGCCCGCGCTCGACATCAAGGGTCGGCCGACGAAGCGGGACGCGCGGGTACTGCGGCGACTGCGCGGAAGCGAGTAGCCGTCGGCGGCCCGACCGGCCGGCCGGGACGTCAGCGCATCCAGCGCGGCGTGCGCGGAGCGCGTGGACGCTCGAGGATGCGGCGCGTCCAGAAGTACAGCAGCATGATCACCGCCACGGTCGCCATCGTGCCGACGGTGATCCAGAACCCGTCGAGATCCTCCAGCAGCGGCATATGGCGGAAGTTCATGCCGAAGATGCCCGAGATCAGCGTCAGCGGCGCGAAGATTGCGGCGATCGCCGTCAGCTTGCGCACGATCTCGTTGGTCTGGTGCGTGTTCGCCGAAAAGTGCAGTTGCACCGCGGACTCGACCGACGACTCGAGCCGTCGCGCGTGGTGCAGCACGCGCTGTATGTGCTCCATCACGTCGTTCAGGCGGACCAGGTACGCGTCGCTGACACTGGCCTCCGGCGTCTGTTCGAGGTACTCGTCGCGCATCTCGGTGAGCGCGTCGTACTGTCCTTCGCACAGGTTCTCGAGCTTGCGCAGTTCCATCCGCGCTTCGAGCAGCGCGCTCCAGTTCGAGAAGGGGCGCCGGGGATCGAGCAGGTCGCGCTGCCAGCGGTCGAGCCGGTCCGACAACGGCTCGCGCAGTTCAAGGTAGCGGTCGACCATCACGTTCAGCATGCGCAGCATCAGTTCCCCGGGACGGGGCGGCAAGCGCGATCTGTCGTACGCGCCGCTGTCACCGCCGACACGCCGGGGGTCGAGCATGCGCTGTCGCATTGCGTCGATCGACTTGCTCTGCGCATGCCGTACGGTCACGAGCATGCGGTCGAGCAGGAAAAACGTGATCGGGCGCGTAAGGATTTCCTGCAACAGGCGGCGCTGATCCGCGGCCATGCCGCGCTTCTCCTCCAGCGCCTGCAGCGGCGGCGCGTCGCCGGGCGACAGCTTCCGGAACACCAGCATCTGGTAGTCGTTGGTGGAGTCGAAGAACGACGGATGCTGCGGATTCGTCGCGTCCTGGAGGTGGAGCTCGAAGAGCCGCACTCCCGTCAGCCGCTCAACGACGCCAGGCAGCGACTCCGGATCGGCGACGACTTCCTCGAGCGACACGTCCAGCCAGAGGTAGCCATCCGGCGGCAAGGCGGCCGGCGCGGCGCCCGGATCCTGCGCGCGTCCGGCATGAACCTCGATCCAGTTCACTCGACCTCTACGCCTGGCCGCGCAGCCAGCGCGCAACCTGCAGCGCGAAGTAGGTCAGGACGCCGTCCGCGCCGGCGCGCTTGAACGCGAGCAGCGATTCGAGGATCACCTTCTTCTCGTCGAGCCACCCGTTGGCCGCGGCTGCCTTCAGCATCGCGTACTCGCCACTGACCTGGTAGACGAACGTCGGCGCCTTGTATTCGTCCTTGACCCGTCGCACGATGTCCAGGTACGGCATGCCCGGCTTCACCATCACCATGTCGGCGCCCTCCGCGAGGTCGAGGCCGACCTCCCACAGCGCCTCGTCGGTGTTGGCCGGATCCATCTGGTAGACCATCTTGTTCGACTTGCCGAGGTTGCCCGAGGAGCCGACGGCATCGCGGAACGGACCGTAGAACGCGCTGGCGTACTTGGCCGAGTAGGCCATGACGCGCGTGTGGATGTGACCGGCGGCTTCGAGCGCCTGGCGGATCGCGCCGATGCGGCCGTCCATCATGTCGCTGGGCGCGACGATGTCCACGCCGGCGCCAGCCTGCACTAGTGACTGCTGCACCAGGACGTCGATCGTTTCGTCGTTGAGCACGTAGCCGTTCGCATCGATCAGGCCGTCCTGTCCGTGCGTCGTGAACGGGTCGAGGGCCACGTCGGTCATCACGCCGAGCTCGGGAAAGCGCTGCTTCAGTTCGCGCACTACGCGTGGCACCAGGCCATCCGCGTTCGTGGCTTCCCTGCCGTCGGGCGATTTGAGCGAGCCGTCGATGACCGGGAACAGCGCCATCACGGGAATGCCGAGCCGCACGCACTCGTCGGCAACCGGCAGCAGCTGGTCCATCGAGAACCGTTCGACGCCCGGCATCGAAGCGACCGCCTCTCGCCGCTGGCTACCGTCGAGGACGAACACGGGGTAGATCAGGTCGTCGACCGTGAGCGCGCTCTCGCGCATCAGGCGCCGCGAGAAGTCGTCACGGCGCATGCGGCGCATGCGAACGGAAGGAAACTGGCCAAGGATCTGCATGCGGGAAACTCCCACTGGAGCGTGAGCGTGGTCGGATTATCGTTCGTCCCTGATGACTCGTTCATCTCCCGCTTCTCCTCCCTGAGCGGGATGCCTTGAAGACCAATAGGCATTGAGGCCCTGGATCGAATTCCGGGGCTTTTTTTTGCCCCGGAATGATACGGGCCTGGGCAATCCGGTTCCCTGCGCTGCGTCAGTCGCGCAGCCACCCGGCCAGGGTCGTTTCGAGCTCCTCCACGCCCTGGCGCTTCAGCGCGGAAAACAACTGGGCCGACGCGCGGGCACCCAGTTCTTCCGCCCGGCGCCGGGCCCGATCGATCGCCAGCCGCTTCTCGCTGTTGTTCAACTGGTCGGCCTTCGTCAGCAGGAAGTGCAGCCTGCAGGTCGGTCGGTCGATGAAAGTGATCAACGCTTCATCGGCGGGCAACAGCGGCCGCCGCGCATCCATCACGATCACGATCCCGACCAGGCTCTGCCTGCGCGCCACGTAGCCGCCGACCAGTGTGTCCCATTGCGAACGCTCCGACTCCGGCGCCTTCGCGTAGCCGTATCCCGGCAGGTCGACGAGGTAGCCGCGTGGCACTGTCTGCCCCTGGTCGTCGCGCTCGGATAACTCGAAGAAGTTGAGCAGCTGGGTGCGCCCCGGCGTCTTGCTCGCGAAGGCGAGGCGCTTCTGCTGCGTGAGCACATTGATGGCGGTTGACTTGCCGGCGTTGGACCGCCCGGCGAAGGCGATCTCGGGCAACGCTGCGTCCGGCAGCCCGGCAAGTTCGGCCACGGAGATCAAGAAACGGGCGGAGTGGAAGAGGTGCACGGAGAAGGAGGGAAGGCGGCCGGGCGGATCGGGTCCGGTAGAATACGCGGCTTCGCAAAATCGTCCGCCGCCCGTTCCCGTCTGCAGTCACGCGGATGCCGGTGCGAGCGGCAAACCAACAACGAAGGCGCTTTGATGAACAGGTCGATAGGGCGACGTTTTATGGTGCTGCTGGGCGCGGCGGCGACCGCGGGGTTTGGGCTGGTGGCCCAGGCCCAGACCAAGGGACCGTCCAAGCCCGACCTCGCCCGCGGTCAGCAGGTGGCGTCGCAGGTCTGCACGACGTGCCACAACACCGACGGCAACTCGACGATCGCCGGCAATCCCCGCCTCGCGCAGCAACACGCCGACTACCTCTACAAGCAGCTGGTCGACTACACCGCGCAGGGGCAGGCCAAGCCGGCGCGCGAGAACCCGGTGATGAACGGCTTTGCGTCGCAGCTCTCGGACGCCGACAAGCGCAACGTGTCCGCGTGGTTCGCGAGCCAGACGGCAAAGCCGGCCTTTGCGAGGAACAAGGACACGCTCGAACTCGGCCAGCGGATCTGGCGGGCAGGCATCCCGGAGAAGTCAGTCCCGGCGTGCGCCGGTTGCCACGGGCCCGCTGGCTCCGGCATCCCGGTGCAGTATCCGCGGATCGCCGGGCAGCACGCCGAGTACACCGAAACCACGCTGAAGAACTTCCGCGAGGGAGCCCGGCGCAACAACGCGCCGATGCAGCAGATCGCCGCGCGCCTCTCCGACGCGGAGATCAAGGCGCTCGCCGACTTCGCCCAGGGCCTGCGGCGGTAAGCGGCAACGGGCAAGAGAAGAAAGGGCGGCCGGGAGCCGCCCTTTCGCTTTCCGCGAGGTGTCAGGACTTGCCGAACAGCTCGTTGGTCTGCTGGGCCACGCGCACGAAGGTCGTCCGCTTCGAGAACTCCTTCAGTCGCCGCGCGCCGACGTAGGTGCACGCCGACCGGACCCCGCCCAGGATCTCCTGCACGGTGTGCTCGACCGGCCCCCGGTACGGCACCAGGACCTCCTTGCCCTCGGCCGCGCGATAGCGCGCCACGCCGCCCGCGTAGCGTTCCATCGCCGCGCGGCTGCTCATCCCGTAGAAGCGCTTGAACTGCTCCCCGCCACGCTCGACGAGGTCACCGCCGGACTCGTCGTGGCCCGCGAACATGCCGCCCATCATGACGAAGTCCGCACCGCCGCCGAAGGCTTTCGCCACCTCGCCCGGGGTGGTGCAGCCGCCGTCGGCGCAGATCAGGCCGCTCAACCCGTGGGCGGCGTCGGCGCACTCGATCACCGCCGAGAGCTGCGGATAGCCGACGCCGGTCATCTTGCGGGTGGTGCAGACGGAGCCGGGGCCGATCCCGACCTTGACGATGTCCGCGCCGGAGAGGATCAGTTCCTCGGTCATTTCGCCGGTGACCACGTTGCCGGCCATGATGACGAGTTGCGGGAAGCGGGTGCGTATGCGCGTGACGAAGGTGACAAAGTTCTCGTGGTAGCCGTTGGCCACGTCGATGCACACGTACTGCACCGCGTCGCCGGCCGCGTCCACGACGCGCTGGAACTTCTCCTCGTCGGCCTTGGTGATGCCCATGGAATAGAACGCGGCCGACTTGCGTTCCAGTCCCTTGAAGAACGCGACGCACTCGTCGACCGTGTAGTGCTTGTGCAGCGCCGTCGACAGCTTGAAACGGTCGAGCACCCGCGCGATCTCGAACGTGCCGGTGGTGTCCATGTTGGACGCGATGATCGGGATGCCGTCGTACGGCACCGCGGCATGGCGGAAGGTGAACTGTCGGGAGATGTCGACGTCCGAGCGTGACGTCAGCGTGGACCGCTTTGGCCGGATCAGAACGTCGCGGAAGTCGAGCTTGAGTTCGTGTTCGATGTGCATCCGATCCTCCAGTGCGCGTTTTCGGGGCAGTCTATCCGTCCGAAACCTCGGGCGTCCGGCGCTGTCCCAGACTTGCCGGTCTCCTGACCTCTTGTACCCTCCCGGCGCCGCGTGTTGGCGCAGCCTTCCTCCCTGGAGCCACCGATGTTGATTCGACGCCCTTCCGATCTGCCGCCGTCCGAGATCACGCCACGGGCCGTGTATGAAAGTCGCCGCCAGCTGCTGAAGGCGGCGGTCGCTGCCGCGCTGGTGCCGGGCGCCGTTTCGGCGCAGCAGAAGCTGCAGGCGCGGCCCGGGCCGTTCCAGACGATGGAGCAGCCCACGCCTGCGAACCTGGTCACCAGCTACTGCAACTTCTATGAGTTCGGCACCGACAAGGAAGACCCGCCGCGCCTCGCGCCGAAGATGCTGAAAACCCGGCCGTGGACCATCCAGGTGGACGGCGCGGTGAAGAAGGCGCAGACCTTCGACATCGACGACCTGATGAAACTCGCTCCCCTCGAGGAGCGTGTGTACCGGCTTCGATGCGTGGAGGCATGGTCGGCGGTCGTCCCGTGGGTCGGCTTCCCGCTGGCAGAGCTGGTCAAGAGGGTGGAGCCCACCGGCAACGCCAGGTTCGTGGAGTTCGTGACGCTCGCCGACAGGAAGCAGATGCCCGGCCTCGGGTCGCGGGTGATCGACTGGCCGTACACCGAGGGGCTGCGGATCGACGAGGCCATGCACCCGCTTACGCTGCTGACGTTCGGAATGTACGGCGCTGTGCTGCCGGCGCAGAACGGAGCTCCCGTGCGTGTCGTCGTGCCGTGGAAGTACGGATTCAAGAGCGCCAAGTCGCTGGTGCGGATCCGCTTCGTCGAGAAGCAGCCCGCGACCGCGTGGGAGAAGTCCAACCCGTCCGAGTACGGCTTCTATTCGAACGTCAACCCCGGGCGCGATCACCCGCGCTGGAGCCAGCAGTCCGAGCGGCGCCTCGGCGAGGACGGGTTGTTCACGAAGCGCCGACCGACCCTGATGTTCAACGGCTACGCGGACCAGGTCGCATCCCTGTATGCCGGCGTGGACCTGATGAAGCTCTACTGATGGCGGGCGGTCCGTTCGCCGTGGTCCCGGCCGCACTGCCTCCGCGCGTGTTCGCGGCCGTGCGTGCAGCGCTGTTCGTGCTGGCGCTGATTCCGTTCGCCGAACTGATGCGCCTCGGCTTCACCGGCGGCCTCGGCGCCAACCCGGTCGAGTTCGTGCTGCGCTGGCTGGGCACGTGGACACTCGTGGCTCTGTTGGCGACGCTGTCGATCACGCCGCTGCGCTGGGTGACCGGGTGGGCGTGGCTGATCCGCCTGCGGCGGATGCTCGGCCTCTACGCCTTCTTCTACGCCACCCTGCACGTGACCTCGTATGTCTGGATCGACCACTTCTTCAACTGGACGGAAATCGTCGGCGACATCGCCAAGCGGCCGTATCTCACCTTCGGCTTCGTCGCATACGTGTTGATGATTCCGCTGGCCATCACGTCCACGAATGCGATGGTGCGGCGACTGGGCGGACGCAACTGGCAGCGACTGCACCGGATCGTGTACCTGGTTGCGGTGCTCGGGGTGCTGCACTACTGGTATCACAAGCTCGCGAAGAACGACCTCGAGACGCCGGCGATCTACGCGCTCGCGCTGGGAGCGCTGCTTGGCGTGCGCCTGCTCCGATGGGTGGGCCGGCGCCGCGCGATCCTGCCGACGACGCCGCCGAGCAGGCCTCAGGGCAGGCGCGACTCGCCGGCGAAGAGTTGAGCAGGCTGCTCGCGCTCCCTAACCAGGAACGCCCGGCCGCCATCCACCATCACCTCGGCGGCGCGACCGCGGGTGTTGTAGTTCGAACTCATCGCCATGCCATAGGCACCGGCGCTTGTGACGGCCAGCAGATCGCCGGTTTGCACTGCGAGGAGGCGATCGCGCGCCAGCCAGTCGCCGGACTCGCACACCGGGCCGACGACGTCATAGGCGATCAGCGCATCCGTGCGCGGCGCGACCGGAACGACACCCATCCATGCGTCGTACATGGTCGGCCGCATCAGGTCGTTCATCGCGGCGTCGACGATCGCGAAGTTCTTCGTTTCCCCGTGCTTCAGGTACTCGATGCGTGTCAGCAGCACGCCCGCATTGCCGACGATCGACCGGCCCGGCTCGAACATCACGGTCTTCGCGCCGTGTCCGCGGCGGTCGACGTGGGCGAGGAGCACCTGCACCAGTCCCTCGGTGGCCGGCGGCACTTCCTCGTCGTAACGGATGCCCAGCCCGCCACCGAAGTCGATGTGATGCAGCGAAATGCCATCGCGTGCCAGGGCGTCGACGACGTCGAGCACGCGATCGGCCGCGTCGATGTAGGGGTCGATGTCGGTGATCTGCGACCCGATGTGGCAGTCGATGCCGACGATCTCGATGCCGGTCCGGCGCGCGGCGTCACGGTACAGGGGCAGAGTGTCGGCGTAGGCCACGCCGAACTTGTTGTTCTTGAGACCGGTGGAAATGTACGGGTGAGTGCCCGCGTCCACGTCGGGATTCACTCGGACCGAGATCCGTGCGCGCGTGCCGAGTCGGCGTGCCACGGCGTCGATGCGTTCGAGTTCGGGCGCGGACTCGATGTTGAAGCAAAGGATCCCGGCCGCGAGCGCCCGCTCGATCTCGGCTTGGCTCTTGCCCACGCCCGAAAACACCGTCTTTCCCGGGTCGCCGCCGGCCGCGATCACCCGTTCCAGTTCGCCGCCGGACACGATGTCGAAGCCGGCGCCACGCCGGGCGAGGACGTCGAGGACCGCCAGATTCGAATTGGCCTTCATCGCGTAGCAGATCAGCGACGCGCGGCCGCGCAGCGCCACCGCATAGCGGTCGAAGGCGCGCTCGATCGCGCGCCGCGAGTACACATAGAGCGGGGTGCCGAAGCGCTCCGCGAGGTTCGCGAGGGGAAGGTCCTCGCTGTGCAGTTGTCCGTCGCGGAAGCCGAACCCGTCGCTGTCGGGCAGCGTGGGCGTCATTTCTTTTCGTTCGTCGCCGGGACGTCAGGGAAGGAGCGATCCGCGGGACGGGAGGGCGCCGACTCAGGCGGAGGCGCCTTCGATTGCGGCGCGGCGGGCGGCGGCGGGAGATACAGTGGTCCCTTCTGCCCGCAGGCCGCGAGGGCGACGACGCACGCGGCCGCTAGAATCGTTCCACGGATCAATCGCATGCCGACGACTCTAACATGACGGAAACCGAGTTCCTCCAGCGCGCCGAGCAGGCGATGGGCGCCATCGAGCGCGCGGTCGACGCCACCGGCGCGGACATCGAACCCTCGCGCAGCGGCAACGTGCTGACGCTCGAACTCGGCGACGGTTCCAAGGTGGTGATCAACAGCCAGGCGCCGATGCAGCAGATGTGGGTTGCCGGCAGGAATGGTGCCTTCCACTATGCCTGGCGTGACGGCGCGTGGCGCGACACGCGCGATGGTTCCGAACTCTTCGCGGCGCTGTCGCGGCTGGTATCCAACCAGGGCGGTGAGCCCGTCGTGCTCGGTCCCGGCTGAAGCGATCAGAAAATCTGGTCGCGAACAGTGTCGCGCTTGGCGCGTTCCTCGGCTGGCATGGCTTCGTCCATGCCAACGCTCGCCACGCCCTGGCCGGGCTGGTGCTCGACGAAGTAGACCTCGCCGCCGAGCTGGACCACACCCGGCGGCATTTCGCGCACGGCCTCGGGGACCCCGGACAGCGCCTTCGACATGTACGAGATCCAGATGGGCAGCGCCAGGCCGCCGCCGGTCTCGCGCTCGCCCAGCGGGCGCGGCTGGTCGAACCCGAGCCAGCTGACCGCGACCAGGTCGCCGCCGTAACCGGCGAACCACGCGTCGTGCGAATCGTTCGTCGTCCCGGTCTTGCCTGCGATGTCCGCGCGCTTCAACGTTGCGCCGGCGCGCGCGGCGGTGCCGTAGCGCGTGACGTCCTTCATGAGGCTGTCCATCACGTACGCGTTGCGCGCGTCGAGCGTGCGATTGGCTTCGTCTCCCGCCACGAGAGGCTTGCCTTCCATCAGCGTCTTGCCGCTGCTGTCGGTCACCTTGGTGATGAGGTACGGGTTCACGCGGTACCCGCCGTTGGCGAAGACGCCATAGGCGCTCAGCATCTGCCACGGCGTCACGGACCCCGCGCCGAGCGCCATCGTCAGGTAGGCCGGGTGCTTGTCGGCGTCGAATCCGAACCGGGTCACCCAGTCGCGCGCAAAAGCCGGGCCGATCGCCTGCAGGATCCGGATCGACACGAGGTTCTTCGACTTGGCGAGGCCTTGCCGCAGCCGCAGCGGGCCTTCGAACTTGCCGTCATAGTTCTTCGGCTCCCACGCCTGCCCTCCGGTCAGCGCCGGGTCGATCGAGATGGGTGCGTCGTTGATCAGCGTGCTCGGCATGAAACCCCGCTCGAGCGAAGCGGAGTAGATGAAGGGCTTGAAGCTCGATCCCGGCTGGCGCCACGCCTGCGTGACGTGGTTGAACTTGTTCAGGTTGAAGTCGAATCCGCCGACGAGCGCCCGCACGGCGCCGTCCTTCGAACTCGCCGCGACGAACGCGGCTTCCACCTGCGGCAACTGGGTGATCTCCCATATGCCCTTGTCGTTGCGTGACAGCCGGACCACGGCGCCGGGGACGATCTTGCGGTTCGGCTGCGCCTTCGGGGACAGCGACGGCGCGACGAACTTCAGGCCGTCGCTCTTGATGTCGAGCGTGGCACCGCCCTCGACGGCAACCCGGACGCCGCCCTGTTCGACTTCGAGCACCACCGCGGGCAGCAGGTTGGGGCTCTCGATCGCCTCGACGAGCGCGTCCTCGATGCGCTGCTCGCGGACGCTCGCGTCATTGCCCAGCTCGATGAACGATTCCGGTCCTCGGTAGCCGTACTTGCGGTCGTAGTCGAGCACGGCCTTGCGCAGCGCCGCGTACGCGACCTCCTGGTCGTCCTTGCGAAGCGTCGTCGTGACGTTCAGGCCGCGCGTGTAGGTTTCGCTGCCGAATACGTCGAACACCAGCTGACGGGCAAGTTCGGAGGCGAACTCTGCGTGCACCCGCAGGCGCGTGCCTTCCGGGCTTACCAGCGATGTCTGCCGCGGCCTGAGTTCCTGCAGCACCGCTTCGTCGTGGGTTGCCTTGTCGATGTATCCCAACTGCAGCATCCGGGACAGGACGTACTGCTGCCGCGCCTTCGCGCGCTTCGGGTTGACAAACGGGTTGAAGGCGCTGGGTGCCACGGGCAGGCCCGCCAGCGTCGCCATCTCCGCCACCGTGAGGTCCTTCGCCTTCTTGCCGAAATAGACCTGCGACGCCGCCGAGAATCCGTACGCGCGCTGGCCGAGGAAGATCTGGTTGGCGTAGACCTCGAAGATCCGGTCCTTCGACAGCGACGACTCGATCTTGTAAGCGAGCGCGATCTCGTACACCTTGCGCACGTAGCTGCGCTCGGAACTCAGGAAGAAGTTCCTTGCGACCTGCATCGTGATGGTGCTTCCGCCCTGGCCGCGCCGGCCCGACACGAAGTTCGACAGGGCGGCGCGGATCAGGCCGGTGTAGTCGACCCCGCGATGCTTATAGAAGCTGTCGTCCTCGGCCGCGAGAATCGCCTTCTTCAGTGTGTCCGGGATTTCGCCGAAGGGCAGGAAGTCGCGCCGCTCCTCGCCGAACTCGCCTATCAGTACGCCGTCGGCGGTCCACACGCGCAGCGGAATCTTCGGGCGATAGTCGGTCAGCGCGTCGATCGGCGGCAGGCTCGAATAGACGATCGCGAAGACGAACAACACGAGGAAGACGCCGGCCAGGGCGCCGCCACCGATCAGCAGGGCGATGCTGCCCGCCGCCCGCAGGACCCACGGGCGCTGACGGGACGAGGCTTGTTCGTGTTGCGGACCCGGGTCGGGAGAAGGCACGTCGGCGCGGTTGCTGCAGGGAAAACTAGACGTGTGAGCGGCCGCTTTTTTGCGCTTCGCTGCACAGGGAGTCGTGGATTATGTCACTCAAGGCATGTGCGCACGGCAGCGAGGTGCGTTACGAGATTGGATGCCCCTCGGCTTTGATCGTTCGTTGTTTATCCCTCAAAAAGGGCACGGTTAGGCCGAATGCGGGGCTTGTGTGTGTTTTGCTTATGTTGCTAGGATCTCAAGTACCGTCCGATAAAAACGCGGTAAACGCTCGAAAGATAAGGAAAAACGGGTGTCGCTACGGCCGCGAAGTGGGGTTGGGGACACCCGGTCCATCGGACGCGCTTGGGACGCCCCGTTGAGCACGAATTCGAGCTTGGACCGTCGTTGGGAGCGTCACCTTGGCTTTTGACCTGCCGTTTTCGCCTAAATCGCCGCCGCTGATCGGACTCGACATCGGGTCGTCCAGCGTCAAGATCGTCGAACTGTCGGAACCCGGCAAGGGCGTGATGCGCCTCGAGCGCTATGCGATCGAGCCGCTCCCCCGCGGTGCGGTGGTCGACGGCAACATCGACAAGATAGAAATCGTCGCCGACGCCGTGAAGCGCGCCTGGCGCAAAGCCGGTGGGAAGGTGCGCAACGCCGCGATGGCATTGCCGGCCTCCGCGGTGATCACGAAACGCATCGCCCTGCCCGCGAACCTGCGCGAGGAAGAACTCGAGATGCAGGTCGAGAGCGAGGCGAACCAGTACATCCCGTTCGCGCTCGACGAGGTCAGCCTCGACTTCCAGGTGCTGGGACCGATCCCCAATGCGCCGGACGATGTCGAAGTGCTGATCGCCGCGTCCCGTAAAGAGAAGGTCGAGGACCGAATGGCGGTTGCGCAGGCGGCCGGCCTGAAGCCCGTGGTCGTCGATGTGGAGTCATACGCTTCGCGTGCGGCGATCGAGCGCCTGGTGCAGCAACTGCCAAACGGCGGCGAGGGCCTTGTCATCGCGGTCTTCTACATTGGGGCGAATACCACGAGCGTCACCGTGATGCACGACGGCGAGGCGATTTACGAACGCGAGCAGCCCTTCGGCGGGCAGCAGCTGACTGGCGACATTTCGCGCACCTACGGCATCCCGACCGAGGAAGCGGAACAGAAGAAGCGAAGCGGCGACCTGCCCGCGGACTACGAAACGGCGGTTCTGAAGCCGTTCATCGACACCACCAGCACGGAGATCACGCGTGCACTGCAGTTCTTCTTCACGTCGACCCCTTACAGCCGGGTCGACCAGATCATGCTGGCGGGGGGCTCGGCCGTGGTGAGTGGCCTTGCGGACGCCCTCATGGAGCGCTCTCAGGTGCCGACGTCGGTCGTCTCTCCGTTCAAGGGAATGGAAGTGTCGCCGAACATCCGTGACAAGCAGTTGCGCTTGGACGCGCCGGCGCTCCTGACGCCTTGCGGACTGGCGATGCGGAGGTTCGACAAATGACCCCGCGCATCAATCTGTTGCCGCACCGCGAGGCGCGGCGTGAACTCAAGAAAAAGGTCTTCTGGGCGGCGACGGCCCTGTCCTTCATCGTCGGCCTGCTGATGATCGGGCTCGTGTGGTCGATCCTGCAGGGCTACATCTCCAACCAGCAGGGGCGCAACGAGTTCGTTCGCGGCGAGAACCGGAAGCTGGACAGCCAGATCAAGGAAATCGCCACCCTGCGCCAGGAGATCGAAGGCCTGCGTGCACGGCAGCGTGCGGTGGAGGACCTGCAGGCCGATCGCAACCTGCCCGTGTATCTGCTCGACGAACTGGTGAAGCAGGTGCCGGAGGGCATCTATCTGCGCACCATCAAGCAGGAAGATCGCAAGGTCAATGTCGGCGGATGGGCCACCTCGAACGAGCGGGTGTCCGAGTTCCTGCGCAACCTCCAGAACAACTCTCGCGTTCTCGAGAAGCCCGAGCTCATCGAGATCAAGGTTGCGCCGCAGGGCCCCACCGGCGTGAATCGGCGCGTCTTCGAGTTCGCGCTGAACTTCACGATGAAACCGACGCCGGAACGGACGCAGATGCAGCAGCAGGCGGATGCCGCCAAGATGGGCACGCCTGTTCGGGCGGCCGGCGCTCCGGTTGCGACCCCCACGTCCGCACCCGCGACCACACCCGCGCCGACTCCGGCCGTCGCGACCCCAACGCCGTCGTCGCCTGTTGGCGCGGCTCCGAAGAAATAACGCGGGAACGAGGCAACGATGGCAAGCAGTCGTGATCTTCTCTCCGAATTCCGCGGCCTGACGCTGGAAAACGTCGGCGCCTGGCCGATGGTTCCGCGCGTCGCGCTGTGGTTGTTCGTCATCGCCGTGTGCGCGGTCGGCGGCTGGTTCGGTCTCTGGAGTGGCCAGAAGGAGCAGCTCGAGCAGCTGCAGGCCGAGGAAACAAGGCTCAAGGTGGAGTACCGGAGCAAGCTGCAGCAGGCGATCAACCTGGACGAACTGCGCAAGCAGCGCGAGCAGGTGAGCCAGTTCGTCCTGACGCTCGAGAAGCAGTTGCCGAGCAAGTCCGAGATGGATGCGCTTCTGTCGGACATCAACCAGGCGGGCGTCGGGCGCGGCCTCGACTTCGAACTCTTCCGCCCGGGCCAGACCAACGTGCGCGAGTACTACGCGGAACTGCCGATCGCCGTGAAGCTCGCCGGCAAGTACCACGACCTCGGCGCGTTCGCGAGCGACATCGCCAATCTGCCGCGCATCGTCACGTTGAACAACCTCAATGTCTCGACGGGCCGCACCGGCAACCTGACCCTGGATGCCACGGCCAAGACCTACCGGTATCTGGACCCGGAAGAGCTCGCCGCGCAGCGCAAGGCGAAGGAGCCGGCGAAAGGACCTGCCAAGTGAACCTCACGATCACTCCACTTCGCACCATCACCATGGCCGTCCTCGCCGCCCTCCTTGCGGGCTGCGGCGGCGGCGATGAAGCGGAACTCCGGGCGTGGATGGACGAGACGCGCAAGACCATGCGTCCGACGACCCAGCCCGTGCCGGAGCCCAAGCAGTTTTCGCCTTACGTCTACGAAGGCAAGGCGCTGATCGATCCGTTCGATCCGCAGAAGATGATCCTCGCCGTCGCCCGCCAGGCACAGGCGCGCGCCAGCGCGAGCGCCCTCAAGCCCGACCTCGATCGCCGGCGTGAAGTGCTGGAGGGATATCCACTCGACCAGCTGAAGATGGTTGGCACGCTGCGGCAGCAACGCAACAATGCGGCGTTGATCGACGTTGCGGGCCAGACACACATGATCAAGGTCGGGAATTACATGGGACAGAATTTCGGCCTCGTCACGAAGATCACCGAAACAGAAGTCGAACTCAAGGAAATCATCCAGGACGCTGCCGGCGAGTGGGTCGAACGGCCTTCGAAGCTGGAGTTGCAGGAGGCCGCAATGCGGCAGCAAGGGAGCAAGCGATGAGCATCACCATTAAGGGTCTGGCCAGCCGGGTGTCGCGATTCGCCGCGGTCCTCGGTCTTCTCGCGGTCACCGGCACGGCGGCGGGCCAGTCGTCGGGTGAAAACGCCATCGAGCGCATCGATGCGATCACGACCACCACCGGAGTGGTGGTCAGCATCGAACTGAAGAATCCGGTGTCGGGCGTGCCGCCGAGCTTCTCGGTGGCGAACCCGGCGCGCGTGGCGCTCGATCTCCCGCAGACCGTGAACGCGCTCGGAAAGAACCTCGTTGAATTGAACCAGGGCGACGTCCGTTCGGTGAACGTCGTCCAGGCGGGTGGCCGGTCGCGCGTGGTGGTGAACCTGAAGCGTTCGCTGACGCACAACGTCACCGTCGACGGCAAACGCGTGCTGGTCGCGCTGGGCGGGGCGGCGGGCGCCAGCTTCGCCGGAGCCCCGGCGCCAGCGGCGGCGACTGCCGCCGGTGCGCCGGTGGCGGCCCAGGCAACGGCCGGCCCGAGTGCGTTCACAGGAGGTCGTTCGCTTCGCGGCATCGACTTCCGCCGTGGCGCCGACAACGAGGGCCGTGTGGTCATCGACCTGAGCGACCCCAACACCAACGTCGACATCCGCCAGCAGGGCAACACGATCGTGGTCGACTTCCTGAATACGGCGCTGCCCGACACGCTGAAGCGGCGCCTCGACGTCTCCGATTTCGCCACGCCGGTGTCGCAGATCAGCGCGAGCCAGCAGGGCAACAACACGCGCCTCGTCGTCGAGCCGCGCGGGCTGTGGGAGCACAACGCCTACCAGAGCGACACGCGGTTCGTGCTTGAAGTGCGTCCGGTCAAGGAAGACCCGTCGCGGCTGTTCCAGGGATCGCGCCAGGGCTACCAGGGCGAGCGCCTGTCGCTGAACTTCCAGAACGTCGACGTCCGCTCGCTGCTGCAGGTGATCGCCGACTTCACGAACCTCAACATCATCACGAGCGACTCCGTGGGCGGCACGATCACGCTGCGGCTCAAGGACGTTCCGTGGGACCAGGCGCTCGACATCATCCTGCAGTCCAAGGGACTGGACATGCGGAAGAACGGCAACGTGATCCTGGTCGCCCCGCGTGAAGAGATCGCGACGAAGGAAAAGCTCGACCTCGAGTCCCGCAGCCAGATCGCCGAACTCGAGCCGCTGCGCTCCGAGGCATTCGTGGTCAATTACCAGAAGGCGGAGGACGTGCGCCGCCTGCTGACCGACGACAAGCAGCGCATGTTGTCGAAGCGCGGCACGGTCGTGGTCGATACGCGCACCAACCAGCTGTTCGTGCAGGACACGGCGGCCCGCCTCGAGGACGTGCGCCGCCTGCTGCAACGGGTCGACGTTGCCGTCCCGCAGGTGCTGATCGAGGCGCGGATCGTCGAAGCCGACGACAAGTTCAGCCGCAACCTGGGCGTGCGCCTCGGCTACGGGAAGGCCAACAACGAGTCGGCGGTCGGCGGCCAGAACATCTTCGGCACGCTCCCGGGTACGCCGGGCAGCGTCCGCACCGTGCCGAGCAACGTCAACCTGCCGGCGGGCGGCATAGGCGGCTTCAATCCGGGCCAGTTCGCGCTGACGCTTTTCAACAGCAGCCTGACGCGCCTGATCAACCTCGAACTGACCGCGCTCGAGGCCGATGGCCGCGGCAAGGTCATCTCGAGTCCGCGCGTCGTCACCGCCGACAAGGTCAAGGCAACGATCGAGCAGGGTACGGAGATTCCGTACCAGAACGCGACGTCGAGCGGAGCGACAGCTGTCGAATTCCGCAAGGCTGTCCTGAAGCTCGAGGTCACGCCGCAGATCACCCCGGAAGGCGCGATCTTCCTCGACGTCAAGGTGAACAAGGACACGCGCGGCCAGGAAACGCTCTCAGGCCCCGCAATCGACACGAAGAACGTGCAGACGCAGGTCCTCGTCGAGAACGGCGGCACGGTGGTGCTGGGCGGAATCTACGAGCAGCAGGAGCGGACCACCGTGACGAAGGTGCCGCTCCTTGGCGATCTCCCGGTGGTGGGCTACCTTTTCAAGAACACGAGCAGGATCAGCGACCGCACCGAGCTGATCATCTTCATCACGCCCCGCGTGATCTCCGAGAAGATCAATGCCGCGATGAAGTAAGGCAGGACGCCGCAACGAGGGCCGCCCGCGAGGCGGCCCTTTTTTTGGCAAGGCGCATTCACGTACGCTTCGCGCGATGAACGACTCGCCTCGCTCCGTGTTCCTGGTCGGCATGATGGGTGCCGGCAAGACGACCGTCGGGCGTCTCCTCGCGCATGCGCTCGGCTTCGAGTTCATCGACGCCGACCGTGAACTGGAAGCGCGCAGCGGAGCGCTGGTCGCGACGATCTTTTCGGTCGAAGGGGAAGAGGGCTTCCGGCGGCGCGAGTGCGCGCTGCTCGACGAGTTGACGCAGCGCCCGGGCATCGTCCTGGCGACTGGCGGTGGCGCCGTGCTGAACGTCGACACGCGGAGAAGGCTGAAGGAGCGCGGGCTGGTGGTGTACCTGCGCGCAACCGGCGAGGAGATCCACCGGCGCACCCGCAACGACCGCTCGCGGCCCCTGCTGCAGACGGCCGATCCGCGCTCGCGGATCGACGAACTGCTCGCGCAGCGCCAGCCGCTGTACGAAGAGACGGCCCACCTGACGTTCCAGTCCGCCTCGGCCAACCCGAAGCGCCTCGTCCGCCGACTCCTGGAGGAGCCCGCCATCCGTCGGCTCTCGCAGGCCGCGCCGTAGAATCGCGCGATGCGCAGCATCACCGTGGCCGTGGCAGGCGGGACGTATTCCATACACATCGGCGGAGGCCTGCTCGGCCGCCTCGCCGGGTACGTGGCGCCGCTCGCGCCGACGTCGATCCTCGTGGTGACGAATGAGGTCGTGGCGCCCCTGCACGGCGACACGGCGCTCGCTGCGCTGCGCGACGTGGCGGGAACGACGCTGCTCAGCCTGCCCGATGGCGAGAGCACCAAGCGCTGGGACAGCGTCGCCCGCATCCTCGATGCCCTCGTGGCGCACGGAGCCGACCGCAAGAGCGTGGTGGTCGCGCTCGGCGGCGGCGTGATCGGGGATCTCGCAGGCTTCGCGGCCTCGATCTACATGCGGGGCATCCGCGTCGTCCAGGTGCCGACGACGCTGCTGGCGCAGGTCGACTCATCGGTCGGCGGGAAGACCGGAATCAACCATCCGAGCGGCAAGAACCTGATCGGCACGTTCCACCAGCCGAGTGTCGTCGTGTCGGACACCGATGTCCTGCAGACGCTGCCTTCGCGCGAACTCGCCGCCGGCCTGGCGGAGATCCTGAAGCACGGACTGCTCGCCGACGCCAGGTACTTCGAAGAAGTGGTCGCGGACCTGCCGGCCCTGCGAGAGCGCGAGGCGGCGGCGCTTGCGCGCGCCATCGGCCGGTCCTGCGAGATCAAGGCCGGCGTGGTGGGCCGCGACGAGCGCGAGTCCGGGGAGCGCGCGCTGCTGAATCTCGGGCACACGTTCGGGCACGCGATCGAGGCGCTGACCGGCTATGCGCAGTGGCTTCACGGCGAGGCGGTCGGGTGCGGGATGGTGCTGGCGGCCGACATGTCGCAGCGTCTCGGCCTGATCACGGAGCGCGACGTCAGGACAGTGCAGCATGCCGTCGCGCTCGCCGGACTGCCGCCGCGGATCGAGGGACTCCGCGTCGACGACGCGTTGCAGAGCATGCGCGGCGACAAGAAGGCGGAAGCCGGAGCGGTTCGCTACGTCGTGCTGGAGGCGATCGGCCGCGCCGCGCAGCGGGCGGTCCCCGATCAGGTTGTTCGCGACACGCTGCTTGCCGGGGGGTTCCGGTGATGGACGGCGGCGGTCTCGCGCCTTTTGCCGCGCGCGCGGAGCTGTCGCGCGGCCGGCGCCACGCCGAGCCGGACGCGCCCGGACGGTCGGCGTTCCAGCGGGACCGCGATCGCGTGATCCACTCCAGCGCGTTTCGCCGGCTCGAGTACAAGACCCAGGTCTTCGTCAATCACGAAGGCGATCTCTTCCGCACGCGCCTGACGCATTCGCTCGAGGTTGCGCAGATCGGCCGCGCGATCGCCCGGCAGCTCGGCGTCAACGAAGACCTCGTCGAGGCGATCTCCCTGGCGCACGATCTCGGGCACACACCGTTCGGGCACGCCGGGCAGGACGCGTTGCACGAGTGCATGAAGGAGCACGGCGGATTCGAGCACAACCTGCAGTCGCTGCGCGTGGTCGACGAGCTCGAGGAGCGCTACGGTGGCTTCAACGGCCTCAATCTCGCATTCGAGACGCGCGAAGGCATCCTCAAGCACTGTTCGCTCGAGAACGCCCGCACGCTGGCGAGACGTCGGCGAACGCTTCCTGCAGAAGCGCCAGCCGAGCCTCGAGGCGCAGATCGCCAACCTCGCCGACGAGATCGCCTACAACAACCACGACATCGACGACGGGCTGCGCTCGGGCCTGCTGCAGCTGGCCCAGCTGGAGGATGTTCCGCTGTTCGCGCGTCACGCGCGCGAGGTGCGCGCGCAGTTTCCGGAGATCGGCGAGCGCCGCATGGTGAACGAAACGGTCCGCCGGATGATCAACGCGCTGATCGTCGACCTCGCGACCGAGACCGCCCGTCGGATCAAGGCAGTCCAGCCGGCGAGCATCGACGACGTCCGCCAGGCGGGGCCGCTGGCGGCGTTCTCGGCCGACGTGCGGAAGGAGGCCGACGCCCTGAAGACCTTCCTGCTGCACAACCTGTACCGCCACTACCGCGTCATGCGCATGACGACGAAGGCCCGGCGGGTGGTGACCGAGTTGTTCCGCGCGTTCCACGACGAGCCGCGGCTGCTTCCCCTCGATCACCAGGCCCGCGCCGCCGAGGACAAGGCGCGGGCGATCGCCGACTACGTCGCCGGCATGACCGACCGCTACGCCATGAAGGAGCACCAGCGGCTCTTCGCCATCGACGAAGGCTGACGAGTGCAGAATCGGGGTCAGACCCCGATTTCGGAGCGGATGTGGCCCGGCTTCCCCGGTTGACGATCCCGGGCTTCCCTCACCACGTGATCCAGCGCGGCAACGACCGGCGTGCGATCTTCGTCGACGACGTGGACCGCGAGCGCTACCTGTCGGCTCTGCGCGAGACTGCCGGGCCGTTCGGACTGGCGGTCCATGCCTACGTGCTGATGCCGAACCACGTCCACCTGCTCGTCACTCCCCAGGCGGCGGGAGATGTCGGGCGAGTCGTCCAGTCCCTTGGCCGCCGCTATGTCCGCTGGTTCAACGACCGCCACGGGCGGACCGGCGCGTTGTTCGAGGGCCGGTACCGGTCGACCGTCGTCGAGGCCGACCGGTACCTCCTGGCGTGCATGCGCTACATCGAACTGAATCCGGTCCGCGCCGGACTCGTGCACGGACCGGCAGAGTTCAGATGGTCCAGTCATGTTCATCACGTGGGCCGGGCGGTCGACCCCCTGATCAACGACCACGCGGTCTATTGGGCACTGGGCAACACGCCGTTCGAACGCCAGGCCGCCTATCGGCGCCTGTTCGAGCACGGGCCTTCGAACGACGAACTCGCGACGATTCGCCGGGCTACCCACGGAGGCTGGCTCCTCGGTGCCGCCGAAGCGGTGGCCAGGCTGACGCCGAGCCGACGTCCGGTGGCCCGCAAGGCAGGGCGTCCGCGCCTGCCGAGCCCGGACTCTGTCCCCAATTAATTAGACCCTGCGACTGACCCTACCGAAAATCGGGGTCAGACCCCGATTTTTCTCCTTGCCCGGGTTGGTGCGGCGCAGTAAAGTGGCCAGTTCCCCCTCGGCCTGCACGAGGGCGTCCTGACTGGAGCCGAGATGACCGACCCCCACACCCTCGAACACGCCGGATCGAACGGCCTGTACTCAGCCAGCCAGGAGCACGATGCGTGCGGCGTCGGATTCGTCGCGAACATCAAGGGGCGGGCGAGCCACGGGCTGGTCCAGCAGGCGCTCCTGATCCTCCAGAACCTGGATCACCGCGGCGCCGTCGGTGCCGATGTGCTCTGCGGCGACGGCGCGGGAATCCTGATCCAGATTCCCGACGCCTACTACCGGGAAGAAATGGCGAAGCAGGGAGTCACGCTGCCGCCGCCCGGCGAGTACGGAGTCGGAATGATCTTCCTGCCGCGCGAACACGCCTCGCGGCAGGCGTGCGAACAGGAGCTCGAGCGCACGGTTCGCGCGGAAGGCCAGGTGGTTCTCGGCTGGCGCGACGTCCCGATCGACCGCGAGATGCCGATGTCGCCGCTGGTGAAGGATCGCGAGCCGGTCATCCGCCAGATCTTCATCGGCCGCGGCCCCGACGTGATGGTTCCGGACGCGCTCGAGCGCAAGCTCTACGTGATCCGCAAGACCGCCAGCCACAAGATCCAGGCGCTGAAGCTGAAGCACGGCAAGGAGTACTTCGTGCCGTCGATCTCGACGCGCACGGTGGTCTACAAGGGCCTGTTGCTTGCCGACCAGGTCGGCCGCTACTACACGGACCTCGCCGATCCGCGCGTCGTGTCGGCGATCGCGCTCGTGCACCAGCGCTTCTCGACCAACACGTTCCCGGCGTGGGAACTCGCGCACCCGTACCGCCTGATCGCGCACAACGGCGAGATCAACACGGTGAAGGGCAACTTCAACTGGATACGCGCGCGCGAGGGCGTGATGTCATCGCCGGTGCTGCGTGACGACCTGAACAAGCTCTTCCCGCTGATCTACGACGGGCAGTCCGACACCGCCTGCTTCGACAACGCGCTTGAACTGCTGGTGATGGGCGGCTATCCGCTCGCGCACGCCGTGATGATGATGATCCCGGAGGCGTGGGAGCAGCACACGACGATGGACGACGCGCGACGCGCGTTCTACGAGTACCACGCGGCGATGATGGAACCGTGGGACGGCCCGGCCGCCATCGCCTTCACCGACGGCGTCCGGATCGGCGCCACGCTGGACCGCAACGGCCTGCGCCCCGCGCGCTATGTGATCACCGACGACGACATGGTGGTGATGGCGTCCGAGGTCGGCGTGCTGCCGATCCCGGAAAGCCGCATCCTCAAGAAGTGGCGCCTGCAGCCCGGCAAGATGTTCCTGATCGACACCGAGCAGGGTCGCATCATCGACGACGCCGAGCTGAAGCAGCAGCTCGCCGCCAGCAAGCCGTACAAGGAATGGATCAAGCGCATCCGCATCAAGCTGGATGACCTGCCGGCCGGTGCGGGCGAGAAACCGTCGTCGGCCGCGCGCGTCGACGTGCCGCTGCTCGACCGCCAGCAGGCGTTCGGCTACACGCAGGAAGACGTCAAGCTGCTGATGGAGCCGATGGCGCTGCAGGGCGAGGAGGCGATCGGCTCGATGGGCAACGACAGCGCGCTGCCGGTGCTGTCGAACAAGACCAAGCCGCTCTACAACTACTTCAAGCAGCTGTTCGCGCAGGTCACGAACCCGCCGATCGATCCGATCCGCGAGCAGATGGTGATGTCGCTGGTGAGCTTCATCGGGCCCAAGCCCAACCTGCTCGACATCAACAACATCAACCCGCCGATGCGCCTCGAGGTCAGCCAGCCCGTCCTCGACTTCAAGGACATGGCGAAGATGCGTTCGATCGAGAACTACTCGTCGAACAAGTTCAGGTCGTTCGAGCTCGACGTCTGCTACCCGCTCGCCTGGGGCAAGGAAGGGGTCGAGGCGCGCCTCGCGTCGCTGTGCGCGCAGGCCGTGGATGCGGTGAAGGCCGGATACAACATCCTGATCGTCACCGACCGCTCGCTCGACGCCGCGCACGTGGCGATCCCCGCGCTGCTGGCGACGAGCGCGGTCCACCAGCACCTGATCGCCGAAGGCCTGCGCACGTCGACCGGCCTCGTGGTGGAGACCGGCTCGGTGCGCGAGGTGCATCACTTCGCGCTGCTCGCCGGCTACGGCGCCGAGGCCGTCCATCCGTACCTCGCGCTCGAGACGCTGATCGCGCTGCACGGCGCCGACGCCGACAAGGCGATCAAGAACTACGTGAAGGCGGTCGGCAAGGGCCTCAACAAGGTCATGTCGAAGATGGGCATCAGCACGTACATGTCGTACTGCGGGGCCCAGATTTTCGAGGCGGTCGGCCTGAACCGCGACCTCGTCGACAAGTACTTCCGCGGCACGGCGAGCAACGTCGGTGGCATGGGCCTGTTCGAGGTCATGGAAGAGGCCGTGCGCGCGCACCGCGCCGCGTTCTCCGACGACCCGGTGCTTGCCACCATGCTCGACGCCGGCGGCGAATACCAGTGGCGCGTCCGCGGCGAGGAGCACATGTGGACGCCGGACGCCATCGCCAAGCTGCAGCACTCGACCCGCGCCAACTCCTACCAGACGTACAAGGAGTACGCGCAGATCATCAACGACCAGGGCAGGCGCCACATGACGCTGCGCGGCCTGTTCGAGTTCCGGATCGATCCGAAGAAGGCGATCCCGCTCGACGAGGTCGAGCCGGCGAAGGACATCGTCAGGCGCTTCGCCACCGGCGCGATGTCGCTCGGCTCGATCTCGACCGAGGCGCACTCGACGCTCGCGATCGCGATGAACCGGCTGGGCGGCAAGAGCAACACCGGCGAGGGCGGCGAGGACGAGCGGCGCTACCAGCAGGAACTGCGCGGCATTCCGATCCGCAACGGCGACACGCTGGCCAGCGTGCTCGGCTCGGACCGCGTCGTCGCCGATATCCCTCTAAGGGAAGGCGACTCGCTGCGCAGCAAGATCAAGCAGGTCGCATCGGGCCGCTTCGGCGTGACGACCGAGTATCTGGTCAGCGCCGACCAGATCCAGATCAAGATGGCGCAGGGCGCCAAGCCCGGCGAAGGCGGCCAGCTTCCGGGCCACAAGGTCAGCGAGTACATCGCGAAGCTGCGCTTCTCGGTGCCGGGCGTCGGCCTGATCTCGCCCCCGCCGCACCACGACATCTATTCGATCGAGGACCTCGCCCAGCTGATCCACGACCTGAAGAACGCCAACCCGCAGGCGTCGATCAGCGTGAAGCTGGTGTCCGAAGTCGGCGTCGGCACCGTGGCGGCCGGCGTGGCGAAAGCCAAGGCGGACCACGTCACCATCGCCGGCCACGACGGCGGCACCGGCGCGTCGCCGGTGTCGTCGATCAAGCACGCGGGCACGCCGTGGGAGCTCGGTCTTGCCGAGACGCAGCAGACCCTGGTGCTGAACCGCCTGCGTGGGCGCATCGCCGTGCAGGTCGACGGCCAGATGAAGACCGGCCGCGACGTCGTGATCGGCGCGCTGCTCGGCGCCGACGAGTTCGGCTTCGCGACCGCGCCGCTGGTGGTCGAGGGCTGCATCATGATGCGCAAGTGCCACCTGAACACCTGCCCGGTCGGCGTCGCGACGCAGGATCCGGTGCTCCGCGCGAAGTTCAAGGGCCAGCCGGAGCACGTCGTCAATTTCTTCTTCTTCGTGGCCGAGGAAGTGCGCGAGATCATGGCGCAGCTCGGCATCCGCCGGTTCGAGGAACTCGTCGGCCGCGCCGACCTGCTGGACACGAAGCGCGGCATCGATCACTGGAAGGCGCGCGGCCTCGACTTCAGCCGCATCTTCTATCAGCCGAAGATGCCGGCCGATGTGGCGCGCCTGTGCGTCGAGTCGCAGGACCACGGCCTGTCGAAGGCGCTCGACCACAAATTGATCGAGCAGAGCAAGCCGGCGCTCGAGCGCGGCGAGCGGGTCAGCTTCATCACGCCGATCCGCAACGTCAATCGGTCGGTCGGCACGATGCTGTCTTCGCTGGTCGCCAGGAAGTTCGGCCACGCGGGCCTGCCGGACGACACGATCCACATCCAGCTGAACGGCACCGCGGGGCAGAGCTTCGGCGCGTTCCTCGCGCATGGCATCACGCTCGACCTGGTCGGCGACGCCAACGACTACACCGGCAAGGGCCTGTCCGGCGGCCGGGTGATCGTGCGCTGCCCGAACGATTTTCGCGGGGCCGGCACCGAGAACATCATCGTCGGCAACACGGTGCTGTACGGCGCCATCGCGGGCGAGGCGTACTTCAACGGCGTGGCCGGCGAACGCTTCGCGGTCCGCAACTCGGGGGCCGCGGCGGTCGTCGAGGGCACCGGAGACCACGGCTGCGAGTACATGACCAAGGGCACGGTGGTCGTGCTCGGCGGCACGGGGCGGAACTTCGCGGCCGGCATGTCGGGCGGGATCGCCTACGTCTTCGACGAGAACGGCGACTTCGCGACGCGCTGCAACCAGTCGATGTGCGAACTCGAGCGCGTGCTGCCGGCCGCCGAGCAGCAGGAAAAGGTCGAAGAGGCGATCTGGCACCTCGGCGAGACCGACGAGTTCATCCTGCGCGGCCTGATCGAGAGCCACTTCCGCCACACGGGAAGCCTGCGCGCACGCATGATCCTCGACCAGTGGCCGGCAATGCGGGCGAAGTTCGTGAAGGTGTTCCCGAACGAGTACAGGCGCGCACTGAAGGAACTGGCGGCGGCGCAGGAAGCGCCGGCGCAGCGGATGGCGGCGTAGTGAGCCCGGGCCGGACCGATGCGCGCTCCACAAGCGCCGTGGCCGCGGCGGCTGCAATGGCTGCCCGGGCTGCTGCTGAGCGTGCCGCTCGCGCTGCTGCTGTGGTCGCTGCGCGGAGCGGGCGAGGACGTGCGGACGAGTGTCGCCGTGGTGGCGGTGCTGCTGGCGCTGCCCTGGGTGATACCGGCGATGGTTCTGGTCGCGGCCCTGTCGGTGCCGGTCTACATGTGGCTGCACACCAAGGGCCCGGTGCCGCCGGTGCTCGAGTGGCTCGGCGGCACCGTGCTGGTCGCCGCGGTGATCGGTGCGCACATCAACGCCGCGCTCGGCTGGATGTGGGTGCATCGAGGCAAGGCGGTGCCAGAGCCGGGCATCGGCGATTTCCTGAAGCGCCGTTCGACCGGCGCACAACAACGAACTGACGACGCGAGATAGCGATGGGAAAGAGCACGGGGTTCATGGAGTACCAGCGCCTCGAGGAGGCCGCCGAGGCGCCGCAATCGCGCATGAAGCACTGGCGCGAGTTCGTCGTGCACCTGTCCGACGAGGAGGGCAAGGTCCAGGCGGCGCGCTGCATGGATTGCGGCATTCCCTTCTGCAACAACGGCTGCCCGGTCAACAACATCATTCCGGACTTCAACGACCTCGTGTATCGGCAGGACTGGAAGGCCGCGCTCGAGGTCCTGCACAGCACGAACAACTTCCCCGAGTTCACCGGCCGTGTCTGCCCCGCGCCGTGCGAAGCGGCGTGCACGCTGAACATCGAGGACGTGCCCGTGGGCATCAAGTCGATCGAGCACAAGATCATCGACAAGGGCTGGCAAGAGGGCTGGGTCGTGCCGCAGCCGCCGAAGATGAGAACCGGCAGGAAGGTCGCGGTCGTCGGCAGCGGGCCGGCAGGCCTCGCCGCCGCGCAGCAGCTGGCGCGCGCCGGCCACGACGTCACGGTGTTCGAGAAGAACGACCGCATCGGCGGCCTGCTGCGCTACGGCATTCCCGACTTCAAGATGGAGAAGTCGCACATCGACCGCCGGGTCGAGCAGATGCAGGCCGAGGGCGTGACCTTCCGCACCGGCGTGCTGGTGGGCACGTCGAAGGTCGACGGCGGCGTCACCAACTGGTCGAAGCAGGCGATCGATCCCGGCCAGTTGCTCAAGGAGTTCGACGCGGTCGTGCTGTCCGGCGGCGCCGAGCAGCCGCGCGATCTCCCGGTGCCCGGCCGCGAATTGAAGGGCGTGCACTTCGCGATGGAGTTCCTGCCGCAGCAGAACAAGGTCGTGGCCGGCGACAAGGTCAAGGAGCAGATCCTCGCGACCGGAAAGAACGTCGTCGTGATCGGCGGCGGCGACACCGGCTCGGATTGCGTCGGCACGTCGAACCGTCATGGCGCCAGGTCGGTCACGCAGTTCGAACTGCTGCCGCAGCCGCCGGCGAAGGAAGACAAGGAAATGACGTGGCCGTACTGGCCGGTCAAGCTGCGCACGTCGAGCTCGCACGAAGAGGGCGTGACACGCGACTGGTCGGTCACGACCAAGCGCTTCGAGGGCGATGGCAAGGGCAACGTCCGCGCGATCGTCGCGGCACGCGTCGAGTGGCAGATGGATCCGGCCACCGGGGCGCAGAAGATGGTCGAGGTGCCCGGCTCCGAGTTCGAGATTCCCGCGGACCTTGTCCTGTTCGCGATGGGATTCGTGGCGCCGGTCGCTTCGGTGCTCGAAGCCTTCGGCGTCGAGAAGGACCCGCGCGGCAACGCGCGGGCGGCGACCGAGGAGTCGAAGAACGGACCGCGGCCTTACGCGACCAACGTCGAGAAGGTCTTCGCCGCAGGCGACATGCGGCGCGGGCAGAGCCTCGTCGTGTGGGCGATCCGTGAGGGTCGACAATGTGCGCGTGCTGTTGACGAGTACCTGATGGGCAGCAGCAGTCTTCCACGCTGACCCTCACGGATCGCCCAGCGCTCGTCAGGCGAGCGCGTGGGCATCGTGGGAACGCGCGCGACCGCGCGCGTTGGCGAAGGTCGGGCCCCTTGGTCGTTGCGGTCAACTTCAGACGGTAAGCTCCGGGAGTGCCCCGCATCTTCCACAAGTCGCTCGTCGTCGCACCCGAGTCGATCGACGCCGTCGGCCACGTCAACAACCGCGAGTACCTGCGGTGGATGGAGGACGTCGCGGTCGAGCATTCGGCGGCACAGGGCTGGCCGATGGAGCGTTACTTCGACGGCGGCCATGCCTGGGTGGCGGCGACGCACTTCCTCGAGTATCTCCGCCCGGCGTTCGCCGGCGACCCGCTCGACGTCTACACCTGGATCGCGACGTGGGATCGCCGCACCTCCGTCCGGCGCTATGCCGTGACGCGCCAGCACAAGATCCTTGCGCGCGGCGAGACCTGCTGGACCTTCGTCGAACTCGCAACCGGTCGCGCCTGCGACCTGCCCGAGAGCGTGACCGGGGCCTTCGTCGTCGTCCCGGAGGACGACGATGAACTGAGGGCTCTGGGCCTGGCGCGCCGTGTACGTCGCGCCGCACTGACCGAGCGGTAAGGGCTGGCCACATCGCCAGGGAACGCTAGACCGGACGCGCGGGCCGGGCACGGATCGGCGTGAGACAATTGCGCCCCTCCGCGAGCCTCCCCCCGGCCGGCGGCGTCGCATCCCCAATTCCAGCGGATGCGACGGCCTCGCTCGACAATGAAGAACGACAACCTCGTCCAGATCGACCGCGTGACGTTCGGCTATGACCAGCGGGTCATCCTGTCGGACATCACGATGGCCTTCCCGCGCGGCAAGGTGATCGCGATCATGGGCGGATCGGGGTGCGGCAAGACCACGCTGCTCCGGCTGATCGGCGGCACGCTGACGCCGCAGCGGGGCACGGTGTCGTTCGACGGGTCGCCGGTGAACCCGCGCGATCGCGAGTCGTTGTACGCGCTGCGCCGCCGGGTCGGCATGCTGTTCCAGTTCGGCGCGCTGTTCACCGACATGACCGTGTTCGACAACGTCGCGTTTCCGCTGCGCGAGCACACCACGCTGCCGGAGCCGATGATCCGCGACCTCGTGCTGATGAAGCTGAACGCGGTGGGGCTGCGCGGCGCGGCGCAGTTGAAGCCGGCGGATCTGTCCGGCGGGATGGCGCGACGCGTCGCGCTGGCACGCGCGATCGCGCTCGACCCCGAACTGATCATGTACGACGAGCCGTTCGCCGGGCTCGATCCGATCTCGCTCGGCGTTGCGGCCAACCTCATTCGCCGGCTGAACGACGCGACCGGCGCGACGTCGCTGGTCGTGTCGCACGACGTGCGCGAGTGCTTCCTGATCAGCGACTACGTCTACGTGATCTCGTCGGGTCGCATCGTCGGCCACGGCACGCCCGCCGAAGTGCAGGCGTCGGACGATCCGGAAGTCCGCCAGTTCATCGGCGGGGAACCGGACGGCCCCGTCAAGTTCCATTACCCGGCGGCCGCGTACGGCGCCGACCTGGGGCTGCGGCCATGAACGCCGCCGAACTTCTGCGGCGACTCGGCGTGTGGGCGCTCGGCCTGCTGCGCGGCCTCGGGCACAGCGCGTTCTTCCTCGTCGATCTGGTGCGCAGCCTGCCGTGGGCGCTGAAGCGGCTGTTCCTGACCGTCGCGCAGATCCATTCGATCGGCAACTACTCGCTGGTCATCATCGCGGCTTCCGGGCTAGCCGTCGGTTTCGTGCTCGCGCTGCAGGGCTACTACACGCTCAGCCGCTACGGCGCCGCGGAATCGCTCGGCCTGCTGGTTGCGCTGTCGCTGGTGCGCGAACTCGGCCCGGTCGTGACCGGGCTGCTGTTCGCCGGCCGTGCGGGCACGTCGCTGACGGCCGAGATCGGACTGATGAAAGCCGGCGAGCAGCTGGCGGCAATGGAGATGATGGCCGTCGACCCGAAGGAGCGGGTGCTCGCGCCGCGGTTCCTGGCGGGCATCATCGCCATGCCGCTGCTGGCGGCGATGTTCTCGGCCGTCGGTATCCTAGGCGGCTACGTCGTGGGAGTGCTGATGATCGGCATCGACCCCGGCGCGTTCTGGTCGCAGATGCAGAGCGGGGTCGACACCTGGGACGACGTCGGCAACGGCATCATCAAGAGCGTGGTGTTCGGCATTGCCTGCACGTTCGTCGCGCTCTACCAGGGATACGAGGCGCAGGCGACGCCCGAAGGAGTGGCGAAGGCGACCACGCGCACGGTCGTCGTCTCCTCGCTCGCCGTGCTCGGCCTCGATTTCGTGCTCACCGCGCTGATGTTCAGCGCGCCGCGTTAGAACGGAGTGTGCAATGGGACGCAAGAGTATTGAGACCCTGGTCGGCCTGTTCGTGCTGCTCGGCCTGCTGGCGATCGTGTTCCTGGCGCTGAAGGCCGCGAACCTCGCGACGTTCCGGGTCGGCGGCACGTACGCGGTGACCGCCAAGTTCGACAACATCGGCGGCCTCAAGGTGCGCGCGCCGGTGAAGAGCGCCGGCGTCACGATCGGCCGCGTGGCCGCCATCGCGCTGGATACCAGCAGCTACCAGGGCACGGTGACGATGGAACTCGAGCAGGGCATCGCGTTTCCGACCGATACCTCGGCGAAGATCCTCACGTCCGGCCTGCTCGGCGACCAGTACATCGGCCTCGAGCCGGGCGGCTCCGAGCAGAACCTGAAGCCGGGCGACCAGATCAAGATGACGCAGTCCGCCGTCGTGCTGGAGAACCTTATCAGCCAGTTCCTGTACAGCAAGGCCGCCGAGCCGGGCGGCGAACAGAAGTAACCGGATGGAGGGCGACCAATGACAGGCACGGTGCTTGCCCACCGGTGGCACGAGGCAACCTCGATGCGCTGGATGCGCAGTGCCCTCGGCGTGGCCGTGCTGGTGCTGCTGGCGTTCCTGGCCGGATGTGCCACCGTTCCGCCGAACGCCGGCCAGGACCCGCGGGACCCGCTGGAGTCCCTCAACCGGCAGGTGTTCGAGTTCAACGAAGGCCTCGACAAGGTGGTGCTCAAGCCGCTCGCGCAGGTCTACGACACGGTGCTGCCTGTTCCGGTGCAGGAGTGCTTCTCGAACGGGTTCAGCAACCTGCGCGAGCCGTCGAACGCGCTGAACAACCTGCTGCAGGGCAAGGGAAGCGAGGCGGTGTCCGACGTGTGCCGCTTCGCGGTCAACACGACGGTCGGCCTGCTCGGATGCTTCGACGTCGCCACCCGCATGGGCCTGGAGAAGCACCGGGAGGACTTCGGCCAGACGCTGGCCGTCTGGGGAGTGGGCAACGGGCCCTTCCTGGTGCTCCCGCTGTTCGGGCCGAGCACGATCCGCGACACCGCGGGGCTCGGCGTCGAAACGGTCCTCGACGTCAACTTCTGGATCAACAACGTGTCGGTCCGCAACACGATCTTCGGCGTGCGCACGGTCAGCTTCCGCCATGAATTGCTGAAGACGGACGACCTGATCTCGGATGCCGCGCTGGACAAGTACACGTTCATCCGGGACGGCTACCTGCAGCGGCGCCGCAACCTCGTGTTCGACGGCAACCCCCCGCGCGCGAAGGACCCGGACGACGAGGTGGGCGAGCCCAAGGCGGACGCGGGTAAGGGTACGCCCGGTCCACCGGCGGCCGGCTCCGACGTTAATCCGTCATCCGCGCCGAAACCGGCGCAGTAACGATTCGACGAATGGGTGATCGATGTCCCTGCTGAAGATGGTCAAGTCCCTTGCAATCGGCGCGGCCCTGCTGGCGGCCGGTTCGGTATCGGCGCAAGCCCCGGCCACCGCGCCGTCCGTCACCGCGCCCGAGGCGCTCGTGCGCGACCTGTCGAACGAGGTCCTTGCGACCATCAAGGCGGACAAGGCGCTCGCGAGCGGCGACGTCAACCGGGTGCAGAAGCTCATCGACGAGAAGATCCTTCCATACGTCGACTTCCAGAAGATGACGCAACTCGCAGTGGGACGCGGATGGCGCCAGGCCACACCCGAGCAGCGCGCCGCGCTGACGCGCGAGTTCCGCTCCTTGCTCGTCCGGACCTACAGCGGCGCGCTGTCGCAGGTGACGGACCACCAGGTGCAGCTGCGGCCGTTCCGGGCGCAGCCCGCCGATACCGACGTGCTGGTGCGCACCAGTGTCGTGGCGTCGCGCGGCGACCCGATCCAGCTCGACTACCGGCTGGAGAAGACCGACGCGGGCTGGAAGATCTACGACGTCAACATCCTCGGCGTGTGGCTGGTCGAGAACTACAAGACGCAGTTCGCCTCGCAGATCAACGCCGGCGGCGTCGACGGTCTGATCAAGACGCTGACCGACCGCAACAAGCAGCTCGAACAGGGCAAGAAGGCCTGAGCTTGGCCATGCGCGTCGACACGACCGACATCGGCATGAACAGCGCGGCCGCGCTCGCCGCCGCCGGAATCGAAGCGATCCGCGGCGGCGACACCGCGTTCGATCTCTCCGCCGTGCGCACGTGCGACTCGTCGGCGGTCGCGGTCGTGCTCGCGTGGCAGCGCGAGGCGCAGGCGCGCGGCGGCCAGCTCCAGCTCTCCGGCCTGCCTCCGGGCCTCCTGAGCCTCGCGACCGTCTACGGCGTTGCGCCGCTGCTGAACATCGCCGAGGCCAACGGCTGACCCGTCGCCCGGCTCCCCTCGGCCCGGCAGCCAGAGAGGCGCGGAGGCGGCGACTACAATCACGGGTTCTTCGCCGGCGTTGACGCGCCCCGCGTTCCCCGTGACTGCCGCCATCCAGGTTTCCTCCGTCACCAAGCGCTACGGTTCGCTCGCAGCGCTGGACGGCATCGACCTGACCATCGAGCCGGGCGAGTTCTTCGGCCTGCTCGGCCCGAACGGCGCCGGCAAGACGACCCTGATCTCCATCGTCGCGGGCCTGGTGCGCGCAACCAGCGGCCGCGTGGCCGTGCTCGGTCACGACGTCGTCGACGACGCCCGGGCGGCGCGCCTGGCCCTCGGCGTCGTGCCGCAGGAGCTCGCGTTCGACCCCTTCTTCACCGTGCGTGAAACGCTGGTCTTCCAGTCGGGCTACTTCGGCTTGCGGAACAACGGCGCGTGGATCGACGAGGTGCTCGAGAACCTCGGGCTCACGTCGAAGGCAGGCACCAACATGCGCGCGCTGTCGGGTGGCATGAAGCGGCGCGTGCTGGTGGCGCAGGCGCTGGTGCACAAGCCGCCGGTGATCGTGCTCGACGAGCCGACCGCGGGCGTCGACGTCGAACTGCGGCAGACGCTCTGGTCGTTCATTCGCCGCCTGAACCGCGAAGGCCACACGATCGTCCTCACGACGCACTACCTCGAGGAAGCGCAGGCGCTCTGCCAGCGGATCGCGATGCTGAAGTCCGGCCGCGTCGTGGCGCTCGATTCCACGCGCGCGCTCCTGGCGCGCCTCGCGGGCCTGCAGATGACGTTGCGGGCACGCGGTGTGCTGCCGCCGTCCGTGCTGGCGCACCGGATCGACGAGCGCGACGGCGCCGTGCTGCTGCGCCTGTCGCAGCCGTCGGACGTCGCCGCGGTGCTCAACGCCTGCGCCGTCGCCGGATGCATCCTCGACGACGTCGAGGTCGGCCGCGCGGACCTCGAGGACGTGTTCCTGCAGATCACGTCCGATCCCGCGAAGAGGAAGGTCGCATGAGCGCCGCACGGCCGCTCCGAAGGCGCTCGCTCCCCCTCGGGGGGACGGCGCGCAGCGCCAAGGGGGCACGATGAGCGCGCACGGCCGCTCCGAAGCGCTCATCCCGGAGCGCGCAGCGCGGAGCGTAGTCCCATGACCGCGCCCGACGTCGGACTCGCGAGCCTCCGGCCCGGCGTCCCGGTTGCCGCGATCGCCGAGAGTTCGCCGGCCGTGGCGTTCCGCACGCTGCTGGTCAAGGAAATGCTGCGCTTCTGGAAGGTGAGCTTCCAGACGATCGCCGCACCCGTGCTGACTTCGGTGCTCTACCTGCTCGTGTTCGGGCACGTGCTCGAGGAGCACGTGGAGGCGCTGCCGGGCGTGAGCTACACGTCGTTCCTGATTCCCGGGCTGGTGATGATGAGCGTGCTGCAGAACGCCTTCGCCAACTCCTCGTCCAGCCTGATCCAGTCGAAGATCATGGGCAGCCTGATCTTCGTCCTGCTGCCGCCGTTCTCGCACTGGCAACTGTTCGGCGCGTACGTCGCCGCCGCGGTGGTGCGCGGCATCGTCGTCGGCGCGGGCGTGTTCGCGATCACGGCGTGGTTCGCGCCGCCGTCGTTCGCGGCGCCGCTGTGGTCGCTCGTGTTCGCGATCCTGGGCGCGGCCATGCTCGGGGCGTTGGGGCTGATCGCCGGCATCTGGGCCGACAAGTTCGACCAGCTGGCGGCATTCCAGAACTTCATCGTGATGCCGGCGACGTTCCTGTCCGGCGTGTTCTATTCCGTGCACGGCCTGCCGCCGTTCTGGCAGGGCGTGTCGCACTTCAATCCGTTCTTCTACATGATCGACGGCTTCCGTTACGGCTTCTTCGCGCAGTCCGACGTGAACCCGTGGATCAGCCTCGCGGTCGTCGCGGCCGCGTTCGCGGTGACCTGCGGCATCGCCCTCGCGCTGCTCTCGCGGGGATTCAAGCTACGGAACTGAGATTCCAATGGAACCTTCCCCCGAAGACGTGAAGCGCTACATCGCGCAGGGCCTCGATTGCGAACGCGTCGAGGTCGACGGCGACGGCCGCCACTTCCAGGCCCTGATCGTCAGCGCGGCGTTCGCGGGCAAGAACCGCGTGGCGCGCCACCAGCTGGTCTACTCGGCGCTCGGCGAGCGCATGCGCGCGGAAGTCCACGCGCTGTCGATGCGCACGTTGACGCCCGAGGAGTACCGGGAGCAGGGCGCGTGAGTTCACGTCGATTTCACGGCGCGTTCGCAGCCGCTTCGGGCGGGGCGACGACTCTTCGCGTCGAGCGTCCGCGCGTCGCGGGCGCCGCACGGAGATCTTCGCCATGCCCGACTCGCTGCTGCTCGACTCCCCGCGCATCACGCGCGCCGTCCACTTTCACCGCCCGCGGCCACCGGTCGCGGAACTCCCGATGGACAAGCTGAAGATCCGCGGCGGCAAGCCGCTCGCCGGTGAAGTGGCGATCTCCGGCGCGAAGAACGCCGCGCTGCCGATCCTCGCGGCGAGCCTGCTGACGCCCGACGAGTTCGTCGTCGACAACGTGCCGCAATTGCAGGACGTGGCGACGACGCTGAAGCTGCTGCGCCAGATGGGCGTCGCGGTCGAACGGGACGGCGCGACGATGCGCCTGAAGGCCGACGCGGTGACGCACACCGAGGCGCCGTACGAATTGGTGAAGACCATGCGGGCGTCGATCCTGGTGCTCGGCCCGCTCGTCGCGCGCTTCGGCACCGCGCGCGTGTCGCTGCCCGGCGGCTGCGCGATCGGGGCGCGGCCGGTCGACCAGCACATCAAGGGGCTCGAGGCCCTCGGGGCGACGATCCGCATCGAGGGCGGCTTCGTGGTCGCCGAAGCGAAGCGGCTGAGAGGCACGCGCATCGTCACCGACATGGTGACGGTGACCGGCACCGAGAACCTGATGATGGCCGCCGCGCTGGCCGAGGGTGAAACGGTCATCGAGAATGCCGCGCGCGAGCCCGAGGTGGTCGACCTGGCGGACACACTCAACGCGATGGGGGCGCGCGTCTTGGGCGCCGGCACCAGCGCGATCTCGATCCAGGGCGTGGAACGCCTGCACGGCGCGCGCCATCGGGTGATGCCGGACCGCATCGAGACCGGGACGTTCCTGGCGGCCGTCGTGGCGGCGGGCGGCGAAGCGGTGCTGCGCGGCGTCGCGCTCCATACGTTCGACGCGGTGCTCGACAAACTCCAGGAAGCCGGGGCGGTACTACAGGCGGACGGCGACGTCCTGCGGGTGCGGATGTCCGGTCGTCCGCGCGCGGTGAGCCTGCGCACGGCGCCGTACCCGGCGTTCCCGACGGACATGCAGGCGCAGTTCATGGCACTCGACTGCGTGGCGGACGGCGTTGGCCGGATCACCGAGACGATCTTCGAGAATCGCTTCATGCACGTCTCGGAGCTGCAGCGGCTCGGCGCGAACATCGCGATCGAGGGCAACACGGCGGTCGTGCAGGGCGTGCCGAAGCTGACCGGCGCCCCGGTGATGGCCACCGACCTGCGGGCGTCCGCCTGCCTCGTCGTCGCCGCGCTCGCCGCCGAAGGCGAAACCGTGGTCGATCGCATTTACCATCTCGACCGGGGATACGAAAAGATGGAATCCAAGCTGGCCGCGCTCGGAGCGCAGGTCGAAAGGGTCAAGTGATCACGCTGGCGCTGTCCAAGGGACGCATCTTCGACGAGACGAAGCCGCTGCTGGCGGCCGCGGGCATCGCGCCTCTGGAAGATCCGGAAACGTCGCGCAAGCTGATCATCGGCACGACGAACCCTGACCTCCGGATCGTCGTCGTGCGCGCGTCGGACGTGCCCACCTACGTCCAGTACGGCGCGGCGGACTTCGGCGTTGCCGGCAAGGACGTGCTGATGGAGCACGGCGGCGCCGGGCTGTACCAGCCGGTCGACCTCAACATCGCGCGCTGCCGGTTGTGCGTCGCCGTGCCCGCGGGCTTCGACTACGCCAACGCAGTGCGCCGCGGCGCGCGGCTGCGGGTCGCGACCAAGTATGTGCAGACCGCGCGCGAGCACTTCGCCGCCAAGGGCGTGCACGTCGACGTGATCAAGCTGTACGGATCGATGGAACTGGCGCCGCTGGCCGGACTGGCCGACGTGATCGTCGACCTCGTGTCGTCCGGCGGCACGCTGAAGGCGAACGACCTGGTCGAGGTGGAGGAGATCGCGCCGATCTCGTCCCGGCTGATCGTCAACCAGTCGTCGATGAAGCTGAAGCGCGAGGCGCTGATGCCGATCGTCGAGCGCATCCAGCAGGCGGTGCGCGAATGAAGGTGAGGACGCTCGACAGCCGGCAGCCGACCTTCGACGCGCAGTTCGCCGACCTCGTCGCCGTGGACACCGCGATCGATCGCGAGATCGACCGCGTCGCGGCCACGATCGTCGACGAGGTCAGGACGCGCGGCGACGCCGCGCTGCTGGAGTACACGAACCGCTTCGACCGCATGCGCGCGTCGTCGGTCGCCGAGCTCGAGATACCGGCCGCTGAAATGCGGGCGGCGCTCGACGCGCTGCCGAACGAGCAGCGCGTCGCACTCGAGACGGCCGCACGGCGCATCCGCGCCTTTCACGAGCACCAGGTGGCGACCTCCTGGACCTACACCGAGGACGACGGCACCGAGCTGGGCCAGCGCGTGAACGCGCTCGACAGCGTCGGCCTCTACGTGCCGGGCGGGCTCGCGGCTTACCCCTCGTCGCTCCTGATGAACGCGCTGCCCGCGCACGTGGCTGGCGTGGAGAACATCGTGATGGTCGTGCCGACGCCGGACGGCAAGCGCAACCCGCTGGTGCTCGCGGCCGCGGCCCTGGCCGGCGTGTCGCGCGCGTTCGCGATCGGCGGCGCGCAGGCGGTGGCCGCGCTGGCGTACGGCACGGAAACGGTGCCGGCCGTCGACAAGATCGTCGGACCGGGCAACGCCTACGTGGCGGCCGCGAAGCGACGCGTGTTCGGCGTCGTCGGCATCGACATGATCGCCGGGCCGAGCGAAATCCTGGTGATCTGCGACGGCAGGACCGATCCGGACTGGATCGCCATGGATCTCTTCTCCCAGGCCGAGCACGACGAACTGGCGCAGGCGATCCTGCTCACGCCCGATCCTGCCTTCATCGAACAGGTGCAGTCGTCGATCGCGAAGCTGCTGCCGACGATGCCGCGGCGCGCGATCATCGAGCGGTCGCTGGGAAACCGCGGTGCCCTGATCCTGACCCGGGACCTCGAGGAAGCCTGCGCGATCGCCGACCGCATCGCGCCCGAGCACCTCGAGATCTCGACCGACGACCCGGAACGGTGGGCCGCGAAGATCCGGCACGCGGGCGCGCTCTTCCTCGGTCGCCACACCAGCGAAGCGCTCGGCGACTACTGCGCCGGGCCCAACCACGTGCTGCCGACCGCGCGCACGGCGCGCTTCTCGTCTCCGCTGGGCGTGTACGACTTCCAGAAGCGCACCAGCCTGATCCGCGTGTCGGAGGCCGGCGCGCAGACGCTCGGGCGCGTCGCTTCGACGCTCGCGCGCGGCGAGCAGTTGCCCGCGCACGCCGCCAGCGCGGAGTACCGGCTGAAACCGCGATGAGCAGCGATCGACCCGACCTCTCGGTGCTGCGCGACGACGTGCGCGCGATCAGCGCGTACCCGGTGCCGAGTGCCGTCGGGCTGATCAAGCTCGACGCGATGGAGAACCCGTTCCCGCTGCCGCCCGGGCTGATGCAGCAACTCGGCGACCGGCTCGGGCGCACCGCCCTCAACCGCTATCCGCTGTCCGATCCCAGAGCGTTCAAGGAGCGGCTGGCGCGAGCGATGGGCGTCCCTGAGGACGTGCAGTTGATGCTCGGCAACGGCTCGGACGAACTGATCCACCTCGTGATCCAGGCGTGCGCCCGGCCCGACGCCGTGGTGCTGGCGCCGTCGCCGAGCTTCGTGATGTACGAGATGTCGGCGCGCTTCAATCGATGCCGATTCGTGGGCGTGCCGCTGAAGGCGGACTTTTCGCTCGACGCACCGGCGCTGCTTGCGGCGATCGAGGAGCACCGGCCCGCAGTGGTCTTCATCTCGCATCCGAACAACCCGACCGGCAACCTGTTCGACCGCGCGGTGGTCGAACAAGTGCTGCAGTCGGCGCCCGGCGTCGTCGTGATCGACGAGGCCTACCTTCCCTTCGCGCAGGACACGTGGATGTCGGAGTTGCCGCGCCGGGCGAACATGCTCGTGCTGCGGACCATGTCGAAGCTGGGGCTCGCCGGGATCCGTCTTGGTTACCTGGTGGGGCATCCGGACTGGATCGAGCAGTTCGACAAGGTTCGCCCGCCGTACAACGTCAACGTGCTGACGCTGGCGGCGGCCGACCTGATGCTCGAGAACCTGGCCGTACTCGACGGGCAGGCCGCCACGCTGCGCGCGGAGCGTGGCAGGCTCGCCGCGGCGCTGGGCAAGACCCACGGCGTTCTCGCGTTCCCTTCGGCGGCGAACTTCATCCTGTTCCGCGTCATCCGCCCCGACCACGTGTTTGCGGGACTGAAGGAGCGCGGCATACTGATCAAGAACGTCTCGCGCATGCACCCTCGGCTCGAAGGGTGCCTGCGCGTGACCGTCGGCACCGCGGCCGAGAACCAGACCTTCATCAAGGCGCTGCGCGCCGTCATCGGGACACCACAATGACCCCAGCTTCCCGTCGAGCCGAGGTGGTTCGCGACACCAAGGAAACGCAGATCCGCGTGGCCGTCGACCTCGACGGTAGCGGGCGCTCCGAACTCGCGACCGGCATCGGCTTCTTCGACCACATGCTCGAGCAGATCGCGCGCCACGGGCTGGTCGACCTCGTCGTGCAGGCCAAGGGCGACCTCCACATCGACGGCCACCACACGGTCGAGGACGTCGGCATCACGCTCGGCCAGGCGTTCGCCAGGGCGGTCGCCGACAAGGCCGGCGTGCGCCGCTACGGGCACGCGTACGTGCCGCTCGACGAAGCGCTGTCGCGCGTGGTCATCGACCTTTCGGGACGCCCTGAACTCGTCTGGAACGTGCGCTTCACGCGGTCGATGATCGGCGAATTCGACGTCGATCTCGCGCACGAGTTCTTCCAGGGTTTCGTCAATCACGCGCTGGTCACGCTGCACGTGGACAACCTGCGAGGCGACAACGCGCATCACCAGTGCGAAACCGTCTTCAAGGCGTTCGCCCGGGCGCTGCGCATGGCGGTCGAGCACGATCCCCGCGCCGCGGGAACGATCCCTTCGACCAAGGGCACTCTATAGACCCGGAGGCGCTTTTGCGTTGCCTTTGCAATGGGGCGAGCGCCCGGCCGCTCCGAAGCTCGCCCCCTGACCTGATCGCCTTGCGTGCACGTGCGACGCGCAGCGTCGCGTACACGCAAGGCGCTTTCGCATGATCGCGATCGTCGATTTCGGCATGGGCAACCTGCGCTCGGTTGCCAAGGCGATCGAGCACGTCGCGCCCAAGGAGAGCGTCGCCATCACCTCGGACGCCGCCGTGATCCGCCGGGCCGATCGCGTGGTGTTCCCGGGCCAGGGCGCGATGCCGGATTGCATGCGCTACCTGAAGGAGTACGGCCTCGACGAGACGGTGCGCGAGGCGGCGGCCAGCAAGCCCCTGCTGGCCGTGTGCATCGGGGAGCAGATGCTGTTCGACCGCAGCGAGGAGGGCGACACGCCGGGCCTGGGACTGTTCGCCGGCGCGGTCGTCCGCTTTCGCGACGACGCGATGCGCCTGCCCGACGGACAGCGGCTGAAAGTCCCGCACATGGGGTGGAACCGCGTCCGCCAGATGCAGGCGCACCCGCTGTGGGACGGCATTCCGGACGAAAGCTGGTTCTATTTCGTCCACAGTTACTATGTGGTGCCGGCGGAGCGGCGAATTTCCGCCGGCGAAAGCACTTACGGCGGCGCCTTTACCTGCGTGGTCGCGAGCGATAATATTTTCGCCACCCAGTTTCACCCGGAAAAGAGCTCCGCAGCCGGCCTGCGCATCTACGAGAACTTCACGCGCTGGAATCCCTGACCGCGTTTTGAGGCCATACTGGCTTCCGCGTCACCGCCCGGCGAACTCATCTCAGCGCTCTTCCCCACTTTTCGACCTGTAACCCGCCCGCGGGCACCACCGGCATGCTCCTAATCCCCGCCATCGACATCAAGGACGGACGTTGCGTTCGCCTGCAGCAAGGCGACATGGACAACAACGTGACCGTGTTTTCCGACGACCCCGTCGCGATGGCCCGGCACTGGCTGGCGCAGGGCGCCCGTCGCCTGCACATCGTCGACCTGAACGGCGCCCGCTCCGGCCTTCCGGTGAACGAAACGGTGATCCGCAAGATCATCAAGGCGGTCGGCGACGACCTGCCGGTGCAACTCGGCGGCGGCATCCGCGACCTCGACACAATCGAGCGCTACATCGACGATGGCGTGAGCTTCGTGGTGATCGGGACGGCCGCCGTCAAGAACCCGGGTTTCCTGCACGACGCGTGCGGCGCGTTTGCGGGTCACGTGATCGTCGCCCTCGACGCCAAGGGCGGCAAGGTCGCCACCGATGGCTGGAGCAAGCTGACCGGCCACGACGTGACCGACCTCGCCAAGAAGTTCGAGGACTACGGCGCCGAGGCAATCCTGTACACCGACATCGGACGCGACGGCATGATGTCCGGCGTCAACCTCGAAGCGACGGTCGAGCTCGCCCGCCACGTGAAGATTCCCGTGATCGCCAGCGGCGGCATCGCGAGCATGAAGGACATCGAGCAGCTGTGCGCGGTCGAGTTCGAGGGCGTCGAAGGCGCGATCCTCGGCCGCTCGCTGTACGAAGGCGCGATCGACTTCAAGGCGGCGCAGGAGCGCGCGGACGAACTCGGCGCCTGACGCCGCGATGCCCGCGGGCATCCACTATCCTGCGGGTCTGTCCCCGCCCCGCCATGCTCGCCAAACGCATCATTCCGTGCCTCGACGTGACCGCCGGTCGCGTCGTCAAGGGCGTCAACTTCGTCAGCCTGCGCGACGCCGGTGACCCGGTCGAGATCGCGCGCCGCTACGACGAGCAGGGCGCGGACGAACTCACGTTCCTCGACATCACCGCGAGCTCCGACCAGCGCGACATCATCCTGCACGTGATCGAAGCGGTCGCCGAGCAGGTCTTCATCCCGCTCACGGTTGGCGGCGGCGTGCGCAAGGTGGAGGACGTCCGGCGGCTGCTGAATGCCGGCGCCGACAAGATCTCGATCAACACCTCCGCCGTGCAGAACCCGCAGCTCGTGGCCGACGCCACCGGCCGCTTCGGTTCGCAGTGCATCGTCGTGGCGGTGGACGCGCGCCGCCGCCGGGCGGACGACCCGGCTCAGGGCTGGGAGGTCTACACGCACGGCGGTCGCACGCCGACGGGCCTCGACGCCGTCGAGTGGGCGCGCCGGGTGGCCGAACTGGGCGCCGGCGAGATCCTGCTCACCAGCATGGATCGCGACGGCACCAAGAAGGGCTTCGACCTCGAACTGACGCGCGCGGTGTCCGACGCCGTGCCGGTGCCGGTGATCGCCTCGGGCGGAGTCGGCACGCTGCAGCACCTGGCCGACGGCGTCCTGAAGGGACGGGCCGACGCGGTGCTGGCGGCGTCGATCTTCCACTACGGCGAGTTCACCGTCGGGCAGGCGAAGGCCTACATGGCGCAGCAGGGCATACCGATGAGGGAGGGGGCATGAGGATGCCGGGCCGCCCCAAGCCCCATTCCCGCGCGCGCAGCGCGAGGGTGTCTGCATGAGTAGCTGGCTCGACGCCGTCCGCTTCGACGCCGACGGCCTGGTCACGGTGATCGCGCAGGATGCCGCGAGCGGGCGGGTGCTGATGGTCGCGTGGGCCAATCGCGACGCGCTGGCGGAAACGGCGGCGTCCGGCCACGCGGTGTACTGGTCGCGCTCCCGGAAGCGGCTCTGGCGCAAGGGCGAGGAGTCGGGGCACCGGCAGCGGGTGGCCGAGCTGCGCCTGGACTGCGACGGCGACGCCGTCCTGTACGCTGTTGAACAGGCCGGGGGGATCGCCTGTCATACCGGACGGGAAAGCTGTTTTTACCGGCGGCTCGAGGGAGAACGCTGGGAAGCCGTCGATCCCGTGCTGAAAGATCCCGAACTGATCTACCGGAAGTGACCGAGACCCGTGCCGCGATGAGCGACGCCATCCTGAAGCAGCTGGCCGACGTGATCGACTCCCGCAAGGGTGGCGATGCCGAGGCCTCGTACGTCGCGCGCCTGTTCGCGCGCGGCGACGATGCGATCCTGAAGAAGATCGGCGAGGAGGCGACCGAGACGGTGATGGCCGCCAAGGACGGCGCGAAGGACCGCATCATCGGCGAAACGGCCGACCTGTGGTTCCACTGCATGATCATGCTGTCGCATTACGGGCTGCGGCCCGAGGACGTCCTGGCCGAACTGCAGCGGCGCGCCGGAACCTCCGGCTTCGAGGAAAAGGCACTGCGCAGGGCGCGTGAGCGCGAAGGTCGGTAAACGGAGCCAATGAGGGAGGGTCGATGAGCGGATGTCTGTTTTGCCGGATCGCCAGCGGCGAGATTCCCAGCAGGAAGCTCTACGAGGACGACGACGTGCTTGCGTTCCACGACATCCACCCGGCCGCCCCGGTGCACTTCCTGATGGTCCCGAAAAAGCACGTGGATTCCCTCGTTGAAGCGGGGCCGGAGCACGAGGGGCTATTCGGTAAAATGCTGGGTCTTGCACCGCGCCTCGCGAAAGATCAGGGCTGCGAAAACGGCTTTCGCGTTGTGATCAACAACGGGCCCGACGGCGGACAAGAGGTCAATCACTTGCACATCCACATCCTGGGCGGCCCCCGCCCGTGGAAACGTCTGTAGGAGTCTCGAATGGGTTCACTTTCGATCTGGCATTGGCTGATCGTCCTGGTGGTCATCATCCTGGTGTTCGGCACCAGCAAGCTGAGGAACATGGGCAAGGACCTCGGTGGCGCAATCAAGGGCTTCAAGGAAGGCATGAAAGAGGGTGCGGACGAGGTCGCCGGCAACACGACCGACGAAAAGCCCAAGCAGGTTCCCGGCCAGACGATCGACGTCCAGGCCAAAGAGAAGTCCTGATCGCCCGGATGACCGACGTCGCCCCGGCGCTCGACCCTCGGTCGACCGCCGGCGCGCTGGCGCATCGGCATGTTTGACTTCAGTTTCAGTGAGCTAGCGTTGATCGGCGCCGTCGCGCTGGTCGTGCTCGGCCCCGAGCGGCTGCCGAAGGTCGCGCGCACGGTGGGCGAGTGGGCCGGCAAGGCGCAGCGCTACGTTGCGCAGGTGAAGGCCGACGTCACGCGCGAAATGGAGGTCGCCGAGCTGAAGAAGCTCCAGGAGCAGGCGCGGGAGGTCGCGCGCTCGATCGAGACCTCCGTGCGGGAAGGGGTGTCCGGCCTGAAGTCGGACCTCGATTCGACCGCGACGGCCCTGAACTCGGGCCTGGAAGCCTCGTCCTCCTCGTCGACCTCGCCGGAGTCGGACTCGACCTCGGGCGACTTTTCGTGGGAAGGCGCTGGCGAGAGCTGGCAGTCGCACCGGTTCCGCCGTCGCTACAAGCCAGGGCCCAGCATCGACGAACTGTCCGAGGAAATCGCCAGGCTCAAGCGCCAGCTTGCGATGCCCGAAATCCAGGGCGTCGCACGGCACAAGTACGCGCCGCGCTCGCGCATGAGCCGGCCGCGGATCCGCCGATGACTACTCCGAACGGCACTGGCGACACTCCCGGAAGCGCGGAACCGGGTCAGGAACAGAGCTTCCTGTCGCACCTGATCGAACTGCGGACGCGACTCGTGCGTTCGGCGATCGCGATCCTCGTCGTCTTCCTGGCGTTGTCGCCGTTCATGAAGGAAATCTTCGATTTGCTGTCGGAGCCGATGATGGCGGCGCTGCCGACCGGATCGAAGCTGCTCGCCACCGGAGTGATCACTCCGTTCATGGTGCCGCTGAAGGTCACGCTGTTTTCCGCCTTCATCATCGCGCTGCCGTTTGTGCTGTGGCAGGTCTGGGCCTTCGTCGCGCCCGGCCTGTACAAGCACGAGAAGAAGCTCGCGGCGCCGCTGATCGTCTCGAGCGTGGCGATGTTCGCCGCCGGCGTCGCATACTGCTACTTCGTCGTCTTCAAGCTGATCTTCCGTTTCATCGCGAACTTCGCGCCGGTGTCGGTCACGGTGTCGCCCGACATCGAGGCGTACTTCAGCTTCGTGATGGGCATGTTCATCGCGTTCGGAATCACGTTCGAGGTGCCGATCGTCGTCGTGCTGCTCGTCCGCTTCGGCATCGCCAGCGTCGAGAAGCTGAAGCAGGTGCGTCCATACGTGATCGTCGGCGCCTTCATCGTCGCCGCGATCTTTACGCCGCCCGACGTCGTTTCGCAGCTGCTGCTGGCGATTCCGCTGGTCGTGCTGTACGAGCTCGGCATCGTTGTCGCCCGGTTCGTCGAGAAGCCGAAGCCCGCGGAAGAGTCCTCTCCGCAGGAAGTCGCCTGACCCGCGCCTCGCGGCCGCTCCCCTGATGCGACGCCGGGCCCTCGCCCTGTTCCTCGCGATTTTCGGCGTCGCGTTTCTTGCGCGGGCGGAGCCGGCGCGCGTCGTGCCGGCCGACGATCCGGACGTCGCGGCCGGCTGGAACGCGTATCGCGCGGATCGCCACGAAGAGGCGCTCGAGCACTACCGCAAGGCGGCGGCCCGCAACGAGCGCGTGGCCCAGTTCAACCTCGCCGTCATGCTGCTCGCGGGCGAGGGCGGACCCGCCGATCCGGTCGAGGGGGTGCACTGGCTCCGCAAGTCCGCCGACCTGGGGTTCGCGCGCGCGCAGTACGCCCTCGCGCTGCTGTACGAGCGGGGCGAGCACGTCGAGCGGTCGCTGCCGCAGGCCACGCACTGGTTCCAGCGCGCGGCGGAGCAGGGCCATCGCGACGCGCAGGTGAGCACGGGCACGCAGTACTTCCTCGGGCGCGGCGCGCCACGCGACTACCGCGAGGCGGCGCGCTGGTACGAACGGGCGGCGGAACAGGGCGACGAAGGGTCCGCGTACATCGTCGCGAGCCTGTACGAGAAGGGGGAAGGCGTCGCGCAGGACCGCGTGCGCGCCTTCTACTGGTACAGCCGAGCGGCCGCGGGCGGGGATCCGGTCGCGGTCTACAAGGCGCGGGAGATGCGCGACCTGCTGTCGCGCTGACCGGGGTTACGGCGCCCGCTGGATCTGCGGCTGCGGCCGCTCGCCGACGGTGACCTGGACTTCGACTTCCCGGCCTTCGCGCGCGACCTTCACCCGCGCCGGCGTTCCCGGCGGCAATTGCGAGATCTGGTTCAGCATCGAACGGCTGTTCTTCACCTGCTGGCCGTTGATCGTCAGCATCACGTCACCGGGCTCTAGGCCCGCGCGTCCCGCCGGGCTCGTGCGCTGCACGCCCTTCAGGACGACGCCTTCGTTCTGCTGCAGCTTCAGCACTTCGGCCAGTTCCGGCGTCAGGTCTTCCGGCTCGACGCCGAAATAGCCGCGCACGACCTTGCCGGCCTTGATCAGCTGGTCCATGACCTGCAGGACGAGCGTCGACGGGATGGCGAAGCCGATGCCGATCGACCCGCCGGTGCGCGAGAAGATCGCGGTGTTGATCCCGACCAGATGGCCGTTCGAATCCACCAGCGCGCCGCCCGAGTTGCCCTGGTTGATCGCCGCGTCGGTCTGGATGAAGTTCTCGAAGGTGTTGATGCCGAGATTGGTGCGGCCCAGCGCCGACACGATTCCCATTGTCACGGTCTGGCCGACGTCGAACGGATTGCCGATGGCAAGGACGACGTCGCCGACCTTCAGGGAGTCGGAGCGGCCGAAGGTGATGACCGGCAGGTCCTTCGCCTCGATCTTCAGCACGGCGAGGTCGCTCTCGGGGTCGGCGCCGACCAGCCTCGCCTCGACTTGCCGGCCGTCGGACAGGGCCACCGCGATCTCGTCGGCCGCCTGCACGACGTGGTTGTTGGTCAGCACGAAGCCGTCGGCGCTGGCGATCACGCCGGAGCCGAGGCTCGCCACCCGATCGGCGCCGCCGCGCGAGTCGCCGAAGAAGTAGCGGTAGAGGGGATCTTCGGGCGCGCCCCGGCGCCGCACTTCCTTCGTGGTGTAGACGTTGACCACCGCAGGCGCCGCGCGGTTGACCGCGTCCGAATAGGAGGTCAGGGCGTTGGCCCGCGGCGCGTCGGGGGCTGTGACCTGCCTGATCGCCACCTCGGGCGACACCGGTGTGGCGGGTGACCGGCCGATCCACTCGGGACGCAGCGTCGAGACGATGAACAGCAGCGCCAGGCCGACCGTGGTCGTTTGGGCGAAGATCAGCCACAGTCGACGAAGCATCACAGCGGTGTCCAGGGGACTCTCGTCCGCTCCTAGGAGAAGGGTTGCGCAGGCATTATTCCCGAAATCCAGGCGTGGCCGGGTCGAACGAGTCGCCGTCCGAGACCGGGCATGCGCGTCGACTGTGCCCACGGGATGCCGCCGCCGGTCGGGATGGACAGATCAAGTAGAATCGCGGGCTGCCAGCGGGGCGGGCGACGCGGTCGGATGGCCAGACGGGCCTGTCGAGGGGGTCAAGCGAACCCGTCCGCTTCGGCGCTGCCTTCCGGACTTTTCTCAACTTCGGGGTTTTCAATGTCCACCTCCACATCCCTTCCGAGTGGCCGGGCGCCGGACTCGGCGTCGGTCGACAAGGAGCGGCGCAACGCGCTCATCGTCACCTGCGCCGTCGGCGGAGTCGGCGTCGCGGCCGTGGCCGCGCCGTTCCTGGCTTCGTTGGCGCCCTCCGAGCGCGCCAAGGCGGCCGGCGCCCCGGTCGAGGTGGACCTCTCGTCGATCGCGGCCGGCGACAAGCTGGTCGTCGAGTGGCGCGGCCTGCCGGTGTGGATCCTGCGCCGCACGCCCGAGATGCTGCAGTCGCTCAGGAAGACCGACGGCGAAGTGGCCGATCCCAAGTCGCAGCGTACCCAGTATCCGACGCCGGAGTACGCGCGCAACGAGTACCGCTCGATCAAGCCCGAATTCCTGATCACCGTCGGCGTCTGCACCCACCTCGGCTGCTCGCCGTCCGGTCCGTTCCCGGCCGGCTCGAGCGCGGTGCTCGGCAACGACCCGGGTTTCGTGTGCCCCTGCCACGGCTCGACCTTCGACCTGGCCGGCCGCGTATTCAAGAACAAGCCGGCGCCGGACAACCTCCCGGTACCGCCTCACAAATACCTGTCCGACACCGTCGTGCTGATCGGCGACGATTCCAAGGCCTGACCAGGCAACTGAGCGGGGAACAAGAATGGCAGAACAGAAGAGCCAGTACAGCGGCCTGCTCGGCTGGGTCGACGAGCGCATGCCGACCCTGATGTCGGAGTACAAGAAGCATCTCTCCGAGTACTACGCACCGAAGAACTTCAACGTCTGGTACATCTTCGGCGGGCTTGCGATCACGGTGCTCGTGATCCAGATCGTCACCGGCATCTTCCTGGTGATGAACTACAAGCCGGACGCGAACCTCGCTTTCGCCTCCGTCGAGTACATCATGCGCGACGTGCCGGGCGGCTGGTTCATCCGCTACATGCATTCGACCGGCGCCTCGGCGTTCTTCATCGTCGTCTACCTGCACATGTTCCGCGGGCTGATGTACGGCAGCTACCGCAAGCCGCGCGAGCTCGTGTGGATCTTCGGCTGCCTGATCTTCCTGATGCTGATGGGCGAGGCGTTCTTCGGCTACCTGCTGCCGTGGGGGCAGATGAGCTACTGGGGCGCGCAGGTCATCGTGAACCTGTTCGGCGCCATCCCGCTGATCGGACCGGACCTCGCCGTCTTCATCCGCGGCGACTACGTGATCGGCGACGCCACGCTGAACCGCTTCTTCGCCTTCCACGTGATCGCGATCCCGCTGGTGCTGCTCGGCCTCGTCGTCGCCCACATCCTGGCGCTGCACGACGTCGGCTCGAACAACCCGGACGGCGTCGAGATCAAGAAGCACAAGGACGCGGCCGGGCGACCGCTCGACGGCATTCCCTTCCACCCGTACTACACGGTGCACGACATCTTCTGGACGGTGATCTTCCTGATCCTGTTCTTCGCGGTCGTGTTCTTCGCCCCCGAGATGGGCGGCTACTTCCTCGAGTGGAACAACTTCATCCCGGCCGACCCGCTGACCACGCCGAACCACATCGCGCCGGTCTGGTACTTCACGCCCTTCTACTCGATCCTGCGCGCCACCACCGAGCAGTTCATGATCTGGCTCGCGGTCGGCACAATCGGCATGGCGGCACTGATGATCCTGTCGATCCGCCACGCGATGGCGCGCGGCGCGATCGCGGTCGCGACAGTCGTCCTGCTGCTCGGCTTCTTCACGCTCGACCCGAAGTTCTGGGGCGTCGTGCTGATGGGCGTGTCCGTGATGATCTTCTTCGGCCTGCCCTGGTTCGACCAGTCGCCGGCGCGTTCGATGCGGTATCGCCCGGGCTGGCACTTCGGGCTGCTCATGGCCTGGGTGGTCGCCTTCCTGTGGCTCGGCTACCTCGGCACGCAGCCGCCGACGCCGGCCGGCACGCTGATTTCCCAGGTGCTGACGCTCGTCTATTTCGGGTTCTTCGCGTTGATGCCGTGGTGGAGCCGGATGGGCACGTTCAAGCCCGTCCCCGATCGCATCACGTTCGTCGCGCACTGAGGAGAACCGGGATGAAAACGACTCTTGCCCGCTTCGCCGCCGCGCTTGTCGCCCTCATCGTGAGCGGCGCGGCCTTCGCGTCGGGCGCCGAACTCCAGCTCGACAAGTGGCCCGCCGAGCGCGCCAGGAACCTGGCGGCACTGCAGAACGGCGCGCGCCTGTTCTCCAACTACTGCATCGGCTGCCACAGCGCGAGCCTGGTGCGCTGGAACCGCCTGCAGCAGATCGGCCTCGACGACCGGCAGATCAAGGACTTCCTGATCCCCGGCCACCAGAAGGTCGGCGACACCATCAAGATCGCGGCCGCGCCCGCGCACCAGAAGGCGTGGTTCGGCAAGACGCCGCCGGACCTGTCGGTGATCACCCGCGCGCGCACGTCGTTCGACTTCGCCGGCGTTGACTACCTGTACACGCTGCTGCGCGGCTACTACCGCGATGCGAGTTCGCCCACGGGCTGGAACAACGTGGCGTACCCGAACATCGGCATGCCGCACATCTTCTGGGAGACCCAGGGCCCGCGCGAGGCGACGATCGAGGAGATCCACGCGCACAAGGACCCGAAGACGGGCCACACCGGCTTCCTGAAGACCGTCACGACCTACGACGAGAACGGCATCGCGACGAAGAGCGCTCCGGAGCCCCTGGCGGCCGGCCGGGAAGGGGCGACGCACACGTTCAAGCCGCTCGATCCGGCGAAGGCGCGCCAGTTCGACGCCGACGCGGCGGACCTCGTTGCGTTCCTTGCGTTCATCACGGACCCGTCGGCCGGAACGCGCGTGAGCATCGGCGTGTGGGTCATGATCTTCCTGGGCCTGTTCACGATCGTGGCGTGGCGCCTGAACGCGGTGTACTGGAAGAACGTGAAGTAAAGGCGCACCGCGTGTACGCGACCCTGGCGGGTCGCACGTGCACGCGATGCGATTAGTCAGACCTGCGGGCTTGGGGCGGCCCGGCGCCCGCAGGTTCTACAAAGGCAACGAGCGGCGCTTCTGCGCCGCGAATGCGCCGCCGACCGGTTGCCCGCTGGGGCGACTCCAAGGAAGACAAAGATGATGGTGCTCTACTCCGGAACCACCTGCCCGTTCTCGCAGCGCTGCCGTTTCGTCCTGTTCGAGAAGGGAATGGACTTCGAGATCCGCGACGTCGATCTGTTCAACAAGCCCGAGGACATCAACGTGATGAACCCGTACGGGCAGGTGCCGATCCTTGTCGAGCGCGACCTGATCCTGTACGAGTCGAACATCATCAACGAGTACATCGACGAGCGCTTCCCGCACCCGCAGCTGATGCCGGCCGATCCGGTGATGCGCGCGCGGACGCGGCTGTTCCTGTTCAACTTCGAGCGTGAGTTGTTCGTCCACGTGCAGGTGCTCGAGAACAGCAACAACCAGAAGGCGATCGAGAAGGGACGGGCGACGATCCGCGACCGGCTGACCCAGCTGGCGCCGATCATGCTCAAGAACAAGTACATGCTGGGCGACGACTTCTCGATGCTCGACGTGGCGCTGGCGCCGCTGCTGTGGCGCCTCGACCACTACGGCATCGACCTGCCGAAGACGGCGGCGCCGATCATGAAGTACGCCGAACGGATCTTCTCGCGCCCCGCGTACATCGAGGCCCTGACCCCGTCCGAGAAGGTGATGCGCCGCTGAGGCGCGACAGGCTGCCTGCAATGGCCGATGTGTCGACCAAGCCCTACCTGATCCGCGCCATCCACGAGTGGTGCTCGGACTCGGGCTACACGCCGTACATCGCGGTAGTGGCGGACGACAAGGTGAACGTTCCGCGCGAGTTCGTGAAGAACGGCGAGATCGTGCTCAACATCTCGCCGCTCGCCACCAGCCGGCTGAGCCTGGGCAACGAGTTCATCGAGTTCCAGGCGCGTTTCGGCGGCGTGGCGCGCGAAGTCTCGGTCCCGATCGAGAAGGTGATCGCGATCTACGCCCGCGAGAACGGGCAGGGCATGGCGTTCGACCTGCCGGGCGCCGCGACCCCGGCCGGGGTTCCTGCCGCGGCGGCGAGGTCTGAAGCGCCGGCGCCTGCGCCGGTCGTGCTGGTTCCGGTCGACAAGCTGGTGGCGCCGACCGTCCCCACCGACGACCCCAGCGAGCCGCCCACTCCGCCGCGCCCGGGCGATCGGCCCAAGCTCACCCGGGTCAAGTAACCTTTCGTCCGGACTCGCGCCCATGGCGGTCGCGGGTCGATCGCCAGGCCGGCATAGCTCAGTTGGTAGAGCATCTGATTTGTAATCAGAGGGTCGGGGGTTCGAGTCCCTCTGCCGGCACCATCTCTCCGCTCTGACCTCAGTCGCCGAGTGACCAGGAGGGTCGCGAGTCTTCGCGGCTAGCGTAGAGTCTCCTGTGCTGCATCGCGCGTCTTCCACGCTCTCTCAACTGCAAGTCGGAGGAACCCATGAGTTTCACATCTGAGTTCAAGGAATTCGCCCTGAAGGGCAATGTCATGGATTTGGCGGTTGGCGTCATCATCGGAGGCGCGTTCGGCAAGATCGTCGACTCGATCGTCAGGGACCTGATCATGCCCATCGTCGGAAGGATCTTCGGTGGGCTCGACTTCTCGAGCTACTACATCATGCTGGCCAGTCCACCGGCGGACTACAAAGGATCCATGACGTACGAGGCTCTCACGAAGGCCGGCGTGCCGCTGTTTGCGTACGGGAACTTCATCACCGTCGCCGTCAATTTCGTGATCCTCGCGTTCATCATTTTCCTGATGGTCAAGCAGATCAATCGCCTGAAGAAAGAGGCGCCGCCTCCGCCGGCCCCTGCGACTCCCGAAGATGTCCTGCTGTTGCGTCAGATCCGCGACTCGCTCGCCAAGTGACGCGTGGTGAGTCTTCGACCGCCGGCTCGCTGATCTGTCGATTGGTCCGGCGCCGCCGATTCGGCCGGGGCCGATTCCGTGCGCGTCGGCTTGCGCTGGTCCCGGGCAGTCAGGTGCGCTGGCCGCCGACCTGTCCGCTCCACCGCGGCGCGAGGTCGTGTTCTATGTCGAACAGGTCGAGCACGCGCGCGAGCGTGTGGTCGACCATCTCCTCCAGCGACCGGGGCCGCTGGTAGAACGCCGGGACCGGCGGGAAGATGACGCCGCCCATCAGCGTGACCGCTTCCATGTTGCGGATGTGGGCGAGGTTCAGCGGCGTCTCGCGCGCCAGCAGCACCACGCGCCGGCGTTCCTTCAGGCAGACGTCGGCGGCGCGCGCGATCAGGTTGTCCGCCAGGCCATTCGCGATCGCGCCGAGCGTCTTCATCGAGCACGGCGCGACCACCATGCCGGCCGTCGCGAACGATCCGCTGGCCACCGACGCGCCGATGTCGTTGACGTTGTGGACCACGTGGGCCAGCGCCTCGACGTCGCCGCGCTTCATGTCCAGTTCCTGGTGGACGTTGAGCACGCCCGCCGACGAGAGCAGCAGGTGGGTCTCGATGTCCGGCAGCTCGCGCAGCCGCCGCAGCAACTGCACACCGTAGATGGCGCCGGTTGCGCCGGTGATCGCGACGATCAGGCGGCGCATCGGTTCGTCACGCGGACTCGGCTTCCCTGACCAGCGTCTGCAGTTCGCCCGACTCGAACATCTCGGTCATGATGTCCGAGCCGCCGACGAACTGGCCGTTGACGTAGAGCTGCGGGATGGTGGGCCAGTTGGCGTAGTCCTTGATGCCCTGGCGGACGTCGTCGTCCTCGAGCACGTTGACCGTGACGAGGGTCTTCGCGCCGGCCTGCTTCAGCAACTGGATCGCGCGGCCCGAGAAACCGCACTGCGGGAACTGTGCCGTGCCTTTCATGAAGAGCACGACGGGATTGTCGGTGACGGTCTTGTGGATGAATTCCTTGGCGTCCATGACAGCACTCTTGCAAGGGAGGGGGTCGAGCGAGTGTAGCGAGCGCGCCGCACGCGTCAAACCGGGGCTTGCCTGACCTGCCCGAGGGTCACGCGCAGGTGCCCGGCGCCGTCCGCGCGCGCCTCCGCGCCCAGGCCGTTACGGGTAAACAGCGCAGCCACGGCCGCGGCCTGGTCGTACCCGTGTTCCACCAGCAGCCATCCGCCCGGCGCCAGCCGCCCGCCGCCGCCGGCGGCGATCGCCCGCAGGCACGCAAGGCCGTCCCGCCCATCGGTCAGCGCGCGCTTCGGCTCGAAGCGCAGGTCGTCCAGGTGCGGGTCGCCGGCGGCCACGTACGGCGGGTTCGAGACGATCAGGTCGAACGTCGCGTCGACCGCCAGCGCGTCGTACCAGTCGCCGGAGTGGAACGCGACCGCGGCGCCGAGGCGCTCGGCGTTGCGGCGCGCGATGGCGAGCGCGCCCGCACACGCGTCCGTGGCGGTCACCTGCGCCGCCGGGCACTCGAGCGCGAGCGTGACCGCGATGCAGCCCGACCCGGTGCCGAGATCGAGCACGCGCGGCCGCTCGATCGCGCGCATGCGCTCGAGCGCGAGGTCCACCAGAAGTTCGGTCTCGGGCCGCGGCACGAGCACGTCCGGCGTCACGGCGAACGCGCGTCCGTAGAACTCCTTCTCGCCGAGCAGGTACGCCAACGGTTCGCCCAGGGCTCGCCGGCGCGCCAGTGCGACGAAGGCCTCTGCTTCCGCCGCGGCGACGATCGTGTCCGGACGGGCCACCAGCCGTTCGCGTGCGACGCCCAGCCGGTGCGCGAGCAGGGCGCGGGCCTCGAGCGGCGGCAGCCCGCTGCTGCGCGATCAGTCCGGCGACTGTGGACATCACGCCGCGTCGCCGAGCGCGGCCAGCAGCTCGGCCTGGTGTTCGGCCGCGAGGCGCTCGGTCAGCTCGTCGAGGTCGCCGTCCATGATCGCGTCGATCCGGTACAGCGTCAGGTTGATCCGGTGGTCGGTGACGCGGCCCTGCGGGAAGTTGTAGGTGCGGATGCGCTCGGAGCGGTCGCCCGAGCCGATCAGGCTCTTGCGCGTCGATGCTTCCTTCGCCTGCTGCTCGCGCGTCTGCTGGTCCTTGATGCGCGCGGCGAGGATCTTCAGCGCGCGGTCGCGGTTCTTGTGCTGCGAGCGGTCGTCCTGGCACTCGACCACGATGCCCGTGGCCAGGTGCGTGATGCGCACCGCGCTCTCGGTCTTGTTGACGTGCTGTCCGCCCGCGCCGGAGGCGCGATAGACGTCGACGCGGATCTCGGTCGGGTCGATCTTCACGTCGTCGATCTCGTCGGCCTCCGGCAGCACGGCCACGGTGCACGCTGACGTGTGGATGCGGCCCTGCGCCTCGGTTTCCGGGACCCGCTGCACGCGATGGCCGCCCGACTCGAACTTCAGCTTCGAGTACGCGCCGGCGCCGACGATGCGCACGATGACTTCCCGGTAGCCGCCCATGTCGGAAGTGCTCTCGGAGATCATCTCCGTGGCCCAGCGATGCCGCTCGGCGTAGCGCATGTACATGCGCAGCAGGTCGCCCGCGAAGATCGCCGACTCGTCGCCGCCCGTGCCGGCGCGGATCTCGAGGAAGATGTTGCGGTCGTCGTTCGGATCCTTCGGCAGCAGGAGCCGCTGCAGGTCGGCTTCCAGCGTCTCGATGCGACCGCCGGCGGCGTGGATCTCCTCCTCCGCGAGCGCCTTCATGTCCGGGTCGGACAGCATTTCCTGCGCGCCCGCGAGCTCGGCGCAGGCGCGGTTGTACTCGTGGAAGCGCGTCACCACGGGCTCGATCTCGGACCGTTCGCGCCCCATCGCGCGGAAGCGGTTCATGTCGCGCGCGGCTTCCTCGCTCGCGAGTCCGCGGTCGATCTCCTCGAGCCGGCGGGCGAGCTGCTCGAGCTTGCTGTGCATGGACGGTTTCATCGAATCGTTTCTCTTCGGATCGGGAGGGGCGGCGGGCGCGGGCGCCCGGCAGGCGCTCGCGGTGCGAGCGGACAGCGGCCCGCGCGGCCAGGCCTGGGCGGCCCGGGCACGGGCGGCAGCTAATGATCGGAGCTGGAGTAGAACCGGGCGAGCAGCGACTGCAGGCGGGCCCGTTCGCTTTCCTCGGTGGCCTCGCGCAGCGCGCTCATCGGGTCGTGCAGGAACTTGTTGGTCAGGGCCTGTGACAGGTGCTCGATGACCGCCTCGGGCGAGTCGCCCTTGGCAAGCTGCTTCAGCGCGCGCTCGAGTTCGCGGCGGCGCAGCGTGTCGGCGCGCGTGCGCAGGTCCTGGATGATCGGGACCGAGCGGCGCGCCTTGATCCACTCCTCGAAGTCCCGGACCCCGCTCTCGATGATCGCCTCGGCCTGCGCGACGGCGGCCTGGCGCGCCTCGCTGCCGCTCTGGACGATGCGGCCGAGATCGTCGACCGTGTGCACGTAGACGTCGTCGAGGCGGGCGACTTCGGGCTCGACGTCGCGCGGGACGGCGAGGTCGACGATGAACATCGGCTTGCGGCGGCGGTTCTTGATCGCGCGCTCCACCATGCCGAGGCCGATGATCGGCAGCGAACTGGCGGTCGACGACACGATGATGTCGAAGCGCGACAGCGCTTCGGGCAGGTCGCCGAGCTTCATCGGGTGCGCGTGCAGCTTGTGCGCGAGCGCTTCGGCGCGCTCCAGCGTCCGGTTGGCCACGGTGATGGACTTGGGATGCTGCGCGGCGAAGTGCGTGGCGCACAGCTCGATCATTTCGCCGGCGCCGACGAACAGCACGTTTTCCTGCGACAGGTCGCCAAAGATACGCTGCGCGACGCGCACGGCGGCCGCGGCCATCGAGACCGACTGCGTGCCGATCTCGGTCGTCGTGCGCACTTCCTTCGCCACCGCGAAGGTGCGCTGGAACAGATGGTTCAGCAGCAGGCCCAGGCCGCCGGCGTTGCGGGCGAGCTTCTCCGCCTGCTTCATCTGGCCGAGGATCTGCGGCTCGCCGAGCACCATCGAATCGAGGCCGCTGGCCACCCGGAAGGCGTGCCGGACGGCGGTGTCGTTCGGCAGCACATACGAGTGCTTCTGCAGCTCGTTGACGTCGAGCTGCTTCTCCGCCGCGATGAACTGCGTCAGCGCCTGCTGGGCGCGTTCCGGCTCGTGCACCGCGCAGTAGAGCTCGGTCCGGTTGCAGGTCGAGACGATCGCCGCCTCGGTGATCCGGCCGCCGGCGGGCTCCGCCAGCATCTCGCGCAGGCGTCCGATCGTCGAGCCCACTTCGTCGGGGACGAACGCCACCCGTTCGCGCACGGCAAGCGGCGCGGTCGTGTGGTTCAGTCCCAGCGTCAGTAGCTGCATTGAAGGGGCGCCGGGGAGGTCGGGCCGGCTGGACATCGGGAACTTCCGTTCGGGCAGCAAATTATAGGGTTCGCGCTTCCCCGACCGGAAAGTCGCGTCGACGGCCCGGCCTGCGCTGGATCAAGGTGCGGAGGTCTACGGCATCGCGGAGTCGGCCTGCCGCGGGCAATTACGCCCTTTCGCGAGAATGGGAATTCGCCCGCCGTCTCACCGACTCCGCGGGAAGGGGCCGTTGCGGCTTGTCCCGTCAGATCGCTTTCGCGTTCGCCAGCGCGGTCACGAGCGACGTCGCGAAGTCCGCGATCGTCGTCTGCATGCTGGTGGTGGGCGTCGTGGTCGACGAACCGGACCACAGCACCATGAAGTCCTTCGCGTCGAACAATCGGGTGTCGACGACGACGTTCTGCACCGTGTAGACGCTCGGCGGGATCGCATAGGCCGACGCCCACATGCCGTGGTAGAAGCCGTAGAAGCCGCCCCACCCGAACCCGTACGGCGGACCCATCACCATGCCGGGGCTGACGCGGATCTCGTTGATGACGCTGATCGTGCGCGAGATCAGGACCGCATCCGCGCCGGCCTCGCGGACCGCGCGTTCGATGGCCGGCTGCGCGGCCGGACCGTCGTCCGGAAGGCTGCGGTACGAAGGCTGCGCCTTGACGCCGCGCGCGGCGAGCTGCGCGACCATCGTGTCCTCGTAGACGCGGCGCGCGGTCGTGTCGCGGCTGATGCCGATCACGAGGACGTTCCTCACCGGCAGGCGGCTGCCCGCCTCGGGATTCAGCCACTGCGCGTTGAACTGCGTGCTCGCGCACGCCGACAGCAGCAGCGCCGCGCCGCCGAGCAGAGCGAGCCGGGCTGCCAGGACGATGGGATGGTTCACGATGCCTCCTTGCTGCAGCGGTCGCGCTACTTCAGGGCCTCCTGCTCCATCCTGAGATAGGTGCCGTACGCGTTGATCCGGTTGGCGGCCTCGAACGCCGGAACCTTGGCGAAGCGCGACCAGTCGACCGCGGCGTAGGCCTCGTCGAACGGCGTGAGCTCCTGCACCGCCTTGCCCATCTGCTCGCGCAGGAAGCGCAGGTACTCGCGCGTCAGGTCGATGTCCGGCTGCGGATTGCTCGACGCACGCCCGTGACCCGGGATGACCATCGCCGGCTTCAGCGGGCCGATGCGGTCCATCGCCACCAGCCACACCTTGCTGTCGGCGTTGCCGACGAAGGGAATGCGGCCGCTGAAGTAGAGATCGCCGGCGATCAGCACACGGTCGTTCTCGACCCACAGCATCACGTCTTCCGGCGCGTGCGCGCCGGAGACGTCGATCAACCGGAAGCGGACGCCGCCGCGCTCGAACGCCATCTCCCCGGACGGCCCGAAGTCGAGCCAGCGCGTGGCGCCGATCAGCCGCGTGTCCTGGTCGACGTCCGGCCAGAGATCGCGTCGCCGCTGTTCGAGCCGTTCCTGGGTGGACGGGGAGCCGAGCACCTCGCGGCCCTTGGCGTGCGCCCAGACCTCGACGTCCGGACCGGCGAGCGCCTGCAGTCCGTAGAAGTGATCCGCGTGGAAGTGGCTGACGATGACGAGCCGGATCGGCTGCGTCGTGACGTTCGCGATCGCCGCTCTTCATCGCCGCGCCGAGCGTCGGCGTGCCGAGGGCATCGAACACGACGACGCCGTCGTTCGTGACGACGAAGGCCGCGTTGGAGTTGAAGGCACGGTTGGCCGACGAGGCCATCGCGGGCTCGCCCTCGAAGTAGTACACGCGCTCCGAGGCCTTCTTCGGCTGCAGCTTCATCGGCGGCGGTTCAGCGCCGGCCACGGCGGTGGCGATCAAACCGAACGTGATGGCGAGCAGGGCGTGGGCGAGCTTCATCGCAATGACTCCGGTGTCTCGTCCGGTCAATCGTAGCGGCCCAGCCGCACCTGCGTGTTGCCGGGCTTCAGGTGACGCAGCGACGGCATCACGAGCACCGTGTCGTCGTACGGCGCCGTCCAGGTGCGGTCGCCGTCGCGCGCGATCGGTGTCCCTGCGTTCGGGACCACGCTGAGCCCGACGACCGGGACCAGGAACTGGAAGTCCATCGACTGCACGACCACCGGTTCGGTGACCCGCACGATCCGCTGCCGTGCCGGAAGCGGCACCTTGAGGTGCGCCTGCACGTGGTCGAACCGGACGACGCCGTAGCGGCCAGGAAGCGCAGCGTGGTGTCGACCGCGACCTCGGCCGCCGATCGCTCCCAGTGCTGGCCGCACTCGACCAGCAGGGCATGGCGCGGGCTCGCCGGGTCGTTGAACCCGCCGCGGTCGCGCATGCGGAGACCGGCCGGATGCCCGGTGTCGATCAGCAGGTCCGCCGGCATGCCGATGCGGCGCGCGAGTTCGAGGTGCTTGTCGATCATCCCGCACACGCCGATCGGCCGGCAGGGATCGTGCATCGAGTGGATGTCGAGCAGGAAGTCGGCCTGGTCGACGAAGGGCTGGAGCTGGCGCGCGCGACGCAGCTCGACCGAGTCGCGCGGCCCGAACAGCACCTCGTCGGCCCACACGCGGTTGTAGTCCTCGTCGACGCAGCGCGAGGCATCCGGATCGTCGAAGTCGAAACGCCGGAACGCCTCGACGTTGGCGAAAGCGAGGATCAGCCGGCCGGCGTCCGGACGCAGCCCGGTGCGGAACAGGAAGTCGAGCGCGATCGCGCCGCAGATCTCGTTGCCGTGGGTCAGCGCCTGCACCATCGCCGTCGGGCCGGGTCGGCCGGAGTCGAGGACGTGCACGTAGTCGACGCCGGCTGTTGCCGTCCCGGTACGGCGCGATGTCGGGCGGCTGGATCTCGATCGGGTAGTGCTGGGTGTTCATCGGTTTCGAACGAAGTCGCGAATGGCTTCGACCAGGGTCGTCAGGTTCTTCTGCAGCGTCGCGTAGCCTTCGTTCGGCACGCAACGATCCTCGTCCATGTAGAGGCGCTTGTTGATCTCGACCTGCAGGCTGTGGCGTCGGCGCGCCGGATCCGAGTAGGCGCGGACCAGCTCGACGCCCTTGTACGGATCGTTGACCTTCACCGAGTAGCCCATCGACGACAGCGCCTGCCGCACGAACTCCGTGAACGCGGGATCGCAGGTCGTCTGGTCGCGGTCGCCGAGCACGAAGTCGGCGCGCTCAGTGCCCTCGCCGCCTTCGCCCATCCTTCCCGGCCACCGAATTCATCGAGTGGCAGTTGATGTGGAAGACCGCGCCGAACTGCGCGTGCGCGGCGTCGATCAGCTGCCGCAGCGCGCCATGGTACGGGGCGTGGACCCGCTCGATGCGCCCGACGACTTCGTCCACGGTCAGCCTGCGGCCGTAGATCGCGCGGCCGTCGTCGAGCGTGCGCCAGACCAGCGCCTTGCCGATCGCGGCCTTGCCGCTCGGCACGAATTCGTGCGGCCAGCGCCCGCCGTCGATCAGTTCGAGGTCGATGTCGCCGGCGTGCCGGTTGTTGTCGAGATAGGTGCGCGGAAACTCGGCGGCGAGCAGCGGAACGCCGAGCTCGGTCGCGGGCAGGTACAGCTGGTCGACGAAGCAGTCTTCGCCGTCGCGCAGGTCGAGTTCGCCGACGACGGCGTCGAAGTCGGACGGGAAGCGGAAGCCGGAGTGCGGCGAGTCGAGGACCAGCGGGACAGCGGGCACGGCCGGGCCGTGCAGGCGGAAGGCTTCGTGTTTCATGACGGCGTGGAGTCGTTCAGGTGGCAGGCCGACTGCCGGCCGGGCGCGATCTCGCGCAGCCGCGGCACGTCGGACGAGCAGCGCGGCATGGCGTGCGGGCAGCGCGGATGGAAGTGGCAGCCCGTCGGCGGATTCATCGGCGACGGAATCTCGCCCTTGATCGGCACGAAGGTGCGGCGCTTGCGGTCGATGCGCGGCACTTCGGTGAGCAGCGCGCTCGTGTACGGGTGATTGGGCGCGGCGAACAGCGCCTCGGTCGGCGCAATCTCGACGACGCGGCCGAGGTACATCACGACCACCCGGTTCGACAGGTGCCGGACGACGCCGAGGTCGTGGCTGATGAACAGGTACGTCAGCCGGAACTCGTCGCGCAGGTCCATGAAGAGGTTCAGCACCTGCGCCTGGATCGACACGTCGAGCGCGGCGACGGCCTCGTCGCAGACGAGGAACTCCGGCTTCACGGCCAGCGCGCGCGCGATGCCGATCCGGGCGCGCTGCCCGCCCGAGAACTGGTGCGGGTAGCGGCGCACGTAGCCGGGATCGAGACCGACGCGCGACAGCAGCTGCGCCACGTAGTCCTCGACCTGCTTCGCGTCCACGAGGCCGTGCACGCGCGGCGCCTCGCCGATGATGTCCGCCACCCGCATCCGCGGGTTCAGCGACGCGAACGGGTCCTGGAAGATCATCTGGACCGGACGCTGCGCACCGTTGATGTGGTGGATGGGCTGCCCGCGGTAGCGCACCGCGCCCTCGGTCGGCTCGTACAGGCCGCAGGCGATGCGGCCGAGCGTCGACTTGCCGCAGCCGGATTCGCCGACGAGTCCGACGACTTCGCGCTCGGCGACCGCGAACGTCACCTGGTCGACCGCGTGCACGGTGTGCTCGCTGACGCTGGCGCCGAGCCTGCGCGCGAATCGCTCGATGAAGTCGAGGCGCTTCGAGAAGCGCTTCGAGACCGCGTCGAACTCCAGCAGCGCGCCGCTGCGCGAGCCGTCGCGAGGCTGGAGGACGGCGGTGTCCAACCCGGCCGTTGCGCTCATGCCGCCTCGCGCACCGCATCGAGCGGGTAATGGCAGCGCAGCGAGCGGCCGTCGAGCGCGGTCATGTCGGGCATCGTGCCGCACGCCGGTCCCGGCGCGCTGGCAGCGGTCGCGGAACGCACAGCCCGCGCCGAGCCGGAGCAGCGACGGCGTCGAGCCGCTGATCTGCTTCAGGCGCTGCCCGGGCGCCGTGGCGGCAGGCACCGAGTCGAGGAGGCCGCGCGTGTACGGATGGCGCGGCCCGTCGAGCACCTCGCCGGCGTCGCCGATCTCCACGATGCGTCCCGCGTACATCACCGCGATCCGGTCCGCGAGGCCGGCCACGACCGCGAGGTCGTGCGTGATCCAGATCAGCGAGGTGCCCGACTCGCGCGTCAGCTTCTGCATCTCGTACAGGATCTGCCCCTGCACGGTGACGTCGAGCGCGGTGGTCGGCTCGTCCGCGATGATCAGTTCGGGGTTGTGCAGCAGCGCGATGGCGATGGCCACGCGCTGGCGCATGCCGCCGGAGAACTGGTGCGGGTACTGCTGCAGCCGCTCGGCGGCCGAGGCGATGCCGACGCGCGACAGCGCCTCGATCGAACGGGCGCGTGCGGCCTGGCGCGAGACGCGCTCGTGCGCCAGCACCGTCTCGACCATCTGCGTCTCGATCGACAGGACCGGGTTGAGCGTCATCATCGGGTCCTGGAAGATCATCGCGATGCGCTTGCCGCGCAGCGCCCGCATCCGCTCGTGCGGGGCGCCGACCAGTTCCTCGCCGTTGAACCGGATGCTGCCGCCGGCCACGCGGCCCGGCGGGTCGATCAGGCCGATGATCGAGAAGCCCGGTGACCGACTTGCCCGATCCCGATTCGCCGACGAGCCCCAGCACCTGGCCGCGGACGAGGTCGAACGACACGTCGGCCACGGCCGGCAGCACGCCGTCGCGCGTGGCGAACTCGGTGCGCAGGTTGCGGACCTCGAGCAGCGGCGCCGTCATCGCGCCAGCCTCGGGTTCAGCACGTCGCGCAACTGGTCGCCGACGAGGTTGATCGCGAGGATCGTCAGCAGCAGCGCGATGCCCGGGTACACGCTGATCCAGTACTTGCCCGACATCAGGTACTCGTAGCCGTTGGAGATCAGCAGGCCGAGCGACGGCTCGGTCGGCGGCAGGCCGAGGCCGAGGAACGACAGCGTCGCCTCGAGCGCGATGGCGTGCGCGACCTGCACGGTGCCGACGACGATCAGCGGCGGCAGCGCATTGGGAAGCAGGTGCCGCAGCACGATGCGCGCGCCGGACAGCCCCAGCGACCGCGCCGCCTCGATGTACTCCTTGCTGCGCTCCACGAGCGCCGCCGAGCGCGCCGTCCGCGCGTAGTAGGCCCACTGCACGGTGACGAGCGCGATGATGATCTTGTCGATGCCCTTGCCGAGCACCGCGAGCAGGATCAGCGCGACGAGGATCGCCGGGAAGCCGAGCTGGATGTCGACGATGCGCATCACGATCTGCTCGAAGCGTCCGCCGAGATAGGCGGCCAGCACGCCCACGACCGAGCCGATCGTCAGCGCGATCACGCCCGACAGCACGCCCACGATCAGCGACACGCGCAGCCCGTACATGATCGCCGACAGCATGTCGCGCCCCTGGCCGTCCGTGCCGAGCCAGTAGGTCAGGCCATCCATGCTCTGCGCGCCAGGCGCCTGCCGCGCGTCCATCAGGTCGAGCTTGGTGAGGTCGTACGGGTTCTGCGGCGCGAGCCACGGCGCGAACAGCGCGACCAGCACGATCGCGAGCAACATCGCCAGGCCGAGCATCGCCAGCCTGCTCTCGGCGAACTGGCGCCAGAAGCGACCCCAGGGCGTCTGCGCGGGCTCGACCGCGACGGCGGGAACCGGTGAGGCGCTCATGACTTGACGTCCGCCAGGCGGACGCGCGGGTCGAGGATCGAGTACAGCAGGTCGACCACGAGGTTGATCAGGATGAACATGAACACGACCACCAGCAGGTACGCGACGACGACCGGGCGGTCGAGCTGGAAGATCGAGTCGATGACGAGCTTGCCCATGCCCGGCCACGCGAAGATGGTCTCGGTGACCACGGCGAACGCGATCACCGAGCCGAGTTCGAGGCCGATCACCGTGACGAGCGGGATCATGATGTTCTTCAGCAGGTGCACGCCGATGACGCGGCGCGTCGAAAGGCCCTTGGCGCGCGCGAACTTGATGTAGTCGAGCAGGCTCTGCTCGCGCACCTGCGCGCGCGTCAGCCGGATGATCAGCGACAGCTTGAAGAGCGCGAGGTTGATCGCCGGCAGCAGCGCGTACCGCAGGCCCTCGGCGTTGAGGATCGACAGCTGCAGGCCGAGGAACTCGGTCGTCGGCCCGCGGCCCGTCGATGGCAGCCAGCCGAGCTGCACCGCGAACACGATGATCAGGATCAGGCCGACCCAGAAGGTCGGCAGCGAGAAGCCGAGGATCGAGCCGGCCATGATCGCCTTCGACAGCGGGCTCTGCGGCCGCAGGCCGGCGTACAGCCCGAGCGGGATGCCGAGCGTCACCGCGATCACCATCGCGAGGAACGCGAGCTCCAGCGTCGCCGGCATGCGCTCGAAGATCACCTCGAGCGCCGGCCGCGCGTACACGAAGGAGTTGCCGAGATTGCCGGTGAACGCGCCCTTCACGAACGTCAGGTACTGCTCGTGGATCGGCTTGTCGAGGCCGAGGGCGGCGGCGGCGCGTTCCTTCTCGATCTGGTCGGCCGACGGATTGACGAGGATCTCGACCGGATCGCCGATCAGGTACAGCCCGCCGAACACGAGCAGCGACGTGATCGCGAGCACGAGCGCGGTCTGCGACAGGCGGCGGAGGATGTAGACGAACATGAGCTAGCGGCGGCTGCTTGTCGATTTTCCTGCATCTGCATGCGCGGCCGCCGCCCGGCCGCCCGAAGGCGGCCGCGCTGATCAACCGCGCCTCGTGCGCGTGCGCCGCGCAGCGGCGCGACCGCGAGGCGCGCGCGCTACTTGGCCGGCCGCGTCTCGAACGCGAAGGTGTACTGGTCGGCGCGCGCCTTGTACGCCAGGTCCTTGCGCGTGGCCCACGTGCTGACCTCGTAGTGCAGCGGGACCAGGCCCATCAGCTCGCCGACCGCCTTTTCCGACGCCCGCGCCAGCATGATGCCGCGCTTGGTGTCGTCGATCGTCGTCAGGGCCTGCGTCAGCAGTGCGTCCACGCCCGGGTCGGAGAAGCGGCCGCGGTTGGCGGTGCCGAGGCCCGCCTTCTGGTCGATAGGTTGCGAGCAGCGAGCGCAGCGGCGACGACGTTTCCCCGGTCTCCGCGCCCCAGCCGGCGAGCAGGAAGCTGAACTCCAGCTTCGGTGCCGCGCGAGAAGAAGACGTTCGACGGCATCGTCTCCAGCTTGGTCGGGATGCCGTTGCGCGACAGGTACTGCGCGACGGCCTGGGCGACCTGCGCGTCGTTGATGTAGCGGTTGTTCGGCGCGTGCAGCGTCAGGCCGAACCCGTTGGGGTAGCCCGCCTCGGCCAGCAGCTTCTTCGCGCCCTCGGGATCGTACTTCTCGGGCTTCAGCGTCTTGCTGGTGCCGAAGAACTGGTCGGGCAGCAGCTGGCCGGCCGGGACGCCCTGGCCTTCCATGATGCGCGAGACGATGGTGTCGCGGTCGATCATCTTCGAGATCGCCCTGCGCACGCGCGGGTCGCGCAGCGGATTCGCTTCCATCGGCTTGCCGTCCGTGGTCGTGACGAACGGCGAGTTCTTCTCGCGGCCGGAGTCCATGTGCAGGTAGATGACCCGGTTGGACACCGCGGACGATATCGAGACGCGCGTCGTCCTTCGACAGCTTGGCGATGTCCGCGGTCGGCACGCCCTCGATCATCTGGACGTCGCCGGCGAGCAGCGCGGCGACGCGCGCCGGCGCGCTCGGGATCATCTTGAAGCGGACGTTGTCCCACGCCGGCTTCTGGCCGTAGTAGGCGTCGTTGCGCTTCAGCACCACGCGGTCGCCGGCGACGTACTCGACCAGGCGGTACGGCCCGGTGCCGATCATCGCCTTGCCGGAGTTGAAGTCCTCGGTCTTCGCCGTCTCCGCCACCGACTTCGGCAGGATCATCACGGCGACCATGTCGTTCGGCAGCAGCGGGTGCGGCTTGTCGGTCTTCAGCCGCAGCGTCAGCGGATCGACGGCCTTGATCTCGACGATCGGCCGCACGAAGAAGGCGAACGAGGCCGGGCTGTTCGGCACGTTCGGCACGCGCTTGAAGGTGGCGATCACGTCGTCGGCGGTGAAGTTCTGGCCGTTGTGGAACTTCACGCCCTTGCGCAGCTTGATCTCCCACTCGAGGTCGTTGATCGCCTTCCACGATTCCGCGAGGCCCGGCTGCATGTGCTGGCTCTCGTCCTGCCGGACCAGGGTCTCGAACACGTGGCGGCCGAGGCTGTTGTTCGGCGTCAGGTTGTGGAAGTGCGGGTCGAGCGACGTGACCGGCGTGGACAGCCCGATCGTCAGGTCGGCCGCGTGGGCCGAAGCGCCGAGCGCGAGCGACAGGATGGCTGCGCCAACGGCGCGATGGAAAGTGCGCAACATGGGTTCCTCCGGACCGTGAGGCCGCTAGCTTATCCCTTCGGCGCGGGCACCCGCCGTATCGCGGCTCGGGGGCCGGCGGCAGGTGAAAACCCGCAGGGGGCAGTGCATCGCGTGAGTCCGGTGCTAGCCTCCCGCGCCTCGACAAACAAGGAGCCTGCCGTGAAATCACCGCTGATGCATCTCGCCGCGGCCGTGGCCGCGCTGATCCCCGCGCTGTCCGGCGCACAGACCATCGTCGACGAGTGGCCCAACGTGAAGGCGCCCCCGGCGCCCGCGCTGAAGCCGGTGACCGTCGATCCGAAGACGACTGCGCTGCTGATGCTGGATTTCGTAGCCCCGAACTGCAATCCGCGGCCGCGCTGCCTGGCCTCGGTGCCGGGCGCGAAGAAGCTCCTCGCGGAGGCTCGTGCCCGCGGCATGATGGTCGCGCACGCGACGACGACCGCCACCAAGGCGGCCGACATCCTTCCGGACCTCTCCCCGAAGGGCGACGAACCGGTCGTGTCGTCCGGCGTCGACAAGTTCCGCAACACCGAACTCGAGAAGATCCTGAAAGACAAGGGCATCCAGCACGTGATCGCCATCGGCACCGCGGCTCACGGCGCCGTGATGTACACCGCCAGCGGGGCGGTGCTGCGCGGCATGAAGGTAATTCTCCCGGTGGACGGCATGTCCGCCAACGATCCGTTTCCGGAGCAGTACGTGGCCTGGCACCTGACCAACGCGCCGGTCATCGGGCCGAACGTCACGCTGACGAAGTTCGAACTGCTGAAGTTCTGACCTTCGGCCGTTGGCACCGCGGAAGACGACGGGCCGCCCGGTCCGACGAGGAGCGGCCGACGCTTTTTGTCTGCGGTCCACGCGGAGTGCGGCCGCGCAGGGTATCTTTGCCAGCCTGAAGCAGAACGATGAGCGGTCCCGACTCGGGACCGCTTTGGCCTTGTTGTCAGTTCCACCCTGGGGAGGGTTCGTATGTCGAGAAAGCAATGGATTGCCGGCGCCACCGCAGCGCTGGTCCTTGGCGTCACCGCCGGCACCGCCGTCGCCGGCCCGACGCTGGACGCCATCAAGCAGCGCGGGACGCTGGTTTGCGGCGTGCATACCGGGCTGACCGGTTTCTCGGCGCCGGACAAGTCGGGCAAGTACGCCGGGCACGACGTGGATTTCTGCAAGGCGCTCGCGGCGGCCATCCTCGGCAGCGAGGACAAGGTCAAGTACGTGCCGCTGACCGCGCAACAGCGTTTCACCGCGCTGCAGTCCGGCGAGATCGACATCCTGTCGCGCAACACGACGTGGAATTCGAAGCGCGACACGACGATGGGCTCGGTGTTCGCCGGCGTGTGGTTCTATGACGGCCAGGCCTTCGTGGTGAACACCAAGAAGAACCCGAAGGTGAGGAAACTTGCCGATCTGAACAAGGCTTCCGTCTGCGTGGAGACGGGCACGACCACGGAACGCAACCTGGCCGACTACGCGCGCGCCAACAAGCTGACGTTCAAGCCGGTCGTCTTCGAAGGGCAGGAAGCCACCGAGAAGGCCTTCCAGTCCGGCCGCTGCGACGCCTACACGACCGACGCCTCGGGCATCGCCGCGATGCTGGTGAACCTGCCGAGCAAGGCGGACTACACCGTGCTGCCGGACATCATCTCGAAGGAGCCGCTCGGACCGATGCTGCGCCGGAACGACCAGGAGTTCTTCGCCATCGTGCGCTGGATGATCTTCGGCCTGCAGCAGGCCGAAGAGTCCGGCGTGACCAAGGCGAACGTCGCGCAGATGAAGAAGGAGAGCAAGGACCCGGCGATCCAGCGCCTGACGGGCGCGACCGGTGAAGTCGGCAAGGGTCTCGGCCTCGATGCCGACTGGGCTGTTCGCGCGATTTCGGCGGTCGGCAACTACGGCGAGATCTACGACCGCAACATCAAGCCGCTGGGCCTTTCGCGCGGTCCCAACGCGCTCTGGAACAAGGGCGGCCTGATGTATCCGGTGCCGATGGACTGATCGAGCGCTGATCCCATCCCTCCGGCGGGTACTCCGCCGGAGGTGCTTGCCTTGTTCCTCACTTGCCGTGCTTGCGCGCGGCAGCGCGTCCATGTGGGCTTCCGAACGATTCCGGAACCTCGTCTCCCAGCTGGCGCTGGTCGCCCTGATCGTCGCGATCGCCGGCTACGCGGCGCACAACCTGGTCCACAACCTGGAGAGCCGCTCGATCACGATCGGCTTTTCGTACCTCTCGCAGGAAGCCGGCTTCGACATCTCCGAGAAGCTGCTGGAGTACGACCCGACCCACTCGTACGGCCGCGCCTTCGTCGTCGGCCTGCTCAACACGCTGTTCGTTTCCGCGGTGGCCATCGTCGCCGCCAGCGTCCTCGGCCTCGCGATCGGCATTGCGCGCCTCTCGCCGAACTGGCTCCTGGCAAAGCTCGCGGGCATGTACATCGAGTCGGTGCGCAACGTGCCGCTGATCCTCCAGCTGCTGCTCTGGTACGGGGTCATCACCGACGTGATGCCGTCGGCCGCCGAGGCCCTCCGCATCGGGCCGGCGTACCTGAGCCAGCGCGGCCTCAGCCTTCCGTGGCCCGAGGCCCACGCGGGCTGGTCCGCCGCGCTGGCCGGACTGGTGGTCGCGTTCGTCGCGACCATCGCGTGGTGGCGCTGGTCCGTGCGCGTTCAGTTGCGGAAGGGCCGTGCCCCCGCCGTCGTCTGGCCCGGCGTCGTCTTCTTCCTTGTCTTGCCGGCGATCGGCTGGGCGCTGTTCGGCGCGCCGACCGGATTCTCGACGCCGGTGCTCGGCGGCTTCGACTTCGAAGGGGGGAAGAACGTCTCGCCTGAATTCACCGCGCTGTTCCTCGGCCTTTCGATCTACACCGCGGCCTTCATCGCCGAGATCGTGCGCGGCGGCATCCAGGCGGTGCCGAAGGGCCAGACCGAGGCGTCCGAGGCGCTCGGGCTCTCGCGCGGCCAGCGCCTGCGCCTGGTGATCCTGCCGCAGGCGCTGCGCGTGATCATTCCGCCGCTGACCTCGCAATACCTGAACCTGACCAAGAACTCCTCGCTGGCCGTCGCGATCGGCTACCCGGACCTGGTCAGCGTCTCCAACACCACGCTCAACCAGACCGGTCAGGCGATCGAGGCGATCTCGCTGATGATGGCCGTGTACCTGACGTTGTCGCTCGCGATCTCGGGGTTGATGAACTGGTACAACCATCGCGTGAAGCTGGTGGAACGGTGAGCGCCACGGCGATCCGTCCCGTCACTCAACGCACGCCGGGCGCGCGCGCGACCGGCTGGCTGCGCGCCAACCTCTTCTCCTCGCCCGGCAACACGCTCACCACGGTCGTGGTGGCGGCGCTGATTGCGTGGCTGGGCGGGAAGTTCCTCTCCTGGGCCGTGCTCGACGCGGTCTGGGGCCGTGTCGGCGTGGCCGCCTGCAACGCTGTGATGGGCGAGGGCGCGTGCTGGGCCGTGGTCGCCGAAAAGTGGCGGCAGATGCTGTTCGGCATCTATCCGCAGGCCGAACAGTGGCGACCCGCGGCCGCCGTGCTCCTGCTGTGCACCATGCTCGTGGTGACTGCGATGCGCGAGTTCTGGCAGGTGCGGCGGTTTGCCGCGGTCTGGGTCCTCGGCACGGCACTGTGCGCCTGGCTCATGGGCGGAGGCTTCGGCCTGACGCGTGTCGAAACCGCGCAGTGGGGTGGCCTGCCGATCACGCTGATGCTGGCCATCTACGGGACGCTGCTGGCCTTCCCGCTCGGCGTGCTGCTGGCGCTCGGCCGGCGTTCGCAGTTGCCGATCATCCGCTCGGTGTCGATCGCATACATCGAACTGGTGCGCGGCGTGCCGCTGATCACGGTGCTGTTCATGGCCTCGATCATGTTCGCGCTGTTCATGCCGGAAGGGATCAGCTTCGACAAGCTGCTGCGCGCGCAGGTCGCGATCATCCTGTTCAACGCCGCGTACATCGCCGAAGTCGTGCGCGGCGGCCTGCAGGCACTGCCGAGGGGCCAGTACGAGGCGGCGCACGCGCTGGGGCTCGGCTACTGGAAGACGCACCTGCTGGTCATCCTGCCGCAGGCGCTGAAGGTCACCATTCCGGCGCAGGTGAACAGCTTCATCGACAACTTCAAGGACACGTCGCTGGTCATCATCGTGTCGATCTTCGACTTCCTCTACGCCGTCAAGCAGTCGGTCGTCAGCGACCTCGACTGGCGGCACTACTTCATAGAGGGGTACCTGTTCGCGATGGCCGTCTACTGGGTCTTCTGCTACGCCATGAGCCGCTACAGCCAGTGGCTCGAGAGACACCTCAACCGCGACCACCGCGCCTGACCATGGAAGCCCTTGCGCACGCCATCCCTGCCGACGCCGGCGACATCATCACGATCCGCGGCCTCAACAAGTGGTACGGCGACTTCCAGGCGCTGCGGGACATCCACCTCACCGTCCAGCGCGGCGAGCGCATCGTGATCTGCGGTCCTTCGGGTTCGGGCAAGTCGACCCTGATCCGCTGCATCAATCGCCTCGAACAGCACCAGTCCGGCACCGTGACCGTCGACGGCGTGGAACTCGACGACTCGATCAAGAACATCGAAACCGTACGCAATGAAGTGGGCATGGTGTTCCAGCACTTCAACCTGTTTCCCGCACCTCACCGTGCTGGAGAACTGCACGCTGGCGCCGATCTGGGTGAAGAAGATGTCGCGCGCCGATGCGGACGCGACCGCGATGAAGCTGCTCCAGCGCGTGAAGATCGCCGACCAGGCGCACAAGTATCCGGGCCAGCTTTCGGGCGGCCAGCAGCAGCGCGTGGCGATTGCGCGTGCGCTGTGCATGTCGCCGCGCATCATGCTGTTCGACGAGCCGACCTCCGCGCTCGACCCGGAGATGGTCAAGGAAGTGCTCGACACCATGGTGACGCTTGCCCGCGACGGCATGACGATGCTGTGCGTGACGCACGAGATGGGCTTCGCGCGCGCCGTGGCCGACCGCGTGATCTTCATGGACAACGGGGAGATCGTCGAACAGGCGCCGCCGCGGGAATTCTTCGCGCATCCGAAGTCGGAGCGCACCAGGCAGTTCCTGGACCAGGTGCTCGATCGCTAGATCACGGCCAGCGCGCGCCCGTGGCGGTCGCACAGCACGTAGTCAGCCTTGGTCCGGTCCGGAAGCACGTACTCGAAGCGGACCGCGTTCGGATCGAGCACGTCCCAGCCCTGGTCCTTCAGCTGGGCGTCGATCCGGACGCGCGAGAAGGCTTCGTTCGTTCCCGCCATGAGGGTCTTGTCTTACGCCGGACGCCGATGGTCGGACTTCGGCTTCGCCGTCCGGGTCGGAAGGCTGCGGATCTCGGCGCCGGCGTCCTGCTCGGCCACGCGCACGTCGTAGAGCGCCTGCAGGTTCATCCAGAACTGCGGATTCGTTCCGAACCAGTGTGCGAGGCGCAGGGCGGTATCGCCCGTGATCGCACGCTTGCCGTTGACGATCTGGCTGATGCGGTTCGCGGGCACGCGGATCTGGCGCGACAGCTCGGTGGGGCTGACGCCGAGTTCCTCGAGCTCGTCAGCGAGGACTTCGCCGGGGTGGATCGGTGTGCGGGCCATGGTCACGTTCCTCTCAGTGGTAGTCCACGATCTCGACGTTGGAGGGGCCGCGCTGGTCGTCGGGCCACTCGAAGCAGATCCGCCACTGCATGTTGATGCGGATGCTGTACTTGCCTTTCCGGTCACCCTTCAGCATTTCGAGCGCATTGGATGGCAACGCTCGAAGGTCCGCGAGGCTGGTCGCGGCGTCCAGGATGTCAAGGCGCTTTTCCGCCTGATGGCGAAAGCCGTCGAATTCCCGGACGCGCCTGCCCTCGGCGAACTCCATCGTCCGCTTGTCGCGGTAGCTCAGGATCATCGAGACCGAACATAGCTTCGGAGACGATGTACGTCAAGCGTAAATTCGTCGCCCCGAGTCTTGGCGGATGTGCAGGGGCAGGCGCTGGATTCGGGCAGGAAGCGGGAAGCCGGGCAGGTCAACACTCGCCCGTGACTGCCCGCGTGGAATTGGTGGCCAAGGACGGAATTGAACCGCCGACACAAGGATTTTCAATCCTCTGCTCTACCGACTGAGCTACTTGGCCTTCTGTACAGCACCGGCGATAAGGATTTTGTCTCCGGCCGCGACTTGCGTCGCTTAACTTCGGCTGCGCCGAAGTTAGCCTTCGACGCAACTTGCCCTGCGGCCAAGTTGTCAATCCTCTGCTCTACCGATTGAGCTACTTGGCCTCGCTTCGCATGACCGCAAGGCACCTCGCGAAGGGCGCGAAGTATAGCGAACCACGCCTTCCCTCCCAAATCGAGCCCTCTGGCGGCTGCGATAATCCGCGCCATGGATCCCCTTCGTTTCGACGTGGCCGTGGTCGGTCCCGGTGTCGCCGGCCTGGCGACGGCCCTGGGCCTTGCGCAGCAAGGGCCTGAAGGTCGCCCTGGTCGGGCCGCGCGCCCGCGTTCACCAATCGTCGTCGGAGGCGCCCTACGACGCGCGCATCTATGCGCTGCGCGCCCGGCAGCGCCGCGCTGCTCGAGCGGCTCGGCGTCTGGGGTCGGGTCGACGCGGATCGCGTGTGCCCGGTGGAGCGGATGCGGGTGTTCGGGGATGCCGGCGATGAACTGACCTTCGACGCGTATGCGGCGACGGTCCAGCGACTGGCGACCATCGTCGAGGAAGTCGGAACTGGCGCGCGTGCTGGAGGCGGCGTGCGACTACCAGCCTGCCATCACGCGCATCGACGCGGCGTTCCAGGCGCTCGAGACGACGTCGTCCGGCACCGCGGAACTTCAACTCGCCGATGGTCGCCGCATGTCGGTGGCGCTGCTCGTAGGAGCCGACGGCGCGAATTCGGCGGTGCGCGCGGCGGCAGGCATCAACGCGGAACTCAAGCCGTACCTGCAGACGGCGCTGGTCGCGAACTTCGAGTGCGAGCGGCCCCACCTGAACACGGCGTGGCAGTGGTTCACCGACGAGGGCATCGTCGCGCTGCTGCCGATGCCGGGCGACCGTGTGTCGCTCGTGTGGTCGGCCCCCGAGGCGCTGGCGCCGCAACTGCAGGCGCTCGATTCTGGCGCGTTCGCGGAGCGCGTCACCACACGTTCGCGGCACGTGCTGGGATCCCTGACGCTGCTCGGCGCCGTGCATGCGCTTCCCGCTGCGGCTGCTCACCGTCCGGCGACTCGTCGGCCCGTCGCTGGCGCTCGTCGGCGACGCGGCGCACGTGGTGCATCCGCTGGCCGGGCAGGGTCTCAACCTCGGCCTGCAGGACGTCGACACGCTGCTGAAGGTCGTCGGCGAGCGCGAACCCTTCCGGGCCTGCGGCGATCCGATCGTGCTGCGCCGCTACGAGCGTGCGCGCGCCGAGTCGATCGGCCTGATGCGCTTCGCGACCGACGGACTCGCGCGGCTGTTCGCAGTCGACGATCCGCTCGTGCGAGGAGCCCGCAATGCGGGCATGGCCTTGGTCAATCGCCTCGGTCCCCTGAAAAGCCGGCTGATCCGCCAGGCGCTCGGTTGAACCCGACCGGCAGCGCCCTGTCTACCCGGAACCTGCAGGCCGCCTCGGTAAACTGGCGGCCATCACCTTGGAGAACACGATGAAGAGTTGGCTGCGGCACGCGAGCGTGCTGGCAATGGCGTTGGCGTGCACGGCGGCGCTTGCACAGGCGCCCGCACAGGCGCCTGCTCAGGCGCCCGCTTCGAAGGCCGCCCCGGCAGCGAGCAGCACCGAGGCGCAGGTCGCCGCGCGGTTCGCCGAGCGGTCCGGTGGATCCAGGCCGGACCAGGTGTTCAAGGGTCCCGGCGGGCTCTTCGAAGTGCTGATCGGCGGCGAGCTGTACTACGTCGACGCCAATGTGAATTTCGTCATCGCCGGCACGCATGTTCGACGCGCGCACGCGCGAGAACCTGACGCAGAAGCGCATCGACACCGCGCTGAAGGTGGACTTCAAGTCGCTCCCGCTCGATCGCGCCATCAAGACGACGCGTGGCAACGGCGCGCGCACGATCGTCACGTTCGAGGATCCGAACTGCCAGTACTGCAAGCGGCTGTGGCAGACCATGGGGGACCTGAAGGACGTGACGATCTACACGTTCCTCTACCCGATCCTGTCGGCGGATTCGGCCGTCAAGTCGAAGGCGATCTGGTGCTCGAAGGATCGCGCGGCCGCATGGGACCAGTACATGGTCGGCGGCAAGGCGCCCGCGGCGGCGGCCGAAGACTGCAAGCATCCGATCGACGAGAACGTGGCGCTCGGCCGCTACGCTCGGCATCAACGGCACGCCGACGATCATCTTCACCGACGGTTCGCGCGCGGCCGGCGCGCTGCCCGTGCCGATGATCGAGCAGCGGATCGCTCTCGGCGAAGAAGTAGCCAGCGCCCTGGCTCAGCGCTTCAGCAGCGCCTCCGGCGCGACGCCCTTCGGGGCGAGCATCCAGGCGCTGCCTTCGTGCTTCTGCCGGCCGGCCTTCTCGCCGGCGTCGGCGCCGAATCCCCAGAAGTAATCGAAGCGCAGCGGTCCGCGGATCGCGCTGCCGGTGTCCTGCGCCATCATCGGCCGCACGAACGCCGTGCCGGTCGCCGGATCGGTCGAACTTGAGCAGGATCGGCACGCCGAGCGGGATGAACCGCGTGTCGACCGCGAGCGAAGCGTGGGGCGTCAGCGGCACGTTGAGCGCGCCCTTCGGCCCCGCCGACGGATCGCCGAGCGGCAGCTTCACGGAAGAACACGAAGCTCGGGTTCTGTTCCAGCAACTGGTTCAGGCGCCGCGGGTTCAGCGCGGCCCAGGCCTTGATTCCCTGCATCGACGCCTGGTCGATCGTCAGTTCGCCTCTGGTCGACGAGCCAGCGGCCGATCGATCGGTACGGATGGCCGTTGCTGTCGCCGTAGCCGAGACGGGTGACGTTGCCGTCGTCGAGCATCACGCGCCCCGATCCCTGCACCTGCAGGAAGAAGGCGTCGATGGGGTCGTCCACCCACAGCAGTTCCTGGCCGCGCAGAAGGTCGCCGCGCATGATCTCGCCGCGGCTCGGATACGCGACGACCTTTCCGTTCTGCATGCGGCCGCGCAGCCGCAGGCCCGCGAGTTCGGAGTACGTGCCGGCGAGATCGATGGCGATCAGATCGCCGGGCACGCGGTAGATCGGCACGCGGTACTTCGACGATGCCTTGCGGCTGCCTCTTGAGCAGCGGCTCGTAGTAGCCGGTTACCAGTCCCGTGTCGCGAACCTCGGCCGTTTCTTCGCCTCCGCGGGCGCCACGGCCCGGATCCGGTACGCATCGAACCCGCTGGCGAAGAAGCCGCGCATGGCCACGGCGGAGCGCCGGTCGACGGCGCGGCGCGTGCGCACGGTTCCTTCCACGCGGCATGCGCCAGGAGCGCCTGGCACGACTGCAGGAAGGCCGGCCAGGCGGCGATCCAGTCGGCGTCGGCCACCGCCGGCAAGGGCGGGAACGGAACGCGGTCGTAGCGCGCGATCGCATCGGCCCGTGTCGGTGGCACCGCCTGGGGCGCGACAGGCACCTGGCGCTGGCGAGGGTGGGCGCGCGGCAGGCGGTGGCGAAGCGCGGCAGGTGATGGCGCCGCGGTGGACGGCTCGTTGCGGGCACTGTTGGAGGAGCGGTCTGCGCCGCCGGCGGTCGCGAGGGCGGTGCCGACGCGGGCGGCGCCTCGGGAGGCAGCGAAACGGGCGATGCGCACGCGGCGAGCAGCACGCGCCGCGATGCGGCGGCCAGCCGCGGGCGCGCACGCCGCGCTCCTACAATCTTCGCTCGACTTCCCGGTGCCCCGCCATGTGGTTACTCCTGCTCGAAGCCGCGCTCGCCCTCGGACTGTTCGTGTTCATCGTCTGGTGGACGATGTTCCACCGGCCCAGGCGAAAACCGCCTCGGGACGGCTGACTACGCGTTCAGTGCAGAGTGCGCGGCATCGACAGCAGGAACTCGGGGATCGGCGCCTCGAATCGCGTTCCGTCCTCCGCCACGCACTGGTAGCTGCCCCGCATGGAGCCTACCGGGGTGGCGATCGGACATCCGCTCGTGTACTCGAAGGCCTCGCCGGGCTGCAGCATCGGCTGCTCTCCGACGACGCCCAGTCCCTGGACTTCCTCGACCTTGTTGTTGGCGTCCGTGATGATCCAGTGACGCGAGATCAACTGCGCGGCGACATCGCCGGTGTTCCGGATCGTCACGGTGTAGGCGAACAGGAACTTGTCCTCGTCCGGGCGGGAGTGCTCGGGCACGAACTGAGGACGGACACTGACGGAGAACTGGTACGTGGGCATGGATCACAGGAACCGGGACGAACCCGAAGCGCAGCGGAAGCGACCCTTAGAATAAACGCTCGTCGAAGAGGTTCCGATGACGACAAGAAACTTCCGCATCGCCCCGAGCATCCTGTCCGCCGATTTTGCCCGCCTGGGCGAGGAAGTGAAGGCCGTCGTCGCGGCCGGGTCCGACTGGATCCACTTCGACGTCATGGACAACCACTACGTGCCGAACCTCACGATCGGCCCGCTGGTGTGCGAGGCGATTCGTCCGCACGTCGATGTCCCGATCGACGTGCACCTGATGGTCAAGCCGGTCGACCGCATCATTCCCGACTTCGCCAAGGCGGGCGCCAACGTCATCACGTTCCATCCCGAGGCTTCGGAGCACGTCGACCGCACGCTGGCGCTGATCCGCGAATCGGGCTGCAAGGCAGGCCTGGTGTTCAATCCCGCGACGCCGCTCGACGCGATGGACCACGTGATGGACAAGCTCGACGTCGTGCTGCTGATGTCGGTGAATCCCGGGATTCGGTGGACAGAAGTTCATTCCGCAGGCGCTCAAGAAGCTCGCGATGGTGCGCGCGAAGGTCGACGCGTACCGCCGCGACACGGGCCGCGAGATCCTGGTCGAGGTCGACGGCGGCGTGAAGACCGACAACATCGCCGAGATCGCGCGCGCGGGCGCCGACACCTTCGTGGCCGGCAGCGCGATCTTCGGCGCGCGCGACGCCGACGGCGGCTACCGCGGCGTGCTGAAGCAGCTGCGCGCGGCGCTCGAGGGCGTCTGATGCGCGTGCCCGCCCGCGGCGTGCTGATCGATCTCGACGGCACGCTGCTCGACACCGTTCCCGATCTCGCCGCCGCGGTCAACGCGATGCGCGCCGACTTCGGCCAGGCCGGCGCTGCCCGTCGGGCAGGTCGCTTCGTACGTCGGCAAGGGCGCCGACGTGCTGGTCCACCGCGCGCTGACGGAATCGATCGGACGGCCGCGCGCACGACGCCGACTTCCAGCGCGGCAAGGCGTCCTTCTATGAGCACTACCGGCGCGAGAACGGGCGCCAGGCGATCGTGTTTCGACGGCGTGCGCGACGCCTCACCCTGATGCGTGGACGCGGCCTCGCGCTGGCCTGCGTCACGAACAAGCCGCGCGAATTCACGCACGACCTGCTGCAGCGAGTGGGCCTCGACGACTTCGACGTGATCGTGTCCGGCGATGACACCGTCGAGAAGAAGCCGCATCCGGCGCCGATGCTGCACGCCTGCGCGCTGCTGAAGCTGCTGCCGAGCGAGACGGCGATGGTCGGCGACTCGGAAAACGACGTGCTGTCGGCGCGCGCCGCGGGCTGCCGGGTGATCGTCGTCGAGACCGGATACAACGAAGGCCGCCCGGTCAGCGAGCTCGATGCCGATGCTATAGTGCCCGGGCTGCTCGACGCGGCTCGCCTGATCGAGCCGCTGCACGCTTCATCACCCAACTGAAACCGCGACTCGCGATGAGTCCTGCCGACGAGAACAAGGCACGTGGTGGCCGCCCGGGCAACGCCCGATGGCGGCGGGTCATCGCTGGCGCCTGCTGGCGTCATTGACTGCCGGGCCGTGCGTGCACGGCGCTCCTCGTCGAATCCCCGCCGCCATCCGCGCGGCGCACTGATCAAAGTGGTGAATCGTGACTGAACTGGAATTCAAGGCGCTGGCCGTACAGGGCTACACGCGCATTCCGCTGATCGCCGAGAGCTTCGCCGACCTCGAAACCCCGCTGTCGCTGTACCTGAAGCTCGCCAACGAACCGAACAGCTTCCTGCTCGAGTCGGTGGTCGGCGGCGAGCGCTTCGGCCGCTACTCGTTCATCGGCCTGCCGGCGCGCACGGCGATCCGTTCCTTCATCCGCGACACCGGGTCGGTGACGGAAGTCGTCGAAGACGGTCGCGTGATCGAAACGATCGAGGGCGATCCGCTGGCGGCCGTCGAGCGCTTCGCCGGTCAGTTCAAGGTCGCGCAGCGTCCGGGACTGCCGCGCTTTCGCCGGCGGCCTCGCCGGGTACTTCGGCTACGACGTCGTGCGCGTGATCGAGAAGAAGCTCGCGCATCCGAAGCCGGACGACCTCGGGGTGCCGGACATCCTGCTGCTGCTGTCCGAAGAAGTGGCGGTCATCGACAACCTCGCCGGCCGCATCTACCTGATCGTCCACGCCGACCCGCGCAAGCCGGAGGCGTACGCGCGCGCCAGGCAGCGGCTGCGCGAGCTGAAGGCGAAGCTCGCCAGGCCGATCGAGCCGCCGCACTCGCGCGCGAGCGTGCGGCGCGAGGAGTACCGCGAGTTCTCGAAGGAGGCCTACCTCTCCGCCGTCGCGCGCGCCAAGGAGTACATCGCCGCCGGCGACGTGATGCAGGTGCAGATCGGCCAGCGCATCCACAAGCAGTACGCGGACTCGCCGCTGAGCCTGTACCGGGCGCTGCGCACGCTGAATCCTTCGCCCTACATGTACTTCTACAACTTCGGCAGCTTCCACGTGGTCGGCGCGTCGCCGGAGATCCTGGTGCGCAGCGAGGACCGGCAGGGCAAGCGGATGGTGGCGATCCGCCCGATCGCCGGCACGCGCACGCGCGGCGCGACGCCGGAACAGGACGAGGCGCTGGCGGCGGAACTCGCCGCCGACCCGAAGGAGCGCGCCGAGCACCTGATGCTGATCGACCTCGCCCGCAACGACATCGGACGCATCGCGAAGACCGGCACGGTGAAGGTCACCGAGCAGTACGTGGTCGAGAAGTACTCGCACGTCCAGCACCTGGTGAGCCACGTCGAAGGCGAGCTGAAGCCGGGCATGACGAATCTCGACGTGCTGCGCGCGACCTTCCCGGCCGGCACGCTGTCGGGCGCGCCGAAGGTGCGGGCGATGGAGATCATCGACGAGCTCGAGCCGGTCAAGCGCGGCATCTACGGTGGTGCCGCGGGCTACCTGAGCTTCGCGGGCGACATGGACCTCGCGATCGTGATCCGCACCGCGATCGTCAAGGACAACATGCTCTACGCGCAGGCGGCGGCGGGCATCGTCGCCGACTCGGTGCCCGAGAGCGAGTGGAAAGAGACGGAAGTGAAGGCGCGCGCGGTACTGCGGGCCGCCGAGCAGGTCGAAGACGGCTTCGATGCCGAGTAGGAGGGCGCGATGCTGCTGATGATCGACAATTACGACAGCTTCACCTACAACCTCGTGCAGTATTTCGGCGAGTTGGGCGAAGAAGTCCGCGTCGCGCGCAACGACGAGATCACGCTGGACGAGATCGCGGCGCTGGCGCCAGACCGCATCTGCATCTCGCCGGGGCCGTGCTCGCCGAACGAAGCCGGGGTGTCGGTCCCGGTCCTGCAGCGCTTCTCCGGCAAGGTGCCGATCCTCGGCGTCTGCCTCGGCCACCAGGCGATCGGACAGGCCTTCGGGGGCCGAGTGGTGCGCGCGCAGGCGCTGATGCACGGCAAGACCGGCGTCATCCATCACACCGGCGCCGGCGTGTTCGCCGGCCTGCCGAATCCGTTCACGGCCGCGCGCTACCACTCGCTCGCGGTCGAGCGGTCTTCGCTTCCAGGCTGCCTCGAGATCACCGCCTGGACCGACGACGGCGAGATCATGGGGCTGCGCCACCGGACGCTGGCCGTCGAGGGCGTGCAGTTCCACCCGGAATCCATCGCGACCGAGCACGGTCACGACATGCTGAAGAACTTCCTGAACCAGAAGCGCTGAGCCCTCATCATGCCGATCACACCTTCCGAAGCCCTGGTCCGCTGCATCGAGCACCGCGAGATCTTCCAGGACGAAATGCTGTCGCTGTGGCGACGGCTGATGAGCGGCGAGCTCACGCAGGTGCAGATCGCGGCGCTGCTGATGGGCCTGCGCGTCAAGAAGGAAACCATCGGCGAGATCGCGGCGGCCGCGCAGATCATGCGCGAGTTCTCGACCAAGGTGGAACTCGCGGATCGGACCAACCTCGTCGACCTGTGCGGCACGGGGGGCGACGGCGCGGGCACGTTCAACATCTCGACGGCGGCCATGTTCGTGGCCGCGGCGGCGGGCGCGCGCGTCGCCAAGCATGGCGGCCGCAGTGTTTCGTCCGGCTCGGGCAGCGCCGACGTGCTCGAAGCGCTCGGCGCCAGCATTGCGCTGTCGCCCCAGGCGGTCGCTAAGTGCATCGAGGCGACCGGCCTCGGCTTCATGTTCGCGCCGTCGCACCACGCCGCGATGAAGCACGCAGCGCCCGTGCGCAAGGAACTGGGCGTGCGCACGATCTTCAACATCCTGGGACCGCTGACCAACCCGGCGGGCGCGCCGAACCAGGTGATGGGAGTGTTCCACCCGGACCTCGTCGGCATCCAGGTCCGCGTGCTGAAGCAGCTCGGCTCGAACCACGTGCTGGTCGTGCACGGCAAGGACGGCATGGACGAGGTGTCGCTCGGCGCGGCGACGCTGGTCGGCGAGCTGAGGAACGGCGAGGTGCGCGAGTACGAGATCCATCCGGAGGACTTCGGCCTGTCGATGGTCTCCAACCGCGGGCTCCGGGTCGGCAACGCGCTCGAGTCGAAGTCGATGATGCTGGAGGCGCTCGACGACCGGGAAGGCACGCCGCGCGAGATCGTCGTGTTCAACGCCGGCGTGGCGCTCTACGCAGCTAACGTCGCCGACTCGATCGGCGACGGCATCGCCCGCGCGCGCTCGGCCCTCGCGAGCGGGGCGGCGAAGAAGAAGCTCGCCGAGTTCGTCGAGGTCACCCGGAAACTGGCCGCATGAAGATCGGGGGAGGACCCCGGTTTCGGCGTGCCTCGCGGCCCGAGCGGCTCTGATCATGAGCGACATCCTCGAACGCATCCTCGCGACGAAGCGCGTTGAAGTCGAGCGTGCCCGCGCAGCCCGACCGCTCGCCGCGCTGCGCGCCGACGCGGAGCGACGCGGCGACCTGCGCGACTTTCTCGGCGCGATGCGCCGCAAGCTGGCGGCCGGAGAGCCGGCGGTCATCGCCGAGGTGAAGAAGGCGAGTCCGTCGAAGGGTGTCCTGCGCGCCGACTTCGACCCGGCGGCGATCGCGCGCAGCTACGCGGCCAATGGCGCCGCGTGCCTGTCGGTCCTGACCGACCGCGAGTATTTCCAGGGCGCGCCCGAGTACCTCGCGCAGGCGCGCGACGCGAGCGGGCTGCCCGCGCTTCGCAAGGACTTCATCGTCGACGCGTACCAGGTGGTCGAGGCGCGCGCGATGGGCGCGGACGCGATCCTGCTGATCGCCGCCGCGCTCGACGACGCGCAGCTGCGCGAGTTCGAGGCGCTCGCGCTGGCGCTCGGCATGGCGGTGCTCGTCGAAGTGCACGATGCCGCCGAACTCGAGCGCGCCCTGCGGCTGACGACGCCGCTGGTCGGGATCAACAACCGGAACCTGCGCACGTTCGAGACGACGCTCGACACCACGCTGTCCCTGCTGCCACGGATACCGGGTGACCGCGTCGTCGTCACCGAGAGCGGGATCCTGCGCCCTGCCGACGTGGCGCGGATGCGAGCGGCCAACGTGAACGCCTTCCTGGTCGGCGAAGCCTTCATGCGCGCGCCCGATCCCGGTGCGGAGCTCGCGCGGCTGTTCGCGTGATCGCCACGGAGAAGCTCGCGCCCGGGTGGCGCGATCCGGTCGAGGCATTCCTTGCCTCCGAAGACGGCGGGCGCCTGGGTCGGTTCCTCGACGAGCGACGCAGCGCGGGCGCGTCGATCTACCCGCCGCAGCCCTTCGCCGCGCTCGCGCTGACGCCGTTCGACAGCGTGCGCGTCGTGATCCTCGGCCAGGATCCGTACCACGGGGCCGGGCAGGCACACGGGCTCGCCTTTTCGGTCCCGCCTGGCGTCAGGCCGCCGCCGAGCCTGCGCAACATCTTCATGGAACTGCAACGCGATCTTGGCTGCGCGCCACCGGCAAGCGGTTCGCTCGAACGCTGGACGAGCCAGGGGGTGCTGTTGCTGAATGCCGTGCTCACCGTCGAGGACGGCTGCCCCGGCGCCCATGCCGGTCGCGGCTGGGAGGCGCTGACCGCCGGCCTGCTGCGGCGCCTGGCCGACGATGCGCGACCCAAGGTCTTCATGCTGTGGGGCGCGCAGGCGCAGGCGCGTCGCGCCGGGATCGGGGAACCTCACCTCGTCCTCGAGGCGAATCACCCGTCGCCGTTGTCGGCGCGGCGTCCTCCGGTTCCCTTCCTCGGCTGCGGCCACTTCTCGCGCGCCAACACGTTTCTCGAAGCGAACGGCCGCGGGAAGATCGAGTGGTGCTAGGGCGTCGTCCGCCCGCCGCTATCGCTGGCCCAGCCAGCCCGCCTTCAGCCGCTGCGCCGCCTTCGGCGCCTTGTCTTCAGCCGTCAGCGTGTACTTCAGCGGCGGCTGCGTGGCGAGCTTCACCTCGAAGCGCATCAGCTCGTCGCGCCGGAACGCGAGGCACTCGACGACGTCGCCGGCCGCGTAGCGCGTCAGCAGGCCGTCGAGGTTCGAGGGCGTGACGCGCAGCCCGCCGAGCGCGACCAGGACGTCGTTCGCGGACAGGCCGGCGCGCTGCGCAGGCGAGCCGTCGAACACGTGCGCGAGCCTGCAGTCGGTGCCCGAACTCGCCGTCTTCACGCCGAGCAGCGCGAAGTGCGGCGTGTCGACCGCGGGCCGCGCCGCGAACTGGATGCCGAAGGGCGCGAGCAGCGCGGCGAAGTCCGGATCGTGCGTCCCCTCGGTCCACTCCCGCAGCCGGCGCTCCAGTGCGAGTCCGCTCACCTGCTCGGCGACCTCGACGAATTCGTGCTCTTCCACGCCGGGGTAGTCGGCGCCGCTGTCGCGCGCGCGCTTCCACAGCGCGCGCATCACGTCGTCGAGCGAAACGCGTCCCTTCGTCTCCGTGCGCAGCGTGAGGTCGAGTGCGAGGCCGACCAGCGATCCCTTCTGGTAGTAGCTGACCACGCTGTTCGGCGCGTTCTCGTCCGGCCGGTAGTACTTGATCCAGGCATCGAAGGAACTGTCGGCGATGCTCTGCTTCAGCCGGCCCGTGCGCTGCAGGACCGTGGTGAACGTCTTCGCCAGCGTCTCCAGGTACTGCTTCTCTGTCAGCAGCCCGCTGCGAACGAGCATCAGGTCGTCGTAGTACGACGTGAAGCCTTCGAAGGCCCAGAGAAGGCGTGTGTAGTTTTCCTGGGTCAGGTCGTACGGGACGAAGGCCGCCGGCTTGATGCGCTTGACGTTCCACGAGTGGAAGTACTCGTGGCTCGCGAGCCCGAGGAAGTTGCGGTAGCCCTCGGTGGTGTCCTTCATGCCCTTGAAGGGCAGGTCGTCGCGCTTGCACAGCAGCGCGGTCGAACTGCGGTGTTCCAGTCCGCCGTAACCGTCACCGACCGCCATCGTCAGGAACGTGTAGCGTCGGAACGGCGCCTTCTTCGAGCGCGGTTCGAACAACCGGATCTGCGCTTCGCACACGCGCGCCAGGTCGGCGGTGAGGCGGTCCATGTCGAGTCTCGGCACGCGGCCTGTGACGGCGATCTCGTGCGGCACGCCGAGCACCTCGAAGCGGCCCAGTTCGAACGTCCCCATCTCGACGGGGCAGTCGATCAGTTCGTCGTAGTTCGCCGCCTGGTAGGAACCGAAGCCCAGCCGACGCGTGCCGCGTGCCGGCGTCAGTCCGGTCGCCACCTTCCAGTCGGCGCATCGGTCGCCGGCCGGCGGCAGGATGTCGACGGTGCACGGTTCGTGCTCCAGCCCGATTGGCAGCAGGAACACCGACGTGCCGTTGAAGAAGCCGTGCGACTCGTCGAGGTGCGCCGCCCGCACCGACAGATCCCACGCGTACACCTCGTACGCCAGTTCCACCGGGCCGCGGGCGGGCGCGGCGCGCCACGTGTGCTTGTCGAGCTTCTCGAGATCGAGCTTGCGCCCGCCCGCGAGGGCCGTGATGCGGACGATGTTCCGCGCGAACTCGCGAATCATGTAGCTGCCGGGAATCCACGCCGGGAGCATGAACAGCTGGCCGGCGGGATCGGGCTGGTCGATGCGGCAGGTGACGTGGAACAGGTGGGCGGCTGGATCGGCCGGGCGAATGGCGTAGTGAGTCGGCATGGCAGTCCTGGAAGGTGGCGCGAGTGTAGCGAGCGCCTGTTGACTCCGTACCCGAGTACGCACCGACAGTACGGCCACTGACCCGACGTTCGACGGAGACGAAGATGGAACACGCCGCACACTGGAGGCACGAGCATCCTTCGCACGAGCACGAGCACGCGCAGGCCCGCGAGCCGCTTCAGGGCAGGCCCGAAGGCCGCACTGCGCAATCGCCTGCGCCGGCGTCGGCCTGGGTTGCGTTCACCGCAACGCTTCACTGCCTGGCCGGCTGTGCGATCGGCGAAGTCCTCGGCATGGTGATCGGCAGGAGCCTTGCCTTCGCACTGGTCGTGGCGGGCTTCGCCGCGTGGCCGGTGAACTACTGGCTGATCGTGCGCGGGCGGGGCCACGCCGTGGTGTACGGGCACCACATGCACTGACTCAGCTCTTCAGCGTGCCGAGGATCTCGGAGTGGAACTCGCGCTGGTACAGCAGGTAGACCACGCCGGCCGCGCCGAGCGCGAACGCGATCGGAGAGACGAACCAGAGCATGACCGCGAACGACATGTAGTACGCGCGCAGGCCATCGTTGAAGGTCTCGGCCGCGAGGCCGACGACCTTGGCGGCGCGCTCGGCGTACGGCTCCCGCTGCACCTCGCCGCGCTCGAAGACCTTCGCGTCAGGCATCGAGGCGATCAGCAGCGCGCCGAAGGTGTACTGGCGCATCGACCAGGTGAAGCGGAAGAACGCGTAGACGAAGACCGCCAGCAGGGTCAGCAGCTTCACGTCGAACACGAACGCCGACGTGCGCGCGGCGAAGGGAATCTCGCGCACGAACTCGGTCGCCTTGTCACTCGTGCCGAGCAGCGCCAGCAGGCCGCCGATGATCAGGATCGTGGTCGATGCGAAGAACGACGGGCTGGTAGACAGGTTCTGCACGACGACGCCGTCGACGACACGGTTCTCGCGGCTGGTCGTTTGCATCATCCACAACCGGCGGTACCGGTTGGTCGTGGCCAGCAGCGAGCCCGATCGTTCGGCACGCCGCCGGGCGAACACGGCGTAGCCGACCCAGACGGCGAGGAACCACGCGATCGCCAGCCAGTCGGCCAGCGGCATCAGCAACATGGACTGCAGCAACTGCATCGGTCCGACCCCCGGTCGTCAACCGTTGCAGCATAGTGCACCCGGCTGTCGTCGCCCTTCCTCCGGCAGGGTCCCGGCGACGGCCCGGTTAGCCAGGGACGACTAACGCCGCTTGAGCATGCGCATCAGTACCCAGGCGACCGCGCCGAAGCCCATCACCCAGAACGTGATGTGAACGGCCTGCTGCGACTGGGCGTACGTCACGCTCGAATAGAACAGGTAGCCGCACGTGATGACGAACACGAGCGGCAGGATCGGGTAGAGCGGGACCTTGAACGGCCGCGCGACGTGCGGTTCACGGAAGCGCAGGACGAAGAGGCCGACGCCGGTCAGCAGGAAGAAGAACCAGAACACCGGGGCGGTGAACTCGACCATCGCCGAGAACCCGTCCTTCTGAAGCGCGCCGAACGCGACCAGCGCGAGCGCAATCGCTCCCTGGACGACGAACGCGACGACGGGCACGTGCCGCGTGCCGTGCCACTGCCCGATGAACGCCAGCAGCGGCCAGTCGCGCCCGAGCGCGTAGTTGGTCCGTGCGCCGACGATCATGGTCGCGTTGATCGATGTCAGGGTGGCGACGCCCACGATCACCCCGATCAGTTGGGCGCCGAACGGGCCGAAGGCCGCCTGCATCACGTCGGCGCCGACCGCCTTGCTGTTCTTCATGCCCTCGAGGCCGAGCCCGTTCAGCACGGCTAGCACGAACGCGACGTAGACGGCCGTGATCACGAGGATCGACAGCACGAGCGTGCGGACGATCGCGCGCGGGCCGCCCTTGACCTCGGCGGAGATGTACGCGGCCTCGTTCCAGCCGCCGTACGTCAGCAGGACGAAGACCATCGCGAGTCCGAACATCGGCGGAATGGCGTTCGGCGATGCGGCGGCAGCGGCGGGCACTGCCGGCGCGGTGGCCGGCGCAACTGCGATGAGGCCGGCGATCGCGACGAGCACCAGGCCCGAGACCTCGAGAATGGTCAGGATGTTCTGCGCGCGCGCCGATTCGCGGAGCCCGAGCAGGTTGATGGCCGTCAGGACGATCACCGTCAGCGCCGCGTAGATCGCGGACGAGTTCGGGCCGAGCGACAGCACGCGGCTCATGTAGTCGCCGAACACGAACGCGAGCAGCGCGATGGAGCCCGTCGTGATCACCGCCACGCGCGCCCAGGCGAAGAAGAAGCTGAGATCCTTGCCGTAGGCGCGCGACAGGAAGTGGTAGTCGCCTCCCGCGCTGGGGAAGCTGCTCGCGAGTTCCGCGTAGCAGAGCGCGCCGACCAGCGACAGCACGCCGCCCAGGACCCATGCGACTAGCATCCAGTCCACCGCACCGGTGACGCCGGCGACCATCGATGGCGTCTTGAAGATGCCGGCTCCGATGACGATGCCGACCGTGATCATCACGGCGTCGAACACGGACAGCACCGGGCGCGGCGCCGCCGGTGCGGGTTCGAGAGCGTCCTTCGGTTCGGCGGGGCTCATGGTCCGGCTCCTGGACAACAAAAAAGCCCCGCGCGGGCGGGGCTGGACTGCCTGAATGGAGGTTACTTGCGGCTGCCGGTGACCTTGGTCTCCGCGCCGCCGGCGGCTTTCAGCACGCCGGTCAGTTCGTTGCCCTTGACGGTGCCGGTGAGCGTCCGCGTGACGCCCTTGTCGTCGTTGAACGCGAACTTGATCTCGTCACCGCGCAGCGCCGCGCCGACGAGCGGCTGCCTGGGGCCGCCCGCGACGACCTCGCCGCTGATCTTCTGGTAAACCTGCTTCAGGTTGACACCGTACTGGGCGCCAGACTGGTCGCGCAGTGCCCAGTTGCCGTCGACCTTGGCCGGAACGATCCAGAGGTAGGCGGTGCGGTAGTCGATCTCCGCCGTCTCGTCCGCCTCCCAGTCCCCCATCGTGAACTGATGCGACGTCACCCGCGTGCCGGGTTTCATGTTCAGGATGGTCGGGCGCAGGCGCAGGTTCAGCTCGGGCAGCAGGTACATCGTGACGACCGTGGCCTTGCTGAAGTCTTCCTTGAAGATGTCGCCCTGGATGATCTTCACCTTGTTGCCGACGCCCTCGGCCTGAACAAAGCACTGGGCCAGTTTGGCCATGTCCGGGTTGTATTCGATGCCGACGGCGGTTGCGCCGGCCTTGCCGGCGGCGATCGCGATCTTGCCGTCGCCCGCGCCGAGGTCATAGACGATGTCCTGCGGCGTGACCTTTGCCATGCGCAGCATCCGCTGGACCAGTTCATCGGGTGTCGGTACCCACACCACGTCCTTGCCGGACTGACCGACCTGCGGCTTGTAGTCCCGTTCGCAACTCTTGCGGTCCTGCGCGTGCACTGGCGCGGAGGCGACAAAGCCGGCGACGGTGATCAGGGCGATGCTGCGAATCAAGCGAGAGCTCATGTGTTCCATTCTCCTGTGGTCGGCACTCTTTCCGGAGCGCAGATTCTGCCGAAACCGGGGGCGGACGTCAGCCTCGAGCCGCGCCGGCTCTCCGTCCCTGGGCCGCCAGTTCGCGGGATCGTGCAAGGGTACGGCAAACGGCTGGCGCGCCGGATCAGCGGTTGACGTCGACGACGAGTCGTCCGCGGACCGTGCCCGACAGGATCTGCCGACCTGCCTCGATCGCTGCTGAGAGCGGAATCTCGTGCGTGATCGCATCGAGACGCGGACGGTCGACTTCCTCGGCGAGGTGCTTCCACGCCGCCGTCCGGCGGTCGATCGGGCACATCACGGAGTCGATGCCGAGCAGGCGAACGCCGCGCAGGATGAACGGCGCGACCGTCAGCGGCAGGTCCATGCCCTGCGCCAGCCCACACGCGGCCACGGCCCCGCCGTAGCGCGCCTGCGCGCACGCGTTGGCGAGCGTATGGCTGCCGACCGAGTCGACTACTGCAGCCCAGCGCTCCTTCTGGAGCGGCTTGCCGGCGGAGGAAAGTTCCGCCCGGTCGAGGATCTCGACCGCGCCGAGTTGCCGCAGGTACGCCGCTTCTTCCACCTTGCCGGTGCTCGCGAAGACGCGGTAGCCGCGGCGAGCGAGGATCGCAATCGCAAAGGAGCCGACGCCGCCGCTTGCGCCCGTCACCAGGACGTCGCCCTCAGCCACGCCTGCGTCCCGGATCGCCATGCACGCGAGCATTGCCGTGTAACCGGCAGTGCCGATTGCCATCGCGTCGCACGTCGACAGCGGCGCCGGAACGCGGATCAGCCAGTCGCCGCGGTAGCGGCCGCGCTGAGCCAGTCCGCCCCAGGCGGTCTCGCCGATGCCCCAGCCGTTCAGCACCACCTTGTCGCCGGCGGTCCATCGCGGCGATGAACTCGCGACGACGGTCCCCGCGCAGTCGATCCCCGGCACCATCGGCCACTTGCGCACGACCGGCGACTTGTTGGTCAGCGCCAGGCCGTCCTTGTAGTTGATGGTCGAATAGTCGATGTCGACGGTGACGTCGGTGCCTGCGGTGTTGGCTTCGAGCGTCGCATCGTCCAGTTCGCGCAATTCGGCGTGGAACTGATCGTCGTCCTTGCTGAGGTAGATGGCCTTGAACATGGCTTGGGTCGCGGAGCGCAGGGGAAGAGGACGATACTCCCGGCCACGATCGAGCGCAGCGCCGCTGTCGGCGCCGCGCTTGCCCCTGGGCGCCTGCCGGGCTGGTTTGCTTCGCCGCAACTGCGGGCGGCCTTGCCTCCCGCCGCAGCGATGAGTTTGCTTACGCACAAGTCCACGTCCGGGGCGAATGCAATTCTTCGGTCTCCTTGGCCTTGGTGGAATCCGTTATGGCAACAGACGTCCTCGTCATCGGCGCCGGGTTATCGGGTCTCGTGACGGCGTTTCGTGCAAAGCGCGCGGGACTGAGCGTCGCCGTGTTCGAGATCGGCTCCCGGCCGGGCGGCGTCATCGGCTCGGAGCGACGTTCGGGTGCTCTCTTCGAACGGGGGCCGAACAGTGGCCTGGACACGACACCCCTCATCAATGCGATGCTCGACGATCTCGGGATCCGCGCAGACCGTATCGACGGCAGCAAGGCGTCGTCGAAGCGCTATGTCCTGCGTGACGGCCGGCTCGTTGCGCTGCCGATGTCGCCGGGCGCCTTCCTGCGGACGCCGCTCTTCTCGTTCGGAGCGAAGCTGCGCCTGTTCGCCGAACCGTTCATCGGCAAGGCTGCCCCGGAGGTCGAGGAGTCGATCGCGCAGTTCGTGCGTCGGCGGCTGGGGTCGGAATTCCTCGACTACGCGATCGAGCCGTTCGTGGCCGGCATCTACGCAGGCGATCCGGAGACCCTTTCGGTGCCCGCCGCGTTCCCGCGCCTGCATGCGCTCGAGCAGCAGTACGGCAGCCTCATCAAGGGGGCGATCCTCGGCGCGCGCCAGCGAAAGAAGAGCAAGGACAAGGCGAAGAACGCGGCATCGAGCTTCTCGTTCCGGGACGGCATGCAGACGCTGACGGACGCGCTGGCGCGGGCCGTCGGCCACGTCGATTGCGAGGTCAGGGTGACGCGCGTGGAACGGCGTCCCGACGGCGAGTTCACCGTCACCGGCGAACGCTTCGGCATGGCGTTCGAGCGGCAGGCGAGGGCCGTCGTCGTCGCGACTCCGGCCTACGCCGCCGCCGACATCGTCCAGGCGATGGCTCCGGTCGCCGCACAGGCGCTGCGGGAGATCCCGTATCCGCCGGTCACTGTCGTAGCCAGTGCGTATCGGCGGCGCGAGATCCTGCATCCACTCGACGGGTTCGGTTTCCTCGCGCCCGCGAAGGAGCGGCCCGCGGTGCTCGGCACGCTCTTCTCGAGCACCATGTTCGAGAATCGTGCGCCGTCGGAAGTGGCGGTGCTGACCACGTTCGTCGGCGGGCGTCGCAACCCTCAACTCGCTGCGGCCGGCGATGGGGAGGTCCAAGGCGCCGTCCAGGAGGAACTCGCGCGGCTTCTGGGCGCGGGGGCCGATCCCATGTGGAGCGAAATCACCCGCTGGCCCCGCGCGATTCCCCAGTACACGATGGGGCACCGGCAGCGCATCGCCAAGGTCGAGGAGGACGAGCGGTCGATCCCGGGCCTTTACTTCTGCGCGAACTACCGTGGGGGCGTGTCGATCGGGGACTGCGTGAAGGCCGGGCACGCGACGGCCGAGCGGATCGCCGGTCATCTGGGCGGGGGAGCGGCCGCGCCGGTCGCCTGACTGAAAGTCCGGCGCGAGGCTGCCCGGTCTTCTTGAACGCGGCAGGAGCGTTACGCGCAGTCAAGTCGCGTGGCAGAATCGCTGTCGAACGTGGGGCCGCGGTTCCTGCAGCGCGCCTCCATCACCGAGGTGCGTTTGGCGTCCACAGTAATCCCTCTGCGTCAGGCCGCCGTCGAGCGGTCGTTGCGCCAGGCGGCGTTCGAGAACGCTGCGGTTCCGATTCTCTGCGTCAACGCGGTCGGACAGATCCTCGCGCTGAACGCAGAAGCGGCGGCGCTGGCGAGCGGCGAGCCGCCTGTCGGCCGGAGCCTCGCTGAACTTTTCGCCTATTCGACACACACGGCCTTCGCGCGCCGCTGGACCCGGCTGTGGCTGCGCGCAGCGGCCAGCGACCGTGCCCGCGTGGAGGCCAAGCTGCCGCTTCGCAGCGGTCGCCTGCTGGTCGCGTCGATCACGATGCGCCTCTTCCGCTTCGAGCAGGACGAGTTCGCGACCATCGTGATCACTGAAACGCACGTCACGCGGGCCGCGGCTCGCGGCGTGCGGGCGGCCGCGGCGCGCGCGCGCGCCCTGGCCGAGCACCAGACCGAGCTCACGGTGGTCCTGAACCCGGATCGCCGCGTGATCTACGCCAGCGCCGCCCTCGAAGCGATCACCGGCGAGCAGGAAAAGGACGTCATGGGCTCGCCGTTCGAGTTCATCCTCGACCAGCCATCGCGCATCGAGTTTCGCCGCGCGGTGGACCGTCTGCTGCACGAACCGGCCAGCCGCGGACAGTCGACGCATCTGCAGTTGCGCACCCGCGCCGCACTGACCGGCAACGGCCGCAGCATCTCGTGCATGCTCGCCAACAGGCTCGACGATCCGAACCTGCGCGGACTGGTGCTGACGGCGCGGGACCTCGGTCCGGCCGAACGGGCGCAGGCCCGGCGGCTGCGTTTTCGCGAACGCCTGCTGGAACTCGCGATCCAGCCGAAGTCGGACTTCACGCAGGCGCTGTCGACCATCCTGCGCACGGCGGCCGAAGTGCTCGATGTCGGCTCGGCCAGCTTCTGGCGCCTGAGCCATGACCCGGACGCGCTGCGCTGCGAGTCGTTGTTCGACCGCAAGAGCGAGCGGTTCCAGCGCGAGTGGGTCGGGCGCGAGTTCTCCTCGACGCGGTTCCCTGCCTACTTCGCGCCGTTGAGCAGCCGCCAGCCGGTGATCGTCAATGACACGCGCACCTCGAGGCTGACGACCATGTTCGCCGGGGATCCCGACTGGTCCCACGTGCGTTCGGTGCTCGACGCGCCGGTCCTGGTCGAAGGGGAAGTCGTTGGCGTCCTGTCCCTCCGCCACCAGGAGAGCCGTTTCTGGGACGAGGACGACGTGGGCTTCGCGAACACCACCGCGTTGATGCTCGCGCTCGCGGTCGAGGCCGCGCAGCGCCAGGAAGCGGAAACGCGCATCGAACACCTCGCGTGGTACGACGGGCTCACGGGGTTGCCCAACCGGAACCTGCTGCGCGAGACGATGCGCGACATGATCATGACGGCGGCCAACCGCAAGCGGCGGATGGCGGTGATGCTCATCGACCTCGATCGCTTCAAGGACGTGAACGACACGCTCGGCCACCTTGTCGGCGATGCGCTGATCAAGTCCGCGGCGGAGCTGTTGCGCGAGACGGTGGGCGACACCGGCGTCGTCGCGCGGCTGGGAGGCGACGAGTTCGTCGTGCTGGTGAGCGAGTTCGTGCACCGGCAGGAAGTCGCGCTGCTGGCGGCGCGCGTGGCCCAGGCGCTGCACCGGACGGACCTCGTTCCGAACATCGACACGCAGGTGTCCGCCTCGATCGGAGTCGCCCTGTTCCCGGAGCACGGGCGGGACATGAGCACGCTGCTGAAGAACGCCGACGCCGCGATGTACCAGGCGAAGCGCGACGGCCGCAACCAGTTCAGCTTCTTCAATCCGATTCGCTACGAGCGGGCGGCGCGCGAGGTGCAGCTGGGCATCGAACTGGTCAAGGCGCTGCAGGGCGACTGCAACCAGTTCCTCTGCGAGTACCAGCCTCAGCTGGAGATGACCGGCGGCCGCGTCGTCGGTCTCGAGGCCCTGATCCGCTGGAACCACCCGGTGCACGGCATCCTGACGCCCGACCGATTCATCGGCGTGGCGGAAATCAGCGGCCTGTCCGAGCGGATCACGCGCTGGGTGCTGAACGAGGTCTGCTCCCAGATCAACCGCTGGCGGCGCGTGCGGCCGGACTTCGACGTGCCGGTCTCGATCAACGTGGCGGGCCGCGAGATGGGGTCGACGGCGCTGCCCACGCTGGTCCGCTCGGCGCTTGCGAAGCACGCGATCGATCCGCACCTGATCGTGCTCGAGATCACGGAGCGCACGCTCGTGAAGGAAAGCGACATCGACAACGACGTCCTCGCGGAGCTCGCGGCGCTGGGCGTCGGCCTGGTGCTGGACGACTTCGGGACCGGGTACTCGATGATGGGCTACCTGAAGCGAATGCCCATCACCGCGCTGAAGATCGACCAGTCGTTCATCGAGGGCATCCCCGGCGATGCCGACAGTCGCGCGATCGTGCACGCGATGATCGCCGTGGCGAAGCACTTCAAGCTGAAGGTCGTCGCCGAAGGGATCGAGTCGCTCGAGCAGGTCCAGTACATGCGGGACATCGGGTGCGACTTCGCGCAGGGGTTCTTCTATTCGCGGTCGCTGACCGCCGGCAACATCCTCGAATACCTGGAGCGCTCGGGCACTGCCTGAGCCGGCGTCGCCCGCGGCCCGCCCTCGCTAAGATCGGGGGAAACGGAACGAACCACGCGAGGAGGCGCAATGAGCTACGAGAACATCCTGGTCGAGATCCGCGAGCGGGCGGGGTTGATCACCCTGAACCGTCCCAAGGCGCTCAACGCGCTGAACGACAAGCTGATGGATGAACTGGGCGAGGCGCTCCTCGCCTTCGATGGCGATGAGGCGATCGGCGCGGTGGTCATCACCGGGAGCGAGAAGGCGTTCGCAGCGGGCGCCGACATCGGCGCGATGAGCACGTGGTCGTACATGGACGTGTTCAAGTCGGAGTACATCTCGCGCAACTGGGAGACGATCAAGCGCATTCGCAAGCCTGTGATCGCGGCCGTCAGCGGCTACGCGCTCGGAGGCGGTTGTGAACTCGTCATGATGTGCGACATCGTGATCGCCTCGGAGACCGCGCGCTTCGGACAGCCCGAGATCAAGCTCGGCATCATCCCGGGCGCCGGGGGCACGCAGCGCCTGCCGCGCGCCGTCGGAAAGGCGAAGGCGATGGATCTCGTCCTGAGCGCGCGGATGATGGATGCGCGCGAGGCGGAGAGCGCCGGATTGGTATCGCGCGTCGTCGCTGCCGACAAGGTGCTCGACGAAGCGCTCGCGACTGCGAATGCCATTGCGGGGTTCTCGCTGCCTGCGGTCATGATGGCCAAGGAAGCGGTCAATCGCGCCTACGAAGTCCCTCTCTCCGAGGGCCTGCTCTTCGAGCGCCGGCTCTTCCACTCGCTGTTTGCGACAGAGGACCAGAAGGAAGGTATGACGGCCTTCGTCGAGAAGCGCGCGCCGCGCTTCAAGCATCGCTGACGGGCGCTTGCGAGCCGTCCGCAGCGAGAACTCTCTCGAGAGCGACCGTCGTGCAGCGAGTCTTGACGACGATTGCACTGCGACAAATCGAATCGCTGCAGTTTGCGCAGAATCGCGACGCAGCCTGGATCGGATTCGGTGGGAAGGGAAGGGCTGGACGGGAGCCCAGCTACCGGCGAAGCCTCGGTGAAAGTCGCCGCAAGTCCTTGAAGCAAAAGGCGGCCAGGGAAAGTCGAGAGAGCGCTCCATGACTTGCCCCGGTGGGCTCGCTTGACAGGACTTTTGCAGGGCCCCATAATTCCGCTTCTTCGCTGCTTGCGAACGGTTGCACCGCAATATCGGTGCCCGCGAGGAAGCCAGCAACGCTCTTTAAAAACGAAACAGCCGATAAGTGTGGGCGCTTAATGAGGGCGCAACCGGCACGTGGAGTCTCACGACGAAGCGCGCCGGCATGCTCAAACCATAAGTGCTCACGCAAGGAAGAAGAGGAACCATCAAGGTGGAAACATCAGGATGTCCTCGATTCCAGCGAGAGTAATCAAGCACACAGAATCGAACTGAAGAGTTTGATCCTGGCTCAGATTGAACGCTGGCGGCATGCCTTACACATGCAAGTCGAACGGCAGCACGGGGGCAACCCTGGTGGCGAGTGGCGAACGGGTGAGTAATGCATCGGAACGTGCCCAGTAGTGGGGGATAACCAGTCGAAAGACTGGCTAATACCGCATACGACCTAAGGGTGAAAGCGGGGGACCGTAAGGCCTCGCGCTATTGGAGCGGCCGATGTCTGATTAGCTAGTTGGCGGGGTAAGAGCCCACCAAGGCGACGATCAGTAGCTGGTCTGAGAGGACGACCAGCCACACTGGGACTGAGACACGGCCCAGACTCCTACGGGAGGCAGCAGTGGGGAATTTTGGACAATGGGCGCAAGCCTGATCCAGCCATGCCGCGTGCGGGAAGAAGGCCTTCGGGTTGTAAACCGCTTTTGGCAGGAACGAAACGGCGCAAGCCAATACCTTGCGCTAATGACGGTACCTGCAGAATAAGCACCGGCTAACTACGTGCCAGCAGCCGCGGTAATACGTAGGGTGCAAGCGTTAATCGGAATTACTGGGCGTAAAGCGTACGCAGGCGGCTTTGCAAGACAGGTGTGAAATCCCCGGGCCTAACCTGGGAACTGCATTTGTGACTGCATCGCTAGAGTCTGTCAGAGGGGGGTGGAATTCCACGTGTAGCAGTGAAATGCGTAGAGATGTGGAAGAACACCGATGGCGAAGGCAGCCCCCTGGGATGAGACTGACGCTCATGTACGAAAGCGTGGGGAGCAAACAGGATTAGATACCCTGGTAGTCCACGCCCTAAACGATGTCTACTAGTTGTCGGGGGGTAACTCCTTCGGTAACGCAGCTAACGCGTGAAGTAGACCGCCTGGGGAGTACGGTCGCAAGATTAAAACTCAAAGGAATTGACGGGGACCCGCACAAGCGGTGGATGATGTGGATTAATTCGATGCAACGCGAAAAACCTTACCTACCCTTGACATGCCACTAACGAAGCAGAGATGCATTAGGTGCCCGAAAGGGAAAGTGGACACAGGTGCTGCATGGCTGTCGTCAGCTCGTGTCGTGAGATGTTGGGTTAAGTCCCGCAACGAGCGCAACCCTTGCCGATAGTTGCTACGAAAGGGCACTCTATCGGGACTGCCGGTGACAAACCGGAGGAAGGTGGGGATGACGTCAAGTCCTCATGGCCCTTATGGGTAGGGCTTCACACGTCATACAATGGTCGGTACAGAGGGCTGCCAACCCGCGAGGGGGAGCTAATCCCACAAAACCGATCGTAGTCCGGATTGGAGTCTGCAACTCGACTCCATGAAGTCGGAATCGCTAGTAATCGTGGATCAGCATGTCACGGTGAATACGTTCCCGGGTCTTGTACACACCGCCCGTCACACCATGGGAGTGGGGTCCACCAGAAGCCGTTTGCCTAACCGCAAGGAGGGCGGCGACCACGGTGAGCTTCATGACTGGGGTGAAGTCGTAACAAGGTAGCCGTACCGGAAGGTGCGGCTGGATCACCTCCTTTCTAGAGATAGCGCTTCGATTTAGGCGTCCACACTTATCGGTTAGTTTCTTGCGGCAGCGAGTGGCGCAGGGTGGCGAGGTGTCGTTTTTGAATGGCGTCGCGCAGCGCCGGGCCCTGACGGTTTGTATGCGGAGGGTCTGTAGCTCAGCTGGTTAGAGCACCGTCTTGATAAGGCGGGGGTCGTTGGTTCGAGTCCAACCAGACCCACCACACTCGGTGAGGTGCGGAACCGGGGGTGTAGCTCAGTTGGGAGAGCGCCTGCTTTGCAAGCAGGAGGTCATCGGTTCGATCCCGTTCACCTCCACCAGTCTCCTGAATCCATACGAAAGCGCATGAACGTGCGTTTCCGTTTGGCTTCGGCCAAATCGCTGTTTCGATCTTTAACAATTCGGAAGAAGCAAAGCGTTTCAATCCTGCGCCTGGCGATGAGCCGGGAGAGGGTTGATAACGGGTTGTGATTGCATTCGAGCTCTCAGCAACAACTGAGAACAGCAACATGGTCACTTGAAATAACGTGGCGCGCCGCAAGGCAGCACCGTTATAGGATCAAGCGACTAAGTGCATGTGGTGGATGCCTTGGCGATCATAGGCGATGAAGGACGTGGCAGCCTGCGTAAAGCTGCGGTGAGCTGGCAAACAAGCGTTATAGCCGCAGATGTCCGAATGGGGAAACCCACCCGCAAGGGTATCCCGCGCTGAATACATAGGCGCGTGGAGGCGAACCTGCTGAACTGAAACATCTAAGTAGGCAGAGGAACAGAAATCAACCGAGATTCCGAAAGTAGCGGCGAGCGAAATCGGACTAGCCTGTGCGTTTTAGCTGTTGTTCTAACGGAACGTTCTGGAAAGTACGGCCATAGTGGGTGATAGCCCCGTACGTGAAAGAACAGCAGTGGAACTAAGCGCACGACAAGTAGGGCGGGGCACGTGAAACCCTGTCTGAACATGGGGGGACCATCCTCCAAGGCTAAATACTCATGATCGACCGATAGTGAACTAGTACCGTGAGGGAAAGGCGAAAAGAACCCCGGGAGGGGAGTGAAATAGATCCTGAAACCGCATGCATACAAACAGTAGGAGCCCGCAAGGGTGACTGCGTACCTTTTGCATAATGGGTCAGCGACTTACATTCTGTGGCGAGCTTAACCGGATAGGGAAGGCGTAGCGAAAGCGAGTCCGAATAGGGCGTCCAGTCGCAGGGTGTAGACCCGAAACCAGATGATCTATCCATGGCCAGGCTGAAGGTGGGGTAACACTCACTGGAGGGCCGAACCGACTACTGTTGCAAAAGTAGCGGATGAGCTGTGGATAGGGGTGAAAGGCCAAACAAATCTGGAAATAGCTGGTTCTCCCCGAAAACTATTGAGGTAGTGCCTCGCGTATCACTCCAGGGGGTAGAGCACTGTTATGGCTAGGGGGGCATGGCGCCTTACCAAACCATGGCAAACTCCGAATACTTGGAAGTGTCAGCGCGGGAGACAGTGCACCGGGTGCTAACGTCCGGACACGAAAGGGAAACAACCCAGACCGCCAGCTAAGGTCCCTAATATCGGCTAAGTGGGAAACGAAGTGGGAAGGCTAAGACAGTCAGGAAGTTGGCTTAGAAGCAGCCATCCTTCAAAGAAAGCGTAATAGCTCACTGATCGAGTCTTCCTGCGCGGAAGATGTAACGGGGCTAAGCCGGTAACCGAAGCTGCGGATGTGCCGCAAGGCACGTGGTAGGGGAGCGTTCTGTAAGCCTGCGAAGGTGGCTCGAGAGGGCTGCTGGAGGTATCAGAAGTGCGAATGCTGACATGAGTAGCGTTAAAGAGGGTGAAAAGCCCTCTCGCCGTAAGCCCAAGGTTTCCTGCTCTACGTTCATCGGAGCAGGGTGAGTCGGCCCCTAAGATGAGGGCGAAAGCCGTAGTCGATGGGAAGCAGGTCAATATTCCTGCACCGATTTCCAATGCGATGGGGGGACGGACTGTTGAAGATCATCCGGGTGTTGGATGTCCCGGTTTCCGATCGTAGGTGGCCAGTAGGCAAATCCGCTGGCGTATCACCGAGGAAAAGGATCGAGTGGCGTTAGCCGCGAAGTGATTGGATGTGGTTCCAGGAAAAGCCTCTAAGCTTCAGTTGGAAACGACCGTACCGAAAACCGACACTGGTGGGCGAGCTGAATATGCTCAGGCGCTTGAGAGAACTCGGGAGAAGGAACTCGGCAAATTGACACCGTAACTTCGGAAGAAGGTGTGCCTTTGTAGCGTGATGGGAGAGACGCCCAAAGCGTGAAGAGGTCTCAGAGAATCGGTGGCTGCGACTGTTTATTAAAAACACAGCACTCTGCAAAGACGAGAGTCGACGTATAGGGTGTGATGCCTGCCCGGTGCTGGAAGGTTAAGTGATGGAGTGCAAGCTCTTGATCGAAGCCCCAGTAAACGGCGGCCGTAACTATAACGGTCCTAAGGTAGCGAAATTCCTTGTCGGGTAAGTTCCGACCTGCACGAATGGCATAACGATGGCCACACTGTCTCCTCCCGAGACTCAGCGAAGTTGAAATGTTTGTGATGATGCAATCTACCCGCGGCTAGACGGAAAGACCCCATGAACCTTTACTGTAGCTTTGCATTGGACTGTGAACCGATCTGTGTAGGATAGGTGGGAGGCTTTGAAGCGGGGCCGCTAGGTCTCGTGGAGCCAACCTTGAAATACCACCCTGATTTGTTTGCGGTTCTAACCTGCGCCCGTCATCCGGGCGGGGAACAGTGCATGGTAGGCAGTTTGACTGGGGCGGTCTCCTCCCAAAGGGTAACGGAGGAGTACGAAGGTACGCTAGGCACGGTCGGAAATCGTGCTAATAGTGCATAGGCATAAGCGTGCTTGACTGCGAGACCGACAAGTCGAGCAGGTACGAAAGTAGGTCTAAGTGATCCGGTGGTTCTGTATGGAAGGGCCATCGCTCAACGGATAAAAGGTACTCTGGGGATAACAGGCTGATACCGCCCAAGAGTTCATATCGACGGCGGTGTTTGGCACCTCGATGTCGGCTCATCTCATCCTGGGGCTGTAGCCGGTCCCAAGGGTATGGCTGTTCGCCATTTAAAGAGGTACGTGAGCTGGGTTTAAAACGTCGTGAGACAGTTTGGTCCCTATCTGCCGTGGGCGCTGGAAGATTGACGGGGGCTGCTCCTAGTACGAGAGGACCGGAGTGGACGCACCTCTGGTGTACCGGTTGTCACGCCAGTGGCATCGCCGGGTAGCTATGTGCGGAAGAGATAACCGCTGAAAGCATCTAAGCGGGAAACTTGCCTGAAGATTAGTCTTCCCGGAGGCTAGACCTCCCTGAAGGGTCGTCCAAGACCAGGACGTTGATAGGTCGGGTGTGGAAGCGCGGTAACGCGTTAAGCTAACCGATACTAATTGCCCGTGAGGCTTGATCCTATAACCGTGCTGCCTCCTCAGTGAGTCGAGGCGCGAACGCAACCATGATCGCTACGCAACACGTAGCCTTTGCTTCTTCCGATTGGATCTCTTGACGGCCGTCGCCTGGCGGTGGCTGCGCAAGAGGTCAACCCGATTGCCTGATGACCATAGCGAGTTGGAACCACCCCTTCCCATCCCGAACAGGACCGTGAAACGACTCAGCGCCGATGATAGTGGGATGTATTTCCTGCGAAAGTAGGACATCGTCAGGCTAGCTCTCCCGAACGCCCCGGTGCACTTGCATCGGGGCGTTTGTCTTCTTGCTCCCTGTTCCGTGCTCTCCCGGTTACTGGCTCGCATTGACTTCGCAGGCGTCGGCGAAGTGGCGTGGCGAACCTATACTCGGCGGAGATCCATTGCCGCCGGGACACCATGGAACGCTTCACGATCTCCATCGATGACGATCTCGCGCACGAGTTCGATCGCCTGATCGAGCAGCGCGGCTACAGCAACCGGTCCGAAGCGGTGCGCGACATACTTCGTGCCCATCTCGACCGGTTGCGCGAGGTGAGTGACGCGCGGGCGCACTGCGTCGCGAATCTCTCTTACGTCTACAACCACCACGAGCGCGACCTGGCCGAGCGGCTGACCCTGTTGCAGCACGAGCATCACGACCTGACGGTGTCCACGATGCATGCACACCTCGACCACGAGCACTGCATCGAGAGCGTGATCCTGAAGGGCGAGGCAAGCGAGGTGCGCCGCTTCGCCGATGCAATGACCGCCGAGCGAGGGGTCCACCACGGCCAGTTGAACCTCGTGACCGTGGAACTCGACGCCTCCGCCGCGCACACGCACGTTCACCTGAAGCC
>CAWJEE010000009.1:0-256343 GCA_963841815.1 uncultured beta proteobacterium | reverse complement strand
TGGAGCAGCCTGGTGGATCGCGCGCGCGCTGCGCGCGGGCGACGCGCCGGAAGACGAGAGCGGCTGAGGCCGCCTGCGACTTCTAGTACTTGATCGTGCAGCCGTAGGCTGTGGTCGTCGAGGCCGTCACGGCCTTGCCGGCCGCCACTTCGCCGAGGGCGGCCGCGACGTGGTTCGTCGACGTCTTGATGTCGGCCGGGTTCGCGCTGCGCTTGTCGTCGATGGCGCCGGCGTAGACGAGCGTTCCCTTCGCGTCGATGACGTACATGTGCGGCGTCACCTTCGCTCCGTAGGCCCGGCCGATCTCGCCCTTGGGATCCATCACGATCGCCGTCGGTGCCGCCTTCTGTTCCCCGAACCACGCGGCGAGCTTCGCCGGCGCCATGTAGTCGGAGTGCGATTCGGTGGTCGAGTTGATCGCGAGCCAGACGACGCCGGCTGCGGTGTTCTTCTGCTGGAGCGACTGCATGTTTCCGCTCGTGTAGTGCTTCTGCACGAACGGGCAGTTCGGGTTGTTCCACTCGAGCACGACGGTCTTGCCGCGGAAGTCCGCGAGCGACACGGGCTTGCCGTTGACGTCGACACCACGGAATGCGGGCGCGGGCTGTCCCGGCACGGGCGCGGCGAGGGCCGGCGAAGAAGCAATGGCGACCGCGGCGATCAGGAGGGCATGGAGCTTCATCGTCGTTCAGGCCGGTTGTCGTTCAGGGCAATTCAGCGAGCGGCCAGCTTAATCTTGTCGAGCGCCGCGAGCACCGTCCCTTCGGTCAGGATTTCCGGCAATACCGTCGGCTGGCCGGTCGTGTCATAGAGCACGTAGAGAGGCACGCCGTTGCGTCCGAACTGCGCGAGCGCCTGCGTGATCCGCTCGTCGCGCGTCGTCCAGTCGGCCCGCATGCGGACCACGCCCGCGGCGGCGAAGGCGCTGATCACCTTGTCCGAACTCAGCGCGACCCGTTTGTTCACCTGGCAGGTCACGCACCACGCCGCGGTGAAGTCGACGAACACCGGCGTGCCTTCCTTCGTCAGCTGCGCGAGCTTCTCCGGCGAGTAGGCGACCCAGTCGTCGCTGCTGGCCGTTTTCGCGACCGCAGCGCGATCTGAGGTCGCAAGCGGCGCGAACGCCAGCGCGGCGACCAGCGCGCCCGCGAGCGCCACCCAGCGGAAGGGATACGCACCGCGCTGCGACAGGCCAAGCGCCCAGGCGGCGAATCCCACGGCCACCACCACGGCGAGCGCCAGCCCCACGCCGCCCGCATCGACCTGCTGCGCGAGGACCCACAGCAGCCACACGCAGGTCGCGAACATCGGGAACGCCATGAACTGCTTGAACAGCTCCATCCAGCGGCCGGGCCGCGGCAGCTTGTGGAGCAACGCCGGGAACAGCGTCAGCAGCAGGTAGGGAGCCGCCATGCCGACGCCGAGCGCGGCGAACACGGCCAGCGCGACAGCGGCCGGCTGGGTGATCGCGTAACCCATCGCGGCGCTCATGAACGGCGCGGTGCAGGGCGAGGCGACGATCACGGCGAGCACGCCGGTCGCGAAGCTGCCGCGCCAGTCGCTCTTGCGCGTCAGGCTTTCCGCTGCCTTCGCGTTGCCGACGCCGCTGCCGAACGTGAACTCGTAGACCCCGAGCAGGTTCAGCCCGATCAGGAAGAACAGCACCGTCAGGCTCGCCACCACCCACGGCGTCTGCAACTGGAAACCCCAGCCGAGGGCGCTGCCCGCCTGCTGAAGCGCGATCAGGAGTCCGGCAAGCAGCACGAACGACAGCACGACGCCGGACGCGAAGGCGATGCCGTGCGCAGCCAGCGATCCCGAGTGTGTCCGGTGCTGCGCGAGACCGATCAGCTTCAGCGAAAGCACTGGGAACACGCACGGCATCAGGTTCAGGATCAGGCCGCCGAGGAGCGCCGCGCCCAGCGCGGCGATCAGCGACATGGTCGCAGCGGGACTTGTGGCGGGCGTGGCGCTGACCGGCGCCACGATGCCGGCCACGAGCGGCAGGTCGATGGAGCCGATCCAACCGCCCGCGGCGGGCCCGCCGTTGGCGACGAGAACGCCCTCGATGCGACTTCGCATCCGCCTTCACCGGCAGGGACGCCGTCAGGTACAGCTCGACCGCGTCGCCTTCCCGCTTCAGCACCTGCGGCGCGGCGGGTTCGATGCGGCCTTCGTGCAGCGGAAAGAATTCGAGCCGGCTCGCGGACTTGCCAGCCGGCAGCGCGAGACTCAGCTTGATCCGGCTGCCATCGATCGTGCCCTGGCCCGTCGCATTGGTGAGTGGCTGCGGGATCAGCGCCCGCGTCGCCTCGAAGAGCGCCACGTGGGCCGACAGACCGGCCGTGGTCTTGACGGGCAGCGTCAGCGCGATGTCGCTTTCGCCCGGAATGCAGACATCCTTGCATTCGAGCCACTCGGCCTTGCCCGCGAGCGTCACGCGGCTTCCGACCGGCACGTCCGCCGGCACCTGGATGGTCGTCAGCAGCAGGATCTCGCCGTCGTAGCCGAAGTTGACGAGGGGGCCGGTCGGCAGGCGCTTCGGATGCGGCCACTCGATGGGGCCGGCATTGAAGCCCGCGGGCAGCTTCCACTCGATGCGCGTCGGCAGGCCCGAGTCGCCCGGCACCTGCCAGTAGGTGTGCCACTCGGACTGGTGCTTGAGCTTCAGCCCGACGGTCAGCGGTTGCCCCGGGACGATCGCGTCCGTCGCGGCGACGAGTTCGGCGTCGACGTGCCTCTCGGGCGCGCCGAAACGCGGCAGCGACTGCGCCCCGGCCGATTGGCTCAGCAGCGTCAGCAGCGCAAACAGAACGGTCAGCAGAGTTCGCATCTTTCCTTGGTCCCGGCGAGAGCGGCCAGGTTCCCTTCCCGGCCCGCAGGCCGTTGATCAATTCGCAGTTCAGCCCGCCGCGGTCGTCCGGAACGCATCCCGCGCGGCGGCCAGGGTCGCTTCGATCACGTCCTCGCCGTGGGCCATCGAGACGAACCCGGCCTCGAACGCGGAGGGCGCCAGGTACACCCCGCGGTCGAGCATCGCGTGGAAGAAGCGGTTGAAGCGCTCCTTGTCGGCCTGCATCACCTCCGCGTAGCTCACGGGCGGCCGCGGGGCGAAGTAGATGCCGAACATCCCGCCGATCGAGTCGCCGGCGAAGGCGACGCCCGGCGCCGCTTCCTGCGCCACACGCTGCAGGCCGCCGACCAGGGATGCGGTCCGCTCTCCGAGCCGCTGGTAGAACCCGGGCTGCTGGACCAGCTTCAGCGTCGCCATGCCGCACGCGACCGCCACCGGATTGCCGGACAGCGTGCCGGCCTGGTAGACGGCGCCGAGGGGCGCGAGGTGCTTCATGACGTCGCGCTTGCCGCCGAAGGCGGCGACCGGCATGCCGCCGCCGATCACCTTGCCGAGCACCGTCATGTCCGGATCGATGCCGTAGAGCGCCTGCGCTCCGCCCAGTGCAACCCGGAAGCCCGACATGACTTCGTCGAAGATCAGCACCGCGCCGTGGCGGGTGCACAGCGCGCGCATCGCGTCCAGGAACTCCTGCGTGGCGCGCACGAGGTTCATGTTGCCGGCGACCGGCTCGACGATCACGCAGGCGATGTCGTCGCCGTGCTGCGCGAACGCGTCCTCGAGCTGCTGCGGATCGTTGTAGTCGAGCACGAGCGTGTGCTGCGTGATCTCCGCCGGCACGCCGGCGCTGCTCGGGTTGCCGAACGTCAGCAGTCCCGAGCCCGCCTTCACCAGCAGGCTGTCGGCGTGACCGTGGTAGCAGCCTTCGAACTTGATGATCTTGCGGCGGCCCTTGCCGCCGCCCGCCGCCCCGCGCGCGAGCCGGATGGCGCTCATCGCCGCCTCGGTGCCGGACGACACCAGCCGCAACTGCTCCATCGACGGCACGAGCTTCAGCAGTTCCTCGGCCATCTCGACCTCGGCCTCGGTCGGCGCGCCGAAGGACAGCCCGCGCGCCGCCGCCTCCTGCACCGCCCGCACGACATCGGGGTGGCCGTGCCCGAGGATCATCGGGCCCCACGAGCCGATGTAGTCGATGTAGCGCTTGCCGTCGGCGTCCCAGAAGTACGGTCCTTCGGCACGCGCGATGAAGCGCGGGGTGCCGCCCACCGAGCGGAACGCGCGCACCGGCGAGTTCACGCCGCCCGGGATGGACTTCTGCGCGCGTTCAAACAGCTGCTCGTTGCGATTCATGTCGTTGTTGTCCTTCGTTGAACAGGTGCACCAGCGCCGCTGCGGCCCGGCCGGGGTCGTCTGCATCGAACACGGCGCTGATCAGCGCGGCGGCGTGGGCGCCGGCTTCCGCGACTTCGTGGATGTTGCCACCGTCGATGCCGCCGATCGCGATCACGCGCCGCGTCGGCCAGCGGCTGCGCGCTTCGGCGAGCAGTTCGAGCGGTGCGTGCAGCGCCTGCGGCTTCGTGCTCGACGGAAAGATCGAGCCGAACGCGATCGCGTCGGCGCCGTCGGTCACCACGTGCCCGGCACGCGCCAGGTCGTCGTAGCAGGAGACTCCGAGCAGCCCGTCCGGCATCCGGGCGCGCGCCGCGCGCACGTCGCCATCTTCGCGGCCGAGGTGCACGCCATCGGCGCCGACGGCGAGCGCGAGATCGACGCGATCGTTGACGATCGCCAGCGCGCCAGCCGATTGAACCAGCCGGACGAGCGCGCGGGCCTGCCGCTCGCGCTCGCGCGCGCCGGCGCGCTTGTTGCGGTACTGGACCACGCGGACGCCGGCGGCGAGCGCCTGGTCCACCACGCCGAGGACTCGCTCGAACGCGCTGCCGATGGCGTCCGGCGTCAGCAGGTAGACCCCGGCGATCCGCGCGCGATCAGTTGGCATCGCGGCTGACCTCGTCTTCGTCATCGCCGGCCCAGAACAGGCGGTCGGGTACGGCGACTCCGAGTCCGGCGGCGAAAGCGTGCATCAGCGCGGCGGTCGTGTACTGCGAGGCTTCCTGCACGGCCTCGGGCACATCGATCCCCTGCGCGAGGAGACCCGCGAGCCCGGCCGACAGCGTGTCGCCCGCGCCACGGAAATGGCCGCCGGCCGGCGAGGCGATACGCGGCACCACATCGCGCCGGACCAGGCCGGTCTCGTCGAACAGCAGGTTCACCAGCGCCGCGGCGCCGGGTTCGGCGTCGGAAATCAACGCGTACTCGGCCCCAGCCTCGATCAGGTGCTGCCCGCACTCGGCCGCGGAGAAGGCCTCGGCGCTTTCACCCGGCTCGCCGAACGCCGCGAACGCGCGCGCCTGCGACAGGTTCATCGTGACGACGGTCGTCTGCGGCAGCAGCAGTTCACGCATCGCCTCGACGAGGTCCTCGTCCTGCCACTCTTCGCCGCTCGAGTGGTCGAGCACGGGATCGAGCACGACCGGGACATCGGCGAAGTCCGCGAGCACTTCGGCCACCGGCTGCACCTGCTCGGCGTCGGCCAGCGCGCCGATCTTGAAGGCCGCGACCGCCATGTTCTGCAACACCGACTTTGCCTGCACCTCGACGACTTCGGCATCGATCGCGAGCCAGTCATCGCCATCTTCGCGTGCGGTCGTCGCGATCGCGGTGATCACCGTGGCCGGATGGCAGCCCATGCTCGCGCAAGCGAGCTGGTCCGCCTGCACGCCCCCCGCGCCGGTGGCGTCCGACAGACCAAACGTGAGCACGACGGGGAGTGACGACATGATGGGCAATGGCCGGCCAGACGGCAGTCGATGCCGCAGGTGGCATGGTACTCACCTGCGTTTGCGCTATCGCTTCGCGCTCTCCTCGGCCCTCGGGAACGACGATCCGGTTTGTGTAGCGCGAAGGTGGTAGGGAAGACCTTTCGTGCCACGTTATGATGCTCCGCTAAGTACTTGATTTTAACGGCTCACTTGCCGTTCTGGGGCGATGACGACAAGCGTGGCGACGAAGACCTGGATGTGTCTGATCTGCGGCTGGATCTACGACGAGGCGGCCGGACTGCCGGATGACGGCGTCGCACCGGGGACGAAGTGGGAAGACCTTCCTCCCAACTGGACCTGTCCGGAATGCGGAGCGCGCAAGGAAGATTTCGAAATGGTCGAAATCTGACCCCGGAACCTCGGTTTTCTGCGCGGCTTCGGACGGTGAGGTCCGGTACAACCCAAACATCGGTCGATCGAATCGTCCGCGATCTCCTGCCCACCGGGTTCGGCGCACCCGGTCACCGACAAGTGGCGGCTCGCGTGCGCGGCGGTCGTGCAACCAGGTACAGACGACATGTCCGCAGACTTCTCTGACATTCGCGGCAAGAAGGTGATGGTGATCGACGACTCGAACACCATTCGCCGCAGCGCCGAGATCTTCCTGAACCAGGCGGGCTGCCAGGTCATCCTTGCGCAGGACGGCTTCGAGGCGCTCTCGAAGATCAACGACCACCAGCCCAACATCATTTTCTGCGACATCCTGATGCCGCGGCTCGACGGCTACCAGACCTGCGCGCTGATCAAGCGCAGCCCGCGCTTCCACAAGACGCCGGTCGTGATGCTGTCGTCCAAGGACGGCCTGTTCGACCGCGCGCGCGGCCGGATGGTGGGGTCGAGCGAGTACCTGACCAAGCCGTTCAGCAAGGACAGCCTGCTGACCGCCGTGCGACACCATTCGACGAATTGACACAGGGGCAGCACCAGCACCATGAGCGTGAAGAAGGTTTTGGTGGTCGACGACTCGCCCACGGAGCGGTTCTTCCTGACGGAACTGCTGACGAAGAACGGGTTCGCGGTCTCGGCGGCCGAGAACGCCGAGGAGGCGTTGATCAAGGTGAAGACGATGTCGCCGGACCTGATCCTGATGGACGTGGTGATGCCGGGGCTGAACGGCTTCCAGCTGACGCGCGCGCTGTCGAAGGACCCGGCGACCCAGAACATCCCGATCATCATGTGCACGAGCAAGAATCAGCAGACCGACCGCATCTGGGGCATGCGGCAGGGCGCGCGTGACTACATCGTCAAGCCGGTCAAGCAGGAAGAATTGCTCGAGAAGATCGCGGCCCTCGGCTGACCGGACACACCCATGGCCAACAGACCCGAAGTCGGCGCCAGGCAACTCGTGAAACTCCGCGAGTTCTCGACCCAGCTCGCACAGCGGCTGAAGGACGCGCCGGGCTTGCCGACGGAGCCGACCCGCCTGGCAGTGCGCGCGGGAAGCGAGAATTTCCTTGTCGAGATGGGCGTGGCGGGCGAGATCGTGCCGGTTGCCGACATCGCGCCGGTGCCATGGACCAAGCCCTGGTACCGCGGCCTGGCGAACGTGCGAGGACGGCTGATCGGCGTCGTCGACCCGCTGCAGCTGACCGGCCGCGATCCGTTGCCGCCGGAACAGGCGCAGCAGATCCTCGTGTTTGGCGAGAGCCTGTCGGTCAACGCGGGCATCCTCATCACGCGCGCATTCGGCATCCGCAGCATGAAGGACCTCACGGCGCTGCCGGCTGCAGGCGATTCGGCCGCGAACTGGGAACAGGGTCGTTACCGCGGCGCCGACGGCGTCGCGTTCACCGAGCTCGACCTGCGCGAACTCGCGCGTTCGCCTGCGTTTGCGGTGATCGGCGTCTGAGGCGCCGGCGACGCAATGGACTCGGGCGCGCACCACACCAACAAGCATCGCCGCGGCGGGCCGCGGTGACCGGATTGCGCCGGGCCGTAGCCGCGGCGGCGCGTTGATCTCGCGGCGGAGGACGAAATGGCACTGGACATGAGCGCGATGTTTGGCAGGAAGAAGGCGGGCGGCGCGGAACACGACAGCTCGCGCTCGAGGTCGGCGCCGAAGACCGTGATGATCGAGCGCCCGGATCGCGGCGGCGCGATCGGCCTGGTGGACAGGCTCCTGTCGTTCCGGCTTCCCCTGATCGGCGAGCTGCCGGTCAACACGCAGGTGCAGGTGCTGCTGATCGTGCTCGGCTTGTCGTTCCTCGTAGTCGTCGCGGTGATCGCGCTCGACAACCGGCTCGCGGCCAACGGCACGCTGCAGACGGAGATCGTCGGCGACACGCTGATGCACACGCAGCGCCTGGCGAAGGCGGCGCCGAACGCGGTAACCGGCAACGCAGGCGCGTTCGTCGAACTGAAGGAAAGCCGCGACGCGATCGCGTCCAACCTCGAAGCGCTGACCAACGGCGACGAACTGCGTGGCCTGTCGTCTTCCTCCCAGGAGATCCAGCCGACGCTGGCGCGCCTGACCGACCGCTGGAAGGTCAGCCAGTCGGCGGCCTCCGTGATCCTCGCCAACGAGAAGGCGCTGCTGGCGTTCGGCGACGTCGTCAGGCGAATCAACACTTCGACGCCGCGCCTGCAGCAGCTGACGGAGGAGATCGCAGGCCTGAAGCTCGCCAACGGGGCGTCCGGACGCGAGATCGCCGCCGCGGGGCAGCTCGTCACGCTCACGCAGCGCATGGGCCGCAGCGCCACCCAGATGGTGGTCGGCACCGCGGCGAACCAGGAACTCGCGCTGACGCTCGGACGCGACGTCAACCAGTTTCGCGACCTCGCGCAGGGGCTGCTGTCGGGCAGCGAAGCGCAGCGCCTGGGCGTGGCGACGGACGGCGAGACGCGGGTGCGACTGCAGGAGCTGCTGAAGCTCCACGGCGAACTGCAGACGTCGATCGGAGGCGCGCTCGGCGGCCTGCAGGCGATCGTGCAGTCGAAGGAAGCCCAGCTCGCGATCCTGTCGGACTCCGAACAGCTGCGGCAGATGGCCACCGAGCTGGGCAGCCTCTACAACAAGGAGCAGACGACGCGGCGGCTGAACTTCTTCATCATGGGCGTGTTCGCCCTCGCGGTGCTGCTGTCCGCCTTCGCGATCGTGAAAGTGCTGCTCGAAGACACGCGCAGCCGAGCGGCGGAGGCCGAAGTGCAGCGGGCGCAGGCGGAGCGGCTCGAGCATGACGCGAAGCGGACGAACGAACAGAACCAGGCCGCGATCCTGCGGCTGATGAACGAGCTGCAGGAGGTCGCGGACGGCAACCTCACGGTGCAGGCCACCGTGTCCGAGGACATCACGGGCGCGATCGCCGACTCGGTGAACTACACGGTGGAGGAGCTGCGCGGCCTCGTCGGACGCATCAACAACACGGCCGAGCAGGTCAGCACCGCGTCCACGCAGGCGCGTGACATCGCCACGCGCCTGCTGACCGCGTCGGAAGCGCAGTCGCAGGAGATCAAGGACACCGGCGACAAGGTGCTGCGGATGGCGGCGCAGATCAACGACGTGTCCAAGGGCGCGGCCGAATCGGCCAAGGTGGCGCGCACGTCGCTCGACGCCGCGGAGCGCGGGCAACGCGCGGTGTTCAACCAGATCAGCGGCATGAACGAGATCCGCGAGCAGATCCAGGAGACCGCGAAGCGGATCAAGCGGCTGGGCGAGTCGTCGCAGGAGATCGGCGAGATCGTCGAGCTGATCACGGACATCACCGAACAGACGAACGTGCTGGCCCTGAACGCGGCCATCCAGGCGGCCTCCGCCGGCGAAGCGGGCCGCGGCTTCTCGGTCGTCGCCGAGGAGGTGCAGCGCCTGGCCGACCGCTCCGCCGAGGCGGCCAAGCAGATCGGCGCGCTGGTCCGCACGATCCAGACCGACACGCAGGACGCCGTGGCGGCCATGGAAAAGAGCACGCAGGGCGTGGTCGAGGGCACCAAGCTGTCCGACTCCGCTGGCAACGCGCTCGCCGACATCGGCCGCGTTTCGCGGCAGCTCGCCGAGCTGATCGAACGGATCGCCTCGACGACCAACGACCAGGCGCAGTCCGCAGGCGGCGTGGCGCAATCGATCGAGCGGATCCTGTCGGTGACCGAGCAGACTTCGCAAGGCACGCGCCAGGCGGCGCAGTCGATCGGACAGCTCGCCACGCTTGCGCGCGAACTGAAGGCCTCCGTGGCCCGCTTCCGCGTCGGCTGAGGCACGAGAACACGATGGCCGAGAGACACAATCCGAATCAGCTGGTCGGCGCGGCCTCGGACGTCGCGCCGCTCGCCTGGGTCATCGACGAGATCCGGACATCGCTCGGCGAAGCGGTCAACGGCCTCAAGGCGTTTGTCGCCAGCAAGCAGGACGTCGACAGCCTGCGCAACGCCCGCAACCAGGTGCACCAGGCCAACGGCGCGCTGCAACTGCTCGACCTGCGCGGCGTGGCGCTCGTCACCGATGCGATCGAGCAGCTGGCGCGCCAGTTCGAAGCCGATCCGAAGGACTGCACGCCGGCGTCCGTGCGCGCCGTGGAAACGGCGACGTCGGCCGTGATGGCGTACCTCGAGGGACTGCTGTCCGGCCGTCCCAACCAGCCGGTCCGCCTGTTTCCGTACTACCGCGACGTGCTGCTTCTTGGCGGTGCGCCGCGCGTGCATCCGGCGGACCTCGTGTTCCCGGACCTGTCGCGCCGGCCGGCCTTTCACGAAATGGAGTCGCGCAAGTTCACCCCGGAGCAACTGCGCGAGCGCCGCGCGCGGTTCGAGCTCGGCCTGCTCGGCTTCCTGCGCGACGCCGACGAGGCCGGACCCCGCAAGGCGATGCGCGAGGCGCTCGCCGACCTCGAACACATGCCGCAACGCGGCCTCGCCCGCAGCTTCTGGTGGGTCGCGCGCGGCCTGCTCGAGGCGCTCGACGCAAACGCGCTGCCGGTCGACGTCGACCTGAAGCGCGTGCTCGCGCGCCTGAACCTTCAGCTGCGGCGCATGATCGACGGCGCGGGCGCCGTTGCCGAGCGGCTGATGATCGACGCCCTCTACTACGTCGGCCGCGCCGAGGGCGCGCTGCCGCGCGTCGCGGAGGTCAAGCGGCTGTACGGACTCGATGCGCTGATCCCCGGCGACTTCGAGGACGCCACGCTGACCGCGGTCGACACCGACGCGCTGCACGCGCTGAAGGATGCGCTGGCCCAGGCGAAGCAGGTGTGGGGCCAGGTCGTGGCCGGCGCCGCCGAGCCGGCGCAGTTCGACCAGGAAATCGAACTGGCGCGCGTCAGCGCGGGCAAGCTGCGCGCGGATCCGCTGGTGGCCACCCTCGAGGCCGTCGGCCGCGCGACCCGCGGCTTCGCGCAGCTCGACCCGACCGTGCGCGAAGCGCTCGGGCTCGAAGTGGCGTCGGCCCTGCTGTTCCTGGACCTCGGCATCGACGAACTGCCGCAGATCGAACCAGAGTACGAAGAGCGCGCGCGGCAGGTGGCCGATCGCCTGGCGCTGGCGGGCGACGGACAGTCGCTGCCCGAGGCCGGCCCGTGGATGTCGGACCTGGCGCGGCGCGCGCAGGACCGCCTGACCATGAACACCGTGGTCGCGGAAACGCAGGGCACGCTGCGCGAGATCGAACAGCGCCTCGACCGGTTCTTCCGCAACCCGGCCGAGCGCTCCGATCTCGCCGGGGCCAGCGCGATGTTCGACCAGGTGTGCGGCGTGCTGTCGCTGCTCGGTTATGACGACCCGGTCACTGCGCTCCGGAACGTGCAGCAGTCGATCGCGCGGTTCGCCGACCCGTCGGTGGAGCCGGAGCCGGAGGAGTTCGGGCGGATCGCGCAGAACCTCGGGGCCATCGGGTTCTTCGTGGAGAGTGTCGGCCAGGACATCGACCGGCCACGCGGGATGTTCCACTACGACCCGGCCACGGGCGTGTTCACGGCGGACATCGGGCAGCTGCAGGCCGAATCGGTCGAGGCACCGGCCGACGACGAGTACAGCGCTCCCCGCACCATCGACATGCGGCTGCCGGAGCCCAAGCGCACCGACAACGTCGAAACGGCCGTGCGCAAGAACCTGGAGATCGCCCACCTCCACGCCCTGCGGCTGGTTGCCGTAGCGGGCGACGCCCGCGCCCTCGGCGAACTGCAGCGGCTGCTGCCGATGATCTCGAACGAGGCCGACCTGCTGGATGACAGCGCGTTGAAGACGCGCGCCGGCCGGGCGATGCAGCTGGTTTCACAGTTGAAGGAAAGCCACACGCGCGAGGTGGCGAGCGAGCTGGAGCAACTGCTCGCACCGCCCAAGGCGCCAGAAACACCGCCGCCCACGGCGCCGCTGCCGGCGTCCGATGACGCGGCCAGCAGCGAACTGTGCGAGATCTTCGTCGAGGAAGCGGGCGAAGTGCTCCAGAGCATCGTCGAGCAGCTCGAGGTGCTGCGGCATCGTCCGGGGGACCACTCGACGATGACCACGGTCCGTCGCGCGTTCCACACGCTGAAGGGGTCGAGCCGGATGGTCGGCTTCAAGACCATCGGCGAGGGCGCCTGGGGCGTGGAGCAGTGTTTCAACCTCTGGCTCGCGCAGGAGCGTCCGGCCACCGAGGACCTGATCGACCTGGCCGCGGGGGCGCAGCGCGTCATCCGTCACTGGGTCCGAATCATCGCCGCGCATCCCGAGGCGGTGCTCGATCCGGCCGCGCTGGTACAGGCGGCGCAGCGCGTGCGCGAAGGCGGCGCGTTCGAGTACGAAGGCGAACTTCCCCCGCAGGCCGGGGACGAAGTGGACCTGGAGCCGGCGGCCGCCGCCGTGCCATCGGCGCCGGAGGCGGTCGTCAGCATGCCGGCGCTCGCCATTTCGCTCGACGACGTCGAGCGGGATGCCGAGGCCGCGCCGGCCGTGGAGCCGGCACTGGTTCCGGCAGAGGAAGTGGCACTGCAGCCCGAGCCAGTGACGCTCGCCGACGAGGCCACCGTCGAATCGATCGAGCCGTTCGGGCCGGCCGTCGATGACATCAAGCGGATCGGGCCGATCGACATCAGCCACGGCCTGTACTCGATCTTCCTGACCGAAGCGGACGAGTGCATCCGCGTGCTCGCGAACGAGATCGCCGAGTGGCGCTACGAACCAGCGCGGCCGGTGAGTGCGAGCGTGACCCGCCGCGTCCACTCGCTGTGCGGCATCTCGCGCACCGTCGGACTGACACCGGTCGTGGCGGTGATCGACCCGCTCGAAGACCTGATGCGAACGCTGTCGTCGCTGTCCGATGCGCACAAGTTCACGTTGACGGCGACGCAGTTCGACACGCTCGAGCGCGTCATCGACCGCGTGCGCGGCATGCTTCACCACTTCGCCGCCGGCTTCTATCCCGCGGAAGCCCCGCTCGAAGCCGGTGCGGTGCAGGACCTCGTTTCCATCGTGCGTGCGCACAGCGCCCTGCACGAGGAGATCGCAGCCGCCGCCGACGGCGAGCCGACTTCGGCGGAAGTGCCGGAGTTTCCCGCGCCGGTTGTCGAAGAGATCGTGTCGATGCCTGCCGTCGAAGGCGACGCGCCGCCGCCGGAAGCCGAAGTGCTCGCCGCCGACGCGGAGGGCCTGGTCGCCGCGGAGGAAGCTGCCGTTGCGCACGACGGGGTCGCCGAGGCCGTGGATGCCGCCGCGGAGTCGGTGCGGGCGGTCTCGAAGGTCCGCGACGACCTCGATCCCGACTTGCTCCCGGTCTTCCTCACCGAAGGCGCGGAATTGCTGCCTGCCGTCGCCACCGGGCTGCGCGGCCTGGCGTCGAACCCCAACGATCGCGAACTCGCTCGCGACCTGATGCGGAAGCTGCACACGATCAAGGGCAGCGCCCGCATGGCGGGCGCCATGCGCCTCGGCGAGCTGGTGCACGCGATGGAAACGCGCATGGAGGCGGCGATGCAGCGCGCCTCCGTGACGCCCGAAACCGTCGACGCGCTGCACACCGTCTACGACCGCGCCATGGCGCTGTACGACGAACTGCACGACCCGAACGCGGTGGCGCGCGCCCTGGCACAGGCGCCCGCGGAAGCCGCAGAGGAGACGGAGGCCGTCGAGGAGCCGCCGCGCGCGCCGGTGATCGATCTCGCTTCGGCGCGCGAGCTGACCCACGGCACGCGCGTCGAGCCGAAGCCCGAGCTGGCTGAGGCCGCTGCGGCGGGTGCCGCCGAGGCGGCAAGGCCGGTGCCGGCCGTGGCCGTGCCGACGGAAGTCCGCGCGACGCTGCCGACGGCCGCGCCATCGGCGTCCCAGTCGACCTTCATCCGCGTGCGCGCCGATGTGCTCGACAAGCTGGTCGACCAGGCCGGCGAGGTCGCGATCGCCCGCTCGAAGCTCGAGAACGAGGTGGGCACGATCAAGAGCTCGCTTGGGGACCTGACCGAGAACATCCAGCGCCTGCGGTCGCAGCTGCGCGAAGTGGAGCTCCAGGCCGACGCGCAGCTGCAGGCGCGCGGCGACCGGCTATCGCGCGCCTCGGCGGATTTCGATCCGCTCGAGTTCGACCGGTACACGCGCCTGCAGGAACTGACGCGGATGCTCGCGGAGTCGGTCGAGGACGTGGCGATGGTCCAGAGCAACATGCTCAAGGGCCTGCAGTCGGCCGACGCCGATCTCACCGCGCAGTCCCGCCTGACACGCGAACTCCAGCAACAGCTGATGCGGGTGCGGCTGGTGCCGTTCTCGAACATCTCCGAGCGGCTCTACCGGGTCGCGCGGCAGGCGTCGAAGGAGCTCGACAAGCGGGTCAACCTCGACGTGCGAGGAGCGGGCACGGAGCTCGACCGCGGCGTGCTGGAGAAGATGGCCGGCCCGTTCGAGCACCTGATCCGCAACGCGATCGTGCACGGGCTCGAGACGCCGGACGAGCGTCGGGCCGCCGGGAAACCGGAGACCGGCGAGCTGGTGGTCGACGTCAAGCCGGAAGGCAATGAAATCGTCATCGTCGTCAGCGACGACGGCGCCGGGCTGAACCTGAAGCGCATTCGGGAGCGCGCGATCGAACGCGACCTGATCACGCCCGGCCAGGAACTCGGCGATCGCGAGCTGATGGAGCTGATCTTCCAGCCGGGGTTCACGACGGTCGCCGAGGTCACCGAACTCGCGGGGCGCGGCGTCGGGATGGACGTCGTTCGCGCCGAGCTCGCGTCGTTCGGCGGTCGCGTCGCGATCGCGAGCGAGGCTGGCCGCGGCACGCGGTTCACGCTGTACCTTCCGATGACCCTGGCGGTCGCGCAGGTCGTGCTGGCCAAGGTCGGCGCGCGCCGCTACGCCATCCCGGCGGGGATGGTCGAACAGGTGCGCCGCTACCGGCCGGCGACGCTGGTGTCCGCGCTGGGCGAGGGAATCATCGACATCTCGCCGGTCGGGCAGGTGGTGCTGCGGCCGCTCTCGCAGCTCGTCGGCGAGGATTCGCCCCCGCACCTGACGAAGCAGACGCCCGTGGTGCTGCTGAAATCGGCCGACGACCGTCTCGCGGTGGCGGTCGACGACGTGTCGAGCAACCAGGAGGTGGTGGTCAAGAACGTCGGCGCGCAGGTCGCGCGACTCGCCGGGATTCTCGGTGCGACGATCCTCGGCAACGGCGAGATCGTGCTGATCATCAACCCGGTCCAGCTGATCACGCGGGCGCCGGAGCCGCCGGTGCTCGCCACCGGGGCGGAGATGCACGGCGAAGCGACCGACGTCGATGGCGAAGTGTCCGATTATCCGGGCTGCCCATGGAAGTCGTGCCGACCATCATGGTCGTCGACGACTCGCTGACAGTGCGCCGCGTGACGCAACGCCTGCTCGAACGACAGGGCTACAGCGTGATGCTGGCGAAGGACGGCGTCGACGCGCTGCGGCAGCTGCAGGACGTGAAGCCCGACGCGATGCTGGTCGACATCGAGATGCCGAAGATGGACGGCTACGACCTGACGCGCAATGTCCGCGGCACGCGGGCGACGGCCGACATCCCGATCATCATGATCACCTCGCGCACGGCGGAGAAGCATCGCAGCAAGGCGTTCGAACTGGGCGTGAACGAGTACCTCGGCAAGCCTTACCAGGAAGACGAACTGCTTCGCCTGCTGAAGCAGTACTTGAAGGAGAGGGCGACCGCGTAGGCGGGCCGTCCGCGTGGGGGCTGTGATGCAGAAGCTACGGGCGGTGATGGTCGGGTGTGCGCTCCTTGCCGTGGCGGGCGCGGCCGTGGCTGAACGCGCGTACGTGAAGGCGCGGGGCGAGGTGGACCTGGCGCCGTTCCAGTGCGAGACGATCCCCGCGCGCAACAGCCCCAACGTGCGACGGATCTGCTACGACGCGAATCGCCAGTACGTCCTCGTGAGCCTGAGCGGCGTCTGGTACCACTACTGCGGCGTTCCGCCCACCACGGTCAGCGAGTGGCGCAGGTCCCCCTCGAAGGGCCGCTACTACAACGACCACATACGCAGCGGCTTCGACTGCGTCCCCGCGGAAGGCGCACCGGCGCCAGCCGCCGCGCCTGCGCAGGCGCCTGGCGCTCGATAGACCTGAAGTTCCAATAGGTTGTTGCGTGCGCTGGAGTCACATGCGCGCCGACCGCGCTGTGGGGCGCCTCGACTCCGCGCGACGCGCGGCGGGCGACACTGGGTCAAGGGCGCTCCTCGCGGGCCGGCAGCTTTCGGAGTGAGCTCTCGCGGTTTCGCCGGTCGTGCCTTCCGGCCGGTACTCGTCTCGGCCCGCCGCAGTTTCTGGAATGCGACGCCCGCCGCACGGCGCCGCGCTGCGCGAGGCACCCCACACCGCGATCGACGCGCCGCGCGCTGTGGACGCTAGGTCGAAAGCGCCGGTCCAACGAGCGGCGGTGTCGTGGCGTCTGCTTGGCTTGTCGGCGCCCGCCGCTCGCCCAGGTGCAGGAAACGACCTCACTCGGTGTTGGATCGAGCTCGATCGAACACGCTGCCTCGTCTCACTGGTCCATAGATCAACCTGTCGGTCGCTCACAGAAAGGGAGCGCTCCGCCCGCCTCAGCGTTCCCTGGCGGCGGAGTAGCGCAGCAGGGTCTTCTGTCGCGCCTGCGCGTGGTCGACCAGCGGTGCGGGATAGTCCCGCCCGACGACACAGCGGGCCGCTAGCTGCCGGTCCGCGCGCGCGAGCCACGGCGCGTGGATCTCCTTGTCCTCGAGGTTCGCGACTTCCGGCACGTAGCGCCGGATGAACTGCCCGCGCGGATCGAACTTCTCCGACTGCGTCACCGGATTGAAGATGCGGAAGTACGGCTGCGCGTCGCAGCCGGTCGAGGCGGCCCACTGCCATCCGCCGTTGTTCGCGGCGAGGTCGTAGTCGTTGAGGCGCTGCGCGAAGTAGCGCTCGCCGCGGCGCCAGTCGATGCCGAGGTCCTTGGTGAGGAAGCTCGCCGTGATCATCCGCAGGCGGTTGTGCATGTAGCCGGTCTGGTTCAGCTGGCGCATGCCGGCGTCGACGATCGGGTAGCCGGTGCGGCCGTCGCACCACGCGCGGAAATTCTCCTGCGCCTGCGGGCCCGTTTCCCACGCGATGCGGTCGTACTCGGGGCGAAAGGCGCGGTCGACGACGTGCGGGTGGTGCCAGAGGATCATCTGGTAGAACTCGCGCCACACCAGTTCGGCGAGCCAGGTCGCGGCGCCTTCGGACGCGTGCGCGCGCGCACGGCGCACCAGTTCGCGGATGGAAATGGTGCCGAAGCGCAGGTGCACCGACAGGTACGACGGACCGCGCACTGCCGGAAAGTCCCGCGTGGACCGATAGTCGTCGATGCGGCCGACGAAGTCGTCGAGGAGTTGCTTCGCTCCCGCTTCGCCCAGCGGCAGGCGCAACTCGGCGAGGTTCGTCCTTCCGAACCCGAGTTGCTCGAGCGTCGGGCGCAGCGGCGGCCCGGCGGGCGGCGCGAGCGGCGCGAAGTCCATGACGTGCTCGGCGACGTCCGCATCCGTGAGGCGCTTCAGCCAGGCATTGCGGTACGGCGTGAAGACCGAGAACGGCGTGCCGGCGCCCGTCATCACTTCGCCCTTCTCGAAGATCACCTGGTCCTTGTGCATGGACAGGCGCCGTCCCTGCCCGGCGAGCAGACGTGCGACCTCGGCGTCGCGGGCCGTCGCGTAAGGCTCGTAGTCCGTGCTGGCGAACACGGCGTCGACGTTCAGCCGCCGTGCGAGGTCGACGACCGAGTCCGCGGCACGCGCCGTGCGTGATCGTCAGACTGCCGCCGCGCGCGCGCAGCGCTTCGTCGAGCGCGCCGACCGCGGCGTGGATGAATTCGACCCGGCGGTCCGCGCCCAGGCCGGCCGCGCGCAACTCGTCGAGGATCGCGCGGTCGTAGACGAAGACGCAGTGGACGCGCCGGCACGACCCGAGCGCGGCCGCGAGCGCGGCGTGGTCGGACAGACGAAGGTCGCGCCGGAACCAGACGAGGCCAGCGTCAAGGGACATCGGGGAACCGGACGGGAGAGGGGGCGGCAGTGCGGGGGAGTTTACAATCGGCGCCATGCCGAGCGGTCCGATGGACTTGAAACATCAGTTCCTGATCGCCATGCCCGCCATGGTGGACCCGAACTTTTCCGGGGCCGTGGTCTACATCTGCGACCACAGCGAGCGCGGCGCCCTCGGCCTCGTCATCAACCGGCCGACGGACCTCACCCTCGAAACCCTGTTCGACCGGATCGATCTCAAGCTCGAGATCGCGCCATGGAAGGACGCGCCCGTCTTCTTCGGCGGTCCGGTCCAGACGGAGCGCGGTTTCGTGCTTCACGGTCCACCGAAGGCGTACAGCTCGACGCTCCCGATCACGCCCGACGTGTCGCTGACGACGTCGAAGGACGTGCTCGAAGCGGTGGCCGGCGGCTCCGGACCGGACAAGATGCTGGTGACCCTCGGCTATTCGGGCTGGGGCGCCGGTCAGCTCGAGAGCGAGATCGCGCAGAACGCCTGGCTCACGGTGACGGCGCAGCCGGGCATCATCTTCGAGACGCCGGCCGACGAGAAGTACAACGCCGCACTGAAGCTGCTGGGAATCGACACGCTGCAGCTCTCGGGACAGGCCGGCCATGCGTGACCTCGATGGTCACGCAACCGCTCCGGCTCCTCACCCCGTTTCCCTTCTTTCCCCGATGACCGACCAAGTCGTGATCGGTTTCGACTTCGGCGCGCGCCGCATCGGCGTGGCGATCGGCAACAGCGTGACGCGCGAAGCGCGCCCGTTGACCACGGTCAATGCCGGCACCGTCGCGGCGCGGTGGGATGCGGTCGCCGCGCTCGTTGCCGAATGGGAGCCGGCGCGACTGGTGGTCGGCATCCCGCGCCACCCTGACGGAACCCGGCACGAAATGACCGCCCGCTGCGAGCGCTTTGCCCGGCAACTCGAAGGCCGGTACCGGCGACCCGTGGCACAGGTGGACGAGCGATACACATCGGCAGTGAGCGCGCGTGCGGACGACGTCGACGCCGCGGCTGCCGCCTTGATCCTTCAACAGTGGTTCGACGAGGAGGGCGGACGCGATGCTTGAACTCGACGCCGAGACGATCTACCGACAACTGGCGCAGCGCGCCCGCGAGACGTTCGTGGGCGAGAAACTGAAACTCGTCGGTGTCCATACGGGCGGCGTGTGGCTGGCCGAGCGGCTGAAGCACGACCTCGGCATCGCCGATCCGGTCGGCATCCTCGACGTCTCGTTCTACCGGGACGACTTCGACCAGTCCGGCCTGAAGCCGGCCGTGCGTCCTTCGCAGATCGCATTCGACGTCGCGGGCAGCCACATCCTGCTGGTCGACGACGTGCTGAATTCCGGGCGCACCGTGCGCGCGGCGATGAACGAGATCTTCGACTACGGGCGGCCCGCGAAGGTCGACCTCGCGGTGCTGATCGATCGCGGCGGACGCGAACTGCCGGTCGCCGCCAGCATCGTCGGCGCGACGATCGAACTGCCATCCGACGTCGCCGTCGTGCTGGTCCGCGACGACGACGGGCGGCTGCACCTGACGATGGAGAAGCGCGGGGACTGAGGCGACGGAAGACCGAGGGACGGAATCCGGCAACGGGCAATGGGCAAACAGGGAACGGGAATGGGAACGAGGAATCCGCAGCTCAACTCGAACGGCGAGCTGCATCACCTGCTGTCGACGGAGGGCCTGCCGAAGGCCGTGATCGAACGGATCCTGTCGACGGCGGACAGCTTCATCAACGTGGCGGAGCGCGAAGTGAAGAGCGTGCCGCTGCTGCGCGGCAAGAGCGTGTTCAACCTGTTCTTCGAGAACAGCACGCGCACGCGGACGACCTTCGAGATCGCCGCGCGCCGCCTGAGCGCGGACGTGTTCAACCTGGACATCATCCGGTCGAGCGCGGCCAAGGGCGAGTCGCTGCTCGACACCATCGACAACCTGTCCGCGATGCAGGCGGACATGTTCGTGGTGCGGCACGCGACGAGCGGGGCGCCGTACCTGATCGCGCAGCACGTGAAGCCGCACATCCACGTGATCAACGCCGGCGACGGGCGCCATGCGCACCCGACCCAGGGCCTGCTCGACATGTACACGATCCGCCACTACAAGAAGGACTTCACCAACCTGACGGTGGCGATCGTCGGCGACATCCTGCACTCGCGCGTCGCGCGGTCCGACATCCACGCGCTGACGACGCTCGGGGTGCCCGATCGTGCGCGCGGTCGGCCCGCTGACGCTGCTGCCCGCCGGCCTCGAGGAGATGGGCGTGCGGGTCTTCACCAAGCTCGACGAAGGCATCAAGGGTGCCGACGTGATCATCATGCTGCGGCTGCAGAACGAGCGCATGAAAGGCGCGCTGCTGCCGTCCGCGCAGGAGTACTTCGCGAACTACGGACTCACGCCCGAGAAGCTCGCGCTCGCGAAGCCGGATGCGATCGTGATGCACCCGGGGCCGATGAACCGCGGGGTCGAGATCGACTCGCGCGTGGCCGACGGCGCTTCCGCCGTGATCCTGCCGCAGGTGACGTTCGGGATCGCGGTGCGGATGGCCGCGCTGTCCATCGCCGCTTCTTCGTCGAGGATGCAATGAAGATCGTCATCGCCAGCGGGCGCGTGATCGACCCGGCCTCGGGGCTGGACCGGGTGGGCGATGTCTGCATCACCGACAACCGGCCTCGCCGCCGTCGGCGAGCGGCCGAAGGACTTCCACCCCGACCGCACGATCGACGCGAACGGCCTGGTCGTCGCGCCCGGCCTCGTGGACCTCTGCGCACGGCTCATGGAGCCGGGCAGCGAAGGCGCGCTGAAGGTCGAGATGCAGGCGGCCCTCGCGGGCGGCGTCACCGGCGTCGTCTGTCCGCCCGACACCGATCCCCCGCTCGACGAGCCGGGCCTCGTCCGCATGCTGCGGCAGACGTCGCGCGCGTCCGCGGGCGCCCGCACGTACCCGCTCGGCGCGCTGACCACCGGGCTGAAGGGCGAGGCGCTCGCCGAGATCAAGACGCTGTACGAGACCGGCTGCGTCGCGTTCATGCAGACAGGCAGCCTGCCGCACGACAACAGCGTGCTGCTGCAGGCGATGCGCTACGCGAAGACCTTCGACCTGGCGCTCTGGCTGCGGCCGGTCGAGGACACGCTGGCCGGCTCCGGCGTTGCCGCGGCGGGCCCGGTCGCCGGGCGGCTCGGGCTGCCGTCGATCCCGGTGGTGGCGGAGACGGTGGCGCTGCAGACCATCTTCGAGCTGCAGCGCGCCAGCGGCGCGCGGCTGCACATCTGCCGCCTGTCGTCGGCGGCCGGCATCGAACTCGTGCGGCGCGCGAAGCAGGATGGGCTGCCGGTCACCGCCGACGTCGGCATCCATCACGTGCACCTGATCGACGTCGACATCGGCTACTTCGACGCGCGCTTCCGCCTCGATCCGCCGCTGCGCAGCGCGCGCGACCGTGACGCCATCGTGGCGGGTCTGGCCGACGGCACGATCGACGCGATCTGTTCGGATCACGCGCCGATCGGCGACGACGACAAGCAACTGCCGTTCAGCGAAGCCGCGCCGGGCGCGACCGCGCTCGAGACGCTGCTGCCGCTGACGCTGAAGTGGGCGAGCGAGAACAAGGTGTCGCTGGTGAAGGCGCTCGCGCGGGTCACGAGCCGTCCCGCCGAGATCCTCGGCGAGGACACCGGGCGGCTCACGGTCGGCGCCAAGGCCGACATCGTCGTGTTCGACCCGCAGGCCCACTGGCGGGTGACGCCGGACGTGCTGAAGAGCGCCGGCAAGAACACGCCGTTCGCGGGCTACGAACTGCTGGGGCGCGCGCGCTACACGCTGGTCGGCGGCGACGTCCGCCTCGGCGGCTAGGGCCCGCCCAGGCCCCGCGCATGCGCGAGCCAGGCGTCAACCGGTCCTGATGCGGTTCGTGCTCGCGCCGCTGCGCGCGGCGCTGTTCGTGCTGCACGTGCTCGCCGGCCTGGCGACCGTGCTCGCTCGTGTTCCCGCTGGCCGGGCTGGCGACGCGCAACCGGATCAACCGGGCATGGTCGAGGATGCTCGTCGCCGTCTGCGGCGCGCGCCTCGTCGTCGACGGCGAGCCGATCCCGCCGCACATCCGCGCGACCGGCCTCGAGCCGTGGAGCCTCGGCCGGCTGGTGCTCGCGAACCACGTGTCCTGGATCGACGTGTTCGCGATCAACGCCGGCCACGCCGTGCCGCTTCGTGGCCAAGGCGGAGATCGGCCGCTGGCCGCTGCTCGGGGCGATGGTGACGCGGTCGGGCACGCTCTACATCGAGCGCGGGCGGCGGCACGCGGTGGCGTCGATGAACCACAAGGTGCGTGACCACCTGAAGGCCGGCGAGTCGGTCGCGGTGTTCCCCGAGGGCACGACCACCGACGGCGCGACGCTGCTGCCGTTCCACTCGAACCTGCTGGCGTCGGCTGTGGAGATCGGCGCGCCCGTGTGGCCGATCGCGATCCGGTACACCGACGGCGGCCGTCCGACCGATGCGGCCGCCTTCATCGGCGAGATGGGCCTGATCACGTCGCTCGCGAAGATCCTCGCCGCGCGCGACCTCGAGATCCGCATCACGGTGCTGCCGGCGATCCCGGTGGAGGTGCACGGCAACCGCCACGCCGTGGCGCGGGCCGCGCGCGAGGCCATCGCCGGAGCGCTCGGCGTGCCGAACGACGAGCGGACAGACGGCGACCGGCCTGATCAGTCGCCCGGCGCCTGCGACTGCGGGCAGTCGACCTGGAACAGCGCGCGGTCTTCGAGGCGCAGCGCGGTGAGACGTCCGCCCCACACGCAGCCGGTGTCGAGCCCGATCGACGTCGTTGCGCATCACGAGCCCCTCGGTCGACCAGTGGCCGAAGACGATCGGCGTGCCGCGCGTCGAGCGATCCGGGTGATCGAACCACGGCACGAGGCCCGCGGGAGCGCGGGCGCTCGCGTCCTTGTGCTTCAGGTGCATCGTGCCGTCGGCGGCGAGCATGCGCACGCGCGTCAGCGCGTTGACGACGCAGCGCAGGCGATCGTGCCCCGGCCAGTCGATTCGCTCCAGCGTGCCGGCTCGTTGCCGTACATCTCGCGCAGGAAGGCGTCGTAATCGTCGGCGGCCAGGCGTCGGCGCACTTCGTCCGACAGCGCAAGCGTCCGGTCGGCATCCCAGCAGGCAGCACGCCCGCGTGGACGAACAGGCACGCCCTGTTCCACGGTGCGCGAGCGGCAGGCCGCGCAGCCAGCCGAGCAACGCGTCGCGGTCCGGCGCGTCCAGGACTTCCTGGAGCGTGTCGCTGCGATGCCGCCGGACGGATGCCGGCCGCGACGGCGAGCAGGTGCAGGTCGTGGTTGCCGAGCATCGGCAACGGCGCGTCCCGCCTCCGCCAGAGACTTCACGCGGCGCAGCGTAGCGAGCGACTGTGGCCCGCGATTGACGAGATCGCCGACGAAGACGAAGCGCGTCGGCCGCGGGAAGTCGGCGCGGCAAGCCGTTCGAAGCTGTCGACACAGCCCTGCAGGTCGCCGATGGCGTAGGTGCTCATGGCCCGAATACTAGCTGGGTGCGGACGCTGCGCTTTGCTAGCATCGGGCCGCGCCATAGAGCAGATGAAAGAACACGACATGAAGCCCGTGCGCAAGGCGGTCTTCCCCGTAGCCGGCCTCGGCACGCGCTTCCTGCCGCGACCAAGGCGATGCCGAAGGAGATGCTGCCCGTCGTCGACAAGCCGCTGATCCAGTACGCCGTCCAGGAGGCCGCGGCCGCCGGCATCCGGCAGATGATCTTCATCACCGGCCGGCACAAGCGCTCGATCGAGGACCACTTCGACCGGGCCCCCGAACTCGAGGCGGAACTCGCGGCCAAGGGCAAGAACGAACTGCTCGAGATCGTGAAGGACATCTCGCCCGAGACCGACGTCTTCATCTACATCCGCCAGCCGGAGCCGCTCGGCCTCGGCCACGCGGTGCTCTGCGCCGAGCCCGTGGTCGGCGACGAGCCGTTCGCGGTGATCCTCGCCGACGACCTGATCGACGCGGCGCAGCCAGCGATGGGGCAACTGATGCAGGCGCGCGCGGCGCGCGGCGGCGGCAACGTGCTGGCGGTCGAGGACGTGCCGCGCGAGGACACGTCGCGCTACGGGATCGTCAGCGCCCAGGCCATCGACGACCGGACGTCGCGCGTGACGCACATCGTGGAGAAGCCGCAACCCGCCGACGCGCCATCGACGCTCGCCGTGCTGGGCCGCTACGTGCTGGAGCCCGGCATCTTCGACCACCTGCGGACGATCCCGCGCGGCAGCGGCGGCGAGATCCAGCTGACCGACGCGATCGCTCAGATGCTGGCGGACGGATCGACGTATGCGTACCGCTATGCGGGGCAGCGGTTCGACTGCGGGTCGAAGCAGGGATTCCTGGATGCCACCGTGCATTACGCGCGGAAGGGCGGGTACCGGATCTGAGCCGGCTCAGCTGTCGCGTTCGTACTCGTCGGGGGAGCCGATGCGGCTGCGCAGGCGATAGAAGCGCAACGGCATGAAGAACGCCGCGAAGTAGGCGGCGCACACCGCCAGGAACGACCAGAAGATCCACCAGTCCGGCACGCCGAACCGCCAGAGCGCCGTGCCGACCAGGCCGAGCAGGATGTTGGCGCCGACCAGCACCAGCAGCGTCCGGCGGGGGCCGAGGCCGCGTCGGAGCAGCACGTGATGCACGTGATCGCGGTCCGGCGCCATCGGGCTGCGCCGGCGCGCGAGACGGCGCACGGTCACCGTGAAGACGTCCATCAGCACGATGCCGAGCACCCACAGCATCACGGCAGGCGGCACGGCGTTCAAGTGGGCGCGCTGCGTCAGTGACACCGCGAACCAGGCAACGGCGAACCCTGCCGCCATGCTGCCGGCGTCGCCGAGGAAGGTGCGGTGCCGCCCGCGCAAGGGCCACGGCAGGTTGAAGAACAGGAAACCCGCCATCGCGCCGGACAGCACGATGAGGATCTTGGACGCATGGGCATCGCCGATCGTCCACGCGAAGCCGCTGAAGAACAGCAGGATCACCAGCACCAGAGAGCCGGCCAGCCCGTCGAGCCCGTCGAACATGTTGACCGAGTTGATGACGGCGATGGCCGCGAAGACCGTGAAGGGAATCGCCCAGTCGCGCAGGTCGATCGGGCTCGTTCCGAACAGGTCGCCGAGACTGGTCAGGTAGTTGCTGCCCCACGAGGTCATGAAGACCGCAGCCAGCACCTGCGCGAGCATCTTGGACGTCGCCGATACCTCGCCGAGGTCGTCGAGCAGGCCGATCACAGCCAGCAGAGCGATGCCGGCGAACAGCGCGGCGTATTGCCCCAGGGCAGTGAAGGACCACGTGAGCGCCAGCGCGAACCCGGCAACGACCGCGAGACCGCCGGTCAGCGGCACCGGCGCGCCGTGGCGCTTGCGCCCGCCTGGGTGGTCCACCAGGCCCCAGCGCTCGGCCGGCCGGCGCAGCATCAGGATGACCAGCGCGCAGATGAAGCCGGCGACCGCCGCCTGGGCGAGGTAGGTCGAGGGCGGAAGGCTGATGTTCATCGGCTCATGGCTGGGGACTGGCGCGACTGTACTCAGTCCGCGCCGCGCAGGCGGTTGACGGTCCCGGTGGTGGAGTGTCCCGGAACGTAGGGCAGCGCGAGCGCCGTGCCGCCCCAGCTGCGGACCAATCGCGCCTCCTCGACCATGTCCATGTCGTAGTCGCCACCCTTGACATAGATGTCCGGGCGAACGAGATCGAGCACGGGCAGCGGGACCTGTTCATCGAAGATCGTCACGAGGTCCACGCACTGCAGGGCCGCGAGGACCCAGGCGCGGTCGGCTTCAGGATTGATGGGCCGGTCCGGTCCCTTGCCGAGCTGGCGCACGGAACGGTCGCTGTTGACCGCGACGACGAGGGCGGCGCCCAGCGCGCGCGCCTGCTCGAGGTAGGTGACGTGGCCGCGATGCAGGATGTCGAAGACGCCGTTGGTCAGCACCAATGGACGGGCGAGCGCGGCGGCGGCGCGCGCGAGCTGTTCACGCGAAACGATCTTGCGAGCGAATCGGCTCATGCGGCGGCCCGCTCGTGGGGCAATCGCGCCAGCAGCGCGCGCATCGCGTCCGACCGCACGGCGTCCGCGAGCGATCGGAAGCGCTCGGTGGCGAGGCCTCCGGGAAAGACGTCGCAGGGCTCTTTGCGGCCGTCGGTGCCGAGCAGTACGCGGTGCGGGATGCCGGCCGCGAGCGCAGCCTGCAGGTCGCTCGCCTTGTCGCCGAACAGCACCGAACGGCGCACGTCGATGTCGAGGTCGCGGGCTGCGTCGAGGAGCAATCCGGGCGCCGGCTTGCGGCAATGGCAGTCCCGTCGGTACGGCCCCTCGCCTTCCGTCGGGTGATGCGGGCAGAAGTAGACGCCGTCGAGCGCCGCGCCGTGCGCGGCAAACGCCTCCTTCATCCAGTCGGTCAGCGCGAGGAACTGCTCCGGCCCGTAGTAGCCGCGCGCGATTCCCGACTGGTTCGTCACGACCACCAGTGCCAGGCCCATCGACTTCAGCTCGCGCGCCGCGTCCAGCGTGCCGGGCACGAACTCGAAGTCCTCCCGGCGAAAGACGTAGCCGCGGTCGATGTTGACCACTCCATCGCGGTCGAGGAACGCGGCTGCCTTCACCGTCCCTGCGCCAGCAGCCACCGCACGTACTCGGCCGTCCCGACCTCGACGGTCCTGAAGGGCGCCGTCATGCCAGCCTGCTCGAGGGCCGAGCGGTCCGCCTGCGTGTACGCCTGATACTTGCCACGCAGCGCGTCCGGGAAGGGGACGTACTTGATCTCGCCGGCGGCAGCGAGCTGCTCGAGCGACAGCACGGGCTTGCCCGTGTCAGCTCGAATCGCATTGACGACCGCCTTCGCGACGTCGTTGAACGCCTGTGCGCGTCCCGTACCGACGTTGTAGATGCCGGAGACCGGGTGATCCCAGAAGTGCAGGTTGGTCGCGACGACATCGTCGACGTGGACGAAGTCGCGCCGCTGGTCGCCGCTGGCATACCCGTGGCTGCCTTCGAACAGCTTGACGGCACCGTCGGCCAGGAACTGCTGGACGTGGTGGAACGCCACCGAGGCCATCCGGCCCTTGTGCGACTCGCGCGGTCCGTAGACGTTGAAGTAGCGCAGGCCGACCACGGGCGCGCGCAGGTCGGGCAGCGCCCGGCGGATGAACTGGTCGAACAGGAACTTGGAGTAGCCGTAGACGTTCAACGGGCGCTCGTTGGCGCGCCCTTCCTTGAATACCGGACCGAGGCCGTACACCGAGCCGGACGACGCATACACGAACGGCACCCGCAGCTCCTGGCACCACCGGAACAACTCCACGCTGTAGCGGTAGTTGTTCTCCATCATGTAGCGGCCATCGGTCTCCATGGTGTCGGAGCAGGCGCCCTGGTGGAAGACGACGTCCGGTTTCGGCAGGGCACGACGTCGCAGGAGATCGAGAAACTCCTGCTTGTCGAAGTAATCGCCGAACTCCGCATCGACCAGGTTGGCGAACTTCTCCGAGCGCTTCAGGTTGTCGACGGCGATGACGTCGCGCTCGCCGCGCGCGTTCAGCGCGAGCACGTTGTTCGAACCGACGAAGCCGGCGGCGCCGGTGACGATGATCTTCATTCGTTCGACTCGAAGAGTTCGCTGTACGAAGCGGTGGACGTGCCCAGTTTGCCGACCACGATACCTCCTGCCTTGTTGGCGATGGTCACCGCGTCCCGCAGCGAGAGCCCGGCCGCCATCATGACCGCCAGCACGGCGATCACGGTGTCGCCGGCACCCGTGACGTCGAACACCTCCCGCGCCGCTGCCGCGACGCTCCATGCGCCTTGCTCCGTGAACAGAGTCATCCCTTCTTCGCTGCGCGTCAGCAGCAGGGCCTGCAGGTCCAGGCTCTTCCGCAACTCCTGCGCCCGCCGCTCCAGGTCCCGCTCGTCCGACCAGCGACCGACGACCTCCCGCAACTCTGCGCGGTTCGGCGTGATGATCGTCGCGCCCGCGTACCGCGAGTACTCGTCGCCCTTCGGATCGACGAGCACGGGCTTGTTCGCGGCGCGTGCGATGCCGATGATCTGCTCGATGTGCTTCAGGCCGCCCTTGCCGTAGTCGGACAGCAACACCAGGTCGAACTTCTGCAGCAACTCGCGAAACAGGCCGATCTGCCCCGCCAGGACGTCGGAGTCCGGCTCGCTCTCGAAATCCACGCGCAGCATCTGCTGTCGCCGGCCGATGACCCGAAGCTTCACCGTGGTCGCCAGGCCGTCGGACACGGCGGCGTGGTCCTCGATTCCCGACTCCTTCAACAAGCGCCGGATGACTGCGGCGGGCTCGTCCGTACCGAGCACCGTCAACAACCCCGCCTTTGCGCCGAGCGCCACCACGTTGCGGGCCACGTTCGCCGCGCCGCCGAGCCGCGCATCCGTTCCGCGCATGCGCACGATCGGAACCGGAGCCTCCGGTGACAGTCGCTCGACCTCGCCGTGCCAGTAGCGATCGAGCATCGCATCGCCGACGACGAGGACGCGGCAGCGGGCAATTCGTTCCGCTGTCACGGAAACGGGAAGTGACATCTGGCAGTTCCGAGGATCGCTAACCTACAATCGTAGAACATGGGAGCAGACCAGCATCCGCCGCATGGAACGGACTGAATGACGATCGACGTGGTCAGCGGGCTCGACACGCTCGCCAGCCGGCTGGTCTCGGCCGGCGTGCTGGGCGAGGACGACCTCAGGAGCGCGCAACGCCTGCAGAGCCAGCTCGGCGGCACCCTGGCGTCGGCCGTCATCCGCGGCGGCTACGCGTCCGAGGAAGTGCTGCTGCCGGTCCTGTCGGACTTCACCGGCGTGCCGCTGCTCGCCGCGGCCGACGTCGTCGTCAACGCGCAGTCGATCGAGTCGGCATGCAGTCGACTGGGTGCTCCGCTCGCGTGGTTCCTCGCGCGCGAATGCGTCCCCCTCGTGACCGCTGACGACGACCTGACCGTGGCGGCGCGCGAGCCGTTCCTGGCTGAACTGCGCGACTTCGTCGGGCAGACCGCCGCAGGACGAAGTGCGAAGTGGCGTTTTTGCACCAAGTCCTCCCTCGAAACCCTCGCCGCCGCGGTCCGGGGACCGGACGTCGACGTGCTGCAGCCGTCGTCGGCGCACCTGCGCGAACTGGCCGAAGAGGCGCCGGTCGTCGAGTACGTGAACGGCCTGATCGCGAAGTCCGTCGACGAGCGGGCCTCCGATCTTCACGTGGAGCCCGGCGAAGGCGGCTTTGCGGTTCGCCTTCGGGTCGACGGCGTGATGCACGACCTGCATCGCATGCCGCGCCAGCAGTTCGACGCGGTGGTCTCCCGCATCAAGCTGATCTCCGGCCTCGACATCGCCGAGCGGCGACTGCCTCAGGACGGACGGTTTTCCACGCGGGCGAGCGGCGTTGAACTCGATCTGCGCGTGTCGGTGATTCCAACCGTGCACGGCGAGTCCATCGTCCTTCGATTCCTGCCGAAGAACACGGCCCGGCTGACCCTCGATTCGACCGGCATGCAGGCCGACGACTTCAGCGCCTGCGGCACCTGGCTCGAGATGCCGAACGGCATCGTCCTCGTGACCGGGCCGACCGGATCGGGCAAGAGCACGACGCTCTACGCGGCCCTCGAGGCGGCTCGGGACGGACTGCGCAAGATCATCACGGTGGAGGATCCGGTCGAGTACCAATTGCCGGACGTGACGCAGATCCAGGTCCAGTCGGAGATCGGCTTCACGTTTGCGCAGGCGCTGCGCGTGGTGCTGCGTCACGATCCGGACGTCATCCTCGTCGGCGAGATTCGCGATGCGGAAACGGCGTCGATCGCCGTGCAGGCCGCACTGACCGGCCACCTCGTGCTGGCGTCCCTGCACACGAACGACGCCGCCGGGGCCATTCCGCGGCTGATCGACATGGGGGTCGAACCCTTCCTGATCAGCGCGACGCTGCGCGGAGTGATCGCGCAACGGCTGGTGCGGAAGCTGTGTCCGCGCTGCAGCGCGCCGGACGATGAAGGACGATGGGCCGACATCGCGAAGTCGCTCGGATCGAAGCCCGGACTTCCGGCGTCCGGTGGGCTGCGCTGCCTGTGGCGGATCGGGCTACCGCGGTCGCACCGGCATCTACGAGTTCATCCAGGTCGACGAGAAGTCCCGCGACCTGATCCGCGTCGGCACCGAAGGCGCGACGTCGCGGTTCGAGTCGCTGCGCACGCGGACCATGCTCCAGGACGGCGTTCAGAAGGCTGCCGCAGGCGTCACTTCGATGGATGAAGTCCTGAAGGCGGTGAGCGCGAGCGAGTCCGAATCCGCATGAGGTACCGGTACTCCGCGTATTCGCCCGGCAGCCAGTCGGTGTCGGGAGAAATCGAGGCGAGCACCGAGGGCGACGCGCTCCGCAAGCTGAAGGCCGACGGACTGACGGTCACGCTGCTGTCGGCTGCGACGGAGCGGGCTGCGAAGGCGCGCTTCAACGCCGAGAGCTTCCTGCGCCAGCTCGGCCTGATGCTGGCCGCCGGCGTGTCGATCGGCGAGGCCTTTGCGCTGATCCGGGAACAGTCCGGCGACGAACGCGTGCGGTCCGCCGAGAGCCAGTTGCGTGCCGGCGTCGCCCTCAGCACTGCCCTGCAGTCGTCGGGCATGTCGTTCCCGCAGTACGTTCCCGCCCTGGTGGCGGCGAGCGAGGCGCGCGGCGAGTTGTCGGCGGGGCTGATGGAGTCCGCCGACCTGATGCGCCGGACGCGCGAATTCCGCACCGAACTGGTCACGCAGATGATCTATCCGACGGTGCTGGTGGTCAGCGGGTTCGCGGCGGTCGTGCTGCTGTTCCGCTTCGTCGTCCCGAAGTTCATCGGGATGCTGAAGTCGCCGAAGGCCGATCTGCCGCTCGTGTCCAAGGTGGTGCTGCAAACGGGCGCCTTCATCGACGCGCACTTCTGGTTCATCCTGGCGGGCGCCGCGGCGGTCGCTGTTCTCGTCGGCTACATGCTGGTCGATCCGGCTCGGCGCGTTTCGGCCCTCAACGCCACCGCCCGCGTCGACGCCATCGCCAAGTGGCTGAAGCGCATCGAGATCGCGCGCTGGCTCCGCCTCATGGCGAACCTCACCGCGGGCAGGCTTCGCCTGGCGCAATGCCTGGACGCCGCCATCGGAGCGCTGTCGTTGAACGGCGTGAAGCGCGAACTCGAGCGCGTCCGCCGGCAGATCGCGGCAGGGGAGGCGCTCTCGACGGCGATTGCGCCCACCGGGTTGCTGTCGTCCGACCACATCGCGATGCTCAGGGCCGGCGAGCGCGCGGGCCAGCTTGCGCTCGTCTTCGGCCAGCTGGCGGACCTCGAGGAGCGTGCGGTGCGCGAGCGCGTCCGCCGGTTCGTCGCGCTGCTCGAGCCCGTTGCGATTCTCGTCATCGGCGCCCTGATAGGGACGCTGATGGTCGGCATAATGCTCGCGGTCACTTCACTGTCGTCGGTCGCTGTCTGAGTCCTCGCATGAAACCAATCGCATTCCGCCGTGGCCGCCTGAGCCGTGGCTTCACGCTGCTCGAAATCCTTGTCGTCCTGGTGATCGTGGGTCTGCTGATCGGCCTCGTCGGTCCGCGCCTGTTCGGGCGGGCGGACGCCGCGAAGGTGCAGACGACGCAAGCACAGATCAAGCTGCTGCGGGGCGCGCTCGAGACCCTGCGCATGGACATCGGCCGGTATCCGACGCAAGCCGAGGGCCTGGCTCTCCTGATGACGGCGCCCAGCGACCCGGCGATCGCGCCTCGATGGCGCGGTCCGTATCTCGACGACGCGGTGCCGGCCGATCCGTGGGGCGCCCCGTATCGCTACGCCGTGCCAGGCCCGGGCGGGCAGGCGTTCGGCATCTATTCGTACGGTGGCGACGGCAAGCCGGGCGGCGAGGGGACGGATGCGGACATCGGTGCCGTTCCGACAGGCACGCAGTAGCGCCGGCAGTTCGGGGCTCGGGCTTCACGCTTGCTCGAGCTCCTGGTCGTTCTTCTGATCGTCGGACTCCTCGTCGGGCTCGTCGCGCCGAACGCGATGAACCTCGTGAGCGCCGCCACGCGGGAAACGCAGCGGCGCGAGATCGCCAGTTCGATCGAACGGCTGCCGGTCGAAGCGACGGCTGGCGGGGAAGCCGCTCGCGTTCGAGGGCGAAGCCGCCTGGCCCGGGCTGCCGGCGAACTTCCGGGTGCGAATCGTCAAGCCGTTGCGGGTGCAGCCGTCGGGCCTCTGCTCCGACGCCAGTGCCACGATCAGCACCGGCGACCAGATGGTCGCCGTGCAGATTTCCGCCCCGTTCTGCCGTGTGCAATTCGACTGAGGCGCGGGTGCGGTCCCGCGTCCGCGGCTTCACCTTGCTCGAGGCGATCGTCGCGCTCTCGGTGGTCGCGACGGCGATCACGGCGTCGTTCGCCCTGCTCAATTTCACGCTGTCCACGACCAACCGGATGCAGGAGGCCGTGCAGCGCGGCGAGGCGATCGAAAGCGCGGCGCAGCTGGTCGACCGGATGAACCCGTTCGAAACGCCCGACGGCGAGTTGGCGCTCGCCGATTGCGTGGTGCGATGGTCTTCGCAGATGCGGGGCCAGCCGCGGCGGAACACGGTGCGTGCCGGTGAGACAGGGCCGTTCGAAGTCGCGATGTTCGACGTGACGGTCACCGGCGTGCGACAGGGCACGGAGTGGTTCGCCTTCACCGCGAGACAGGTCGGCTTTCGCCGCGTCGATCGGAGAGCAAGGGCCGTTTCAATGAAGAAGTTCTCGTCCGGCGACGCGGGAGCGCGGTTTCACGCTGCTCGAAGTGCTGACAGCGCTCGTCATCGGCAGCCTGCTGATCGTGTTCGTGCAGCAGGCGCTCGTGATGGCGGCCCGGTCCACGGAGCGCGTTCACGCGGTGACGGGCGACGTGCTGCGCAACTCCATCGCGCACGACGCGGTCCGGCAAGTCGTGGCCGGCACCCGTCCTGTCGTGAAGATTCCAGACGAACGGTTCACGGGCGGAGTGCAGCGCATGTCGGGGTTGACGTCCTCTCCGCTGCTGAGCGCCGGGGTCGCGACGTATGCCCTGGAACTGCGCGATGCGCGCGGCGGCCGCGAACTGGTGTATCGCGAGCGAACGCGCGAAGCCGTGCTGTTCGAAGTTCCCGCGGGATCCGAGTTCCGGTACTTCGACGAGCGTCGCAAGCCGTTCGAGGAGTGGAAGGGCACGGGCGCGACCGGGGAGCTCCCGCTGCCGGCCTGGGTAGCGATCCAGGACCGGGCCGGCAACGCGCAACTGCTGCTCGCTCTGCCGCGCGTCCTGCCTTCGGTCGATGAGGCGGCGTCGCGGCTATGAGGGCACCGCGCCGCGCATCGACTCGCAGCCAGCGCGGTTACCTGCTGCCGATCGTATTGTTCAGCAGCGCCGCGATCCTGATCTTCGTGGCCGCGGCGTATTCGCAGGTCATGCGACAGGTCGACGACATCCAGCGGCTGGCGGCGAACGGCGAGTTCGCGATCGCGAAGGTGTCGGCGAAGGCCGAGCTTGTCTATCGCTTCATGACGGAGCCGACAACCGTCTTCGGGTTCGGCCTGGCTCCCGGCACGGCATTGCGCGTCGACAACCGGCCTTACTCGCTTCCCTCCGCCGGGGTGTACGTCCGTGTACAGGACGCGGCCGGGCTGATCGATGCGAACCGAGCCGACCTGAACGTGTGGCGCCGGCTGGCGGAGTTCGTCGGCGTTCCGACCGACCAACGGGACGTGCTGGCCGACCGCATCCTCGACTTCATCGACGAAGACGACTTTCGACGGCTGAACGGCGCCGAGCGGGGCGACTATGTCGCCGCCCAGCGCGAGCCGCCGCCCAACCGCCCGCTGGAGAGTCCGCTGTCGCTGCAATCGGTCCTCGGATGGGAGTCGCTGCTCCCGGGCGCGATGAGCGGGCAGTTCATCGGAGCCCTCACGGTGGGCGCAACCGGTCGTGTCAATCCGAACTCCGCGTCGCCGGCGGTGCTGTACGCAACGCTCGGCGTGCCGCCGGTTGCCGCACAGGACCTGGTCGCGCAGCGAGGGGAAGGATTCCTGGACGCGAGCTACGTCGCGCGGTTCTCCACGATGTCGCCGGACCTGCTTGCCTTTGCAGTCGACCCGGTGACGTCGCCTGTCCTGCTTGTCACGGTCACTCACGCGTCCACGGGCAGGACGGAACGCGTGCGCGTTACTATCACGCCCCGCGCAACCCGCTGGCCCTGGACGGTGGATTTCAACGAGACATTGCCTGCTGCCGACGTGGCCGAACTCGCCCGGCGAGCGACGCCGCTTCCCCCTGGCTGACGCGCGATGGAACACGAAACCGTCGCCCATGCGGACGCCGCGAGCCCATCGCAGGCGAATGCAACGAACCGGCGATCGCGCGGCGTCGTGCCGCGCCGCCTCGTGATGTTCAGGACGTTCGAACTGCCCGGCGTGCCGATGGGGCGGCGGGCGGCGGCGCTGCGCCTGGCGGTGTCCGAGTGGTCCCCATATCCCGATTGGTCCGCGGCGGTCGCCTGGCTCGACGCAGCGACGGCCGCCGTGTGGTTGTGGAATCCGGAGGCTTTGCCCGTCGCACGAGTGCGCTCCTGGCTGCCGGAGTCGCTGCTGCTCGCCTCCGACGCGCGTCCAATCGAAGTCAATCGGACCTCGGAAGGCTGGATCGTCCGCCGTTGGGCCGAGGGCCGCTTGTCGGCGGAACTCTTCTACGGCGCCATGCCGAGCGCCGCGGAATGGTCCTCGACGATGGCGACGCTGGGCGTCTCGGACGCCGACTCGCAGGCGGGCTGGCACCTGTTGACGGCAGCGCAGCCCGGTTCGCCGTTGCCGAAGCCCTGGCCCGAGCGGGTCGAAAGGCTCGATGCGCGGGCGCCGGTGCGCACCCTCGACCTGCGCCGGCTGATGCTCGCAGGCGGCGGCGCGCTGGTCATCGCGACTCTCGTGCTCGGCGTCATCTCGATCCGTCAGTGGTACGTCGAGGGGCTGCTCGATCGTTCACTCGGCGAGGCGAAGGAGCGCTTCGCGCCGGTTGCCGAACAGCGCTCGCTCGCGTTCGATGCCGTGCAGCGCCTGCAGGCGTGGAACGAACTCGATCGGTATCCCGCGCCTCTTGAACTCATCGACGCCTTCGCCGAGAGCGTTCCCGCCGGGGTCGTCGTTTCGGAACTCCGACTCGACGCCGGCGTGATTCGCGCGACCCTGTCGAACCCGGGCATTCAACCGGCGGCGGAGCTGGTTTCCAGGCTGCAGAAGTCCGGTCGATTCACGAACATCCGGGTTGTCCCCGCCGCCGATCCGCGCTCGCTCCAGGTCGAAATGGAAGTCAACCGGCGCGCCGCCTCCCCCAAGGCAAAGCATGGTGCGTGACCTGTTGGCGACAATCCGGCAGGAATGGAACGAGAACGCCTCGGTCCGGACCGGCGTGCTGTTGATCGTCGGCATCCTCTGGCTCTATGGCTTGCTTGTCTGGCACGACACGCTGGGTGAGCGGGACCGGGCGCTGGAGCAGAAGGCCAGGCAACTCGCGCGCGTCGAAGCGCAGGCGGCGGAGACGCAATGGCCCGACCGGCTGAAGGAAGCCGAGGGCCGGTTGCTGCGGTTCGAGTCCTCGGTCAAGGTCGTCGACTCCCTTGGCCAGGCGCAGGCCGACTTGCAGGACTGGTTGAACGAGCAGGCCAGGACGGCCACCCTTAGAAGCGTCGCTGTCACGTTGGCCGGCGCCGCCCCGGCGAACGTGCTCGGCAGCTCGCAGCCTGGGGCGACGTCCGCAGGCTCGCCGCGGTCCCTGGCCAACGGACCCGAGGTCGCACTGGGCCTGGGTTGGGTGGTGCGGGCGAAGCTCCAGTCGGAGTTCTCACCGGTCGCCGCGTACGATCTGCTCGCGGCGCTGTCGTCCGGGTCAAGGCGAGTCTGGATCGAGTCGATGGCGATTCGATTGCAGCCCGCGCCGCGTCTGGAGTTGCAGGTCGCGTCCGCCTACCGGAGTCGCCCACCCGTCGAGGCGCCCAAGTGAGGCGCCGGACTCTCGCATGGGTGGGCCTCGCGGCGGCAATCGTTTCGGCCGCGGGTGCGGCCCTGTGGGTGACGCAGCCACCCGCCGTTCCTCCAGTGGCGGCGGCGGGGGGCGACTTTGTCCTTGCGGCGCCGGCGCCGCGACTGGATCCGGACGCCGTGGAGAAAACACTGAAGAGCCAGATCTGGGGGTTGCCCCCGACAGCCTATTCGCGGGCAAGCCAGCAGCAGGCGCGCGCTGCGGAGAAACCTGCGCAGCAGTGGAAGCTGGCCGGCACGTATCGCGTCGGGCCAGACGCTTTCGTGCTCGTGCGGCAGGGGGACAAGACCCCGGAAGCGCTGAGGCGGGGCGATACGCTGCCCGATGGTGCGAAGATAGTCGACATAGAAGAAGATCGGATCTGGGTAATGGCGGACGGCAAACGGGTTCCGCTGGAGCTCCGTCCCAAATGAGGAGAGCCGCTTCAATGCGGAAGGCTATCGTTCTGATCGCGGTGGTTGGCCAACTCGCGTCGTGCGCGAACTTGCCTCCCTCCATGCGCCTTCTTCTGCCGCCGGAGCCACCGGAATTGCTGTTGGTGCGCAAGGCGGAGGAAGCGGACCGTGCAGCGGAGCCCGCCGCAAAGGACCCTTCGAAGGGCCAGGAGCGGCCGTTGGTGCAGAAGAACCTTCCGCTCCCGCCGGAGGGACGGACATCGACGGTGAGCCCCACCGCGCCTCCGCCGCCATCGACGGCCACCGGCAAGATCCTGCTGAATCTCGAGAATGAGAAGCTGCCGACCTTCATCCAGATCGTCTTCGGCAACATCCTGAAGCGCAGCTTCACGATCGCGCCGCAGGTCGCCGCGCGGCCTGACCTGATCTCCGTGCGCGCGGCGGCGCCGCAGAACGCGGAGCAGGTCGAAAGCCTCGCGCGCAAGGTGCTGCTGAGCTACGGCGTCGTCACCGCGGACCTTGGCGGCGGCGTCCTGCGCTTCGTTCCGAACGACTCGCAGACCGGCATGCTGCCCGAGATCCAGCGAGGTCGCGCAATGCCGGAAACGCCCGTGGCGATGCGACCGGTCTTCCACCTTGTCGAGCTGAATGCGGTCCGCAACAACGACGTCTCCCTGTGGCTCAAGAGCATCTTCGGAAACCGGCTGACCACGGTGCTCGACGACCCGAGTCGCAACGCCGTGCTGATCGCCGGCGCGCCGGAGGACCTTCGTGCGGCCCTGCAGGCAATTGAAGTCCTCGACCAGCCTTCGCTGCGAGGCCGCTCCAGCCTGCGGCTCAATCCTTCCGTGATGTCGGTCGACGAACTGGCGCGGCGCCTGTCGGAAGTGCTTGCGGCGCAGGGGTTCAGCGCTTCGACGACGCCAACGACGGCGGCGCCGGTTCTCCTGTTCCCGGTCTCAACGCTCAACGCGCTCTTCGTGTTCGCGGTCGACCCGAGGATGCTGGAGTACGTCGGCAAGTGGGCCGATGAACTGGAGAGCCGGGTGAGCAGCGGGACCGGCCCGGGATACGTTTCATACCAGGTGCGGAACACCGACGCGCAGGCGCTGGCGAAGGTCCTGCAGGAGTTGCTGAACTCGCCCAGCGGCATTGTCGCGCCGGGTCCCCAAGGGGGTGCGACGGCGACTGCGCCGAGTGCGGCCGGGTCCCGTCGAGTGGTCGTCAATCCGAGCACGAACACGCTGATCATCGCTGGCGCGGGAATCGATCGCTCGCAGGTGCTCGGATTGATGCGGGACCTCGACCGGCCCGCGCGCGCGGTGCTGATCGAGGTCATGGTGGCCGAGGTCCGCCTGACCGGCGGATTGACGCTGGGCGTCGAGTTCGGGTTCCGCGACACGAACTCCAGCGGCAGCATCGTCGGCGGCACGCTGGGTAACCTCGGGCTCGGCGAATCCGGTCTCGTCATCAACTTCTTCAATACCGCCGGACAGCTGCGCGCCAAGCTGAATGCGCTGGCGACCGACAACCGCGCTCGCATCCTGTCGACGCCGAGCATTGTGGCCCGCAACGGCGAGATGGCGAGTGTGACGGTGGGCGACGAAGTGCCCATCGTGACTAGCAACCAGACCACCGGCGCGTCCGTGTCCGGGCAGCCGGGCCAGGTGACGCCAAGCACCCTGCAGACGATCCAGTACCGCAACACCGGGGTCATCCTGAAGGTGCGGCCGACGATCTTCTCGGACGACCGGATCGATCTCGACGTTGCGCAGGAAGTCAGCGCGGCCCGCCAGACCAGCACGGGCGTCAACATTTCGCCGACGTTTTCGCAACGCAAGGTCGAGACCAAGCTGACACTGCGCGAAGGCAGTACGGTGATGCTCGCCGGCCTGATATCCAGCCAGGACAATCGAACCGAAACGGGCGTGCCGCTGCTGAAGGACATCCCTGTGGTCGGGCAGCTCTTCAAGAATGACCAGCGCACAACCGAGCGCACGGAGCTCGTGGTCCTGATCACGCCCTATGTGATCTCCGACGACTCGGATGCCAGGGCCGTGACAGACGCGTTCCGCAGCCGGCTCGAAGGCTGGAGCGGCAGCGTGCCGCCGCTGGTGTCCCCGGAAGGCAGGCCTGCACCTCGTCCGCTCGTCCAGCCAGCCGTGGTCCCCGAGGCGGGGCCTCCTGCGAACCCCAGCGGTGTTGAGAGCGCGAATCCCCAGTCGACGACCCCGAAGTCCGTGGATCCGAAGACGTCGGACGATCGGATCCCGGCGCCCGCCGAGCCAGCCGTCGTGCCGCCGCCCGGGTCGGGACAGCCACGGAACTCGTCCACTCCAGGCCCGCCACCCAAAGGGAAGGTGACCGCGTCGAAGCCTGCACCCACCGTCAAAGCCACGACGACAAAACAGCCGGCGACACCTCCAGGGCCGTCGTCCTCGGAGATCCCGCCGCCCCCGCCGGGGACCTTCGAGGTGCCGGCAGTCCCCGCCAAGAAGGCTCCGTCCAGGTAGTCGAGAGCAGCGAGGAGCCCGGAGCCGCTCGGTACCGTTCGGCAAAGGCAATAGCAGGCATGTGCAAGAGTGTGGCGCAAGCGACACGAACTGGTAAAAAACCGGCTTTCTCCGAGGATTCGGGAGTCAGTATTTGCACACCCCGCTCTTAACGAGTGTTTATACTGCTCGCTGTCGCTCACCCCGGAGTGGGCGATTGGACTAGTCCGATATCGATATCTGATTCAACGTTGATTCAATTCAGACAGAAGGAGAGATTCAGTGAGAACTAACAAAACAGTCCTGAATACGGCAGTGGGGTTGGCGCTGGCCGCGTTGGGGACAGCGGCGTTTGCTGGCCAGTTCACGGGCCCAAGCGTGCCGTCAACACCGAAATCGACGTACGCGACGGAGAACTTCGGGCCGGCCGCATTCATCGCTGCCGACAACATCCTGCTGCCCCCGACACAGAACGTCACCTTCACGACGTCCGTGGGTGTGTCCGGCGGCTACGTGGTGAACAACGGCGGGCAGGTGTACTACTACCTGCGGTTGAGCGGGGGCACGTTCGCGGCCACGCCAGCGGCGGGCGATTTTTCGCTGGCCCTGTGGCCTGGAGTGACTTGGACGATCGGTGCTCCGGTGTTGTCGACGGACAGGACGACGGTTGTCGTTCCTCTGACCAACGCCACGGGTGCGACGCAAGCGATCGGCTCCGGTGCCCAGATCACCTGGACCGGCGGTGCCAAGACGATCATCGGCACGACCGCCATGCGTACGGCGGGTGACCAGGTTTCCGTCACCGCGTCGATCAGTGGGACCACCAACAACGCGAACGTCGGCGCGCTCCCTGGCGACGTCGACAGCGCCGCGGCCTTCACGATCATGGCGACCGCTCCGGCCCTGTCCGGCAGCGTCGCTGCGAACGCCAGCGTGCGCAAGATCGCCGTCGACGAGACCAGCCAGCGCAAGAATTTCGTTGGCCCGTCGTTCGTCAACCAGCTGGGTAGCGTGACGTTCACCAACCTCTCCGGCGCGCAGCTTCAGGTCGACGACGGTGTGAACGACTACACCGTGCTCGACCCGACTGGCCGCCTGGTCGACATGACCGTGACGGCAGGAACCGGATCGTTCAATGCTGGTGGCTCGAATGGCGTGTACGTATCGACCGACTCGGGCTGCTCAGGCTCCCTGGCTGTCGGCACGCTGACTGCGGGGAACACGGTCGCCACGTTCACCGGGGTTTCGCCCGCGACGCTGCCGCTATATGTTTGCTACGAGGTTGACGGAGTCGACCAGATCAGCGAAGTGACGGGCATCACGGCCGCCGCGACGCTGAAGGCGCCGCCGACCATCAATGACGCGGATGTCTCGACGTCGGGTGCGCTGGCGAACGTCGTCAATGACGGCACGGTGATCGACGCCCGGATCTACATCCCGGTGGCCGTGAACCAGTTCGGATATGGCATGTCGCTGCGTGTGATCAACACGGGTTCGACGGCTGCGGACATCTTTGCTCAGTACATCTACAACGATGGCACGCTGAGCACGCAGGGCAAGGTCGCGACCAGTGTTCCGGTTGGCGGCTACGTCATGCTGGACAACACCCAGATCGAGGCGATCATCGGTGCACCGAGCGCTGCCAAGGGCTCGAACCCGCGCGTCCGCGTGATCGCGCCGACCAGTTCCCTGCGTGTGCAGACGTTCATGCGCACGAACGGCATCTGGGCGGAAGTTTCTGGCGGTCAAGCTGAGGCGCAGAACTCTTTCGGCGCGCCGCTGCCGATGCCGAACGACAAGTAAAGCCTTTCGCAGTACAAAGAGGGCGGCTTCGGCCGCCCTTTTTTTCGCCTGCTGCGAAAGTCTGTAGACCGCCGTACCCGGCATGCGGGGTTCCGGTTACGACCCCGAACCGATTGTTGCAACGCGACGTATGATGATAGGGTTGTGGCTTCCGCCATGCCCCGGTTCACTCTACGTGCCCAAGCCCAAAATCCTCTGCGTCGTTGGCACGCGCCCTGAAGCGATCAAGATGGCGCCGGTCATCGAGCGCCTGAAAGAGTCAGGCCGGCTCGAGTGCCGCGTGCTCGTCACCGCGCAGCACCGCAACCTGCTGGACGCCGCGCTGGGCCTGTTTGGCATCCAGGCCGACATCGACCTCGACGTGATGCGGCCGAACCAGGCGCTCAATGCGCTGCTGGGCCGGTTGCTGGAAGGCCTGGACGATGCCCTGGTGCGGGAAAAGCCGGCGGCGGTGCTCGCGCAGGGCGACACCACCTCCGTGCTCGCCGCGGCGCTCGCGAGTTTCCACCGGCGCGTGCCGTTCGGGCACATCGAAGCCGGCCTGCGGACCGGGTCGTTCACCAACCCGTTTCCCGAGGAAGCCAATCGCGTCCTGGCGACCCGACTCGCCGAATGGCACTTCGCTCCGACGAAGTCGGCGCGCGCCAACCTGCTGGCCGAAGGGCTCCCGGACGAGTCCATCTACGTCACCGGGAACACGGTGATCGACGCGCTGCTGGAGGTCGCTCCGCGGGCCGCAGGCCCGGATCTTTCCTTCGCCAACGGAAAGCGGCTGATCCTGATGACGGCGCACCGGCGCGAGAACTTCGGCGCGCCGATGGAAGCGGTGTTCTCGGCAGTCAGGCACCTCGTGGAGCGCCGCAGCGATGTCGCCGTGCTCTACCCGGTGCATCCGAACCCCAACGTCAAGGCGATGGCCCATCGACTGTTGTCGGGACATCCGAGAATCCGCCTGCTCGAACCGCTCGACTACGAGCCGTTTGTCGCCGTGATGAAGGCGTGCCACTTCGTGCTCACCGACTCCGGCGGCGTGCAGGAAGAGGCGCCGGCGCTGGGCAAGCCGGTGCTCGTCATGCGCGAGGAAACCGAGCGGCCCGAGGCGGTCGAGTGCGGCGCGGTCAAGCTGGTCGGCACGTTGTCCGAACGCATTCTCTCGGAGTGCGAACGACTGCTCGACAGCCCCGAGGCTTATGGCGCGATGGCGCAGGGAGTCTCGCCCTACGGCGACGGCAACGCCGCCTCGCGCATTGTTCGCATCCTCGAATCGGCCCTCGCGCCCGCGCAGGTCCGGAAGGCTCGGCAGCCCGAACTCGCGGCTTGAGACCAGGCCCGGGCTCGCGTCCAGCGAGGCGCACCGGGTGTCAAACGGTCTTTTCTATGATGAATCGCGGGCGGCGTTTCGTCTCCATGTAGATCTTCGCGAGGTATTCGCCGATCACGCCGATGGCAAGCAGCTGGATGCCGCCCAGGAAGTAGATCGGCACCACGGTCGAGGTCCAGCCGGGCACCGCCATGTCGGAGACGAACCGCACGAACAGCGCCCACAGGGTCACAGCGAAGCTGCCGAGCGAGATCAGCACCCCTAGCCCCGTGATCAGGCGCAGCGGCGCAGCCGAGAATGAGGTGACGCCGTTCCATGCGAGGGAGAGCATCTTGCGCAGCGGGTACTTCGACTCGCCCGCAAACCGCTCGCTGCGGTCGTAGTAGACCGTCGCAGTCCGGAAGCCGAGTTGCGGGATGATGCCGCGCAGGAACAGGTTCACCTCCTCGTACTCGCGCAGGGCGTCGATCGCCCGCCGGCTCATCAACCGGTAGTCGGCGTGGTTGAACACCACGTCGACACCCAGCAACCTCAGCAGCCGATAGTAGCCTTCGGCCGTGAAGCGCTTGAGGAAGGTGTCGGCGTCTCGCAGCTTGCGGACGCCGAAGACGATCTCGGCGCCGGCCTGGTGCGCGTCGAGCATGGTCTCGATCGCGGCCAGGTCGTCCTGCAGGTCCGCATCGATGCTGATCACGACGCTTCCAGTGGCCGTCATCAGGCCGGCCAGAAGGGCACTCTGGTGCCCGCGATTGCGCGACAGCTTGATGCCGCGGACGAATGTCTGCTCGCGAGCGTACTGCTCGATGAGTGCCCAGGTCTGGTCCTCGGCTGCCGTCGTCCACGAGACAGACGTGGCTGGTGTCGGCGACTTTGCCCGGACGACCAGACCGCCGAGCACAGCACCGAGGCGGTGGACCGTCTCGGGCAGCACCTCCTGTTCGTTGTAACAGGGGATGACGATGGTCAACTCAAGCACGGCGGGCTCCTTCAGATCAAGGAAGGCGGTCCAGTGCCGCGACTGGCGGGCCGGCGAGCGGAAGGCGAACAGCCGGCTGCCGACGTAACCGACCACCACATAGGGCACGACACCGAGGCCCTGGGCGACGTATCGATTCCACCCCAGCACGTCCGCGGCGAACAGCACCGTTGCGAGATTCGCCGCATAGGCGAGCAGGACGATGACGAGAAACCGAACGAACGCAGGCAGAGCCTTGCCTGTGTGCGAGAACGTCCATCGCTTGTTCAGCGCGAAGCTGGAAAGGATTCCGACCGTGTAGCCGACGGCGTTGGCGCTCACGTTGCCGAGGCCGAATGCGAACATGCCGATGTAGATCACGAACAGCCCGATCAGCGTGTTGGCGAGACCGACCACGACGTAGCGGACTGCCGTGGCATCAAGCACGTGCGCCGCCCCGGGCAAAGACTGCGTACTGCGCTCCGGCTGGGCACCAGTGAAGCAGCGGCTCGGTGGCGCGCAAGGCGCGCAGCGGCCCGGGAAAGAACACGCAGAACTGCACCTTTGCCGACGCAAAACCGGCCTCGCGCAGCCGGTCGCGGAGTGTCCACGGCATGATGAGCTTCGCGTTTTCGTCGAACGGGCAGCTTGTTGACGGCGGACACCGTCAGCGGATTCAGTGGGTTGTGTTCGAACACGGCGAGCACGCCGTTGGGGGCCAGGACGCGGCGCAGTTCGCGGAACAACCCGACGTGCTCGCTCGGGATCGATGTGATGAAACACGCACGCAGCGAACGCGAGGTCGATCTGCCCGTCGGCTAGCGGGAGAGTGCGTCCGTCGAACGGGACGAACTGCGCCTGTCCCGGAAACCGGGATGCGCCGACCGCGAGGCTGCGTTCGGAGACGTCGACACAGGTCAACGATGCCTGCGGAAAATAGCGTCGGAACCACGGCACCGACGTGCCCACGCCCGCGCCGAAGTCCAGGATCCGGGCCACCGTGCTGCGCATCGCTCCCAGATGGCGCGCGACATCGCGCACCTTGTACTCCGCGAAGTACTCCGGTCCTTCGCCGGAAAGGCGGATGTTCCGGGCATGAAGCGCCCGGTACTCGTCCGCGAACTTGTCAAACTCGGCTTTGTCCATCTTGCCGTTCCGTGGTTTCAAGGCACGTTCGCAACGGTGACCCGAGTGGCCAGGCGAGTGCGCGGCCCCATGCTACCGATAGCCGCTGCGGCTCATTCGCGCCGAAAGGCCGCCGATCATCAGGGCCGCCGCGCTGTAGACGAACGGCATGAACGGGATGTGATAACGCCCCTGCGTCTCGATGATCACGTGCAGTGCCGCCATTGCCAGCAGGGGCAGCAGCCAGGGCATGAGGAACATCGCCGGCACCTTGCGGAACACGGCAAACGCCAATGCCGCGACAAACGACAGCATGCTCAGCAGGTAGAACGCGTCGGTCAGCCGCGCCATCGCCTCGTACTGGCCGCTGCCCCGCATGCTTCCCAGCTGCGGCGAGGCTTTCAGGCTCCAGTAAAGGCCTTGGGTGTCGCTGCCCCACATGCTCGATACCTTGTCGGTCATGGAGAAGATGAGAAAGCCGACCGGGTCACTGCCGATGCGCGCCAGCGCAATGCGAGTCGCATTGGCGGATGCCTCCTTCAACGGAACGGCGTTGGGACCCTGAAACCCTGCAAGTTCCATGTCGTCCTGGCTGTAGGTGCCCTTGGTCGCCAGGTTCGTCCCGTTCAAGAGGTTGGCCGCGCCGCCGCCGTGCTGGTTGAGACGGAACTCGCCCGTGGCCTGATAGCCGACTCCGGCGTTGAGCAGGACGATGACGGCGAAAGGACCGATGAGCGCCAGCAGAAGGCGCGAACGCTGCTGGCCTGGCCGGCGCGTACCTGGCTGGGGCAAGAGCACGGCGAACAGCGCCGCGCCGAGGATGAAGAACAGTCCGACCGGCCGTGTGAGATACAGGAAGGCGAAGAACACGGAAGCCAGGGCGAGGTAGGGCAACGGGTTGTCGCGCTGCCGGTAGGCCAACGACATGGCATGAGTCGCCGCCAGCAGGCAGAGGTTGAAGACGGCTTCCGGGCTGACCACCGACGAGTAAGCCACCGTGGACGGTGCCAGCGCGTACATCAGCCCTGCCAGGGCCGCCGTCCTTGGCTCGACGCCGAAATTGGTCAGTGCCTTGACCAGCAGTCCGGCCGACAGCGCCCAGGCCAGTGCGCTTGCGACATACGTCGCGACATGGCTCTTGCCCAGCATCGCGATGAACGCGCCGTAGTAGGCGATCGTCGGTGGGCTGAGCGAGTAGCTCCAGTTGCGGATGCTGCGCTCGGCGGCGAACGCCGCGGCCTTCTCCCAGTAGTTGACGAGGAAGTCGGACACCGGAACGGTCGCCGATCCGAAGGCCCACGCCAGATAGACCAGGAATGCCGCCGACGCGATCGAACGCGCTCCAGCGGTGGGCCGACTTGCCAGCACCAGGATCAAGATCAGCAACGCCAGTGCGATCTGGGAATGGCCGTAGTGCTCAATCTGATACGCGTACGTCTGGGCAACGACGTTGCCAAAGTAGACGAGGGCGCACGCCAGCACCGCGGTGCGCAGCAGGGTCCAAGCACGCCACTGCAACAGGCCCGTCATTCGAGGTTGGTGTGGCGTGGGATCAAGGGTGGGAGGCCATCGTCGGGCTCGATGCGACGCCCCTGCAACCTGGGTAACACCACTGCAAGCCAAAGCCGCGATTCTAAGCGGGGCGCGTGCCGTGTCGGCGAGGGACTGACGCCGAACTCGCTACAATGCCGCCGGCTTTCGCTGAATTCGATCAGGTCGATCTGGCGCGGCGCTGCGCGCTCCCGTCGGACCTCGGAGCACGGGGCCATGTCTGTGGAATCTGAGACCCGATCTCCGACCCCGAAGAGCCTTGGCGCAATGGCGGCACGCGAATCCTTCCCGAAAAGTGATCCTGTGACGGCGCAACGGCCTGCGCGCCGGGCTTCGTCTGTCACGACCGGCGCCGCCCTGCGTCGGCGTCTCGGGCAGTGAGGCGCGACACTGTGTGGGTGCCGTCGGCGCTGCATTCGAGATGGCGTCCACTCGCTGACCGGTTCGTCGCCGGCGTCAGGCGCCATGGTCTGCTGAGGGCCATTCCGCTCGCGGTGCAGCGGGTCGGCCAGGCCGTCGGGCGGCGCATCCGGGTCCGCTGGCACCAGGCAACGTATGAGCGGCGATTGCGCACGCTGCAGGCCCGAATTCAGCACGCGCCGCGCTTCATCGACCTCTTCCACGTGCCGATGGGCTGGCATACGCCGCTGTTCCAGCGCTTCCAGCACATGTCGGTGCAGGCGGTGCGGCTGGGTGGCCTGGCGTTGTACGGCGCCCACCCGCTGGTGGACCGCGACATCCTCGTCTACGAAGAAGTCGAGCCCGGCCTGCTGATTTTCGACGCGATGGACGCGCGCGTGCGCGCGGCCGTGATCGATGCAGTGACTGCGGCAGCCGTACCGAAGGTCCTGCGCCTGCAGTCGATCGATCTCGCCACGACGCCGGCGGAGGTCGAGGACCTGATCGGCCGCGGCATGATGATCGTCTACGAGTACATCGACGAGCTCACCGAGCACATCACCGGCACGATTCCGGACTTCGTGTTCGAGCGCCACCGCCGGCTGCTGGTCGACCCGCGGGTGTTCGTCATCGCCACCGCCGACAAGCTGTTTGCCGAGGTGAGCCGCGCCCGCTCCGGCAACTGCCTGCTGAGCACGAACGGCGTCGACACGGAGGTCTGGCGCGTCGGCGCTGGTGCCGCGCCCGCCGACCTCGAACCCATCGTCGCCACGGGACGCCCGATCGTTGCCTACCACGGCGCGATTGCGCGCTGGATCGACCCGGCATTGATTCGAAGCGGCCGCGCGCACTGACGAATTCGAACTGGTCCTGATCGGGTACGAACACGACCGCGAGCTGCGCACGCGCGGCATCCTCGATCTGCCTCGGGTTCATTTCCTCGGCCCGAAGCCGTACGCGGAACTGCCCCGCTACGCGCATTTCTACGACGTGGCGATCCTGCCGTTCGCTCGCAACGAGATCACGGAGTCCGTCTCGCCCGTGAAGATCTTCGAGTACATGGCCGCGGGCAAGCCGGTAGTCACCACCAGCCTGCCGGAATGCCGCAAGTACCGCTCCTGCCTGATCGCCGACACGCCGGATGAATTCGTGAAACAGCTGAGACGGGCGCTCGACCTGCGCCGTGACCCTGACTACCTCGAGACGCTGCGCGACGAGGCCGAGTCCAACGCCTGGATCGAAAAGGCACGCGCCGTGTACCGTGCCGTTGGAGTGCTGCAATGAGCTCGCGCGTGTATCAGCTCCTGCGAGTCGCCTACTGGCGCCTGCCGCTGTCGCAGTCGCTGAAGGAGCGCATTGCGTCCTACCTTCGTCGGCTGATGCGCGGGCGGACGAATCAAACAGTCGTGGCGGACGACCAGCGCGAGATTGCGCTGCTGCGTGACTACAGTGCACAGATCCTGGCCATCCCCGGGAAGAGCGGCAACGACTTCGTCGCCACTGCGCGAAGACAGGTTCGACGCGCTCGCGGACGACCCGAAGATCGTTGCCTACTACCTGCCGCAGTTCCATCCGACGCCGGAGAACGATCGCTGGTGGGGTCGCGGCGTGACCGAATGGAACAACGTCGCGCGCGCGGTCCCGCAGTTCGTCGGCCACTACCAGCCGCGCCTGCCTGGCGAACTTGGCTACTACGACCTGCGCCTGATCGAGAACATCGAGCGCCAGGTCGAACTGGCACGGGGCCACGGCGTGCACTCGTTCTGCTTCTACTACTACTGGTTCGACGGCCACCGGCTCCTGGATCGACCGCTCGATGCCTTCGTCGCCGCGCGTCGCATCGACTACCCGTTCTTCCTGTGCTGGGCCAACGAGTCGTGGACGCGCCGCTTCGACGGAACCTGCGGCGAGGTCCTGATACCGCAGAGCGACACGGCCGAAAGCTACCGCGCGTTCATCGAGGCGGCGATCGGATACATGCGCGATCCGCGCTACGTTCGTGTGCGCGGGAGGCCAGTGCTGGTCGTTTACCGCCCCTCGTTCGTGCCGGATTGCCGCGCCACGCTCGATGCCTGGCGGGAGGCGTGCGTGAAGGCGGGCGTGGGCGAGCCGTACCTGATCGGCGTGATGGAGCACACGTGGAACAGGGAGACCGACCTGCTCGCGCACGGCTTCGACGCGCAGAGCGAGTTCCACCCGGGAACGCTGTTCCGCCATTGCACGGAAATCACGCGCCGAGCTCGACTTCATGCGCTCCGACTTCGGCGGACTGGTGTTCGACTACGCGGATATCGTGCGCAACGAGAAGTTCCGCCTGACCTCCGGCCGCAAGCTCGCATCGTGCCGTGATGCCGATGTGGGACAACACGCCGCGGCGGGACCACATGGGCATGATCTTCCACGGCTCGACGCCGGACCTGTATCGTCGATGGATGGACGAAGTCCTCAAGGAAACGCGGCGGAAGACAGCGGCCGGCGAACTCGACGACTCTTTCGTCTTCATCAACGCCTGGAACGAGTGGGGCGAGGGCGCCTACCTCGAGCCCGATGCCCGTTTCGGCTACGCGTATCTCGAAGCGACGCGGCTGGCGCTCGAGCAGTCGCGGTCGCAGTCCGGATAGTCACGCCCGCTGGACCGGCTTCGGGGCCACCGCCTCGAGCATTCGACTGGCGACGACCCGCCAGTCGTACCCGGCCGCTGCCGAGCGCAGTGAATCAGCCAGTTCCGGGGTGCCAAGCTGCGGCCGAAGTTCGGCGAGCGCCGCGCTGAAGCCGGCCGCATCGGCTGCGCGACGTACACCTTGCACGTCATCGAGTTGTCCGTGCGGGCAAGCGACGACCGGAACGCCCGCGTGCATCAGGTCGAGCACATCGATGGCCGGCAGTCGTTCTTCGCCGCGCCACGGCAGGAGTGCGACATCGACGTGCCAGGCGTACTGCTCGGGGCGGTCGCGATCGAGCCACCGGACGTTGAAGCGCCGATCGAGGTCCGCGTGCCACACCGCGCCGTCGATGTCGGGTCCGACCAGCACGAACTGCCAGTCTGGCCGCAGGTCCGCGAGCGCGGCGATCAGCGCGAAATCGACGGCTCGTGACCAGCGGTCCGCAGAACGCGGCGACGGGAGCGGGGCTCGACCTGATCGACGTCCAGTCCGGATCGTCGAGCGGGGGCCGGCGGCGGCGCATCGAAGTCCATCCGACCGTCCGGCAGGTACAGCACCGACTCGCGCTGCTGGATCGCTACCTGGCGCAGGTCCCAGTCCGGGGTCGACAAGACATCGGCTTCCTTCACTCCGCGCCATTGCAGCCACTGCAGCCGGTCGGGGTCGCCCTCGAAGTGCTCGCAGTGCTCGACCCAATCGAACACGCACGGGACATCGGGCGGCAAGACGTCTCGCGCGTCGAAGTTGGAAGAATCGGTCAGCAGGAAAAGCCCCGGCACGTCCGCCAGCCACTCCCGCTCGCCCGAGAAGCGGAAGCAGCGGGACGCCGGCGCGTCCGCAACGGCCGGGGACTCGACGATCTGCGCGATGCCGAGCCGATCGAACTGCTGTCGCAGCTGCTCCATGCGATCGCGCTGCGCAGAGGGCAGCGCCGACCGAGGCCGGGAAGAAGACCGCGCCATTGCCCCGGCGGGCGCTGGCGATGATCTCCTGCAGGACAGCCGCAGTCGCTTCATCAGGCGTTGGAACCTCGCCCCACTTGAGGCGGTAGTAGCGTCGATTCTCGAAGTAGATGCGCCGATAAGCCGGCGTGGAAAGCCGGTTGAGCGACGCGTTGTGCCAGTGATGCACGAAGCTGTCACGGGCGAGAGTGACCCGGTATCCCTTTTCGCGCGCGCGTCGATTCCAGTCGTCGTCCTCGAACATTCCCATGCGGAACCCCTCGTCGAGCGGTCCCACGTCGTCCCACACGACGCGCCTCATCGCGACGCAGAAGAAAGCGAGCATGGGCACGTCGGCCAGTTCGCCCCGATGCATGCTGCAGTAGCTGTCAGCCCAGGCCGGCATGTCGGCCACGTACTCGTAGCCGACTTCGATGCGCGCTTCGTTCGCGATCGCATTGGTCACCGGCCCCACGATGCCCAGCCTCGCGTCGTCCTGCAAGTGCCGGACGAGCGCCGATAACCACGAACCCGTGACCACCGTATCGTTGTTGAGCAGGCACAGGTACTCCCCGCGGGACGCGGCGACCCCGTCGTTATTGCCGCCGGCGAACCCGCGGTTTTCAGCGTTCAGGACCAGGCGCACTCGCGTGTCCCGCCCGGCGACGCTCGCGCAGGAAGTCCGGCGTGCCGTCGGTCGAGGCGTTGTCCACGACCACCACTTCGAAGTTCGGATAGTCGTTGTCGTTGAGGACGCTGTCGATGCACAGCCGATTCAACTCGAGGTTGTTGTACGTGACCACCACGACCGACGCCAGCGGGAACGGCAGCCGACTGGCCCGCACCAGCGCCTCGCGGCGATGCGACCAGCTGTTTTCCGCGGCAAACCGGCGTCGTTCCGAGCGCTGCGTGTCGTCGTCCTCGGCGCATGCGGCCTCGAGCTGCGCAACCATGTCGTCGGCGGTCGCCGCAACCCGCACAAGGTGGCGGTCCGCAAGTTGCCGCCAGTTCGTCCATTGGCGTTGCCACGACGGGCCGGCCCGCGGCCAGCATCTCGTAGACCTTTACAGGATCGGTCGCTGAGGTCAGCGGCGTGATCCTGAACGGGATGACGCAAACATCCCACTTCGCAAGCCAGTCGGGGAGCGAGGCGTACGGTTGCTCGCCGACCAGGTGCACGTTGGGGAGACCCGCCAACGGCGCAAGGTGCGCCGTTTCCGTGTTGCCGACGAGCGTGAAGTTCCAGTCGGGCCTCGAGCGGGCGACGTCGGCGACCAGTTCGCTGTCGAACCAGTCTGCGATGGCTCCGTAGTAGCCGACGTTCAGTGGGCTGCCCGGTTCGCGAGCGGGCGGCGGGACGCCGGCGAAGTGATTGACGTCGGCGGCATTGCGGATCAGGACAACGCCATCCTTCTGCCTGGAAAGCCGGGACTGCAGTCGGCTCGACGACGCAACGACGACATCGGCCACGGCGACCAGCGCGTTCTCCTCCGCGAGCATGGCCGCTCCGTTGGTGGAGAAGCCGGCGTGCTCGTCCATGCAGTCGTATATGACCGGCATCCGCAGCAAGTCGCGGAGGGCGAGCGCGAGCGGTCTCCAGAACGGGAGCTGCACCAGCGACACGGCACAGCCGATGGCGTCGCGACGGAGTTCGAGGGCGATGACCCTGGCCAATTGCCGCGCGAGCGCGGCGTCGAGCGAGTCCCGATAAGGATCCAGCTTCGTCGGCCCGGGGAGCGCCAGTTCGATGACCCCGGGGTGCAGTTCCCTGCGCTTGGCGACCCTCGAGAAGGACATGCGCAGGTAGAAGACCGGGTGACCCGCTGCAGCGAGTTCACGCGCGATCTGTTGCGGCCGCTGAAACCGGAAGTCCCAGTCAATGATCGGGAGCACGAGGAACGCGTGGTGGCGAACCCTCGATTGGTACTGCGCGGCAGCCGCCAGCGTCCGCTGGCTCGCGGGCGGCAACGAACTCGGTTCGAGCTCTGGCCAGCGAAAGACGTCGGCCGGACTCACGGCAGGCGTGTGCAGTTCGACTTCGTCGGCGTCCCGTTCGTCGCGTGACGCCGAAGCGACGGCTTCCGAATTCGCGACCGCGGCAGGAGAATCGGCGGACGATGGGGCTGGGTCGTCTGGCGGCGCCAACGCTTCGAGAGGTGAAGCGACAGGCTCGGGAACCGGCGGTTCGTCCGGCGTCTTCGGAGACATCACGTTGCCACCGGCTCAGGCACAACGCACTCCAGCTGGGCTCTGGTTCCGTCGGCACTCGCGGCCTCATCGGCGCGCGCGGACCGTCCCGCTTCCACCGGGCGCGGTCCGGGATGTCGCAGCGCCAGGAGCACCCTTCGCCCCCATTGCAGCGCCCGGTAACCACGGCTGTTCACGATCGTCGCCAGTTCGGCTTCGCGTGCGCGAAGCTCGACCTCCAGGATGTCCCGGTTGCGAAGCAGGGCGGCCAGTTCACCACCCAGGCGCTCGATCTCGATTCGTTGCAGCTCGAGGTTGGTCTGGTCCGCCGCGACCTGACCGTGAAGTCGCGCAACCTCATCCTGAAGTTGTGCAAGCTGGCTCTGCAGTCCATCGATGTGCAGCCGCTGCTCTGCGAGCTGTGCCCGCTGATGCGCGTCATGCCGCTGCTGCTGCTCGATGAGGCTTTGCTGCGAGACGAAGGCAGCCTTCAGGCGCTCGAACACCGCGCGCGCCATCGCCAGTTGGTTTTCGAGGGCGCCGCTGCGCGCTGTCAGAGTCTGGATCTCGGACTGAAGGGCCTCGATCCGCGCGCTGCGATCGTCATCGAGGCGCACGGTCGCGCTGTACTTCAGCTGATCGTCGCCTTCTCTGCTTTGCACTGAAGGGGCCCTATGGTCGGGTATCGGTTCGAGGTCGGGTCGGCGCTGGAGCGCCGGCATCAGCCGCGCGCTACGCGTCCTTTGAGCGAACGCAACGCCGAAACGACGCGCCAGGCGCGGCTGCCGTAGATGGTCCGCAGTTCGGCCTCCTTGCGATCCGCGAGGGCCGCGACCGCATCGCGCTGCGAGCGCAGGCCCGTCGCACTTTCCTCTGCATCCTTCAGTCCGGCTCGCACCACTTTCATCTCCGTCGCGACCTCGTCGAGCCGGACCTGCATCTGCCGCAGTTCGTCGCGCCGCTGACGGTCCTGCGCGCAAGCCCGCTGTTCGCCGGCGATCTGCTGTGCGATCGCATCGGCGAGCATCGCTGTCAGTTCCTCGTTCCGGCGTACCTCGACGCTCTGTCCACCGCTGCTGCCACGCCACCGACGGTGTCGGTCCGCCTGCGACGCGGCCCGCCGCTGCGACCAGGTAGCCGCTCGTCTGCGGCGGGACGATGCCGCAACGATGCAGACGGATCAGCGAAGCGCGCAGCGAGGCATCGATGCCATCGACGTTCTCGATGAAGTACTCGGTCCAGGCCGCTGCCCACGTGACGTTCGCCGAGGTATTCCAGTCCGGCGCCCGAGAAAGGCATCGGCCAGCGTGCTCTGCGGCACCTCCCTTCCGAACGGCCAGTCGGCGTCGACGGTCTTGCCGAGCCGCCAGACCCAGTACCAGTAGCACGAGCGATTGGGCACGAGCGCGAGGACGAAGCCGCGCGACCGGCTTGCCATGGCCTTCAACAGCCGCACCTGGTCGTCGAGGTCGTAGTGCTCCAGGACGCCGGCGTTGAAGACGAGGTCGTACTCCGGTGACCCCGATTCGAATGCGTCGGCGCGGATGAAGCGCGCGCCGAGTTGCCGATGCTCGAAGTTCCTTCGCGCGTAGTCCAGAGCGGCCGAGGAAAAGTCCATCAATGAAACCTGGAAGCCTGCGGACGCCAGTCCGATGCTCTGGTTGCCGCCACCGCAGCCGGCTTCCAGAACGGCGCTGCCGGCCGGCAGCAGATCGCGAACGGCCTCGGCCAGCTCTTCATTGAAGCGGGCCGCAATGGGATCGATCGGTACCAGCGGCATGTCGCGGTACACGGCATCCCACTTCGCGCGCTCGGCGCTCGACTGTTCGACCTGCGCGCGGCGCGCGAGGTACTCGCGGCTCGCGTAGCCGACGAGCAATTGCTTCCCGGACGGCCAGTAGGCAGGGTCAACGTCGACGACCTGGCAGATGATCCGCTCGAACCCATTCAATTGCCGAGGGAACGAATCCTCGTCGAGAGTGACTTGATGATGGATCGACAGCGCGGATTCCCGATAAGGAACCAGCGTCAGGTGCAACAGGCGTGTCGCGGCGAGGTTGCTGGAAAGAACGTCGAGTGGCCGCTCGAAGTGCTCGAGCGAATTGCTGTTGAAGACGACGTCGAACGTCCGCGGCAGAGCGCCGACCGGATCGGCCGGGGATGCGGCAAGGAATTCGAGATGGCCGTACGTCTCGCGCGCGCGCTTGATCGCCTCTTCGGAGACGTCGATCCCTGCCAGCCGCGCGTCGGGGAACCGGGCGGCGAGTTCATCGGTTCCGTCGCCGAAGGCGCAGCCCCAATCGATGATCGAAAGCGGATGCTGCTCCAGGAACGCGACATCGGCGGCGGGCAGCGCAGCGATCATCCGCTGCATGAAGTGCCGCGTCTGGCCGGGTCCTCCGTGGTCCAGCCACTGGCCGCGGAAGTACTCGTTCCACCACTCGATCGAATTGACGCCGGCAGAGGGGTTCATTCGGATGCCGCCTGGCACATGATCTCGGTTCTAGGGCGAAGCAATGCGTAGACAGTGCGGTCCGCCACGACCTTGAAAGGCAGCAGCCCGCTCACGAAGTCCAGATACTCCGGCGGCCCGTCCCGGTCGCGCTGCACGGCCAGCGCGACGGTGTACTCGTCCGGCGCAAGCACGTTCTCGAACTCGAACTCGACGCGGACCGATTGTCCCCGAGGGAATCGATCCAGGCGAATGTTCTGCGACGACGTCGTCTCGCACAGCAGATCGAGCGACTTGCGGTGCTGGACCGTGACCGCGATGCTCAGGTCCTCCGGCGGGTCGACATCACACCGGTAAACCACGCCGACGCGCATTCTGTGCCCGTACTCCAGTGCACCCGGTGCGCTTCCGTCGGGCCCGTAGATCGCGGCGGAAAGCAGGCGGGCTCCACCTGCTCCCCACCGGGTGGTTCCCGGAGGAGCGGCTCCCGAGGAGAGGTCGACCGCATGCATCAGTCCGTGTTGCGGGATGGTGGACTCGGGTTCCATCCCCGCAGGCGGGGGCGCCGCCGCAGCGGGCATGCCTTCGAAGAGGTCTCGAAGGTATTCCGCACCGACGTCCTCCGGTCGCCCGTCCATGCGCACGCGCCCGTGGTCTATCCACAGGGCGCGGTCGCAGAACATGCGCACGGTCTGGATGTCATGCGTGACCAGCAGAATCGCCGTTCCGCGGTCCCTCAATTCGCGCAGCCGCCGATAGCACTTGATCTGGAAGGCAGCATCGCCGACGGCGAGCGCTTCGTCGATGATCAGCACATCCGGTTCAAGCACCGTATGGACCGCAAACGCCAGGCGAACGAACATCCCCGTCGAGTAGGTGCGGACCGGCTGATAAAGGTGGTCGCCGATCGCCGCGAACTCTGCGATCGCATCGAACCTGGCATCGATCTCCCGCGTGCTCAGGCCCAGCAAGCTCGCCGCCAGGTACACGTTGTCTCGACCGGTGTATTCCGGATGGAAGCCCGCCCCGAGTTCCAGCAATGCGCCGAGCCGGCCGTTCACGGCGACGCGACCTGCGCTCGCCGTGAGGACACCGGCGATGATGGACAGCAAGGTGGACTTCCCCGCTCCGTTCCGTCCGACGAGGCCGACCGTCTCGCCCGGGGCGACCTGCAACGACACGTCGTCGAGCGCAGTGAATCGATGCGCGTTGCGGTGGCTGCCCACCAGCAAGTCGAAGAAGCGGCGAAAGGCAGACCGGTAGAGGTCGTACGTCTTGCAGACGTGCTCCACGACGATGGCGGGAGCCGGAGCGGCGGCAGGTGCGGTGCCCATCAGATCGAGTCCGCGAAGCCGGGCGTCAGCCGCTTGAACCAGAGCCAGCCGAAACCGGCGACCAGTGCGCCGATCACCAGTCCCGCTGTCAACGTCGTCAAGTCCGGCCCCGTATCCAGCAGCACGACGTTGCGGATGTTGTCGATGACCGTCGTCAGCGGATTGGCGAGGATCCAGGTCCGGAACGCGGGCGGCACGGCGGACGCCGGATAGAACACCGGACTGAGGAAGAGTATCGCCGGGAGGATCGCGGGAATCGCATGCGCGAGATCACGAAAGAAGACCGCCGACGACGCGACGATCCACGCCAACCCGACGCCGACCATCACGAGCGGCAGGGCGATCGGAAAGGCAAGCAATGCCCACAGGCTGACGCGACCCGAGAGCGATCCAGGAAAATCCGATGAGCAGGCACATGCCGATCGCCATGTGGACCGCGGCGGATGCCGTCAGCGCGATGCCAAGCAGCGGCAAGGGAAAGGCGACCTTCTTGACCAGCGTGCCGTGTTGCAGGAGCAGCGTCGGCGCACGACCGAGCAGGTCCGACAAGAAAAGGAAGGGAACGAGACCCGAATACAGGAACAGCGCGAACTGGAAAGGGTCATCACCGCTTCCGCTCCACCGGCGCGAAAGACGAATCCGAACACGAACGTGTAGACGGCGAGCATCGCGACTGGCAACACGAAGGCCCACGCGAAGCCCAGATAGGAGCCCCGATATCGATCGAGCAGTTCGCGATGTACCAGGCGACCAAGCAAGCCCAGCCGGGGACGAGGCTGCATCAAGTGGGAGTCGCAGAAGAGATGGAGTAACAGGCCATGGGAGCACGGTTCGACGTGAGCCCAGTATCCGTGAGCGTAGAAGCGCAGGCATTGCGCCATCTCGGGCCTATGACCTGGCGTCGACCTGCCCGGTCGACGCACGCCGCCGGTCGCTTCGTTTTGCAGCGCTCAAGTCTAACGAATCGGGTATTGCGCCCCGGGGCAATCCGTCGGCGCCCCTTCGCCGACTCCAGACCCGACTTCAGGGACCGGTGATCGTTGCAGTGCTGCGGCCGCCACCGGCGATTCGGTCTGCGCCGTGACGCGCGCGCAAGCGGTCTCTTCGAGCTCGTTCTTCGGCTGGTTCGAGTCGAACGCCGGTGCTTCCAACCGGGCTGCTCGATCCGTCATGCGGCCGCACGCGACTTGCAGCCACTCGACAAGCGGCGCGAAGCGCGCTCTCCACGTGCAATCGCCTGAGCAACACCTGGGGCCGTCGCGTCGCGTTCGCAAGCGCAGCGCGCACGGCTGCGAGCGGATTCGCTGCCTCAGCGAGGAACAGGCCAGGATCCGAGGTCCTGTGACGCAGCTCGCCGAACGACGTCGCGACGACCGGCAGGCCCGACGACGCGGTACTCGTAGTACTTGATCGGGTCGACGCCCTCCGTCAGCGCGTCGACCTTGAAGGGAATGAGACCGACTTTCAGCGCCCGCATGGCGCGCAGCGCGTGGGCGTGTGGCAGGGCCGGTTCCATCGACACCCGTGCGGAACGCCCGCGACGGTCGACGGAAGCAGGGACCGATCAGGCGAATGGTCAGACTGCTGCCCTCGGCATCGAGCTGTTCGGCCAGTCGTTCCAACCAGTCCCAGTCGAACCAAGTCCCGAGTGTGCCGACGTAACCGAGCGCGGCGTGTCCGGCCGGCTGCAGGCTCCTCGAGCGCCGCGGCATCGCTGCCTCGTCGAAGCCGTTGAGACACAGCGTCCTTCGCTGCGGAAGCCGGCTGGGCCTCCACGAGCAGGGATGTGGAAGCCGCCTGCACGTGATCGACCTGGCCGAGGACTTCGATCTTCCCACGCTGCATCGACTTCGCGAGACCCCGGAATGGAAAGCGGCGAACCTGTCCATGCGGTCGTAGACGGATCCGGCGCAGCGCGGGTCGCTCCTGGTATCGATCGAGCAGCGCGATCGCGAGCGGACTCGGCTTGCCGAGGGCGAGGATGAACCGGTCCTGTCCCGATCCATTCGTCCACTTCATCGAGCAGCGACCTGAAGAAGATCCGGAAGTTCAGGCGCCGGCCGAACTGCAACGGCTCGATCGGCAGCGCCTTCGGCTTGATCGCCCGGATCGGGAGTCGGTGCCGGGCGCTGCGAGGCCTCGCTCGGACGGACGGTGCAGGTCGGCGAGGCGCGGGAGCCGGGTTGGATACGGATCGAGCCAGAGTGCGCTGCGTCACCCCGCCCCGGAGCAGTTCCTGCACCATGTAGTGCGGTCGCTGCTCGAAGCCGCTCAGCGGAACGGCCGAGAGATAGACCAGCTTCATGTGCGCAGCGTCATCCCTCGTCGGCTTCCCCGGCCTCAGGGCCGATGGAACTCGCGGGCCGACAGGTGCAGCGCCGACTTCCAGTCGGGCAATGCGACATGCCACGTGTCCGCAAGGCGTGCGCACGACAACCTCGAATTCGAAGGCCGCACCGCGCGGGTCGGGTACTCGGCTGTCGTGATCGGTCTCAGTTGCCTGCAGGACCCTCCGCGGATCGGGAAGCGCGTCGAAGATGGCCTGCGCGAAGCCGAACCAGCTGACGGCTCCCGGCCGACGTCAGGTGAAACACGCCGCCACGCGCCTCGAGTGCGCTGCGAACCGAGGCGCGATCGTGACCGGCGCGGGACAGGATCGCCGTCGTCGCTTCCGCGATCGCGCGCGCCCAGGTGGGGCTACCCACCTGATCGTCGACGACGACAGCGTCTGCCGCTCGCGCGCGAGCCGCAGCATCGTGCGCACGAAGTTGTGACCGTGGGCGGCGTACACCCAGCTGGTCCGCAGGATCAGGTGAGCGCAGCCCGATGCGCGCACCTGCTCTTCGCCCTCGAGCTTGGTCCTCCCGTAGACCGACAGCGGGTTGGTCGCGTCGGTCTCGTCGTACGCGCCGTCCTTGCGGCCATCGAACACGTAGTCGGTCGAGTAGTGGATCAGCGAAGCGCCGTGCTCGCGGGCGAGCCGCGCCAGCAGCCCGGGGGCCTCGGCGTTCACGACGCTGGCCAGTGCCGGTTCGTCTTCCGCGCGGTCCACGGCGGTGTAGGCGGCCGCGTTGACGACGACGTCCGGGCGCGCGGCGACGAACGCCGCCTGCAGGCTGTCGAGGTCGGCGGCGTCGCACTGCGGCCGGACCGGCGCGACCACTTCCGCGATCGGAAGCAGCGCGCGGGCCAGCTCGCTGCCGACCTGTCCCGTGGATCCGAGCAGCAGGACTCGCATCAGGGGAAGACGTCCGCGTCGGCGAGGCGCGGCGCCTGCGCGTCCTTCGGGGACAACAGCGGCGCCGACGACAGCGGCCAGCGGACGCCGACCTGCGGATCGTCCCAGCGCAGCGAGCGGTCGTGCTCCGGCATCCAGTACTCGGTCGCCTTGTAGAGGACGTCCGCCACTTCGGACAGCACGACGAAGGCGTGCCCGAATCCCTCGGGAATCCACAGCTGGCGCCTGTTCTCTGCGCTCAGTTCGGCTCCGAACCACTGCCCGAACGTCGGCGACGACCGGCGCAGGTCGACCGCCACGTCGAAGACTCGCCCGGAGACGACGCGCACCAGCTTGCCCTGCGGCTGCACGACCTGGTAGTGGATTCCGCGCAGGACACCGGCGACCGACCTCGACTGGTTGTCCTGCACGAAGTCGACGTCCGAGCCGACCGCGTCCGCGAACGCACGCCGGTTCCACGATTCCATGAAGAACCCGCGCTCGTCGCGGAACACCCTGGGCTCGACGACGAAAACGCCGGCGAGCGGAGTGGGCTCGACGCGCATGGTCACGCGCGCCGTTCCAGCGGCGACTCCTTGAGCAGCCGGTTCAGGTACTCGCCGTAGCCGCTCTTGGCGAGCGGCGCGGCGATCCGCGCGAGGTGCTCCGCGTCGATCCAGCCGAGGCGGAACGCGATCTCTTCGGGGCACGCAATCTTCAGGCCCTGGCGCTTCTCCAGCGTCGCGATGAACTGGCCGGCGTCGAGCAGCGAATCGTGCGTTCCCGTATCGAGCCACGCCATCCCGCGGCCCATGACCTCGACGTTCAGGTCGCTCAGCTCCAGATACTTCCGGTTGACGTCGGTGATCTCGAGCTCCCCGCGGGCCGACGGCCTGATCGACTTCGCGATGTCGACCACGCGGTTGTCGTAGAAGTACAGGCCCGTGATCGCATAGTCGGACTTCGGCGCCTTCGGCTTCTCCTCGAGGCTGATCGCGCGGCCGTCCCGGCCGAACTCCACCACGCCGTAGCGTTCGGGATCGTGGACGCGGTAGGCGAAGATGGTCGCGCCCTCCGCGCGGTCGTTCGCGCGGCGCAGCTGGTCCACCAGTTCGTGCCCGTAGAAGATGTTGTCGCCGAGGACCAGCGCGGAGTCGCCGCCGCCGACGAACGACTCGCCGATGATGAACGCCTGCGCCAGTCCCTCCGGCGACGGCTGCACCGCGTAACCGATGTTCATCCCCCACTGGCTGCCGTCGCCGAGCAGCTCTTCGAAGCGCGGCGTGTCGGACGGCGTCGAGATGACCAGCACGTCCCGGATGCCGGACAGCATCAGCGTGGACAGCGGGTAATAGATCATCGGCTTGTCGTACACCGGCAGCAGCTGCTTGGACACCGATCGCGTGACCGGATACAGCCGCGTGCCGGACCCGCCGGCGAGGATGATTCCGCGACGAGGCGAGGCGGTCATTGCGATGGCTCTCCGCTTCCGTACTGCAGGCTGATCCAGCGCCGGTACTCGCCCGAGCGCACGTGGCGCACCCAGTCCATGTGGTCGAGGTACCAGGCCACCGTCTTGCGCAGACCCTCTTCGAACGTCAACGAGGGCCGCCAGCCCAGCTCCCGCTGGATCTTGCTGCTGTCGATCGCATAGCGCCGATCGTGCCCGGGCCGGTCCTTCACGAACGAGACCAGGCTCCGGTGCGGGCCGATGGCCGCATCCGGGCGCAGCTCGTCGAGGATTTCGCACAGCCGTTCTACGACTTCGAGGTTGCGTCGCTCGCTGTTGCCGCCGATGTTGTAGACCTCGCCGATCCGCCCGCGGGCGAGTACGTCCATGATCGCCCGGCAGTGGTCGCCGACGTAGAGCCAGTCGCGCACGTTGCGGCCGTCCCCGTAGACCGGCAGCTGCTTGCTCTCCAGCGCATTCATGATCATCAACGGGATCAGCTTCTCCGGAAACTGGAACGGCCCGTAGTTGTTGCTGCAGTTCGTGGTCAGCGTCGGCAGGCCGTAGGTGTGGAAGTACGCGCGGACCAGGTGGTCGGATGCGGCCTTCGATGCCGAGTAGGGACTGTTCGGGCTGTACGGCGTGGTTTCCGTGAACGGCGGGTCCTGTTCGCCGAGGGAACCGTAGACCTCGTCGGTCGACACGTGCAGGAAGCGGAAGGCCGCCTTCGACTCCGCGGTCATTCCGCCCCAGTAGCCGCGCGCCGCTTCCAGCAGGGAGAACGTTCCGTTGACGTTGGTCCGGATGAACTCGCCAGGGCCGTGGATCGAGCGGTCCACATGGCTCTCGGCGGCGAAGTGGACGATCGCGCGCGGGGAGTGTTGCTGGAGCAGTTGCTCCATGACTGGTTGGTCGCAGATGTCCGCGGCCTGGAACGCCAGCCGGGCATCGTTCCTGTACGCCGCCAGGTTCTCCAGGTTCCCCGCATAGGTGAGCTTGTCGACGACCAGCACCGGCTCTTCGCTGCTGGCCAGCCAATGGGCGACGAAATTGGCGCCGATGAAGCCGGCTCCCCCGGTTACGATGATCATTTTTCTCGGTTCTAGTGTTCAAGCGACAACTGCGTCGCGCCCGCGACGACAAGAAGTCGAAGGGAAGCCGGCGAAGTTTACCGGGCTCGTCGCTTCACCCGACGGATGCGCCGGGTATCGGTTGCCGAGGTGTTCGACCAGGCAATCGACCGGGCAATCGAAGGGGTCGGTCGTCGCGGCCGTGCGCCGCACAGGGTGAACGGATCGCCGCCCCGGCTCGGGAAGTCGATCCCGAGGCCGGTGGCATACTCCCCAGCGGCGCTCCTCGCGCAGGCTTCAGGCAACGGGCGAACAGGCTCCGATGCGTGCCGAGACACTCGATCTGGAAACCGCGAATCCCTTCAGCGACCAGGCTCCTGCCGAGCCGGTGAGCGCCAGCGTCTGCCTATCGGTGGTCTCGCACGGGCAGTCTTCGATCGTCAGCGACCTGCTGGACGACCTCGCGCGCCTCCGCCCGCCGTCGCTGAAGCGCGTGATCGTCACCTGCAACCTCCCGGAAACTGTTGCGTTGCCGGCGGCACCGCCGTTCCTGGTCGAAGTCGTGAACAACGCGGCGCCGGTCGGCTTCAGCGCGAACCACAACGCGGCGTTCAGGCGCTGCCGCGAGCCGTACTTCGCTGCCTGCAACCCGGACATTAGAATCAACGAAGATCCGTTTCCTGCGTTGCTCGGGGCGCTTCGTGCAGGGTGGGCGCTGTCGGCGCCAGCCGTCGTCAACGGCCGCGGCGAGTTGCAGGACAGCGCTCGCCGCCTGTTGACGCCGCTCGACATCCTGCTTCGCCGCCTTGCCCGGCGACGCGCGGAATACGAGCAGCCGGCGTGGTTTGCGGGCATGTTCCTCGTCTTCCGGTCGGAGGTGTACCGCGAGCTCGGCGGATTCGACGAGAAGTTCTTCATGTACTGCGAAGATGCGGACATCTGCGCCCGCGCTGTCCTCGAGAGCGACGGGATCGCGTACTGCCCGGATGCCACGGTCGTCCACGAAGCACGCCGGGACAGCCTGCGTGCGCTGCGTCCGCTGAAGTGGCACGTCGTCAGCCTCCTGAAACTCTGGTTCTCCCGCACCTACTGGGCGTACCTGAAGTACCTCCGGTCCGGTCGCGTTCGGCCCACGGTCTTTCGCGCGGAAAGTCCGTAACGAACGTCAGCGCTTGGCATCGGGGCGCAGAACGCTCCGGTAGGCGTCCAGCGTCCCCTGCACCATTTGCGTCATCGAAAACGTGCTCGCCACGCGTGCCTTGCCGGCGGCGCCCAGCCGCCGCCGGAGGCCAGGGTCCGCGAGCAAATGCTGGATCGCATTCTCAAGAGCTGCGACGTCGCCCGGAGGCACCAGCAGTCCGGTTTCGCCCTCGACGTTGACGAACTCGACGCCGGTGCCAAGCCGGGTGCTCACCACCGGCTTGCCTAAGTACATGGCCTCCAGCTGGACCAGGCCGAACGCCTCGCTGCGGTCGGTCGAGGGCATCGTGAAGACATCGCAAGCGGCGTAGTAGGCGATCAGGTCGTCGTCAGGGATGAAGCCTGCAAACAGGACGCGATCGCGCAGTCCGGATGCCTCGGCTTGTCGCTTCAGGTCTGCCGTCAGCGGCCCGGTGCCGCCGATGATCAGCAGCGCATCGACGCCGGCCATCGCTTGCAGCAGGATGTCCAGGCCTTTGTAGTACACGTGCCGCCCGACCGCGAACACGACTGGACGCCCGCCGGCCCACGAGAGCAGCTCTGCCTTCTTCGCGGTCGCGCGCTCGCTCCATGACATCTGGCCCGGATCGAACCCGTACGGCACCACCCGGCGGACCTGGCCGGGTCGGGCAGGGGGCATCTGAGCCGACACGGTGAGGTGCTGCGGTGTCGCGCCGATCAGTCCGTCGACGTCCTGGACGAAGTGGCGCAGGGCCGGGCTGTAGAGCGCAAGCGCCTTCCGCTGCCGGATGATGTCGCTGTGCCAGCTGATGACGCGGCGGATCGGGCGCGGCAGGGTCAGCGCCGTCAGGTGCCCCAGCGGGTCGGGAAAGTGCAGGTGAACGATGTCGAAGCGATGTTCGCGGTGCAGCCGGCGGGCAACGAACGGAAGCGATGGCGAGATCGCGACGCTGGCGACGATGCCGTGGCAGGGCACGGCGATCGTGCGATATCCGTACTCGGTGTGCTCGTAGCCCCTCGGCGAGTCCGACGACACGAGGTTGACGATCTCGACCTCGCCGGTGGCGACCAACCCGCGCGCCAGCGTCTTCACGTGGCGCTCGATGCCGCCCAGCGTGTCGAACTTGCCGAGGTGGAGGACTTTCATCCTTGACCCAGCACGCGACCGTAGACTTCTCGGGTCGTCGATGCGCAGCTGGCCCAGGAGAACTCGCGCGATCGCTCGATTCCTCGAGCAGCGAGCGTCTCGCACAGCTTCTTGTCTTCGAGCAACCCGAGCATCGCTTCACGGATTGCGGCTTCGTCGAGGGGACTCACTTGCAGTCCTGCGTCGAGGACGACTTCCGGCATTGACGATGAATTGGATACGACGACGGGCGTGCCGCTCGCCATGGCCTCCAGCGGCGGCAGCCCGAATCCCTCGTACAGGGAAAGGTAGAGGAGCGCCTTCGCCGCGCTGTAGAGCCGCGCGAGATCGTCCTCCCCGGTGAAGCCGAGCGGAATCAACTCGCCTGTTGCAGCCAATCCCGAAATTTCACGCTCGAGATCGGAGCTGTTCCAACCGGTTGCACCGACCAGCACCAGGGGGCATTCCTTCCGTCGCTGCGGCGGCAGGTCCGTGAATGCCCGGATCGTCCTGATCAAGTTCTTCCGGGGTTCGAGCGTGCCGACACACAGGAAAAACGATCGGTGGCGTAGACCGAAGCGCTGCAGAACGGACGCGCACTCGTCTGCGTCGCGCGGCCGAAAGCTGCTCCTCGCAGCGAGATGCGCCGTCGTGATCGCTGATGGATCGAGGCCGAACTCGCGCACGAGCTCCTGCTTGACGAAGTCCGAATCCGTCAGGACATGCCGAGCTCGCGCTAGCAGGTCCGGAAAGCTTCGGTCCAGCGTGCGTCGCCTGTCGGCTGGATGTGTCTCGGGAAACCGGATCCATGAGAGGTCGTGCACGGTCACCACGGTGGGCCCGTTGAAAGGCAAGGGAAACGTGGCAGGCTCGTGGTACAGGGCGACTCCGCGCGCTCGCGCGTTGAGCGCCAGCAGCGCGGTTTCGAAGAGCCTCGCCGCCTGCCTGGGACGCGGCAGGGCCCGGAACATCGTCTTGCGCACGTTCGCGGCGACCGGGCTCTGTCCGGCCTCATGCGTGACGTCAAGATCCCACTTGAATGGCGTGAACAACGCAATGTTCTCGCCGGCCACCCTGAGTTCGAGGGCTAGGCTGCGTATGTAGTGAGCGACTCCGGCGTTGGGAAACAGGAGCGGCGTTGCCCGCAGAGCGATCAGCGGCCGGGCGGACATGTCGGCAAGCTCCGTGCTACGGCCGTCGCTGAAGCTTGGTGATCCGGGCGAGTTCCGCGGCGATTGCCTCGCTCGCCGTACGCTCGTTCAGGTGGGCACGGACGAACGTCTGCCCCCGCTCCGCGATGGCTTTCCGCAACTCCGCGTCGTTCTTGAGGCGACGCATGCATTCCGCGGCGTGGTCGATATCCGGATCGGCCCACTGCTGCCCGGCCGAGTGCGGGTACGCGCCTTCCGGAACATTGACCAGTCGATAGTCGACCAGCAGGCTGTTCTCCGCGTTCATGAAGTCCATGTTTCCCGAGTATCCGGTGCCGATGACCGGCTTGCCGAGCAACATCGACTCCGCCATGCCCAGTCCCAGCCCTTCCGACCGATGGAGGGAGACAAACGCATCCGCGATGGACAGCAGCCCCCACATCGCCTCGCGCTCAAGGTTGTTGTCCAGGAAGACAATGCGAGGATCGGTAGCGGCCAGATGTTTCAGGGCGGCCACGGCGTCTGGCGCACGCTGTGCTCCAGTCGTCTTGAGTACGAGGGAGACGTCACGCACATCGGCAAACGCCTTCCTGAACGCCTTGATCAGGGCTGCAGGATTCTTCCGGTCGACGAACGAGTAGTAGTCGAAGTTGAACAGGAATGTGAAGGGTTCGTCGGACAGCCCGAACTCGCCACGCGTGTACGGCCTGCTCAACGTGACCTCGAGCGGATAGGGAATCAGCCTGACCGGCTTGCCGCCGGCGGCGCTTGATACGGCGCGCTGAACGAAGGAACTGGAGACCCACACCTCGTCCACGAGGTCGAGCGCGCCTTGCCAGGCGGCGGGAAACTTCTCCAGTTCCCAGAACCAGAATCCGATGTTGTAGCGCTTCTTCACCACGGAAGTGAGCGTGTCAAACAGCAGGCCCGTCTGGTCGGCGTTGACGAAGCAGAGGTTGACCGGGAAACGCGCCCGCGGAGACAGATACCTGTCAAAGCGGCGATCGCCGCAACGGTCCACAAGGCCACCCTCGAAATTGATGAGTGCTGCGGGCATACCGTTGCGCAGCGCAGCCTGCGCGAACGACCGGGCGCATTCGCCAATGCTGAACTCGCCGCGGAAATATCCCACCAGATTCAGGCCATCCTTCGTGGCGTCGTCGGGCGGCGCAGTGCTCGCGAGATCCGGAGCGCTCCACAGCGAGAGTCTTCCGATCGTGGACAGCAAACCGCGATGGACCGCTCCCCTGAAGCCAGGGGGAATCCGGTAGTAGAAGCGCCGCATGCGCGGGCTCTTCCGGATCGCGTCGAACGTGCGAAGTCCCGAGACGGAAAGTGCACGTCGCGCTCCATGAACGAATGGGAGCTGGGAACCCGGAGCAGGCGCCGACGACCGGCCCTTCTTGCTCCTCGCGTAGTGCTCGAGCTCCTGCCGGGCTCCTTCGACGAACTCCTTGCCGACACCCATGACGCGCTCACCGACTGACACGTACCACGCGAGCAGGGCTTCGCGACCCTCTGCGCTGTGGATGTCGAACGAGTCCTTCAGCAGGTCCCGCCGCTTCCATGCCTCGAAAAGCAGGACCGGGATTCTCGGCGGCGCCTTGGGCAGGCGATTGGTCGGTTCGGAAAAGGCATTGGCACCGAGGCTGAAAGGATCTGCAGCCGGGTTCGCAGCATTGGCGTCATAGTGGTGTCGGAACACTTGACGCATCTCGGGGATGATCGGCGCTCCCGATTTGGTGACCCCGTATGAGTAGGGGATCTTGGACAGCCGGTCGTAACCGTTGTCCAGTAGATCCTTCAGATACGTCCGGTAGACAGGTTGGAAGGGACCAAGGTCGGATGCCGTGAATCGAGTCTGGTGCTTCGAAAGCAATGAGGGGTCATGGGGGTCGACGCCCGAAAAGTGGAAGAAGGCGAGTTCGCGGCCGCCCGCCGTGAACTTGCCGTCTGCGTTGGTCGCGAGCGGGCGGTGGGCAAGGTTCCAATAGGCAACGTTGTAGCCGCTGTGGCGCAGAACGCGAACGTCCGGAAACAGTCCCGGTGCCAGGTCGATCCACTTCTGGTCGGTGAAGAGCCCCGCGTCGAAGTCGACGAACGCGCCGTATTCGAGTCGCCGGCACCACCAATCGAGAAAGTCGCCGCGTCGTGCGTGCGGACCGATCGCGATGAAGCCGCAGTTGTAGACGCCGGCCCGCATGATCGACAGCTCCGACGGCATCTTATCGTCGTACAGCGGCGCCGTGAGGTGAGGCGTCAGCACTGCGAGCGCCCCTTCGGCCATCAGCGCTTCGACCTCCGTGAGCCGGCGGAAGAACCGAATGTCGGGGTCGATGTACATCATCCCGTTCGACGCCTCGCTCATGTTCCTCGCGATCCACGCCAGGGCATACGGCTTCACGGCCGTATTCAGCTCCATGACGCCGTAGCGGTAGACGAAGTGGTCGTGGTTGGGCAGACCGAGGTCTTCAAGGCGCAGGATCGTGCAGCGATTGCCAAGCTCCACCAACGCGGTGTCTGGAGCATCGACGATGCAGAGCACACGCCTTGACTTCGGATAGTGCGTCTCGATCGAGTCGAACAGCGTCTTGGCATACGCCAGGTAGTTGCTCGAGACAATCGTCAGGAAGACAGGGTCCATGAGCGGCGTCAGGCCTGGTCTTCTACGGGCCAGGTGTCCGGGACGGCTCGCGCACGAGCGTCACTTGATGCTGCGAAGGGTGAAGTTTATCTGGAGCATCGGGTAGATGAATGCGTAGCGCTCTTCGTAGCGGTCTTTGTTCCGGTTCGCCCATGCCGTGAGAAACTTCGCGAGACCCCTCCGGTGGCCAAGCGCGCCGCGGTCGTACTCACAGTCCAGGACCTCGAAGGCCGCCTTGCTGTACCCGTAGCGGTACATCGGCCGGCCGGGGCAGAAGTAATCGAACGAGCGCGAGGTGAAGGCGCGCTTGTGCGTGGGATCCGTGTGGTAGTGGACGCTGCTCATGAATGGCGCAGAGATCTCGATCAATGCGCCAGGACGAGAGATGCGCCAGATTTCCTCGACCGTCTTGACGACGTCGTCGACATGCTCCAGCACGTCGAGGCAGATGACGCGGTCCCATTCGCTGTCGCCGAGCGGATAGGGAAACTTGTTCAGGTCGTGAATCAGGTCGGCCTGGGATCCCGGGATGATGTCCACGCCGAATGCGCCAGGGGTCTTGTTGAACCCGCAACCGAGCTCGAGCACCCTTGCTCCCGACGCTTCGGTCTGCTCACGATCGGCCATTGCTGCATCTGGCAACGCGCCCGTGGAAACTTCATTCGAGGGGGACACTTTCTGAACGCTCCGCGCGGTCTGCTTAGCGCAGCCGCATCGAGATTGAATGTATCAGACGGCGCTCTTCAGATGAGAGGGCGCCGAGCGCCCAGCGAACCGCCTGATAGATCACCAGGCTTCCCGTGCCTACGAGTACGAAACCCAGCCACCCATTTACGAGAGGGAGAAAGAAAAGCAGGAACGCAAGCTGAGCCGCGCACCCAACTGCGATGCCGAAGAAGAGGCTTCGTGCCTTCGGATCCGAGGGGGCCGGGAATCGTCGGCGAACCAACGTCATGAATATGAGGGCGGATGACATCGCGATCAGGTTCGCAATGCCTGCGCCCAGCATGCCGAGCGGCGGAATGAGCAGGTACATGCCCGACATCAGGAGGATGGCGGTCACCCAGGCAAACATCGCTGCCAGGCGGGATGTCCCGGTGCCGGTGATCACGTGAGTGGCAGGCGCGCAAACCGCGGCGATCGCATAGCCGAGCCATAGAAACTGCATCAACTGCACGGCATCGCCGCTCGCGTTTCCCAACCAGAGGCTCAGGAACGGAGCGGACAACAATACCGCGGGAACAACGATGGGAGCGATCAGCACCAGTGCAACCCGCAGCACTACCTGGAGCAGTTCGCCGACCTCGGCTGCGGCGCCCTGACCGCGCATCGCGGCGACGCGAGGGAAGGCGAAACTCGTGAGCGCTCCGATCGCGAACAGCGACTTGTTTGCAACCCCGACGCAGAGCGCATAGATGCCGGCGGTCGCGGGCGACGCGAGGGCAGAGACGATCGCCCGGTCGAGTTGAAACGCGAGCGCCGTGGATAGCTGCGCGACGAACATTCCTGACGAGAAACGCGCTTCGCGTCGCAGCATGCCCATGTCGCAGGCAAGGCGCGTCCCGGCCGGAACCTCGCGTTGCGCCAGCAAGAGACAGGCTCCGAACGAAAGCACCGTTATCACCAGGGCGGAGGCGACGATGGCCCACAGGCTGCCGCCGCGGATGGCCACAGTGATCGCGATGCTCCACAGCGCGAGGGTCGACAATGTCTGAACAACTGTGAGGTAGCCAAACTTCTGGCGTGCCCGCAGAATCAACGAGGGCGGCGCGAGGGCGAGACTCAAGCCCATCCAGAGCGCGCACAGCCGGACAAGTTCGGCACCGTCATCGCGGCCGATGACCGGTCCGAAGCCGAGCCAGTCGACAAGCACAGGTGCGGTCGCCGCGACCCCCGACCCGAGCAGCAGACCAGCGACGGCGAGGGCGAGCGCGTAGCTTCCCAGGGAGCGGCCGAGTCCTTCGCCACGCCCTTCAAGTTCCAAAGCGAATCGTCGCAGCGCTGCGCTCGTAAGCCCGAAGTCGAAGCTGGATGCGAGGGCCGGCGACAGCAGGGCAATCGAAAGCACACCGAAACTGGAAGCGCCCAGGATCCGAAAGGCGATTGGCATCGCGACCAGGCTGATTAGCACCGGGACGCCATAGCTGGCGAGGCTGGTGAGAGCGGCCCGACGTACGCCCACCTGTCCGACGCGATTGGCGTTTGGCTGCACGATCAAGCGATGCGGGTCGAAACCATGAAAGCCAATCAAGTAAGCCGGGAAGGCGCGGCCCGATCGAGCAGGTGCGGAATTATCCTACGCGGCCATTACCACGATCGTGAAAGGTTGGCTGATCACCGATGAGAGAGAATCGTCTGCCGCTCAAGGCGGGAGCGGGTCGCCGCTCCAGGCGCCGTCATCGGTGCGGTCGTCCGCTGAGCGTAGAGAGCGGCCTCGAAGTGTCCATGCACCGTCAGGAATCGGTCCTTATGAGAACGCGGGCCTGGCCGCTTCTGGAAAGGGGGCCATCGGCTTGGGTCCTGACTCGTTGAACTGGACCACCGCTCACCGGTCGCCCATTCGCCAGGTCGCGACTCCGTCGCGTGCCGGCGCCCTCGTCAAATGATCAGGCCGCGCGCGTCTTGTCGCCCGCGACCGGCACGCGCCCGTAGACGTCGTCGAAGCGCACGATGTCGTCCTCCCCCACGTACTGGCCGCACTGGACCTCGATCAGGATCAGCGCCACCTGTCCGGGGTTCTCGAGCCGGTGCCTCGCGCCGAGCGGAACGTAAGTGGATTCGTTCGGCGCCAGCAGCACGACCTTGTCTTCGACCGTGACCTTGCCGGTGCCGCTGACGACCACCCAGTGCTCGCTGCGGTGGTGATGCATCTGCAGCGAGAGCGACGCGCCCGGCTTCACCTCGATGCGCTTGATCTTGAAGTTCGGACCTTCCTGCAGCGTCGTGTAGGTGCCCCAGGGCCGCGCGACGGTCCGATGCAGCTTGTGCGCATCGTGCCCGCGTCGCTTCAACTCGTTGACGACGTCCTTCACCTTCTGCGATGCATGCCGATCGCAGACCAGCACCGCGTCGGGCGTATCGACGATCACCACGTCGTTCAGGCCGACAGCGGCCACCAGCCGGTCCTCGGTCTGCACGTGGACGTTGGTGCAGTCGGACAGGATGACGTCGCCGCTGGTCGTGTTGCCGTGCGCGTCGTGCTCGAACTCTTCCGCCACGGCCTTCCACGACCCGATGTCGCTCCAGCCGAAATCGCCGGACAGGACAACCACGCCGGAGGCGCGCTCCATCACCGCATAGTCGATCGAGATGTCCGGTGCGGCCTTGAAGGCATCGAGGTCCAGATTCAGCCGGCGCGGCTCACCGCCGGTTTCCTGGCCGGCTTCCACCGCGTTGCGGGCGGCCACCAGCACCGCCGGAGCGTGCTGCGCGAGGGCGGCGAGCATCGTCCTGGCCGTGAAACAGAACATCCCGCTGTTCCACAGGTAGTTGCCGGCCATCAGGTATTCGGCCGCCTTCTCGGGCGTCGGTTTCTCGACGAAGCGGCGCACCGCCTGCGCCTGGTCGCCCTTCGGGATGGCGGGACACTCGATGTAGCCGAACCCGGTTTCCGGCAGGGTCGGCTGGATGCCGAAGAGCACGATCTGGCCCTTGGCCGCCAGCTGCGCGGCATTCTTCGCAACCGCTGCAAATCGTTGCTCGTCCTGGATCAGGTGATCGGCGGGCAGGATGATCAGCGGTTCGTCCTCCCGGCCTTGCCGGGCGATCAGCACGCAAGCGGCGGCGATGGCGGGCGCCGTGTTGCGTCCCAGTGGTTCCAGCAGAAGCTGAACGTGTGTGGGCCCCTGCTTGCCGAGCGCCGCAAATTCTTCCGTGGTCTTGAACGTGTACTCGGCATTGGTGACGACGAGGCAGTCGTCCGCTCCAAGCGTCCGTGCGCGCGTCGCTGTTCGCTGCAGCAGGGAAGCGCCAGCGCCGATCTTCATGAAGGGTTTTGGCATCGCTTCCCGCGACACCGGCCACAGCCGGGTCCCGGAGCCGCCGCAAAGGATCACCGCGAGCATCGTTGGTTCTTTCGGAACGTTCAGTGGCTCGAGGCCACGGCGAGGTGGAAGGCGGCCTGATGGGCCGACCTTGCCCGATCGATACAATACGGAAGCATTCTATCGGCACCCACCGGGGCGTCCTCGAGGGAAAACCGAAGTCAGCCGCCGTCTTTTCCGACGGATCACAACCAGTAGAAGGCCGATTGCAGGCCCGCCGCCGATCATGAAAAGCGTCAAGTCAGCCATCGTCACGGGAGTCACCGGCCAGGACGGCGCGTATCTCGCCCAGCTGCTCCTCGAGCGCAATTACAAGGTCTTCGGGACCTACCGGAGGACCAGTTCCGTCAATTTCTGGCGCATCGAGGAACTGGGCATCGAAGGGCATCCCAGCCTGGAGTTGGTGGAGTACGACCTCACGGATGTCGGCACGAGCATTGCCCTCGTGCAGCGAGCCCAGCCGGACGAGATCTACAACCTGGCGGCGCAAAGCTTCGTCGGAGTGTCCTTCGAGCAGCCGACGACGACCGCGTACATCACGGGGCTCGGCGCGCTGAACCTGCTCGAGGCCATCCGCCTGGTCAACCCGAAGATCCGCTTCTACCAGGCATCGACCTCCGAGATGTTCGGCAAGGTGCAGGCGGTGCCGCAAGTCGAGTCCACTCCCTTCTATCCCCGGAGCCCCTACGGCGTCGCGAAACTCTTCGCGCACTGGATGACGGTGAACTATCGCGAGAGCTACGGGATCTTCGGCGCGAGCGGCATCCTCTTCAACCACGAGTCGCCGCTTCGAGGGCGCGAGTTCGTGACGCGCAAGATCACGCACGGGGTGGCGCGCATTCAACTCGGCCAGCAGGATGTGCTCGAACTCGGCAATCTCGACGCCAAGCGCGACTGGGGCTACGCGAAGGAGTACGTCGACGGCATGTACCGGATGCTGCAGGTGCCGCAGCCCGACACGTTCGTCCTGGCGACGAACCGGACCGAAAGCGTTCGTGACTTCGTCCGCATGGCATTCCGCGCCGTGGGGATGGAACTGGACTTCCGCGGCTCGGGCGTCGACGAGGTCGGACAGGACGCGCGCACGGGGAAGGTCGTCGTTCGAGTGAACCCGAAGTTCTATCGGCCGGCCGAAGTCGAACTTCTCATCGGCAACCCGGCGAAGGCAAAGGCGGTCCTGGGCTGGGAGCCCAAGACCACCCTCGAAGAACTCTGCCGCATGATGGTGGAAGCCGACCTGAGGCGCTGCAAGGCGGGCCCCTCGTTCTGAGATGGGCCGCGTCCTCGTCACGGGGTGTTCCGGGTTCACCGGACACCATCTTGCGCAGCGATTGAAGGCTTCGGGGCACGAGGTGTTCGATCCCGAGGCGGACGGGCGGACCTTCGACCTGACCCGCCCGGAAACGCTGACGCCGGTGCTCGCGGAGGCGCGGCCCGACTGTGTCATCCACCTGGCCGCGCAGAGCTTCGTCGCCCACGAAGACGCGAGCGCGTTCTACCGGGTCAACACGGTCGGCACCACTCATCTGCTGGACGCGCTGCTCGCGTCCGGCACGCGCGTGCGTCGCGTCGTTCTTGCAAGCAGCGCGAACGTCTACGGCAATACGGCCGCCGACCCGATCACGGAGTCCACGCCTGCCGCGCCCGTGAACCACTATGCCGCGAGCAAGGTCGCAATGGAATTGCTCGCCGCGACGTACGCGGACCGCTTGCCGATCGCCATCACGCGGCCGTTCAACTACACAGGCCCGGGGCAGTCTGCGCGGTTCCTCGTCCCCAAGCTGGTGGAGCACTTCGCGGACCGCCGTCCGACCATCGAACTGGGCAACCTCGACGTCGTGCGCGACTTTTCCGATGTGCGCGCGGTCGTCGAAGCCTATGTCCGACTGCTGTCCGTGGAGAGGCCCCCATCGTCGGTGAACCTGTGTTCGGGCGTTGGCCGATCCCTCAGGCAGGTCATGGACGACCTGACGGAGTTGTCCGGCCATCGCATCGAGGTTCGCGTCAATCCAGCCTTCGTGCGCGCGAGCGAAGTGCACCGGCTGGTCGGCAGCACGGCGACCCTGCGGGATTCGCTCGGCGATCTGCCCCACCAGGACTTTCGTGAGACGCTGGCCTGGATGCTCGCGGCCCGCCGAGGCGAAGGCTAACCGGTCTTTCGCTGAAGCTGCGCGGCGAGCTTCTTGCCGAGCTCGACCCCCGGCTGGTCGAACGAGTTGACGCCCCACAGCCACCCGGAGCACGCGGTCGCGTGCTCGAACGTCGCCATCAGCGCGCCGAGGTGGAAGGGGTCGAGGTCGTCGAGCATCAGCATGCCGACCGAGTTGAATCCTCGCGTCGACCCGGGCCGGCTCAGCGCGTCCGCCTGCGCGATGAGGTGGGCGTGCAACTCGTCCGCATGGTCCGCATATCCGCCGGACGCCGTCCTGCAGCCGATCAAGGTGACGGCCTTGGGCATCGTGCCTTCGCGCAGCAGCTGGAAGTACGTGTGCTGCCCGTTGTTGCCGAGCCCGCCCCAGACGACCGGCGCGGTGTCGTAGTCGAGTGCCACGCCGTCCTCGCTGACCGACTTCCCGTTGCTCTCCATCTCCAGCTGCTGCGACCAGGTGATGAACTCCGCAAGGCGGTCGTCGTAGGCGGCGATGCAGTGCGTCTGGCAACCGAGGAAGGTCGAGTGCCAGACGTTGTCGAGCGCGAGCCGCATGGGCAGGTTCTCGCGCGCCGGCGCCGTGGCGAAGTGCTCGTCGGCGGCGGCGCCACCGCGCAGCCACTGCTCGAACACCGGCCACCCGAGGTAGAGGGCCGCCGGCAGCCCGACCGCGCCCCAGGCGCTGAAGCGCCCGCCGGCCCACTCGGGAACGTCGAGCACATTGGCCGCGGGGATGCCGATCGACTCGGCGGCCGCGGCCTTGGCGGTCACCGCGAACCAGTGGTCCTCCACCTTCAGGCCGACGCCGTCGAACCACCGCCGCAGCGTGCGCGCGTTCAGCAGGGTCTCGACGGTGCTGAAGCTCTTGCTCGACACGACGAACAGCGTCGACTCGGCTTTCAGCTTTCCGAGCAGCCGCGTGATCTGCAGCGCGTCGAGGTTGGAAACGAAGTGAATGTGCAGGTTCTTGGGGCCAGGTCCTCCAGCGCGTCGCACAGCAGGCGCGCGCCGAACTCGGATCCGCCGATGCCGATGTTGACGATGTCCGTGAAGCGCGCTCCAGTGCTTCCGCGCAGCGTGCCCGCGTGCAGCTGCTCGGCCATCGCACGCATCCGCGCGCGCGTCTGCCGCACGGATTGCCTGGCGGCTTCCGGCGCCTGCCGGCAAGGCGCACCGCCGAAGTCCCGCAGCAGCGGGTGCAGAACCGCCCTGTGCTCCGACTCGGTTCACGACCTCGCCCGCGAGCATGGCGTCGCGACGTTTCGACAGCTGCCGTTCGTCGGCCAGCGCGAGCAGCAGATCCAGCGCCTCGGCCGTCAGCACGCGCCGGCTGTCATCGATCTCGATGCCGCACGCCGACAGAGGCGCCTGCGACCCCAGCCACGTGCCGTCGCCACGCGTCATGCGAGCAGCGCTGTCGCGTGCAAGCGCGGCGAGCCTGCGCCAGGTGGCGCTTTCGCTCGGCAGAAGAGGGCGGCTGGAGGACATCCCGGGCGGGGTCGTCGAGGGTGTGGGAGGGTGAGGCTACGAGAGTCGAGACACTTGCGGCATTCTAGCGGCGGGGCTTCGCCGGGCATGGGTGCCCTTCTTCGGATAAGTGAGGCAAGGCCGGTGCCAATCCTTCATTTGCCTTCGCTGAACGGCTTGACCAGCGGCTAGACTTCCTCGCTCGCTCACCCCTTGGCCAGCCTCGCGTGCGAATCGCCATCGGGAGCGGCTTGCGCAGGAAACGGAACGCACATCACGAACATGATCTCCCCAGGCATCTTCAAGGCATACGACATCCGTGGCGTGGTCGACACCACACTGACCATCGAAGCCGTGCAGGCGATCGGCGCCGCCGTCGGGTTCACCGCGGCCGAACGTGGAGTGACGCAAGTCGTCGTCGGCCGCGACGGCCGCCTGTCCGGTCCGAAACTGTCGGCCGCGTTGATCGAAGGCATCCGCTCGACGGGTGTCGGCGTCATCGACATCGGCATGGTGCCGACGCCGGTCCTGTACTTCGCCACCCATCACCTGGGCACCGGCACCGGCGTCGAAATCACCGGCAGCCACAACCCGCCCGAGTACAACGGCCTGAAGATGATGATCGCCGGCGACACGCTGCACGGCGACGGCATCCAGGCGCTGCGGCAGCGGATCGAGCAGGGTAGGCTCACGCGCGCAGAGCAGCCCGGGCGAACTGAAGCAGGCCGCAGGTCGTCGACGAGTACCTGGCGCGCATCGTCGGCGACGTGAAGCTGGCCCGTCCGATGAAGATCGCGATCGACTGCGGCAACGGCGTCGGTGGCGCGGTCGCGCCGCGGCTGTACCGCTCGCTCGGCTGCGACGTCGTCGAACTGTTCTGCGACGTCGACGGCACCTTCCCGAACCACCACCCGGATCCCGCGCACCCCGAGAATCTCCAGGACCTGATCCGCTGCCTGCGCGAGACCGATGCCGAACTCGGCCTGGCCTTCGACGGCGACGGCGACCGCCTCGGCGTGGTGACCAAGGATGGCCAGATCATCTATCCCGACCGGCAGATCATGCTGTTCGCGCAGGACATCCTCGCGCATCGCAAGGGCGGCGAGATCATCTTCGACGTCAAGTGCACGCGCCAGCTGGCGCCGTGGATCCGCCAGCACGGCGGCACGCCGACGATGTGGCGGACGGGCCACTCGCTGATCAAGGCCAAGCTGAAGGAATCGAAGGCGCCGTTTGCCGGAGAGATGAGCGGGCACCTGTTCTTCAACGACCGCTGGCCTGGCTTCGACGACGGCATGTACGCGGGCGCGCGACTGCTGGAGATCCTGAGCCGCGACCGGAACCCGTCGGCGGTGCTGAACGCGCTGCCGACGGCGGTGAACACCCCCGAACTCCAGCTCAAGACGGCCGAAGGCGAGAACTTCAGCCTGGTCGAGCGACTGAAACTGGAGGGACGGTTCGAAGGCGCGTCCGAAGTGATCACGATCGACGGCGTGCGCGTCGAGTACCCCGACGGGTTCGGCCTCGCGCGGCCCTCCAACACGACGCCGGTCGTGGTGATGCGGTTCGAGGGCGACAACGAGGCGGCCATGAAGCGCATCCAGCACGCGTTCGGGGTCGAGCTCCGCAAGATCAAGCACGACGTGCAGTTGCCGTTCTAGATGACGACGACGCACATCCCGACGATCCTGGTGACCGGCGGCGCCGGCTACATCGGCTCGCACACCATGGTCGAACTGCTCGCGAGCGGTTACGACGTCATCTGCGTCGACAACTTCAGCAACAGCTCGCCGGAGGCGGTGAAGCGGGTCGAGAAGATCGCCGGCAGGAAAGTGACGCTGGTGAACGGCGACGTCCGCGACCGGCTGGTGCTGTCGCGCGTGTTCCAGCGGCCGGTCGACGGCGTCATCCACTTCGCCGCGCTGAAGGCCGTGGGCGAATCGGTCGAGCGGCCGGTCGACTACTACGACAACAACGTCGGCAGCGCCGTCGCCTTGCTCGACGCGATGGGCACCAAGGGCGTGCATCGCTTCATCTTCAGTTCGTCGGCCACGGTCTACGGCGCGCCTGACGCGCTGCCGCTGACGGAAGACGCGCCGATCCGCCCCGCCAATCCATACGGCCAGACCAAGGCGATGGTCGAGCAGATCCTGCGCGACTGGTGCAGGGCGGACGCGGCGCACACCGCGGTCGCGTTGCGCTACTTCAACCCGATCGGTGCGCACGAGAGCGGCACGATCGGGGAAGATCCGCAGGACACTCCGAACAACCTGTTCCCGTTCATCACTCAGGTGGCGGTCGGCAAGCGCGAGCACCTGAACGTGTGGGGCAACGACTGGCCCACGCGCGACGGCACCGGCGTGCGCGACTACCTGCACGTGACCGACCTCGCGCGCGGCCACGTCGCTGCGCTGGGGTACGCGCGCAACAAGACCGGCTTCGTCGCGTCAATCTCGGCACCGGCCGCGGCACGAGCGTGCTGGAGATGGTGAAGGCGTTCGAACACGCGTCCGGCAAGCCGATTCCCTATGTGCTCGGACCTCGCCGCGACGGCGACATCGCAGAGTGCTACGCCGACCCCTCGCTGGCGAAGCGGCTGCTCGGCTGGCAGGCGCAACTGTCCATCGAGCGCGCGTGCGCCGACGGCTGGCGCTGGCAGCAGCGCAACCCGGACGGGTATCGGCGCTGAGGTGACTGCGGCCGCCCCATCGAACTTCGACGGGCACTGACAGTGACGGAAATCTGGACCGGGGCGAGCGAAGCCTAGGGCACAATCCCGCCCCGTGCGCTTCCTGATCGTCAAGACGTCGTCCATGGGCGACGTCATCCACGCGCTGCCTCTCGCGGCCGACATCGCGCGGGCGTTTGCCGCAGGCAACCCTGGACTGGCTGGTCGAGGAGGGCTTCGCCGCGATTCCGGCCATGAGCCGCCACGTGTCGACCGTGCACCGGGTCGCGTTGAGACGGTGGCGGCGCGCGCCGCTGGCCTCCGCTCATCGAAGCGAGATCGCCCGCCTGAAGCGAGAGTTGCACGCGGCGCGCTACGACCTCGTTCTCGATGCCCAGGGCCTGCTGAAGAGCGCGTGGGTCGCGCGCTGGGCCAACGCCCCGGTCGCCGGGTTCTCGTCCGCTTCGGCACGCGAGCGCCTGGCGTCCCGGTTCTATCGGACGCGCTTCGACATCCCGCGCACGCTGCACGCCGTCGACCGCTGCCGCGCGCTCGGCGCGCAGGCGCTGGGATATGAAGTTCAAGGACCGGCCCGTTTTGAACTGAGCTGCGCATCGCAACCGGCCGTCACCGTGCACGCGCCGTATGCCGTGCTGCTGACCAATGCCAGCCGTGCGACCAAGCTCTGGCCGGTCGACCGCTGGATCGAGGTCGAGCGGACCCTGGCGGCGCGCGGACTGCTGAGCGTGCTCTTCTGGGGCTCCGAGGAAGAGGGAGCCCGTACCCGCGCACTGGCCGCGCAGATGCAGCATGCGCTCGTCGCGCCACGCTCGTCGCTCGATTCGATTGCCTCGACCCTCGTCGGCGCGCGCGTGGTGGTCGGGCTCGACACGGGACTCTCGCACCTCGCGGCCGCGCTTGGCCGTCCCACGGTGGCCATCTACTGCGATTACGACCCCGGCCTGGTCGGGCTCGTCGGCGACGGCCCGGTCGCCAGCCTCGGCGGCGCCGGAGTGCCGACGCCTGCGTCGCAGGTGATCGAAGCGATCGAGCGTGTGTTGGCGGAGGCGACGTGACCGCCGCTCGCCTTGGATACACGGCGTTCGTCTGGTTCGCGGCGCCGTTCGCGGCGCTCTACCTGCTGTGGCGGTCGCGCAAGCAGCCCGAATACCGTGCGCACTGGGGCGAGCGTTTCGGCTGGGCGCGTTATCCGCAGGCGACCTCGGGACCTCTCATCTGGGTGCACGCCGTGTCGGTCGGCGAGACGCGCGCCGCTGAACCGCTGATCGCGGCGCTGCTGGACGCGTATCCGCAGCACAGCCTGTTGCTCACGCACATGACGCCGACCGGCCGCGACACCGGACGTTCGATCGCGGAGAAGTGGCCGGGTCGCGTGACGCAGGTCTACCTGCCGTACGACCTGCCGTTCGCCGTGCGGCGCTTCCTGCGCGCGTTCAGGCCCGTGGTCGGCATCGGGATGGAAACCGAGACATGGCCGAACCTGCTCGCGGTCGCGCGCGAGGAGGGCGTGCCGATGGTGCTCGTCAATGCGCGCCTGTCGGAGAAGTCGCTGGCGCAGGCGAAGCGCACGCCGAACCTGGTGCGCGAGGCAGCCGGCAACTTCACGCTGGTGCTGGCGCAGACGGCGGCGGACGCCGGGCGCATGCGGCAGGTCGGCGCCGCGCGGGTGGAGGTGGTCGGCAACCTCAAGTTCGACTTCACGCCGTCGCCGCAACTCGTCGAGGCAGGCCGGCGCTTGCGCGCGTCGGTCGGTGCCCGCCCGGTGCTGCTGTTCGCCAGCACGCGCGAGGGCGAGGAGCCCCTGGTCCTCGACGCGCTGCAGGCACTCGACGCGCGCACCACGGTGCTGATCGTTCCCAGGCATCCGCAGCGGTTCGACGACGTCGCCCGCCTGCTGGCCGCCCGCGGCCTGAACTTCGCCCGCCGCTCGGCGCTGAAATCGGGGTCAGACCCCGATTTCACCCCGACGCACGACGGGGGTGCCCGAAAAACGGGGTCTGACCCCGATTTTCTGCTCGGCGACTCGATGGGCGAGATGGCGATGTACTACGCCGCGGCCGACGTGGCGCTCATCGGCGGCAGCCTGCTGCCGCTCGGCGGGCAGAACCTGATCGAGGCCTGCGCCGTCGGGACGCCGGTCGTCGTCGGTCCCTCCACGTTCAACTTCGAGCAGGCCACGCACGACGCGATCGAGGCCGGCGCGGCCGAGCGCGCGGCGTCGCCGGCGGAGGCGATCGCCCGGATGTGCGCGATCGCCGAGGACGGCGAGAAGCGTCAGGCGATGAGCGAAGCCGCGCAGCGCTTCGCCGCGCAGCACCGGGGTGCCACGCAGCGCACGCTCGACCGGCTCAAGCCGTTCGTTTCGGCGCGCTAGCGGTCTTCTTCGCGGCCGGCTTCTTCATCGTGGTCTTCTTCGGCGCCGGGGCGGACGCGGCCTTCGCGGCCGGCGTCGCGGCCTTGGCAGCGGGCGTCGCGCTTTGCGCCGCGGGCGTCGCCGGTGCCGGAGCCGGCGTCGACGCAGTCGCCGGCGCCTGGCGCGAACTGCGCGGCGCGGGCGGCGCGGTCAGCACGGTCGGGACTTCGATCGGCTGCTCCGGGTCGAGCAGTCCGTTGACCGCGGCGAGATCCGTCCTCGCCGAGCGTGCCGCTGGAAGCCTTCAGCTGCAACGCCGACAGCAGGAAGTCGTAGCGTGCCCGCTTCAGGTCGCGCTGGGTCTGCACCAGCTGCGTCGTCGCATTCAGCACGTCCAGCTGGATCCGCACCCCGACCTGGTAGCCGAGCTGGGTGGACTCCAGCTGGGTGCGCGCCGACACTTCCGCCGACTCCAGCGCCTGCACCTGCGACAGGCCGAAGTTGACGCCCGTGTAGGCCTGGCGCGCCGCGTTCGCGGCGGACCGGCGCGCTCCCTCGAGATCCGACGAGTAGCGATCCTGCAGCGCGAGCGCCTCGCGCACCCGGCTCTGCGTCAGGCCGCCCTGGTAGATGGGCCAGTTCAGCTGCAGCCCGACGCTGCCGGCGCCGATGCGCGGATTGAGGTCGCTCGACTGCGTGCCGTTGAACTTGTTCACGTTGTAGCCCGCGACGACGTCGACGGTCGGCTTGTAGCCGTCCCTGGCGCGCTGGATCTCGCGCGAGGCGATCTCGTAGTTCGCGCGCGCCACCTGCACGCCGAAGCTGTTCTGCTCGGCGGCGCTGACCCACGTGCTGATTTCGGCCGGGGTGGGCGGCTGCAGGTTCGGGACGGTCGCGCAACGGCGACAGCGTGTCGACCTCGCGCCCGATGATCGTCTGCAGTTCGCTGCGCCGGACGATCAGGGTGCCGATGGCCACCTGCTGCTGCGCCACGATCTGGTCGTAGCGCGCCTGCGCCTCGTTGGTGTCGATGATGGTCTTGGTGCCGACCTCGAACTCGCGCTTCGCCTGCTGCAGCTGTTCGAGCGTCGCCAGCCTGGCGGCCTCGAGCGCGATCAGCTGGTCGCGCGCGCCGAGCGCGTTGAAGTACGCCGTGGCGACCCGCAGCACGAGGTCCTGCTGCGCCTGGGCCAGCTGCGCTTCGCTCTGGATCACCGTCAGCCTTGCCTGTTCGAGCGCTTCCCAGTTCTGCGGCCGATACACCGGGACGGCCAGGTTCACGCCGCCGCCATAGACCTGGTAGTTGCTGCTGACGTCCGGGATCGTCGCGTTGTAGTAATTCTGGTCGACCCGGCCGGTGAGCCCGACGTTCGGCAGCAGCGCCGAGCGCGCCTGCGGCACGCGCTCCTGCGTGGCCAGCTGCTGCGAGCGCGCGGAGGCGTAGGCCGTGTCGTTCTTCAGCGCCTCGCGGTACAGCTGCAGCACGTCGTTGCGCGCGCCCGTCGCCGCCCGTTCCTGCAGCGACTGCACGGTCGTGGTCGCCGGCGTCTGCGCCGCAACTGGCGGCAGCACCGCGACGTACGCCGTGCCGAGCAGGAGTGCGGCGATCGGCTTCAGTGAAAACCGGCCAGTTCGTGTCGTCATCCGAATCCCCACCCTCTTCAGTAAGTCGGCATTGCCTTGTCGACCTGGCGCGCCCACGCATCGACGCCGCCGGTCAGGTTGTATACGTTCGCGAAGCCCTGTCGCTCGAGGAACATCGCCACGTGCATGCTGCGCCCGCCGTGATGGCAAACGCACACGATGTCGCGATCCGGCGCGAGCTCGTTGATCCTTGCCGGCACGGCGCGCATCGGCATCAGCTCGGAGCCCTCGATCCGGCAGATCTGCTGCTCCCACGGTTCCCGCACATCGAGCAGCAGCGGCTTCGCACGCTGTTCATCGGCCAGCCAGCCGGCCAGCTCGCGGACGGACAACGTCTTCATCAGAAGCGAAAGCTCGATGGGCGTTCTGCATTCTTCAGCGCCTTGACGCTCGTCTCGAACAGCCTGACCACGTCGTAACTCGTCTCGGCGGCGCGGGTGTGGAGCTCGGCTGTCATCACCGGTTCCTCGCCCACGATCGCCGCCAGGCGGCCGCCGACGCGCAGCTGGTTCCGCAGCGACTCCGGCAGGACCGGCAGCGATCCGGTCACCACGATCACGTCGTAGGGCGCCTTGCCCGGCCAGCCATGACTGCCGTCGCCCAGCTCGACCTTGACGTTGTGCACTCCGGCGCGCGCGAGATTCGCTTCCGCAAAGGCCTTCAGCCTCGGATCGATCTCGATCGAAAGGACGTGCTGCGCCTTGTGCGCGAGCAGGGCCGAGAGATAGCCCGAGCCGGTGCCGATCTCGAGCACCGTGTCGTGCGGCTTGATCGCCAGTTCCTGCACGATCCGCGCCTCGAGCTTCGGCGACCACATGCACTCGCCGGTGTCCACGCCGTCGATCTTCAGCGGGATCTCCATGTCGGTGAAGGCCAGCGCGCGGTACGGATCCGGCACGAAGGCCTCGCGCCTGACCACGAAGAGCAGGTCGAGCACGGACTGATCGAGCACGTCCCACGGCCGGACCTGCTGCTCGACCATGTTGAAGCGCGCTTTCTCGAAGTCCAGACCGGCTCCCATTCGTGTTCCCGTTCCCGATGCGTCCCGCAACACAGCGCGAAAGTCTATCAGCGGGTCGTGCGTGTCCCGCTGCGCTTGGCGACGCGATTCGCGCGCTCCGTCGCATCGTTCCCGACCCGCGACGCTCCGTGCCTCAGGGACGTGACGAACGTGTCGATCGTCGCGTCGATGTAGGCCGCCGCGTCGACGGGCTTCTGGCTGCACGGCCCGAACGAGCATTTCCACAGCGACAGCATCACCAGCGACGCCGCGAGCGCGTGCACGTTCATCTCGACGTCGACCTTCCTGAACTCGCCGCGCTCGATGCCCCGGCGGATCGCCGTGGCGAGCAGTTCGTGCCAGGGCTCGATCACTTCCTCGAGGAAGAAGCGGGCGATCTCGGGAAAGTTGCTGCTCTCGGCCATCATCAGCTTGCTGATGCCGCCGGCTGTCCGGTCGCCGTACTCGCTCCACCAGCGCCGGACCACGTGCTCGAGCAGGGCATCGCTCGGCCCGTCGAAGCGCTCGATCTGGTCGGCGGTCTCGCTGATGCGGGCGACGACGCTTTCGCGCACGACCGCCTTGAAGAGGTCTTCCTTGTTCTCGAAGTACAGGTAGAGCGTGCCCTTCGAGACGCCGGCGCGATGCGCGACGTCTTCCAGGCGGGTTCCCGCGTAGCCCTTCTCGACGAAGAGTTCGAGCGCGGCGGCGAGGAGCTCGGCGGGCCGGGCTTCCTTCCGGCGCTCCCAGCGCGGACGGGCCGCGGAGTGGCTTGCTGGACTGCTCATGAGGCTGTCCCGGAAGTGCGATTGCCCTCCGGCAGTTAAGTAACTGACCGGTCAGTAATATAGGCGGGCGCGTTCGCTGTGTCAAGCTAACCCTTTCATTTTGTGACAGAAAACACATGGTGAAGACGATTCCAACAGCGCTGACGATCGCCGGCGTCGACCCGTCCGGCGGGGCCGGCGTGCTCGCGGACGTCAAGGCATTCAGCGCGCTGGGCGCCTACGCCTGTGCCGTGATCGCCGCGCTCACCGCCCAGAACACGCGCACCGTGGCGGGGGTGCTGCCGATCGCGCCCGACTTCATCGCCCGCCAGATCGACACCCTGTTCGCCGACGTCCGCATCGACGCGATCAAGATCGGCATGCTCGGCGAAGCGCCGGTGATCGTCACCGTCGCCGAACGCCTCGCCCACTGGAAGGCAGAGCGGGTGGTGCTCGACCCGGTGATGGTGGCCAAGAGCGGCGATGCGCTGCTCGCCAGCGCCGCCGTCGGCGCGTTGCGCGAAGCGCTGGTTCCGCTGGCGCAAGTGATCACGCCCAACCTGCCGGAAGCGGGCGTGTTGCTGGAAAGCCGTGCGCCCGAGAGCGTGAAGGAGATGACGCGTGCCGCCGAGCGGCTGCACCGCCTGATGGGAAGCGGCGAACGCTGGGTCTGGCTGAAAGGCGGTCACTTGCCGAGCGGCGACGCGACCGACCTGCTCTTCAACGGCGACCGCATGATCGAGATCTCGCGACCGCGGGTGGAGACGAAGAACACGCACGGAACCGGCTGCACGCTGTCGGCGGCGCTCGCGGCGCTGCTGCCGCAACGACCCGACGTGCCGACCGCTGCGCAGGACGCGAAGGATTACCTGACCGAGGCGTTGCGGCAGGCGGACGCGCTGCAGATCGGGCACGGGCACGGACCGGTGCATCACTTCCATGCACTCTGGCCCGCGGCGAAGAGCCACCGGCGCTGAGACTCAATTTGACCGGGTGGGGCCTAAGCGAAGATAATTCGCGCCCGCGGCGGATTAGCTCAGCTGGTTAGAGCAGAGGAATCATAATCCTTGTGTCCGGGGTTCGAGTCCCTGATCCGCCACCAAACACCTCCTCATCGATGCGCAGCCTCCTTGCCCTCGTCCTCGTCGCTGTGCTCGCGGCCTGTGGTTCCTCGTCGAACCGCCAGCCGGACGGGACAATGCTCGGCACGCTGAATGCCGTTCAGTTGTCCAGCGTCACCATCGACGACAAGCCGATGCGGCTGGCGCCCGGCGCGCGCATCATGACCCCGTCGAACACGTCGATCACTCCCGACCGCGTGCCTGCGAACAGCCGCATCCGCTACAAGCTGGACGCCAACGGGCAGGTGAGCCAGGTCTGGCTGCTGCCGCCCGAGAAGTAGTCCTCCGTTTCGCGGCCCGCGCAGCCGTACAATCGCGCGCCTCGCCACCGGCTCTACACCGAGATCGCGACCCATGAGCGTCCGCAAGCTCTACATCCGCACGTTCGGATGCCAGATGAACGAGTACGACTCGGACAAGATGGCCGACGTGCTCAATGCTTCCGACGGCGTCGTCACGACGGACCGCCCCGAGGATGCCGACGTGATCCTCTTCAATACCTGCTCCGTGCGCGAGAAGGCGCAGGAAAAGGTGTTCTCCGACCTCGGCCGTGTCAAGCACCTGAAGCGCCTGAAGCCGGACCTCGTGATCGGGGTCGGCGGCTGCGTCGCGAGCCAGGAAGGCGCCGCGATCGTCGAGCGCGCACCGTATGTCGACATCGTCTTCGGCCCGCAGACGCTGCACCGGCTCCCCGACCTGATCCGCCGCCGGCAGAGCACCGGGCGGCCCCAGGTCGACATCTCGTTTCCCGAGATCGAGAAGTTCGACCACCTGCCGCCGCCACGGGTCGAAGGGCCAAGCGCCTTCGTCTCGATCATGGAAGGCTGCAGCAAATACTGCAGCTTCTGCGTCGTCCCGTACACGCGCGGCGAGGAGATCTCGCGTGGCTTCGACGACGTGCTGACCGAGATCGCCGACCTGGCCGATCACGGGGTCAGGGAGGTCACTCTGCTCGGCCAGAACGTGAACGCCTACCGCGGGCGACTGGCCGATGGCGAGACCGCCGACTTCGCGCTGCTGCTCGAGTACGTCGCCGAGGTTCCCGGCATCGAGCGCATCCGCTACACGACGTCGCACCCGAAGGAATTCACGCAGCGGCTGATCGACGTCCATGCGCGCGTGCCCAAGCTCGTCGATCACCTGCACCTGCCGGTGCAGTCCGGCAGCGACCGGGTGCTGGCTGCGATGAAGCGCGGCTACACGGTGCTGGAGTACAAGTCCATCGTTCGCCGGCTGCGGCAGGCCCGCCCCGGCATCTCGCTGTCCACGGACTTCATCGTCGGATTCCCGGGCGAGACCGAAGCGGATTTCGAGCGGACGATGGCGCTCGTCGAGGAGATCGGTTTCGACGCGAGCTTCTCCTTCGTCTACAGCAGGCGGCCCGGGACCCCGGCCGCGGACCTGGCCGACGACACGCCGCAGGCCGTGAAGCTGGAGCGACTGGCGCGACTGCAGGCGGCCATCAACGCGAACGCCGCGCGCATCAGCGAGGCGATGGTCGGGACGGTGCAGCGCATCCTCGTCGAGGGCTCGTCGAGGAAGGACGCGTCCGAGCTGATGGGCCGCACGGAAGACAACCGCATCGTGAATTTCCCTGGCGGCCCCGATGCGGCACGACTGGTCGGCCGGCTGCTCGATGTGGAGATCACGCAGGCGCTGCCGCATTCCTTGCGGGGTTCGGCGATCGTGCGCGACGAAACGGAGAAAGGCCGGCGTGAGTAGAGCGATCGTGCGACGAATCCGCCGGTGAGGGCGCGGTCCAGTCGGTACGATTCGCCCCACCGAACATTTGGCGTCCCCGGGTCGGGATCAGCGGAACGCCGGTATTGCCAGGAGTGATTCGATGAAGATGTCTCTGCGTGTGGCTGCGACGACGCTCGTCGCCGCGGCCCTGTCTGCCTGTGCGACGACCTCGACGCCGGGCGCGGCCGAGAAGGTCGCCTCGACTGCGCCTGCGGGCGATCCGAAGGCCGGGATGCCGCCCGCGGCCACGGCGCCGTCAGGCGCCGCAGCGGGCGCCACCGGTAAAGCCGGCGCAGCGCCCAAGGCGAGCGGCGCGGCTCCGGCCGGCGCTGCACCCGCCGGCGCTCCTCCGACTCCGCCGGGCGCACCGCGTCCCTTCGCGGAAGTCACCAAGGATGCCAAGGAACTGAAGGGCTTCCTGACTCTCTGGCAGAAGGACGACAAGACCTGGCTTGAGATCCGCGGCGATCAGCTGGACAAGCCATTCTTCTTCGCGCCGTCGCTGGCGCAGGGACTCGGCGAGAAGTTCTTCTGGCCGGGTCTTCTGGGTCGTGAGCAGGTGGTCGTGCTGAAGCGCGTGGGCAACACCGTGCAGTTGGTGGCGAAGAACCTCGCGGTGCGCGCGCCAGCCGGCACGCCGCTGGAGGTCGCGCTGCGCGAAAGCTACTCGGACAGCCTGCTCGCATCCGCAGCGGTCGCGTCGGCGCCGCACCCCGAGCGCAAGTCCATCCTCGTCGATGCGACGGCGCTCTTCGGCGGCGATCTCGCCGGCGCGATGACGGATCTCGACTCGGCCTATCGCATCGGCTACGCGCTGGACCGCGCCAACAGCTCCATCGAGCGGGTGCGGGCGACCGAGCAGGGAACCTTCATCACGGTGCGCCTGCACTACGCCGTGCCGAAGCTCCCGGCGCCGCCCGTCACGCCGCCGCCACCCGGAACACCGACGCCGTCGACGCCAGCGGCGCTGCCGGACGGCCGCAGCCTGTTCCTCGCGTACACGTACACCCTCGCGCCGCTCCCGGCCGAGCCGATGCGGCCGCGCCTGGCGGACCAGCGGGTCGGCCACTTCACGACGGCGTTCTGGGACTTCGCCAACAGCGAGAAGGGCGACGCGCGCACGCACTACGTGGAGCGCTGGCGACTGGAGAAGAAGGATCCGGGCGCGGCCGTGTCCGAGCCGAAGGAACCGATCCTCGTGTGGATGGACAAGAACATCCCCGAGCAGTACCGCGAAGCGGTGAAGAGCGGCATCCTCGAGTGGAACAAGGCGTTCGAGCGGGCCGGGTTCAGGGATGCGATCGAGGTGCGCCAGCAACCGGCCGACGCCGAGTGGAGCACGCTGGAAGGCACGCGCCACCTGGCCGTGCGCTGGTTCGCCCAGCAGGGACCAGGCGCGACGGCGGTGGGACCGAGCCAGTCGGACCCGCACACGGGCGAGATCCTGCGCGGTGCGGCCATCATCCCCGCGAACTGGCTGCGCTTCACCAACGGCTTCCTGCGCGATCAGCAGCCGCGTCTGAGCAGTCTCCAGGGGACCGGTCTGGAGGGCTTCAACCCGCCCCCGCTGCCTGCGGCCTCCCTCGCCGAACTGCTGGACGGACAGCAGTGCAGCTACGGGCTCGACGCCCTCGAGCAAGCGGCGTTCGGATTCGAGCTGATGGCCGCTCGGGGCGCGATTCAGCCGGGCAGCCCCGAGGCCAAGCGGTTCGTTGCAGGCGCGCTCAAGGATGTCGTGATGCACGAGGTCGGGCACGCGCTCGGCCTGCGCCACAACTTTCGCGGGTCGACCGGAGTCAAGTTCGAGCAGCTGCGCGACGCGTCGTTCACGCGCCAGTACGGCATCTCCAACTCGGTGATGGACTACAACGGGCTCAACATCCCGCTCGAGAGCGAGGCGGTCGCCGACTACAGCCAGACGACCCTCGGCAACTACGACTACTGGGCGATCGAGTACGCGTACCGCGAGATTCCGCCCGGGAACGAGGCCGCGGAGCTGGCGCGGATCGCCGCGCGCTCGGCCAGCGATTCCACCCTGGCGTACGCGACCGACGAGGACGTGATCGCCCAGCTGGGCGGTGCGATCGATCCGCGGGTCAACCAGTTTGACCTCGGCGAAGACCCGCTGGCTTACTACAAGCGCAGCCTGACGCTCGCGCGCGAGCTGTGGGCGCGCACCCAGAAGCGCGAACTGGCGGCGGGCGACAACTTCACGGTCTTCCGGCGCAACCTCGAGCGCGGACTGCGCCAGTTCTCCGGGGTGGTGAGCCCGCTGTCGCGGTACGTCGGCGGCGTCTACACCTCGCGCCAGGTCGCGGGCAGCGCGTCGGGCAAACTCAATGCACCGGTGCCCGTGGCACAGCAGCGCGAGGCGCTCAACCTGCTGACGCGCGAGGTGTTCAGCTCCGGCAGCTTCCGTTTCGACCCGGAGTTCATGAGCCGGCTTGGCGTCGACCACCTCGATCGATTCATGCACGGCACCGCGCCGATGCTGAACACGGACTTCAGCCTGGCGAGCAGCGTGCTCGCGATCCAGCGCAGCGCGCTCGACCAGCTGATGGGCGACGGCGTGGCGGCGCGGCTCGCCGACGCCGAGTCGAAGGTCGCCGACCGGCGCCAGTTGCTGTCCCTCGCGGAGGTGCATGCACGGATCGCCGACAGCGTCTGGAGCGAACTGAAGACGGGCGCGGAAATCGACAGCCTGCGCCGCAACCTGCAGCGGGAACACGCCCGCCGCGTGGCGACCGGGCTGGTGCGGCCGTCGACGCCGGTCGCGGCCGACGTCCGTGCAGTGAATCGCCAAGTGGCGGTGAAGCTCCACGCCGAGCTGCAGCGGGCACAGGGCAATCCGAGCCTGTCCGCAACGACGCGCGCGCACCTCGCGGAGAGCGCGAGCCTGCTGGCGGAAGCGCTGAAGGCGCCGATGGTCCGCTCCGGCGCGTGATCACTTTCCGGAGTCCCGCACGACAGTGCGGGACCCCGGATCGCTACACTCCGGGCGTGCCCAGTCGCAAATCCCCAGCCAGGAAGGTCCTGAAGTTCGCCGCCGACGCGGACAACGCGGAACTGGCGAACCTGACCGGGGCGCTCGACGCGAACCTGCGCCAGATCGAGACCGAACTCGACGTCTCGATCGCGCGCCGCGGCCACCAGTTCCGGATCGAGGGCGAGCAGTCGAACGCACAGTCGGCGATCGACGTCCTCCAGCACTTCCTCGATCGCACCCGTCGCAGCCGGCGCGCCCTGTCGGTGGACGACATCCAGCTCTACTTCGTCGAGCTGCGCGGGCGCCGGGGCGCAAGCGCGAAGGTCGACCTCGACGACGGCGAGACGCTGCCGCAGCTGCACACGCGTCGACCCGACCTGCACGGACGCACGCCCCGGCAGCGCGACTACATCCAGGCGATCCTCGGCCACGACATCACGTTCGGCATCGGGCCGGCGGGCACCGGCAAGACCTACCTCGCGGTCGCGGCCGCGGTCGACGCGCTGGAACGCGACCTCGTCAAGCGCATCGTGCTCACGCGCCCGGCGGTCGAAGCCGGCGAGCGCCTCGGGTTCCTGCCGGGCGACCTCGCGCAGAAGGTCGATCCGTACCTGCGGCCCCTGTACGACGCGCTGTTCGACCTGCTGGGGTTCGACAAGACGCAGAAGCTGCTCGAGCGGCAGACGATCGAGATCGCGCCGCTCGCCTACATGCGCGGGCGCACGCTGAACGCCGCGTTCGTCATCCTCGACGAGGCCCAGAACACCACGCGCGAGCAGATGAAGATGTTCCTGACGCGGATCGGCTTCGGTTCCAAGGCGGTGGTGACCGGCGACGTGACGCAGATGGACCTGCCGAAGGGCGTGGCCAGCGGGCTGATCGAGGCCCAGCACGTTCTTGCCGAGGTGCGCGGCATCGCCTTCACCTACTTCACGGCCGCCGACGTCGTGCGACACCCGCTTGTGGGCCGGATCGTCGAAGCCTACGAAGCGGCGGACGAACGGACCGGCGTGGCCGATCCAAGCCGGCCCGCGCGCACCGCGAAGCCCGCGAGGCGCGACGCGCCTGATGGCGCTCGACGTTGTCGATCCAGGGGCAGGGCCGGTTCGACGGCCTCCCGGCGCGAAGCACGCTCGTTCGCTGGATCAGGGCCGCTGTCGAACGCGACGCCGAACTGACGGTGCGCTTCGTCGGCGCGGCCGAGGCGCGCCGGCTGAACCGCGAGTTCCGCGGCAAGGACTACGCGACCAACGTGCTGACGTTCGACTACCAGCACGCGCCGGTCGTGCTCGCCGACATCGTGCTGTGCGTGCCCGTCGTCCGAAGCGAGGCCCGCGCGCAGCGCAAGGCCTTCCGCGACCACCTCGCGCACCTCGTCGTGCACGGAGTCCTGCATGCGCAGGGACAAGATCACGACCGCGCGGCCCGCGCGAGGGCGATGGAAGCCCGCGAGGTCCGGATCCTCGCCGGCCTGGGGATCGACGATCCCTACCGCGAGGGCGGCGTCGCGGGCCGCTGAGCCGGGCGTTCGGCGCTCGGGTTGTAGCCGGGCGGCAGCACCAGCTTCACCTTCGGATCGCTCGGAGCCCGTTCGCGGAAGGCCTTCACCTCGCCGTGCAGGTTGCCGATCATCTGCGTCACCGCTTCCTCGAAGCTCTTCAGCCGCGCTTCCCGCGACTGGCCGGAGAAGCCGACCAGCGTGGCGGTGCCCTTCACGTTCGAGGTGCCGGCCGCACGCATCAGGAGGCGTCGGCTCTTGATGTCGAACACGGCGGTCTCGACCACCGTCAGCACGTCGTAGCGGTCGCCCGGGACGATGTAGGCGCCGATGCCGGTCCAGTACAGGAGCGACAGGGCGGTCGCGTCGGCGTGCTGGACCTGGTCGTAGGACACCAGCGCGATCGCGTCCAGGCGCAGCAGGGCCGCGATCCGGTCGATGTTGGCGAAGCCGCCGCCCGGCTCCAGGTACAGCGACGGCACCGCCTCGATCTCGCGGATGAACGGGTACTTCGCGAACGCGTCGCGGACCTGGCCGGCGAGACGCAGCCGATCGGCCTCCGACAGCCGGAACTCCGGCGTCGCGTTGTCCGGCACGAAGGCCACCCCGATCCGGAACGGAACGTTGATGACCGCGACCGCGTCCGGCTGGGTGGGGGGCTCCGCCGTGCCGGGGAACAGGTAGGCCAGCATGGACGCGACCTGCCGCTGCCTCGACTCCTTCTCCATCCCGGCGCAGCCCGCCAGTCCGACCGTCAACAGAATCGCCAGAACGACCAGCCCAAGCCGTTTCATGTCTCCCTCCGCGGCGCAGAGTTGCCAATTACTCTTTCAACCTAGCACCGGATCGGGAAGTTAGCGGGCACTTACGGCAGGCGTGCCGCGCGTTCACGCAGGAAATCTGCGTATGCCGTGCCCATTTCCCCTCGTGTATTCTGGATTTGTCTCCACTCAGGATCCGTCGCTGCCCGCTGGCCACCGGTCCGTTGCTGATGTCCGAACCTCCGTCTGCCCGCTACACCCCCTCGCAGAAGCACAAGAGCCTGCTCGAGCGCCTGACGGCGTTCATCTTCCGCGAGCCCGAGAACCGGGAAGAACTGCTCGAAGCCCTGCACGACGCGCACGAGCGCAACCTGCTCGACGCCGACGCGATGTCGATGATCGAGGGCGTCCTGCAGGTGTCCGAACTGCGCGCGCGCGACCTGATGATCCCGCGCTCCCAGATGGACGTCATCGACATCGCCGAGCCGCCCGAGAAGTGGATCGACTACGTGATCGAGACGGCCCACTCGCGCTTCCCGGTGATCGAAGGCAGCCGGGACCACGTGATCGGCATCCTGCTCGCCAAGGACCTGCTGCGGTACTACCGCGAGGACAACTTCGACGTCCGCGGCACGCTGCGGCCCGCGGTCTTCATCCCGGAGAGCAAGCCGCTCAACGTGCTGCTGCGCGACTTCCGCGCGAATCACAACCACATCGCCCTCGTGGTCGACGAGTACGGCGGCGTGTCCGGGCTCATCACCATCGAGGACGTCCTCGAGCAGATCGTCGGCGACATCGAGGACGAGTACGACTTCGACGAAGCCGACGACGCCATCATTGCCGAGGACGACGGCAAGTACCGGGTCAAGGCGTTGACCGAGGTGGCCCAGTTCAACGAAGCCTTCGCCACCCGGTTCCCGGACGACGAGTTCGACACCATCGGCGGCATCGTCACCGACCGCTTCGGCCGCGTGCCCAAGCGTGGCGAAGCCGTCGAGATCGACGGACTGCGCTTCGAGGTGCTGCGGGCCGACGCCCGCCAGGCCCACCTCTTCCTGGTGAACCGGGTGCCGAAGACCGTGATCGGCGAGTTCTTCCAGGACGACGAGCACCGCCATCCGGCGTAAGGGTCGGCCGCCGAACGCTGCTAGCGTTCGGATCCCATGAGACGTTCCATGCTGTCGCGGCCGCGCTCGCCGCAGGCGCGGTGCACGCGCTGTCGTTCGCGCCCTTCAACCTGCCGTGGCTGCAGCTGCTCGCGCTGGCGGCGCTGTTCGCGCTGACGACGCGCGCCGGGAACTGGCGCCCGGCCGCGCTGCTCGGGTTCGCCTTCGGGCTCGGCTGGTTCGGCGTCGGCGTCTCGTGGGTCTACGTCAGCATGCACGTGTACGGGCTGATGCCCGCGCCGCTGGCCGCGGCCGCCACGCTCGCGTTCTGTGCGTTCCTCGCGTTGTACCCGGCCCTCGCACTCGGCGTTTCGCAGCGTCTCGCTCCGGCGGCGTGGGTCCGGCTGCCGTTGCTGCTGCCCGCCGCCTGGACCCTGAGCGAGTGGCTGCGCGGAACGCTGTTCACCGGCTTTCCGTGGCTTGCCTCCGGCTACGCGCACACCGACAGCGTCCTGGCGGGATTCGCGCCCGTGGCCGGCGTCCACGGCGTGACGCTGGCCGCCGCGCTGCTCGCCGGCGCGCTCGCACTGTTCGCGCTGCCGCTGCAACAGCGGGGGCGGACGGGCTACGCGTGGATCGCCGGGGCGTTCGTGCTGTTGATCGGCGCTGGCGCGGCACTGAAGAGCCAGGTCTGGACGCGACCGGCCGGGGCCCCGATTTCAGTGCGCCTGGTGCAGGCCAACATCCCGCAGGACACCAAGTTCGGTCCCGAGGGCCTGCAGCGCGCGTTCGACGCGCACTGGGCGCTGATGCAGGGGCCGCGCGTCGACCTGGTCGCGCTGCCGGAGTCGGTGTTCCCGGTGCCGCTGCAGTTCGTGCCGCCGCAGTTCCTCGAAGCGTTCGGCAACCACGTCCGCGCCCAGGACAGCGCCCTGGTGTTCGGCGTGTTCCTCGAACAGCCGGCCGGCGCGTACTTCAACAGCGCCATCGGCATCGCCCCGGGCGACGTGCCGCCCGCGCACTACAGCAAGCGCCACCTGGTGCCGTTCGGCGAGTTCATCCCGCCGGGCTTCCGCTGGTTCGTCGACCTGATGCAGATGCCGATCGGCGACCAGCAGCGGGGCGCCGTCGTGCAACCGCCGATGGAACTCGCCGGCCAGCGGATCGCCGTCAACATCTGCTACGAGGACCTGTTCGGGGAGGTGATCATCGACGCCTGGAAGGGCAGCGCGCCGCCCACCATCATGCTGAACATGTCCAACCTCGCGTGGTTCCGGGACTCGCTGGCGCTGCCGCAGCACCTGCAGATTTCGCGGATGCGCGTGCTGGAAACGCAGCACCCGATGCTTCGCGCCACCAACACCGGGGCGACCGCGATCATCGACGCGAGCGGCCGCGTCACGGGCGCACTGCCGTTCCTCGACGGCCGGAGCCCTGACCGGGCAGGTGCAGGGGATGCAGGGCACGACGCCGTTCATCCGCTGGGGCAATGGGCCGGCGGTGGTCCTGGCCCTGCTGATCGGGCTGGCCGCGGCCGCCGTGGCTCGCTGGCGGCATGCCTCCACTGCCGAAGTGGGTACGTAATGAGAATGATTGCTATTTAGTTTGCTTCAGGTCAAACTCGCTCCCGTGCAGCCGAGGTCTACTGGTGGCGTTGATCGAGCACGAAGGGGCAGGACCGATGGGCGTGGTGGCGGCAGTGATGGGGCTGGTGAAGTTGCCGCGAGGCCGGGCGGCGGCAGTGGCCGACGTCCAGGCGACGTCGGCCGTGCTGTCCGATCTTCCCGCCCGCCTGCGTGAACTGGGTTTCCTCGACGGCGAGGAGGTCGAGGTCCTGGCCACCGGCCTGTCCGGCGGGCCGCTCGCGGTCCGCGTGGGCGAGACGACCTTCGCGCTCCGCATCCGCGAAGCGGAGTGCGTGACGGTCCGCGCGATTCCGTCGTAAGCGATGTCTTCAGCCGTCGCCGACACGCCGCGCATCGCGCTCGTCGGCCAGCCGAACTGCGGCAAGACGTCGCTCTTCAACCTGTTGACCGGCGCCCGCCAGAAGGTCGCCAACTACGCCGGCGTCACCGTCGAGCGCAAGGCCGGGCAGTTCCAGACGCCGCGCGGCCGCACCGTCCACATCATCGACCTGCCCGGCACCTACGCGCTCGAGCCGCGGTCCCCCGACGAGGCGGTGACGGCGCAGGTGCTGCGCGGCGAGATGGCGGGCGAGAGCCGGCCCGACCTGATCGTCTGCGTGCTCGATGCCACCCAGCTGCGACGTCACCTGCGCTTCGCGCTGCGCGTGCGCCGCATGGGCCTGCCGATGGTGGTCAGCCTCAACATGAGCGACCTCGCGCGCAGGCGCGGTCTGTCGGTCGACACGGACCGGCTCGCTGCCGAACTCGGCGTGCCGGTCGTCGAGTCGGTCGCGGTGCGCGGCGACGGCGCGCGCGCCCTGGCCGACGCCATCGACGCGCACTGCCAGCAAGGCGTCCCGGCGCCGGCGACCGCGCGACCCGGACAGGGCGACGTCATGGCCGAGGCCGACCGGATCCTGCGGGCGCTCGGCATCGACCGGATCGAACTCGACCGATCGAGCGAGACGATCGATCGCGTCGTGCTGCATCCGCTTGTGGGCCCGCTCGTGCTGGCGGTCGTGATGTTCCTCGTGTTCCAGGCGGTGTTCGCGTGGTCGCGGCCGCCGATGGAGTGGATCCAGTCCGGCGTCGATGGGTTGCGCGCCGCGCTCGGCGGCGCGCTTCCCGAGTCCGCGCTGAAAAGCCTGCTGCTCGACGGCGTGCTCGCGGGCGTGGGCAGCGTGCTGGTGTTCCTGCCGCAGATCCTGATCCTGTTCCTCTTCATCCTGCTGCTCGAGGACTCGGGCTACCTGCCGCGCGCGGCCTTCCTGCTCGACCGCCTGATGGGCAGCGTCGGCCTGTCGGGCCGCTCGTTCATTCCGCTGCTGTCGAGCTTCGCGTGCGCCGTGCCCGGGATCATGGCCACGCGCACGATTCCGAACCCGCGCGACCGCTGGATCACGATCATGATCGCGCCACTGATGACGTGCTCGGCGCGCCTGCCCGTGTACGCGCTGCTGATCGGCGCGTTCATTCCGGCGCGTCTCGTCGGCCCGGGCATCCAGCTGCAGGGCCTCGTGCTGTTCGCGCTGTACGTCGCCGGAATCGTCGCGGCGTTCCTCGTGTCGTTCGTGCTGACCCGCACTACGCGCGGGCAGGCCGCGCCACTGCTGATGGAACTGCCCGCCTACCACTGGCCGAGCGCGCGGCACCTCGCGCTCGGACTGCTCGAGCGGGCGAAGGTGTTCCTGCGCCGTGTCGGCACCACGATCCTCGCGCTGATGGTCATCCTGTGGGCGCTGAGCTCGTTCCCCGCGCCGCCGCCGGGCGCAACCGGGGCCGCGATCGAATACAGCATCGCCGGCCAGATCGGTGCGTTGCTCGCGCACCTGCTCGAGCCGGTCGGCTTCAACTGGCAGATTTCCATCGCGCTCGTCTCCGGCCTCGCCGCGCGCGAAGTGGCCGTGGGCGCGCTGGGCACCGTCTACTCGATGTCGTCCGCCGCCGGGCAGGCCAGCGAAGCGCTGCTGCCCGTGATCGCCGCGCAATGGAGCCTGGCGACCGGCCTCGCGCTGCTCGCGTGGTACGTGTTCGCGCCGCAATGCCTGTCCACGCTCGCCGCCGTGAAGCGCGAGACCGGCGGCTGGCGCACGCCGATCCTGATGGCGTCGTACCTGTTCGTGCTGGCCTGGATCGCCGCGTTCGTCACGTACCGCACGGCGCTCGCGCTCGGAGCCTGACATGGCGTCGCTGCTCGACCTGCTTGCCGTTGTCGCCGTGATCGCGGCACTCGTCTTCCTGCTGCGACCGAAGCGCGGCAGCGGCTGCGCCGACTGCGCGCCAACGCGCAAGGGTGCGGAGACGAAGGTGTCGCTGTCGCAGTTGCGCGAGAGCGCCCGCCGGGCTTCGGGTCGCGATTAGCGCGCTGCAGGTTCGCCCCCTGCGCGCCGGCCGCACTGCGGGGCCTCGTGCGGCGCGACTGCTGCAAGTTCGCCCCCTGCGCGCCGACCGCGCTGCGGGGACCTCCCTCCGCGCGACTCGGCGGCGGGCGGTACTAACGAGCGGTGTCCCGAGCGGGCCCGCAGCTTCGGCACTCCCGTGCGAGCTGTCTGCGCCTCGGATGCAGGCCGCACTCGGCCCGCCGCGCGGTGAAATGGCCACGCCCGCCGCACTGAGTCGCGCTCCGCGAGGCTCCCCGCATCACGGCCGTCGCGCCGTGCGCTGTGCGCAGTCCGCGAAACGGTCTTCAATCAACGGATGGCGCCTGGGCGGGCTGTGGCGTGCCTCGCGCAGCGACCGTCCAGGCGGCGGGCGTTCCATGCGCGCAAGGGCGGCGGGCCTAGTGACCGCCTTCACCCGAGCCGCGGTCGGCGACTCGCGAATGCCGAAGCTGCAGGCCCGCGATCGACACCGGTCGCAGGATGACGCCCGCGCCGAAGGTCGCGGAGTCGAGGTACGCCACAGCCCGCTCAGGCGCAGGGGACGCAAAGCGCAGAACTGTGAAGCGCGGATGACCTGAAGCGATAGAGCCCGCGCCGACTTCCAGTGCGGTCCGAGACCAACTCGATGTGCCCGCCCGTGCGGAATCGTCTCGCTCAGTCCGTACAATCGTCGGTTCCCAGATGCTCGCCCGGTCCCGCCGGACTGCCGATGATCACCTTTCAGGAAGCCATCCTTCGTCTCCAGACGTACTGGAACCAGCAGGGCTGCGCGCTGCTGCAACCGATCGACATGGAGGTCGGCGCCGGGACGTCGCACACCGCGACGTTCCTGCGGGCGATCGGCCCCGAGCCGTGGCGTGCTGGCTATGTGCAGCCGTCGCGCCGGCCCAAGGACGCCCGCTACGGCGAGAACCCGAACCGGCTGCACCAGCACCACCAGTACCAGGTCGTGCTGAAGCCGTCGCCGCCGGACATCATCGAGCTGTATCTCGGATCGCTCACGGCGCTCGGCATAGACACCAGGAAGAACGACATCCGGTTCGTCGAGGACAACTGGGAGAACCCGACGCTCGGCGCGTGGGGACTCGGCTGGGAAGTGTGGATGAACGGCATGGAGATCACGCAGTTCACGTACTTCCAGCAGGTGGGTGGCCTCGAGTGCAAGCCGATCACCGGCGAGATCACGTACGGGCTCGAGCGGCTGACGATGTACCTGCAGGACATCGACAACGTGTTCGACCTCGTCTACACGCGCTGGCGCGACCGCGGCGTCGAGAAGGTGCTGCGCTACGGCGACGTGTTCCACCAGAACGAGGTGGAGCAGAGCAAGTACAACTTCGAGGCCAGCGACCCGTCCGTCCTGCTCGGGCAGTTCACGCTGTTCGAGGCGGAGGCCAAGCGGCTGATGGACCTGCAGCTCGCGCTGCCCGCGTACGAGATGGTGCTGAAGGCCGGCCACACGTTCAACCTGCTCGATGCGCGCGGCGCCATCAGCGTCACCGAGCGCGCGGCCTACATCGGACGCATCCGCACGCTGTCGCGCGCGATCGCGCAGAGCTACTACGAATCGCGCGAGCGGCTGGGCTTTCCGATGCTTGGGCAGGGCGCGAAGAAGGAGGCGGCATGAACGCGTCGGTCCGCCTGCAGCCACGATCCCCGATGTCTTCGGCGAGGGAAGCGAGATGAAGCAGTCGCTCCTCGTCGAACTGAACACCGAAGAGCTTCCGCCGAAGGCGCTGAAGAGCCTGTCCGAGGCCTTTGCATCCGGCCTGGCGAAGGGACTGCGCGACCGCCAGTTCCTGTCGGACGACAGCGTCGTCACGGCGTTCGGCGCTCCGCGCCGGCTCGCGGTGCACATCACGCACGTGCTGTATCGCTCGCCCGACAAGCCGTTCAGGCAGAAGTTGATGCCGCTCGCCGTCGCGCGCGACGCCGCTTCGAACTGGACGCACGCGTTCGTGAAGAAGCTCGAGTCGCTGGGTCGCCGACACATGGCCAGCGTCCCGGTCGGGAACGCACGACGGATCCGACTGCCTGGTGGTCGAAAGCGACGGCAAGGCCGACTCGGTGTTCCTGCAGGCGGTGCAGCCCGGACAGAGCCTGCTGGTCGCCCTGCAGTCCGCGCTCGAGGAAGCCCTCGCGTCGCTGCCGATCCCGAAGGTCATGAGCTACCAGCTCGAAGACGGCACGACGACCGTGCAGTTCGTTCGTCCGGCGCGCCGTCTGGTCGCGATGCGCGGCCACGAGGTGCTTCCCGTGACGGCGCTCGGGCTGACCGCCGGCACCACGACGCACGGCCACCGGTTCATGGCGCCGGGCGACCTTGCCGTGCATTCGGCCGACTCGTACGCCGAGCAGCTCGAGGAGGAGGGCTTGATCGTCGCCTCGTTCGCGCAGCGCCGCGCGCGCATCGCGGAGTTGGTGAAAGCCGCCGCGGCGAGCTTCGACGCGACGCCGATCATGCCGGACGAGCTGCTGGACGAGGTGACCGCGCTGGTCGAGTGGCCGGTCGTCTACGACTCGGGCTTCGAGAAGGAATTCCTCGAGGTGCCGCCCGAGTGCCTGATCCTGACCATGCAGCAGAACCAGAAGTACTTCGCGCTGCGCGACAGGACGGGCCGCCTGATGAACCGCTTCCTGCTCGTGTCGCACATCGAGGCGACCGACGGCGGCGCGGCGATCCGCTCCGGCAACGCGCGCGTGGTGCGCGCCCGCCTCGCGGACGCCAAGTTCTTCTACGACCAGGACCGCAAGGAAACGCTGGAGAGCCGCATCTCCGGCCTGGCGCACGTCGTCTATCACAACAGGCTGGGCTCGCAGCTCGAGCGGGTCGAGCGGATCACGGGCATCGCGGTCGCATTGGCGAAGGAACTCGGCATCGACCGCACGCACGTCGAGCGCGCCGCGCGGCTGGCCAAGGCGGACCTGCGCACGCTGATGGTGGGCGAGTTCCCGGAACTGCAGGGCATCATGGGCGAGTACTACGCCCGGCACGACGGCGAGACCACCGACGTCGCGATGGCGATCCGCGAGCACTACCAGCCGCGTTTCGCCGGCGATGCGCTGCCGACCTCGAAGGTCGGCCTGTGCGCGGCGCTGGCCGACAAGCTCGAGACGCTGGTGGGCCTGTTCGGCATCGGCGAGAAGCCGACCGGCGAGCGCGACCCGTTCGGCCTGCGCCGGCACGCGCTGGGCGTGCTGCGCATGCTGATGGAGAAGTCGCTGCCGTTGCCGCTCCCCCGGATGCTGGCGCTCGCGCAGTCCGAGTTCACGGGCGTGAAGGGCTTCAAGCCGGCGGACGCCGAGCTGACCGAGTTCCTGTACGACCGCCTGCGCGGGCTGCTCCGCGACGTCGGCTACACGGCGAATGAGGTCGAGGCGGTGGTGGCGCAGGCGCCGGCCCGCATCGACCTCGTGCCGAGCCAGCTCGCCGCCGTGCGCGCGTTCATGGACCTGCCGGAAGCCGAGAGCCTGGCAGCGGCCAACAAGCGCATCGGCAACATCCTGAAGAAGGCGGAGGACGTTCCCGCCGCGTTCGACACGGCGCTGCTGATGGAGCCGGCCGAGCGCGCGCTCGGCGACGCCTTCGCCGGCGTGCAGCCGTCGGCCGAGCGGCTCTTCGCGCGAGCGGCGACTACGCCGGCATGCTGAAGGCGCTCGCGCCGCTGAAGCTGCCGGTGGACCGGTTCTTCGACGAGGTGATGGTCAACGTCGACGACGCGAAGCTGCGCGCCAACCGGCTGGGACTGCTCGCCGCGCTGCGCGCGACCATGAACCGGGTGGCGGACATCTCCAAGCTCACCGCTTAGGCCCTGGGCCGTGGCGCTGCTTCGCACCGTCCTGTTCTACCTGTTCAACATCCTCACGGTGACGCCGTGGTCGTTCATCGTGGTCGCGAGCCGGCTGTTTCCGGTGCACACGCGCTACAGGCTGTGCGCGCTCTGGACGCGGTCCTCCATCTGGAGCGCGCGCGTGATCTGCGGCATCGAGTGGAAGGTCGAGGGCTGGGAGAACCTGCCCGACGCGCCCGCGATCGTCCTGCCGAAGCACCAGTCGACCTGGGAGACCTTCTGGCTGCCGAGCTTCCTGCCGCGTGATCTCACCTTCGTCTACAAGCGCGAACTGAACCTGCTGCCGTTCTTCGGCTGGGGCATCGCGTCGACCCAGATGATCAGCATCGACCGCAGCAAGGGGCAGGACGCGTTCGAGCAGGTGGTGGAGCAGGGCGCGGATCGCCTCGGACGCGGCTGGTGGATCGTCATCTTTCCCGAGGGCACGCGCACTCAGCCGGGTTCGACCAGGCGCTACAAGACCGGTGGCCCGCGGCTCGCCGTGCGCACCGGGGCCTATGCGCTGCCGATCGCCGTGAATTCCGGCGAGTGCTGGCCGAAGAACGGCCTGCTGCGGCCGGGCGTGATCACCGTCTCGATCGGCAAGCCGATCGATCCGAAGGGGAAAAGCGCCGAAGAGGTGGGCGCCCTCGTAGAATCGTGGATCGAAAACGAGATGAGGCGTCTCGCACCGCATCGCTACAGCGGGCCGTACCAACCGGCCGGGCGCAGCGGCGCGGCGCCGGCACCGCAGGATTGAAGAAGCTCGAGGCCTTTCACGTCGAACAACTGTCGCTGGCGCTCGATCCCGCGCCGGCGGCTTCGCTTCCTCCGCCGTCACGCCGTCCCGAATCGCGCGCGCGCCGCGCGCTCGCGGGCACCGACGTCATCGAGTACCGCCTGCGCCGCGCGCGCCGCCGCACCATCGGATTCCAGATCGACGACGACGGGCTGACGATCAGCGCCCCGCGCTGGGTGACGCTGCGCGAGATCGAGGCCGCGATCGCGGAGAAGTCGCGCTGGATCCGGACCAAGCGCCGCGAGTGGCACGAGTGGCGCGAGAAGCGACGGCTGCCGCAGGTCGTGTTCGCCGACGGCGCGGCGCTGCCGTACCTCGGCGGGTCGATCACGCTGCGCCTGCGCGCCGAGGTCGGCGCGACCCGCCTGGATGCCGTCTCCTTCGAACTGCACGTCGCGCTGCCCCACGATGCCGCCGAGGCGCAGGTCCGCGACGCCGTGCAGTCGTGGCTGCAGCGCGAAGCGGCGCGCGTCTTCGGCGAACGGATCGAACGCTTCGCCGACCGCATCGGGCCCAAGTTCTCGGGCTGGCGGCTGTCGTCCGCGCGCTCGCAGTGGGGTTCGTGCACGCACGACGGCCGCGTGCGACTGAACTGGCGACTGGTGCACTTCCCGCTGCCCGTGATCGACTACGTCGTGGCCCACGAACTGGCCCATCTCCAGGAACTCAATCACAGCCCGCGCTTCTGGAAGGCGCTCGCGCAGCTGCTGCCGGGCTTCGAGGCCGCGCGCGACGAGATCAAGGGCGTGGACATGCGCAGCCTGCCGCTGTAGCGGTGTCCGGCGCTCGTCCGGTGCATCGCCTTTTGCCGATGCGGCGGAACACGCCGGCGCCGGACGCGCTAGGCTCTGCGGCCCAGAGGAGAAGACGATGCGACTGCTTCACACCATGCTCCGGGTCGGCGACCTGCCTCGTTCGATCGAGTTCTACACGAAGGTGCTCGGCATGAAGCTGCTCCGGACCACCGACCGGCCGGAGCAGAAGTACACGCTGGCGTTCGTCGGCTACGGGTCGAACCCCGAACAGGCCGAGCTCGAGCTGACCTACAACTACGGCGTCGACCGGTACGAGCTGGGCACGGCCTACGGCCACCTCGCCATCGGCGTCGACGACGTGTACGCCGCGTGCGACCGGATCCGCGCCTCGGGCGGCGCGATCACGCGCGAGCCGGGGCCGGTCAAGGGCGGCGCGACGGTGATCGCGTTCGTGCAGGATCCGGACGGCTACAAGATCGAACTGATCCAGGGCCGCAGCGTCTAGCCCGCCGCAGCCGGAACGTCCGACACCGCGCGGGCCAGCCGCACGAAATCGTCGACGGCCAACGTTTCCGCGCGCGCCAGCGGATCGACACCGGCCGTGCGGAACGCCTCTTCGCCGGCCACCGCGCTGCACGCATTCCTAAGAATCTTCCGTCGCTGGTTGAACGCCGCAGCGACGACGCGGCTGAAACAGCCGAAGTCGATCGACGGCAGTTCGGCCGCGGGGTGCGGCACCATGCGCACGATGCTCGACGTCACCTTCGGGCGGCGGGTTGAACGCGCCGCGCGGGACGTCGAACAGCTTCGTCAGCCGGTACCGCACCTGGAGCATCACCGAGAGCCGGCCGTATGTCTTGCTGCCCGGCGGCGCGACCATGCGGTCCACGACTTCCTTCTGCAGCATGAAGTGCTGGTCGATCACGCGCTCGGCGCACTCCATCAGCCGGAACAGCAGCGGCGACGAGATGTTGTACGGCAGGTTGCCGACCACGCGCAGCGGCCGCGCGGCGAGCGACGACCAGTCGAGCTTCAGCGCGTCGGCCTCGACCAGGGTCAGTTCGCTCCGGCGTGAACTCTTCCCGCAGCCACGCCGCGAGGTCGCGGTCGATCTCGATCGCGGTGATGTGGCCGGCGCGCCGGACGAGCTCGCGCGTGAGTGCCGCCTGGCCCGGCCCGATCTCGACGATCGACTGACCCGGCTTCGGGTCGATCGCGTCGACGATGCGCTCGATCACGCGGCGGTCGTGCAGGAAGTTCTGGCCGAAGCGCTTGCGCGCGCGATGCTGCAGCCGGGCGGAGTCGGTCATCGACCGCGCCGCGCCGCGAGTTGCACGGCCAGCGCGAGCGCGGCGCGCATGCTGCCCGCGTCCGCGCGCCCGGTGCCGGCGATGTCGAGCGCCGTGCCGTGGTCCACCGAGGTGCGGATGAACGGCAGCCCGAGCGTGATGTTGATGCCGTGGCCGAAGGTCGCGTACTTCAGCACCGGCAGCCCCTGGTCGTGGAACATCGCCAGCACCGCGTCGTAGCGCTGCGACGATCGACGGCACGAACAGCGTGTCCGCGGGCAGCGGGCCGTCGACGGCATGGCCGGCGCTGCGCAGCCGCTCGATGCGCCGGCGCGATGACTTCGATCTCCTCGCGCCCGAGATGTCCGCCTTCGCCGGCGTGGGGATTGAGTCCCGTCACCGCGATGCGCGGCTGCGCGATTCCGAAGTGCTGCTTCAGGTCGTGCACGAGCACCTGCATCACCTGCACCAGGCCGTCGACCGTGAGCGCGCGCGGCACCGCGGCGAGCGGCAGGTGGGTCGTGGCGAGCGCGACGCGCAGCGGGCCGTGGGCCGTATCCCCGGCCAGCATCATCACCACCTGGCGCGCCTTCGCGCGCGCCGCCAGGTACTCGGTGTGTCCGGTGAACGCGACGCCCGCGTCGTTGATCACGCTCTTCTGCACCGGGGCCGTCACGATCGCGTCGTAGCGCCCCGCGAGCGCGCCATCGATGGCGTGATCGAGCGTCGCGAGCACATAGGCCGCGTTGCGGACGTCGAGGTGACCCGGCTGGGCAGCCGCGGCGAGCGGGACGTGATGCACCGTCGCGCGCGCGGGCCAGGGGGCGCCGATTGCGTTGGCGCTCGTTCGGCGAGCATCGCTTCGTCGCCGACAGCACGAGGTCGGCGTCGAGCGCATCGGCGGCAGCGATCGCCGCAGATCTCCGGGCCGATGCCGGCCGGCTCTCCGGTCGTGATCGCGATGCGCGGCCGGATCATCGTGCCGCCCGGTTCACGGAATCAGCCGCGCTCGTCGAGTCGCAACTCGACATACGTCTTGTCGCGCAACTGACGCAACCACTCCTGGTAGGCCTCGTCGGCCTTGCGGTCGCGCAGCGCGAGCCGCGCCTGCATGCGGGCGCCGGTCGCCCGAGCCCTGCTCGGTGCGGCGCTCCAGCACCTGGATCAGGTGCCAGCCGAACGGCGAGCGCACCGGTGCGCTGATCTCGTTGAGCTTCAGTCCGTTCATCGCCTTCTCGAACTCGGGCACGGTGTCACCCGGGTAGAGCCAGCCGAGGTCGCCGCCGCGGCTGCCGGTCGGATCGAGGGAGTGCAGCCGCGCCAGCGTGCCGAACTCGACCTGTCCCGCTTCGATGCGTCCCTTGAACTCCTCGCAGCCGGCGGACGACTTCCGGTTCCGGCGTCAGGTCGCTGACGCGCAGCAGGATGTGTCGCGCGTGCGTCTGCTGCACCGGCCCGGAAGCCAGCTTGGCGTCGACCGCGCTGCGGCGACCGAGCACCTTGAGGATGTGGAAGCCGTTGGGACTGCGGACGATGCCGGTCGACTTCGCCGGTCTTGGTGTCCTTGATCGCGTCGATGAAGAGGCTGGGCAGGCGGTCGACGCTGCGCCATCCGAGTTCGCCGCCCTGCAGCGCCTCGGTCGCGTTGGAGTAGCTGGCCGCGAGGCGGGCGAAGTCGGCGCCGCCCTTCAGTTGGCCGAGCAGGTCCTCGGCGCGCTTGCGGATTTCGTCGATGCGTCCCGAGTCCGCGTTCTCGCGGCACCCGCAGCAGGATCTGGGCGATGTTCACTTCCTGCGCGTCGGCGGCGACGCCGGCCTGCTCCGCGACGAAGTTGTCGAGTTCCGACTCCGAGATCTGGATGCGGTTGTCGACCTCGCGCTCCCGCAGTCGGCTGAGGATGATGTCCTGCCGGATGTCTTCGCGGAACTGGTTGAACGACAACCCGTCCGCTTCGAGGCGCTGGCGCAGCGCCGGCACGGTCAGCCCGTTGGACTCGGCGACGCGACCGATGGCCGCATTCACCGTGCCGTCGTCGACGCGCACGCCCGTTTCGCGGGCGAGCTGCATCTGGGCGCGGTCGACGATCATGCGCTCGAGCACCTGTCGTTCCAGCACCTCACGCGGCGGCGGCTGGATCTTCTGCCGGCGCAGTTGCATCTCCGAGATGGCCGATCGCGACCGCAGTTCGTTGGCCGTGATCACTTCGTCGTTGACGACGGCAACGATGCGGTCGAGCGGCCGGGACGTGCGCGGACCGGTCGGCGGCTCCGGCGCGGGTGCGCCGGCCGGACCGCGGAGCTGCCGGCGGGCTGCGCTGGCTGCACGCGCGGGCTCTGCGCCAGGGCGAGTCCGCTGATCGCGACGAGCGCAGCAAGGATCGAGTGCGCGACGATGCGCGGGAGTACAGCGGGCATGCGGGGGGTCACTCGTAGTAGTCGAAGCGTCCCGGCTGTCGCGGCAGCGGGTTCAACATCTGGTAGCCGGGGATATTACGCTGCAATTGCTGCACGGCATTCGTTCCGACACTCGTGAGTCCGCTGAGTTCCAGCTGCACGTAGACGTTCGTCGTCGACTGGTCCGTCGTCGTCGCGAATCGCTGCGCGGCGAAGCGCAGGATCCAGCAGTCGGCCTTGTATTCGAACCCGGCCAGCGCATCGACCATGCGGCTGTCCTGGATCGAGTAGTTGACCCGGCCCACCGCGTACCAGCGGTCGGAAAGCGGCCACTGCGTGGCGACGTCGATCTGGTCGATGTCGCCCTGCCGGTAACGGTAATAGGCGCTGATCACCGAGGCGCGGCGGGGCTGCCAGCGCGCGCCGGCGGTCGCGCGCACGACCTGGCTCTGTTCGGTGTTGTACTGCGCGGCCAGGTCGATGGCCCACGACGTGCCGAGCAGCGCCGTCACGCCGCCGAGCAGGTCGGTCGAGTCGCCCGTCCGCGGCGCCTCGCCCGGCAGCGTCACGCGCTGCGATCCGGAGTAGAAGCGCTGGCCGATCGCCGCGCGCAGCCGCTCGGCGCCGGTCTCGCTGTCGAGGATCCGCGTGCCGAGCGCGAGCGTCAGGTTGTTGGCTTCGGCGATGCGGTCGTAGCCCGAGTAGATGTTCTCGTTGAACAGCTGCGCGTAGTTCAGGTCGACCGGCGCGCTGTCGAAGTTCGGCAGGTCGTTCTGGTTCCGGTACGGGATGTACGCGTAGTAGACGCGCGGTTCCAGCGTCTGCTCCGCAGGCGCGACCGAACCAGGTCGTGCTCCGCTCGAAGATCAGGCCCGTGTCGAGGCTGAACATCGGCGTGGTCACCGTCGGGCTGGAGTCGACCGGGTGCAGCGTGCGGTCGAGCGAGTACGAGCGTGACACGATGCGCCCGCGCGGGATGACGAACCAGCCGGGTGCCGTCCACGGATAGGCGACGCGCATGTCGGCGACGTACCGGTCGCCCGGCTCCAGCGTCTCGTGGTCGAAGCGCGTGCCGTCGAGCATCGCGCTGGCCTCGAAGCCGCGCCAATCGGCGACGAAGCCGTTCAGCACCGCCTGCGGGACCCGCTCGTACGGCGGCGTGATCGGGGCCAGCGGGTCCTGCAGGGTCTGGTTCTTGGTGACCCTGACCGCCGAGTTCCAGTAGGTCTGGTTGTAGGCGATGAACGCGTCCTGCGGCAGGACCTTGTTCGACGACCCGAGGATGGTCTCCGAGAAGTCGACGAAGTAGTTGTCGTCGGACACGCGGTTGTAGTTGATCCCGCCGGCGAAGCCCGAGGGCGACGCGTACTCGTAGCGGACGGAAGTGTGATCGCGGCTGCGGTCGAGTTCCCGGTCGTTCGGGATGACGTTGTAGACGAGCGTGCCGCGCATGGTCGGCTGCAGGAAGCGGAACTCGTTCTCGAACAGCACTCCGCGCTTCGTCATCACCCGCGGCGCGATCGTGTAGTCGTAGTTGGGCGCGATGTTCCAGTAGTACGGCGTGCGGATGTCCGTGCCGAGCGTCGAACTCAGGCCGAGGCTCGGCGTCAGGAAGCCCGAGCGCCGCCGGTCGCCGACGGGAAAGCCGAAGACCGGCGCGGCGAGGATCGGCACGCCCTGGAAGTACAGCTTCGCCGTGCTCGCCGAGGCGGATTCCTCGAGCCCGTCGAACTCGATCTTCTCGGCCTGGATCCACCACGCGTCGTCGCCCGGCGCGCAGGTCGTGAAGCGCGCCTGGCTCATCCGCGCCTGCTGGTTGCCGAGGAACTCGATCAGCGATGCCTCGCCGCGCGCCTGCCGCGGCGCGTACGTGAAGTTGGCGCTGCGGCATCGCGCCGGTCTGCGCCTCGATCCTGAAGTCGAGCCGCGGACCGGTGAACACGGCGCCCTCGCGGATACGAGGCGCGCATTGCCCTCGACGTTCACTTCGTCGGTGGCGTGCGTGTACGTGATCCGGTCGCCGCGCAGCACGCTGCCGTCGCGCCGGATCTCGGCATCGCCCTGGAGCACGATCCGGTCGTCGATCGTTCCCTCGATGCTCCGCGCGCGCGCGAACGTGGTGCCGCCCGGTGCTGGCCCGGCGCGGTGCGTTCGTTCAGCTGCTGATCCATCCGCAGGCGCAACGAGGGTCCGGCCGGCGCCGCCGACGAGGCGCCCGTCGGCGTCTGCGCCGCGGCCAGCGAGTGGAGCGCGAGCAGGACGGCCGCCGCCAGCGGCAGACAACGACGAGGTGACGACGCTGCGGTCGCCGGCGGACGCGGCATAGAATCGGGCGGGAAGACGGGCCGACGAATCCAGGCCCAGAAGGCGAATCGATTATATGCGTCGGTTCGCCGCTCGCCGCCCTCTTTCACGCCACTGCATGAGTTCCACCACTTCATCGTCCACCGACGCCAGCGCGCCGGACGCCCGCCGCGTCGCGCTCGGCGCGTGGCTCGGCGCGCTGCCGTCCGACTACGGGCTCGAACCCGACACGATGCGCGCGGCGTCCGCCGATGCGAGTTTCCGTCGCTACTTTCGCGTCGACGCGCGCGGCCGCACCTTGATCGCGATGGACGCGCCGCCCGACAAGGAGGACAGCCGCCCGTTCGTCCACGTGGCGACGCTGCTGCGCGACGCCGGCCTGAACGCGCCGCAGGTGCTCGAGGCCGACCTCGCGCAGGGCTTCCTGCTGCTGACCGACCTCGGGACCACCACGTACCTGTCGGCGCTGAACGCGGACAGCGCGTCGACGCCTGTTCGACGACGCGATGGATGCGCTGGTGCGGTGGCAGGTCGCCAGCCGCCCGGGCGTGCTGCCTCCCTACGACGACGCGCTGCTGCGCCGCGAGCTGAGCCTCTTCCCGGACTGGTACGTCGCGCGTCACCTCGGGCACACGCTCACCGACAGGCAGGCGCAGACGCTGCAGCGGATGTTCGACCGCATCGTGGCCTCGAACCTGGCGCAGCCCGTCGTGTACGTCCACCGCGACTTCATGCCGCGCAACCTGATGGTCGGAGTCCCCAACCCGGGCGTGCTCGACTTCCAGGACGCGGTGATGGGGCCGATCGCGTACGACGTCGCGTCGCTGTATCGCGACGCCTTCATCAGCTGGGAAGAGGAGCAGGTGCTCGACTGGGTCGTGCGCTACTGGCAGAAGGCGCGGCGCGCGGGCCTGCCCGTCGCGTCGGACTTCGGGGCGTTCTGGCGCGACTTCGAGTGGATGGGCCTGCAGCGCCACCTGAAGGTGCTCGGCATCTTCGCGCGCATCAACTACCGCGACGGCAAGCCGCACTACCTGGCGGACACCCCGCGCTTCGTCGGCTACGTGCGCGCGGTGACGCGGCGCTACGACGAGCTCGCGCCGCTCGGCGCGGCTGTTCGACGAGCTCGAAGGCGTGGCGCACAAGGTGGGCTACACGTTTTGAGAGCCCTGATCCTGGCCGCCGGGCGCGGCGAGCGGATGCGTCCGCTGACCGACGCGACGGCCAAGCCGTTGCTGATGGCCGGCGGCCGGCGCCTGATCGAGTGGCAGCTCGAGGCGCTGGCGCGCGCGGGTGTCCGCGACGTCGTGATCAACACCGCGCACCTGCCGCAGCAGTTCGAGGATGCGCTGGGCGACGGGGCGCGCTACGGCGTGCGGCTCGCCTGGTCGCGCGAGGGGGAGCGGGCCGAGGACGCGCTCGAGACGCTCGGCGGAATCGTCCGGGCGCTGCCGCGGCTCGGCAGCGCGGCGTTCATCGTGGTCAGCGGCGACATCGTCACGGACTACGACTACGGCGCGCTGCGCGAGCGTGCCCGCGCGATCGATGCCGGCGCCGCCGACGCGCACCTCGTGCTGGTCGACAACCCGCCATTCCATCCGCGCGGCGACATGGGGCTCGCCGACGGCCGGATCGATCCGGATGGCGAACCGCGCCTCACATACGCCAACATCGGCGTCTTCGCGCCGCGCCTGTTCGCCGGCCTCGCCGCCGAGCGCGCGCACGGCTGTTTCCCTGGCTCTACGCGGCGGCGCGCGCCGGGCGCGTGACCGGCGAGCATGCGACCGCGCGCTGGTTCAACGTCGGCACGCCCGCGGAGCTGGAAAGCGTCGATGCCGAATCTGCGCGGACGCGCCCCCTAGAATCATTCGATGCAGATCGATCGCCATCGGGAGCGCCGCGCGCGCGTATTGCAGGCCATGGCCGATCGTGGCGGCGGCGTGGCCGTTCACTTCACCGCGCCCGAGCGCCTGCGCAACCGCGACGCCGAATACCCGTACCGGTTCGACAGTTCCTTCTGGTACCTGACTGGTTTCGCGGAACCGGACAGCGCGCTCGTGCTGGTCGCGCACGGCGGGCAGCGACAGGCGCTCCTGTTCTGCCGCGAGAAGCACGAGGAGCGCGAGCTCTGGGACGGCTTCCGCTATGGGCCCGAGCTGGCGCAGGCTGCGTTCGGCGTCGATGCCGCGCATCCGATCGAGCAGATGGACGAGGTCGTGCCCGACCTGCTCGCGGACGCTCCGGCGCTCTTCTACGCGCTGGGCGCGAACCCGGCGCTCGAGACGCGCGTTCAGGGCTGGCTGCAGAAGGTCCGTGCGCAGGCGCGCACGGGTCGACGCGCGCCGGCGTCCGTGCACGACCTCGGCGTCGTCGTCGACGAGATGCGCCTCGTGAAGGACGCGAGCGAAGTCGAGACCATGCGGCGCGCGGCGCGGATCTCGGCCGCGGCGCACGCGCGCGCGATGCGGGCGTGCCGTGTCGGCATGCGCGAGTTCGAGATCGAGGCCGAGCTGCTGTACGAGTTCCGCCGGCAGGGCGCGCAGTCGCCCGCGTATCCGTCGATCGTGGCGGCCGGCTCCAATGCGTGCGTGCTGCACTACCCGGCCGGGCACGCCGAGGTGAGGGACGGCGACCTCGTGCTGATCGATGCCGCCTGCGAGGTGGATGGCTATGCGGCCGACATCACGCGCACGTTCCCGGCCAACGGCCGCTTCACCGCCGAGCAGCGTGCGGTCTACGACGTCGTGCTGGCCGCGCAGCAGGCCGCCGTAGGCGAGGCACGGCCCGGCAGGGACTTCAACGCGCCGCACGAGGCGGCGACGCGCGTGCTCACGCAGGGACTCATCGACCTCGGCCTGCTCGCCGGATCGCTCGACGGCGCGCTCGAGTCGAAGGCGTTCCGCCAGTTCTTCATGCACAAGACCGGGCACTGGCTCGGACTGGACGTGCACGACGTCGGCGACTACCGCGAGCCGGCCGCCGCGAAGGAAGGGGCGGAGCGGCCGTGGCGCAGCCTCGTGCCGGGCATGGTGACGACGGTCGAGCCCGGCCTGTACATCCGCCCCGCGCCGAACGTCGACGAACGCTTCCACCACATCGGCATCCGCATCGAGGACGACGTGGTGATCACCGCCGATGGTTGCGACGTGCTGTCGGTGGACGCGCCGAAGTCCCCGGCCGACATCGAAGCGCTGATGAAGCGCTGATGAGGCGATGACAGCGACTCCAGTCGCCATCCTGGGCGGCGGTCCCGTCGGCCTGACGCTGGCATTGCGGCTGGCACGCCACCGGGTGCCGTCCGTCGTGGTCGATGCGCGTGACCTCGACGAGGCAAAGCGCGACCGGCGCCTGCTGGCGCTGTCGCACGGCACGCTCGACGCGCTTGGCACCGTCGTCGAACTGCCTTCGGCGGCGCTGGCTCCGATCCGGACAGTCATCGTGTCTTCGCGCGGAGAGTTCGGCCGCGCGGTCCTCGATGAGCGGGACAACGGCGGACGGCCGCTGGGCGCCACCATCCGCTACGGCGACCTGCTCACGGCCCTCGATGCGGCGTGCAGCAGCGCACCGCTCGTGGAGGTGCGCCGGCGCTGCGCGGCCGGCGCGGCGAGCCAGGGCCCGAACTCGGTCGACGTTCGGCTCTCGGATGGCAGCAACCTGAGCGCGACGATCGCCGTCAATGCGGAAGGCGTGGGCGCGGGTGGCCGCCCGCCGGCCGCGCGACAGTCCGCGCTGACCGCCGACGTCGAAGTGCAGGGGCCAGCCGCCGGGACCGCGTTCGAGCGTTTCACCCGCGACGGTCCGCTCGCGCTGCTGCCGCTGCCTGGCCCCGCCGTCGGAGCCGCGCGTCCGATGTCGCTGGTCTGGTGCATGCCGACGGTCGCCGCCGACCGGCGCGAAGCGTTGTCCGACGCGGAACTGCTGGCCGAGTTGCAGGCGGAGTTCGGCGGGCGCAACGGGCGGGTGATCTCCATCCGTTCGCGCGGCCGCTACCCGCTGATCGAGCAGGCGCGTGACGACGTGCGCGAGCACCGGCTGGTCCACGTCGGCAACGCCGCGCAGACGCTGCATCCGGTCGCCGGCCAGGGCCTGAACCTCGGGGTGCGCGACTGCGTTGCGCTGGCCGACCTGGTCGCCGCCGCCGTCGCCGCGGGGCAAGATCCCGTCGCGCGGTTGCCGCAGTACGAGCAGCGGCGACAGGCGGACCGGCTCGCGATCCGGACGCTCACCCGTACCGTGCCCGGCTTCTTCGCCACCGGCTTCGCGCCGGTGGCCGCGGCGCGGTCACTCGGTTTGACGATGCTCAGCATCCTTCCCGATTTGCGCGCGGAGTTCGCGCGCTTCCTGATGTTCGGCGTACGCTCGTAAGCCCGCCGAGGCCTTCGCTACAATCCGCGCCCTTTTTCGAGCCCGACCCGCTGGCGATGCGTCTTGGTCCACATGAACTGCCGAACAACGTGTTCGTCGCCCCGATGGCGGGCGTGACGGATCGTCCTTTCCGGCAGCTGTGCAAGTCGCTCGGCGCCGGCCACGCGATATCCGAGATGGCGGCGTCGAATCCGCGCCTGTGGGCCAGCGAGAAGACCGCACGTCGCATCAACCACGACGGCGAGCGCGCGCCGGTCGCGGTGCAGCTCGCCGGAGCGGATCCCTTGATGCTCGCCGAGGCGGCGCGCTTCAACGTCGAGCGCGGCGCGCAGATCATCGACATCAACATGGGCTGCCCGGCGAAGAAGGTCTGCAACGTGGCGAGCGGCTCCGCGCTGCTGCGGGACGCCGGTGTGGTGCGATCGATCCTCGAAGCGGTGGTCGCCGCGGTCGACGTGCCGGTCACGCTGAAGTACCGCACCGGCTGGGATCCCGGGAGCCGCAACGCGGTCGAGGTCGCGCGGCTCGCGCAGTCGTGCGGCGTCGCCGCGCTCACGCTGCACGGCCGGACACGCGCGTGCGGTTTCGCGGGCGAGGCGGAGTACGACACGATCCGCGCGGTCAAGCAGGCGGTCGCGATCCCGGTCATCGCGAACGGCGACATCGACACGCCCGAGAAGGCACGCGCGGTGCTCGGCTACACCGGGGCCGATGCGGTGATGATCGGCCGCGCGGCGCAGGGCCGGCCCTGGATCTTCCGCGAGATCGTGCACTTCCTGCGCACCGGCGAGCACCTCGCCGCGCCGCGCGTCGAGGAGGTCCGCGCGCTGCTGCTCGCGCATCTTGACGACCACTATCGGTTCTACGGCGAAGCGGTGGGAGTCCGCAGCGCCCGCAAGCACATCATCTGGTACACGCGACGCCTCGAGGGAGGAGAGCGTTTCTGCGACCGCATGAACGCCATCGACGACTGCGCCGGCCAGGCGCGGGCGGTCGACGGCTTCTTCCGTGCCCACGCCGAACGCCACGAGCGCCTGCATTACACCGTGCACACGCTGCACTAGGACAAGAAACGATGGCCAAGACATCGACAAAACCGGGCGCGCCGGCAAGCGAGCGCGCCAGCCGGGCGCGCAGCGGGGAGACGCTGGACCAGTGCGTGCGCCGCAGCCTCGAGCAGTACTTCTCGGACCTCGACGGCGCGCGTCCTCACGCGCTGCACGGCATGGTCATCACCGCGGTCGAGCGCCCGCTGCTGCAGTTCGCGATGGAGCGCGCCGACGGCAACCAGTCGGCGGCTGCCGAACTGCTCGGCATCAACCGCAACACGCTGCGGAAGAAGCTGCAGGAATACCGCCTCGTCTGAAACGACAAGAAGGAAGTGGGTCATGGCGAAGCAGGCGCTGATCAGCGTGTCTGACAAGACGGGTGTCGTCGAATTCGCGCGGTCCCTTGCGCACCTCGGCTACCGGCTGCTCTCAACCGGCGGGACCGCGAAGCTGCTGGCGGAGCAGGGCCTCGCGGTCACGGAGGTGGCGGCCTACACGGGCTTCCCGGAGATCCTCGACGGTCGCGTGAAGACGCTGAATCCGCGCATTCACGCGGGACTGCTGGCGCGTCGGCCGGACCCCGCGCACATGAAGTCGCTGCAGGAGCACGGCATCGACCCGATCGACCTGCTCGTCGTCAACCTGTACCCGTTCGAGCAGACCATCGCAAAGGCCGGGTGCACGTTCGACGACGCGATCGAGAACATCGACATCGGCGGACCGGCGATGCTGCGCGCCGCGGCGAAGAACCACGAGAGCGTCGCCGTCGTGGTCGATCCCGGCGACTACGGCTGCCTCGTCGAGGAACTGACGGGCACGGGCGCGGTGAGCGCCGCCACGCGCCTCGCCCTGGCGAAGAAGGTCTTCGCGCACACCGCGCGCTACGACGGCGCGATCGCGAACTACCTGACCGCGCTCGACGGACAGGGAAACCGCGGCGCGTTTCCGGACGTGCTGTCGCGCCAGTGGATCAAGGTGCAGCAGATGCGGTACGGCGAGAACCCGCACCAGCAGGCCGCGTTCTACCGCGAGCGCGATGTCGCGCCGGGCCTGCTGGCGAGCTACACGCAGCTGCAGGGCAAGGAGCTCTCGTACAACAACATCGCGGACGCCGACGCGGCGTGGGACTGCGTTCGCAGTTTCGACGCGCCGGCCTGCGTGATCATCAAGCACGCGAATCCGTGCGGCGTGGCGGTGGGCGGCAGCGCGGCGGAGGCGTACGCCAAGGCGTTCAAGACCGACCCGACCTCCGCGTTCGGCGGCATCATCGCCTTCAACCGCGCGGTGGACGCCGCCGCGGCGCAGGCCGTGGCGAAGCAGTTCGTCGAAGTCGTGATCGCGCCGGCCTTCGACGAAGCGGCGCGCGGCGTGTTCTCGGCCAAGCAGAACGTCCGGCTGCTGACGGTCGCGCTCGGGAACGCGCAGAACGACTTCGACTTCAAGCGCGTCGGTGGCGGCCTGCTGGTGCAGACGCCCGACGTGCATGCGTTGAAGCCGGCCGACCTCAAGATCGTCACCAAGAAGGCGCCCACGCCGGCACAGCTCGCCGACCTGATGTTCGCCTGGAATGTCGCCAGGTTCGTGAAATCCAACACGATCGTATTCGCGCACGACGGGATGACGCTCGGCGTCGGCGCCGGCCAGATGTCTCGCATCGACTCGGCGCGCATTGCGTCGATCAAGGCGAAGGAAGCGGGGCTGACTCTTGCCGGCTCGGCCGCGGCGTCCGACGCGTTCTTCCCGTTCCGCGACGGGCTCGACGTCGTCGTCGACGCGGGCGCCACCTGCGTCATCCAGCCGGGCGGCAGCATGCGCGACGAAGAAGTGATCGCTGCCGCGAACGAGCGCGGCATCGCGATGGTGTTCACGGGCGTCAGGCACTTCCGGCATTGACAGGATCGGCGGGAACGCGAGCGAGCAGAGCGACCGGAGCCCGGCGCGCGCCTTTCGGAGGCGCCGAGCAGCGCAGTCCTGGGGCCGGCGCGCGCAGCGCGCCTCGTTAACTGACTCGCCGCGACTGTCTGAGCGGCGCGCGCGCAGCGCGCGTAGCGAGTTCCGCGGCGCGGCCCCAGGGCGAGCAGCACAGGGAACCCGAAGGGCGCCTCCGCAGGCGTGTGCCGGGCTCCGGTCGCTCTGCTCGCGTCGATCAGCTGCCGAACTTGACGGCGGTGGCACAATCGCCCGGTGCCTTCAACCCTTCGCATCCTTGGAATCGACCCCGGCCTCAATCGCACCGGCTTCGGCGTCATCGATGTCACCGGCTCGAAGCTCGCGTGCGTCGAGTCGGGGATCATCCGGGTGCCGGTCGGCGATCTCTACCAGCGGCTCGGAGCGATCCTCGCGTCGCTGTCGGACGTGATCCGTGCGACGCAACCGCATGTCGCGACGGTCGAGAAGGTGTTCGTCAACGTCAATCCGCAGTCGACGCTGCTGCTCGGCCAGGCGCGCGGCGCCGCGATCTGCGCGGCGGCGTCGAGCGGGCTCGTGGTGCACGAGTACGCGGCGCTCCGCATCAAGCAGGCCGTGGCGGGATTCGGCCAGGCCGACAAGAAGCAGGTGCAGCTGATGGTGCAGCGGCTGCTCGGCCTCGCTCGCGCCCCGGCGCAGGATGCGGCCGACGCGCTGGCGTGCGCGATCTGCCACGCGCACTCGTCGACGCTGCTCGCGGCGGTCCGCGACTCGTCGGTGAGCGTCCGGCTCGAAGGTCCGGCGCGCCGCCGTGGCGCGGCCGCGGGCCGGCGCGCGTGGACGGCACGGCTCCAGGGGGCGAAGTGATCGGGCGCATCGAGGGCCGGCTGCTCGAGAAGAACCCGCCGGCGATCCTCGTCGACGTCAACGGCGTCGGCTACGAGATCGACGTGCCGATGAGCACCTTCTATCAGCTGCCGTCGGTGTCGGAGCGCGTGGTGCTGCTGACGCACCTGGCCGTTCGCGAAGACGCGCACCAGCTCTACGGTTTTGCGACGGCGGCGGAACGGGCGGCGTTCCGCGAACTGATCAAGATCTCCGGCGTCGGCGCGCGCACCGCGCTGTCGGTGCTGTCGGGCCTGTCGGTCAATGAACTCGCGCAGGCCGTCACGCTGCAGGAAAGCGGGCGCCTCACGCGCATTCCGGGAATCGGCAAGAAGACCGCGGAGCGCCTGCTGCTCGAGTTGAAGGGCAAGCTCGGCGCCGAACTCGGCACGGCGACGACGCCGGCGGCCGGCGACGCGACATGCCGACGTGCTCCACGCGCTGCTCGCGCTCGGCTACAACGAGCGGGAAGCGGCTTCCGCGGTGCGCACCCTGCCGCCCGGCACCGGCGTGTCGGACGGCATCCGCCTCGCCCTGAAGTCGCTGGCCCGGAGCTGAGGGAGAGCGCCCGGTGATCGAACCCGACCGCATCGTCGCTGCCAGCCCCGTTTCGCCGAACGAGGAGGCGATCGAGCGCGCGCTGCGCCCGACGTCGCTCGCCGAGTACGTCGGCCAGCCCAAGGTCCGCGAGCAGTTCGAGATCTTCGTCACGGCGGCGCGCAACCGCGCCGAGGCGCTCGACCACGTGCTGCTGTTCGGGCCGCCGGGCCTCGGCAAGACCACGCTCGCGCACATCATCGCGCACGAGATGGGCGTGAACATGCGGCAGACCTCCGGGCCCGTGCTGGAGCGGCCGGGCGACCTCGCGGCCATCCTGACCAACCTCGAGAAGAACGACGTCCTGTTCATCGACGAGATCCATCGCCTGTCGCCGATCGTCGAGGAGATCCTCTACCCGGCCCTCGAAGACTTCCAGATCGACATCGTCATCGGCGAGGGACCGGCCGCGCGGTCGATCAAGCTCGACCTGCCGCCGTTCACGCTGGTCGGCGCCACGACGCGCGCCGGCATGCTGACCAATCCCCTGCGCGATCGATTCGGGATCGTCGCCCGGCTCGAGTTCTACTCCCACGAGGAACTGACGGCCATCGTCACGCGCTCGGCGCGCCTGCTGAAGGCGCGGGTGACGCCGGAGGGCGCGGGCGAGATCGCGCTGCGGTCGCGCGGCACGCCGCGCATCGCCAACCGGCTGCTGCGCCGCGTGCGCGACTACGCGGAAGTGAAGGGCACGGGCGAGATCGACCGGACGGTCGCCGATGCCGCGCTGGCGATGCTCGAGGTGGACGCGATGGGGCTCGACCTGATGGACAGGAAGCTCCTGCTGGCGATCATCGAGAAGTTCGGTGGCGGTCCGGTGGGCATCGACAACCTGGCCGCGGCGGTCGGCGAGGAGCGGGACACGCTGGAGGACGTGGTCGAGCCCTACCTGATCCAGCAGGGCATGCTGCAGCGCACGCCGCGCGGCCGGATCGCTCCGGTGGCGGCGTATCGACACTTCGGCCTGGCCGAGCCCCGGCCGGCGGGACGCGGGGCCGGAATCGTTGTTCTAGCCCCCGCGCTGGCGTCACGGGGGCATAGGCAATGCACCCTAATGTCAGTTTTGCGTAAGCGATTCCGTCGGGATTAGAATCGCGGGTTTTTGCGAAATTCGGACCCAGGGAGGTACGACCCCATGGCCATGGACTTTGCCCAGCAACAGCGCGATCCGACGCGGCACCTGATCGGCATCGGCGCGGTCGTGATCCTTCACGTCCTCGTCGTGTGGGCGCTCGTCAGCGGCCTGGCGCGCAAGGTGGTGGAAGTCGTCAAGGGTCCGATCGAAGTGAAGGTGATCGAGGAGATCATCAAGAAACCGCCGCCGCCGCCGGAAGTCGTTCCGCCGCCGCCCAAGGTGGCCGCGCCGCCGCCGCCGTTCATCCCGCCACCGGAAATCAACATCGCGCCGCCGCCGACCACCGCGCCGACCATCACGGCCGTGACGAAGGACGCGCCACCCGCGCCGCAGGCGCCGGTGATCCAGAAGGTGCCCGAGTCGACGGTGGCCGCCATCGCGCCCGCGATCCGCAGCGCCCAGATCGCCTGCGCCAACTACCGCGAGGTGATGTCCTCGATCGTCTACCCGCGCGAAGCGCTGCAGAACGGCACCGAGGGCGACGTCGTCATCGAATTCACCGTCGGCGCCAACGGACAGATCAAGGACGCCGTGATCAAGTCGTCGTCCAACCGCATCTTCAACCGTTCGTCGATGTCCGTCGTGAACCAGTTGCAATGCCAGTCCGGAGGCCAGGACATCCGGGTGCAGGCGCCGATCAGTTTCAAGATTCGTTGATTTTTATGGAGCGAAGCTGACTGGACATCGGCGCCACCGCGCCAAGCCCTTCTTCCGATCAGCGCTCGTTTCATCTTCCACCAGGAGATAAGAAAATGGTCCGTTTCATCCGTCGCCACGCGGCCGTTCTGGCGGTGATCCTCACCGTCGCCGGGCTTGCCGCGCCCGCGTCCACCTTCGCGCAGGCCGATGCGCCGAAGGCGCCTGCTGCCGACGCGCCGGCCCCGGCCGCGCGCCCGCCCCCTGGCCGCTCCCGCGGCGCCGGTGGCCGCGCCCGCTGCCATCGTCGCCGACCGTCACCAAGGAGACGGTCGAGAACCCGTACGGCCTCGAAGCGCTCTGGCGCCAGGGCGACTTCGTCTCCAAGGGCACGCTGATCATCCTGGTGATCATGTCGATGGGCTCCTGGTACATCATCTTCGTCAAGCTGTGGGAGCAGGCCAAGCTGATCCGCGAAGGCCGCGAGATGCGCAACTCCTTCTGGAAGGCGCCGTCGCTGCGCGAAGGCGCGACGCGCCTGAAGGAAGGCAGCGCGTTCCGCTACATCGCCGAGCAGGGCATCGACGCCAACGAACACCACGAGGGCGCGCTCACCGAGAACATCGACCTCAACAGCCTGGGTCACGATGTCCGTGCAGCGCGCGGTCGATGGCGTGCAGAGCCGCACCCAGGACGGCCTCGCGTTCCTCGCGACGGTCGGTTCGACCGCCCCGTTCGTCGGCCTGTTCGGCACGGTGTGGGGCATCTATCACGCGCTGACGGCCATCGGCATCGCCGGCCAGGCGTCGATCGACAAGGTCGCCGGCCCGGTCGGCGAGGCGCTGATCATGACGGCCATCGGTCTCGCGGTCGCGGTGCCCGCGGTCATGGGCTACAACTGGCTCGTTCGCCGCAACAAGACCGTGATGGAAACGGTGCGCACGTTCGGCGCCGACATCCACGGCGTGCTGATGGGCCGCAAGGCGGACATCACGAAAGCGTCGGCAGCGCGCTGACGCGCGGACTGAAGGGAGCTCGTCATGGCGATGAATGTCGGGACGTCGGAAGGCGGCGAAGACGAAGCCATTTCCACCATCAACACCACGCCCCTGGTGGACGTGATGCTGGTGCTGCTGATCATCTTCCTGATCACGATCCCGGTCGTGACGCAGTCGGTCGGCGTCAAGCTGCCGTCGGAGACCAACATTCCCCGGCAGACCAAGCCGGAGAACATCGAGATCGCGGTCACCCGCGACGGCGACGTCTACTGGGGGATGCAGCTCGTTCGCGACAACGAGGAACTGGTCAACCGGCTGAAGAAGATCGCGACGCAGCAGCCGCAGCCCGAGGTGCACATCCGCGGCGACCAGACGCGGTCGCTACGAGTTCGTGGGCCGGGTCGTGTTCGCCGCGCAGAGGGCCGGCATCCAGAAAGTCGGATTCGTGACGGAGCCGCCGGCGAAGTCTGCCGGTGGTCGTTGAATGAGATTCGCCTGGGTCGACGCAATGTCGGCCGGGCCAACGTAGGAGAACACCATGGGCATGAATGTCGGCCCCGGGGGCGGATCGCAGGAAGCGGAGGTGATGGTCGAGATCAACACCACGCCGCTGATCGACGTGATGCTGGTCCTGCTGATCATGCTGATCATCACGATCCCGATCCAGCTGCACTCCGTGAACCTGAACATGCCGGTCGGCACGCCGCCGCCGCCGACCGAGCCGCCGCAGGTCGTCACGATCGACGTCGACTTCGACGGCACGATCTACTGGAACGGCGACATGATCGCGAACAAGCCCGCGCTCGAGGCAGAGGATGATCGAGGCTTCCGGGCGCGCGGTTCAGCCCGAGATCCACCTGCGGCCGAACAAGCTGGCCGAATACAAGGACGTGGCGTCCGTGATGGCCTCGGCGCAGCGACTCGGCCTGGTGAAGCTGGGCCTGGTCGGAAACGAGCAGTTCGTGAAGTAGCGACGCCGGGCACGCGGCGCGTTTTTCTCCTTTGCGGTCCCGCGGCCCCGCGTTTTCCCTGTCGATCCCCCGCACCCGCGCGACCGTTGAGCGGTCATCTTCGTCGAGGTGCGCGGCGGGGCCCCGTCGTACTCCGCAGTCGACTTCAAGCAGGAGCAAGGCATGACGCAGTCCATCGGTCGATTCGGTAAGTCGGTGCGCGTGACGGCGCTTGCGTTCGCCGTTGCCGCCGCCTTCGGCGCGCAGGTGAGCCCGCGTGGCGAGCTGACCTGGTCGACGGCCCAGGCGCAGGAGCAGGTGCGCGCCGAGGTCGGCCGGCCGCTGCAGGCGGCGCGCGACCTGATCAAGCAGCAGAAGTACAAGGAAGCGCTGGCGAAGCTGAAGGAAGTGGAGGCCGTCCCGAACCGGACCGCCAACGAGAACTTCCTGCTGGAACAGATGCGCGCCTCGGCCGCGATGCAGGCCGGCGATCTCGCCACCGCGGCGAAGTCGACGCAGGCGCTCATCGCGTCGGGCAAGCTCTCGGCCGCGGACCAGGGCCGCTATGCGGCCGGCCTCGCCTCGCTGTACTACCGCGACAAGGACTACACGAACGCCGCTGCGTGGGCGCAGAAGGCCGCGGCCGCCAACCCGGGCGACCAGACGATGCGCGGGCTGATGATCCAGTCCTACTACCTCGCGGGCGACACCGCGACGGCGCAGCGCGAGGCGCTGGCCGACGTGCAGGCGGCCGAGAAGGCGGGGCAGGTTCCGCCGGAAGACCGCCTGCAGCTGCTCGCCAACCTCGCCTCGAAGGGCACCGACAAGCAGGCGTACATCAGTTCGCTCGAGCGGCTCGTCGCCTACTACCCGAAGAAGGAATACTGGAACGACCTGCTGCGCCGGATCGAATCCAAGCCCGGTTACAACAACCGGCTCGCGCTCGACATGTATCGCCTGCGGCGCGCGACGAAGACGCTGGACTCCGGCAACGACGTCTTCGAGATGGCGCAGCTCGCGCTGCAGGAGCGCCAGGCGGCCGAGGCGAAGAAGATCCTCGAGGAGGGCTTCGCGTCCGGCCTGCTGGGCAAGGGCAACGACGCGGAACGCCAGAAGCGGCTGCTGACCCTCGCGACCCAGCGCGCCGACGAGACGCCGAAACAGCTCGCCACCGCCGAAACCGAAGCGCGGGAGGCGAAGGACGGCGACGCCCTGGTCCGCATCGGCATGGCGTACTCCGGCATGGGCCAGCACGACAAGGGTGTCCAGCTGATCCAGCAGGGCATCGCGCTGCTGCAGCAGGACAAAGGCGCGAAAGGGAAGGCCGGACGTGTCGACGAGGCCAACCTGCACCTCGGACTCGCCTACCTGCGCGCCGGACAGAAGCAGAAGGCCGTGCAGGCGTTCAAGTCGGTGCAGGGGACAGACGGATCGGCCGACCTCGCGCGGCTGTGGATGCGGGTCGGCTGAGCGACTTCGCGGTGGGCCCCCTCGGTCCGCGCCGGCCGTCCCGGCCAAAAAAAAGCCCGCCTTTCGGCGGGCTTTGATCTTGCAGAACAGTCCCGATCAGAACCGGTAGCGAGCGCCGATCGTGTAGAAGCGGCCCACTGCGCCAGCCTGGTGATAGGCCTGGTTGTAGTTGATGCCATACGGGATTGCGAGGTACGCGTCGAACGGAGCATCCTTGCCGAACAGGTTCTGGATCGAGAAGTTCAGATCCCAGTTCTTGGTCGGCGACCACTTGGCGAACAGATCGAACGTCGTGAACGACGGCAGCTTGCAGTTGCCGTTCCAGACGTTGCCATTGGTGTCGAATACGCCGCAGTTGTACTGCCCGTTGTCCGGATAGGTCACGCCGGTGTTGGGGTTGGTGATCGTGCCGCTGCCGGGGCCGTCTGACGGCGTCGTTTCACCGTCGTGATCGACCAGCGTGATCGGGCCTGCGTAGTTGATGCCCAAGGTCAACGCGACCGGTCCACGTTCCCAGGTCAGCGTCGCCGTGGCGCGGTCCTTCGGCGACCCGGTGCCGGAGCTCTGCACCAGCGGGCCGTGAGTGCCGGCGTAGTCGAGCGAGTTGCCGAACTCGTCGGTGCGCTCGAGCTTGTTGACGTGCGTCCAGAACACCTGCCCCGACAGACGGCCGCTGTCTCCGAGGCTCATGCGGTGCTGCGCCGAGAAGTCGAAACCGTCGGTCTTCGTCTTCGACGCGTTCCGGTAGAAGCCCGTGACGGTGGAGATGTTGCCATCGACGTCGTAGTAGATGAACGTGTTCGGCAACGCGCCGTTGATTCTCGACAGCGGCGTCCCGGTCGTCGGCAGGCTGCCGATGATCGAGTTGGGATCGGCCTGGACGATCTCGTTCGTGCGATCGATCTTCCAGAAGTCCAGCGTGAAGCTGGTGCCGGCCACCGGCTCGAAGACGAAGCCCAGCGTATAGCTCTTGGCCTCCTCGGGCTGGATGTCGGGATTCCCCTGCGACAGGATGCCGAAGGTGGTGAACCCGAAGCTGGAGCCGCCGACCTCGGCCGGGCCGGGCGCGCGGAACGCCTCGGCGTACGTGCCGCGAATCAGGAACTGGTCGGTCGGCCTTGCCTTGAAGCCGACCTTCGGCGTCACCGAGTTGCCAAAGTCGGAGTAGTGGTCCCAGCGCACTGCCGCGTTGAGCTCCAGCCACTTGGCGACCGGTGCGACGACCTCTCCGTACATTGCATACACGTCGCGGCTCATGCTGAACTTCGAATAGCCGAGGCCGACGATCGACCCGGTTTCGGTCCCCGGCACGCCGGGATCGTCGGCCTTCTCCCTTCGGATTTCCGCGCCCAGCGCCAGGCCAAGCGCCCCACCGTCCAGCTTCATCAAGTCGCGTGACGCCTTGAAGTCCAGCGAAGTGACCGAGCTGGTCGGCTCGCTGCTCAGTGTCGGAGAAATCGCGGCCAGCACGGCCGGGTTGGTCGGGCTGGGGGAAGTCAGGCTGGGGCGGTTGATGCGGTAGGTGCCGTTGTTCAGGGCCGCCTGCATCTGGTCCCAGATGATGAAGCCGAAGTTGTCGTTCTGCAGCGTGCTCTTGACGTAGAGCAGGCCGCTGTCCCAGTCCCAACCGTAGTTGGAGCCTTGCAGGCCGATCAGCCCGCGGAAGACCTTGTTGTTGGTCTCCTGGTCTCGCCCACCAAGCTCGGCCGGAACAGTGAAGTACGTCCGATCGACGCCGAACGTGTTGTCCGGATGGTTGGCTGGAAGGATCATCGCACCGTGCACCAGGAGCGGATTGAACGGATCCCCCGGCACGTAGACGCCGCCGTCGTTGTTCGCGCCGAAGGTGCCGGCGGACTTCGTCTTGGTATTGAAGAAACCCAACTCTGCATAGCCCGTCAGGGTCTGGGTGAAATTCACCGTGCCGCGGCCGAAGAGGTTCAACCGTTCGATCTCGGGTTGGATCTCTTGTTCTTCCCGATTGTTGTAGAGGCACAAGCCCGTCGCCGGGTCGGTGTTGCCGGGGCACGGAATCACGTTGACCCGGGCGCCGCCGCCGGTGGCCGATCGCGTCACGCCGTACGGCGAGTTGGACGAGGGTCCGAGACCGAAATAGGGACGGTTTGCACCGCTCCTCATGTCGAAGTACCCGAGGGAACGGGTATCTTGCGTACCAATGAAGCCGCGGTCCGTTGCCTCGATGTTCTTGGTCTTCGATGCCTCGAGCGTGAAGAAGACGTTGAACTTGTCGGTGTCCAGGTTGCCGAAGCCGTACGAACCGTAGGCGCGCATGTCCTGGCCGTCGCTGTCGCCGGTCTGGCCGTAGGAGGCGCCGACCGACGCGCCGGTGTAGTTCCTGCGCAGGATGACGTTGACGACGCCGCCCACGGCGTCCGCGCCGTAGATGGCCGACGCGCCGTCCTTCAGGACTTCGATGCGGTCGACCGCTTCCAGCGGCAGCGAGTTGAGGTCGACGAAGTTGCGCGTGCCGTCGTCCGCCAGGCCATAGGTGGACATGCGACGGCCGTTGACCAGCACCAGCGTGGAGTTGACGCCCAGGCCGCGCAGCGACACGGCAGCCGAGCCCGATGCAAATCCGTTGGTGAACGACGTGGGAATCGTGCCGTTGCTGTCCGCGGTGACCGTGCGCAGGATGTCCTGAATCGATGTCTTGCCCGTGCGTTCGATGTCTTCGCGGGTGATTGTCTGCACCGGCGAGGCGGTTTCGGCGTCGATTCGCTTCACCCGCGAGCCGGTGACCTCGACCCGTTCGAGTTGCTGCTGGGCCAGCACTGCGGGCGAGAGCCCGATCAGCCCGGCGCTGAACGCCGCTCCGATCGCAAGGCTCACTTGCGTTCGCTTCATCATCTTCTGTTCTCCTTGTAGGTTCCTGTCCGACCCGTCGCCGATGCATGTCTGGCATGCGGCCCTCCCGCCGGATCCTGTGGAAAGTAGTCAACGTGACGGGCGTGTTACGCGATTTCGTCAAATGGGCCGCGACGGGCTGGTCAACCTGTCTCTTTCGGCCAACAGGCGACCGGTTGCGGCCAGGGCGCAGGACACGGCGAGGCGAAAAAAAAGCGGGCCCGAAGGCCCGCTTTGGTGACAGCTTGAAGCGGCTTACTTGAACTTGTAGTCGACGCCGATCCGGAACGTGCGGCCGCGGATGTCGTAGCCGGCCTGGCGATCATAGAAGTACGTCGTGCTGAACGACGGGTCGTAGATCGGCTCTTCGTCCAGGATGTTGACGATCGATGCGCTCACGCCGAGGGCCGGCGTGACCATGTACCGGCCGAACAGGTCCAGCGTCGTGTAGGACGGCGATTTCCGGTTGAGCGTGCCGGTCTGCGGGATCCCACCCGCGGTTCCAGGGACGAAGTAGCTCGGCGCGTTGTTCGTGCCGTACGTCCGCCAGTAGCTGTGGATGTAGTTGATCGCGAGCTGCGCAACCCACGGACCCTGTTCCCAGTCGAACGACCACTGGCCGCGCCAGCGCGGGATCGCGCTGGAGTTGCTGTATTGCCACGCCAGGTTGGTGCCCGCGACTTCTTCGCCATTGATCTGGTACTCATCGACGTATGTCGCCGCCAGACGTGTCCCGACGCGGCCGTAGGGGGTGCTGCGCTTGTAGCGGACATCGAAGTCGACGCCCGATGTCTTCACTTCACCCAGGTTGATGTACTGGCCTGCGATCGACAGGATGACGCCGGTCTGCGGATCCTTGGTCACGGCCGGGGAGTTGGGATCGTTGGCGTATGTCTGGAAGTCAGGGAAGGCGACCTGGTTCGTCCACTTGATCTGGTAGTAGTCGATGCTGGCGCTCAAGTCGCGGCTCGGCTCGAACACCAGGCCCATGGTGAACGAACGCGACTTCTCGGCTTCCAGGTTCGGGTTCGCGTTGATCGAACCGGCGATTTGCGACAGCACTCCAGGAGTTGCCGGGTCCTCGACGAACGTGAAGAAGAACGCCGACGACGGGGTGATCTCAGGCAGCGACGGCGCCTTGAAGCCGCGACCCCAGTTGGCGCGCAGCAGTAACTCGGGCGCCGGCCGGTACTTCAGGCCGACCTTCGGGTTCGTCGACGATCCGAAATCGCTGTAGTCGTCGTACCGCAGCGCAAGCTGGGCCTCCAACTGGCGGGTAATCGGCAGCGCCAACTCGCCGTAGAACGCGAGGTTGTCGCGCTCGCCGTCGACGAAGGTCGAGCCCTGGCCGAGGATGCCGCCGGTGCGGGCGAGCTGGGTCGGGATGTCGGTGATCGACTCCTTGCGGAATTCGCCGCCCAGCGCCAGCCCGATCGGCCCGCCCGGCAGCGTGCCGATCTCGGTCGTCGCCCTGGTGTCGATGAACTTCAGCTCGGATTCGGCGTTGCGGTTGTTCGAGCCGAACATCGACGCGCGCAGGGCCGGCGAGTTCACCGACGGCGTGTTGACGTTGTACTGCGAATTGGTCACGGTCGGTCGCGGCGGCTGCAGCGTGCTCGGGATGCCCATCGCGGCGATTACGCCGTCGGTGAACAGGACCTTGCTCGTCTGTTCGACGTCGCTCTTGGACCAGCCGGCCGCGCTGTCGAAGTCCCACGTGCCGAAGCTGTACTTCAGGCCGGCCAGGATTCGATAAGCATCCGCCTTCACGTTGGTGTCGCGCGTGCCGAAGTCGTTCATCACGCCCTGGTAGAAGGCGTTCGTCGGCAGCGGGTTGCCGGCGGCGCCGGGCGCAAACGTCATGTTGAACGGCGACGACGACAACTGGCCGTTCGGAAGCGGGTAAAGGCGAGTGGTTCCCGTCGGGTTGCCGGTGAAGAACGGCTCCTGGAACACGTAGTCGGACTCGGTGCGGCTGTAGCCGAATTCGGCGTAGCCCTGCACCTTGGCGGAAAAGTCGTACGTTCCTCGGCCGAGGAAGCCGATCCGCTCGAGGTCCGGCATCACCTGGAACACGCTGGCGTAGTCGCGGAAGCAGTAGCTGTTGCCGGGTTGGTTGGCGCCGGTGCCCGGCGGCAGGGCCGACTGGTTGACCGGGAACAGGCCACGGGCAACCCCTTCCTGGTAACTGATCGGGGTCGGGCACTCGGCGTAAGCGCGACGTGCATTCGCGGCCGCCGAGCCGGCGGCGCCGATGCCTTGCCACGTGCCGCCGCTCAAGCTCTGGAAGTTGCGCCCGCCTTGCTTGTCGCGGAAGTCCCGGTCGGCGCCGAAGTCGGTGTCGGCCATCGTCAGGCCGTCACGCTTGTAGTAGTCGAGCACGCCGAACAGGTTGAACTTCTGCGTTCCCAGGTCGCCGAAGCCGGCGACGATGCTCGCGCGGTAGTCGTTCTTGCCCTGGAAGAAGCCCACGTTGCCGGACGCCTCGATGCCCTGGTAGTCGCGCCGCAGGATCACGTTGACCACGCCGGCGATGGCGTCCGAGCCGTAGATGGCCGACGCGCCGTCCTTCAGGATCTCGATCCGCTCGATCGCCGAGACGGGGATCGAACTCAGGTCGACGAAGCTGTCCTGGATGTTCTGGGCAAAGCCATAGCCGGCGATGCGCCGACCGTTCAGCAGCACCAGCGTGGCGTCCTGGCCCAGACCCCGCAGGGAGACCGACGTCGTGCCGGGCGCGAAGCTGTTTGCCGTTTCGTTGAACGCGCCGCTCGACGTGATCGGCAGCTTGGCCAGGACCTCAGAAACGGACTGGGAGCCACTGCGCTCGATCTGCTCCCGGCTGATGATCTCGACCGGCGAAACCGTTTCCTGGTCCGTGCGGCGGATGTTGGAGCCCGTGATGGTCACTCGCTCGAGCGATTGGGCCTGAGGCTGAGCCTGTTGCGCGGCAACTGGCGTCAGCCCGGCCGAACCGAGCGCGGCAAAGACCGCCAGGGCGACTGGCGAATACCGAAACTTCATGAGGTTCCCCCGAGACTTGGTTCAAAAGGAGTCTGCGAGCCGGCTCTCCCCCGTCCGCAGATGGGCGCGATTTTCCGGCACAAATGCCGGGTGGTTAGAGAACGGCGATGGAAAGCGCTCGGCGGCGTAGCGGATTGTTGCTAGCCCGCGACAGGGAGATTGAGGGTAATTCCTAGGTGGCGGACCGCGGTTCTTCCTCTGTTGCGGCGCCTGATCGGCGCAGTGCGCGCCTCGTCGCGGCGCGGTGCCCGCGACCGCGCGCGTTCCGGTCGCTCAAGCGGCCACGCGCGGCACCGCGGCCAGGAGCGAGCGGGTGTACGGATGCTCAGCGTGGGCAAGGATCCGCTCGGCCGGTCCGGCCTCCACGATGCATCCGTCCTTCATCACCGCGATGTCGTGGGCGAGGTACTCCACCACGCCGAAGTTGTGCGTGATGAACAGGTAGGCGACGCCCAGTTCGTCCTGCAACTGCTTCAGCAGGTTGACGATCTGGGCCTGCACCGAGACGTCGAGCGCCGACGTGGGCTCGTCGCAGACGAGCAGGCGCGGTTCGACCGCCAGCGCCCGCGCGATCGCCAGGCGCTGCCGCTGGCCGCCCGAGAACTCGTGCGGATACCGGTCGAGCGCGTCGTCGCGCAGCCCGACGCGCGAAAGAAGGGCGACGGCGCGCGCCGCGATCTCCCGCTCCCCGAGTTCGGGCCGCAGCGCCAGCAGGCCCTCGGCCAGGAGTTCCGAGACGCGCATGCGCGGGTTCAGCGACGCGAACGGATCCTGGAAGATGATCTGCAGCGACCGGCGCGCGTTGCGCAGCGCCTCGCCGTCGAGCGTCGACAGGTCCTGGCCGTCGAGCCGCGCTTCGCCGTGGATGTCCGCGCTGGCGCGCAGCAACTGCAGGAGTGCCTTGCCGGTCGTCGTCTTGCCGCACCCGGATTCGCCGACGAGGGCGAGCGTCCGTCCGGCCTGCAGCGTGAACGAGACGCCGTCGACCGCCTTCACGTACCCGACGGTCCGCTTCAGCACGCCGTGGCGAATCGGAAAGTGGACCCGGTAGTCGCGCACTTCGAGCAAGGGATTCGCGCCCGGTTCGCGCTGCCCCGGCGTCGAAGCGCCGATCGGCTCGTCGCGGTGCCCGGGCAGCCCGGACGCGGGCAGCCCGTTCCGGTACAGCACGCAGCGGACCGAGTGCCCCTCGACCGGAACGAACAACGGCGGCGCGCCGCTCACGCACTCCGCGTGCGCCGCGGGGCAGCGGTCCGAGAAGCGGCAGCGGTCGAAGTCCTGGTCGAGCCGCGGCACGGTTCCGCCGATGGCGGCCAGCGGCCGGCCGCGCTTGGCGAAGTCCGGAAGCGCGTCGAGCAGCATCCGCGCGTACGGGTGCAGCGGCCGTGCGAAGAACTCCGCCGTCTCCGCGACCTCGACGATCTGGCCCGCGTACATCAACGCGATGCGGTGCGCGACCTGCGACACGATGCCGAGGTCGTGCGTGATCAGCAGCATCGCCATGCCCTGGTCCTTCTGCAGGTCCATCAGCAGGTCGAGGATCTGCCTCTGCACGGTCACGTCGAGCGCGGTCGTCGGCTCGTCGGCGATCAGCACGTCGGGCTCGGCGGCCAGCGCGATGGCGATCATCACCCGCTGCTTCTGGCCTCCGGACAACTGGAACGGATAGCTGTCGATCCGCCGCTCGGGTTCGGGCAATCCGACCCGCTGCAGCCACTCGAGCGCCCGCGCGCGCGCGGCGGCGCCCTTCAACGGCGTATGGCGCTCGATCACCTCGGCGATCTGGACGCCGACCGGCAGCACGGGGTTCAGGCTGGTCGCCGGCTCCTGGAAGATGATGCCGATCCGGCGCCCGCGAACGTCGCGCATCCGCGACTCCGGCAGCTGCGCGACGTCGGTGCCGGCCAGGTAGATCCGGCCCTCCGCGACGCGCCCGCTCTCGGGCAGCAGGCGCAGGATCGACAGCGCGGTCATCGACTTGCCGCATCCCGATTCGCCGACGAGCGCGAATGTCTCGCCGCGTTCGATCGACAGCGACAGCGCATCGACGGCGCGCACCAGGCCGCCGTCCGTATCGAGCACCGTCAGAAGGTCTTCGACCTTCAGCAGTGGCGCGCTCGCGGAGCGGTGCGCCCGCAACGCGTCCGGCGATCCGGCATCGGGGCGGTGGGGTGCGCTCACGTCGCCTCCTTCAGCCGGAAGCGGCGCGGACGGAACGCGCGCGCGCGCGGATCGAACGCTTCGCGCACTGCGTCGGCGAAGAGGTTGGCGGACAGCACCAGCGCGAGCATGAAAGTGAAGGCCGTCGCCAGGTTCCACCACACGACCGGATCGCGCGACATCTCGCTGCGCGCGAGGTTGATCATCGAGCCGAACGACGACGAGTTCGGGTCGACGCCGACGCCGACGTACGACAGCACGGCTTCGTACAGGACCAGCGCGGAGAAATCGAGCACGGCCACGATGAGCACCAGGTGCATCACGTTCGGCAGGATGTGGCGCCGCATGATCCGCCAGTGGCTGACGCCGAACGCGTGCGCCGCCTGCACGTACTCGAGTTCCGCGAGCTTCAGCGTCTCGGCGCGCAGCAGCCGGCAGAGCGTCGACCAGCCGGTGACGCCAAGGATCAGGGTCAGCAGGAACAGGCGGAACTCCGCGCGCTCGACGCCGGTCTCGAACGAATCGGCGTTCTGGTCGATGTAGACGTTGACGAGCAGGACGAACGCGGCGACCAGCAGGATCGGCGGGATCGAGGACAGCACCGTGTAGAAGTACTGGATCGCGTCGTCGACCCAGCCCTTGAAGTAGCCCGCGAGGATGCCGAGCGCGATCGCCAACGGCAGCGTCGCGATCGTCGCGAGCGACCCGATCACGACCGCGGTGCGGATGCTCTTCAGCGCCTGGAACAGCACGTCGTTGCCGGTGCGGTCGGTGCCGAACGGGTGGTACCAGGGCCACAGCGCCGCGATCCAGCCGATCAGCATGGCCGTCGCGAGCAGCGTGGCGAGCATCGGCCGCCACGGCAGCTCCGTGCGTCCGCGGACGATGTCGCGCGCCGAAGCGGCAAAGCCGCCGCGCGTGCGCCCGCGCAGCGCGGCGATCGCGGTGCAGACGAGCAGCCCGCCGGCCAGCCCGGCCAGGACACCGGACAGCGACTTGCGGATCACGTCGGGCACCCAGTCGCGCGCGGGATCGTGCAGGTGCGCGCCGCCGTGCGCAAGGCGCGGGAAGTCGCGCACCTCGACGCCGTCGACCATCCGCGTCTCGCGCTGGAACGACCACCACGCGAGCGGCACCGAGTACGTCTTCTCGCGCGCCTCGACCGCGTGCGCGAGCAGCGTGTCAAGCACGGACACCGTGCGCGTCGCGTACGCGGTCGGCGCGTCTGCAACTGCGCCGGCAGCGGCGGACAGGCGCGGCCGGAAGTGGATCGAGTCGAGCAGCGCGATGACGATGAACACGCCGAGCACGACGGCGGCGGCCATCGCCGGAGCGTCGTGCGTCACGTGGCGCCACGTGGCCAGTGCATGCCGGTTGCCGCGCACGCGCCAGGCGTAGACGGCCACGCCGAGGACCACGAGCCACAGCACGAAGTCGGTCCACAGGAAGACGAACCTGGGCATCTGCGCGCCTTCCTAGGTGAGCCGCACGCGCGGATCGACGAACGTGTAGGCGATGTCCGTCAGCAGGTAGGCGACGATGTACAGCAGCGAGCCGAGGAACACCATCGTGTGCACGATGGCGAAGTCCTGGCCGCCGATCGCCTCGATCACGTAGGTGCCGAGGCCCGGGATGCCGAAGAACGACTCGAACACGATGGAGCCGAGGAACGCGTACGGCAGCAGCGCGCCCACGTGCGTCAGCACCGGCAGCCAGGCGTTGCGCAGCACGTGGCGGAACAGCACGACCGCCTCGGACAGGCCCTTGGCCCGCGCCGTGCGCACGTAGTCCTTGCTGGTTTCCTCGAGCAGGATGGCGCGGAACAGGCGCGCCTCGGAGCCGAGCTGGAACACGATGCCGACAATCAGCGGCAGCGCGAGGAACTTGACGAGGTCCAGTCCCGGCACGAAGCCCGACAGCGGAACGAGCTTCAGCGTCTTCCCGAACAGCCACTGCGCCATGATGATGTAGAACAGGCTCGAGATCGACATCATCACGACGCACAGCACCGTGCCCCAGAAGTCGAGGTAGCTGGCGCGGAAGAACACCAGCAGCAGCGAGAACGCGATGCTGACGAACACGGTCAGCAGCAGCATCGGCGCGGCGAGCGCGAGGCTCGCCTGGATGCGCGTGCCGACCTCGTGGCGGATGTCGCGGCCGCTGTCGCTGGAACCGAAGTCGAGCGTGAACAGGCGCAGCGAGCGGTCGTGGAAGATCGTGTTCGTGATCCTGCGCGCGCCCGGCTCGGCGGCGTTGAACCACAGCGGCTTGTCGTAGCCGTGCTCCGCCTTCCACTTCTCGATCGCATCGGCGGTGACGCGCTTGCCGCCGATGTTGAGCCGCGCGATGTTGTCCGGGGAGTTGACCGCGAAGAAGAGCGTGAACGTCAGCAGGTTGACGCCGACGAGGATCAGGACCGCGTAGAGGCAGCGCCGGACGATGTAGCCGGCCACGTCAGCGCGCCCCGTTCGCGAGCCGGCGGCCCGCCGTTTCGCGCTCGCGGCGCTTCCACGCGCGGAACGCGGGCAGCACGGCGACGACGAGCGCCAGCGCCATCAGCGCGACCGGCCACCAGACCGGGCGGTTCCACTCGGCGATCTTCGCCGCGCGCAGCGCCGGGTCGACCTTCATGTACATCAGCCGTTCGTTGACCAGCGGCCCGGGCTTCACGTTGCCGACCCACTGGTGGCTCACCGACCCGGCGTACGGGTTGTAGCCGAACGTCCACGGGGCGTCCTGCTGCGTGATCGCGACCATCCGGTCGATCACCTGCTGCTTGCGCTTGCCGTCGTCGAGGTACTTCAGCTCGTCGAACAGCTTGTCGAATTCCGGATTGCTGTAGTTGGACGCGTTCTCGCCGTTGCCGCCGGTCAGCGCCTTGGAGTTCGGGCCGTAGAGAAGAAACATGAAGTTCTCCGCGTCCGGGTAGTCGGCGAACCAGCCCCACCAGAACACCTGCAGCGAACCTTTCTCGGCCTTCTCCTGGAAGCGGTTGTAGTCGGTGGCCCGGATCTCCAGTTGCACGTTGATCTTCGCGAACTGGCGCGCCATCCACTCGACTTCGGCCTTCAGCTCCGGCGTCAGCGCGCGCTGGTAGTCGTAGTTCAGCACCAGCGGCCGGCCGGACTTGGCGTCGCGCCCGTCCGGGTAGCCGGCTTCCGCGAGCAGCCGCTTCGCTTCCTCGATCGACTTGCGCTTCGGCTTGCCGTCAACGACGTCGTAGACAACCCGGTTGATCGCCTCAGGCCGGAAGCCGAAGACGCCTGGCGGCACCGGGCCCATTGCCGGCTCGCCCGCCGCCTTGCTTTCGAACACGCGGACGAACTCTTCCCAGTCGACGGCGATCGACAGCGCCTGCCGCAGCTTGCGGTTGCGCACCTGCTCTTCGGGCGTCCTGCCCTTGCCGACGACGGGATCGAGCCAGTTGAACCCGACGTACCAGTTGGAGATCTCGAGCGTGCGCGGCATCTGGATGCCGCGGTCGCGGAACAACTTCGCGACCTGGTCGGAGTTCCTGACGTCGTACTCGAGGTCCTGGAGCCAGTCGAAGCGATAGATCTCCGGGTTGTCGTAGTAGCCCTGCATGAACTTCGCCTTTAGCGGGATTCTCTCCTTCTCGATGTTGAAGACGACGCGGTCGATCAGCGGCAGCGGCTTGCCGCAGTCGTCCAGCAGCTTCGCGGCACGGTCGGCGGCCTCGCCTTCGCACGGATACGTCTCGCCCCCGAAGTTCGGGTTGCGCTCGAGCACATGGCGCCGGTTCTCCTGGTACTCGGTCAGCATGTACGGCCCGGTGCCGACCGGCCAGTAGTTGAGCGACAGGTTCTTCTCGTTGAACCCGGGCTGCGCGTAGAACTTGTCGGCCTCCCACGGCACCGGTGCCGTGAACACCATCGTCAGCCAGTACTTGAACTGCGGGTACTTGCCGTTCAGGCGGACGCGCAGCGTGTGATCGTCGAGCGCCTGCACGCCCGCGAGGTCGACCTTGCGGAAGTCGAGGAAGGGCAGGTCGCGGCTGGCCGGGTCGACCGTCGCGCGCAATTCCTTGTCGAACGCGGCGATCTTGTCGCCGTACTCCTTCAATCCCACGACGTGGTCGGCGAAGGTCGAAAACGACGGCGACTTGATCCGCGTGGTGGCGAGTCGCCTGAAGGCGTAGACGTAGTCGTGCGCGGTCAGTTCGCGGGTGCCCGTCTGCGGGAAGTCGAAGGGCGTGCGCTTGTCGGCCGTCTGCGCCGCGGTCAGGTCGTGGTGCAGGTACTGGCCGGTCGCGTCGCGCGCGAACGCCGGGTGCGGCGCGAAGCGGATCCCCTTGCGCAGCGGGATGTCGTAGACCGCCTCCGCGACCTGGTCGCCCGGCGCGTCGGCCGGCAGTTCGCGCCCGGCCTTGTCGTAGTAGCGCGGCTCGACCACGCGTTCCGCCGCGCGCGGCACGACCTCGTACGGCCGCTTGAGGTAGTGGAAGCGATAGAGCGGCTCGTAGATCGAGTACGTGTACGGCGTCTCGTCGATCGAGTACGACGCCGTCGGGTCGAGGTACTTGGGCGACCGCTCCTGGAACGCGGTGAAGAAGGTGTTCGTCGCCTCGGCACCGGCGGGGTGGGGGCTGTTCGTGATCCGGTCGCAGCCGGTGAGTGCGATGAGCAGCGCGCCGACCACCGCGATCGACCATCTCGGCAACACTGACTCGACCGCAGTCACGACCCCAACATCCTTCCCTTGCGCCGTTCCCCGGTCGGGGTCTGGCGTGCCGCGGCTTCATGGCCCGCGATGATCTGGCCACTGAGCCTGGCCAACGAGGCGCGCGATTGTAGGGGACGGACGACCGCCTCCGCGTGAGCCGCGCGCCAGTCGCGCGCCTCTATACTGCGCGGCAACAAAATATTTCGACTCTCAGTGCCCGGCCAACCCTTCACCTGGACGGTCCGCGTTTACTACGAGGACACGGACACCGGCGGCGTCGTCTACTACGCCAACTACCTCAAGTTCTTCGAGCGCGCGCGCACGGAATGGTTGCGTGCGGCTGGCTTCGGGCAGCAGGAACTCGCGATCGGACAGGGCCTGCAGTTCGTGGTGGCGCGGATCGAGTGCGACTACCGGCGCCCGGCCCGGCTCGATGACGTGATCGACATCGACGTGCGGGTGATCCAGGCCGGCCGGGTCTCCGTCGTGTTCGAGCAGGTGGCGCGCCGCGGCGACGAAGTGCTCGCGCAGGCCCGGGTGCGCGCCGGTTGCGTCGACACGAAGTCGCTCGCGCCGAAAGCGATGCCGGCGCCGATGCTCGAGGCGATGAAATCGATGGTTTTCAACGAAGCGACTCCATGACACCGACTGCCGACCTCTCGATTCTCACGCTGATGACGAAGGCGACCGTCGTCGTCCAGTTCGTGATGCTGCTGCTCGCGCTGCTGTCGATCGCCTCGTGGACGGCGATCTTCCAGAAGGGCTTCGCGATCAGGCGCGCCAAGCGCGAGACCGAGGAGTTCGAGCGGCAGTTCTGGGGCGGCGCCGAGCTGTCGCAGCTCTACCAGCAGGCGTCGAATCCGCGCCGCAAGTCCGGCGTGCAGGAGCGCATCTTCGAGGCGGGCATGAGCGAGTACCTGAAGCTGCGCGGCCGCGGCGACGCGCAGGCGACGCTCGACGGCGCGCGCCGGGCCATGCGCGCTTCGTACCAGCGCGAGATGGACGGGCTGGAGGCGCGCCTCAACTTCCTCGCTTCGGTGGGTTCGGTCAGCCCGTACATCGGGCTGTTCGGCACCGTGTGGGGAATCATGCACGCGTTCACCGGACTGTCGAACCTGCAGCAGGCGAACCTGGCGAGCGTCGCGCCGGGCATCGCCGAGGCGCTGGTGGCGACCGCGATCGGCCTGTTCGCGGCGATTCCCGCGGTCGTCGCCTACAACCGCTTCGCAAACGACATCGACCGCCTCGCGAACCGCTTCGAGAGCTTCATGGAAGAGTTCCTGAACATCCTGCAGCGGCAAAGGACCTGACCGTGGCGCTGGTCGGTCGCCGCTCGGGTCGCCGCCGCCGGATGATGGCGGAGATCAACGTCGTGCCGTATGTCGACGTGATGCTGGTGCTCGTCGTCATCCTGATGGTGGCCGCGCCGTTCGTGAACCCGAGCATCGTCAACCTGCCGTCGGTCGCCAAGGCCGGGCAGCAGAAGGGCGATCTCCCGGTGCGGATCATCGTGCGGTCCGATGGCCGGGTCTCGTTGATCGACGCGACGAAGCGCGAGCAGAGCGTCGCCCCGGGCGAGCTCGTCAACGCCGTTCGCCAGCGGCAGGGCGGGAACCCGCAGACGCCCGTCGTCATCGAAGGCGACAGGCAGGCGAAGTACGAGGCGATCCTCAAGGTGATGAGCGAGCTGCAGAAGGCGGGCATCGAGCGGGTCGGGCTCCTGGTCGAAGTCAGCCAGCGCTGAATGACCGCACCGGCGATCACCGACCGACGAAGGCTCCACTGGCACGCGCCGGAGAAGGGCACCGCGCCGGCCTTCGCACTGTCGCTCTTCGCGCACGCGCTGCTGTTCTTTGCGATCGCCTTCGTGGTGCGCTGGAAGACGGAGCCGGCCGGCACCATCAGCGCCGAGCTGTGGTCGGGCTTTCCCGCGGCGGCGCCGGCGGCCGCCCCGGCCCCAGCGACCGCTCCGGCCCCGGCCCCAGTCCCAGCGCCGATCGTCGAACCCACGCCGCCTCCGGCGCCGCCGATCGTCGAGCCCACGCCGCCGCCTCCGCCGCCAAAGGTCGAGCCCAGGCCGGCGCCCGAGCCCGAGCGCAAGGCCGACATCGTCGTCGAGCAGAAGAAGAAGCCGGAGCCGCCGAAGAAGGTCGAGCCGCCGAAGCCCGATCCGAAGAAGGTGGAAGCGGAGAAGCGCGCGGCCGCGAAAGCCGAGGCCGCGAAGGCCGAAGCGGCGAAAGCGGAAGCCGCGAAGGCGGCCGCTGCGAAAGCCGAGGCGGCGCAGGCGCGCGCCGCCGAGAAGCGACGCGAGCAGGAGCTGCAGCGGATCGCCGCGGCCGCGGGCGGACCGGCAGGCAGCACCGGAACCGGCGCCAGCGCCACGGGCGTGACCAGCGGCGGTGGCATGCCGCGCGGCTACGAGGGACAGGTCGTGGGCTGCATCCGGCCCCACATCGTCTTCAACGTTCCCGACGGCGTGAAGCCCAAGCAGTACGTGGCCGAGTTCGAGGTGCAGTTGCTGCCGACCGGCGAGCAGGCGACGGCCCCCAGGTTGCTGCAGGCGAGCGGACTGGCCTCGTTCGACCAGGCGGTCGAGCGCGCCATCCGCCGCTGCGAGCCCTTCCCGCGGCCAAGGGAAGGCGCGATGCCGCGCTCGCTGCGGCTCAGCTTTGACCCGGTCGACACGCGTTGAGCCCTTCGTGCGTACGTCGTAACCCCATCATCCGTCGTCGCGCGTTTAAGTCAGCGCCGAGGGAGAATCGCGGTTTCGCCCTGTCTATACTCGACCCCCGATGACGGAAACCACCATCGATCGACCGTCTGCCGTGCGCCGCTCCGTGTGCGCGGCGCTCGTCTCCCTCCCCGCCGTGTCCCTCGCGCAGCTGCGCGTGGAGATCACGGGCGTCGGCAGCCAGCAGTTCCCGATCGCGATCGCGCCGTTCGCGCGCGACGGCCAGGTGCCGGTGGAGATCGAGTCCGTGGTGCGCGCCGATCTCGCGCGCAGCGGCCTGTTCCGCATCGTCGATGCGGGCTCTGCGTCGATTCCCGAGAACGCCGCCGTCTCGCTGCCCGACTGGAAGTCGCGCGGCGCCGATGCGCTCGCGATCGGCAGCGTGACGCGGCTGGCCGACGGCCGCTTCGACGTCCGCTTCCGCCTGCTCGACACGATCCGGCAGGGCCAGCTCGACGGGCTGTCGTACGTGAGCCCGGCGTCCGACCTGCGCCTGACGGCGCATCGCATCGCCGACCGCATCTACGAGAAGCTCACCGGCGAGCGCGGCGTGTTCGCGACCCGCATCGCGTACGTCGTGCAGACCTCGCGCAACTCGTGGGAGCTGCACATCGCCGACGCCGACGGCGCGAACCCGCAGTCGGCCCTGCGCTCGCGTGAGCCGATCATCTCGCCGGCGTGGTCGCCCGACGGTACGCGGCTCGCCTACGTGTCGTTCGAAACCGGCAAGCCCGTCGTCTACGTGCACACGGTCGCGACCGGCGCGCGCAAGGCGGTCGCGAACTTCCGCGGCTCCAACAGCGCGCCAGGCTGGTCGCCCGACGGCAAGACGCTCGCGGTCACGCTGACCCGCGAAGGCAACTCGCAGGTGTTCCTGATGAACGCCGACGGCGGCAACGTGCGCCGCCTGACCACCTCGAGCGGCATCGACACCGAGCCGAGCTTCAGCCCCGACGGCCAGTCGATCTATTTCACGTCGGACCGCGGCGGCGGGCCGCAGGTCTACCGGATGCCGGCCAACGGCGGCGGCGCGCAGCGCGTCACCTTCAACGGCGACTACAACATCAGCCCGCGCCTGAGCCCCGACGGCAAGCTGCTGGCGTATGTCGGACGCCGCGGCGGCCAGTTCAAGGTGCACGTGCTCGACCTGGCCAGCGGCCAGGAGACGCCGGTCACCGATACCGTGCGCGACGAATCACCGAGCTTTGCCCCGAACGGCCGCATGCTTCTGTATGCGACCGAAGTCAACGGGCGCGGCATCCTGGCGTCCGCTTCGGTCGACGGCCGCGTTCGCACGCGGCTGTCGGGTCCGAGCGGCGACATCCGGGAGCCGACCTGGGGACCGTTCATCAAGTAAGTCAGGAGGAACACATGAACATTCATCGCCTCGCACGCGCCGTCATGGCCGGCACCGTCTTCGCCTTCGTTCTAGCCGGCTGCTCGTCCGTCAACCTGGACGAGCAGAAGCCCGCGCCGATCACCGATGCGTCCGCGGACGGCCAGTCGACGGGCGCCGGAACGGACCCGCGCGCCGTGGCGCCGGTGGACGCACAGTCCGCGCGCGGCGTCGACCCGTTCAACGACCCGAATAGCCCGCTCTACAAGAAGAGCGTGTTCTTCGACTTCGACAGCTTCGTCGTCAAGAGCGAGTTCCAGCCGGTCGTCGAGGCGCACGGCAAGTACCTGGCGTCGACGAAGAACCGCCGCATCGTGATCGAGGGCAACACGGATGAACGCGGCGGCCGCGAGTACAACCTCGCGCTCGGGCAGAAGCGCGCGGAAGCGGTCAAGCAGCGCCTGATGCTGCTCGGCGCGACGGATTCGCAGATCGAGACGGTGAGCTTCGGCAAGGAGAAGCCGCGGGCGATGGGCTCGAACGAGGAAGCCTGGGCGCAGAACCGGCGGGCGGACATCGTTTACAAGTAGCAGGCGCTGCTCGTGTACGCGAGCCTTCGGCTCGCACGTGCACTCGCAGCGACTAGTTAGAGGGACGAGCTTCGGAGCGGCCGGGCGCTCGTCCCTTCACAAAGGCAAGGAAGAGGCGACCGCCGTGCGGTCGCCTCGTCGCATCTGGAGGGACCCATGCTTGTTCGAACGCTCGTCGCTGTTGCCCTGGCTTTGTCGACCGCGCTGCCCGCCCACGCGCAGCTCTTCGGGGGTGACGACGAGGCGCGCAAGGCGATCCTGCAGATCCGCGAGCAGATCAGGGTGCTGCAGCAGCGCGAAACCGAAGTGACCGCGCGGCTGGACCGGATGGAGAGCGCGCAGCGCAACCAGCTCGAACTGGTGAACCAGCTCGAATCGCTGCGCCAGGAGAACGCGCGCCTGCGCGGGCAGGTGGAGACGCTGACCAACGAAGTGGCCACGCTGCAGAAGCGCAATCGCGACCTGTACGCCGACCTCGATGCGCGGCTGAAGAAGATGGAGCCGCAGAGCATCACCGTCGATGGACGCTCCGCGGCGGTCGACCGGGCCGAACTCGCCGCCTACGAAGGCCCGCTGGCGCAGTTCCGCGCGGGCGACTTCAAGGGGTCGCTGCCGGGCTTCCAGCAGTTCGTCGCACGCTATCCCGCGTCGGCCTACGCGCCGGCTGCGCAGTACTGGATCGGCAGCGCGCATTACGCGATCAAGGACTACAAGTCCGCGATCGCCGCGCACCGCACGCTGGTCGAGCGTTACGCCGACTCGCCGCGCGTGCCCGACGCGCTGCTGTCGATGGCCGAGAGCCAGGTGCAACTCGGCGACCGCAAGTCGGCGAACGCGACGCTGACCCGGATCATCAAGGAGTTTCCGGACACCGAAGCCGCGAAGATCGCGCGCGATCGGTTGCCCAGCACCCGGTAGCGCTTCCGGGCTCGGCGGTCGTCCCGGCAAGCGAGTCTTGCACTGAGCCAGGCGGCACGAAGTGCCCCGCCCGCTGCTGCTTCAAAGGCCCGCGCAGGCGGCACCGGTGCGGCCGGAGCCTTTGCTGGCGAAGCGCGCTGGCTATGATGGGCGGCATGGAGCAGTTCGACGAAGCAGTGGCCTTCGCGCAGTCGCACGAGATTCCGTGGCCGCGCGATCCTGCAACTGACCCCGCGCACTGGGGCGTCCACCACGAGGACCCCGCGCCGTTCAACCGCCTGCGCGGGCCGGTGCATCCGCGCGGCGGCGTCTCCGGCGTCATCCGTGTGCGCGGCGAGGAAGTCGCCGCCTGGGGCGAGCCCGATCGCGCGGACCAGACATTCAGCGTCGCGAAGACCTACCTTGCGCTGCTCGCGGGCATTGCGCACTCGCGCGGACTGCTCGAGCCGGGCGAACGCGTGAGCGACCGGCTGCCGGGCATCGGCTTCGATTCAGCGCACAACCGCCCGATCACCTGGAAGCACCTGCTCACGCAGACCAGCGAATGGCAGGGCGAGTGTTTCGGCATGCCCGACCAGGTGGAGCACTACCGGCGCGTGTCGCACGATCCCAAGCCGCCCGAGGGCAAGAAGGGCGAGCTGCGCCCGCTGCGCGCGCCGGGCGGCTACTGGGAATACAACGACGTGCGCATCAACCAGTTTTCGCTGGCGCTGCTGCACCTCTTCAGGCGGCCGCTGTCGGAGGTGTTCCTCGAAAGCGTGCTGCGGCCGATCGGCGGCGGCCGCGACTTCCAGTGGGAGGGCTACGACGATGCCTGGGTCGAGATCGACGGCCGGCGCATGCCGTCGGTCCCCGGCGGCACGCACTGGGGCGGTGGCGTGAAGATCAGCGCGCGCGACCAGGCGCGCATCGGCCAGTTGCTGCTGGATGGCGGCGTGCACGAAGGCCGGCAGGTCATTCCCCGCGAGTGGGTGCAGCGCATGCACGAACCCTGCGCGGTGGCGCCGTTCTACGGCTGGCTCACGTGGCTCAATCGCGACGGGCGCCTGTTCGCCGATGCGTCGCGCGCGAGCTGGTTCATGTTCGGCGCGGGTGGCCACATGGTGTGGATCGATCCGGACAGCGAAGCGGTGGTCGTCGCGCGCTGGCTCGACGGCGCACACTCGGCGGGGTTCGTGCGCCGCGTGGCGCATGCGCTCGGGGGTCGTGGCTGACCCGGCCGGGAGATTGCCGACAGATTGCACGTAGTTAGCGTATTTGCTAACATTCTCCATGGCCTTCGAAATCGAGTACTTCCACGAGCGCGTGCTCGCCGAGGTCGAGTCGTGGCCGGTCGACGTCCTTGCCGACTACGCGCGCCTCGTCGAACTTCTGGCTGAGCACGGGCCCAGCCTTCGCCTTCCGCACTCGAGAGCCTTTGGCGATGGACTCTTCGAACTCCGGCCTCGCGGTCGGTCGGGCATCGGGCGGGCCTTCTACTGTTTCATGTTGGGCCGTCGCGTCGTGGTGCTGCACGCGTTCATCAAGAAGTCGCAGGAGACGCCGGATCGTGAGTTGAAGCTGGCGCGCAAGCGCCGGAAGGAGTTGCAAGATGGCTGAACTGAAGTACAAGCCCGTCCCGCATGACCACAAGGCGTTCCTCGCCAAGGCGCGTGCTCGCCGGGGATTCTCCGCTGCGTACGACGCCCTGGAACTGGAGTATCAGGTCGCCAGCCAGATGATCAAGGCGCGGTCTCGTGCCGGACTGACGCAAGATGCCGTGGCCGAGCGCATGGGTACGACCAAGAGTGCAATTTCGCGCCTGGAGTCGGCGAGCAAGCATGCGCCGTCACTGGCAACGCTCAAGCGGTATGCAAGCGCGGTTGGGTGCGAGCTGCAAGTCAAGCTTGTGCCGCACAAAGCGACCTGACGATCAGACTCGTCTATCGCGGATCACGCAGGCATCCATGGACGAGGACGCTTGCGCGCCTGCTATCCACGGAAATCCAAGCAGCGCAAGCGTAAACTCGCGCGCCTCGCAGACACCGCCCATCTCGTCGTGCCCGAAGTCGACATCGCCTCTCTCTCCACGCAAGTCGTGGTCGCGGCATTCGTCCTCGGCGCGATCTTCGGCGCGCTCGTCCACCGCACCAATTTCTGCACGATGGGCAGCGTCGCCGACATCGTCGGCTACGGCGACTGGACGCGGATGCGGCAGTGGGCGCTGGCCATCGTGGTGGCCGTGACGGGCACCACGCTGCTGGCCGCGTACGGCGTGATCGATCCGGCCGCGAGCTTCTACACGACGAAGCGCTTCACGCCGCTCGCCTACCTCATCGGCGGAGGGCTGTTCGGTTTCGGCATGGTGCTCGCCGGCGGCTGCGGGTCGAAGGCGCTGGTGCGTGCCGGCGCCGGCAGCCTCAAGGGCCTGATCGTCGTCGGCGTGCTCGGCCTCGTCGCCTACATCTCGCTGCGGGGCGTGCTGGCGGTCGTCCGCGTGCGCGCGATCGAGTCGGTCGGGTTCGACCTCGCGACCACGCAGGACCTGCCGACGCTGCTGACCGGCGGCGGCGCGGCGCTGGACGCGGCCCGCCTCGCGGTCGCGGGCCTGATCGCGGCCGCACTGCTGGTCTTCGTGCTGCGCGACCGCGCCGCGCTGACGAAGGAAGTGGTGCTCGGTGGCGTCGGCGTGGGCGCGGTCATCGTCGCGGTCTGGTTCGTGTCCGGACACATCGGGCATGTGGCCGAGCATCCGCAGACGCTCGAAGAGGTCTACCTGCGGACGAACTCGGGCCGGATGGAAGCGCTGTCGTTCGTCGCGCCGGTGGCGTGGACGCTCGACTACCTGATGTTCTTCAGCGACACGAGCAAGGTGATCACGGTGGGCGTCGCCTCGGTGGCCGGCGTGTTCGCGGGCGCGCTGGCGAGCGCCGTGCTGGGCGGCCGCTTTCGCTGGGAGGGCTTCCGCGACACCGAGGACACGGCGAACCATCTCGCCGGCGGCGCGCTGATGGGCTTCGGCGGCGTCACGGCGATGGGATGCACGATCGGCCAGGGCCTGTCCGGAGTCTCGATGCTGGCGGCCGGCTCGATCATCACGCTGGCGGCGATCGTCGGCGGCGCCATCGCCGGCCTGCGCTACCAGGCGTGGCGCATCGAACGAATGGCGTGAGGCCGCGCCTCGCCTTGCGCGGGCTGCGAATTCTCGCCATCCTTGCCTGCACCGACTGACGAGGAATGAACGTGGAAAAGAAGTTCGCATCCCAGGCCGACCTGGAAGAGAAGAAGATCAGCTTCGACCGCCTGTCCGACCACGCCTATGCGTACACCGCGGAGGGCGACCCGAACACCGGCATCGTGATCGGCGACGACGCCGTGATGGTGATCGACGCGCAGGCCACGCCGGTGATGGCGCAGGACGTGATCCGGCACATCCGCACGGTGACCGACAAGCCGATCCAGTACGTGACGCTGACGCACTACCACGCGGTGCGCGTGCTCGGCGCCTCCGGCTACCAGCCGCAGCACGTGATCGCCAGCCGCGATACCTACGACCTGATCGTCGAGCGCGGCGAAGCCGACATGAAGAGCGAGATCGAGCGCTTCCCGCGGCTGTTCCGCGCGGTCGAGTCGGTGCCCGGCCTGACGTGGCCGACGATCGTGTTCGAGAAGCGGATGACGCTGTGGATGGGCAAGCTCCAGGTCGAGATCATGCAGCTCGGCCGCGGCCACACGAAAGGCGACACCGTCGTCTGGCTGCCGCAGGAGAAGATCCTGTTCTCGGGCGACCTCGTCGAGTACGACGCGACGCCATACACCGGCGACGCGTATCTCACCGACTGGCCGGCGACGCTCGACGCGGTCGCGGCGCTCGGCGCGGAGAAACTTGTTCCCGGCCGCGGCGCCGCGCTGCGGACGGCGGCGGACGTGAAGGCGGGCCTCGACGGCACGCGCGCATTCGTCACGGCGATGTTCGAGTCGGTGCAGGCCGGCGCGCGCGCGGGGCGCGACCTGCGCAGCGTCTACCGGGAAACCTACGAGAAGCTGAAGCCGCGGTTCGGCCACTGGGTGATCTTCGACCACTGCCTGCCGTTCGACGTCACCCGCGCCTACGACGAGGCGACCGGCCACGTCGATCCGCGCATCTGGACGGCGCAGCGCGACAAGGAAATGTGGGAGGCATTGGAAGGCTAGAAGGCCCCAGGGGAGCGAAGAACAGATGCCGTCGACTTACCAGGCGCCCGAGTATCCGTATGTGAAGCCGCCCGAACTCGCGGCCGGCGGTGTCGCGCGCACGCAGGTCGCCATCGTCGGCGCCGGCCCGATCGGGCTCGCGGCGGCGATCGACCTGGCGCTGCAGGGCATCGGCTTCATCCTCGTCGACGACAACAACACGGTCAGCGTCGGTTCGCGCGCGATCTGCTACGCCAAGCGCGCGCTCGAGATCCTCGACCGGCTCGGCTGCGGCGGCGCGGTCTGCGCGCGCGGGATCGAGTGGAAGGTCGGAAAGGTCTTCTTCCGCGACGAGCTCGCGTACCAGTTCGACCTGCTGCCCGAACCCGGCCACAAGCGCCCCGCCTTCGTGAACCTGCAGCAGTACCACCTCGAGGAGTGCATGGTGGCGCGGCTCGCCGAGCTTGGTCACGACGTGCGGTGGAAGAACAAGGCGGTCGGCATCGCGCCGCACGACGACGGCGTCCGTGTCGACGTCGAGACGCCGGACGGCCGTTACGCGATCGAGGCGGACTACGTGATCGCCGCCGACGGCGCGCGCAGCGCGTTGCGCGACCTGATGGGGCTGGAGTGGAAAGGGCAGGTGTTCCGCGACCGCTTCCTGATCGCGGACGTGCACATGAAGGGCGAGTTCCCGACCGAGCGCTGGTTCTGGTTCGATCCGCCCTTCCATCCCGGGCAGTCGGTGCTGCTGCACCGGCAGGCCGACGACGTCTGGCGCATCGACTTCCAGTTGGGCTGGGACGCCGACCCCGAGGAAGAGCGGAAGCCCGAGCGCGTAATCCCGCGCATCCGCGCGATGCTCGGCGACGACCGCCCGTTCGAACTGGAGTGGGTCAGCGTCTACACGTTCCAGTGCCGGCGACTCGACCGCTTCGTCCATGGCCGCGTGCTGTTCGCCGGCGACGCCGCGCACCAGGTGTCGCCGTTCGGCGCGCGCGGCGCCAATTCGGGCTTCCAGGACGTGGACAACCTCGTCTGGAAGCTCGCACGCGTCCTGCGCGGCGAGTCGCCGGAGTCGCTGCTCGCGAGCTACGACAGCGAGCGGGTCGAGGCGGCCGACGAGAACCTGCTCAATTCCACGCGCGCGACCGACTTCATCACGCCCAAGAGCGCGGTCAGCCGCACCTTCCGCGACGCCGTGCTCGCGCTGTCGCGCACGCATCCGTTCGCGCGGCGGCTGGTGAACAGCGGGCGGCTGTCGACACCGACCACGCACCGCGCGAGCCCGCTGTCGACGCCCGATCACGACAGATTCGCCGGCGCGATGGTCCCCGGCGCACCGGCCGCGGACGCGCCGGTGCAGGTGGACGGCCACGCGGGCTGGCTGCTCGATCATCTCGGCGGACGCTTCGACCTGCTGCTGTTCGACGCCGACGACGATGCCGCGGAGGCGCTGGCCTCCGGACTCGACGACGCCGCGCGTGTCGTCCGCATCACGTCGTCGGGCGCGGTGCAGGGACAGCTGATCGATTTCGAAGGCCACGCCGAACACCGCTACGACGCGCGGCCGGGCACGGCCTACCTGCTGCGGCCCGACCAGCACGTGGCGGCGCGCTGGCGGTCCGTCACGGTCGACGGCGTGCGCGCGGCGCTCGCGCGAGCGCAGGGACACTGACATGGCGCTGAACACGCAGCCGAACATCGCCCGGCCGGACGACTTCTACCAGGCGCTGATCGATGCGCATGCGGGGCTCAGCGAGGACCAGAGCGCGGCGCTCAACGCGCGGCTGATCCTGCTGCTGGCCAACCAGGTCGGCGACCTGGAGACGCTCAAGGAAGCGATCGCGGCGGCGAAGGCGGCGGGCTAGTCGCGCTTCGCCGCAACGAGCGGCACCACGCCCTCGACGTCGATCGTGATCCTTCTGCGGTTCGGGTTCCGCCGCCGTCAGCGGCGTCGCTTCCTTCAGCGTGGCGAGGCTGCGGCGCGTGAGGTCCTGGTAGCTGCGCGTTCCGCTCATCTTCCAATCGACGTCCTTGTCGGTCAGCGTGCGGATCACGCGCGCGGGCGCGCCGACCGCGAGCCCGCGCGGCGGGATCACCATGCCGGCCTTCACGAAGGCGCCCGCGGCCACCATCGCTTCCTCGCCGACGACGGCCTCGTCCATCACGACCGCGTTCATGCCGACCATCGCGTTCCTCTTCACGATGCAGCCGTGCAGGATCGCGCCGTGGCCGATGTGGCCGTCCTCCTCGACGATGGTGTCGGTCCCCGGGAAGCCGTGCATCACGCAGCAGTCCTGCACGTTGCTGCCGCGCTCCATGATGATCCGGCCGAAGTCGCCGCGCAGGCTCGCGCCCGGCGCGACGTAGCAGCCGGGACCGACGATCACGTCGCCGATCAGCGTCGCCGTCGGATGCACGAAGGCGGTCGGATCGACCACGGGCACCAGTCCATCGATTTCGTAGCAAGGCATGTTTCCGCCTCTGTCTTTGCGTTGCGTTTGTGATGGGGTCGGGGACTCGCTCGTCACGGCGAGCGAGTCGGCCGCTCCGAAGCCCGACCCACTAACCAATCGCCTCGGGGGCACGTGCGATCGCGAAGCGATCGCGTACACCCGAGGCGCGGCTACGCCGCGTGCCAGCGACGCTGCACGACGCGGAAGCGGTTTGCGACGAACGCTGAGTCGGTGTAGCTCGCGTTCGCGGCCGGATTCGCGCCGGTCGCGTGGAAGTCCGAGAACGCGGCGGACTGGTTCACGTACACGTTGCCGGTCAGGTTGATCGACAGCGAAACGCCGGCGCGCAACGTCGCCTCGGTCATCGCGTCGACGACCTCCTGGCTCATCGAGTACAGGCCGACGGTCAGCGCGCCGTGCTCCTTCACCGCGCGTTCGGACAGCGCGACGGCGGCTTTCCAGTCGCGCGCCTTCACGACGAAGCTGATCGGGCCGAAGCGCTCCTGCATGAACACGGCCTCGTTGATGGCGTCGCTCTTCAGCAGCACCGGCGTGCGAACGTTCGCGTTGGGGAAGTCCGGGTGGTCGATCTTCTTCGACGGCAGCACGACCTCCGCGAGTTGCGCCGCCTCGTCGATGCGCTTCAGCGTGTCGGGCGACTGGATCGCGCCGAGCACGGCGGTGGCCACCGCCGGATCGGCCAGGAACTTGGCGACCGCCTCGCCGAGGTCGGCCGCGACCTGGTCGAAGCTCTTGGGGCCTTCGTCGGTCTCGATGCCGCCGGCCGGCACGAAGATGTCCTGCGTCGTCGTGCACATCTGGCCGGAGTACAGGCTCAGCGTGAACGCGAGGTTGCGCAGCATCGCCTTGTAGCTGTCGGTCGACTCGATCACGACGTTGTTCACGCCGGCGAGTTCCGCGTAGACCTGCGCCTGCCGCGCGTGGTCCATCAGCCAGCGGCCGAAGGCGTTGCTGCCGGTGAAGTCGATCGACTTCACCGCGGGGTGGGTCGCCAGCGCCTGGGTCTGCTTCGGATCGTCGGTGACGAACAGCGTGACGAGGTTCGGATCGAGTCCGCTTTCCTTCAGCACGTCGCGGATGATCTTCACGCTGATCGCCGCCGGCAGCACCGCGTTGGGGTGCGGCTTCACGATCACCGGGTTGCCGGTGACGAGCGCGGCGAACAGGCCCGGGTACGTGTTCCAGGTCGGGAAGGTGCCGCAGCCGATCACCAGCGCGACGCCGCGGCCGACGACCTCGAAGCGCTTCTCCATCACGATCGGCGGGTTCTTGCCCTGCGGCTTCTCCCAGCGCGCCTCGGCGGGCACCTCGCTCATCGCGCGGTACGCGTACGCGACCGCTTCGAGCCCGCGATCCTGTGCGTGCGGGCCGCCGGCCTGGAACGCCATCATCCAGCCCTGGCCCGTGGTGTGCATCACCGTGTAGCCGATCTCGAAGCTGGCCTTGTTGATGCGCGCGAGCGCTTCGAGGCACACGCCGGTGCGGCCGTCGACGCCGAACTTCTGCCACGCGGCCATCGCCGCGAGGCCGGCGTCGACCAGCGCCTGCGGATCGCACTTCGGATACTTCACGTCGAGCGGCACCCCGTACGGCGACTGCTCGGTGGCGATCCAGTCGGTGATGCCGGGCTGGTCGAGTTCGAACCTCTTGCCGGCGTACGCGGCGGCCTTCGCCTTGCCGTCGTCGTTCGCCGTTTCGCCGTACACCTTGGGGCTCGCCTGCTCTGGATACGCCGACCAGAAGCCGCGAGAGCGGATGGCGGCGAGCGCGCCGTCGAGGGTCGCGCGGTGCTTCTCGAAAAGGGGATGGGTCAAGGGAATCTCCAGGGCCGTTCGAGGGCAATTCGAGGGCAATTCTCGGGCAACGACAGGGCCGGCGGCGTGGTGCTTGCTGCTGGGGCCGCCCCGATACTTGTCTTGCGGGAACGGGCGACGGTACTATCGATTGAACGGTCGGTCAACGAAACGGCAGCGGCGTTCGACAGCACGCGCCAGGCCCGGCCGAGGAGACATTCCCGATGGTGCAATCGTTCGAGACCGTCCGCCTCGATGTGGCGGACGGTGTGGCAACGCTGACGCTCAACCGGCCCGACCGGCTGAACAGCTTCACGACCGCGATGCACGGCGAAGTGCGCGCCGCGATCGACGCGGTCGTCGGCAACCCGGACGTGCGCTGCTTCGTGCTGACCGGCGCGGGGCGCGGCTTCTGCGCGGGGCAGGACCTGTCGGACCGCGCCGTCGCGCCCGGCGCAGCGCCGGTCGATCTCGGCACCTCGATCGCTACCTACTACAAGCCGCTGCTGCTGCGGCTGCGCGCGCTCGACATGCCGACGATCTGCGCGGTCAACGGCGTCGCGGCCGGCGCGGGCGCCAACATTCCGTTCGCGTGCGACCTCGTGTTCGCGGCGAAGTCGGCGTCGTTCATCCAGTCGTTCGCGAAGATCGGCCTCGTGCCCGACTGCGGCGGCACCTGGTGGCTGCCGCGGCTGGTCGGTCCGGCGCGGGCGATGGGCCTCGCGCTGCTCGGCGACAAGCTCTCGGCCGCGCAGGCCGAGGCGTGGGGCCTGATCTGGCGCTGCATCGAGGACGACGAACTGATGCCGACGGTGATGGCCGTCGCGAAGCAACTGGCCGCCGGCCCGACCCGCGGCTACGTGCGCACCCGCCAGGCGATGGAGGGCGCGATGCAGCTGCCGCTCGCGGCGGCGCTCGACGTCGAGTGCGACTACCAGCGCGAACTCGGGGCGTCGGACGACTATCGGGAAGGCGTGGCCGCCTTCATGGAAAAGCGCGCGCCGCGTTTCCGTGGACATTGAGCGTGGACAGTGAGCGCGGACAGTGAGGATCGGATGACCGAGCAGGCCCTCGATCGCAGCGTGGTGGTTGGCGTCATCGGCGCCGGCGCGATGGGCGCCGGCATCGCGCAGGTCGCGGCGCAGGCCGGCCATCGCGTGCTGATGGTCGATGCGCAGCCGGGCGCGGTCGAGCGCGCAATCGCGCAGGCCGCCAGTTCGCTGCAGGCGCTCGCGGACAAGGGCAAGGTGCCGGCGGAACACGCCGCCGCGATCCCGGCGCGCATGCGCGCCGCCACGCTGGCGGAGCTCGCCGAGTGCGGCCTCGTGATCGAGGCCATCGTCGAGGACATGGAGGTCAAGCGCGGCCTGTTCCGCGACCTCGAAAGCATCGTCGACCCGCGCTGCGTTCTCGCTACCAACACGTCGTCGCTGTCGGTCACGGCGATGGCGGCCGGGCTGAAGCAGCCGGAGCGCGTGGTCGGCATGCACTTCTTCAACCCGCCGACACGCATGCGGCTGGTCGAGGTGATCAGCGGGCTGGAGACCGCGCCGGACATCGCGCGGCTCGTCTTCCGCACGTCGGAGGCGTGGGGCAAGCACGCGGCGTACGCGAAGTCGACGCCGGGTTTCATCGTCAACCGCATCGCGCGGCCGTTCTACGGCGAGGCGTGGCGCGCCTACACCGAGGGTGCGGCCGATCCCGCCACCATCGACGCCATCGTGCGCGACTGCGGCGGCTTCCCGATGGGGCCGTTCGAGCTGATGGACCTGATCGGGCACGACGTCAACTTTGCCGTGACGAGGTCCGTATTCGACGCGACGTTCGGCGAACGCCGCTACGCGCCGTCGCTGGCGCAGCAGGAACTCGTGCGCGCGGGAAGGCTGGGCCGCAAGACCGGGCACGGCATCTACGACTACCGCGCGGGCGCCGTGAAGCCGGGGCCTGCGGTCGAGCCGGGCGCCGAGCCGGTCAGGCGCGTCATCGCCGTCGGTTCTCTCGGCATCGCGACGCCGATCATCACGCGGCTGGAACGGGCCGGCATCGACGTGGTCCGCGTCCAGGGGCCGCGCGAGGCGCAGTTGCCGTCGTCGGGCTGGCTCGAGATCGGGCCGGCGCACGTGATGTTGACCGACGGCCGGCCGGCGACGCGGCGCGCGATGGAAGACGCGCACGAGCACCTCGTGCTGTTCGACCTCGCGCTCGACTACGCGACCACGCCGCGGCTCGGGCTGGCGCGCGCCGACCAGTGCGGCATGGGCGCGTTCCGCACCGTGTGCGCGACGCTCGGCCTCGCGGGATTCGAGTGCTCGCCGCTCGACGATGTTGCAGGCCTGGTGGTCCTTCGATTGAACGCGATGCTCGTCAACGAAGCCGCGGACGCGGTGGCGCACGGCATCTGCAGCGCGGACGCGATCGACGTCGCGATGCGCTACGGCGTCAACTATCCGCGCGGGCCGATGGAGTGGTCCGAACAGGTCGGCCTGCAGGTGTTCGCGCGCGCGCTCTCCAACCTGCGCGAGCACTACGGCGAGGAGCGCTACCGCACCTCCGCGCTGATCACCCGCAAGGGCTACACCGGCGCGGGATTCCACGGATGAAACACGCCATGGCCGATCAGCAGCACGCAACCGGGAGCGACATGGATCCCCACGCGATCGCGGAGGCCGTGCGGCACGGCATGTTCGAGAACGACGCCGCCTCGAAGGCGATGGGCATGCAGATCGAGGAGGTCGGTCCGGGCTTCGCGCGGGTCTCGATGATCGTGCGTCCCGAGATGCTCAACGGCTTCCGGATCTGCCACGGCGGGCTCATCACGACGCTCGCGGACTCGGCGTTCGCCTTCGGCTGCAACAGCTACAACGAGATGACGGTGGCCTCCGGCATCGTCGTCGACTTCCTCGCCCCGGCCCACGAGGGCGATCGCCTCGTCGCCGAGTGCCACGAGGTCTCGCGCACCGGTCGCACCGGCGTGTACGACATCAAGGTCACCAACCAGCACGGCAAGACCGTGGTCGTGATGCGCGGCAGATCGCACACGATCAAGGGCAAGCCGGTCGTGAACCTCTGAACGGGAGCAACGCGATGCCGTCGAAGAAGCCGCACCCGTCCGAACTCGATCCGATCGAGCGCGCCGGCCGATCGGAGATTCAGGCGCTGCAACTCGAACGCCTGCGCTGGTCGCTCTCCCACGCCTACGACAACGTGCCGCACTACCGCGCCAAGTTCGACGCGGCCGGGGTGAAGCCGTCCGACCTGAAGACGCTGGCGGACCTGGCGAAGTTCCCGTTCACGCTGAAGAAGGACCTGCGCGACACCTACCCGTTCGGGATGTTTGCGGTGCCGCGCGAGAAGGTGGTGCGGCTGCACGCGTCGAGTGGCACGACCGGCAAGCCGACCGTGGTCGGCTACACGGCGAAGGACATCGACACCTGGGCGACCGTGATGGCGAGGTCGATCCGCGCGGCGGGCGGGCGCGCGGGCGACATGGTGCACGTGTCGTACGGCTATGGGCTGTTCACGGGGGGGCTCGGCGCGCACTACGGCGCGGAGCGACTTGGTTGCACGGTCATTCCGATCTCCGGCGGCATGACCGAGCGGCAGGTGCAGGTCATCCAGGACTTCAAGCCCGACATCATCATGGTGACGCCGTCGTACATGCTGGCGATCGCCGAGGAGATGGAGAGGCAGGGCGTCGATCCGAAGAAGGCGTCGCTGAAGATCGGCATCTTCGGCGCCGAACCGTGGACGCCGGCGATGCGCGACGCGATCGAGGCGAAGACGTCGCTCGACGCGATCGACATCTACGGCCTGTCGGAGATCATCGGTCCGGGCGTCGCGCAGGAGTGCATCGAGACCAAGGACGGCCTCACGGTGTGGGAGGACCACTTCTATCCGGAGATCATCGATCCGCAGACCGGCGAGGTGCTGCCGGAGGGCGAGAAGGGCGAACTGGTCTTCACGTCGCTCACCAAGGAAGCGCTGCCGATGATCCGCTATCGCACGCGCGACCTGACGCGCCTGCTGCCGCCGACCGCGCGCTCGATGCGGCGCATCGAGAAGATCACCGGCCGCTCGGACGACATGCTGATCATCCGCGGCGTGAACCTGTTCCCGACGCAGGTCGAGGATCTGATCCTGAGGCAGCCCGAACTCGAGCCGTACTACACGCTCGAAGTGACGCGCCCGGGCAATCTCGACGAGCTGTCGGTGCACGTCGAGATGGGCTCGGACCTCGCGAACGGCAGCCAGGAGTCGCGCCACGCGGCCGCGAAGCAACTGGAGCACAACATCAAGGCCTACATCGGCATCAACGCGACGGTTCGTCTGGCGTTGCCGATGGGACTCGAACGATCGGTGGGCAAGGCGAAGCGGATCATCGATCGCCGCCCGCAGCAGTAACGCCCGCAGCCGGAAGGAGCAGCCATGTACACACAGGCGATGGACATTCCGTCCCCGGACCGCGACGACGCGGTGCGGGGCGGTCCCCGTTCACTAGTCGAGCAGCAGCGCGACGCCGCGTACGAAGCCGAGTTCGACGCCCGCGTCGCGCGCGGGGAATTCGTCGAGGCGAAGGACTGGATGCCCGAGGGCTATCGCAAGACGCTGGTGCGCCAGATCAGCCAGCACGCGCACAGCGAGATCGTCGGCATGCTGCCGGAGGGCAACTGGATCACACGCGCGCCGACGCTCAAGCGCAAGGCGATCCTGCTCGCCAAGGTGCAGGACGAGGGCGGCCACGGCATGTACCTGTACGCCGCGGCCGAGACGCTCGGCGTGGCGCGCGACGACCTGGTCGACGCGCTGCACTCGGGCCGCGCGAAGTACTCGTCGATCTTCAACTACCCGACGCTCAACTGGGCCGACATCGGCGTGATCGGCTGGCTGGTCGACGGGGCGGCGATCATGAACCAGATCCCGCTGTGCCGCTGCTCGTACGGGCCGTATGCGCGCGCGATGATCCGCATCTGCAAGGAAGAGTCTTTCCACCAGCGCCAGGGCTACGACCTGCTGCTGACGATGATGAAGGGCACCGACGACCAGCGCGCGATGGTGCAGGACGCGGTGAACCGCTGGTGGTGGCCGTCGCTGATGATGTTCGGTCCGCACGACAAGGACTCCGTGCACTCGGGCGACTCGATCAAGTGGGGCATCAAGCGCATCAGCAACGACGACCTGCGGCAGAAGTTCGTCGATGCGACGGTGCCGCAGGCGAAGCTGCTCGGGATCTCGCTGCCCGACCCGGACCTGCGCTTCAACGAGGAGCGCGGCCACTGGGACTTCGGGACGATCGACTGGAGCGAGTTCTGGAACGTCGTCAACGGCCACGGCCAGTGCAACCGCGAACGCCTCGCCGACCGCGTGCAAGCCTGGGACGACGGCGCGTGGGTGCGTCAAGCTGCGCTGGCACACGCGGAGAAACAGCGCCGCCGCGATCGCCTGGCAGCCTGACCATGGCGACCCTTATGAAATGGGGGTTCCAAGGGGGCAAAGCCCCCTTGCGTCCCGATGAACCGCCCCTTGGGGCCGGCGGCCCCAAGGGGTTCCAAGGGGGCAAGGCCCCCTTGCAGCCAAATGATGCCCGCGGCCACTGGCGTAGCCGCAAGCTGCGTCATCTGCCCGGCAAATCTCGTGAAAGGAACTGACATGTCCGAAGCCAGCCGCCAGTGGCCTCTGTGGGAAGTCTTCATCCGCAGCAAGAACGGCCTCGACCACAAGCACTGCGGCAGCGTGCACGCGCCCGACGCGAAGATGGCGCTGGGCAACGCGCGCGACGTCTACACGCGGCGCATGGAAGGCGTGAGCATCTGGGTGGTGCGCGCCGACCACATCGTCGCCAGCGACCCGGACGCCAAGCCCGAGATGTTCGACCCGGCCGAGGACAAGATCTACCGGCATCCGACCTTCTACACGCTGCCCGACGAAGTCAACCACATGTAGGTGCCGCGATGACCGCCGCCACCAAGACCCATTCCGCGCACCTCGACTACGTCCTGCGCATCGCCGACACCTCATTGATCCTCGGCCAGCGGCTTGCCGAGTGGTGCGGCCACGGGCCGGTGATCGAGGAGGACATCGCGCTGACCAACATCGCGCTGGACCTCGTCGGCCAGGCGCGCCTGCTGCTGACCCACGCGGGCGCGCTCGAAGGGAAGGGGCGCGACGAGGACCAGCTTGCCTTCCTGCGGCGCGAGCCGGAGTTCCGCAACCTGACGATCGTCGAGCTGCCGAACGGTGACTTCGGCCAGACCATCCTGCGCAACTTCCTCGTCGCAGCGTGGCAGCGCGAGCTGTACCAGGCGCTGGCGAAGTCGAGCGACGCCGGACTCGCCGCGATCGCCGCGAAGAGCCTGAAGGAAACGCGCTACCACGCGCAGCACGCGTCGGACTGGGTGATCCGCCTCGGCGACGGCACCGAGGAGTCGCATCGGCGGATGCAGACCGCGGTCGACGTGCTGTGGCCGTACACCGCCGAGTTCTTCAGCGCGACGCCGGTGGACGACGTCGCGGTGGCGACGTCGGTCGGTCCCGCGTGGCCGGCGCTCGAGTCCGCGTGGACGGCCGCGGTCACGCCGGTGCTGGACGTGGCGACGCTGAAGGTCCCCGCGCGCACGCCGTTCCAGACGCGCGGCAAGCTCGGCATGCACAGCGAGCACTTTGGCCACCTCCTGACCGAGATGCAGTACCTGCAGCGCACCTATCCGGGCGGAACCTGGTGATGCTGACGACCGCCCAGGCCTGGGACATCCTCGCGCGCGTGCCGGACCCGGAGATCCCCGCGATCTCCGTGACCGAGCTCGGCATCGTGCGGGATGTGCAGGCGGTGGAGGAAGGCGTCGACGTCGTGGTGACGCCGACCTACTCCGGATGCCCGGCGACCGAGGTGATCGAGCGCTCGATCCGCGACGCGCTGTCGGCGGCCGGAGCGCGCGACGTCCGCGTGCGCCAGCAGCTGTCGCCCGCGTGGAGCACCGACTGGATCGCCGAGGACGCGCGCGAGCGGCTGCGCGCGTACGGCATCGCGCCGCCGGGCGAGCGGCCGGCCGGCGGCGCGCAGCCCTGTCGTTCGTTCCCCGCGTGTCCTGCCCGCGCTGCGGCAGCGCCGACACCGAGCGCCTGTCGCAGTTCGGGTCGACGGCGTGCAAGGCGCTGTACCGCTGCCGCGCGTGCCGCGAGCCCTTCGAATACTTCAAACCCCTCTAGATGACCCCCCGATTCCACCCTCTCCGCGTCGCGGAGGTCCGGCGCGAGACGCCGGATTGCGTCAGCCTGATGTTCGACGTGCCGGACGCGCTCGCCGACGAGTACCGGTTCACGCAGGGCCAGCACCTCGCGCTGCGCGCGACGCTCGGCGGCGAGGAGCTGCGGCGTTCGTACTCGGTCTGCTCCGGATGCGACGACGGCGAACTGCGCGTGGCCGTGAAGAAGGTGAACGGCGGGCGCTTCTCGGTCTGGGTCAACGAGTCGCTGCAGCCCGGCGACGCGATCGACGTGATGACGCCGGAGGGCCGCTTCTTCACGCCTCTGTCGGCTGAACACGAGAAGCACTACGTCGCGTTCGTCGCCGGCAGCGGCATCACGCCGGTGCTGTCGCTGATCCGAACGACGCTGGCGCGCGAGCCGAAGTCGCGCTTCACGCTGGTCTACGGCAACCGCCGGCAGGCGTCGGTGATGTTCCACGAGGCGCTCGAGGACCTCAAGGACCGCTACCTGACGCGCTTCGCGCTCTACAACGTGTTCTCGCGCGAGGCGCAGGACATCGAGCTCTTCAACGGCCGGCTCGACGGTGCGAAGGCGCGGGCGTTCCTGTCGGCGCTGGTGCCGGCCGAGACGATCGACGAGGCCTTCGTGTGCGGGCCGGCGTCGATGATCGACGACGTCGAGCGCGCGCTCGTCGGGGCCGGCGTGCCGCGCGCGCACGTGCACGTCGAGCGCTTCGGCGTGCCGGGCGCCGCGACGACCGCGCCGGTGGACGACGCCGGCGCGGCGCAGGCGCGCATCGGCATCGTGATCGACGGCGTGCGCCGCGAGATCGACTTCCAGCCAGGCCAGCATTCGATCCTCGACGCCGGCCGCGCGGCCGGGCTCGACCTGCCGTACTCGTGCAAGGGCGGGATGTGCAGCACCTGCCGCGGGAAGCTGCTCGAAGGCCAGGTGAAGATGGCGAAGAACTACGCGCTCGAGCCGCACGAGGTCGCGGCCGGCTTCGTGCTCACCTGCCAGTCGTACCCGCTCTCGGAGCGGGTGCTGATCTCGTACGACGAGCGCTGAGCCGATGGCGCGCACCAAGGCGGCCAGCTTCGACGCGCAGCGCGCGGCGATCCGCGACGCGGCGACGCGGCTGTTCGCCGACAAGGGCTACGCCTCGGCGTCGATCGCCGAGCTCGCGCGCGCCTGCGGGATCTCGAAGGCGCTGATGTATCACTACTACCGCGACAAGGAAGACCTGCTTGCCGACATCGCGCTGTCGTACGTCGACCGGCTGGCGGCGATCGTCGACGACGTCGCCGCGCAGCAGCTGCCGCCGGCGGCGCACCTGCGGCGGCTGATCGAGGCCTTCATGATCGAGTACGAGCACTCGGCGGCGCGCCATCGCGTGCTGGTGCAGGACGTGAAGTACCTCGAGCGCGCGCACCGCGGCCGCGTGCTCGCGCGCCAGCGCAAGGTCGTCGACGGCTTCGCGGCGGTGATCGCGCAGCTCGCGCCCGAGGCGACGCGCGCGGAACTCGCCAAGCCGCTGACGATGATCCTGTTCGGCATGATCAACTGGACCTTCACCTGGCTGAAGGACCGCGGCCCGCTGACCTACTCCGGCATGGCGCCGCTCGTCGCGGACTTGTTTCTCGGTGGCATCGGCCGCATTCGCTTCGGCGAGACGGCATCCGTGCGGCCGCGGCGCCGGCGCGTGGTCGGCGCCCCTATCCTGAAAGCGATCGCATGAACGACGTCTTCCTTTGTGACGGCATCCGCACGCCGATCGGCCGCTACGGCGGCGCGCTGTCGTCGGTGCGCGCCGACGATCTCGCCGCGATTCCGCTGAGGGCGCTGGTGGAACGCAACCCGGGCGTCGACTGGGCCGCGGTCGACGACGTCTACTACGGCTGCGCCAACCAGGCCGGGGAGGACAACCGCAATGTGGCGCGGATGGCGCTGCTGCTCGCGGGCCTGCCGACCGACGTGCCGGCAGCCACCGTGAACCGCCTGTGCGGATCGAGCATGGAGGCGATCGCGATCTGCGCCCGCACCATCGCCGCGGGCGAGGCCGACCTCATGATCGCCGGCGGGGTCGAGAGCATGACGCGCGCGCCGTTCGTGATGCCGAAGGCCGACAGCGCGTTCGCGCGCGCCAATGCGGTGTACGACACGACGATCGGCTGGCGCTTCGTCAATCCGCTGATGAAGAAGCAGTACGGGATCGACTCGATGCCGGAGACGGCCGAGAACGTCGCGGCGGACTTCGGCATCGCGCGCGCCGACCAGGACGCGTTCGCGCTGCGTTCGCAGCAGCGCTACTTCGCGGCGCAGGCGCGCGGCTTCTTCGCCGGCGAGATCGCGCCGGTGACGGTGCCGGGCCGCAAGGGCGACACGGTCGTCGCCGAGGACGAGCATCCGCGCGAGACGACGCTCGAGGCGCTGGCGAAGCTCAAGCCGATCGTGAAGCCGGACGGCACGGTGACCGCGGGCAACGCCTCGGGCGTCAACGACGGCGCGGTCGCGACGCTGATCGCGAGCGCGCGCCGCGGTCGCGAAGCACGGGCTGAAGCCGATCGCCCGCATCCGTGGCGCGGCCACGGCCGGCGTGCCGCCGCGGATCATGGGCATCGGGCCGGCGCCCGCCTCGGAGAAACTGCTGGCGCGGCACGGACTGAAGGTCGCGGACATCGACGTGATCGAACTGAACGAAGCCTTCGCCGCGCAGGGCCTGGCGGTCACCCGCCGGCTCGGCCTGCCGGACGACGCCGCGCACGTGAACCCGAACGGCGGCGCGATCGCGCTGGGTCACCCGCTCGGCGCTTCCGGGGCGAGGATCACGCTGACCGCCACGCGCCAGCTGGCCGCCACCGGCGGCCGCTACGCGCTCGCCACCATGTGCATCGGCGTCGGGCAGGGCATTGCCCTGCTTGTTGAAAGGGTCTGATTTTGTTCTCATTCGCTTCCCCACCGCGTTGGCCAGGCGCACCTACCTCCGGCCACCGTTCCATCGATAGAAGAAGAGGAGACTCATGAAGTTCACCACCAAGCTGTTGGCCACCCTCCTGGCCGCCGTCGGTGCCAGCGCGGTGCTCGCGCAGGACATCAAGGTCGGCGTGAACGTTTCCGCGACGGGCCCGGCGGCATCGCTCGGCATCCCGGAGCGCAATACGTTTGCTCTGATGCCGCAGACGATCGGCGGCAAGAAGATCCAGTACATCGTGCTCGACGATGCGTCGGACACGACGACCGCGGTGAAGAACACCCGCAAGCTGATCACCGAGGACAAGGTCGACGTGATCGTCGGTTCCACGATCACCCCGAACTCGCTGGCGATGATCGACGTCGTGGCCGAGACCGAGACGCCGATGATCTCGATGGCCGCTTCGGCCCGCATCGTCGACCCGGTCGACGCGAAGCGGCGCTGGGTCTTCAAGACGCCGCAGAACGACCAGCAGATGGCGTTCGTGATTGTTTCGCACATGCTGGGGCAGGGCGTGAAGTCGGCAGGCTTCATCGGCTTCGCCGACGCCTACGGCGAAGGCTGGTGGAACGAGTTCAGCAAGCTCGCCGAGACGCGCGGCATCAAGGTCGTCGCCAACGAGCGCTACCAGCGCAACGACACGTCGGTCACCGGCCAGGTGCTCAAGCTGATCAGCGCGCGTCCCGACGCGATCCTGATCGCCGGTTCCGGCACCCCCGCGGCGCTGCCGCAGAAGACGCTGAAGGAGCGCGGCTACGCCGGCAAGATCTACCAGACGCACGGCGTGGCGAACAACGACTTCCTGCGCGTTTGCGGCAAGGACTGCGAAGGCACGTTCCTGCCGGCCGGCCCGGTGCTCGTGTCGGAGCAGTTGCCGAACGACCACCCGGTGAAGAAATCGGCGATCGCCTACGTCGACGCCTACGAAAAGGCGCACGGCAAGGGCAGCGTGTCGACCTTCGGCGCGCACGCGTGGGATACCGGCGTGCTGCTGCAGGCGGCGATCCCGGTCGCGCTGAAGAAGGCGCAACCCGGCACCAAGGAGTTCCGCGCCGCGCTGCGCGACGCGCTCGAAGGCGTCAAGAACACCCCGGGCGCGCACGGCATCTTCAACATGAGCCCCAGCGACCACCTCGGCTTCGACCAGCGCGCCGCTGTGATGATCCAGATCCGCGACGGAAAGTGGGTGCTGCAGAAGTAGCGAACGAGACGCGCGCGCCGGGGACGCCGGTGCCGCGTTCTTGACGTGAGGCGCGATCGGGCAACCGGTCGCGCTTTCCTCGTGGGGGGCGCCGGGCCGCCCCGGGCCCCACACACTAACTAATCGGAGCGGGTGCACGTGCGACGGCACAGCCGTCGCGTACACCCGTGACGCATGGCATGAACCTCGACATCGCCCTGCTGCTCGCCCAGGACGGCGTGACCAACGGCGCCATCTACGCGCTGCTGGCGCTCGCGCTGGTGCTGGCGTTCGCCGTCACGCGGGTGATCTTCATCCCGCAGGGCGAATTCGTCGCGTACGGCGCGCTGACGCTGGTCGCCGTGCAGTCGGGCAAGCTGCCAGGCACCGTGTGGCTGCTGCTGGTGGCCGGCGGCCTGGTGTCGCTGATCGAGATCGTCAAGGCGGTCCGCGCGCGGCGGACCCGGGGACTGGGCGGCGTGCTCGCCTGGAATCTCGCGTACCCGCTGGCGATGTGGGCGCTGCTCGCCAGCGTTCAGCCGCAGTCGCTGCCGATGGCGGTGCAGATCCTGCTGGCGCTGGCGCTCGTCGTGCCGCTCGGCCCGATGATCTACCGGCTCGCCTACCAGCCGTTGGCGGAAGCGTCGGTGCTGATCCTGCTGATCGTCTCGGTCGCCGTGCACGTCGTGCTGGTCGGCCTCGGGCTGCTGGTGTTCGGCGCCGAGGGATCGCGCACGCCGCCGTTTTCCGACGGCAGCATCAGCCTCGGCACGCTGACCGCGAGCGCACAGTCGATCTGGGTGATCGGCTGCTCGATCGCGCTGATCGTGCTGCTGTACCTCGCGTTCGAGCGCACCGTGTACGGCAAGGCGCTGCGCGCGACCGCGGTGAACCGGCTCGGCGCGCGGCTGATGGGCATCCCGACCGAGTTCGCGGGCCGCTTGTCGTTCTTCCTGTGCGCGCTGATCGGCGCGCTGTCCGGCATCCTGATCGCGCCGATCACGACGATCTACTACGACACCGGCTTCCTGATCGGACTCAAGGGCTTCGTCGGCGCCATCGTCGGCGGGCTCGCGAGCTATCCGGTGGCGGCGCTGGGCGCGCTGCTGGTCGGCCTGCTCGAGTCGTACTCCTCGTTCTGGGCGAGCGCCTACAAGGAAGTGATCGTCTTCACGCTGATCATTCCCGTGCTGCTGCTTCGCTCGCTGCGCACGCGCCACGTGGAGGAAGAGGAATGAGGCCGTCCTGGCTCATCGCGATCTTCCTCGCGCTGCTCGGGCTGGCGCCGCTGGTGCTGTCCGAGTTCACGATCACGCTGGCGAACTACATCGGGCTGTATTCGCTCGTTGCGCTCGGCCTCGTGCTGCTGACTGGCGTGGGCGGGCTGACGTCGTTCGGGCAGGCGGCGTTCGTCGGCCTCGGCGCCTACACGACCGCCGTGCTGACCACGCACACGTTGCCGGCTTCGTTCGCATGGATCGGCGCGTCGCCGTGGTTCACGCTGGTCGCCGGCCTGCTGATCACGCTGGCGGTCGCCGCCGCGCTCGGGTCGCTGACGCTGAAGCTGTCGGGCCACTACCTGCCGCTCGGCACGATCGCCTGGGGCATCAGCCTGTACTTCCTGTTCGGCACGTCCGAGACGCTCGGCGGGCACACCGGTCTCACCGGAGTCGCTCCGATCGAAGTCTTTGGCGTGGCGCTGGAATCCGGTCGCCAGATCTTCTACCTGATCTGGTTCTTCCTGATGGCCGCCGTCTTCACCACGCTGAACCTGCTCGACTCGCGCGAGGGCCGCGCCATCCGTGCGCTGAAGGGCGGCATGGTGATGGCCGAGTCGATGGGCGTGAACACGTCGTCCTCCCGCATGATCGCCTTCGTGATCGCCGCGATGATGGCGTGCGCGTCGGGCTGGCTCTACGCGCACATGCAGCGCTTCGTGAACCCGACGCCGTTCTCGCTGCACGCTGGCATCGAGTTCCTGTTCATGGCGGTGGTCGGCGGCGCGGGCTACGTCTGGGGCGCGCTGCTCGGCGCAGCGGTGATCACGATCAGCAAGACCTGGTTGCAGGACCTGCTGCCGCAGATCGTCGGGCAGGCGGGCAACTTCGAGGTGATCGTCTATGGCGTGCTGATGGTGGTGCTCCTGCAGCGCGCGCCGGACGGACTCTGGCCGGCGCTGACGAAGTGGATTCCCGTGCGCGCGAAGCGGCGCGTGGTCCGGCCGGAGGAGCCGCGGCTCGCGAAGCGCGACGTGCCGGCCGCGGGCGAGGTTCTGCTCGAAGTCGACAAGGCGACCAAGCGCTTCGGCGGCCTCGTCGCGGTGAACGAGATGGCGCTCGCCGTGCGCGCGGGCGAGATCGTCGCGCTGATCGGCCCCAACGGCGCCGGCAAGAGCACGATGTTCAACCTGGTGTCCGGCGTGCTCGACCCGACGTCGGGCAGCGTGAAGTTCCGCGGCCGGGAAGTGGCGGGCCGCGCGTCGCGCGACATCGCGCTGATGGGCATGAGCCGCACGTTCCAGCACGTGCGGCTGCTGCCGCAGATGAGCGTGCTCGACAACGTCGCGATCGGAGCGCACCGGCGCGAGTACCGCGGGCTGCTCGCCGGCGTGCTCGACCGGCGCGTGGCGGCTCGACCGCCGCGACGAGTCGCGGCTGCTGGCCGAGGCCGCGCGCCAGATCGAGCGCGTCGGCCTCGCCGACCACATGTTCGATGCCGCCGGGTCGCTGCCGCTCGGCAAGCAGCGCATCCTGGAGATCGCCCGCGCGCTCGCCTCCGACCCGTGCCTGCTGCTGCTCGACGAGCCGGCGGCCGGCCTGCGCTACCTCGAGAAGCGCGCGCTCGCGGACCTGCTGCGCCGGCTGAAGGGCGAGGGGCTGTCGGTGCTGCTGGTCGAGCACGACATGGATTTCGTGATGGGCCTCGTCGATCGCGTCTACGTGATGGACTTCGGGCAGAAGATCGCCGAGGGCCTGCCCGAGCAGGTCCAGCGCGACCCGCGCGTGCTCGAGGCCTACCTCGGCGGCATCGACGAGAAGGACGCGGCATGAGCGCCGTCGATACGAGCGGGAATCGCGTCCTCGAAGTCCGCGACCTGTCCGTCTCGTACGGCAAGGTCGAGGCGCGTGTCGAACGCCAACCTCGACGTCGGCGCCGGCCAGATCGTCACCGTGATCGGGCCGAACGGCGCCGGCAAGACGACGCTGCTCGCCGCGATCATGGGCGCGCTGCCGACGACCGGCGCCACGCGCGGCTTGGTGCGGTTCGGCGGCGCGGTCGAGACGCAGCCGTCGATCGAGACGATGGTCGCGCGCGGCATGACGCTGGTGCCGGAGAAGCGCGAGCTGTTCGGCGAGATGACAGTCGAGGACAACCTGCTGCTCGGTGCCTTCCAGCGCTATCGCTCGGGCGCGCGCGACCACGGCAAGACGATGGACGAGGTGTACGCGCTGTTCCCGCGCCTGCTGGAGCGCACGGCGCCAGCTCGCCGGCACGCTGTCCGGCGGCGAACGGCAGATGCTCGCGGTCGGCCGCGCGCTGATGGCCAAGCCGAAGCTGCTGATGCTCGACGAGCCGTCGCTCGGACTGGCGCCGCTGATCGTGCGCGAGATCTTCCACATCATCGTCGAGCTGAAGCGGCGCGGCGTGTCGATCCTGCTGGTCGAGCAGAACGCGCGCGCCGCGCTGCAGATTGCCGACTACGCCTACGTGCTGGAAACCGGCGAGTGCGTGCTCGACGGGCCGGCCGCCACGCTGGCGAACGATCCGCGCGTGATCGAGAGCTACCTCGGGCTGGGGCAGAAGCACTGATCGCTGTGCCCACGCAGCGCGCAGCCGCCTAGACTTCTTCCGTATGGACGACATCGACACGCTGGTGGTCGGCGCGGGCGTGATCGGCCTGGCGTGCGCCGACGCGCTCGCGCGCGCTGGACACGAAGTCGTCGCAGTGGACTCGGAAGCGGCCTACGGCAGCGGCATCTCCGCGCGCAACAGCGAGGTGATCCACTCCGGCGTCTACTACGCACCCGGCACGCACAAGGCGCGGCTGTGCGTGCCGGGCCGGCACCTGCTCTACGAGTTCTGCGAGCGGCACGGCGTGCCGCATCGACGCTGCGGCAAGCTGATCGTCGCGACCCGGGAAGATCAGCGTCCCGAACTGGAGAAGCTGCGCGCGCGGGGCGAAGCCAACGGCGTCGAGTCGCTGCGGCTGATCGATGGTGCGGAGGCCCGCGCGCTGGAGCCGCAGCTCGACGCCGTCGCCGCGCTGTGGTCCCCGGCCACCGGGATCGTCGACAGTCACGCGCTGATGACGGCGCTGCTGGGGCGCGCCGGGCAGCACGGCGCCACGCTCGTGCTGCAGACGCGATTCGCGTCGGCGACGCCGCAGCCCGGTGGAGGGTTCGAGGTCGCGCTCGACGATGCGACGGGCAGAACCCGGTACTTCGCCCGTCGCCTCGTCATCGCCGCCGGACTGCAGACACCGTCCACTGCCGCGCGCATCGATGGCTTTCCAACGGACTGCCTGCCGCCGGAGCGTTACGCGAAGGGCAACTACTTCGCCCTGGCGGGGCGCTCACCGTTCTCGCGGCTGATCTATCCGGTGCCCGAGAAGGACGGGCTCGGCGTGCACCTGACGCTCGACCTCGGAGGCCAGGCGCGCTTCGGACCGGACGTCGAGTGGATCGACACGCCCGATTACGAGGTGAACCCGGCGCGCATGGCGTCCTTCTACGGCGAGATCCGCAAGTACTGGCGCGGGCTCGCCGACGGCCAGCTGCGCCCCGACTACGCCGGCGTGCGACCGAAGATCTATGCGCCAGACGAACCGCCGGCGGATTTCGACATCGCGGGGCCGGGAGCGCACGGCATCGACGGACTCGTGTGCCTGTTCGGCATCGAGTCGCCCGGGCTCACCGCCGCGCTGGCGATTGCCGAAGAAGTGCGCATGGCGCTGTCGTCGCCGCCTTGACGCATATTCGCTTTTAAGCGAGGATGCTGCATGGAGATCCGCCACTACGTGACCGGCGCTGGCCGAGACCCGTATCAGAGTTGGCTCGATCGTCTGAAGGATGTGCGCCAGAGTCGCGATCCAGCGGCGCGTTGATCGCATCGCCGCAGGCCACTTCGGCGATCACAAGCACTGCAGGGACGGTGTCTGGGAACTTCGAGTGGATGTCGGTCCGGGGTACCGCATCTACTACGCGCAAGCCGGGCAGGTCATCCTTGTCCTGCTTTGTGGGGGAGACAAGCGCAGCCAGTCGGCCGACATCGAAACCGCGGTGAAGTACTGGACGGACTATCAACGGAGAGTCGAATGAAGGCAGCGGCACTCAAGGCGAAACCCGCCGGATCGAAGACGACACGCAAGGTGGCGCCCTACCGTGACCATGCCGTGGCCACGATAGAGGGCTTCCGCAAGGATCCGGGCTTTGCCGCGGAGTACCTCAATGCGGTGCTGGCGGATGGCGATCAGGAGGAACTGATGGTTGCGCTGCGGTACATGGCCAACGCATTTGGCGGCGTTCCAGGTCTTGCCGCGCGCGCCCGGCTGAACGCAACGACCCTGTATCGGACGCTGTCGAAGAAGGGCAATCCTGAACTGAAGACGATCAACGCGCTGCTTGGTGCGATGGGGATGCGACTCGCGGTGCAGCCCATCCCCGAAGATGCTCGCTGATCGAGCGTTCGGGCTTTGGGCGCTTGGCCACAGGGTGCCGAACGGGACAGCGCCTTCCCTTGCTCGCAGGGCGCACACGAGACGGCCCATCGCCCCGGCGACCTGTGCGACCACCGCGACCCGCTTGGGCTACGATGCCCTCTGCGTTGGGGGTACCGCCCGGAGGTCCGGCGGTTGAGAGAGTCCCCGGAACCTGATCCGGTTCATACCGGCGGAGGAAAACGCGGTCGCCAGTGCCGCTCCCTCCGCTCAAGGAGCGAGACCATGAGCGCCAATCCCAAGTTCGTCGCCGCCACGGCCCACGTGGACGAGGCCGCGGTCCAGCCGCTGCCGAAGTCGCGCAAGGTCTACATCGAAGGATCGCGACCCGACCTGCGCGTGCCGATGCGCGAGATCACGCAGTCGGACACGCACGCGATGTCCGGCGACGAGAAGAACCCGCCGCTGACGGTCTACGACACCTCGGGCCCGTACACCGACCCGAGCGTGAAGATCGACATCCGCTCGGGCCTCGCGGCGCTGCGCGCGCCGTGGATCGCCGAGCGCGGCGACATCGAGGAACTCGCCGGGCCGAGCTCCGCCTACGGCGTCGAGCGCCTGAACGACCCCAAGCTCGCCGAACTGCGCTTCAACCTGAAGCGTCGGCCGCGCCGCGCGATCGCCGGGCGCGAACGTCACGCAGATGCACTACGCGCGGCGCGGCATCGTCACGCCGGAGATGGAGTACATCGCGATCCGCGAGAACCAGCGGATGGAAGGCCATTCGCAGATGCTGCGGCGGCAGCACCCCGGGCACAGCTTCGGCGCCGCGCTGCCGAAGGCGATCACGCCCGAGTTCGTGCGCGACGAGGTCGCGCGCGGCCGCGCCATCATCCCGGCGAACATCAATCACCCGGAGACCGAGCCGATGATCATCGGCCGCAACTTCCTGGTGAAGATCAACGCCAACATCGGCAACTCCGCGGTGTCCAGTTCGATCGGCGAGGAAGTCGAGAAGATGACCTGGGCGATCCGCTGGGGCGCGGACACCGTGATGGACCTCTCGACCGGCAAGCACATCCACGAGACGCGCGAATGGATCCTGCGCAACACGCCGGTGCCGATCGGCACCGTGCCGATCTACCAGGCGCTCGAGAAGGTCGACGGCAAGGCCGAGGAGCTGACCTGGCCGATCTTCCGCGACACGCTGATCGAGCAGGCCGAGCAGGGCGTGGACTACTTCACGATCCACGCCGGCGTGCGGCTGCCGTTCATCCCGATGACGGCGAAGCGCATGACCGGCATCGTGTCGCGCGGCGGCTCGATCATGGCCAAGTGGTGCCTGTCGCACCACAGGGAGAGCTTCCTCTACACGCACTTCGAGGACATCTGCGAGATCATGAAGGCGTACGACGTCGCCTTCTCGCTCGGCGACGGGCTGCGCCCGGGCTCGATCTACGACGCCAACGACGAGGCGCAGATGGCCGAGCTCGCCACGCTCGGCGAACTGACGCAGATCGCGTGGAAGCACGACGTGCAGGTGATGATCGAAGGGCCGGGTCACGTGCCGATGCACATGATCAAGCACAACATGGACGAGCAGCTGCGCCTGTGCGGCGAGGCGCCGTTCTACACGCTCGGCCCGCTGACCACCGACATCGCGCCGGGCTACGACCACATCACCAGCGCGATCGGCGCGGCGATGATCGGCTGGTACGGCACGGCGATGCTCTGCTACGTGACGCCGAAGGAGCACCTCGGGCTGCCGAACAAGAAGGACGTCAAGGACGGCATCATGGCGTACAAGGTCGCGGCGCACGCGGCCGACCTCGCCAAGGGCCACCCGGGCGCGCAGCTGCGCGACAACGCGCTGTCGAAGGCCCGCTTCGAGTTCCGCTGGGAAGACCAGTTCAACCTCGGCCTCGATCCCGACACCGCCAAGGACTTCCACGACGAGACGCTGCCCAAGGACAGCATGAAGAGCGCGCACTTCTGCTCGATGTGCGGCCCGCACTTCTGCAGCATGAAGATCACGCAGGACGTGCGCGAGTACGCCGAGAAGCAGGGCATCGCCGCGGAAGAGGCGCTCAAGCGCGGGCATGGAAGAGAAGGCGGTCGAGTTCGTGAAGAAGGGCAGCGAGATCTACCAGCGCGCATGACTCTTCCCATCCTCTCCGCGACCGAAACCCGCGTCCTCGGCGTCCTGATCGAGAAGGAACGCACCGTTCCCGACACCTATCCGCTGTCGCTCAACGCGCTCACCGCCGGGTGCAACCAGAAGAACAACCGCGATCCGCTGATGGCGGCGAGCGAAGGCGAGGTGCAGGCGGCGGTCGATCGGCTGCGGCCGCTGTCGCTCGTGATCGAGTCGAGCGGTTCGCGCGTGATGCGCTACTCGCAGAACGTGCAGCGCGTGCTCAAGGTGCCGGGCGAAGCGGTCGCGCTGCTCGCCACGCTGTGGCTGCGCGGACCGCAGACCGCCGCGGAACTGCGCTCGGCGAGCGAGCGGCTGCATCGCTTTGCCGACGTCAGCTCTGTCGAGGGCTATCTCGAGGAACTCGCGACGCGACCGGCCGAGCAGGGTGGCCCGCTGGTGGTGTTGTTGCCGCGCCGGCCCGGCATGCGCGAGCAGCGCTGGGCGCACCTGCTGTCCGGTCCGGTCGCGGAAGAGGCAGGGCACTCGCCCGCAGCGGTCGATGCGACGGGCACCGACGAAGTGGCTCGCCTGCGCGAAGACGTGCACCGCCTGTCCGACGAAGTCGCCGCGCTGAAGGCGCTGGTGCAGCGCCTGGCGGCCGGGCGGGCCCCGCCCGGCTGAGCTTGTCAGGGGCCGACCAGCGCAAGATCGCTCGTTTCCGGCCGGCGGGCACGTTCGCCCCGTTGAGCGCGGTCAAGGGCCGTCGGGCTGGCGGCCAGACAATCGCCCGAAATCCCGAATAACGACTGGAGACACAGATGGCCTCCGCTTCGCTCGCCGGCCTGTCCGGCGTCGCGCTTCTGCGCGATCCCGCCCTGAACAAGGGCACCGCCTTCACCGACGTCGAGCGCGACAAGCTGGGCCTGCGCGGACTGCTGCCGCCGCACGTGGCGAGCCAGGCCGAGCAGGTAGGGCGCGTGCTCGAGAACCTGCGCAAGCTGCGCGAGCCGCTGAACCGCTACGTGCTGCTCGAGGCGCTGCAGGACCGCAACGAGACGCTGTTCTACAAGGTCGCTGATCGACCACATCGACGAGATGATGCCGATCATCTACACGCCGACCGTCGGCCTCGCGTGCCAGCAGTTCGGCCACATCTACCGCCGCCCGCGCGGGCTGTACGTGACGGCGGCCGATCGCGGCCGCGTGGCGCGCGTGCTGCGCCAACTGGCCGGTGCCCGACTCCGGCGATCATCGTCGTCACCGACGGCGAGCGCATCCTCGGGCTCGGCGACCTCGGCACCAACGGCATGGGCATCCCGATCGGCAAGCTCGCGCTGTACACCGCGTGCGCCGGCATCGACCCGACGCGCTGCCTGCCGATCCTGCTCGACGTCGGCACCAACAACGAGGCGATGCTGAACGACCCGCTGTACCTCGGCCTGAAGCAGAAGCGGCTGAACGGCCCCGAGTACGACGCGCTGGTCGACGAGTTCGTGATGGCCACGCAGCAGGTGTTCCCCGGCGTGCTGGTGCAGTTCGAGGACTTCGCCAATCACCACGCGTTCGCGCTGCTCGAGCGCTATCGCAACCGCGTGCCGTGCTTCAACGACGACATCCAGGGCACCGCGGCGGTCTCGGTGGCGGGCCTCTTCTCCGCGCTGCGCGTGACGAAGCAGAAGCTGGCCGACCAGCGGATCCTGTTCATGGGCGCGGGCGAGGCGGCCACCGGCATCGCCGACCTCGCGACGGCGGCGATGGTCGCCGAGGGCGTGAAGCCCGAGGAAGCGCGCAAGCGCAGCTGGCTGTTCGACAGCAAGGGCCTGGTGGTCGCGGGCCGCGGCGAACTCGCCCACCACAAGAAGCCGTACGCGCACGAGCACGCGCCGGTCGCGGACTTCCTGCAGGCCATCGAGCAGCTGAAGCCGACCGCGATCATCGGCGTCGCGGCGACGGCCGGCACGTTCACCGAGCCGGTGCTGCGCGCGATGGCGCGTATCAACGCGCGGCCGATCGTCTTCGCGCTGTCGAACCCGACGTCGAAGGCGGAGTGCACGGCCGAGCAGGCGTATCGCTACACCGAAGGACGGCGCGCTCTTCGCGTCCGGCAGCCCGTTCGACCCGGTCGACTTCGACGGCATGCACCACGTGCCGCGCCAGGGCAACAACTCGTACATCTTCCCGGGCGTCGGGCTCGGCGCGATCGTCAGCTCACGCCAGACGCGTGACCGACGAGATGTTCCTCGCGTCGGCGCGCTCGCTGGCCGCGCAGGTCACCGAGGCCGACCTCGCGCAGGGCAGCCTCTACCCGCCGCTGAAGAACGTGCGCGAAGTGTCGGCGCGCATCGCGGTGGACGTCGCGGAGGTCGTCTATAACCGCGGCCTGGCCGGCAAGCCGCGGCCGGCCGACGTGATGGCCGACATCCGTGCCAACATGTACGAACCGGTGTACCGGCCGTTCGTTTGAAGGCGCGCTGCGGCCCGCCGTGATGGAGGCAAGCGATGAGTGACGTCAGGCGCGACCAGGTCCGGCAGACTCGTCCGGCAGCAGTACAGCCGCGTGGCCGAAAGCAGCGACGCGTGCTGCAGCAGCAGCCCGTCGTGCTGCGGCACGAGCAGCCCCGAGGCGGTCTCGCAGGCGCTCGGCTACTCGGCGGACGAGACGGCCGCGGTGCCCGACGGCGCCAACCTGGGCCTCGGCTGCGGCAACCCGCAGGCGATCGCCGCGCTGAAGCCCGGCGAGACCGTGCTCGACCTCGGCAGCGGCGGCGGCTTCGACTGCTTCCTCGCGGCCGCGGCAGGTCGGCGCGACCGGCCGCGTGATCGGCGTCGACATGACGCCGGCGATGCTGTCGAAGGCGCGCGCCAACGCGGAGCAGGGCGGCTACGCGAACGTCGAGTTCCGGCTCGGCGAGATCGAGCACCTGCCGGTCGCCGACCGCGTCGGTCGACGTGATCCTCTCCAACTGCGTGATCAACCTGTCGCCCGACAAGCCGCGCGTGTTCGCCGAGTGCTTCCGCGTGCTCAAGCCCGGCGGCCGGCTCGCGATCTCGGACGTGGTCGCGTTCGCCGACATCCCGGCGCACATCCGGGAAGACATGGCGCTGCTCACCGGCTGCATGGCCGGCGCGACGCCGATCGCCGAACTCGGCGAGATGCTGCACGCGCTCGGTTTCGAGGACGTGCGCATCGCGCCGAAGGAAGAGAGCAAGTCGTTCATCCGCGAGTGGGCGCCGGGCACGCCGGTGACCGACTACGTGGTTTCCGCGACGATCGAAGCGGTGAAGCCGGCCGCCTGACACTGGCGTCCGCGCGACGCCGCTCCGAGGCGGCTACGGATAGCTGGCCGCCAGTTCGTCCTGCACGAGCTTCCTGAGCGGCTCGTAGCCGAACGTCTCCATGCGACGTCCGTTGACGAAGTACTCGGGCGTCTTCTCGACCTTCAGGGCGTTCGCATCGGCCCGGTCCTGCTTCACGTTGCGCTCGACGTCTTCGGCATTCATGTCGCTGCGCAAGCGGTCGAGGTCCAGCCCCACGCCCTCGAGGTGGCTCCACAGCAGATCCGACGCGGGCTTCGTGATTGATGGCCCACTGCGGCTGTGACGCCAGCACCGCTTCCAGCGTCGGCCAGTACTTGCCTTGCTTCTTCGAGGCCTCGAGCACCTTGACGACCGGGTCGGCTCCCTTGTGGAAACCGACGTGGCGCGTCGTCAGCTTGATCTTCCCGGGGTTCGCCGCCATCAGCTGCTTGACGAACGGGTAGAACGCCCGGCACGCCTCGCACGCGGGGTCGAGGAACTCGACGATGTGCACCTTCGCTTCGGCGGGGCCGAGCGTCTGCGCGTGCATGCGCACCAGCAGCGCCTGGTCCGCCTTGCGCCGGCCCGTCCTTGCCGCCCTTGTAGACCAGGGTGGCCAGGAGGAACAGGCCGACCAGCACCACCAGCGAAATGACGAAAACCGTGCTTCGCTTCATTTGCTTGTCCTGAAGTGCGCAACGATGAGCAGCAGCGTCACGAGCGTGAAGGCCACCGCGGAGAGCAGGGGGATCGAGACGAAGCCGAACCACTCGATCTGCGTCTCGGAGCACGGCACGCCGCGCGAACACGGTGTGACGGCTTCCGGAACGACGCCTGCCACCAGAAGTACATGGAACACCGCGACGGCCGTGCCGGGCAGCGACAACGGCAGCGCGTAGCGAACGACCCTGGGGTCGAACGGGAAGAGCCCGACCGGCAGCAGCAGCACCAGCGGGAACATGAAGATCCGCTGGTACCAGCACAGCACGCAGGGAGGCAGTTCCAGCACCTCGCTGAAGAACAGCGCGCCGAGCGTCGATGCCGTCGCAATGACCCAGCCGGCGAAGACCAGCGCCCAGGCCGAGTCCGTCGCCTGCGTGTTCGAGTTCATTGGACCGCCACTGTCCGCACGCACCTCGACAGCGTCGATCGGGATTTCCCCTGTGGCCTGCGTCCTCCTTGACCACCGTTAACGTCAAGCGCGGGAACGGGCTCCGTCTCGTCCGGGGCGGGCCATCGCGCCCCTCTTGGAGTTGACGGAACGCCTTGTTCGATCAGAGGCGCGCCAGGGACCGGCAGGGCCGGGAAACAACGACAGGTCGATCTTGAAGCGGTCCAGCACTTCCTGGAGCTGCAGCCGCTTCTGTCCGGCCGACAAGGCCATCACCTTCGCGAGGACTTCGCACACATCGTCCTTAGAGACACCGGCATTGCGGTTTTCGAGGAGGCAGAACCGCTGGCAGGGTATGCAGTTGACGGCCATCGCGGCCGCAAGTCCGACGAGCAGAGCTTCCCTGCGGCTCAGGTGCTCGTTGTCCTTGGTCGAGTTGTAGAAGTCCGCGTAGAGCTTCTCCTGGCGTTCCGTCAGGCCGGCGAGTATGGAGGTCTCCTCAGCTTCCAAGCCACTTCCGGATCTCGGCCGCCGTCGGAATGCGCCCGGTGCTGACGACCTTGTCGTCGATGACGAGGCCCGGCGTGGCGAACACGTCGTGCGCGAGGATCTCGTCGATGTTCGTGACCTTCACGAACTCGGCGTCGACTCCTGCGCTGGCGGCCGCCTCGCGCGCGACCGCTTCCAGGCGGCGGCAGTTGGGGCAGCCGGTGCCGAGGATCTTCACGGTGGTCATGCGTGCTTTCCTTTCAGTGGAATGGAGCGCGACCGTCGCGCATGCAGCAACGCGAGAACGATCGCGAGCAGGGCGACGAAGCCGGACAGGCCGAGCGCGATCGGGCCGATCCGCGCGCCATCGACCCACGCGCCGTACAGCAGGCCTGCCGTGATGCTGAACAGCGCGACCAATGCGACGTAGGCGAACGCCTTCGCGCGCCCGATGACCGCGGCGATCATCAGCACGCTCTGCAGGCTCAGTTCCGGATCGGCCATCAGGTAGGCCAGCAGCGGCCCCTTGTGCATCCCGAGGTCGAGGAACATCCGCGCGACCGGCACCTCGACCAGCGTGGGGAAGTACATGAAGACGCCGAACGTCACCGCCACCGCATTGGCGACGACGTCGTTGCGGCCGGCGAGCGCCTGGATCCACTCGGGCTGGATCAGTTGCCGGATCACGCCGACGACGAACACGCCGATCACGAGCAGCGGGAAGATCTGCCGGACGAACCGCCACGTCTCCCACAGCCAGGCGTGCCAGTCGTCCGCCGGCAGCCTGCGCGCGAAGTGCAGCAAGGCGCCCAGCGCCGCGCCGACGGCGACGACGCGTCCGGTCAGTTCGACGTTCAGGCCGTCCGCGTGCGGCACCAGCCGCAGCGTCGCGACGAGCAGCGTGACGGCGGCCAGCACGAGCGCGATCCACGTCCACCGGTTCGCCCCTTCCGTGATGTTCTCGAGGCCTTTCCACGCGGAGATGCCGATCAGGAACAGCAGCGCGATCAGCAGCGAACCCTGCACGCTGACGCCTTCCTCGCCCTTCGCGGCGTCGAATGGGACCCATTCGAACAGTTGCGCCTGCCACGCCTCGGCCCATGGGAGCGGGAGTCTGGCCGCGGCCAGCGTTGCCGTCAGCGGTTCGAGCTTCAGCGTGCCGGCGAGCAGCAGCGCGAGCAACGACAGCAGCACGCCGCCCGCCGCGACGCCCAGGCTCGCCTGGCCGGCGAACAGGCCGTCGGTCTGCGCGTCGTGGTCCGCGTCATCGCGCCAGAAGATCAGCGCCATCAGCAGGCCGATGCCGACGCCGAACAGCAGGCACAGCACGAAGCGCGCCAGCGCGAACTCGGCGCCGAGGATCGTGCCGGTGTAGGACAGCGCCAGCACGTTGCCGGCGGGCGCGAAGAACAGGAACGTGATCGCCGGACCGAGGCCCGCTCCCTTGCGGTGGATTCCGGCGAACAGCGGCACGATCGTGCAGGAACACACGGCGAGCAACGAGCCTGCCGCGGCCGCGGCCGGATACGCGACCGCTGGCGAGGTGTTGCGACCGAGCCAGCGGGTGATGCTCGGCTTCGGGATCAGCGCCGACATCGCCCCGGCGATGAAGAAGGCGGGGAACAGGCAGAGCAACACGTGCGCCGCCAGGTAGGCGGCGAGGTTGCCGGTGCCTCCGGTCAGCAGGTTCAGCAGCAGTTCCATCCGGATACAAACCAACTCGTTGTGAGATCAGGCTAGGCCGGCTCGCGTTGGCCGTTGCGTCCGGCGTCAAACGGGGGCGGATTCGCGTGGGCGAATGGGACATGCGTCACACGCACCGGACCGCCATCGAGGGCTAAAGTTCGACACGGTGTGGCAGCGACAGCTGCCGCAGCGACGAATCCCGGAGGAGCACATGAGCGACCGACCGGCACATGCGGGCAACAAGGCGATCGACTTCTTCTCGGACCAGTTCGACCGGCAGATCGATGCCGCGGACTACCGGCTGAATGTGTTCGAGGAGCGGGCACTCGCGTTCCTCGAAGGCGACGTCCTCGATCTCGGTTGCGGCCTCGGCAACCTCGCCATCGCGGCGGCCGAGCGCGGCCATCCGGTGCTCGCGCTCGACGCCTGCAATCGCGCCGTCGACGACCTGCGCCGGCGCGCGGCGAGCCGGTCGCTGCCGCTGCGGGCCGGCTGGGCGGACCTGTCCGACTGGACCGCGGCGGGCACCTACGACTCCGTGGTGTCGATCGGGCTGCTGATGTTCCTCGACTGCGCCGTGGCGAGGCGCGTGATGGACGAGATCGAGCATGCGGTTCGGCCCGGCGGCGTGTGCGTGCTCAACGTCCTTGTCGAGGGCACGACGTTCATGAAGATGTTCGACGAGAACGCGTACTGCCTGTTCCCGCGCGACGCGCTGCTGACGCGCTTCGCCGGGTGGATCGTGCTCGATCACCGCATCGAGGACTTCGACGCGCCGGAGCCCGGGACGATCAAGCGATTCGCGACGCTGATCGCGCGCCGTCCGGCCGCGACGAACTGATCAGCCGGCGCTGCAGGCGTCGACGAGGTACACGATCGAGCGGTAGTGCACGCCCGCGTGCTCGCTCAGCCCGATCTCGCAGGTGCGGCTCGTCGAGTAGCCCGCGGTGCAGCCGGCGGGCAGTGAACCCGGCAGCGCGCGCAGCGCGTGCGCATTCAGTTCGGGGAAGGTGAAGCCGCGGTCGCCCGCCCAGCCGCAGCAGGTCACGTCGGCCGGCACGGTCACTCCGCTGGAGCAGGACCTGGCGACGGCCTCGAGCTTCGACTCCAGGCCCATCTTGCGAATGCTGCAGACCGGATGCACGGCCACCGGCGCGTCGGCCCGCCGGATCGTCAGCCGCGGCAGCACGTGGTCGTGCAGGAACTCGGCGAGGTCGAACACCGGCAGCCGCTCCTGCAGCGCCTGTTTCATCCGGTAGGCGCACGGGCTGGTGTCGAACACGATCGGCAGGCGGCCGCCTTCGCTCGCCGCGCGCAGCGCATCCTCGAGCTCTTGTGCCTTCGCGTCTGCGGTCGCCGCGTGTCCCTTGCTGTCGAACGGCTGGCCGCAGCACTGGGCGTCCAGCCCCGGCGGATAGACGACGTCGTAGCCGGCCCGGCGCAGCACGCGCTCCGTCACCGCGGGGAGATCGTCGACGTCGTCGCCGCGGGCCGGTCCCATCGACCGCGACGCGCAGCTCGGAAAGTAGACGACGCGCTCGCGGCCGTTCGCCTGCGGTTGAGGTTTCCAGTGCGAGCCGCGCGGCATCGACGGCGTCCACTGCGGGACGCGATTGCCGGAAAGCCGGCGCGCGCCGCCGGTGAGCGCCGACATCACTGAAGTCCCGAGGACGCGGTGCATCGCGTCGGCCACGTTCAGCCCCAGACGCACGGCCTGCGTCGTCGCGCCGTACTGCCGGCCCACGCTCGCGCCGATGCGCGCCGCGAGCGGGCCGACCTGCTCGCCGCGCAGCGACTTGATCAGCTTGCCGGTCTCGATGCCGACCGGGCACACCGTCGCGCACAGCCCGCACGCGGCGCAGGTGTCGATGCCGGCGTAGTCGTAGAGCGAGCGCAGTTCTCCATCCGCCTCGCCGGCGGCGCCGCGCCGCGTGATCTCGCGCCAGCTGGTGATGCGCTGGCGCGGCGACAGCGTGAGGCCGGCCGACGGGCACATCGGTTCGCAGAAGCCGCACTCGATGCACTTGTCGACGAGCGCGTGTGCGGGCGGCAGCGGCTTCAGGTGCTTGAGGTGCGCCTCGGGGTCGTCGGTCAGGATCACGCCGGGATTGAGCAGCCCGCGCGGATCGAAGAGCTGCTTGATCTCGCGCATCAGCGCGCTGCCGGCCGCACCCCACTCGAGTTCGACGAACGGCGCCATGTTGCGTCCGGTGCCGTGTTCGGCCTTCAGCGCGCCGTCGTAGCGCCCGACGACGAGCTGGGCGACCGCGTCCATGAAGCGGCCGTAGCGCTGCACTTCCTCCGTGGAGCCGAAGTCCTGCGTGAACACGAAGTGCAGGTTGCCCTCGAGCGCGTGGCCGAAGATGATGGCCTCGCGGTAGCCGTGCTCGTGCAGCAGCGCCTGCAGGTCGAGCGTCGCGTCGGCGAGCCGGTCGACCGGGAAGGCGACGTCCTCGATGATGACGGTGGTGCCGTTGGCGCGTACCGCGCCGACCGACGGGAACGTCCCCTTGCGCACCTTCCACAGCTGCGCGATCTCGCCGGCTTCGCGCGTGAAGCGGATCGGCGTGGCGGTCGGCAGCGCGGCGAGCGCCGCGAGGATGGCCTCGATGTTCTGACTCACGCCCGCGTCGTCGTCGGCGCGCGTCTCGACGAGCAGCGCGGCCGCGCGCGTTCCGAGCGCCGACAGTCCGTCCGGCATGCCGGGCTTCGTCTCGACCGACGCGAGTGCGGCGCGGTCCATCAGCTCGACGGCGGCGACCGGCGTGGTCTTCATCGCCGTGACCGCCGTGCACGCGGTGCGCAGGTCGTCGAACAGGATCAGCGCCGCCGCCTTGTCGGCGTGGTCCGGCACCGTGCGGTAGGTGATCGACGACAGGAACCCGAGCGTGCCTTCGGAGCCGATCATCAGGTGCGCGAGGATCTGCGCCGGATCGTCGAAGTCGACCAGCGCGTTGAGCCCGTAGCCCGTGGTGTTCTTCATCCGGTACTTGTGCCGGATGCGCGCGGCGAGCGCGGCATCGTCCTTCGTGCGCCGCGCGAGCGCGGTCAGGCCCTGCAGCAGGTCGGCGTGCGAAGCGCGGAACGCCGCCACGCTCGCCGCGTCCTCGGTGTCCAGCACCGCGCCGTCGGCCAGCATCACCCGAACGCCGGCCAGCGTGTGATAGCTGTTCTCCCGCGTGCCGCAGCACATGCCGCTGGCGTTGTTGGCCGCGATCCCGCCGATCTTCGCGGCGTCGATCGACGCCGGGTCCGGGCCGATCTTGCGGCCGAGCGGCGCCAGCGCGCGATTGGCGTGCGCGCCGATGACGGCGGGCCCGAGCCGGATGGTCGCGCCGCCATCGCGCACGTCGATCCGGCGGAACCCTTCGCCGAGCAGCACCAGCACCGAGTCGGAGATCGCCTGGCCGGACAGGCTCGTGCCCGCCGCGCGAAAGGTCAGCGGCGCATGCATGGCCGCACAGGCCGCCAGCACGCCCTGCACCTCGCGTTCGTCATCGACCACGACCACGGCGCGCGGGACCAGGCGATAGAAGCTCGCATCGGTCCCATAGGCGAGCAGGCGCAGCGGATCGGTGATGACGCGGGCAGCCGGCAGCCGCGCGCGCAGCGCCGCGTGCAACGCACTGTCCAGCAACGGGTCTCGCATGTCGGTCCTCGCGCCTGGGCCCAGTGCACCGTAGCAGCGGCAAACCGCCGAGCCTTGCCATGGGACAAGCAAGTCCGGGCGGATCGACGAACGGCGAGCGACATCGCCTTGCGGCACGGCGCGCGACTTCGAGGTGCCGCCGCATAGTCGCTGCGCACTGCGGCCCCGCGTTTCGAGGGTCGACTCTACTGTGGAAGCAGGGCGCTTCAACGCGCGTAAGCTGAACTGAGTTGATGACCATGAATGAAGGCAACGCAAGCGCGCGCACGGAGCGGCCGGCGGACGAGGGCCGCGGCTCCGCAACCTACGACTGGATCGTGATCGGCTCCGGTTTCGGCGGCAGCGTCGCGGCGCTGCGCCTGGCCGAGAAGGGCTACCGCGTGGCGGTGCTCGAGAGCGGCCGGCGCTTCCGCGACGAGGACTTCGCCGAGAGCGCGTGGGACCTGAAGCGCTTCCTGTGGTCGCCGGCGCTCGGCCTGCGCGGCATCCTCCGCATGTCCGTCGTTCCAGGACGTCTTCATCGCCAGCGGCGCGGGCGTGGGCGGCGGCAGCCTCGTCTACGCCAACACGATCTACCGCGCCAAGCCCGCGTTCTTCACGCATCCGCAGTGGCCGGGCACGGCCGACTGGTCGCAGGCGCTGGCGCCGCACTACGACACCGCCGAGCGGATGCTCGGCGTGGAACGGTGCCGCACGACAGCGACGGCCAGGCGCTGCTGCTCGAGATGGCCGAGCACTTCGGCGTGCGCGAGACCTTCACGCGCACGTCCTGCGCGGTCTACTTCGGCGAGCCGGGCGTCACCGTGCCCGACCCGTACTTCGGCGGCGAGGGCCCCGAGCGCACCGGCTGCCTGAGCTGCGGCGCGTGCATGGTCGGCTGCCGCACCGGCGCCAAGAACACGCTCGTGAAGAACTACCTGTGGTTCGCGGAGAGGCTGGGCGTCGAGGTGATCCCCGAGCGCGAGGTGACCGACATCCGCCCGGTCGGCGCGGCCGACGGCTCCGATGGCTACGTGGTCGAGACCGAGCATCCCGGCGCGTGGGTCGGCGAAGCGCCCGCGGACGTTCCGCGCCGGCGGGGTGGTGGTGGCCGCGGGCGCGCTCGGCACCAACGCGCTGCTCGCGCGCTGCGCGCTGCAGGGCGGCCTGCCGCAGCTCAGCGACCGGCTCGGGCACCTGGTCCGCACCAACAGCGAGTCGCTGCTGGCGGTGACGCTGCCCGACGACGCGCTGCGGCCGTGGAACGACGTGGCGATCAGCGCGAGCTTCCACCCGGACCCGGACACGCACATCGAGTTCGTCACCTACGGCAAGCACGCCGACGCGCTGTCCGCGCTAACGACGCTGCTGACCGGCAAGGGCACGCGGCTGACGCGGCCGCTGAAGTGGCTCGGCGCGATCGCGCGTCATCCGCTGCAGTTCCTGCGGACGCTGCTGGCCGCTGCGCTGGTCGCGGCGCACGCTGATCCTGCTGGTGATGCAGTCGCTCGACAACGCGCTGCGCTTCCGCGCCCGGCCGCGCCGGTTCGGTCGCGGCGTGTCGCTGACCACCGAGCAGGACGAGGGCAGGCCGAACCCGACCTTCATCGAGGCGGGCGACCGCGCGGCGCGCTGGCTCGCGAAGCGCACCGGCGGGTTCCCGCAGAGCATGGTGATCGAGGCGCTGGCCAACATTCCCGCGACGGCGCACATCCTCGGCGGCGCCGTGATCGGGCGCGACGCGTCGACCGGCGTGGTCGACGACCGCTGCCGCGTCTTCCACTACCGCAACCTGATGGTGTGCGACGGCTCGGTCGTGCCGGCCAACCCGGGCGTGAACCCGAGCCTGACGATCACGGCGATCGCGGAGCACGCGATGAGCCACGTGCCGGCCAAGTCCGCGGTGTCGCCGCGGTCGCCTGACCGCGCCCGACCTGACTTCCGGACCGGGCTGAATTTCCGCTTGACACGCCGCCATAACGTTTCAATACTATTTGAAACATGAAAACGAATGACGCCGTCGTCGCCCTCGCCGCGCTGGCCCAGGACACCCGCCTTGCCGTCTTCCGCCTGCTCGTCGAGCAGGGCGCGGTCGGCATGTCCGCGGGCGAGATCGCCGAGCGGTCGGCATCGCGCCGGCGGCGTTGTCGTTCCACCTGAAGGAGCTCTGCGCACGCGCGGCTCGTCCGGTCGCGCCAGGAAGGCCGCTACGTGTTCTATTCGGCCGACTTCGCGTCGATGAACCGGCTGCTGGCGTTCCTGACCGAGAACTGCTGCGCGGCGGACGGCGGTGCAGCCTGCGGTCCGGCGGCCTGCGCTCCTTCGCCCTCCACCCGCGCCACCTCCCGAAAGGTCAAGGCATGAAACGCTTCCACGTGCACGTCGGCGTCCAGGACCTGGACGCCAGCATCCGCTTCTACTCGGCGCTGTTCGGCGCCGAACCCACCGTCCGCAAGGCCGACTACGCCAAGTGGATGGTCGAAGACCCGCGCATCAACTTCGCGATCTCGCAACGCGGCGACGGCCGCCGCACCGGCGTCAACCACCTCGGCCTGCAGGTCGACTCCGACGCGGAACTCGAGGCGCTGCGCGCGCAGGCCGAGCAGGCCGACCTCGCCGCCGCGGCCGAGAAGGGCGTGAACTGCTGCTACGCGAAGTCGAACAAGTACTGGTACACCGACCCGACCGGCGTGGCGTGGGAGACCTACCACTCGCTCGGCCAGGTCGAGTTCTTCGGCGACGAGCACGTGCAGGGCGAGGCGGAGTCGCGCGTGCTGCGCGCCGGCCGCCGCTCCGGTCCAGGTCGTTCGCTCCAGTTCCGCCCGCTGCTGCTCCTGAGGTCTCCCCGTGAACGATCAACCGAAACACGTCCTCTTTCTCTGCACCGGCAACTCGGCCCGGTCGATCCTGGCCGAGGTCGTGATGAACATGCTGGGCAAGGGGCAGTTCATCGCCCACAGCGCCGGCAGCCATCCGGCGGGCCGGGTCAACCCGTTCGCCATCGAGCTGCTGCAGAAGAACCGGCTGCCGACAGACGGGCTGCGCAGCAAGAATTGGGACGAGTTCGCCGCGCCGGGTGCGCCCGCGCTCGACTTCGTCTTCACGGTCTGCGACAACGCGGCCGGGGAAGTGTGTCCGATCTGGCCGGGCCAGCCCGTCAGCGCGCACTGGGGCGTCGAGGACCCGGCGGCGGTGGAAGGCACCGACGAAGAGAAGCGCAAGGCGTTCGTGCGCGCGCTGACGACGCTTCAGCGGCGCATCGAACTCTTCCTCAGCCTGCCGCACAGCAAGCTCGACAAGCTGGCGCTGAAGCGGCGGCTGGACGAGATCGGCCGCAACGGCGCGGCGGAACACGCCGCCTGAGGCGGCGCTACCGACTGGCAGGAAAGGTCAGGACTTCCTTCGGACGATCGGCGCACTATTGCGAACGGCGACGCTGTTCCACGTCGCCGATCGATTGTCCACATTGGAGGAATCCGACATGAGCCTTCACTTCCTGCCCCGCCGACGTGCCTGCGCGGTGCTCGTCATTGGCGCCATCGCGTTCGGGCCTGCGGCGATCGCCGCGGACATGGCGAAGAACAGCGCCACCACGCTGAACAGCGACGGCGCGAAGGCGCTGAACGCGCTGTACGCGAAGGTTCCCGCCGCCAAGACCATCGGCGGCAAGGCCACGGCCGTCCTGGTGTTTCCCAAGGTCACGAAGGCCGGACTCGGCATCGGCGGCCAGTACGGCGAAGGCGTGCTGCTGAAGGGCGGCAAGCCGGTCGCGTACTACAGCACCGCCGGGCTTTCGACCGGCCTGCAGATCGGCGCGCAGACCTACGGCTACGCCATGTTCTTCATGAACGACGCCGCCGTGAAGTCGCTCGACAAGGCGGAGGGCTTCGAGGTCGGTGTCGGGCCGAGCGTGGTGGTGCTGGACGAGGGCAAGGCGAAGACGACGACCACGACGACGATGGACAAGGACGTGTATGCGTTCATCTTCGGCCAGCAGGGCCTGATGGCCGGCCTCGGCATCCAGGGCAACAAGATCACGAAGATCAACCCGAAGTGACGAGGCGATGACCGCGACGATCGGCAACGCGCGGCCGGCTCCGCCGGCCCTGTCGTTCTTCGAGCGCTACCTGACGCTCTGGGTGGCGCTCACCATCGTCGCCGGCATCGTCCTCGGCCAGGTCTTCCCGTCGTTCTTCCAGGCGGTCGGCGCGCTCGAGGTCGCGCGCGTCAACCTGCCGGTCGGCGTGCTGATCTGGGTGATGATCATCCCGATGCTGCTGCGGATCGACTTCGGCGCGCTCGGGCAGGTGAAGTCGCACGTGCGCGGGATCGGCGTCACGCTCGCAGTCAACTGGCTGGTGAAGCCGTTCTCGATGGCGCTGCTGGCGTGGATCTTCATCCGCCACCTGTTCGCGCCGTGGCTGCCCGCCGAGCAGATCGACAGCTACATCGCCGGGCTGATCCTGCTCGCCGCCGCGCCGTGCACGGCGATGGTGTTCGTGTGGAGCCGGCTGACCAACGGCGACCCGTACTTCACGCTGTCGCAGGTGGCGCTGAACGACACGATCATGGTGTTCGCGTTCGCGCCGATCGTCGCGCTGCTGCTCGGGGTGGCGTCGATCACCGTGCCCTGGGACACGCTGCTGACGTCGGTCGTGCTGTACATCGTCGTGCCGGTGATCCTCGCGCAGGTGTGGCGCCGCGCGGCGCTGCGCCGCGGCCAGCCCGCGCTCGACGCGCTGCTGGGCCGGCTGCAGCCATGGTCGGTGCTCGCGCTGCTCGCCACGCTGGTGCTGCTGTTCGCGTTCCAGGGCAGGGCGCTGCTGGAGCAGCCGCTGGTGATCGCGCTGCTCGCCGTCCCGATCGTGATCCAGGTCTTCTTCAACGCCGGGCTCGCCTACGGCCTGAACCGGATGCTGGGCGAGAAGCACAGCGTCGCCTGCCCGTCCGCGTTGATCGGCGCCTCGAACTTCTTCGAACTCGCCGTCGCCGCGGCCATCAGCCTGTTCGGCTTCGAGTCCGGCGCGGCGCTCGCGACCGTGGTCGGCGTGCTGATCGAGGTGCCGCTGATGCTGCTGGTGGTCCGCTGGGTGAACGCCAGCCGCGACTGGTACGAACGCGGCGCCCCGCGAGCGCCTAGGCCACGCAGTTGTTCCCTCGCGGTGTTACCGCGCTCGTAACGAGCGGTAACGGCCCCGTACAATCCCGGGCTGCCCTGATTCCCTGCGCGGGACCATCGTGTCAAGAAACGCAAAACTGCTGATCGGCCTCGTCGTGCTCGCGCTTGCCGCCGGCGGCGGCTGGTGGTGGAGCGCCGGCCGCAAGGACGACGCGCCGACGTTCCGCACGGCCAAGGTCGAGAAGGGACCGATCACGGCGACAGTCTCGTCCACCGGCACCGTCAACCCGGTGACGTCGGTGCAGGTCGGCTCGCAGGTGTCGGGCCAGATCAAGGAACTGTTCGTCGACTTCAACTCCCCGGTGAAGCAGGGGATGCTGATCGCGCGGATCGATCCGGAGACCTTCCAGTACCGCGTGCGCCAGGCCGAGGCGGACCTCGAGGCCGCGCGGTCGGCCGTTGGCCGCGCCGAAGTGGCGCGGATCAACGCGGAGCGCGACCTCAAGCGCAGCAAGGAACTGGTCGCGCGCAACTTCGTGTCGCCCGCCGAACTCGATCGCGCGCAGTCGACCTACGACCTCGCGGCGGCCGAACTGAAGACCGCCAACGCGGTCGTGCAGCAGCGCAACGCGGCGCTGGCGTCGTCGCGCGTCGACCTGTCGCGCACGGAGATCCGGGCGCCGGTCGACGGCGTCGTGATCAAGCGCACCGTGGACGTCGGGCAGACCGTGGCGGCGAGCCTGCAGGCGCCGGAACTGTTCGTGATCGCCAAGGACCTGCGCGACATGCAGGTCGAGACCTCGATCGACGAGGCGGACGTGGGGCGCATCCGCGTCGGCCTGCGGGCCTCGTTCACCGTCGACGCCTTTCCCGGCCGCCCGTTCGCCGGCGAGGTGAAGACCGTGCGCAAGGCCGCGCTGAACGTGCAGAACGTCGTGACCTACATCGCGATCGTCTCCGCCAACAACGACCGCGGCGAACTGCTGCCGGGCATGACGGCGAACGTGCGCATCACCACCGACAGCCGCGAGTCGGTGCTGAAGGTACCGAACAGCGCGCTGCGCTTCCGCCCGCCCGGCGAGGCGCCGACCGACGCCAAGGCAGCCGCGGAAAAGAGCGCGCCGGCGAACGCGGACAGCGGAACCAAGGGCGGCGCCGGCAGCGCCGGCGGCGCCGCGGGGGCGATGACGCAGTTCCGCGAGCGGCTGGTCACGGAGCTGAAGCTCGACGAACAGCAGCAGCAGCGGCTCGATCCGATCTTCGCCGAGATGCGCAACAAGTTCGCGGGGCTGCGCGATCTGCCCGAGGAGGCGCGCGCCAAGCAGAGCGCCGCGATCCGCGCCGATATGCGCGCGAAGGTCGAGGACCTCCTGAAGCCGGAGCAGAAGGAGAAGTACGCGCAGATCGTCGCGGAGTCGGCCGGACGCGCGGGCAGCGGGCAGGCCACCCGCGGCCGCATCTACCTGCTCGTCGACGGCAAGCCGAAGGCGGTCGACGTGCGCGTCGGCCTGTCGGACGGCTCGATGAGCGAGGTCAACGGCGATGGCATCGCCGAGGGCGCCGAGGTCATCATCGGCAGCACGGGCGGCGCCTCGAGCACCACCCCGGCGCAGAAGGGCAGCCCGCCCCGCATGTTCTTCTAGGCGGGCGAAAGTGAAACCCTACTTTCGCCCGATTCAGTACTGAAAAAGTTCGCTGGCGAAGCCAGTCGAACTTTTTGATTACAAAGGCACGATGGCTGGCTCCGAACCGCTGATTCGCGTCGACGGCCTCACCAAGGACTACGTCCTCGGCGACAACGTCGTGCACGCGCTCGCCGGCGTGTCGATGACGATCGACGCGGGCGAGTTCGTCGCGGTGATGGGGCCTTCGGGCTCGGGCAAGTCGACGTTCATGAACATGATCGGCTGCCTCGATCGTCCGACGTCCGGCAGCTACTGGATCGCCGGCGAAGACGCCGCGCGGATGGACGCGGACGCTCTCGCGGCGGTCCGCAACCGCCGCATCGGGTTCGTGTTCCAGCAGTTCAACCTGCTCGCGCGCACGAGCGCGCTCGAGAACGTCGAGCTGCCGCTGATGTACGCGAACGTGCCGATGCAGGAGCGGCACGCGCGCGCGCTGGCGAAGCTGAAGCTCGTCGGCCTCGGCGAGCGTTCCGATCACCAGCCGTCGCAGCTCTCCGGCGGGCAGCAGCAGCGCGTCGCGATCGCGCGCGCGCTCGTGAACGACCCGGCGCTGATCCTCGCCGACGAGCCGACCGGCGCGCTCGACTCGCGCACGAGCGTCGAGATCATGGCGCTGCTGCAGCAGCTCAACGCCGACGGCATGACGATCGTGCTCGTCACGCACGAACACGACGTCGCCGCGTTCGCCTCGCGGCGAGTGATGTTCCGCGACGGCCGCATCGTGTCGGACGAGCGCCAGGCGCCGATGTCCGCCGCCGACGCGCTGCGCGCGCTCGATCGCGGCGCCGAGGTGCCTGCATGACGGTGGCCGCAATGAGCGCGCACGGCCGCTCCGAAGCGCTCATCCCGAGGCGCGCAGCGCAGCGGGGGTCCCAATGAACGCCCTGATGGTCTTCCGCGTCGCGCTGAAGGCGCTGCGCATCAACAAGCTGCGGTCGTCGCTGACGATGCTCGGCATGATCATCGGCGTCGCGGCGGTGATCGCGATGCTCGCCATCGGCGGCGGCGCGCAGGAGCGCGTGCGCGAGCAGCTGAAGAACCTCGGCTCGAACCTGATGCTGGTCTTCCCGGGCTCGACGACCGCGAGCGGGGTGCGGCTCGGCACCGGCGCGGCGCAGACGCTCACCGAGGAGGACGCGCAGGCGATCGCGGTCGAGGTCGACGGCGTCGTCGTGGCGGCGCCGTCGCTGCGCGGCACCGGGCAGGTCGTCGCCGGCAACTCCAACTGGTCGACCCAGTACTTCGGCACCACCAACGACTACCTGATCGCGCGCGACTGGCCGCTCGCGTCCGGGCGGCTGTTCGAGCCGGCGGAAATCTCCGGTTCAGGCAAGGTGGCGCTGATCGGCCTGACCACGGCCAAGCAGCTGTTCGGCGAAGGCGTCGATCCGGTCGACCAGGTGATCCGGGTGCGCAAGGTGCCGCTGACGATCATCGGCGTGCTCGACCGCAAGGGCCAGAACGCGCTCGGCCAGGACCAGGACGACATCATCCTGATGCCGATCTCCACCGCCCGCAACCGCGTGCTCGGCCAGACCGGCGGCAAGCAGAAGCGCATCGGCTCGATCTCGGTGAAGACGGCCGACGGCGCGGACATGAAGGCGATCGAGGACCGCATCCGCGAACTGCTGCGCCAGCGGATGCAAGGTGCAGCCGGGCGCCGACGAGCCGTTCACGATCCGCAACCTGACCGAGATCCTGCAGGCGCAGGAGGCGGCGAGCCGCGTCCTGACGACGCTGCTCGGCGCCGTGGCGTCGGTGAGCCTGCTGGTCGGCGGCATCGGCATCATGAACATCATGCTGGTCAGCGTGACCGAGCGCACGCGCGAGATCGGGCTGCGGATGGCGGTCGGCGCGCGCGGCCGCGACATCCTCAAGCAGTTCCTCGTCGAGGCCATCACGCTGTCGATGATCGGCGGCGCGCTCGGGATCCTGCTCGGCGTGATCGCGTCGTTCGCCGTCGGCGAGTTCGCCAACTGGCGCACCGACATCACGCCGCAGGCGATCTTCCTCGCGGTCGGCTTCGCCGCCGGCATCGGTGTCTTCTTCGGCTTCTATCCGGCGCGCAAGGCGTCGCGGCTGCTGCCGATCGAGGCCCTGCGCTACGAGTAGGGCCGGCCGAGGCGACGACGCGGTCCGCGGGCGCATTTCGCGCGAATGCCTCCCGGGGGAGTGCCGGTAACATCCCGGCCGCTGTGCATTCGCCCGCAGTCGGGCACGGAGTCGGCATGAAGAAGTGGATTGCAGTCGGGTTGGCTATCGCAGCGCTTGCCGGGTGCACGTCGCTGTTCGGACCGCCCGCCATACATCTCGACCGCTCCGACATCGCGCAGCGTGCCTTCATCGACCGCGAGAAGGCCGACCTGCGGCAGGTGTTCGGGCAGTTCGAGGGGCTGGCCATCAGCGGGCCCGACGTCGGCATCCAGACGCAGGCGCAGCGCGTCCAGCTCGAGTGGGCGATCCGCCTGAAGGAAGCGCCGGCCGGGATCCCGCTGTCGATCCACGTGGCGATCTCGGGCAAGCCGGAACTGAACGAGAACCGCACTGGAATCGACCTCGCCGACGCGCGCATCGAACAGGTGCGGCTGCCGTCGATCCCGTTCGTCAACCTCGGGTCGGGCAAGCTCGCCGAAGGCGACACGTTCGGCCGCCTGCCGCTGCTGGCCTTCCGTCCGGAGGAGCTGAACCGCGACGGCGTGATCTACCAGCCCACCGACCTGTCGATCGGCGTGTTCGGGGTGCGCGTCGGTCTCGCGCCGAAGTAAGCGGCGCGACGCTTCGTGGACATCGCACTGCTGGTCAAGGCCGCCATCCTCGGCATCGTCGAGGGGCTCACCGAGTTCCTGCCGATCTCGTCGACCGGCCACCTGATCCTCGCCAGTTCGCTGCTCGAGTTCCGCGGCGAGCAACGTCGCGACGTTCGAGATCGCGATCCAGACCGGCGCGATGTTCGCCGTGATCTGGGAGTACCGGCAGCCGGCTGCTCGACACGGTGGCCGGCATCGCGCGCGACGCGGCGGCGCAGCGTTTCGCGCTCAACGTGATCGGTCGCCTTCGTTCCCGCCGTGGTGCTCGGGCTCGCGTTCGGCTCGATCATCAAGGCGCAGCTCTTCCACCCGGTGCCGGTGGCGCGGCGTTCGTCGTCGGTGGCCTGATCATCCTGTGGGTCGAGGCGCGTCACCGTCGCCGCTTCGGCGAGCGCGACCTGCAGGGACGGCGCCTCGCGCGCGTCGACGACCGTCGACGACATGACGGTCGCTCGACGCCCTCAAGGTCGGGCTGGTGCAGTGCGTGGCGCTGATTCCGGGCATGAGCCGCTCGGGCGCGACGATCATCGGCGGCATGCTGTTCGGCCTGTCGCGCCGCGCCGCCACCGAGTTCAGCTTCTACCTCGCGATTCCGACGCTGATCGGCGCCGGCGTCTATTCGCTGTGGAAGCAGCGCGACGCTCCTCACCGCGGCCGACCTGCCGGTCTTCGCGTCGGAACCGTGTTCGCCTTCGTCTCGGCGCTGCTGTGCATCCGCTGGCTGATCCGCTACGTGGCGACGCACGACTTCACGCTCTTCGCCTGGTACCGCATCGTCTTCGGCGCGATCGTGCTGTCGACGGCGTACTTCGGCTGGGTCGACTGGTCCCGCGGATGACGAGCACGCGCGCCGTCGCCGCCTTCGACCTGGCGCTCGCGCTGGCGACCGCGGCGGTGATCGCGTGGGGCGTGCTGGTGCTCGGCTGGTCGCCGTTCGTCGTCATGCTGCTGTTCTGGTTCGAGAACGTCGTCATCGGCGTGATTCAACGTCGCGAAGATGCTCGCGACCGGCCTGCGTCTGGGCGCGGCCGGCGTGCTGGGCGGCTGTCGCCTTGTCCGCGTTCTTCACGGTGCACTACGGCCTCTTCACCGCCGTGCACGGGATGTTCGTCGTGCTGCTGTTCGGTGGCGCGGAAATCGGCCGCGGCGCGATGGACGGCGGCCTGACGGGACCGCTCGCGGCGATGGTGGACTACCTGTTCGCAGAGCGCGACGGCTGGCTCGCCGTGGCGGCCATCGTGCTGGTGCACCTGAGCGGGTTCGTCCAGTGGCTGGCGCGCACGCGCGAGCAGCCGCCGCCGCTGAAGGAACTGATGGGCGCGCCGTACGGGCGGATCGTGATCCTGCACGTCACGCTGATCGCGAGCGGCTTCCTGGTGCAGGCGCTGCAGTCGCCGGTGGCCGGCGCGCTGCTGCTGGTCGGCCTCAAGCTCGCGTACGACCTCGTCACGCTGGGCCGCGAACGGAAGAAGGAACAGGACCAGGAACCCGGGGCGAACGTGCGCCCGACCGTGGGCTGACCGGACGGAGGCAACGTCGATGAACACCCGTGACGAAGCGACCGAACTCGGCTCGCTGCTGCGCTCGCGGTTCCCGATCATCCTGATCGAGTCGCACGAGGAGCCGCGCATCGTCGAACTGCTGAAGAAGGCCTGCAACCTCGAGAACCAGGCGCTGATGACGTGGAGCATCACCAGCGGCATCCGGCGCCACGGCCGCGACGAGGCCGTGCACCAGACCAACGACCTGCTCGACGCGCTGAAGCACATCGACCGCACGCCGCAGAACGGCGTGTACGTGCTGTGCGACGCGCATCCCGGCTTCAAGGACCCGGTGTCGATGCGCGCTGATCCGCGAGATCGCGCTGTCGCACTACCGGAACGCGCGCACGCTGGTGTTCCTCAGTCCGCGGCTCGACGAACTGCCGTCGGAGATCCTGCGCGCTGTCCGCCCACTTCCGCCCGACGCTGCCCGACCGCGAGGCGATCCGCGCGATCGTGATGGAGGAGGCGAAGCGCCACGAGAGCCAGACCGGCGAGAAGCCGCGCGGCGACCGCGCGGCGCGTCGACATGCTGATCATGCACCTGCTCGGGATGGAGCAGGACGACGTGCGCCGGCTGGTGCGGCAGGCGCTGCGCGACGACGGCGCGATCGGCAGCGACGACGTGCGGCGGGTGCTGGAGATCAAGTACGAGGCGCTCGGCGGCAGTGGCGCGCTCGGCTACGAGCAGAGCAAGGTGCGCTTCGACGACGTCGGCGGGCTGGCGCGGCTGAAGCACTGGATCGGACTGCGCCGCGCGCCCTTCCTCGATCCCGCGGCGAGCGACGTCGACCGGCCCAAGGGCATCGTGCTGCTCGGCGTGCAGGGCGGCGGCAAGAGCCTGGCCGCGCGCGCGGTCGCGGGCGAGTGGGGCGTGCCGCTGATGCGGCTCGACTTCGGCGCGCTGTACAACAAGTACTACGGCGAGACCGAGCGCAACCTGCGCAACGCGTTCGCGGCGGCGGAGAGCATGTCGCCGTGCGTGCTGTGGATCGACGAGATCGAGAAGGGCCTCTCGACCGACGGCGGCGACGGCGACGGCGGCGTCTCGCGCCGCGTGCTCGGCAGCCTGCTGACCTGGATGGCGGAGCGCCGCGAGCCGGTGTTCATGGTGGCGACGGCCAACGACATCTCGCAGCTGCCGCCGGAGCTGGTCCGCAAGGGGCGCTTCGACGAGATCTTCTTCGTCGACTTTCCGTCGGAGACAGCGCGCGCGCAGATCGCCGCGATCCACCTGAAGAAGCGCGGCCACGACCCGAAGCAGTTCGAGGTCGAGGCGCTCGCGAAGCTGGCGCGCGGCTTCTCGGGCGCCGAGATCGAGCAGGCGATCGTGTCGGCGTCGTTCGAGGCGCGCGCGCGGGGCGAGTCCGCTGCGGGCCGCCGACATCCTCGCGGAGATCGAGCGCACGCGGCCGCTGTCGGTCGTGATGGCCGAGCGCATCGACGCGCTGCGCGGCTGGGCGCTTCGAGCGCGCCGTGTACGCGGACGACGAGCCGGATGCGGACGGCGGCGGCGTGATGCCTCGACGGCGCGCCTAGCGCGCCGCCGGTTCGCGGGCTCGTCGTTGCCGGCGGTCAGTCGGCGGGTCGAACACCGCGCGGGACGTCCAGCCTGCGATGGCGGCGCCGACGATCGGCGCGACCCAGAACAGCCACAGCTGCTCGATCGCCCAGCCGCCGACGAAGAGCGCCGGGCCGGTGCTGCGTGCCGGGTTCACCGACGTGTTCGTCACCGGGATGCTGATCAGGTGGATCAGCGTCAGCGCCAGTCCGATCGCGAGACCCGCGAAGCCCGGGGCCGCGCGCTTGTGCGTGGCGCCGAGGATCACGATCAGGAACATGAAGGTCATGACCACCTCGGTGATCGCCGCCGCGCCGAAGCTGTACTTGCCCGGCGAGTGCTCGCCGAACCCGTTCGACGCGAAGCCGCCCTTCAGGTCGAAACCGGCCTTGCCGCTGGCGATCAGGTAGAGCACGCCGGCGGCGACGACGGCGCCGATCACCTGCGCCACGATGTACGGCAGAAGCTGCGAGGCCGGGAAGCGCCCGCCGGCCCAGAGTCCGACCGAGACCGCCGGGTTGAAGTGACCGCCCGAGATCGGGCCGAGCGCGTAGGCGCCCGTGAGCACCGTCAGGCCGAACGCCAGGGACACGCCGACGAAGCCGATGCCGAGTTCAGGGAACGCGGCCGCCAGCACCGCGCTGCCGCAGCCACCGAGCACCAGCCAGAACGTGCCGAGGAGCTCGGCGGCGAGTTTCGCTGTCATGTCTTGTCTTCTCCTTGTTGTCGTGCAGGACGTGGCGCGAAGGATACCGAACACGGCGCCGGAACGCCGCCGTCGATCGACCCAGGTTCAACGGCCGGCCTGCGGCTACCGTCGACTGAACACGAGGTCCCAGGTGCCGTGCCCGAGCCGGTCGCCGCGGGCGTTGAACTTGGTGGTCGGGCGGCGGCAGAGCGGGTTGGCCGGTTCCTTCGCGAAGCCGTCCGCCGTGTTGGCGAGTTGCGGCTCCGCGCCCAGGACCTCGAGCATCTGCTGCGCGTAGTCCTCCCAGTCGGTGGCGCAGTGCAGGTAGCCGCCGGGCGCGATGCGGCTCGCGAGCAGTCCGATGAACGGCTGCGCGACCAGCCGGCGCTTGTGATGGCGCTTCTTCTGCCACGGATCCGGGAAGTAGATGTGCACGCCGGCCAGCGCGTCGGGCCGGATCATGTCGCGCACGACCTCGACCGCGTCGTGGTGGACGATGCGCACGTTCGCCAGCGCGAGTTCGTCGATGCGCTTCAGCAGCGCGCCGACGCCGGCGGTGAAGACCTCGACGCCGAGGAAGTCGACGTCCGGCCGCGACTGCGCGATCGCCGCGGTGGTCTCGCCCATGCCGAAGCCGATCTCGAGCACGACCGGCGCGTGGCGGCCGAACGCCTGCCCGAAGTCGAGGGGCTGCGGCGCGTACGGAATGCCGAACACCGCGAACCACTGCTCGACGGCGCGCCGCTGGCCGTGCGTGATGTGACCACGCCGCATCGCGAAGCTGCGGATGTGGCGATAGGGCGGGCCGGCGGGCTCGGGGGGCGGGTCGGTGACGTCGGGATCGGACATGGCGTGCCAGGGAGGCGGCGCATGGTAACCGGGGGCGCCCGATCCTTCGCAGCCCACTCCAGAGGCGTAGAATTGGTGCGTTGCACAAACGCATCTGTGAAGCGGTAACGAGTGAAGAGCGGACACGGAGAGACCGGATTGCGATCCTTCACCAACATCACCTATGACGAGCTGGAGGTCGGCTCGACCGCCACGGTGTCGCGGCGGATCAGCCAGACCGAGGTCGACGCGCTGGCGCTCGTCAGCGGCGACGTCGATGCGTTCCACCTCGCCTCGAACGGCAACGGACTGGTGCCGGGAACCACGGCGAAGGCGGTCGGCGCCGAGGCGATCATCTCCGGGCTGCTGTCCCGCAGGATGCCCGGGCCTGGCACGACGCTGCTTTCGCAGCAACTGAACTTCAACGGCGCGATCACGGCCGGCGACGAGCTGACCGCCACGGCGACGGTCCTCGAGAAGCGGCCGGACAACGTCGTCGTGCTCGCGTGCACAGTCAAGCGGGGCGACGACGAAATCGTCGCGGGCACCGTGACCGTGCGGGCGCCCGATCACCGCATCAGCTACTCCGACGTCGCCACGCCGGAGATGGTCCTGCGCCGCAACGACGCGTTCACGCGCCTGCTGCGCCGCTGCGAGGGGCTGCCGGCAGTGAGCTGCGCCGTCGTTCATCCGTGCGACCGCGACTCGCTGCTCGGAGCGCTCGAAGCGGCGCGACGCGGCCTGATCGTCCCGATCCTGGTCGGGCCGGAAGCGAAGATCCGTTCGGTGGCCGAGGCGCACGGCGCCGACCTCACCGGCATCACGATCGTCAGCACCGAGCACAGCCACGAAGCCGCCGCGCGCGCGGTGCAGCTCGCGCGCCAGGGCCGGGTCGAGGCCCTGATGAAGGGCAGCCTGCACACCGACGAGATGCTTGCCGCCGTGGTGCCGTCGTCGACCGGCCTGCGCACCTCGCGCCGCGTGAGCCACGTCTTCATCCTCGACGTGCCGGCCTATCCGCGGCCGCTGCTGGTGACCGACGCGGCGATCAACATCCAGCCGACGCTCGAGGACAAGGTCGACATCGTGCAGAACGCGATCGAACTCGCGCACATCCTCGGCATCGAGGAGCCGAAGGTCGCGATCCTGTCGGCGGTCGAGACGGTGAACCCGAAGATCCCGTCGACGGTGGACGCGGCGGCGCTCTGCAAGATGGCCGACCGCGGCCAGATCACCGGCGGCCTGCTCGACGGCCCGCTTGCGTTCGACAATGCGATCAGCCTCGAGGCGGCGCGTACCAAGAAGATCGTCTCGCCCGTGGCCGGCCGTGCGGACATCCTGGTGGTGCCGGACCTCGAGTCCGGCAACATGCTCGCGAAGCAGTTGCAGTACCTCGCGGGCGCGGACAGCGCCGGCATCGTGCTCGGCACCCGCGTGCCGATCGTGCTGACCAGCCGCTCGGACAGCGTGCGCACGCGGCTGGCGTCGACGGCGATCCTCGCGCTCGTCGCCAACGCGCGCCGTAACAAGATCGGCGCGAGCGCGCTGCCGGTGGCCTGAGCGACCCCGGCGGCGGTCAGGCCGCCTTGCTCGGCGCGATGACGCCGGCGGTCGGCGAGCTCGGCGTGGCGCTGTAGAGCTTCTTCGGCATCCGGCCGGCGCGGAACGCCTCGCGTCCCGCTTCGACGGCCTTCTTCATCGCGCTCGCCATCAGCACCGGATCCTTCGCCTGCGCCACCGCGGTGTTCATCAGCACGCCGGCGCAGCCGAGTTCCATCGCGATCGCCGCGTCGCTCGCCGTGCCGACGCCGGCGTCGACGATCACCGGCACCTTCGCCCGTTCGAGGATCAGCTGGATGTTCCAGGGATTGAGGATGCCCATGCCGGAGCCGATCAGCGACGCCAGCGGCATCACCGCCACGCAGCCGATCGACTCCAGCACCTGCGCCTGGATCGGATCGTCGCTGCAGTAGACCATCACCTCGAAGCCTTCCTTCACCAGCGTCTCGGCGGCCTTGATGGTCTCGGGCATGTTCGGGATAGAGCGAGTCGCGGATCGCCCAGCACTTCCAGCTTGGTGAGCGGATGGCCGTCGAGCAGTTCGCGTCCCAGGCGCAGCGTGCGCACCGCGTCCTCGGCCGAGTAGCAGCCGGCGCTGTTGGGCAACATCGTGAACTTCGACGGCGGCAGCACGTCGAGCAGGCTGGGCTCGCCCTTGTTCTGGCCGATGTTGGTGCGGCGGATCGCGACGGTGACGATCTCGGCGCCGCTCGCCTCGACCGCTTCCTTCGTCTGCGCGAGGTCCTTGTACTTGCCGGTGCCGATCAGCAGGCGCGAGCGGAACTCGCGCGCGCCGATCCTCAGGGTGTCGTTCATCTCATGCGGTCACGGCCGGCTCGACCTTGACCTCGAAGTTGACGGAGTTGGACATGAAGCAGTGCGCGTGCGCCTTCGCGTGCAGCTCGCGCGCCTGGTCGAGTTTCGCGGCGTCGGCGATGCGGACCTGCGGGGCCAGCCGCACCTCGACCATGCGCATCTTGCCGTCCTTCATCGCGAGCGTGCCGGTGCCGTGGTCGCTGTACTCGAGCACGCGCACGCCGGCGCGCTCGCAGACGGAGAGGTAGGTCAGGTGATGGCAGGCCATCAGCGACGAGACCATCAGCGTTTCCGGGTTGTGCTTGCTGTCGTCGCCGCGGAAGAACGACGGCGACGAGCCCTCGAGCGGCGCCACGCCCTCGAAGCGGAGCACGAACGCGCGCTCGAGCTTGAGCTTGCCGTGTTCGTCCTCGCCGGGCTGGCCGGTCCATTGAAGTTCGCCGTTGAACAGGTGCGTGTGAGACATCAACCGCCTCCGACTGCGATCACGATTTCCAGGCGATCCCCGGCCTCGAGCACCGTCGTCGCGTGCTGCGAACGCGGGACGATCTCGCCGTTGCGCTCGACGGCCACGCGCTTGCCGGCGGTGTCCATCGTGGCGAGCAGGCTGGCTACGGTCGCGCCGGGGACGCATTCGATGGCTTCGCCGTTGACGGTGAGGCGCAGTGCGGGGAGAGCCAGGGGAGCATGCGACATGGCTCAGGATTTTACGCGCCGGGGCGCGCGTGCACTGTGCGCGGCGGCGCCCTTGGCGCTATCGACCGGAGCCGGGCGTCAGGTGCGGCATTCAGCCAGCGACCGCGCCGTCCCGCTTCGTCGTCCATCGCGCCAGGCTGCGCAGGCCCTTGGAAGCGGTGTGGTACGCCAGCAGCCACGGCGGCATGCGCAGCCAATGGGAGCGCGCCTCGAGCAGCAGCGCGACGGTCCGCGTGGACCGGTCCGATCCGTCCTGACCGTTCGTGGGCCCGAGCACCCGGTTGGCCATCGCAATGATGGATCGGCCATAGAGCCCGGACGCCGCCACGGCGCCTTCGGCGACGAGCGCATTGCAGCCGGGCGTCCCGAACCAGGCGTGGCACAGCCGCGCGGCGAGGTGCAGCGGCTTTTCCATTCCGTGCAGGCGCGCGCGCTCGACGAGCGCCTGGCGCGCGGCGTGGTCCGACAGGGGCAGGCGGCGGAACAACGCGTCGATGTCCAGCAGGTCGCGCAGCCGGCCGACGAAATCGGAGTCGTACACCAGGTGCACGACGGCGTGCAGCACCTGGTCCTGCGGGCACAGCACGTGGAATCGCGACCCGGCGACCGGCACCGCGTCGGCGAACAGGCGCGCGGTGTCGGGCCGGATGCGGCCGACCGGCGGCAGGATGCCGTGATGCAGGTCGAGTTCCATCGCCTGGCCGGCAGCGATCATCGGCGGCAGTTCGTGCGACCACGCGCGGTAGTAGTGCTGGTCGTACGGCTCGTTCTTCTCGAACTCCCAACCCGCGTTCAGCAGGCCCTGCTCGATGCCGTCGAGCGACGCGCGCGGCACCATCAGGTCGACGTCCGCCGGCAATCGTCCGTGCGAGAAGGGCAGTTCCTGCGCGATGTAGCCCGCGCCTTTCAGCAGCACCCAGGGGCCGGGGTGGCTCTCGAGGATCGGCGTGATCGTGTGCAGCAGGTACAGCGTCTTCTGGCGCCGGAACCGCGCCTCGATCAGGCCGGCGTCGAGATGACGCTGGACGCGTTCGGGCAGTCCTGACCGATCGACGCTCTCGATCACACGGTGTCGCGAGCACGCCCAGCAGGCGCGCGCTGCGCGCGAGCGGAATCACGCGGTCCCAGTGCGATTCGTCGTAGCTGGCCGAGGAGGCTGGATCCGCAAGCGCCGCGAGCAGCGGTCGCACCGATTCGGGCGGGCCTTGCGTCGATGGCGTGTTGACGGCGGCGGTCATGCAGCGTTGCTCAGGCGACCGCCTGTTGGTCGCGCGCGGCAGGCACGGCATCACCGGTCCGAAGCGTCTCGTCGAGCAAATCGCCGATCGCCTTGATCGCGCCGTCGAGATCGCCGTAGCGAAGTTGCCAGCACGAACTCCTGTCCACCAGTTGGCCGAGCGCATCGAATGCGTCCGGGCCGAGCGCGTGGTAGTTGAAGGAGTTGACCGCGAGCCGCGCGAACGCGCGCGTCTTCTTCACCGGTTCGAGTTCTACGCCGGCCGACGGGTCGAAGCGGGGAAACACCACGAGCCCCGGGTTGGCGACTTCGTGCCGCGCGTCGACATGCGACGCCTGCGGCGCGAGGTGCGCGACGGTGCCCTTGTGCGTCTTGGGAAAGCGCGGGCCGATGACCGCGGTCGGTTCGAAGCGCGCGATCACGTCGATCGATTCGTTCTTCAGGGCGAGAGGACGGAGCATCCGCAGCAGGCGTGCATCCCCCAGGCGTACGACTCCGAACTCGTCCGACAGAAGGCGGAAGCCGCGCAGCGTCAGCGCCGCCGTCAGCGTGCTCTTGCCGGAGCCCGGCATCGCCGGCATGACGATCGCGCGGCCGCCGCGTTCCACCACGCCGGCGTGCAGCAGCAGGTAGCAGAACAGGCGGGTCGCGATTGCGTAGTTGGTGCCCCACTCGAGCAGCGGCAGCGGCGTGTCGAGCGGGAAGCGTTCGATCTCCCGGACACCGTCGCACAACAGTTCGCATTGCGGGCGGATGAAGCCGCGGACGCCGCGTACGCGCTGCAGATCGACGGTGACGTCGAACATTCCCTCGGCGTCTTCGGTCGTGTAGCCGCCGTACAGGGTGCGGATCATCCCGGCGACAGCGGGCATTGCGGTGCGGATGCGCGCCCGCGCAGCGCCGAAGTCGATGCCGAGGCCATCGGAGGACAGGCGCTGCAGCAGCGACTCGACGGAGGTGTCAGCGATTCTCACTTGCCGTGGGCTCGCTGAGGTCGCACCAGTCCGAGCGCCTGCAACTCGGCGATCAGTCGCTGCGCGTGAGCGGAAGCCTGAGGCTGCTCTTCGGGCTGCAGCGCTTCCCTCAGGAAGGCGGCAATCTCATCCGTCGGCCCTCGGCGCCTCCAGCAGCAACTCCAGGACCGCCATGGCTGCGGGATTCAGCAGGTGGGCGTCCCAGGACAGCGGGTCGAAGACGACTGCCTCGTCTTCAAACACGTGCACTCGCAAGTGATCGATGGCGGCGAACCGCACACCTGGCGGTTCAGCGAAATCGGGCACCGTCTGTGAAGCGGCTCTCAGCCTGCCCCGCGGCCGGAGTTGAACGACGTGTAGCAGCTATGCGTGCACGCCGTATATCCGGTGGGTCGCTGGATCTGAAGCTTGGAATACGGTGTTCCGGAGTTCTCGTCGACCCACACGAGTCCCCAGCGTGTCTCGGTGGCGACCTTCTTCCACCCGTTCGTCAGGGGCCCGATGTCCTGGCGCCGGTGCGGCGCGGCGACTGTCACGTAGTCCTGCAGCCCTTCATCGAAGTAGACCCAATCCGTGGTCTTCTTGTCAGGGCCGCCGCCCTTGGCCCAGCCCTTGTTGTCCTTGTCCTTGTCGTTGCCTTCGCTCTTCTCGAGCTTGTGCACTTTGACCGGCTTTCTCAACCAGGTGTCTGCACTTGCGTTGATGAACGGCTCCGCGTACTGAGCGTTCTGGTTGTTCAGGCACCTCCGAAGGCTGCTCACGGCCGCGGCCGGCGATGACACTGTAAGCACGACCGGTGCCGCGAGCGATCCCCGCAGGACGGCTCGGCGCTTCTGGTTCGGTTGGCTCGGCGTATGGCCCATTTTTCGGCTAGGAACTAAGAGTATGCCCGCAGCCTCACATCCCGCGAACATGTGACTCATTCTAGGAGCTACACGGCAACATGCAACTCAGGAAAAGGCCCTATCCGACCCGCCACCGGTCCTTTCCCGACGAGCGGCAGTTGAAGTCCTGGCCGGAAGGTCACGTTCCGGCCGGGAAAGGGTGGAGCGGGTGAAGGGAATCGAACCCTCGTATGCAGCTTGGGAAGCTGCCGTTCTGCCATTGAACTACACCCGCGGACCGCCCTGAACTTTAACTCAACCGATCCGCGGGGCGGCATGACTGGGGAACCATCGTCGAATGGACCGTCCGCTCCGCCCTTGGGCGCGGGCAGCCCCGACGACGCCACCCAGCGGAAGACCAGGCCGCCCGCTGCATTTCCCCCTGTGTCGCCTTCCGTTACTCTCGCGGCTGTCGCGCGCGAGCGCGTGGCCACTTGGCCTGCGCCTTGCCGGAGAAAGTAGAAGAGACCTTCGGAATGGTTCTTTGCCCGATCTTCGAGCCGCACGACGTTCTCTGGCGAACTGCGTCGGCGCCATGAGCGACGTTCGAACCCTGCTGCTGACCGACGTCGTCGACAGCACCAAGCTCGCCGAGGCGATCGGCGACGCGGCCATGGCCGACGTCTGGATCTCCCACGACCGGGCCGCGCGCGACCTGCTCGTGAAGCATCGCGGCCGCGAGATCGACAAGACCGACGGCATGCTGATGCTGTTCGACGAGGCCGCCGACGCCGTGTCCTATGCGCTGGCCTACCACCACGCGCTCGCCGAACTGCCGCTCCCCTTGAAGGCGCGTGCCGGCGTCCACGTCGGCCCCGTGATGCTTCGCAAGAACACCGCCGAGGACGTCGCGCTGGGGGCGAAACCGATCGAGGTCGAGGGACTCGCGAAGCCGACCACGGCGCGGATCATGTCGCTGGCGCAGGGCGCCCAGACGCTGATCACCGCCGAGGCCCGCGAGGCGCTCGGCGCCACGGACCTGCGCATCGAGTCGCACGGCTTCTGGATGGTCAAGGGCATCCCCGAGCCGATCGAACTGTTCGAGGTGGGCGATGACAGCTCGCCCTTCGTTCCTCCGCCCGACAGCGAGAAGGTCTATCGCGTCATCCGCGACAACGACTGGTGGCTGCCGGTCAAGGAGATTCCGCACAACCTGCCGCATCTCGCCACGGCCTTCGTCGGCCGCGAGCGCGAGATCGGCGAGGTCAGGGCCGCGCTCGAGAAGGCCCGGCTGGTGACGCTGCTGGGCATGGGTGGTCTGGGCAAGACCCGGCTCGCGGTGCAATCGGCGGCGGGGCTGCTGCACAAGTTCTCGGACGGCGTCTGGTTCCTGGACCTGTCCCCGCTGCGCGACGAATCGCTCGTCGCGAGCGAAGCGGCGCAGCTGATCGGCGTGAAGGCAGAGCCAGATCGGCCGCTGATTCAGTCGATCTGCGCGCACCTCAAGGACAAGCGCGTTCTGCTGATCATCGACAACTGCGAGCACTTGATGAAGCCGGCGGCCGAACTCGCCAACGCCGTGCTGCGCGCCGCTCCGAATGTGCGGATCATCGCCACCAGCCGCGAGGCGCTGCATGTTCCGGGTGAGCAGAACTACCCGGTGCAGCCGCTTCCGCTGCCGACGCGCGGCGCAAGCGTGGACGAGGTCTCGCGGTCCACGGCCGTGCAGTTGTTCGTCTCGCGCGCGCAGCAGAGCAAACCGTCGTTCGCGCTGGATGCGACGACCGCTGGCGCCGTCGCCGAACTCGTGGCGCGCCTCGAGGGCATCCCGCTGGCGCTCGAACTGGCCGCCGCTCGCGTGCGCTCGCTGTCGGTGGCGGACATCAACTCGCGCCTGAAGGACCGCTTCAAGATCCTCACCGGCGGTGCGCGCGTATTGCAGGAGCGTCAGCAGACGCTCAAGGGGCTGGTCGACTGGTCGTTCGACCTGCTGAACGACCAGGAGAAGACGCTGTTCGCCCGCTTGGGCGTGTTCGTCGGCGGCTTCGATCTCGCGGCGGCCGAGGCGATCTGCGGCGCCGATCCGCTGCTGCCCGACGACGTCCTGGATCTTCTCGCGTCGCTCGTCGAGAAGTCGCTCGTCACGCTGGACGAGTCGCAGGAGGACCCGCGCTACAAGATGCTCGAAACCATCCGCGAATATGCGGCGGGCAAGCTCGCGGAGAACGGCGACAGGGATGCGACCGCGCAGGCGCATTGCGATTACTACTTCGCGCTCGCAAAGTCGGCGCGCGATGGGATGCGCGGCGCGGAGCAGGCCATGTGGATCCAGCGCCTGGAAGGCGAGATCGACAATGTGCGGTCTGCCATTGCGCTGTCTCTTTCGGGCGGGGTCGACCCCCTGATTGCCGTGAAGATGGGAGTCGCGCTGCAGGGCTTCTGGATGGTGCGCGGCTACGTCACCGAAGGGCGCGCGATGCTGCGCGCCGCACTGGATTTGCCCGCCGTCCAGGCGTCGAATCTCGCACAGGCCTGGACGCTGTATGTGGGCGCAACCCTCGCCGAGGCGCAGAGCGACCATGCGGAGGCGCGCCGCATGTTCGAGGCTTGCCTCGAGTTACGGCGCGAGCTAGGCAACGAAAAGGACATCGCGGCGACGCTCTCGACGCTTTCTCTGGCCCGTCTGCGTGCCGGGGACACGGCGGGCGCCGAGCAGGGGGAGCAGGAGGCGCTCAGGATCTTTCGAGCACTGAACGATCGATACGGCGAAGCCATCGGCCTGTTGCACCTCGGCCAGATCTGCCACCGGGCGGACAAGGAGGACGAGGCGCGCGCGTACCTCCAGCAGTGTCTTGAAGTCGCCCAGAAGATCGGTAACAAGGAAGTGGAGGGCGCCTGCCACCTGATGCTGGGCGAGGTGGCGTACGAGGCGGGGGACTTCGCCGGCGCTGAGAACTCGTTCAAGCGCTCGTTCACCGTGTGTCGGGAACTCGGTGACAAGCGCGGCGAAGCAGACGCCACCCAGTGGCTCGGCAAGTGCGATCTGCAGCGAGGCGATCGCGCGCAGGCGCGCGATCGCCTCGCTGCAGCGCTGCGTGCCTACGCTTCCTTCGAGATGTGGGAGGAGTTACTCGGGTGTCTCGAGGACGTCGCCGCCCTGCTGGCAGACACTGACTCCGCGCGGGCTGTCCGCTTGCTGTCCGCCGTTCGAGCCGCGCGAGAACGCCTCCAGCTTCTCCATCCGGAGAAAGCCGCGCGCGCGATCGAAGCACGCCTCGAGTCACTTCGACAGGCGCTTGGCGACGAAGCCTTTGCGGCGCAGGCGGCCCAAGGCAAGACCCTCGACATTCGGGAAGGGGTCGCGCAAGCGCTGGCGCCGGCCGAAGAGCCGGTGCTCGCGTAGGGCGAACGCGCTAGAAGATGTGAGGTGGCCGTTCGGGTGGTGGCTTTGCGCCTCCGCAGGCCGCCACAAGCCCCGGGCGGCAGCGTCGGGGTGAGCAGGGCAAGGCTCTCGACATTTGCGAAGCAGTCGCGCAAGCGAAAGCGCCGGCTGAAAAGCCGGCGCTTGGGTCAAACGGCAGCCGGAACGCGTCAGCCGTGCACCACCCTCGCGGCTTTGTCCTTGCGCCGACGGACGAATGCGAACGCGCCGAGCGCCGGGAGCATCAGGGCCAGGCTGCCAGGTTCCGGCACGACAGCGGTGAAACCGGTCCAGTCGGGCGCTCGTCGGCCGCTGGTCGGCGTAGAACCTGAATAGTCTTTGCAGTCATCGAAGGAACTTGCCGCTACGGCGAAGTGGCACGCGTCGTCATCCACTTTGCACTTCTGGTACTTCCAGCTGAGCACCGGGACATCGTTGAAGCTTAGTTCCCACTGTGCCGCGGAGCCGTTGCTCGCGTTGACGCCGTCCGCATAGATGCTCGATTGCAGATAAGTGTTGAAATCACCCCACACTCCGGTCGGCGTGCCGTTCGACAGGACGACCTTCGAAAGCGTGGACGCCGCCACGGGGAGGAAGATTCAGCGTATCGACGAGCGTGTCGTCAGCGAGGGTGGACGTGCCATTCGTGTCGAAGAACTCCACTGTGCCGCTGATGAGCGACAAGCCACTGCAGTTTGAGCTGTTCTTGGTGCCGGTAAAGGTGTTGCCAAGGGATAGGCAGGGCAAATCGAACTGCACGGTGCCTTCCCATCGAAGGTCGCTGAACGGCGACGGTAGCAGGGGGTCCCACGTGCCCACGTACGACACCGCATTCGCTTGCCCAGCGAATGCGACTAGCGATGCCACGCCTGCGACGGCACTTGCGCGCTTCAGCAGTCCCGCGAATTCTCGAAGCATGTGACACCCCCGCGATTGACGCTCACCGATCCGTGTTCACGCGCGTTGGACGTGACGCACACATTCGAGTGAAGCTTTGTTTTTGTCGGAACGACGCACGGATTCTATGTGGCTGCGCGTATCGGTGGGAAGAGAAATTTGACCGCTGGTCGGATACTGTCTTGAAATCTTCGCGCCGCTGTGCTTGCTGTGTCGAGTTTCTTTACGTCGAAATTTTTTACACTCGTCCAGCGCGATCCGACTCATCGGCTACGCTCTCGTCGACAGCAGAGCAACGGGCGCAAGCCGTCGCTGACTGTTACGAAGGTCGAACAAGGAGGCCGTCGGCATGCTGCTTTGCCAGATCAGCGATCCGCATCTCGTTCCCGAGGGCCGGCTGGCCTACGGCCGGGTCGACACGCCGGGCATGCTCGAGCGCTGCGTTCGCAAGATCCTTTCGCTGCCTCGGGTTCCCGACGCGGTCGTCGTCACCGGCGACCTGACCGACCACGCGACCCTGGCAGAGTACGGGTTTCTCGGTGAACTCCTCAGCCCGCTGACAATGCCGGTCTACCTCGGCGTGGGCAACCACGACGACCGCCAGGTGCTGCAGCAGGCCTTCCCGAAGCAGCGCCATCTCTGCGGCGAGGACGGCTTCGTCCAGTACGTCGTCGACGACTTCGACGTGCGGCTGGTGATGCTCGACACCCTGATTCCGCGCGCGCCCGGCGGCGAGCTCTGCGGACGCCGTCTCGACGTGGCTCGACCGCACGCTTGCGAGTTCCGACCGCCCGACGATCGTCGCGCAGCACCATCCGCCGTTCGTCACCGGCCTCTCGTTCATGGACCAGATGACGCTGGCGAACCCGTGGGAAGAGGCGGCCGTCGTGGCGCGCTACGGCCACGTCGAGCGGGTCATCAGCGGGCACTACCACCGCACGATCCACGCGCGCTTTGCGGGGACGACGGCATCGGTGTGCCCGAGCTCGGCGCACCAACTGCTGCTCGACCTCGTGCCGGGGGCCGACATCGGTTTCACCTTCGAGCCGTCGGGCTTCCAGCTTCACTCTGTGGAACGGCAGCGAACTGGTCACGCACTCGCAGGTCGTCGAGGACTTCCCCACCTGGGGATCGCGGGACTGAGCCGCGAGGACCTGGGGCCGCTTGGTATCCTTCGCCGCTTCCCGGCTGGCGCGGTGCACAAACACCGTGCTGATTTGACGAATCGAAGAACGCCCTGGAGCCGATGGCTCAGGCGCCGGGCGCTCGGTGGAAACGGGGGGAAGCGCGGTGAGTGCGGTCAGCGCCCAAGGCGGCTGGTGGGGATCGTTGTGGCAGCCCGGCGGGACGGCGCGCGGCGACATCGCGGGCGGGATCACGGCGGCCGTCGTGCTGCTGGCGGTCGAAGGGGCCTACGGCCTCGTTGCCTTCTCCGGCCTCGGACCCGAGCAGGCCAAGCTGGGATTCGTGCTCGGCGTCTTCGCCGCGGCCGTTTCCAGCATCGTCGTGGTGCTCGCGGGCGCGCGCGGGCCGATGCTGAGCGGCTCGAGCTCGGCGCTGTCGCTGTTGTTCGCCACGCTGATCGCCACGCTCGCGCTCGACACGCGCTCGATCGGCCCGAACGGCTTCCCGTTCCCTCCGATGGTGCTCGCGTTCGTCGCGCTCGCGGTGGTGCTCGCGGGCTTCCTGCAGTTGCTGCTTGGCGTGTTCCGCATGGCGGGCCTGATCCGCTACGTCCCGTATCCGGTGCACGCCGGCTACATGAACGGCACCGCCATCCTGATGATCGGCGCGATGCTGCCGAACATCCTCGGCCTGCCAGTCGGCGCGAGCGTCGCGGCCTGGCAGGAAGTTGAAGCCGGCCGCGGCCCTGATCGCGCTCGTCGCCTTCCTGATCGCCGATGCGTCCCCCGGCCTTGACCCGGCGCATCCCCGCCTACATGATCGCGATCGCGACGGCCACGCTGCTCCACCACGTGCTCGCGTTCAGCGGGGCCGGTGCGCTTGCTCGGGCCGCTGTTCTCGCCGCCCGAGTTCCAGTGGCCGCAGCTCGACGTGCTGCAGGGAACCGTGAATTACCTGCCGGACGGGTACTTCGAGGAGCACATCTGGACGGTGTTGCAGTTCGCTGTGGTGATGGCCTTCATCGCGGGACTGCAGACCGCGCTCGGCGCCTCGCACGTCGACGAGATGACGCACAAGCGCCGCAACCTGACGCGCGAGATGATCGCGCAGGGCGCCGCCAACATGGCGGTCGGCGCGATCGGCGGGCTGCCCGCGGCCGGCGCGATCATGCGCAGCAAGGTCAACATCGACGCCGGCGGCAGCACGGCGGCCAGCCGCCTGTTCTTCGGCATCGGGCTCGTGCTGGCCTGCTGATCGGCCTGGCCTGGATGCGCATCGTCCCGATGGCGGCGATCGCGGGCGTGTTCTCGGCCGTCGCGTTCTCGCTCGTCGACAAGTGGACGCGGCGCGCGACCGGAGTGCTGTTCCTGCAGACGCTGCAGTGGCGCGTGCCGCGCGCGATGGCGCAGAGCTACGCGGTGATGGCGCTCGTCGCCGGCGTGGTGATGTTCGTCTCGCTGCCGGCCGGCATCGGCATCGGCATGCTGGTCGCCATCCTGATGTTCATCCGCAGCAACACCAAGGGGCCGGTGCGCCAGATCGTGCACGCCGACGTCCGGCGCTCGCGCAAGGTCCGTCCCGCGGTCGAGACCGACCTGCTCGGCAAGCACGGCAAGCGCATCGTCGTCGTCGAGCTCGACGGCGCGCTGTTCTTCGGTACGGCCGAGGAAGCCGACGAGGCGATCGAGCACCTGATCCACGACGCCGACCACATCATCATCGACTTCGAGCGCGTCAGCGAAGTCGACGCGAGCGGGGCGCGCGTGATGCTGGTCGCCGCCGACCACGTGCGGCGCGCCGGCAAGGGGCTGCTGTTCGCCGGGCTGTCGCTGAAGGACCCGCGGGCCCGCACGATCCGCGACATGGACGTGCACGGCCTGCTCGACGACTCCGTGTTCTTCCCGGACACGGACCTCGCCCTCGAGTGCGCGGAGGACCGCCTGCTGAAGAGCCTGCTGCCGGCGGGATCGCGCGCGATCGCGCTGTCGCTCGAGGAGACCCTGATGGGCTCCGGCCTCGAGCCCTCGGAACGCGCGGTGCTCGCCGGCATGCTGATCGAACACCGCATCGCGCGGGGCCAATACGTGTTCCACAGCGGCGACCCGGGCGACTCGATGTACGTCCTGATGCACGGGCAGATCGGCATCTGGCTGCCCCCGCAGAACGGCGGCGACACGCTGACCGAGGGCCGCCGCCTCGTGTCGTACGCGCCCGGCGTCGTGTTCGGGGAGATGGCGCTGCTCGCCGGCATGGCGCGCTCCGCCGACGCGATCGCGGAAGCCGACGCCATCGTCCTCGAACTGCCGCGCGAGCAGTACACCCGGCTGATGGCCGACTACCCGGCGCTGCTCGGCAAGCTGCTGCTGAACATCAGCCTTCTGCTCGCGTCGCGCGTCCGTGCGCTGTCCGCCGAACTGCAGGCGGCGAAGGCGGCGCGCTGACGCCCGCGGGTCGCTACGATGCGGCCCATTCGCAAGCCTTGACGGAACGATGACGACTGCCGCACCCCACCGCGAAGTGTTGCTCGCTGAACAACTGGACCGGTTGCTCGGCGACACCGCCCCGGTGGCGCTCGAGTACCTGCGCGAGCACGTGCAGTGGGTGGAACTCGCCGGCGGCGACGTGCTGATGGAGCAGGGGCAGGCGGGCGACTCCGGCTACCTGATGCTCAGTGGCCGGCTGCGCATCTACATGCGCGACGAGCGCGGCACCGAGCGGATGATCCGCGAGATCGGCCGCGGCGAGGTGATCGGCGAGATGAGCCTGTTCACCGGCGAACCGCGCTCCGCGACGGTCGTCGCGGTGCGCGACTCGGTCCTCGTGAAGCTCGACAAGCCGCAGTTCGACGGACTGCTCGCGCTGAGCCCGCAGGTCTCGCTGACGCTGACGCGCCAGATCATCCGTCGACTGCAGACGCAGCACGAGCGCCGTCCGTTGCCCGCGCCGGTCATCGTCGGCGTGCTGCCGGTCTCCGATGGCGTATCCGCGAGCGCGTTCGCGACCGAACTGCTGCCGCATCTCGAGCGCCTCGGGCGCGTCAGCGTCTTCGACGCGGCGGCGATGGATCGCGCCGTCGGACAGGAGGGCGCCAGTGCGTCCGAAGGCGACGCCGGCGACCAGGCCGTCGCGGCCGCGCTCGACCAGATCGAGGCGACCAGCGACTTCGTGCTGCTGATCGCCGACCCGGCGCCCGGTCCGTGGACGCGCCGCTGCGTGCGTCACAGCGACGAGATCCTGCTGCTGGCCGACGCCACGCAGCCGGCCGCGGTGCACGCCGCGGAGCAGGCCTGCCTCGAGGGCCGCCCGGCGCGCATCGAGGCGGCGGAGATCCTCGTGCTGCTGCATCCGGCCGACGCGCGCATCCCGCGCGGCACGCACCAGTGGCTTGCGCGGCGCCCGGTCACCGGCCACGTGCACCTGCGCCGCGGGCTCGATCGCGACCTGGCGCGGCTCGCGCGCCTGCTGAGCCGCAAGGCCGTCGGCCTCGTGTTCGCCGGCGGCGGCGCGCGCGGCTTCGCTCACCTCGGCACCTGGCAGGCGCTGCGGGAGCGCGGCATCGAGATCGACTGCGTCGGCGGCACGAGCATCGGCGCGGCGATGGCTGCGCTGGTCGCCGCCGACCAGCCGATGGAGCGCTCGATCGCGGTGGCGCGCAAGGCGTTCGGCGCGAATCCCACGGGCGACTTCAACTGGTTGCCGCTGATCTCGCTGATCAAGGGCCGGCGCGTGCGCAAGGCGATCGACGGTTCGCTGCGCGAACTGGTGGGCGAGCCGATCGCCGTCGAGGACCTCTGGAAGACGTACTTCTGCGTCGCGACCAACTACTCGCAGGCGTCGCGAGCACCGCATCGACCGCGGCGACCTCGCGCAGGCGCTGCTCGCGAGCATGGCGATCCCCGGCGCGCTGCCGCCGGTCGTGCGCGACGGCGACCTGCTGTGCGACGGCGGCACGTTCAACAACTTCCCGGTGGACCTGATGCGCGATGCGCGCGGCGTCGGCCAGGTGCTCGGCGTCGACCTCGGCGCGCGCCAGGCCCGCAAGCTCGACTTCGACGAGGTGCCGGGCAGCTGGGCGCTGCTGCGCGACCGCTTCCGCCCGCGCCACAAGCGGCGCTACCGCTTGCCGTCGCTGACGTCGTACCTGCTGAACGTGACGATCCTCTACAGCATGTCGCGCCAGGACGAAGCGCGGCGGCAGACCGACGTCTACTTCTGCCCGCCGCTGTACAAGGTCGGGCTGCTGCAGTGGTCGCGCTTCGACCAGATCGTGCGCCAGGGCCACGAGCACGCGGTCGAGGTGCTGGGCAAGCTCGACGAACGGCAGCGTGCGGCGCTCGGCGCGACGAGCGCCGGAGCCGCGGCGGAGTAACCTTCCCGCTTCCATGACGGTCGAACACTCGAAAAGCGCGAGGCAGGCTTCCGGCCTCTTCATCGCTGCGCTGGGCGTCGTCTACGGGGACATCGGCACGAGCCCGCTGTACGCGCTGAAGGAGAGCCTCGCCGGCGAGCACGGCGCCGGCACGACGCCGACCGCGGTGTTCGGCGTCCTGTCGATGATCTTCTGGGCGATCACGCTCGTCGTGTCGGTGAAGTACGTGCTGATCGTGCTGCGCGCCAACAACCAGGGCGAAGGCGGCATTCTCGCCTTGCTCGCGCTGGTGATCCGGCAGATGCCCCGCGCGGGGATCGCTCTCCGCCGCGCGCGGTCGTGGTCGGCCTGTTCGGCGCGGCGATGTTCTACGGCGACAGCGCGATCACGCCGGCCATCTCGGTCCTGTCGGCGATCGAGGGCCTCGAGGTCGTGTCGCCCCGCTTCAAGGGACTCGTGATCCCGCTGACGCTGGCGGTGCTGATCGGCCTGTTCGCCGTGCAGCACAAGGGGACCGCGTCGATTGGCCGTGTCTTCGGCGGCGTCATGCTCGTGTGGTTCGCCACGCTGGCGGTGCTCGGTGTCGTGCAGATCGCGCACCAACCCGAGGTTCTTCAGGCGATCGACCCCGTGTACGCCGTCGCGTTCGTGCTCGCGAATCCAGGTGCCTCGTTCGCGGTCGCCGGCCTCGTGTTCCTCGCGGTGACGGGCGGCGAAGCGCTGTATGCCGACATGGGTCACTTCGGACGCTCGCCGATCCAGCGCGCGTGGTTCTGGCTGGTGATGCCGGCGCTGCTGCTGAACTACTTCGGCCAGGGTGCGCTCGTGCTCGCGAACCCCGAGGCGGCCCGCAATCCGTTCTTCATGCTCGCGCCCGACTGGCTGCAGCTGCCACTCGTGTTCCTGGCCACGGCGGCCACCGTCATCGCGTCGCAGGCCGTGATCTCAGGCGCGTTCTCGATCACTGCGCAGGCGATCAAGCTCGGATACCTGCCGCGGACGCCCATCCTGTTCACCTCCCAGACGGCCGCCGGGCAGATCTACGTTCCGCTGATCAACTGGACCCTGCTCCTGCTGGTGATCGTGCTGGTGCTCGGGTTCGGCACTTCGTCGAACCTGGCATCGGCGTACGGGGTTGCGGTCGCGACGACCATGACGATCACGACGCTCGGCGTGTTCATCGTCGCCCGTTACCGGTGGGACTGGGGCTTCGGCAAGATGGCGCTCATCCTGTTGCCGCTGCTGTCGATCGACCTGCTGTTCCTCGCGGCGAACTCCGTCAAGATCGCGTCGGGAGGCTGGTTTCCGCTCGCGTTCGGCGCCGTCGTGTTCCTCGTGCTGACGACCTGGAAGCGCGGCCGCTCGATCGTGAACCACGAACTCGAGAAGACCGGCATCGCGCTTGCAGCCGTTCCTGAAGAGCCTGTCGCTCTACCCGCCGGTGCGCGTCGAGGGAACCGCCGTCTTCATGTCGCAGGAAACCGGCCTGGTGCCGCACGCCCTGCTGCACAACCTGAAGCACAACCGCGTGATGCACGAACGCGTCGTGTTCCTGACCGCCATCGCGCGCAACGTGCCGCACGTCGATCCCGAGGACATGGCGGAGGTCACCGACCTCGAAGAAGGGTGCTGGCAGGTGGTGGTGCGACTCGGTTTCCAGGACACCTACGACGTGGCCGCGATCTTCGAGGTGCTGGCACGGCACCACGACCTGGAACTGTCGGTCAACGAGTGCTCGTTCTTCCTGTCCCGCCAGAACGTGCTCGCGCGCACCGGGCAGGGCATGTGGCGCTGGCGGCAGCGGCTGTTCGGCTGGATGCTGCGCAACTCGCAGCCAGCGTCGGACTTCTTCCGGATTCCGCCGAACCGCGTGATCGAGATCGGCACGCAGGTCGTCATCTAGCGGCCTTCGCCAACCTCCGCAGGCGCGGACTGGAGCCGCCGCCCCGAGGCTGCGAGAATGCGTCGATGCACGTCGATCCCTTCCTGATCGAGCCGGCGCGCGGGCACGACCGCCCGCGCGTGCGCGAGCTGCTGCGGCAGTCCGGCCTGCTCGTCGACGACGTCGACACGTCGCCGGTCGACTTCCTGGTGATGCGCGAGGCGGGGCAGGTGGTCGGCGTGGTCGGCCTCCAGAATGCCGAAGGCGCGGGCCTGCTGCGGTCGCTCGCAGTGCTGCCCTCGCTGCATGGACAGGGACGCGGCGGCGCGCTGGTGGCGGCCGTCGAGCGGCTCGCCGAACAGCGCGGCATCGACGACCTCTACCTGCTCACCGGCAGCGTGCCCGGCTTCTTCGCCCTGCACGACTACCTGCGCGTGCAGCGCGCGTCGGTGCCGCTCGCGATCCAGGGCACGGCGCAGTTCGCGTCGCTCTGCCCCTCCATCGCCGTGTGCATGCACAAGCGGCTGCGGCGGCCGCGGCTCTGAAATACGGCGCGCGCCGGCCGCTGGATTGCAGCCGGACGCGCGGTGTCGCGAACGCTCAGCGCGCCGGCGCGGCTTGCGCCGGTGCGGCCTGCGCCGGTGCCGCCTCGGCGACGAAGATCTCGACGCGGCGATTGCGCGCGCGGCCCGCGTCGGTCCCGTTGTCGGCGATCGGCTGCTGTGACCCGCGCCCGTCGATCGCGATCCGCTGGGTGTTCACGCCCCGCGTTACCAGGTAGTCGCGCGTGCTGGCGGCGCGGTTCACCGACAGGGGGTTGTTGATCGCATCGCTGCCGGAGCTGTCGGTGTGGCCGATGATGCGGACTGTCGATGCCGGGCTCTGGTTCAGCGACTGCGCGAACTTGTCGAGGATCGGCGCGAAGTTCGGCTTGATGTCGGCGCGGCCCACGTCGAACGAGATGTCGCTCGGCACTTCGAGCTTCAGCTGGTTGTCCGCCGTCTGTGTGACCTGCACGCCGGTGCCCTGGGTGGCCTGCTCCATTTCCTTCTTCTGCTTTTCCATCTGGCTCGACCAGACGTAGCCGCCGAGCGCGCCGATCGCCGCGCCGGCCAGCGCGCCGTGGGTCCGGTTGCTGCTGTGCGCGAGTGCGCCGACCGCCGCGCCGGCGGCGGCGCCGACGGCGGTGTCCCGCGTCTTGTTCGGCTCGTATCCGGACGAGGCGCAGGCGCTGAGCAGCGCAGCGGCGGTGATGGCGATGAGGGTGGACTGCAACTTCATTGAATCTCCCGTCGATTGCTTGGTGATGGCGACAGCCATTGTATTTTCAACGTACAGCGCCCTCGCCGGGTTGACGGTAGGCCGGTCGATGGGCGCGAGGGGACGGGAAACTTCGGACGAAAAAAAGCGGCCGGCGCGGGAGGGCGCCGGCCGCGCAGGCAAGAGGGTTCTCAGCGAACCGCAGCGACCTGCGTGGGGGACGGGTGCAAGGACGCGGCGACGATCTCGACGCGCTCCATGAGGAGCACGGGCAGCGCGGCCTCGACGGTCGCGTAGTCCCGCGCGAGGGCTTCCTGCACCGCGGGCACGGCCGGCAGGGCGAGCGCGGCCACGGTGGCGAGGAGGAAGAAGACCGTTTCAGCGTGCTTGAGCATGGCGATGTCCTCGTGCGGCTGGCGACGGATGTCGTCGATGTGTGCACTGTAGGAATCGACGCGAGCGGCCGCCACGTGGATGCGATGAACTGCACGAGTCCGGGCGTGAACTGCAGCCGCGCGCGGCGGAGGGCGCGAAGCGGGGCGGCGTCCGACGAATCGGCGCCACGGCCGACGGATCGGCCGTGCCGGCGGCTTGTGAACACGGCGGTGCGCCCATAGTTAACAGGGCTGTTGCACAGCGCCTCTGCGGGCGCAGGAGATGCCGACACGATGAAATCCGGATCAGCCTGGCTCAGGCGGGCGGCGATTGCCGCGGGGGTGGCCGCGGTCGCGGCCGCGGGCGCACTGAGTTCGATCGCGCAGACTCCGCCGCGCGTCGAGCCGCGGACCGTGACGCCGCGCGGACCGTTGCCCGACAGCGAGCGCGCGGTCGTCGAACTGTTCCACAACGCCGCACCGTCGGTCGCGTACATCACCACCGAAGTGCTGCAGCAGGCCGGCTGGTTCGTCACCGCTTCGCAGGGTGCTGGCAGCGGCTTCGTGTGGGACAGCACAGGGCACGTCGTCACCAACAATCACGTCGTCGATGGCGCGCGCAAGGTGTTCGTCCAGCTCGACGCCGGCGACCCGATTCCCGCAACCGTCGTGGGACGCGCGCCCGAGTACGACCTCGCCGTGGTGAAGCTGACGCGGCCGCCGAAGGACCTGCGACCGATCCCGATGGGCGCGTCGAGCGAACTGAAAGTCGGCCAGTCGGTCTTCGCGATCGGCAATCCGTTCGGCCTGCAGCGCACGCTGACGCGCGGCATCGTCAGCGCGCTCGATCGCGAACTGCCGACCGCCGGCTACCGCGAAGTCGCGGGCGTGATCCAGACCGACGCGGCGATCAATCCCGGCAACAGCGGCGGGCCGTTGCTCGACAGCGCCGGCCGGCTGGTCGGCGTCAACAGCGCCATCCGCTCGGCGTCGGGCAGCTCGGCCGGTGTCGGTTTCGCGATCCCGGTCGATCTCGTCAATCGCATCGTGCCGTCGCTGATCTCGCGCGGTCGCGCGCCGATCCCCGGCATCGGCATCGTTCCGTATCCGCCGGACGTCGTCGCGCGCGCCGGCATCCGCGGCGTGGTGATCGAGAGCGTGCGCCCCGGGTCGCCCGCTGCCAGGGCCGGTCTGCGCCCGGCGAACCCGCGGTCGCGCGACGTCGGCGACGTGATCATTGCGGTCAACGGCCGCCCGACCGAGACGCCGTCGCAGTTCGCCAACGAACTGGACCGCGCAGGCACCGGCCGCGACGCCGAACTCACCATCGCGCGCAGCGGCAAGGAGCAGAAGGTCTCCGTGCGCGTGATCGACCTCGCGCCCTGAGGACGACGCGAGGCGCAGGTAACATCCGCCCCTTTCGGAATCGACGAGACTGCCATGACGACAGTGACGACGGCCAGCGGGCTGATGATCGAAGACCTTGCTGTTGGCGACGGCGCCGCCGCGAAGAGCGGCGACCACGTGACCGTGCACTACACGGGGTGGCTGACCAATGGCCGCAAGTTCGACTCCAGCGTGGACCGGCGCGACCCGTTCGCCTTCGCGCTCGGGCGCGGCAACGTGATCGCCGGCTGGGACGAAGGCGTCGAAGGCATGAAGGTCGGCGGCAAGCGCAAGCTCACCATTCCGCCCGACCTTGGGTACGGCGCCTACGGCGCGGGCGGCGTCATCCCGCCCAACGCCACGCTCGTGTTCGAAGTCGAACTGCTCGCCGTCGACTGACGGCGCGCCGCGGCCGCCCGGCCGCGCCTAGTGCTGCTTGACGAAGCCGCGCGAGGTGTCGAGTTCGGAATCGAGCAGCCGCTTGGCAGCGTCGAACGCATCGCGCGCGGCGACGAACGGGTCCTCGTCGCCCTGCTGCGTGATCGCGAACGACTTGCCCTTCACGTGAACGTCGAGCTTCACGTTGAACAACCGTCCCTTGCTGCTGTGACGCGACTCCTGCGTCACGGCCACGTGCATGTTGGTGATCCCCGGGTGGAACTTGCCCAGTTTCTCGGAGCGTTCACGGATCGCCTGTTCGAGCGCTTCGGACCGCTCCATTTGGTGGAACGCGAGCTGGATCGGGAATGTCATGGTGGCTTCTCGTCTGTACAACCGATTTCATCCTCGACCCGGCCGGCATTACCGCGTTGATGGCCGTCAAGCGGAGCGTCAGACCAGCCCGGCTGCGCCCGCAATGGCGCCGGCGGCGATCAGCCAGAGCACGTGGATACGCGTAAGCCACGCGAACAAGGCCGTGACTGCGGTGAGGATGATCACCGGCGCCGTCGGGTTCTGGGCGGTCAGGACCCAGCCCGTGGCAGCGAGCAGTGCGATCGTGATCGGCGCCAGCCCCGCCTTGAACGCGCGCACGCCGATTCGATGCTGCCGCGCCTGCGCCCAGCGGGTGGCGCCGACGGCCAGCAGCGTGGAGGGCAGCATGATTCCGGCCAGCGTCACCGCCGCGCCCGCGAGCCCGGCCGCCTGGTAACCGAGCACGGCGACGAACAGCACGTTGGGTCCGGGTGCCGCCTGCGCGAGCGCGACGGACGCGTTGAACTGCGCGTCGTCGAGCAGGTGCAGCTGCCCGACCATCAGACGGTGCATCTCGGGCACGACCACGATCGCGCCGCCGATCGCGAGCAGCGACAGCACGAGGAAGTGGCCGAAGAGCGGCAGCGCGTCGGCGAGCGTCAGCGTCGTCATCGCGCGGAGCGATCCTGCGCTGCGATGCGCCGCCAGGCCCATGCCATGCCGACCGAGCCGAGCGCCAGCAGCACCCATACCAGCGGCCAGCGGAGCAGCGCGACCGCCACGAACGAAGCCGTCGCGAGCGCCACCGCCGCGAAGCTTCCGATCGGCGTGCCGCGCAGCGAAGCGGCGAGTCGAAGCGCCGTGCCGATGATGAGGCCGGCGGCGACGGCCGCCATCCCGCGCAATGCCCCGGCTACCGCGGCCACCTGCGCAAACTCGACGTAGAGGGCGGCCAGCGCGAGCACGATCACGAGCGGCAGCGTCATCATGCCGGCGAGCGCCGAGAATGCGCCGCGCCAGCCGAAATAGCGGTCGCCGATGATCAGCGCGACGTTGACGACGCTCGGGCCCGGCAGCACCTGGCCGATCGACAGGATCTCGACGAACTGGACATGGTCCAGCCACCGCTTGCGCTCGCAGAGCTCCCGCTGCGTGACCGCCAGCACGCCGCCGAAGCCCTGCAGCGCGAGCAGCGTGAACGTGACGAAGAGATCCATCGACGAGGAAGGACGAGCGACGGGCTCCTGCGACATGCGGCGATCATATCCGCGCCGTTCGCGCGGACCGTCGCGCCGGCACTGCCAGGGTCAGCCGCGCTTCAACTTCATCCGTGCGGCCGCGGCCTTGCCCCGCGCCTTCCACATCGACACGATTTCGCGCTTCTGCAGCGGCGTCAGCGTTTCGCGCCGGATGTCGCGCAGCAGCTTCTGGTAGTTCGCCAGCCGGTCGGGCGCCACGACGGCGCGCACCGCGCAGCCCGGTTCGTCGGCGTGCGTGCAATCGCGGAAGCGGCACTGCGACGCCAGCGACTGGATGTCCTCGAAGCTCGCCGCAAGCCCCGCTTCGTCGATGTCCGGCGCGAGACCGCGGAGTCCCGGCGTGTCGATGACGCAGGCGCCGCCGGTCAGCCGGTGCAGTGAGCGCGTAGTGGTGGTGTGGCGGCCGCGACTGTCGTCCGCGCGCACCGCGCCGGTGTCCTGCACGGCGCGGCCGATCAGCGCGTTGGTCAGCGTCGACTTGCCCGCGCCCGACGAGCCGAGCAGCACCAGCGTCTGTCCGGCGCCGAGGTACGGCGCGAGCGTCGCCGCGGACGAAGGATCGAGCGCGTTCACCGCGTGCACGTCGATGTGCGCGCCGATCCGGCGCGCGACTTCGTCGCGTCGCGCGTCGACGTCATCGGCGAGGTCCGCCTTGGTCAGCACGACCACGGGCCACAGGCCCGCCGGCGTGACCATCGCGAGGTAACGCTCGAGACGGCGCAGGTTGAAGTCGCCGTCGAGGCCCATCACCAGCAGCGCCGTGTCGACGTTGCTGACGAGGGGCTGCGCGTGGCCCTCGCTGTTGCGGCGAGCCAGTTGGCTGATCGGCGGCATGCGGTCGCACACCCAGAGCGTGCCGTGCGCGTCGCGCTCGACGGCCACCCAGTCGCCGACCGCCAGTGGCGGCAGTTCGCGCCGCACGGCGGGCAGCAGGCGCGCCGGATGCTCGGCTTCGCCGTCGGCCACGATGACGCTGTCCCGATGGACCTCGGTGACGCGCATCGGATCGCCGCGCGCGTCGAGTGCCGCCAGCGCCTGCATCACCGGCGGGGTCAGACCGATCGGCCGCAGCCGATCCCATTGCTCGAATTGCATTTCGTTTCGTTCCTTCGTCTGCACGCGAGCGCGTGCGCAAGCGATCGCGCGCAAGGGCGCGCGGCCCGTGTGATGCGTGTGGGGATCGCCGGCCGCGGAACGCGGCGGATTCGGAACGAACCGAGTCAGCGCGAGGGCGGCCGACTAGCGGGCAAGATCAGTCTTTGACATGGCGCCTCCGGGATCAGGTGGCGCTCGAACGAGCGGTGCGCAAGCTTCGCTCCGCGCGCGGCCGGCGTCAACCGTTTAGAGGCAGTCGTCGCCGCGCCTAGCTGCGCGGCCCGCCAAGACCCGGCGCATGCGCGAGCCAAGCGTTAACAGGCCCTAGACTGCGGGGCGATGCTCGATCCGACCCCAGCCACGACGCAGCACACCGCGTTCGAGGACGCCCAGGCGCTCGTCACCGGGACGCTCTTCGTCGCGCTCGGCGTCAGCATGTACGCGCACGCCGGCCTGCTGACCGGGGGCACGGCCGGGCTCGCCTTCCTCGTGCACTACGCGACCGGCTGGCGGTTCGGCCTCGTGTTCTTCGTGATCAACCTGCCGTTCGTCTGGTTCGCGCTGCGGACGATGGGTTGGCGCTTCACGGTCAAGACGTTCGTCGCCGTCGCGCTGCTGTCGGTCTTCGTGGAGTTGCTGCCGGCCCTGGTGCGCTTCGACTGGCTGCAGCCGGCCTACGCCGCGGTGATGGGCGGGCTGGTGATCGGCGCGGGCCTGCTGATGCTGTTCCGGCACCGCGCGAGCCTGGGAGGACTGAACGTGCTCGTGCTCTGGTTGCAGGAACGCCACGGCTGGCGCGCGGGCAAGGTGCAGATGGCGGTCGACTGCGCGATCGTCGCGGCGGCGTTCGCGATCGTCGAGCCCGGGCGGGTGCTGCTGTCGGTGCTCGGTGCGGTGGCGCTCAACCTCGTCGTCGCCGTGAACCACAAGCCGGGCCGCTACCTCGGCGTCTGACTCCCTGCGCACCGGCGGCTAAGCTTCCGCCATGCCGTCCATCCCTTTCACGCTCGCCGAAGGCGAAATCGAGTGGCAGGCCATCCGCGCGCAGGGCGCGGGCGGCCAGAACGTCAACAAGGTCTCCAACGCGGTGCACCTGCGCTTCGATGTGCGCGCCTCGTCGCTGCCCGACGCGCTGAAGGACAAGCTGCTCGCGAAGCGCGACCAGCGCATCACGGACGAGGGCGTGATCGTCATCAAGGCGCAGACGTCGCGCAGCCTGGAGAAGAACCGCGCCGAGGCGCTGCTGCGACTGCGCGCGTTGCTGGACGCAGCCGCGCACATCCCGATCAGGCGCCGGCCGACGAAGCCGACGGCGAGTTCGCAGCGCAAGCGGGTCGAAACGAAGGTGCAGCGGGGGCAGGTGAAGGCACTGCGCAGGAAGGTGGTCGAGTAGGGATGGTCTCGTGGCGCAGGCCTCGGGGCGCCGCCCGAGGCCTCCGCTGCGAGCTCCGAATCACGACGTCGGCAGGAACCGCTCGGCCCGGTGGGGATGGCAGACTGACCGAGGCTGGGACACTACGCGACGAAAAACATCACCGCCACGAAGTGGCTCGCGCTGCCACCCATCACGAAGAGGTGCCAGATGCCGTGGGCATGGCGCCACACGCGGTCCTTCACGTAGAACAGGACGCCGATCGTGTAGAGAAGCCCGCCGACGGCGAGCCACGCCATGCCGACGAGCCCGAGCGCCTCGCTCAGCGGAATCAGCGCCGCGGCGCCGAGCCATCCCATGATCAGGTGCGGCACCGGCGAAGGGTCGCGATCGGCGCTGCGTCGCATCGCCTGCCAGATCCCCAGGACGGCCATTGCCCAGACGACGGCGAACAGGGTCAGTCCGAACCCGCCGCGCAGCGGTCCCAGCGCGAACGGCGCCCAGGTGCCGGCGATCAGCAGGAACACGGCGGCGTGGTCCGCGCGCCGCAGCAGCGTCTTCAACGGACCGCGGACCGCGTGATAGAGCGTCGAGGCCAAGTAGAGGGTGACGAGTCCGAGGCCGAACAGCACGACGCCGGTGATCTTCCACGGGTCGTCCTGGCCGATCACGCGCGCGATCAGCGCGGCGGCGCCGACCACGGCCAGCGCGGCGCCCACCAGATGGGTGATGCTGTTCAGTCGCTCGCCGTGATACATCGGTCAGTGCCTCCGGCCGAACAGGAGGAGTGCAAGACCCATGCTACGTGGCACAGCAGGCGGGCGGCGGGCCGCCCGGAACGGGAAACCGACCGCGCGGCGCGTCAGGTCGTTCCGCCCGAGCCTGCCTCGGTCGGGGCATCGCCGGGAGCGGGAGCGGACTCGCCGGGGCTCTTGGCCGCCTTCTGCTGGCGTTTCTGCTCCGCTTTCTGCTCCTGCTTCTTCTTCTTTGCCAGCTCGCGCTGGCGCTTCTCGAATGAGTAGTTGGGCTTGGCCAGAAGACTCTCCTGATGAACCGGCCGCTGAAGCGGCGACCGGGGGAGCTTACGCGGGTTCGCGGGAGCTCGCCCGGTCTGCTTCCTGGCCGCCTGCGTGGTTTTCTTCTTTCAGTCGACCGCCCGGTGCTCGAAGCAGGTCAGGCGTAGATCCCCGCCCCCGCTGCTATAAAGCGCCGCGGGCAGGCCCGGACCCCTTGGCGTCGCCCTCGCTCGCGGCGCCATGGCCTCCATCCTCTCCGTCACCATCCCATTCTTCGCGCTCGTGCTGTGCGGCTACCTCGCCGCGCGCTCCAGGCTGCTGCCCGAGAGCGCGATCCCCGGGCTCAACATCTACGTCCTGTTCTTTGCGCTGCCCTGCATGTTGTATCGCTTTGGCGCGTCCCTGCCGGTCGCCCAGTTGATCGACGCGTCGGTGATCGCGGTGTGGCTGGCCGCAGCGCTCGTGATGGTGTTCGGGACCATTGCGCTGACGCGCTCGGCGCGCGTGGGGCCGAAGGACGCCGCGTTCGGCGCATTGACGGTCGCGTTCCCCAACACCGGCTTCATGGGCGTGCCGATGCTGGCGGCGCTGCTTGGGCCGGCCGCCGCCGGCCCGGTGATCACGACCGTGCTGATCGACCTGCTGATCACCAGTTCGCTCGCGATCGCGCTGGCCCAGATGGGCGATCACGGGCAACTCGGGCCAGGCGCTTCCGCGTTGCGGTCGGTTCGCGGAGCGCTGAGCAACCCGCTGCCCTGGTCCATCGGCGCGGGCATGGTGTCATCGGCCACCGGCCTGCACACCGTCGGCCCGGCCGACACGATCGTGAGGATGCTGGCCGATTCCGCCACGCCGGTGGCGCTCTTCACGATTGGCACCGTCCTGTGGCGCGCAGGCCAGCACGTCCACACCCGCACGCCGATCGAGCTCTACCTGCCGCTGGCGCTGATCAAGCTACTGGTGCATCCGCTGCTGGTGCTGGGCCTCGGCTGGACGGCGGTCCGCCTGCTCGGGGCGCCGCTGTCGACCTTCAGCCTGACCGTCCTGGTGCTCGCCGCGGCGCTGCCTTCGGCCAACACGGTGTCGCTGCTGGCGGAGCGTTACGGCGCCGACAACGGCCGCGTGACCCGCGCGGTCGTGCTTTCGACCGCGCTGGCGTTCGTCACGTTCTCGCTCGTCGCATGGCTGGCGGACATCGGGCCGCGCTGATGCGCGCCGGGGCGGGAAAGCCCCGAGGCGCTTCGCGTCCTTCAAAGGCGGTCGTGGCGAGCGCGCTCTGTACGATGTGCCGGTCCTTCCTTTCCACGACGACAGGGATCATCGATGCTTCGAATCGCCATCATCCTCGGCAGCACGCGGCCGGGACGCAAGACCGAACCGGTTGCCCGCTGGGTTCTCGATCATGCACGCCAGCGGGGCGACGCCGAGTACGAGCTGGTCGACATCGCGGAGTTCGACCTGCCGCTGCTCGATGAGCCGATCCCGCCGTCGCAGCACAAGTACAGCAAGGACCACACGAAGCGCTGGTCGGAGAAGATCGCGTCGTTCGACGGCTACGTGTTCGTGACGCCCGAGTACAACCACAGCACGTCCGGCGCGCTGAAGAACGCGATCGACTTCCTGTACTCCGAGTGGAACAACAAGGCGGCCGGCTTCGTCAGCTTCGGCAGTTCCGGCGGCACGCGCGCGGTGGAACACCTGCGGCTGATCATGGGCGAGCTGCAGATCGCCGACGTCCGCTCGCAGGTCGCGCTGTCGCTGTTCACCGACTTCGAGAACTTCAGTACGTTCAAGCCGCAGTCGCTGCACGAGAAGTCGCTGAAGTCGATGCTCGACCAGCTCATCGCGTGGAGCGGCGCGATGAAGAGCGTCCGCGCGAGCTGAAAACCGGGGTCGGCCCCCGGTTTCCGCTGACGATTCAGGAGTGAAGGCCGGGGCGCGGCCCCGGCCGTTCGCTTCAGCCCTCGAACCGCGGGAACAGCACGTTGTTCTCGAGGTGGATGTGCTCGTGCACGTCGTCGATCAGCTTCTGCACACCGGTGTAGAGCGCGCGCCACGTGGGGCACGCTTCCTCGGGCAGCTCGAAGCCGTGCGCGATGGCCTCGAGGTTCGCCAGCCGCTCGCCGTGCTCGTCGTGTTCGTAGCGCATCCGGCCGACCGGCGCGTGGATCATCGGATGACCGCCGGCGCGCATCAGCGGAAACAGGATCTGCTCTTCCTTCTGCATGTGTTCGTCGAGCGCCTCGCCGGCCTCGACCAGCGCCGCGTGGATGCCGCGCGGCACCAGCGGATTCTCGACGTGGCGGGCCTCGACGCGCGCCGCCAGCCGGATCAGTTCCGGCAGTTCCGCGCGGTGCGTGGCGTGGTAGCGCTCGAGGATGTGTTCGATCAGTTCGTCGCTCGATTGCGGCGCTTCCACTTCGCCGGTTTCCAGCGCGGCCAGTTCGGTCTCGATCGCTGCCAGCGACTCGCCGCGGGCCGCGACGGCCTCGGCCAGAGGGACGTGCCCGCCGCAGCAGAAGTCGATCTTGTGGTTGCGGAAGACCTGCGTGGCTCCGGGGAGGTTCGCGGCGATGTCGGCGACCTGGCGTTGCGCGTAGTTCATGGCGATTCCTTCGTGTGAGTGCCTCGGGTGCGGGCAGTGTCGCCATCGAAGCTTGCGACGGATTGCGTCCGATCAAGCCGTTCCGGAGGGGGTAGGGCTGGCCGCGCCGGTGGGGGTAGCGCGCAGTTCGTCGACCGGGGTGGTTTCGGGCGGCAAGACCACGTCGGCAGTGGAAATCGCGGCTGAAGTGCACCTGCGCGCGACGAAACGGCAGGAAGCCGGAATGAACGGTGGAGCCGGCCGCGGGATGGCGCGAAACCGCTCTGCAGTTCACGCCGCGATCCCTGCGCTTCGTCGCAATGCGCTCGCGGCGCGACGGTCCGATGCCTAGAGTTCGTTTCATCGCAGCACGAACGACGAAACGAACGAAAGGACCGACCATGAAAACGATCTCCACCCAGGCCCGCCTGATTTCCTTCGCGATGGCCCTCATCACCACCGCCGTCGTCCTCGGCAGCACTGTCGCCGGCATGCAGTGGAGCGCCGAGTCGCAACCCGCGCTCGTCGTGATGGAGAAGGTCACCGTCAAGCCGACCGCGGTGCAGTGAACGAAGCGCCGTCAGCCGATCGGCTGGCGCAGCGCCCGGTCCTGCCTGCGCCGCCGAGCGCGGACGGAAAGAGCAGCACGTCAAACAGCCCGGCTTCGGCCGGGCTGTTTTCATTCCGGGCGTCGTGATCGCAGGCAGCGCTTGAGTTCCGCGCCAGCGCCGCCATCTCTCATCATCTGATGCCGACTCGTGCGCCGACATGGGCTTGCTGATCCTGGCCGCGATCCTCGTGGCGGTGCTGGGCTGGACGCTGCGCGACGCGCTCTTCACGGGCTGGCGACGCGCCCGCCTCCGCGCCCGGCCGTTTCCACACGAGTGGCGCGAGCACCTGAGGCGACGCGTGCCGTACGTGCGCAGCCTGCCCGCCGATCTGCAACTGCAGCTCAAGAAGCACATCCAGGTCTTCCTCGCCGAGAAGCCGTTCGTCGGTTGCAACGGACTGGAGGTCACCGACGAGATGCGCGTGACGATCGCCGCGCAGGCCTGCCTGCTGCTGCTCAACCGGCGCACCGACTACTTTCCCAACCTGACCGAGATCCTCGTCTATCCCGGCCGGTTCATCGTCGACCGCGAGGTGCCCGACGGCATCGGGCTCGCGCGGCGCGACCGCAGCGTCCTGTCCGGCGAGTCGTGGTCCAGCGGGCAGGTGATCCTCTCGTGGGACGACGCCGTGGCAGGGGCCGAACGCGTGGACGACGGCTTCAACGTCGTCATCCACGAGTTCGCGCATCAGCTCGACCAGGAGAACGGCGCCGCCAACGGCGCGCCGTTCATGCGCAGTCGCTCGCGGCGCGATCGATGGGCAGCGGTGCTCGGACGCGAGTACGCGGCGCTGCAGTCGCGCAGTCGCCGACGGGCAAGCCGTCGCTGATCGATGCGTACGGAGCGACCAATCCCGCCGAGTTCTTCGCGGTCGTGTCCGAAGCCTTCTTCGAGCGTCCGCGCGAACTCGCCGCCGAACACCCGGCCTGTACGCGGAGTTCAGCCGGTTCTACCGCGTGAATCCGCTCAGCTGGTAAGTCGTCGAGCGCTGCGGCATCCGCTGGTCGCGCTTCTGAACTTCTCCACGCGGACCGGGTGGTGGTTCGCACGGGTTCGCCGGCGGAATGAACAGGATCCGTGTGCCGCAGGTCAAGCGGAAGGGCGCATCCGGCGCTTTACTGAAAACGGTGCTTCCCAAGGAGTTGAAGTGCGCTGGTCGGATGTTCGTCGCGCCTTCGAAGCGACTGCCTTGGCGGCGCTCGCCGCCCTTGCGATGGGGTGCGCCACGCTCGGCAAGCCCGCGGGGCAGACGGTCCGCATCGAGACGCCCGGGTGTTCGCGCGCGTCGTGCGAGTTGTCCAACGATCACGGCACGTGGCGACTGGACAGCACGCCGGGGGAGGTCTCCGTCGTCACTTCGAAAGAAGACCTGATCGTGCGGTGCCGTGCGGGCGAGGACGCCGTGGCGGATTTGCACTTGACCGCGAGTGCCAAGCCCACCGGCACCGGAGCGCTCGGGGGCGGCCTTGCGGGCGGCGCGGCGGCGGGTGCGGTGTTCGGTAGCGGACTAATGATCATTCCACCGCTGGGCGTGATGGCCCTGCTGACAGGCGTCGCGGTTGGCGCCGTCGCGGGCCAGACGGCGGAAGCGAGCCAGACCGCGCTTCGGTATCCCGACGTGATCCGTGTGCCGATGCTGTGCCCGGACGCCTCGACGCGCCCGGCGATCGAGCCCGAGACTGGTGAGCCCCACGGGACCGGGATCACGAAATGACAGCGCTCCGCTCGATGCGACCGCTCGTGGCGCTGCTGATCGCCGCGATGGCCGGCTGTGCTTCCGCACCGCGCGTCGATCCCCAGCAAGACGCCGTGCTGAAGACGTTCACCATCCATCCCCTCCGGTCCGGCGTGTTCATCTACCGGGACGAATCGAAGGCCGGCCCGGCGCTGACGACCGTCCAGATCGACAACCTGCCGTTCGGGTTCTGTGCGCCCGGCACCTACCTCTACGTGCAGGTGCCGATCGGGAAGCACACAGTTTCGGCAACGGCAGACGGCAGCCTGGATGCGATCGACATCCAGGCCGAGCCCGGCCGGCAGATCTATGTCTGGCAGGAAGTGAAGCCTGGCTGGTCGTTCTCGGGCTATCGCGGCGTGCTGACTTCCACGACGATCAAGCTGCACGTCGTCGACGAGGCCGACGGCCGGCAGCACGTGCTCGCGGCGAAGCTCGCCGAGAACCCGCATCCAGCCCGCGCGGCGCGTCCAGAAGATCGAGGTTCGCCTGGACGCCGACGAGCCCGCGCTGCGCGCGCCGATGGAGTGCGAGGCCTCGAATGACTACGGACGCTGGCCCTTCGTCGCGCCGGGAACCGTCGAGGTGCAGGTGTCCGACCTGGCGCTCGAAGTCAGTTGCAGGGCGCTGGACGCACGGCTCGCCGAGCCGCTGGTCGTGAAGAGTCGATCGCGGTCCGAGGAAGGGGCGAAGTCCGGGGCGGGCGCCGGAGGGCTGGTCGGCGGTGCCATCGGGCTCGGCGTCGGCGTCGCTGCCGCGCCGGTGGTGGGGCCGGCGCTCGGTGCGGTGCTCGTGGCAGGCGGTGCGCTGCGCGGCGCCGAGATCGGAGGGATCGCCGGCTGGGTGGCTTCCAGTGGTTACAGTCTATCCCGACGTCGTGTCGGTCCGCGTGAAAGCGCGGCCTGCGGACTGAGGTCGCCTCACCGCAGCCGCTGCACGTCGGTCGCCGAAACCGGCGCCGCGCGGTTGCCCCACTGGGTGCGGATGAACGTGACGACGGCCGCGGTGTCGGCGTCGTCGAGCACGTGCCCGAAGGGCGGCATGCCCCACGGCCTCGGGTTACCGGCGGTGGCGGGCTGGAAGCCGCCGCTCAGCACGGCGCGGATCACGTTGGCCGGCGGATCCATCACGACCGACCGGTTGCCGGCGAGCGCGGAATACGCACCGCGCGCGCCTTCGCCCCGCGGGCCATGGCAGCCCTCGCAGTGCTCGCGGTACAGCGCGCGGCCGCGGTCGGCGGTCTCCGGCGCCATCGGCGCTGGGTCGCGCGTCGCGCGCGGGGCGGACTGCGGCAGGCTCTTCAGGAACATCGCCATCGCCTGCAGGTCCGCATCGTTCAGGTGCTGCGTGCTGCGGAACACCACCTCCGCCATCGGTCCGAGCGCCGATCCGCGTGCCGACACGCCGGTCTTCAGGAGGTCGACGATGTGCTGCGTCTCCCAGTCCGCCACGCCCGCCTCGGCGGATGCCGCGAGCGACGGCGCGTACCACTTGTCGATCGGGCTGACGCCGCCGCTCATCTCCAGAGACCCGCTGGTCGCGCCGAACACGTTGCGGCCGCCGTGGCAGGCGTTGCAGTGGCCGAGCCCGCGGACCAGGTAGCTGCCGCGGTTCCACTCGGCGGACTGCGCGCGATCGGCTTCGTACACGCCGGGCGTGAAGAAGAGCGCGCGCCACACGGCAAGCGCGGCCTGCGTGTCGTACGGGAAGCGCAGCGTGTGCGCGCGATTCGGCTGTTCGACTGCGGGCAGCGTGCGCAGATAGGCGAACAGCGCATCCGAGTCTTCGCGCGTGACGAGCGTGAAGTTGGTGTAGGGGAACGCGGGCACGAGGAAGCGGCCGTCCTTCGAGCGCCCGTTGTGCAGGGCGCGCCAGAAGTGCGACGCGGTCCAGCCGCCGATGCCGGTCTTCCCGTCCGGCGTGATGTTGGAACCGAACACGGTGCCGAACGGCGTCTCGATCGCGCGACCGCCGGCATACGGCGCGCCGCCGCGCATCGTGTGGCAGGCGATGCAGTTGCCGGCGCGTGCCAGGTACGCGCCGCGCGCGACCTGCTCCGGCGTGGCCTGGAACCCGTCGTGCTCGTCGAGCGGCGCTTCGTCGCGCAGGTTGAGCGCGGCGACGAGCGCGACCGCCGCGATCAGCGCGACCGCGGTCCAGGCGAGCCAGGGCAGCGCGCGCTTCATCGTCAGCGCAGTCCGCTGCCGCACTCGAGCGGCAGCGGGAGGTCGGGCTGCGCCGCCGGCTTCGCGCCGGGCGGCACCGGGCGCGAGGCGAGCCAGACGGCGAGGGCGCGCACGTCTTCGGAGGACAACCGCTTCGCGATGTCGGCCATGCAGTCCGGCGCGGTCGCACGCCGGTTGTCGGTCTTCCATGCGCCGAGCTGGCCGATCACGTAGTCGGCCGGCAGCCCGAGCAGTCCGGGGATCGCGGGCAGCGCGCCCGTCAGGGCGTAGCCGTGACACTGCGTGCACGCGGGCAGGCGGCGGTGGATGTCGCCGCGCGTCGCCAGGACTTCGCCCCGGCGCAGCACGCCTTCGCGTTCGGTCGTCGGCGGGCGGCGGCGGATAGGGCACGTCGAGCGCGGCGAAGTGCTGCGCGATCTCGCGGAGGTAGTCGTCCGACAACTGCTCGACGAGGTAGCTCATCGCCGCGCTGTAGCGGCGGCCGTCGCGGAAGTTGACGAGCTGGTTGAACAGATAGCTCGCCGGCTTGCCCGCGATGCGCGGCAGGTAGCCGACCGGGCTCGCCCGTCCTTCCTTGCCGTGGCACGGCGTGCACGCCTGCATGCGCTGCGCGATCGTGTCCGGAACGGTGTGCGTGGCCGTCTGTGCCGACGCCGGGCTCCCCAGCGCGAGCGCGGCCGCGCAACCCGCAACGAGCACGGTGCGAGCGAGCAGTCGGGCAGCGGAACGCCGGGTCTTCACGCCGGCGATGCTACCGAATGGGCTGCGGCGCCGCGGCGCCTGTCCGCGACCGAAAACCGGGGTGAACTGCACCTGGCCGCGACGAACCGGCGGAATGCCGGAATGAACGGCAAGAGCGCGCGTCGAAGCGCGACGAACGCGTCTGCAGTTCACGCCGCGATCCGCGCAGTCCGTCGCAATCGGCTCGCGATGTGCGCGTTCGCCGCCTAGAGTTCGTCTCATCGCAGCACGCCAATCAACGAACGAAAGGACCGAACATGAAAGCGACCTCCACCCAGGTGCGTCTGACCTCCCTGCTGCTGGCCGTGCTGATGAGCGCGACGGTGCTCGGAGCGACTGTGGCCGGCATGCAGTCGAGCGGCACGGTTTCCCACGATGTCGTCGTGCTGGAGCACGTGACGGTCAGGCCCACCGCGGTGCAGTAACCGGCGTGCCCGTCCAGCCGATCGGCTGGCGCAGCGCCCGGTCCTGCCTGCGCCGCCGTGCGCGGACGGACTCAGCAAGAGCAACAGCCCGGCTTCGGCCGGGCTGTTTGCTTTTCAGTCGGCCGCGCCTGAACGCAACACACGGATACGAACCAGCCCTCGGCCGAAATCCCCCGGTTACACGGCCCGCCTAGCCTTCGCGCTCCTGCAATCCAATCGTTTCGAAGGAGGTTCACCATGACGGTCCCACACCGGCACCGCGTGCTCGCCGCGTTCGAGACCGCGCTGCTGATCGGAGTGTTGCTCGGGCAGAGCGCCTTCCTGCTCTCGGTTGTCGACCTCGTGGCAGGCGTCGCCGCGTGACTCTGCAGGCAGCGCGGACGGTATGCTGCCCGCTCCCCGGCCCGCCTGACCGCGCATCGCCCGTGTCCACCACTGCCGCCGCCTCGGACGTCATCGACAGTTCCACCGCCTGGTGGCGCCTCGTGGCGACGCTCGCGATGGCGACGCTCGGCGGCATCGGCATGTGGTCCGTCGTCGTGGCGCTGCCGACCGTGCAGGCGGACTTCGGCGTCGATCGCGGCTCGGCCTCGTTGCCGTACACGCTGACCATGGTCGGCTTCGGGTTCGGCGGCATCCTGATGGGCCGGCTCACCGACCGCTACGGCGTGACGCGGCCGCTGATCGGCGCGACGTTCGCGCTCGCCGCCGGGTACGTGCTGGCGGGCCTCGCGCCGAGCCTCTTCATGTACGCACTCGCACAGGGCCTGCTGATCGGTTTCCTCGGCAGTTCGGCGACGTTCGGCCCGCTGCTCGCCGACATCTCGCACTGGTTCGAGCGGCGCCGCGGGCTCGCCGTGTCGATCGTCGCCTGCGGCAACTACCTCGCGGGCACGGTATGGCCGCCGATCGTGCAGCACCTGATCGAGACGATCGGCTGGCGCCAGACGCACATCGCGATCGGCCTCGTCTGCCTGGTCACGATGCTGCCGCTGACCCTTGCGTTGCGTCGCCGCTCGCCTGCCGGACACACGACCGCGGCCGTGCGGGCGGTGCGGGACACGCACGTGTCGCTCGGCGTGTCGCCGCGCGCGCTGCAGACGCTGCTGGTGATCGCCGGCGCTCGTCTGCTGCGTGGCGATGGCGATGCCGCAGGTCCACATCGTCGCCTACTGCGGCGACCTCGGCTACGGCGCCGCGGCGGGCGCGCAGATGCTGTCGCTGATGCTCGGCTTCGGCATCGTCAGCCGGCTGGCGTCGGGCTGGATCGCCGATCGCATCGGCGGCGTGCGCACGCTGCTGCTCGGCTCCTCGCTGCAGGCGATCGCGCTGCTGCTGTACCTGCCGTTCGACGGCCTGTTTTCGCTCTACGTGATTTCGGCGCTGTTCGGCCTGTTCCAGGGCGGCATCGTGCCGAGCTACGCGATCATCATCCGCGAGTACTTCGCGCCGAAGGAAGCGGGCGCGCGCGTCGGCCTCGTCGTGATGGCCACGCTGTTCGGCATGGCGCTCGGCGGCTGGATGTCGGGCGAGGTGTTCGACCTCACCGGCTCGTACCGCGCGGCCTTCATCAACGGCATCGCGTGGAACCTGCTCAACCTGTCGATCGTGATCTGGCTGCTGCGCCGGCCGGCCGCGCCGGCCGTGCACGTCTGATGCCGACGGCGTCCGCCCGCGCAGGACGTGCCCGCTTTACACCCTCGCGGCAAGGCGATAAGGTGACTTCATCCACGCACCGTGCCAAGGGACTTTCCATGTACCAGCGCATTCTTCTGGCGTACGACGGTTCCGAAACCGGGCAGAAGGCGCTGCTCGGCTGCCACGAGGTCGCGCAGTGGAGCCAGGCGGAGCTGTACCTCATCGCGGTGATGCCGTCGCCGGCCGTCTACATTGCGGTCGACGGCGGCTTCTACGACAGCGGTCGCGACGAGGAAGACAAGCAGCGGTTCAAGGCCATCCTCGAAGACGGCCTGCGGCGGCTGAAGGACGCCGGCCACGTCGCGAAAGGCGAGATGCTGGTCGGCGACGCCGTCCAGGAGATCACCGAGTACGCGAAGAAGATCGACGCCGACCTGATCGTCGTCGGGCACAAGCACATGAAGGGCTGGGCTGCCCGGTGGTGGCGCGGCTCGACCTCGGCGTCGCTGATCGAGCACTCGTCCTGCAACGTGCTGGTGGTGATCACGCCGTAGGCGGCGCGCCGTCGGTCGCGGGGCCCGCTGCGGCAGGACCCGCGCCGTCGTCAGTTGCTCACGACTTCTTCGGCGGGATGCAGAAGACGCACAGCTTGTTGCCGTCCATGTCGCGGAAGTAGCCGGCATAGAAGCCATCGCTGCGCGGACCGGCCGGACCCTCGTCCTTGCCGCCGAGCGCGAGCGCCTTCGCGTGGACGCGGTCGACCTTTTCGGTCGAGTCGACCACGAGGGCGACCATCATGCCGTTGCCGACCGTCGCCGGCTTGCCGTCGAACGGCGTCAGCACGGCGAGGCTGGGCTTGTCCCACGACACGCCCCACATCGGCCCGCGCGGCAGATCGAGCAGCCGCTTGGCGCCGAGCTCGGCGAGCAGGGCGTCGTAGAAGGCCGCGGCGCGCGGCAGGTCGTTGGTTCCGACGGTGACGTATCCGATCACGGGTTCCCCTTTGTCATGTTGTGGTGAGCGGCCGGCGAGTGTAGGCGACGGCCCGGGCAAGGACTGCGGGCATCGTCGCGCGGTAGCACGTCTGCCCCGCGACGCCGACTCAGGGCAAATCCCGAGCGATCCGCGCTCCTTCGAGGTCGCTTCCTTTGCTAGAAACGGGATCCGTCTTCCGTACGAGATCGTCGATGTTCCGCGCTGCACTCGCCGCCATGGCGCTGGCCCTGTCCGTCGCCCGCCGCGGCCATGGAAGTCCTGCAACTCACGAAGGGGCCGAATGCGCGCTGGTCCGTGGGTGACAAGTCGAAGCCGGTGATCACCAGCGATGGTCGCCTGGGCGTCGTGCTGACCGTGCAGAAGTCGCCGAACACCGGACAGTCGTACTACGTGATTTCGTTCGAGTCGAAGACCGGTCAGCCGGTCAACTTCAGCGCCCGCGTGTCCGATCGACCGACGCAGCGCACGCACTTCGCGGCCCGGGCCGAGCCGGCGCGACCGTACCACTGGGGCGAGCACCTGCCCGACGAACTCGGCACGGTGTACGTGATGTACCGGGCGTCGAAGTAGCCCGCGGCCGGCCGGCCGCGCCTACTTCGTCGACCGCTTGGGCTGATCCTTCCGCACCGTCACGCGCTGACCGCGCAGCGACGTCCCGCGCAGCGCGCGCACGACGTCCTCGGCGATCGTGTCGGAAATCTCCACCAGCGAGAAGCGCTCCTCGATCTCGATCGCGCCGATCTCGCGCGCGCTGACGCCCGCTTCGTTGGCGATCGCTCCGACGAGGTCGGCGGGACGCAGCCCGGCGTTGCGGCCCGCGCTGATGTACACGCGCACCATCGTCGCCGCGCCGGGCGGCTTGCGGCGGCTGCCGGCGGCCGCGTGCATCGCGCCCGGTGCGGGCCGGCGCTCGTCGCCGCGCTCGGCGGCCGGGCCTGCCCTTCGCGCCACGCTCGTACGGTGCCCGCTCGCGGTGCTCCTTGCGCGGTCCCGTCGACCACGGTTCCTTGCGCGACAGGTCGATCGACGGAATGTGCTCCTCGTCGTGGGCGGCGTCTGCCTGCAGTGTCCGGTGCGCGAGCTTCACCGCCGCCGCCGCCACGTCCATCGGATCGAACTCGCTCGCCAGCGCGTCGGTGACCACGCGGTAGCTGTCGAGGTCGCCTTCCTCGAGGGCCTCGCGCAGCGCGCCGCGCGTCATGTCGAGGCGGCGCGCGCGCACGTCCATCGGTGTGGGCACCGTCGCGACGTCGATCTTCTGCTTGGTCAGCTGCTCGATGTTGCGCAGCAGCCGGTGCTCGCGCGGCTCGGCCAGCGTGATCGCCACGCCTTCGCGGCCGGCGCGCCCGGTGCGGCCGATGCGGTGCACGTACGACTCGGGCGACGACGGCACGTTGAAGTTGACCACGTGCGACAGGTGCTCGACGTCGAGCCCGCGCGCGGCGACGTCGGTCGCCACCAGCAGGTCGACCGAGCCGGCGCGCACGCGCTTCATCACGCGGTCGCGCTGGTCCTGCGACAGGCCGCCGTGCAGCAGTTCCACCTGGTAGCCGCGTCCGCGCAGCTTCTCGGCCAGTTCGTCGACCTCGGTGCGGGTGCGCGCGAACACGAGCGCGAGCGCTGGCGATTCGAGGTCGAGCACGCGCCCGAGCGCCGCCACCTTGTGCGCGCGCTGCACGATGTACGCGGTCTGGCGCACCCTCGGCATCGTGCCCTTGGTCGCCTTCTCGCGCGCGATGAGCACGCGCACCGGGTCGCGCAGGTGCTTGTCGGCGATGGCCGCGATGCGCGGCGGCAGCGTCGCGGAGAAGAGCGCGGTCTGCCGTTCGGCCGGCGTGGCGTCGAGGATCAGTTCGATGTCCTCGGCGAAGCCCATGTCCAGCATCTCGTCGGCTTCGTCGAGCACGACGGCCGCGAGCGCGTCCACCTTCAGCGTGCCGCGGCGGATGTGATCGAGCGCGCGGCCCGGCGTGGCGACGACGGCGTGCACGCCGCGCTTCAGCGCCTGCACCTGGCGCCCGAACTCGGCGCCGCCGTAGATCGGCAGCACCACGGCGCCGAGCTTGCCGCCGTAGCTGTGGAAGGCCTCCGCCACCTGGATCGCGAGTTCGCGCGTGGGGACCAGCACGAGCACGGCGGGCGCGCCCGTCTTGCGGTTCGCGGCCAGCGCGCGCTGCAGCAGCGGCAGCGCGAAGGCCGCCGTCTTGCCGGTTCCGGTCGCCGCCTGTCCGAGCAGGTCCTTGCCGGCGAGCAGCGGCGGGATCGACTGGCTCTGGATGGGGGTCGGCTCTTCGTAGCCAAGCCCGGTCAGCACCTCGACGAGTTCTTTCGACAGGCCGAGTTCAACGAATGGAGAGTTCATCCGGCGAGCGTATCAGCCGCTTCCGGCCTGCCGGGGCCGGTGCCGCGCCCGCGGAGTCGCGGGCCCTGTTCCAGAGCAAACACCCGTGTCGCCGCCGGGCCGCGGCGGGTGGCCGGCTGACCTTGGTCAGCAAACCCGCCGCCCGCGTTGCTAGCCTGTGCCCCGGTCTCCTCCCGGACACGCCTTCCCCATGGCCAGCACCCTGCTGCTGTATTCCTCCGCCTACGGACTGTCGAAGAAGATCTGCGAACGCATCCAGGCGAGCCTTGCGCAGCGCGGAGCGCAGGCCGACGTCGCGCCGCTCGTGGGCCACGCGGTCGACCTGAAGGCGTACGACGCGATCGTGCTCGGCGTCAGCATCAAGCACGGCAAGCACCACCCGTCGGTGCTCGAGTTCATCCGCGCCAACAAGGCGCTGCTCGAGAGCAAGCCGAGCGCGCTCTTCTCGGTGAACCTGGTGGCGCGCAAGCCGGCGAAGAACACGCCGCAGACCAATCCGTACCTGAAGCGGTTGGTCGCGCAGTCGCCGTGGAAACCGAAGCTGCAGGGCGTATTCGCGGGCGAGCTGGACTACTCGCGCTACGGCCCGGTCGACAAGCACATGATGCGGCTCGTCATGTGGATCAACAAGGGACCGACCGACCTCAGCACCAAGGTGGAATTCACCGACTGGGACGAGGTCGCGCGGTTCGCCGGCAAGGTCGCGCAACTGACTGCCGGCGCCGACGTCGCGCTGCAACGGGCCGATGCGCTCGCTGCTTGACCGCCTCAACAACCCGCTGCACCTGCTGATTGCGCTCGCGTGCACGTGGCTGCTCGCGAGCAGCCCGTGGATCGGGCTGTACCACGCGCTGCCGGAAGAACCCGGCTGGCTCAACCTCGGCCACGTCGCGCTCGGGCTCGCGATGCTGCCGCTCGGGATCGTCTACCTCGCCGCGTGCACCGTGGGCGGGCGCTGGCGGCTCTACTTCCCGTGGATGGCGGGGCAGTTCGGGACGATCGGCGCCGACCTGGCCGGCGTGTTCAGGGGCCAGCGTCCGGGCAGCGAGGGCGGAGGCCTGTTCGCCACGATCGAGGGCTTGCTGCTGCTCGCGCTGATCGCGGCGGCGGCGAGCGGCACGCTGTGGTTCCTCGAACGCGGCTCGGACGCCGCGGTGCTGTGGCGCGGCCATCACATCGTCGCGGCGCGCGCGTTCGCGGTCCTGATGGGACTGCACGTGCTGGCCGTGACTCTGCACCTGGTCGACCTGGTGCGCGACTGAGCCGGAGCGGACTCAGGCGGCTGCCTCGGTACTCCCGGTGTCATCCGCCGGCGGCGAGCTTGCGGTGCGAAGCCAGCGGAGAGGCGGCCAGCTTGCGCCTCGCCTCCGTCACCAGCGCGTGCCCGCGCGGATCGCCGGACGCGACGTAGGCCCGCCCGAGCCAGAAGTCCGCCTCGGCCGCAAATGCGCTATCGGGCGTCAGCGATGCTCGCCAATGGTCCTGCAACCTCTTCAGCAGCACCGTCGACTCCGCGATGCGACCGACTTCGAGCAGCGCGCGGCCGCGCGCGAGCGCCGAGTCGGGGTTGAGGTCCCTGCGGAGCGGCAGTTTCAACCGCTCTTCGAGGATCGCGAGCGCTTCGCCTGCGTTCCCGCTGTCGAGCCGCGCGCGCGCGAGCGCCAGCGCACCCCGGTTGCGGCATCGCGGGACCCCGGACTCCCCGTAGTCACGGCAGCGCTCGAGGAGATCCTGCGCGGTTCGCGCCGCATCGTCGTACCGGCCGAGCTCCCGCTGTGCATAGCTGAGACAGAGCAGCGCCATGACTTCCGGGTACGTGAGGCGGGCGCCCGGCTGTTCCTGCCACGGGCGGAGCGCTTCCCTTGCGGCACGCTCCGCCTCGTCCTGCTTGCCCGATTCATGGAGCAGGCACACGTCGCTCAGCTCGATCGGGCGGGAGAGTTTCGCGCGCAGGACCGGATCGGCGACGGCCGCTGCGTTCTCGATGGCCTTGCCTCGATACTCCAGTGCGGTCTCGACGTCCTTGAGGTGGACGGCCGAGTCCATCGCACGGGCGCCCCGGCGCATCAACTGCAACGACGGCGGCGGCTCGCGTGTCGCCGCCACGTCGTATGCCGCTCGAAGGAACCCCATGCTGGAGGAGTCTCCGATGCGGTCGTAGCACAGAGCGAGGGCGGCGTAAGTCCGCTCCATCTGAAGGCTCGCTTCGTCGTGGTGCGCACGCACGAACTCGAACGCCTGCCACAACCCGGCCGCGCCCTCCTGTGCGCGCTCCGTCCCGCACAGGTAGGCGTAATGCGCCGCTTCGAGGTTTCGGTACTCCTCCGAGGCGGAGTAGTTCTCCAGGCGTTGCCGGGCCTGGAGCACTCCCTCCTCGATCATCTCCCTCGCCCGATTGCGATCGCCGGCTTCGTCGACCAGCAGTGCATACGGCAGGAGCGCCCGGAGGTACGGATTGGTGCCTTCGCCGAACTGACGGGTGGCGACGTCGAGCGCCTCGCCCAGCGCGTCGAAGCGATTTGCCACCGTCGTGAACGCCGGGACTCCGAATTCTTCGCTGAGGACGTGCCGGTTGATCAGCGCGTCGATCAGCAGTTCCGCGCCGGCGGAACCCTTCGTCCGCAGCATCTCGATGGCGCGGACCAGGCGATGCGCGTCCTGCATCGACGCGATCAGCATGGGATCGGCCGCGCGCACGTGGGCTTGCAGCAGATGCAGATCATCGGCCGGCACGTCCGCGCCGGAATCGTCGATGGCGCGTCTGTATGCCCGCTCGGCCGCGATCATCTGGCCCCGGTTGCGGTAGGCCTCGCCGAGCGTCACGCGCAGGCGCAGCCGCTGTGCCGGCAAGCCGAAAAGACTCCGGTCGATGCGTTCCTCGATCGTGGCAAGCATGACGAGGTCGGCTTGCCGCGACTGCTGCGACGCGTAGGGATCCGCGTGCTTGATCAGTGAAAAGACAAACGTGTTGAGCGCTGTCGCTTCGGCCGCCTGCTCGCGGGCGATGGTCGCCTGCCAGAGGGCGAGGCCGGCGCCCGCACCCAGCGCGAGCACGACCGACGCGGCGGCCACGACCGGGATCCGGTGCCGCGCAGCGAACTTCCGCAGGCGATACGCGACGCTGTACGGACGCGCTTCCACCGGCTGTCCAGCGAGGTGGCGCTCGATGTCGTCGGCCAGGGCGGCTGCGCTCGCGTAGCGCTCCTCGGGTTGGTTCTTCAGTGCGTTGAGAATGATGGCGTCGAGGTCGCCGTGCAACTCGTGCCCGCGGCGCCGGTCGCTCGCCGCGTCGCTCGGTCGGCGCAGGTCTCCCGCGAGGATCTCCTGCTCCAGCGCGTGCGGGGTGGTCGATCGGTACAGGCGCGTTCCGGTCGCGAGCTCGAAGAGCACGACTCCGAGCGCGTAGATGTCGAAGGAAACAGTGACGGAAGACCCGCGCAACTGCTCTGGCGCGGCATACGGAAGGGTCAGCGGGCGGCCGGCGACCTGCGTCAGCGCGGTCTGTTCCGCGGCGGCTTGCTCGCCTTCGATCAGCTTGGAAACGCCGAAGTCGAGCAACTTCGGTTGCCCGTCCGGCGTGACGAGGATGTTGCCCGGCTTGATGTCGCGGTGAACGATGAGCCGCGAGTGCGCATAGGCCACGGCGCGCACGATCGGGAGGAAGAGCTGAAGCAGTGACCGCAGGTCGGGGCGCCGCTTGCTGCAGTAGGCGTCGATCGGTTGGCCTTCGACGTACTCGAGCGCGAGGAACGGCCGGCCTTCGGCCGTCACCCCGGCGTCGTACAGCACGGCGATGTTCGGGTGCTGCAGGCGCGCGAGTATCGCCTGCTCGCGCGCGATGCGCTCGCCCAGGCCGCGGTCCACCCACTCGGACCGTGGCAGCTTTAGGGCGGCAGTTCGGCGCATGACGCCGTCGGCGCGCTCCGCGAGCCAGACGGACCCCATGCCGCCCTCGCCGATCAGCCGCTCGAGGCGCCACGGGCCGACCTGGTGTCCAGGGTGGTCCGGATGCAGGGCGGCCAGCGCGTCCGCGGCCACGCGTGCGATCGCGATCGGCCGGATGGAGTCTTGCGCACTCGCGCTGGCGGACGCCTGTCCGATCAACTCGAATAGCACTTCCCGCACGTTCGCGGCTTCGGCGGTCAGCCGCTCGAGCCAGGACGCGCGCTCACTCTCGTCGAGGTCGAGACCCTGCTCCAGCAACCGATTGAGCCGGATCCAGTCGTCGACCGAGAGGGCAGGCCTGGCCCTTTTCATGGACGCATCGTCTCCGGCCATCAAGACGCAATCCGGGTCGCGATCGCGACACGCTCAGGACTTCATCTCGACGGAAAGCAGCAGCCGGGCGCGCGCCAGGTCCCGGCTGATGGTGCGCGAGGTCACCCCGAGCGATTCGGCGATCTCTCCGTCGGTCATTCCGCCGAAGTAGCGCATCTCGACGACCCGACGAAGTCGCGGGTCCGACTTGTCGAGAACTTCGAGCGCGTCGTTGATCTGTTCGACCTCGCTGTCGGCGTCGCCGATCGAGTCGGCCAGGTCCGTGTCCAGGCTGATGCGGGCCTGATCGCCGCCGCGGCGCGCCGCGCGGCGGCGCCGCGCGAAGTCGACGATGATCGCGCGCAACACCTGTGAAACGTACGCGAGAAAGTGCGCGCGATTCTCGATGTCGATGCGCTCCGCGCTGCGCAGGCGCAGATACGCCTCGTGCGCGAGTGAAGTGGTGTCGAGCAGCGTGATCGGCCGGTTGTCCGCCAGCCGGGCGCGCGCCATCCGGTTGAGATCGTCGTAGAGCAGCGCGAAGAGTTCGTCGATCGCCGCGCGATCGTCCGTTGCGGCACGCCTCAACAGGATGGTGACGTCGCTCATCGATGCGCCAGGGTTGTCGAACGCTCCCTCCTGAGACTCACCTCGCCATCATCGTGCAAGCACACGGCGGCGGGCGTGCGGCTGCTCATCCAGGCATCCCGCAATTCTTCACGTCGATGTCTCGGTCGCCACTTCGATTGCGTCCTTTCCATCAATAGAGGGTGGCTTCTCGCCCCGATCGAGTCGATCGAGCGGTGAGTCGGAACGATTCTCGTCCCGACTCGCCGCTCAAGTCATTTGTAGATCCACGTACTTCCGGGAGGCATCGTGAGACCCGACGCCGTGAGGCGGACTGAAATTCGCAGCGAATGCAAAAGGACGTTCACGAGGCGAGAGCACCACCGGCTTCGCTTGTCGGCGGTCGCCGTCATTTCATCCGCGCTGATGACGGCGTGCTTCGGCGTCCACCTGATCAACTACAGCTTCAGCAGCACAGTGACCGGCAATGTCCGCCAGTACTCGGGGCCGGACGCATTCCTCGCCGAGACGACCGAAGCGCGAATCCTGGGCGCAATGCACTTCCGCAACTCGAACCTGGTCGGACGCGAACCGGGCACGAGTGCCGGCGAGTGGGTCGCGCCCAACTTCTTCCGCAAGCAGGACTGATGCGCGCTCGCGGCGCTCGTGGCAGGAAAGACGACAAAGCCGACTCCGATGAAGCACCGGAGTTGCAGAAGCCGCCACCGACCGATTGCCAGGGAGCAACCGACTTCGGCCGGCACCCAACCGCTTCCTACAGAAGCATTCCCCGGAGCAGAGCCGCATGATCACCCTGGCGGGCGATGAAGCCGAGAGAGGCGCATCGGTCGCGGCCAGGGCCAAGTAGGGCAACGCATCCTTGCGGGCCGGCGATCGGAGGCTGTTGCGTCTCCGGCTATCGGCCCGCGTCACGCCGGTCGAACAAGTGATGCGGCTGCATGTGCGGGCGCGATCAAAGAAAAAGCCCGGCCGGAGCCGGGCTTCAAGTGATGCGCGGTGCTGCGGTCAGAACGACTGCGGCAGGCCGATCACCTTGCCTTCGCGGCGGTCGTCGGCGCCCCCGTATTGCTTGCCGGTCTGCTGGTCGATCAGCACGGCCTGCACGGAGCCGACGTCGGCGATGGTCACGGCGTAGCCCAGTGCCTTCATCGCGTCGACGGTCGCCGTCGGAAACCGGTTTTCGAGGGTGATGCTCGACGCCGTGCCCGCCACCGAGATGCGCGCCGCGTCGATGGCCTGCTGCAGCGACATCTTGTGGTCGATCAGGTTGATCGTCACGTTCACGACCGAGTTGATGATCGTCGCGCCGCCCGGTGAGCCGTACGCAAGGAAGGGCTTGCCGTCGGGCGTGAAGAGCATCGTCGGTGCCATGCTGCTGCGCGGCCGCTTGCCTGGCTGAACGTTGTTGTAGCCGTCCTCCTCGGTGACCGAGTTGAAGCTGGGCGCGGTGTTGAAGTCCGTCAACTCGTTGTTCAGCAGAAAGCCCAGGTTGCGGAACGATCCATCCGGTCGCTGGTAGCCGGCGAACACCCCGATCCCGTAACCGGACTCGATGGTGTTGGTGTACGACACGACGTTGCCCCACTTGTCGACCACGGAGAAGTGCGTTGTTCCGTTCTCGGTCGACACCGGCTCGGCCATCGCGATCGCGGTCGCAGGCATCAGGCCAGCGATCTCGTAGGGTCGCGGGTCCCCGGGAAGAGGATTGGCGGCAAGGCGCACCCCGGGTGTGATGGCATCGTCACGCATCTGGAGGTAGGCGGTGTTGATCAGGCCCTTGGTGGGGACGTTCACGAAGTCCTTGTCGCCCATCCAGTTTCCGCGGTCGGCGAACGCGATGCGCATCGCGTCGGCCATCACGTTCAGCGTGTTCGTCGATCCGAAACCGAATCCCGCGCCTGCATCGCCCAGCGGGAACCGCTCGAGCATCTTCAGGATCTGCAGCACCGTCAGCGCGCCGGACGACGGCGGTGCCATCGACTTGAGCCTGTAGCCGCGGTACGTGCCTTCGATCGGCGCGCGGATCGCCGGCTGGTAGGCCTCGAGATCGGCGAGAGTCATGCTGCCAGCCCTGCCGCCCGGACCCTGCGGCCGGGTCCAGGTCTGGCCCTCGACGATGCCCAGTGCGACGTCGCAGCCCTTGGCCATGTCCACCTTGTAGAAGCAGTCTGCCCCATGCTTCGCGATCAGGCGGAAGGTCTCGGCCAGCGGCTTGTTGGTCACCACCGTACCGGCCGGGATGGCCTGCCCGCCGGGGCAGAAGTATTCGGCCGACAGCGGCGAGTTCTTTGCGCGGCTCGTCAGGTTGGTGCCCGCGCAGTTGGGGCTGCTGACGAAGCGTGGCGTGGCCGCGAAGCCCTTGTCGGCGAGTTCGATCGCCGGCCGCAAAACCTGCGCCAGGGAAAGACGCCCGTAGTGCTGCAGCGCGAGCTCGGTGCCACGCACCATGCCGGGCACGCCCACGGCCACCCCGGACAGCGAGGCCGTCGTGAAATCCGGCATTCCCACGAACATGTTGCGCGTGGCGCCGGCCGGCGCCTTCTCGCGCGAATCGATCGTGATCGTCTGGCCCGTCTTCGCGATGTGAATCATCATGAAGCCGCCGCCGCCGATGCCGGCCGACTGCGGCTCGACGACGTTCAGCGCGTAGGCGATCGCCACCGCCGCGTCGATCGCGTTGCCGCCCTGCTCGAGGATCGCGGCGCCGGCTTCGGCGCCGTACGGATTGGCGACGGCGACCACGCCTTGCCGATACGCCCGGCCGCTCCATGCCGCCGGCTTGCCTTTCGCTTGCGGCGGCAGGACGACCGACGATGACACTCCGGGTGTCGCGTCGCTTTCGTCCGCGTGCGCAACGCCGGCCGCGCCGAATGCAAGCAGCACTGCAAACAGAACGCGCGACGGACGCCGCGGTGCAGATGGGGATTGGGACATGCTCTTGCCTCCGTGGATTCGAAACGGGTTTGTCCTTGCGCCGACCGAAGAACGCGAGGCGCTTCGTGTCGGCGAGGTCACCGCTGCAGCCGGGCTGTCGATCCTACTGTTCGCCGTCTCTGCGGACGGTCAGGCAAGTCGCGCTGTCAAGGTGAACGGGGCTTGTAGTGCGGCGCTGATGCGGCTGTCAATGCTGCATCGATGCGAGACCGGTATGCGGGACTTCGGACGTCCCCATGCGACGAACAGGGTCTCGCTCGGCGACCGATGTCGGTGGCCCGCGCCGATTGGCAGACGCTCCGATGCGTCAGCGCGGTGCGATCGCGCCCTGTTCCGGCCAGTCGCTGTCGCCGATGCGCTCGAGCCGCATCTCGAACACGCGTACCGGTTCGGCGCCGCCGACGATGCGATCGCCGACCTCGTGCAGGCGGTTGTCCTTGATCGTCGCGGTATAGCGCACGATCGCACCGGGACCGGCCGGGACTTCCCACGTGTAGCCGTCGGCGGTGGGCTTCAGCGGGAAGTCTCCCTTGCGCCCGAGGGCGTAGGAGCGCATCGAGTACGTCTGGGTCGCCGGGTCGAACGAGACGACGCCGAACGCGTTGAAGACCGCCTGGCCGGCCGCGTCGTAGCCGCGGCCTTCGATGATCTTCAAGGTGCCGCCAAGGAAGGGACCGATGCGTTCGGTCTGCGTGATCGTTCGCCGCTCGCCGCCGGGCAGCAGCGTCGTGGCTTCGCCGCGCCACGCGCCGTTCATGGTCGCGAGGGCCTTCATCGCCTCGCGCTGGGCGTTCGTCAGGGCCGCGGCGTCGGGCGGCGATCTGCGCCATGGCCGCGCCGGCTCGCGAGGAGCAGGGCGCCCATCAGTGTCTCGAGCATGCGCATGTCGTCTTCCCTCGTCTTCGGATCGTGTGCCGGGTCAGTCGTTGCCCAGGGAATCGTGCCGCGATCTGCAGCAACTCGCGCCATCCCGTCGGCAGGCGCGCCCTCAGTGCCGCACTGAGTCGCACCTCGTTCTTCTGCCACCAGATGCCCGCGGCCACGATCGCCAGGCCGATCAGCGTCAGTGCGAACGGGAAGAGCAGGCTGTCCGCGAAGACCTTGCGGGCGAGGTGACCGAGGTAGGCGGCGATGCCGAGTCCGCCGAACACGGCGAACACGCGGCGGCCGAGCACCGCTCCCAGCGCGAGCAGCGCGACGTTGATCAGCAGGTAGACGAACTTGCCGAGTTCGGTACCCGACTGCTGCATCGTCAGGCCGCTCCAGAACGCCAGCGTGCCGAACAGGTACAGCCAGAACGCGAAGTCGCGCCCCTGCGCGAACGACTCGCGCGCGCGGAAGTCGACCCAGACCGCGACGGCCAGCATGCCGAGCCCGAAGACCATCGAGAAGTCGCGGTAGTACTGCCACTCGTTCCAGCCCGGCCGGTCCGCGAACACGATCATGCGGGCCAGGTCCATGCTCATGTACCAGAGCGTCACGGCGAGCGGCATGACCATGAACGGATAGCGCAGGCGCCAGACGCCGATCACCGCGGCGATCGAGCGTGGCGAACTCGAGCGTGATCCAGCGCCAGTCGATGTGGGTGTGGTACGCGCGGTAGTGCTCCGCCGCGCCGCCCGGCGGCCACCAGCCCATGCCCGATTGCAGCGCCCACGTCGCAAGCGGCACGAGCGCGATGGCGAGCGTGGCGAGGATGCCGGCGGGCAAGCGGCAGCCCTCGCTGCGCGAGCGAGCGTGACGCGAGGACGCAGCCGATCGCGTAGCCGACCGCGATGCCGAACAGGGCCCACGGACCGAAGCGTTCCCAGCCCAGGTTCATGAAGAGCGTCATCGCGCCGATCGCGATCATCCCGCCCAGGTAGTACAGGACGTGCGTGATCGAGAAACGCGGCGCCACGTCGGGCGCGTTCGCGCGCCGCTCGCTCCACGCCGACCAGAGCGGCGACGCCTGGTCCTCGCGCAGCATTCCCTGCGCGACGGCCCAGTCGAGATCCGCCTTCGTGATCCGCAGCCCGGTCATGTCGTTCCCCTCGTGCCGGTTCGTCGTGTCGTCGCGCTAGGAGCGCGTCGGGACTCTGTAGCGCAATTCAGCGAGTCCCGGCCCGATCGCGCGCGCCGAAACGAGTTGCAGCCCCGGGAAGGCGATGAAGCGAGGCAGCAACGGCTTGCCCCTGACGAGTGTGACGGAGCCAATCTGCACGATGACTTCGTCGAGCAGGCCGGCATCGTGGAATTGCCCGGCGAGGTCGCCGCCGCCCACGACCCAGATGTTCCGCGCGCCCGCGGCCGCCTGCATCGCGTCGTGCACCGGCCGGACGTCGCCGCGCACGAAGCGGATGTCGGCGCCTTCGACAACCGGCTGTTCCCGGTTGGAAAACACCCAGCACGGCTGCGAATACGGCCACTCGCCCGGCGCGTCGCTGCCGGCCTTGATCACGTGGCGCAGCATCCAGCGATAGGTCGATGCCCCCATCGCCAGCGCGCCCACCTGCGCGATGAACGCGGGATAGCTGGTGTCGTTCACGTCGCCCAGCTGGAACAGCCAGTCGAGCGAATCGTCTTCGGTCGCGATGAAGCCGTCGAGGCTGGCTGCGGTGTAGTACTGCGTTGCCATCGCACTGACCGCCGCGTCACGCCTTCGGCGCGGGGTGGATGCTGTCCACCCAGTGCACCTGCTCCGGCTGCTCGACGACCGGAATGTCGAGGTTGACGACGACCGGCTCCTGGCCGCTGCGCACCAGCACGCACGACAGCGGCTCCTCGTCGTTCGCGTTGATCTCCTGGTGCGGCACGTACGGCGGCACGTAGATGAAGTCGCCCGGCCCGGCCTCGGCGACGAACTCGAGCTGCTCGCCCCAGCGCATGCGCGCGCGCCCGCTGACGACGTAGATCACGCTCTCCACCGGACCATGGTGATGCGCGCCGGTCTTCGCCTTCGGATGGATCACCACGGTGCCCGCCCACAGCTTCTCGGCGCCGGTCCGCGCGTTGGTGATCGCGGCCGCGCGGTTCATGCCGGGCGTCTGCGCCGTGTTGACGTCGAGTTCGTGCCCGTGCACGACGCGCACGCCGTCGAACTTCCACTGGCTGGAGGAATCGCTCATCGCCGTTCTCCCGTTCCGCTAGAGTCCGTATGACTCGCCGAGGACGACCCTGTGCTGCGCATCGCGCGTCAGCGGCGCCCACGGCAGGTCGGTCCCGCCCGGGTCGATGCCCGCCTGCTTCAGCAGCGTCGTCACCTGCCCGCGGTGATGGGTCTGGTGATTGAACATCTGCATCACGCACAGCCAGCGCGGGCGCGTCATTTCGCGCTGGGCGACGCCGGAGAACCAGGTGAGGGGGCCGGCGAGCCGGGCGTCGTCGACCTGGGCCGCCCACGCGCCGATGTCGTCGTCCATCGCGCGGCGTGCGTCGAGCAACTGGGCGAAGTCTGAATACAGGTCGACGCCGATGGCGCCCACGGTGTAGGACTTGCCGTTGAACCGGCCGAGCCACAGGCGATCGCCCCACAGGATGTGGTTCAGCGTCGAGTGAATCGAACCGAAGAACGCGCCCCGGTCGGCCTTGCGCTCGGCGTCGGTCAGCTTCGCCGCCGCCTCGTAGACGTTGCGGTTCATCCAGCCGTTGTAGGCGGCCATCGTCTGGCAGTACTCGGCGTCGATCATGGTCTGTCCGTGGCGCGGCGAGGGGAGCGCTCGCAGGAAGCGAGTCTAGTACTCCGTGGCCGAAAGGAAGCGCCGCCGCTCGACCGAGCGGTCAGTGGCGCGAGCACGCCAGGGTCAGTTCCGCGGGCCGGGAAGAACGGACGCCACGCGCTTCAGCGTGGCGTCGGCTGCGTGCATGCGGAGCGCGTACGAATGCAGGCCAGGATCAGGCCGTGGCCGGCTTCGTCACTTCAGGCACGCCGCGGGGCGACCGGAACACCCACAGCTGAAACAACGAGACCGCCCACATGAAGGCGAATGCCAGCCCCATCAGCAGGCCGCTGCCGATCACCACCCACGCGAACGGCGGATAGAGCTTGGTGAAATACCAGGAGCCGATGTCGACGACGAGCGCGGCGAACGGGGTCACGATCACGACGCTCTTGAGCCACGCGGGACGCAGGGCGGCGTGGCTGAAGATGGTGCCGAGGATGAAGAAGACCATCGTGAGGCCGAACAGGTGGATGTGGGACACGCGTACCAGCGTGAAGATGCCGGTGCCGGTGTCGCGCTCGGTCATCTTGCGCAGGTTGTCGAAGTTGGCGAAGTTCACCAGGTGCGGGTTGCTGCCGTCGTGGCAGGACATGCAGCGCTTCTCGAACGTCGGCCGGATGTCGGCTTCATAGGCCTTGCGATCGGCGCCGTCGTGGACCCAGGCCAGGATCGGACCGACCTCCTCGGCCGGCAGCATCGCGCGCATCGGGCCCTTCAGCGCCGTTTCGAGACGCGAGCTCGTGCCGCTGCCGCTGTAGGCGACGGCGATGTCCTGGACCTTGAGCAGCATCGGATTGCCGCCGGCTCGGCCGGCATAGGAGTGATAGAGGTAGATGCCGCCGAACGAGTAGGCGAGCCCGAGGACGAGCAGGACCGCCGTGTACAGCGCGCGCGTGCTCAGCGGCAGTTCGGAGTAGTGAAGGTACAGGCGGTGCAGCGGAGCTTCGCTCATGATCGACTTCCTTCCTGTTGCTGCCGGGCGCTCCGGTGAACGGCCCGCGGTTCCGCTGCATCGGCCAGGTGGCCAGCGCGAGCGCGAAGCCGCCCTCGAGCACGCTGCAGTTCATTCGGGTCCTGCTCCGGCCGAGGCGGGTCACTTCGCCGGGACCATCACGAAGACGAACGGCCGGGCCTTCTGGCGCGCGTAGTAGGCCGCAAGGCCGGCGACGTCCGCGTCGGTCAGCGAGCCCGACATCGCCGCCATCACCGAGTTGCGGCGCTCGCCGCGCTGATACGCCTGCAACGACTTCTGCAGGTACTCCGCGCGTTGCGCCGCCAGCGCGGGCGTGCGCGGGTCGGTGCTGTTGCCGTTGAGGCCGTGGCAGCGATCGCAGCGCTGCACCCAGTCGGTCGAGCGTCAGGGGTTTGACGACCTTGGGCGGCTGCGGCTTCTGCGCCGCGTAGTACGCCGCCAGGTCGGCCATCGCGGCGTCGTCGAGCGTGGACGCCGCGAACTTCATCGTTTCGTCGGCGCGCGTGCCGTCCTTGTACGCGCGCATCGCCGCGACGAAGTACTGCGCGTCCTGGCCGGCGAGGCTCGGGTTCGCCGGCGTGCGGCTCACGCCCAGCTCGCCGTGACAGCCGGCGCAGGCAGCGCTCGCCGCCTTTCCCTTCGCCGCGTCGCCGGTCGCCGGCGTCTTCGCGGCCTCGGGCTTCTGCAGCGCCGTAGTGCAACGCCATGTTCTTCACGTCCGCGTCGCTGGCCGACGGACGCGATCGACTTCATCATGTCGTCCTTGCGCTGGCCGCTCTTGTAGGCGTTCATCGCGGCGACGAAGTACGCCGGGTCCAGGCCCGCCAGGCTCGGCATGCCGGGCATGGAGCTGACGCCCGTCTCGCCGTGACAGCCGGCGCACGCCGCCGCGGCGGCCTTGCCCGCGCGGCCGGATCGAGCGGCGCCGGAGCCTTGCTCGCGGCGTCCGCGGCGGCAGGCGCAGCGGGTTCGAGACTCGCGTAGTACGCGGCGACCTTGACCAGCGCGTCGTCGTTGAGGAACTTCACGGCGCTCGCCATCGCGGGGTCGGCGAACCTTCCCGCCTGATAGGCCTTCAGCTTGGCGTACAGGTACGACGGCCGCTGGCCGGCCACGTGCGGCACGCCCTTGCTCGCGCTGACGCCGTTCGCGCCGTGGCAACTCGCGCACATGCCGTCCGCCGCGCGCTTGCCTTCGTCGATGTCCGCCGCCGTGGCGTAGGCGGGCTTCAGGTCGTCGAGCGCATCGCGGCCTTGACGCGCCTTGTCCGCGGCGCTGGCGACGCCGCACAGCATCTACAGCGCAGCGACGGCCGCCGTTCCTGCCGCACGTCCGCGCCGGACCCTGGAGACGGCCGAACGGCTCGGTGCATGCGCTGTGCGATGTGACCATGGGGCTCCTCCTGCGCGGGACGTGGCAGCCCCGAAGTCGCTCGGATCATCATCGTCGCGAGCGCGGACTCGTCGCAATACCTCCGCCGACGGTCCGGCGCGCCCTCCGCTCGGAGTACCCACACCGCGGACCGCATGCGCGAGGCAGGGCGCTGCAGGGGAAGCAGACCGCTGCGTCGGCCCGTGCCGGATGGTCCCCGCTGAACTCGCGACTCAGCGCGTGGACGTCGCCGCCTCGAGGTCGAGTTCCCAGTACTGGCCGACCAGGTCCTTGCCGAACGAGTGGTGCGACTCCTGGGACGTCAGCCGGAATCCCCGGCTCTCGTAGATCCGGCGGGCGGCCACGAGCACGTCGTTGGTCCACAGCGTCAGCGTCGAGTAGCCCTGGCCGCGCGCGAAGGCGATGCACGCGTCGACCAGTGCGGCACCGATGCCCAGGCCGCGCGCCTGCGGCTCCACGTGCAGCAGGCGGAGCTTGGCCACATGGGCGCTGGCGCGCACGCAGAACACGGCGCCGACCGGAGCACCGTCGCGTTCGGCGATCCAGCCGCGCTCGCCGCTGGGGTCGAACTTGCGGATGAACTCGGCGCCGATCTCGGCCAGCAGCGCTTCGAACGCGACGTCCCAGCCGTATTCGCGCGCGTACAGCACGGCCTGGCGATGGATGACCCAGCCGACATCGCCGATGCGGAGGTCGCGCAGTACGAAAGGACTGTCTCCGGGCACTGGCATCGACTTACTTCACCGGTCCGGCTCGTTCAGGACCGCCTGCGGTCGGCTGCGCGGCTCCTGGCGGCGTGACGGCGGGCGGCAGACCGACCGGCCTCATGAACGTTCCGGCGCGGCACCCGCGAGCGCCCCGCGAATCAGCGCGTGCAAGCGATCGGCTTCCGCCGGCTCGAGCGCGCGGGCGCGCGACGGATCGAGGTCGTCGAACGCGTACAGCGGAACGATGTGGACGTGCACGTGCGGCACCGAGAAGCCTTCGACCGCGACGCCGACGCGCTTCGCCGACATCGCGTCCCGGAGCGGCCCGGCAATGCGTGCCGTAGTCGCCCAGAGCGCCTGGTAGGCGGCGGAATCCAGGTCGAACAGGTAATCCGTGTGCCGTTTCGGTATCAACACGAGGTGCCCCGGGTTGATGTGCTCGAGCGGAAAGAACGCGATGTGGTCGGCGTCCTCGTAGACGGTCCGCGCCGGCAATTGGCCCGCGATGATCTGGCAGAACACGCACGCGTTGGAGTCGGCCATGGGAGTGGGCAGTCGTGGCGAAGGCGCCAGCTTAGCGGCGCCGGCGCGCCGGCGATGCCTGCACGCGACTTCGCGCCGCAGCACGCTTCGTCGCTCGATCCGGCCGCGCCATGGTCCGGCGGGATGCCCGGCGGCCGCAAACGGTGCTTCAATCGGCCCTTTCGCACCGGAGGCCGCCATGAACGCACCCGAGCCGATGAAGTCGCCGCTGCGCGCGCCATCGCACCTGATGACGAGCCGCGACTACCGCGACTCGCTGCGGCGCCTCCACCCGGTGGTCTACGTCGACGGCCGCCGCGTCGAGTCGGTTGCCGACGAGCCGGCGTTCGTGCCGGGCGTGCAGGCGCTCGGCGTCAGCTACGACTACGCGCTCGATCCCACGCTCGCGCCGCTGATGCTGGCCACGCAGGGCGGCAAGGTCGTGCCGCGCATGCTCGCCATCGACGAGTCCGCCGGCGACCTGCTGAACAAGCTCGAGGCCGTGCGCGTGCTGTGCCAGGAGACCGGGTGCGCGCAGCGCTACCTGGCGCACGACGCGCTCGAGCGCGCTCGCGCAGGTGTGCGCGCGCATCGACGACGCGCGCGGCACGACCGAGCACCGCGCGCGCTTCGCCGCGTACCTCGCGCACGTGCAGGCGAACGACCTCGCGCTCGGCATCGCGATGACCGACGCCAAGGGCGACCGCTCGCGCAAGCCGCACCAGCAGGCCAATCCGGACACGTACGTGCACATCGTCGAGCGCACCGCGCAAGGGCGTGGTCATCTCCGGCACCAAGGCGATCGTCACCGGCGCGCCGTACATGCACGAGTTCCTCGTCATGCCCTGCCGCAACATGGGCGAGGACGACGCCGACTTCGCGATCTGCTGCGCGGTGCCGGTCGACGCCGAAGGCATCACGATCGTCGCGCGGCCCGCGGGCCGCCCGGGCGAGAAGGTGGAGCACGGCGCGCCGTTGTTCTCGCATCGCTACGGGCAGTCGACCGGCGTCGTGATCTTCGACCGCGTGCTGGTGCCGTGGGAGCGCGTGTTCTACGCGGGCGAGTGGGAACACTCGTCGACGCTGACCTACGACTACGCGACCCATCACCGCCACACCTGCATCGCGGCGCGCGCCGGCTTCGGCGACCTGCTGATCGGCGCCGGCGCGCTGATGTGCGAGGCGAACGGCTTCGATCCCGGCGAGAAGTCCGCGCTGCGCGAACCGATGGTCGAACTGATCAAGATCGTCGAGGGCTTCTATGCGTGCGGCGTGGCGGCGAGCGTGTACGGCACGCAGGATCCGTTGAGCGGCACGTTCATGCCCGACCCGGTGTTCGCCAACATCGGCAAGCTGCTGCTCGCCACGCAGATCTACGACATGCACCGGCTGGCGCACGAGGTGTCGGGCGGGCTGATCGTCGCGCTGCCGGGCCCCGACGAAGACCACAACCCGGCGACCGCGGCGACGCTGGCCGACGTGCTGCGCGCGAGCCCGTCGGTGCCGTACGACAAGCGCATCGAGGTCGCGCGCTTCGTCGAGGACCTGACCGCGTCGTACCAGGGCGGCTGGTACTCGGTCATCAGCCTGCACGGCGGCGGTTCGCCGGCGGCGATGAAGCAGGAGATCTGGCGCAACTATCCGCTGGGCAACAAGGTCGAGCTGGTCGAGCGCCTGCTCGACCGCGGCGTGCTCGCGCAGGACGGTCGAGCGGCCGATCACGCGCAACCGGCAGCCGGGGCGCTGCTGCGACCAGGGATGCAGCACGGCGGGGCAGCCGGTGATGGTGCCGTTGCCGGTGCCCGACGCAAAGTCCTGAATCGGCTGCAGCAAAGCGCGGGCAGCGCCAACGCGAATGCCGGCGTAAGCAAATCTACGAGGCGCGGCGAGAGTCGGTCCACGCCCGGCAGAGACGGTCGTCCCGGGTCGCACCTGCTAGCATCGACCGATGCATCGTCCAGTCGTCTTCTGGCTCGGCGTGATCGCCATCGTCGCAATCACGGCCGCTTGCGACAGCGCCAAGGCGCCTCCCGCCGCACCCCCGGCTCCGCAGGTCACCGTGATCACCGTGAAGCCGCAGAACGTCGTCATCAAGACCGTTCTTCCGGGCCGCACGGCGCCGACCGTGATCGCCGAGGTTCGCCCGCAGGTGACGGGCATCGTGCAGTCGCGCACGTTCAACGAAGGCGCCGAAGTCAAGGCGGGCGCCACGCTGTACAAGATCGACCCGGCGACGTACCAGACCGCGTACGAGAGTGCGCGCGCGTCGGTGGCGAAGGCCGAAGCGGCGGTGCAGACCGCGCGCCGCAATGTCGAGCGCAACAAGGAACTGGTCGCGATCAAGTTCGTCAGCCAGCAGGCCTACGACGACGCCGTGACGACGCTGCATCAGAACGAGGCGGATCTCGCGTCCGCCAGGGCGGCGGCCGAAGCGGCGCGCATCAACCTGGGCTACACGAGCGTCGTCGCGCCCATCTCCGGGCGGGTCGGCAAGTCCACGGTCACGGCCGGTGCGCTCGTCACCGCCAACCAGCCGGCGCCGCTCGCCACGATCCAGCAGATGAACCCGATGTACGTCGACGTCACGCAGTCCAGCAGCGAGGTGCTGCGCCTGCGCCGTGCGATGGCGAGCGGCGACCTCAAGCGCGCCAGCAACGACGCCGCGCGCGTGACGCTGCAACTGGAGGACGGCACGCCGTATCCGACGGAAGGCGTGCTGCAGTTCTCCGACGTGACCGTCGATGCGTCGACCGGTGCGATCACGCTGCGCGCGCTGTTCCCGAATCCCGACGGCGTGCTGCTGCCGAACATGTACGTGCGCGCCGTCATCGAGGAGGGCGTGCGCGAGAACGCGATCCTGGTTCCGCAGCAGGCGGTGACGCGCGACACCAAGGGGCAGGCGATCGCGATGGTGGTCGGCGCCAACAACACCGTCGAGGCCCGCACGCTGACGACGGCGCGCACGATCGGCAGCGACTGGCTGGTCGATGCCGGCCTGAAGCCCGGCGACCGCGTGATCGTCGAAGGCCTGCAGCGGGCCCGGCCGGGCGCGACCGTGCAGCCGCTCGAGGCCGGCAAGCCGGGCGAGGCGGCACCGGCGGCCGGCCGCAGGCGCCGCGCCGGCTCCAGCGCCGGCGGCCGGGCCCGCCAAGTCGGGGCGCTGACCCCGCACGCAACGACCCGACGGACCCGATAGCGTGTCGCAATTCTTCATCGATCGACCCATCTTCGCGTGGGTCATCGCGCTGGTGATCATGCTGGCGGGGGCGCTCTCGATCCTCCGCCTGCCGATCGCCCAGTACCCGAACATCGCGCCGCCGACGATCACCATCAGCGCGACGTATCCGGGCGCGTCGGCGAAGACCGTGGAGGACACGGTCACCCAGATCATCGAGCAGCGCATGACCGGGCTCGACGGCCTGCGCTACATCACCTCGACCAGCGACAGCGCCGGTTCGGCGTCGATCGTCCTCACGTTCAATTCCGGCGTCGACCCCGACATCGCGCAGGTGCAGGTGCAGAACAAGCTGAAGCTCGCGGAGTCGCAGCTGCCGCAGGAGGTCCAGCAGCAGGGCGTCACGGTCGTGAAGTCGGTGCGCAACTTCATCATGGTCATCGGCTTCTACTCCGAAGACGGCTCGATGAACCGCACCGACATCGCCGACTACGTCGCCGCCAACGTGCAGGACGTGATGAGCCGCGTGCCGGGCGTGGGCGAGCTGACCCTGTTCGGCTCGCAGTACGCGATGCGCATCTGGCTCGATCCGAACAAGCTGTCGAGCTACCGGCTCACCCCGGCCGACGTCGCGGCCGCGATCCGCGCGCAGAACGTCCAGATTGCCGCGGGCCAGCTCGGCGGGCTGCCCGCCGTGCCGGGCCAGCAGCTGAACGCGACCATCTCGGCGCAGGGCCGGCTGCAGACGCCCGCGCAGTTCGAGTCCATCGTCCTGCGCACCGGCGCCTCCGGCGCGACGGTGCGGCTGCGCGACGTCGCGCGCGTCGAGCTGGGCGGCGAGAACTACGGCACGCTCTCCTTCTACAACGGCAAGCCGTCGTCGGGCCTCGCGGTGCGGCTCGCCACCGGCGCCAACGCGCTCGCCACCGCCGATGCGGTGAAGGCGAAGGCCGCCGAACTGGAGCGCTTCTTCCCGGCGGGCCTGAAGGCGGTCGTCGCCTTCGACACGACGCCGTTCATCCGGCTGTCGATCAAGGAGGTGGTCAAGACCCTCCTCGAGGCCTTCGTGCTGGTCGTCCTGGTGATGTTCCTGTTCCTGCAGAACCTGCGCGCGACGCTGATCCCGGCGATCGCGGTGCCGGTGGTGCTGCTCGGCACGTTCGGCGTCATGCAGGCCTTCGGCTTCTCGATCAACGTGCTGACGATGTTCGGCATCGTGCTGACCATCGGCCTGCTGGTCGACGACGCGATCGTGGTCGTCGAGAACGTCGAGCGCCTCATGAGCGAGGAGGGCCTGTCGCCGAAGGAGGCCACCCGCAAGTCGATGGGCCAGATCACCGGCGCGCTGGTCGGCATCGCGCTCGTGCTGGCGGCCGTGTTCATTCCGATGGCGTTCTTCGGCGGCTCCACCGGCGTCATCTACCGCCAGTTCTCGATCACGATGGCCTCGGCGATGCTGCTGTCCGTCAGCGTCGCGCTGATCCTCTCGCCGGCGCTGTGCGCCACGCTGCTCAAGCCGGTCGAGAAGGGCTCGCACGGTCCCACCACCGGCTTCTTCGGCTGGTTCAATCGATTCTTCGATCGCGGCAGCGGCCTGTACCGGCGCATCGTCGGACGCATGCTCCAGCGCCCGGCGCCCTGGCTGGTGTCGTACGCGGTGATGATCGCGCTCGCGGTCTTCCTGCTGCTGCGGCTGCCGTCGTCCTTCCTGCCGGACGAGGACCAGGGCATCCTGTTCGCGCAGGTCGTGCTGCCGGCAGGCGCCACGCAGGAGCGCACGCTCAAGGTGCTGCGCGAAGTGGAGCGCCACTTCCTCGAGGACGAGAAGGACACGGTGCAGTCCCTCTTCACCGTCGCCGGCTTCTCCTTCTCCGGCAGCGGCCAGAACGCCGGCATCGCCTTCGTCCGCCTGCGCGACTGGAGCGAGCGGCCCGGCGCGCAGAACAGCGTGAAGGCGGTCGCCGCGCGGGCGATGGCGGCGTTCTCGAAGCTGCGCGATGCCATGGTGTTCGCGTTCGCGCCGCCGGCCGTGCTCGAACTCGGCGTGGCGAACGGCTTCGACATGTACCTGCAGGATCGGGCGGGCGCCGGCCACGAGGCGCTGATGGCCGCGCGCAACCAGTTGCTCGGCATGGCGGCGAAGGATCCGGCGCTGGTCGCGGTGCGCCCGAACGGGCAGGAAGACACGCCGCAGTTCAGCGTCGAGGTCGACACCGTGCACGCCGGCGCGCTCGGACTCGCGATGGCGGACGTCAACGCAACGCTGTCGGCGGCGTGGGGCAGCGCCTACGTGAACGACTTCATCGACAAGGGCCGCGTGAAGCGGGTCTACATGCAGGCCGACGCGCCGTTCCGCATGGTTCCCGAAGACCTCGACAAGTGGTACGTGCGCAATAGCCAGGGCGAGATGGTGCCGTTCTCCATGTTTGCGCAGGGCCGCTGGACCTTCGGCTCGCCCCGCCTGGAACGATTCAACGGCGCGCCCGCGGTCCAGATCCAGGGCCAGGCCGCACCGGGTCGCAGTTCCGGCGAAGCGATGAACGCAATGGAAAGCCTGGCCGCGCAGCTGCCGCCCGGCTTTGGCGTCGCATGGACCGGCCTGTCGTACGAAGAGCGTCTGTCGGGCGCGCAGGCGCCGCTGCTGTACGGCCTGTCGCTCCTCGTCGTGTTCCTGTGCCTCGCGGCGCTCTACGAGAGCTGGTCGATTCCGTTCGCGGTGCTGCTGATCGTGCCGCTCGGCGTGCTTGGCGCGCTGATCGCCGCCACCGGGCGCGGGCTGTCGGACGACGTCTACTTCCAGGTGGGCCTGCTGACGACGATCGGGCTGTCGGCGAAGAACGCGATCCTGATCATCCAGTTCGCGCTGAAGCAGATGCGCGAAGGCGTGGAACTCGTGCCGGCGACGCTCGAAGCCGTGCGCCTGCGGCTGCGGCCGATCCTGATGACGTCGCTCGCGTTCGGCGGCGGCGTGCTGCCGCTCGCGCTCGCGACCGGCGCCGGCTCGGGCAGCCAGAACGCCATCGGCACCGGCGTCTTCGGCGGCATGGTGGCGGCCACGTTCCTCGGCCTGCTCTTCGTGCCGCTGTTCTTCGTGGTCGTGACCCGGTTGGCGAACCGGCGGGCCGCGGCGGGCCGCGCGCCGGTTGTTTCTCCGGCCGAGTGACGCAGGGCCCGTCGGTAGCCCGCGCCGTCCGCCGTGGCGCGGAAGACGCGCGCTTTCGGGACCGACAACCTCCGGTCGAACAACGTCGCCCGGCTGACTCAGCGCGCGCTCTGCCGCCCATCGCCGCTCGGCCGCGCGCCGGACGGCGGGCAGCATCAACAGGCGAATGGCGACGATTCCGAACCGGGCCCAGCGCCAGTAGCGCAGGAACTTCGCGCGGGCCGCGGGATCGGTCGCGACCGCGCGGGTCTCCTGCGCGAACCGCGTGACGTTCGACGCCGTTTCGATGGCCTCCAGCGACCAGGCGATCTTCACCTCGCCGGGCTCCGCATAGCGGGCGAAGTCCTCCGCAGGGATCGCGACGAACTTCACGTCGGCGAGCCACGGCTGGCAGCGCGCGCCGCAGGCGACCCACCGGCCGTCCGGCTCCTCCGCAAGAAGCCCCAGCCCAATTCGGGTCGTTTCGTCCAGGATCCCCCGTGGCGCGCGCGGCGACGGCGACGCCGATCGAAGCAACGCCTCGCGCAGCCGGAAGATCGCCCTGACGAGCGCAGCGACTGCATGTCGAAGCGGTCGCGACCTCCAGCACCACGCGCCGGCGGGCGCGCGACCGTGGTCTCGAACCGTTCCCTGACGTCGGGCTCGGGAACGAAGCGATCGAGCGGGGCCGCGGTCATTACGCGCGGCCGGTCTTGCCGAGGCCAGTGGGAATCTCGTCGAAGATCAGCAGCGCGCCGTGCTCGTTGCATGCCTCGCGCGCTGCCTGCCAGTAGCCCGGCGGCGGCACGTACGGCACCGCGCGTGCCGGCTCGGCGATGACGGCGGCCACGTCGCCTTCACGCTCTAGCACGTAGCGCACCATCTGCGCGCACGCGAGCGCGCGCGACGCGAGCCGCGGCTGGCCGTCGGCGTCGATCGTGTGTCCGTACGTGCAGCGGCGTGCTGTTGATGTCGCTTTCGCTTTGCGCGGGCAGGGCGCTCATCGCGTCTTCTCCTCGGTCTTGCGGTTCGCGGGAGATTAGCCGACGGGAGGCCGCAGCCTCGGCGCCCGCGGCAGGATCGGGAAAACAGATCAACCGGGGACCGGCGCGGTGGCGGACCGGTTTGCCCGAGATCATCGGTACATGCCGCGGGCCTCCTACATTGAAGTGTCGAGCGCCCGCCAGGCGCTGCGTTGTTCCCGATGAGCGGGCTCTTCAACCTCTGCAGATACGGTTTCGTCCGCGTGCCGGCTGGCGTGCCGCCGGTCGCGGTGGCTGACCCGGAGGGCAACGCTCCGGCAACCCTTCGCTGATCGTCAGCGAGGCCTTCGCACCCATGGCTTCGACTCCGCACACCGAGAGTGTGGCGAGCGCTGGTTCACCGGCGAACCGCCGCTTCGCGAGGATCGCCGCACGCATCTCCGCTCTGGGCAAGCGGGTCATGCCGTGGGTGGGCCTCGCACTGTTCGCGCTTGCGCTCTGGTCGCTGCACGGGGCGCTGTCGGCTTACAGCTACCGCGAACTTGCCGCCGCACTGTCGTTGCTGTCCGGATATGCCATCGCGTCATCGATCGCCATGACGCTCGCCGGGTACGCGGTGGTCGTCGGCCTCGACGTGCTCGCGCTGCGCCACGTTCGGCAGACCGTTCCCCTGCGCAGCGCCGCCTTCGCCGCCCTGCTCTCGAATGCGATCGGGAACAACGTCGGCAACACCCTGCTGACGGGCAGCGCCGTGCGCTTCTGGGTCTACACGGACGCCGGCCTGTCTGCGTGGCAGGTGGGCGCGGTGGTTTTCTTCTGCAGCACCGGCTTCTGGGTCGGCTACTTCGCGCTCGCCGGCACGGTCTTCGTCGCGGCCCCGGTCTCGTTGTCGGTCGTGCTGCAGCTCGGTTTCGATGCCTCGCGTCCGCTCGGGACGCTGCTGCTCGCCGTGCTCGCCGGGTGGATGTGGCTGTGCGCGCGCGGTCATCCATTCACCTTCGGGCCGTGGCGCATCGACGTGCCGTCGCTGGAGCTGACGCTCGGCCAGGTCGCCATCGAGTGCGCAGACCTGCTGCTGATGGCGGGTGCGCTTTATGTTCTGCTGCCGGCCGGCGCGGACATCGGGTTCGCGGCGTTCCTGTCCGTGTTCCTTGTCGCACTGATCGCGGGCGCAGCGAGCCAGGTCCCGGGTGGCCTCGGGGTGTTCGAGGCGATGGTGATCGCGCTGCTTGTGCCGCGCATCGAGGCGCGCAGCCTGATCGCGGCGCTCCTCGCGTTCCGTGCAATCTACCTGCTGCTGCCGTTCCTCGTCGGCCTCGGAGCGGCCGGGGTCCGCGGCGGTGCCAAGCTCGCGCCGGACGCGCTCGCCTGGCTGCAGCGCGCTTCGCATTCGTTCACGCGGTTCGCGCCGACGCTCCTCGCGTCGATGGCCTTCGTCGCGGGTGCGGTGCTGCTCTTCTCGGGGGCGCTGCCCGCGGCCATCGGGCGGCTCGCCCTGGTGCAGCAGCTGTTCGATCTGCCGGTGATCGAGGCGTCGCACTTCCTCGCAAGCCTGGCCGGCGCGATGCTGCTCGTTGTCGCGCGGGGTCTGCAACGGCGACTGAACGCGGCGTGGTGGCTGGCCGTCGGGCTGCTGGCGGCGGGCGCGCCGCTGTCGCTTCTGAAGGGCTGGGACTTCGAGGAGGCGTTCGTGCTGTCCGCGGTCCTGCTGGCACTGCTGCCGCTGC
>CAWJEE010000008.1:0-48862 GCA_963841815.1 uncultured beta proteobacterium | reverse complement strand
CGCCGGCCCTCACCTGGGCGCCCATCCGGGCGGCGGCCGCGTCGACCGCCTCGACGTCGTTGCCGTCGACCGTCAGCGTGGCGAGGCCGAGCGCAGCGGCGCGCGCGGCGGCGCCTTCGCCGCCGGTCATCGTGCGCGTGGGCGTGGTGGCCGCGATCCGGTTGTCCTCGCAGACGAACAGCACCGGCAACCGGTAGACCTGCGCCAGTTCAAGCCTTCGAGGAACGGTCCGCGGTTGATCGCGCCGTCGCCGAAGAAGCAGCAGACGATGCGGTCCGAGCGCGCGAGCTTCAGCGCGTGCGCCGCGCCGGTCGCGATGGGAATCCCGGCGGCGACGACGCCGTTGGCGCCCAGCATGCCGACCGAGAAGTCGGCGATGTGCATGCTGCCGCCCTTGCCGCCGTTGGTGCCCGTCGCGCGGCCGAACAACTCGCACATCATGGCCGTCATGTCGGCGCCCTTGGCGAGGGTGTGGCCGTGGCCGCGATGGGTGGACGTCAGCAGGTCGTCGCGGCGCAGGTTCGCGCAGACGCCGGTGGCCACGGCTTCCTGCCCGGTCAGAGAGGATGAACCGGCCCGCGCACGCGCGCCGGCGTGCCGGAGGCCTCGAGGCCCCAGGCGGATACGCCACCCTGGCTCGCGGTCTCCGCCGCGTCCTCGAAGGCGCGGATGCGCGCCATCGTCGTGAACAGCGCCCGCAACCGGTCTCCCGGTCAGCGGGGTTCGTGTGCCCCCTGCCATGAATGCTGCCTCGTTCCCCCTCGACGAGTGCCATTGTGCCGCGTCCCGGGCGGCCATGGGCGCGCCTGCAGTCGGGCGCCCGTTTCCCGCGGTTCGTCGCATCGGCCGGCCGCGGCTTGCCCGCGCGACGATTACAGTGCGACGCGCGATCGCGGCCGTCGCGCGCACTCACCCTAGGAGAAGTCCATGCTGTCCATCGCGCACCTGTCGCACGTCTACCCGAACGGCACGCGCGCGCTCGACGACGTGACGCTCACCGTTCCGCGCGGCATGTTCGGCCTGCTCGGGCCGAACGGCGCCGGCAAGTCGACGCTGATGCGCTGCATCGCCACGCTGCAGGTCCCGACCGCCGGCAGCATCCGCTCGACCGACCGGCGCGTCGACGTGCTGCGCGAGCCGCAGGCGCTGCGCGCGCTGCTCGGCTACCTGCCGCAGGACTTCGGCGTCTACCCGCGCGTCTCGGCGCTGGAGATGCTCGACCACCTCGCCGTGCTGAAGGGCATCGGCGAGCGCCGCGAGCGCAAGGAAGTGGTCGAGGCCTGCTGGCGCAGGTCAACCTGTGGGACGTGCGCAAGAAGGCGGTGGCCGGCTTTTCCGGCGGCATGCGCCAGCGCTTCGGCATCGCGCAGGCGCTGATCGGCAACCCGAAGCTGATCATCGTCGACGAACCCACGGCCGGCCTCGACCCGAGGAGCGCAACCGCTTCAACAACCTGCTGGCCGAGATCGGCGAGAACGTGGTCGTGATCCTGTCGACGCACATCGTCGACGACGTGACCGACCTCTGCCCGCGCATGGCGATCATCGTCGGCGGGCGCATCGTGCGCGAGGGCGTCCCGCACGAACTGATCGCGGGCCTCGCCGGACGCATCTGGCGCCGCACGATCGAGCGCTCCGAAGTCGAAGCCTTCCGCGCCGGGCACGAGGTGATCTCGACGCGCCTGCGCGAAGGGCGCACCGTGGTCCACGTGGTCGCCGACGCCTCGCCGGGCGCCGGCTTCGAGCGCCGTCGACGGCACGCTGGAAGACGTGTACTTCGCGACCCTGGCCGAGCAGCGCCGCCGCCCCGCGCCGCTGCCGCCGCGGCCTGACGCCATGCTGCGGGCCATCGCTGCGTTCGAGCTGCGCTACCAGCTCAAGAGCCCGGTCTTCTGGGTCGGCTGCGTGATCTTCTTCCTGCTGACCTTCGGCGTCGATCACCGTCGACCAGATCCAGATCGGTCGCGCGGCAACGTGCACGTGAACGCGCCGTTCGCGATCCTGCAGATCATGGCGATCATGACGCTGTTCGCGACTTCGTCGTCGTCGCGATGGTCGCCAACGTCGTGCTGCGCGACGACGAGACCGGCTTTGCGCCGATCATCCGGCGACGCGCATCAGCAAGCGCGACTACCTGGTCGGCCGCTTCGTCGGCGCGATCGCGGCGGCCCTGCTGGTGCTGGCGGCGGTGCCGCTCGGGATCCTGGTCGGCTCGGTGCATGCCCTGGCTGGACCCAGAGAAGGTCGGGCCCTTCCGGCCGGGGACTACCTCTACGCGCTCTTCGTCTTCGCGGCTGCCGACGCTGCTGATCGTGTCGGCGATCTTCTTCGCGCTCGCCACCGCCACGCGCTCGATGATGTGGACCTACGTCGGCGCGGTGGCGCTGCTGGTGCTACTTCGTCTGCGCGGCCTGCTGCGCGACCCGCAGCACGACACGCTGGTCGCGCTCACCGACCCGTTCGGCTCGGCGCGCTGTCGGTCGTCACCAAGTACTGGACGGCGGCCGACCGCAACAGCCAGCTGCCCGAGATCGCCGGCCTGATGCTGGCCAACCGCGTGCTCTGGCTCGGGATCGGCGTCGCGCTGTTCGCTTTCGCCTACGGCCGGTTTTCGATGACGCAGGCGGGAGCCGCCGGATCGCCGCGCGAGCAGGAAGCAAGGACGCGCGAGCGAAGCGGCCGCGAGCCGCCGAGCGACGCGCTCGGCATGCCGGTCGCCGGCACCCGACGCCGCCACCCGCTGGCAGCAGTTTGGCGGCTGGCGCGATTCGACATGGCCTTCGTGTTCCGCAGCCCGGCGTTCTTCGTGCTGCTCGGCATCGGCGTGCTGAATTCGCTGCGGCTCGCTCTGGTACGCGGGCCAGTTCTACGGCGGCGAGGTCTTCCCGGTCACGCGGCTGATGGTCGTCAGCCTGAACGGCGCGTTCACGATCATCCCCATCATCATCGCGATCTACTACGCCGGCGAACTGGTCTGGCGCGACCGCGACCGCCGCATGCACGAGATCGTCGACGCGACCCCGGCGCCCGACTGGGCGTTCATCGTGCCGAAGATCCTCGCGATCACGCTCGTCCTGACGGCCTCGCTGCTCGTCGCGATGCTGGCCGGCGTGGCGGTGCAGGCCCTGAAGGGCTATACGAACTTCGAGCTGCTGAATTACCTGCTGTGGTTCGTGCTGCCCGGAGCGGCGCTGGCCGTGCAGCTCGCCGTGCTCTCGGTCTTCGTGCAGGTGCTCGTGCCGCACAAGTTCGTCGGCTGGGCCGTGATGCTGCTGTACCTGGTCGCCACCGTCGCGCTCGAGAACGTCGGGCTTCGAGCACAACCTCTACCACTACGGCGGCACGCCCGACGTGCCGCTGTCGGACATGAACGGGATGGGGCGCTTCTCGATCGCGCGCTACGGGTTCCTTGCCTACTGGGGCCTTCGCGCTGATGCTGGTCGTGATCGCCTACGGGCTCTGGGTGCGCGGCGCGAGCGCGCCGCTGAGGACGCGGCTGCGGCGCCTGCCGCGGCACCTGCGCGGCACGCCCGCGGTGGTGCTCGGTGTCGCCGCCGCCGGCGCGATCGGCGTCGGCGGCTGGATCTACTACAACACCAACGTCCTGAACGAGTACATGACGACGCCGCAGCGAGAGCGGCGCCTGGCGGAACTCGAGAAGGCGCTGCTCGCCTACGAGAAGGTGCCGCAGCCGACGATCGCCGACGTCAGGCTCGACGTCCAGCTCTTCCCGCGTGAAGCGCGCGCCGTCACGAGCGGCGAGTACCTGCTGGAGAACCGGACCGGCGAGCCGATCGACGCCGTGCACGTGCGCTGGCCGCCGCGGCTGACGATGGACGCGCTGTCCGTTCCCGGCGGCGGCCCTGGCGAAGGAGTACGCCGAGCACGCCTACCGCATCTACCGCCTGGACGCCGGCAATGGAGCCGGGCGAACGGCGGACGATGACGTTTACCACCACGCTGGAGCAGCGCGGCTTCCCCAACAGCCGGCCGCTGACTCGCATCGTCGACAACGGGACCTTCGTCGACAACACCGAGATCACGCCGTCGCTGGGCATGTCGCGCGACGGCCTGCTGCAGGACCGCTGCGAAGCGCCGCAAGCACGGGCTCGAACCCGAGCTGCGCCCGGCGAAGCTGGAGGACGACAGCGCCCGCGCGCGCAACGTACTGCGCCGCGACGCGGACTGGGTGACCGCCGACATCACGGTCACGACGGACGCGGACCAGACGCCGGTCGCTCCCGGAACGACGGTCGGCGACACGACCGCCGACGGACGCCGCACCGTCCGCTTCCGCACCGACGCGCCGATCATGCAGTTCTTCTCGATGCAGTCGGCGCGGTACGCGGTGGCAGCGCGACCGCTGGAACGACGTCGACCTCGCCGTCTACTACCACCCGGCGCACGAGTACAACGTCGAGCGGATGCTGTCGGCGATGAAGGCCGTCGCTCGACATCTTCAGCGAGCGCTTCAGCCCTTCCAGTTCCGGCAGGCGCGGATCCTGGAGTTCCCGGGCTATGCGAACTTCGCGCAGTCGTTCGCGAACACGATCCCGTACTCGGAAGACGATCGGTTTCGTCTTCAACCACGCGGCGAGCCCCGAGAAGATCGACATGGTCACGTACGTGACCGCGCACGAGATCGCGCACCAGTGGTGGGCGCACCAGGTCGTGCCGAGCGACCAGCAGGGCGCGACGATGCTGGTCGAGTCGCTCGCGCAGTACTCGGCGATGCTGGTGATGGAGCAGATGTACGGCCGTGACCAGGTCCGCCGTTTCCTGAAGTACGAGCTGGACCGCTACCTGCGCGCGCGCGGCGGCGAGGTGGTCGAGGAACTGCCGCTCGCGCGCGTCGAGAACCAGCCGTACATCCACTACCAGAAGGGCACGCTCGCGATGTACTGGCTGCGCGAGGTGGTCGGCGAAGCGACGGTGAACCGCGCACTGCAGCGCCTGATCCAGCAGTACGCGTTCAAGCCGGCGCCGTACCCGAACACCGCCGACCTGCTGAAGCTTTGCGGGAGGAGGCGGGACCGCAGCACGCCCAGCTCATCGAGGACCTGTTCGAGCGGATCACGCTCTACGACATGAAGGCGCGGGACGCGGCGGTGACGAAGCGCCCGGACGGCCGGTACGACGTCACGTTCACCGTGGAAGGGCGCAAGCTCTACGCCGACGGCAAGGGGCGCGAGACCGAGGCGTCGCTCGACGAAGCCTTCGACGTCGGCGTCTTCGCGGACGAGCCGGGCCGCAAGGAGTTCACGTCCGAGTCGGTGCTCGCGTTCGAGCGTCGGCCGATGAAGTCGGGCACGCAGCGGTCACGCTGGTCGTCGACCGGGCGCCGAAGTTCGTCGGCGTCGATCCGTACAACAAGCGCATCGACCGCAACTCGGACGACAACCTCGCGCGCGTCGAGGCGCGCTGACGCGTCACATCGGCCGGCCGAGCGGCTCCCCGCGCCGGCTTGCCCCGCTACACTGCACGCCGGCAAGCCAGCGAGCGCCGCTCCTCTTGCCCGCCCTCATGACCATCCTCGGTTACATCATCCTCGCCAACCTGCTGTCGACGCTGCTCTCGATCGCGCTCGCGGCGTGGCTCGGCTTCAACTATCTCGCGCGGGTCATCGACAAGCTGGTGCCGGTGTCGGCCGGGCTGCTGCTCGCGACGGCGATCACGCACCTGCTGCCCGAGTCGTTCCACAGCGGGGCGGATCCGCACCCGCTCGGATGGGTCATCCTCGCCGGCATCCTCGGCTTCTTCCTGCTCGAGAAGCTCTCGCTGATCCATCACACGCATCACCACGAGGGCGACCTGCATCACCACGCGCACGGGCACGATCGCCACGAGGCGGGGCGCGGCGGCGTGCCGATCCTGATCGGCGACGCGTTCCACAACTTCGCCGACGGCGTGGTCATCGCCGGGGCGTTCCTGGTGGACGTCCACCTCGGGGTGATCGCGACCCTGGCCGTGATGGCGCATGAGATTCCGCACGAGGTCGGCGACTTCATGATCCTGCTGAACGCCGGCTTCACGCGGCGGCGCGCGTTCGCCTTCAACCTGCTGTCGGGCATGTCGGCGGTGGTCGGCGGCGTCGTCGGCTACTTCGTGCTCGAGGCCTCGCAGTCGCTGCTGCCGTACGCGCTGGCGATCGCCGCGGCGAGCTTCATCTACATCGCGCTGTCGGATCTGCTGCCGGAAATGATGCGGCGCTCGTCGCTCGCCAAGTCGCTGCCGCAGGTGGGACTCGTGCTGCTCGGCGTGGTGATCGCCGCGGTCGCCACCGGCAGCGTGCACGCGCACTAGCGGTCAGGCGGCCGCTTCGTCGCCGGTCGCGATCGGCCGGGCCGGGTCCGCGATCCACTCGCTCCACGAGCCTGCATAGAGCGCCGAGCCGGCCAGGCCGGCGATCTCCATGGCAAGGAGGTTGTGGCACGCCGTCACGCCGGACCCGCACTGGTGGACCACGCGGGAAGGAGGCGCCGAGCCGAGCGCGGTTTCGAACTCCTGCCGCAGCGCCTGCGGCGACTTGAACGTCTGGTCCGCTTCGAGGTTGCGCTGCCAGGGCCGGTTGCGTGCTCCCGGGATGTGGCCCGCGACCGGATCGATCGGCTCCTGCTCGCCCCGATAGCGCTCCGGCGTGCGCGCGTCGAGCACGAGCCGTTCGTGCGTGCCGAGGTTGCGCACGACGTCATCGGCCCCGACCAGCGCCATCGAGGACGGGCGATCGGTGAACTGCCCCGGCGCCGGCGCGGCGGTCCCGGTGCTCGACAGCCCGGTCTTCGCCACCCATCGCGGCCACCCGCCGTCGAGGACCGCCACGCGCGTGTGGCCGAGCCAGCGTGCCAGCCACCACAGCCGCACCGCGAAGTTGCCGCCGTTGGCGTCGTACGCGACGACCTGCGTGTCGTCGTTCACGCCCCAGCGCCGGAACGCCCGCACGATATCGGCGCGGTCCGGAAGAGGGTGGCGGCCGTTGCGGCCGGTCTTGCGTCCCGACAGGTCGTGATCGGTGTGGGCGAACACGGCGCCGGGAATGTGCCCCGCCTCGTAGGCGCGCGGGCCGGCTTCGACGTCCATCAGGTCGTGGCGCACGTCGATCACGCGCCACGCCGGATCCTCGAGGTGTTCCTGCAGCTGCTCGACCGTGACCAGCGTCGTGTAAGGCATGTTCAACTCCTGTGGGTAGACTCGATGGAAGTGGTGCGCAGGGCTCGCCGGCGCGCGGTCAGCGCGGTCGAGGCGATGCCGCTCGCGATGATGACCGCGATGCCGGCCCAGCCGATCGGCGGGATCTCGTCGTCGAACAGCATGACTCCGAGGAAGGACGCGAACACGATCGCGGAGAACTGCAGGCTCGCCGCCGTCTCGGTGCGGCCCTGGCCGTAGGCGCGCGTCATCGCGAGCTGCGCCAGCAGCGTCGAGATGCCGATGAACAGCAGCAGCGAAGCGCCGCCCGGCGTGTGCTCCGTGAAGCCGATCGCGAGGCTTCCGAGCCCGCCCAGGAGGGCGCCGGTCAGCGAGAAGTAGAAGACGACCCGCCACTCGGGCTCGCCGCGCTCGCCGAGTTCCTTGACCTGCCAGTACGCGATCGCCGACAGCACGCCGGAGAACAGTCCGGCCGCGGCGCCGATCGCCTGGCCGGGCGCGAAGTTCGGCTGCAGCACGAGGATCACGCCGACGAACCCGACGCCCACGGCGGCCATCAGCGGCCAGTCGACGCGTCCGCGCGAACGCATGGCCACTCCCATGACCAGCAGCGCCAGGAAGAGCGGCGACGTGTAGTTGAGCGTCAGCGCGGTTCCCAGCGGCAGCACCGTCGTGGCATAGAACCAGAGGAAGACCGCAGCGGTGCCGACCACGCCGCGAAGCAGATGCAGGCCGGCGAGCGGCGTGGAAAGCGACATGCCGCGGAAGTGCACGAACGCGAAGAGGCAGGCCGCGCCGATCAGGGATCGATAGAACAGGATCTCGGTGACGCCATAGTGGCGGCTGGCGAGCTTCACGCATGCGCCCATCACCGAGAACAGCACGGACGCCACCAACATCCATAGTGCGTTCATCGCGGGGATTCTAGTGGGCGCGCCCAGGCGGTCTCCTCCGGGGCACGAGGGCCCACTGCACTAGAATCCCGGTCTGCGACTCCACACTGCCGGCATGACCAAGAAAGCGTCCCCAGCGGTCGACAGCCTCTCCTTCGAGCAGGCGATCGACGAACTCGACCAGCTCGTCCGCAAGATGGAGTCGGGCGAGCTTTCGCTCGACGATTCGATCGCGGCCTATCGCCGCGGCGCGGAACTGGCGCGCTACTGCCAGGGACGGCTCGCCAGCGCCGAGCAGGAAATCAGGCAGCTCGAAGGCGACCTGCTGAAGCCGCTGAATCCCGGCGAGCTGAAAGGCGGAACGGAATGAGCTGCGCGGCGGTGGTGTCGCCGACGAGCGCCGGCACCGTCCCCTTCGACGCCTGGGCCGCGGAGAGGGCGGAACGGTTCGAGGCCGCAGCGCAGCGGATGCTGCCGCCCGCCGACGCCGTGCCGCAGCGGCTGCACGAGGCGATGCGCTACGCGGTGCTCGACGGCGGAAAGCGGGTGCGTCCGCTGCTCGTCTTTGCGGGCGGCGAGGTGACCGGCGCGGAGGACGAGGCGCTCGACCGCGCGGCGCTGGCCGTCGAGTACGTGCACGCATACTCGCTTGCGCACGACGACATGCCGTGCATGGACAACGACGTGCTGCGGCGGGGCAAGCCGACGGTTCACGTGGCGTTTGACGAGGCCACCGCCATGCTCGCCGGCGACGCGCTGCAGGCCGAGGCGTTCAAGGTGCTGGCGGAGGGCACGCTGCCGGCAGCGCAGGCCGCTTCGCTGATGCGCGAACTCGCGCAGGCGTCCGGCACGACGGGCATGTGCGGCGGACAGGCGATCGACCTGGCGGCGGTCGGCAACGTGAACATGACGTTCGCGGACCTGGAGCGCATGCATCGCATGAAGACCGGCGCCCTTCTGAAGGCCTCGGTGCTGATGGGCGCGCTCTCCGGCCAGGCGCCGCTGCTCACCGAATCGACCCGCGAAGCGCTGGCGCGTTATGGAGAGGCAATCGGACTGGCCTTCCAGGTCGTGGACGACATCATCGACGTCGAGTCGACCAGCGCGGACCTCGGCAAGACCGCCGGCAAGGACGCCGCGCACGGCAAGCCGACCTATGTTTCGGTGCTCGGCATGGAGGCGGCGAAGGCGTGGTCGCTGCGACTGCGCGCGCAGGCGCTCGAGGCGCTGAACGGACTCGGCGCGCGAGCGGCCCGACTGCGGGAGCTGGCCGACTTCATGGTGTGCCGGACCCACTGAACCGACGGAACGACGGATGTACGAACTGCTCAAAAGCGTGTCTTCGCCGGCCGACCTGCGGCGCCTCGATCGCACCCAGCTGCAGCAGCTGGCCGTCGAACTGCGCGCGTACCTGCTCGAGTCGGTTTCGAGGACAGGCGGGCACCTCAGTTCGAACCTCGGCACCGTCGAGCTGACCGTCGCGCTGCACTACGTGTTCGACACGCCCGACGATCGCCTGGTGTGGGACGTCGGCCACCAGACCTACGCGCACAAGATCCTGACGGGCCGGCGCGAGGGGATGGCGCACCTGCGGCAGTACGGCGGCATCTCGGGCTTCCCGCGCCGTTCGGAGAGCGAGTACGACACCTTCGGCACCGCGCACTCGTCGACGTCGATTTCGGCGGCGCTCGGGATGGCCGTGGCCGCGCGCAACCAGGGATCGAAACGCCACTCGATCGCGGTGATCGGCGACGGCGCGATGAGCGCGGGCATGGCCTTCGAGGCGCTGAACAACGCGGGCGTCACGGAGAACATCCGCCTGCTGGTGATCCTGAACGACAACGACATGTCGATCTCGCCGGCGGTCGGCGGCCTCAACCGCTACCTCGCGCGCCTGCTGAGCGGCAAGTTCTACGCGGCGGCCAAGCACGCGGGCAAGCAGGTGCTGAAGAACTTCCCGCCCGTGTTCGCGCTGGCGCGCAAGTTCGAGGAGCACGCCAAGGGCATGGTGGTGCCCGGCACGCTGTTCGAGGAGTTCGGGTTCAACTACATCGGCCCGATCGACGGCCACGACCTCGAGTCGCTGATCCCGACGCTGCAGAACATCAAGGAGCTGACCGGGCCGCAGTTCCTGCACGTCGTGACGAGGAAGGGGCAGGGCTACAAGCTGGCCGAGGCGGACCCGGTCCTGTACCACGGCCCCGGCAAGTTCGACCCGAGCGTCGGTATCAAGAAGGCGGCCGCGGGCAAGCCGACGTACACGCAGGTCTTCGGCGACTGGTTGTGCGACATGGCGGCTGCGGACAAGCGGCTGATCGGGATCACTCCCGCCATGCGCGAAGGCTCGGGGCTCGTGCGTTTCGAGCAGGAGTATCCCAACCGCTACTTCGACGTCGGGATCGCGGAACAGCACGCCGTGACGTTCGCCGCCGGCCTCGCGTGCGACGGCATGAAGCCGGTCGTCGCGATCTACTCGACGTTCCTGCAGCGCGCCTACGACCAGTTGATCCACGACGTCGCGCTGCAGAACCTGCCGGTCGTGTTCGCGCTCGACCGCGGCGGCCTTGTCGGGGCCGACGGCGCCACGCACCACGGTGCGTTCGACCTGTCGTACCTGCGCTGCATCCCGAACATGACCGTGATGGCGCCGTCCGACGAGAACGAGTGCCGCCAGATGCTGTTCACCGCCTTCCAGCAGGACGGACCGAGCGCCGTCCGGTATTCGCGCGGGACCGGACCAGGGGTCGCAATCGTCCAGGAAATGACGGCGCTTCCGCTTGGCAGGGGTGAAGTGCGCCGCGAGTCCTCAGCGCCGGCGGGCCGGCGCATCGCCGTGCTCGCGTTCGGCACGATGGTCGCGCCCGCGCTCGCGGCCGCCGAAGCGCTCGACATGACGGTCGCCAACATGCGCTTCGTCAAGCCGCTCGACGCGGAACTCGTCTGCCGCCTCGCCGCCACCCACGATGCGCTCGTCACCGTCGAGGAGAACGCGCTCGACGGCGGCGCCGGGAGCGCCTGCCTCGAGGCGCTCGCCGCCGCGGGCATCGAGCACCCCGTGCTTCGACTCGGCCTGCCGGACCAGTTCATCGACCACGGCGACACCGCGTTGCTGCTGCGCGAGTGCGGCCTCGATGCCGACGGCATTGCCGCGGCGGTTCGCCGTCGCTTCCCGGAGTTGATGCGCGAGGCGCGCGTGAAGTCCGTCGCCTGACGCCGGCGCCACGCGGTGCCCGGCATGAAGCCGATCGTCATCCTGCAGCACGAGGCCGGTGTGTCCGCCGGGCACTTCGCCTCGTGGCTCGACGCGCGATCTCTCCCGCACCGGCTCGTCGGCATTCACCTCGGCGAGCCGATGCCGTCGTCGGCCGAGCCATATGCCGGCATCTGTTCCCTCGGCGGAAACATGGGCGCCAACGATCCGCTGCCGTGGATCGACGAGGAACTTGCCTTGATGCGCGATGCCGTCGCGCGCGGCGTGCCGATCATCGGTCACTGTCTCGGCGGACAGTTGCTGGCGAAGGCGCTCGGCGCGGCGGTCCACCGCAACCCGTGCAAGGAGATGGGCTGGCTGCCGGTCGATGTGGTCGATCCTGCACTCGTTGAAGAGTGGCTCGGCTCGACGGCGACGGGCGAGCTGTTTCACTGGCACGGCGATGCCTTCGAACTGCCGCCGGGGGCGCGCCGGCTGCTCTCGAGCCCGCTGACGCCGAACCAGGCCTATGTCGTCGTGCGCGGCAACGCCGAGCACCTCGGCATGCAGTTCCACATCGAGATGACGCCCGAGTTGGTGACCGCGTGGGCGAGGGACCCCGGCACCGCTGATGAAGTCGACGAAGAGCGGGCGCTCACGGGCGGAGCGGGCGTCCAGTGTCCCGAGGAAATGTGTCGCGACGTGGAACGACGCTGCGAGGCGATGAGGACGGTCGCCTGGCGCCTGTACGACCGTTGGGCGCGCGGGCTCAGGCGCTGATCGAGCCCGCCCAGGCGGTCAGCCGCGGTGGACCGCCGGGCGCCACGCACCACCCAACCGGCTGATCGAGTGGTTCTCGACGGCTCTGCGGTCGTGCCGCGGGCAGATCGAGCGGTGGATCTCGCCCAGCAGCATCAGCTCGGCCAGGGCCGCCGGTTCGATGTGCGCGAGCCGCGGGTCGAGGCCGGCCGCGACACGCGCGAGGAAGTCTGTCAGTTCCGGATGGCCCCACAGGAGCGAGATCGTTCGCACGACGCCGGGATGGTTGCTCTCGAGCACTGACAATTCCCGGACGTCTGCTGCCGGGGTCGCGGCAGCGCCGGACCTCAAGACCGGCTGCGAGCCGGACGGGGCGGGAAAACTACCGAAGCGGGAGGGCGTTGCTCGCATAGCGTGAACATGGTACGAGGACTTCTTTGACTCGCCAAGACATTTCCTGACCGCCGGCCGCGCCCGTGCCTCGAATGGGCGGTGCAGCTGCCGGATGCGACAGCGCTTCATTCGCGGAAGTTCTCGAACGTCAGGGGCACCTCGGTGACGTCCTTGCGCAGCAAGGCGATCGCTTCCTGCAACGTGTCCCGCTTTGCGCCGGCGACTCGCACGGCGTCGCCCTGGATGCTCGACGAGACCTTGAGCTTCGACTCCTTGATCATCGCGACGATCTTCTTCGCGAGCACCGAGTCGATGCCGTTGCGAACTTTGACGACCTGCTTCAGCTTGTCGCCGCCGATCTTCTCCGGCTTGCCGAAGTCGAGCAGGCGCGGGTCGACCCCGCGCTTGGCAAGCTTGCCCAGCAGGACGTCGCGCACCTGGCCGAGCTTGAACTCGTCGTCCGCGTAGGCGGTGAGTTCGAGTTCCTTCAGCTCGAAGCGCGCGTCCGACCCCTTGAAGTCGAACCGGTTCGCGATTTCCTTGTTCGCCTGGTCGACCGCGTTGCGCAGTTCCACCAGGTTCGGCTTGCAGACCACGTCGAACGAAGGCATCGGTGCTCTCCAGGTGAACGAGGCGAGTTTAGCGACCTGCCACCTACAATCGCGCCATGGCAGCGGCGATCGAAACCGGCGTCTCGCTCAGGACGTTCAACACGTTCGGGGTGGAGGCACGCGCCGCGTACTTCGCGTCGGTGCGCGACGTCGGGCAGTTGCGCGATGTGCTGGGCGATCCACGCGTCGTCGACCTGCCGCGCCTGGTGCTCGGCGGGGGAAGCAACATCCTGTTCACGCGTGACTTCGACGGCCTGGTCGTCAAGATCGACGTTCCCGGCCATGCGCGGATCGGCGACGACGGTGCCCGCTGGCTGGTCCGGGTGGGAGCCGGCGAGTCGTGGCACGGCACGGTCGTGCGGCTGCTCGACGACGGCCTGCCCGGGCTCGAGAACCTGGCGCTCATCCCCGGCTCGGTGGGCGGTGCTCCGATCCAGAACATCGGCGCCTACGGGCTCGAACTGGCCGAGCGCCTGCAGGACGTCGAGGTCTTCGACCCGGCGAGCGGCGCGCTGGCCTGCCTCGACGTCGCCGCCTGCCGCTTCGGCTACCGGGACAGCATCTTCAAGCGCGAGCGCGCCGCCGGGCGCATCGTCGTCGGCGTCACCCTTGCCCTGCCGAAGCAATGGACCGCCGTCGCCGGCTACGCCGACGTCGAGAACGAGCTGAAGGCGCGTGGCGTCACCCGACCGGCGCCACGCGACGTGTTCGACGCCGTCGTCTCGATCCGCCAGCGGAAGCTGCCTGACCCCGGGCAGGTGGGCAACGCCGGCAGCTTCTTCAAGAATCCGGTGGTGCCCCGCGCGCAGCGCGAGGAACTGATCGACCGCTTCCCGTCGCTGGTCAGCTACGACATCGGGGGTGGTCGCTTCAAGCTCGCGGCGGGCTGGCTGATCGAGGCGTGCGGCCTGAAGGGTGCGGTTCGCGGCCGCGCGGGAGTGTCCCCGCGCCAGGCCCTCGTGCTGGTCAACCTCGGGGGCGCCACCGGCAGGGAAGTTCTCGCGCTGGCGCGCGAGGTGCAGGACGCCGTGCGGGCGCGCTTCGGCATCGAGCTCGAACCCGAACCGAGCGTCGCCTGAAAAAAAAGCGGGCCCGCGTTCGGCGGACCCGTGTCTGCGAGGTGTCTGCAGTCGTCTCAGCGCGCCGGCCGGAGAGCTCGGATCCGGGACGGAGGAACCTGGAAGAGCGCCGGCGCAGAAGACGATTGGACTATAGGCAGAGGTCCCGCCAGCCTGCATTCATCCGTTCAGCCGGTCGTCGGTCATCCGGTCGGTCTACTTGCCGCCCTTGTCCTCGGTGAGCTTCGGCATGGCGGAGCCGCTTCCGGCCGACAGCAGGCCGATGCGCGTGTAGGTCATCAGCTTGTCGCGCGTGTCGGTGATGTCGAGGTTGCGCATCGTCAGCTGGCCGATGCGGTCGGCCGGCGAGAACACCGATTCGCCCTTTTCCATCGTCAACCGCTCCGGCTTGTATGTCAGGTTCGGCGACGAGGTGTCGAGGATCGAGTAGTCGTTGCCCCGACGCAGCTCCACGCGCACCTCGCCGGTGATGGCGCGTGCGACCCACCGTTGCGCGCTTTCGCGCAGCATGATGGCCTGCGGGTCGAACCAGCGTCCCTGGTACAGCAGCCGGCCCAGGCGGCGGCCGTTGTCGCGGTACTGCTCGATCGTGTCCTCGTTGTGGATGCCGGTCACGAGGCGCTCGTACGCGAGGAAGATCAGCGCCATGCCGGGCGCCTCGTAGATGCCGCGGCTCTTCGCCTCGATGATGCGGTTCTCGATCTGGTCGCTGACTCCGAGCCCGTGCCGCCCGCCGATCCGGTTGGCCTCGGCCATCAACTCGACCGGGTCGGCGAATTCGATCCCGTTCAGCGCGACCGGCAAGCCCTCCTCGAACCGGACGCTGACTTCCTCGGCCTTGACGGCGACGTCGTCGCGCCACGAAGCGACGCCCATGATCGGCTGGACGATCCGGACGCTGCTCGACAGCTGCTCGAGATCCTTCGCCTCGTGCGTCGCGCCGAGCATGTTCGAGTCGGTGGAGTACGCCTTCTCCGCGGACATCTTGTAGGCGAAGCCGGCCTGTCGCATGAACTCCGACATCTCCGCACGGCCCCCGAGTTCGTCGATGAACGCCTGGTCCAGCCAAGGCTTGTAGATCCGCAGGCTCGGGTTCGCGAGCAGGCCGTAGCGGTAGAAGCGTTCGATGTCGTTGCCCTTGAACGTGCTGCCGTCGCCCCAGATGTTGACGTCGTCCTCCTTCATGGCGGCGACGAGCATCGTGCCGGTCACCGCGCGGCCGATCGGGGTCGTATTGAAGTACGTGATCCCGGCCGTCGAGATGTGGAAGGCACCGCACTGCAGGGCCGAGATGCCCTCGGCGACGAGCTGCGCCCGGCAGTCGACGAGGCGCGCCTTCTCGGCGCCGTACTGCAGGGCGCGGCGCGGGATGTCGTCGTAGTCGGGCTCGTCGGGCTGGCCGAGGTTCGCGGTGTAGGCGTACGGAATCGCGCCCTTCTTGCGCATCCAGAGGAGCGCCGCGCTCGTATCGAGGCCGCCCGAAAACGCGATGCCGACCTTCTGGCCGGCGGGAAGCTGCTGCAGGATCGTCGACATTTCAGTGTGCGCGCGGCTGAAGGGCGCGCCTTCAAGAGGCGAAGCGGCGCGGCGGCCGCAACGGGGTCGGATTATCCCCGATCGCGCGTCATCGGACGTTCTTCCCGAGGAGCAGGTACTCCATCAGGGCCTTCTGCACATGCAAGCGGTTTTCGGCTTCGTCCCAGACGACGGACTGCGGCCCGTCGAGGACTTCCGCGGTGACCTCCTCGCCCCGGTGCGCGGGCAGGCAGTGCATGAACACCGCCTCCGGTGCGGCGACCTGCATCATGTCGCGGTCGACCTGCCAGTCGGCGAAGGCCGCCGCGCGTGCCTCGTTCTCCGCCTCGAAGCCCATGCTGGTCCAGACGTCGGTGGTGACCAGGTGCGCGCCGCGCGCAGCCTCCATCGGGTCGTCGAACACCGTGAAGTGCGGGCCGGGCGGGGCCAGCGTGGCGTCCAGTGCGTACGTTGGCGGCGTCGACACGTTGACGTGGAATCCGAGGACGCGCGCCGCCTGCAGCCACGTATAGGCCATGTTGTTGGCATCGCCTATCCACGCCACGGTCCTGCCGGCAATCGGCCCGCGATGCTCGATGAACGTGAAGATGTCTGCCAGGATCTGGCAGGGGTGGTACTCGTTGGTCAGCCCGTTGATGACCGGCACGCGGGAGTACTCCGCGAACCGCTCGATCTTCGTCTGCCCGTACGTGCGGATCATGACCACGTCGACCATGCGCGAGATCACGCGCGCGCTGTCCTCGATCGGCTCGGCGCGGCCGAGTTGCGAGTCGCTGGTGGTGATGTGGATGACGGAGCCGCCCAGCTGGTACATGCCGGCCTCGAACGACACGCGCGTGCGCGTCGACGCCTTCTCGAACACCATGGCGAGCGTGCGGTCGGCCAGCGGCTGGTAGAACTCGTACCGCTTGAACCGATCCTTGATCACGCGCGAGCGCTCGAGCACCCACTCGAGTTCGTCGCGCGAGAAGTCAGCGAACTGAAGGAAGTGACGTATCGGCGCGCCCATGGCCGCTTTCCTAGGCGGCCTTCGCCGGTGCGGCGAGGAAGCGCGCCACGAGCGGGGCGAGCCGCTCGACGACCAGGTCGGCGTCGGACCGCGTGACGACCAGCGGCGGCAGCAGCCGGATCACGTTGTCATGCGTGACGTTGATCAGCAGCCCGGCGTCGAGCGCACGCTTCACCAGTTCGCCGCACGGCCGATCGAGCTCGATGCCGATCATCAGCCCGCGGCCGCGGATCTCGCGCACGCCGGGAAGGCTCCCGAGCTGCGCTTTCAGTCCGGCGCGGATGTGGTCGCCCTGCTCGACGGCGTTGGCCATCAGGCCTTCGGCCTCGATGATCCTGAGCGTCTCGAGGCCGGCACGCATTGCGAGCGGCCCGCCTCCGAACGTCGTTCCGTGGTTGCCGGGGCCGAACACGCCGGCGGCGCGACCCGCGGCCACACAGGCGCCGATCGGCACGCCGGAGCCGAGTCCCTTCGCCAGAGTCATCACGTCCGGCGTGATCCCTGCCCACTGGTGCGCAAACCACTTTCCGGTGCGACCGATCCCGCTCTGCACTTCGTCGATCATCAGCAGCCAGCCGCGCTCGTCCGCCATCCGTCGCACGCCACGGACGAATTCGAGGTCGGCAACCTGGATGCCGCCTTCGCCCTGCAGCACCTCGATCCAGACGGCGCGCACGCGCGGGTCGGCATCGGCGGCCTGCTGCACGGCGGCGAGGCTGTTGTACGGAACGCGGATGAACCCGGAGGGCATCGGATCGAATCCCTTCCGGGCCTTCTCGCTGCCCGTGGCCGCCAGCGTTGCGAGCGTCCGGCCGTGCCACGCGTTTTCCATCACGATGGTCTGCGCTTCCGGCTCGCCGTGCTTGTGGCCGTACATCCGCACGAGCTTCAGGGCGCCCTCGTTGGCCTCGGATCCGGAGTTGCCGAAGAACACCTCCTGCATGCCCGACAGCTCGCAGATGCGATCGGCCAGCTGCTCCTGTTCGGTGACGCGATACAGGTTCGACGTGTGGATCAGTCGCGCGACCTGCTCCTGCAGCGCGGCGACCAGCTTCGGGTGCGCGTGGCCCAGTCCGTTGACGGCGATGCCGGCCAATGCGTCCAGGTACTCGCGGCCGTCGGCGTCGTACAGGCGCGCTCCCTTGCCATGAGTGAAGGCCACGGGAAGCCGGTTGTAGGTGTTCATCAGGTGCGTCATGGCGTTCTCGCAAAAGAAAAAACGCGGCGCCGTCTCAGGTGTCGCATGGACAGGCCGGCAGCCGCGTTCGGGCAATTATAGGGAAAGCGCCTGCCGCGGCGTCGGCGGCGAGCTCCGGTTCACGCAAGTGCCGTCGGATAAAATGCACGCTGCCCGCGCACCCGATTCCTGCCGCCGATGCGCATGATGCGCACCGGCAGGAGACAACACAGGCGCGGAGGGAGCCCGGCGTGTCCGAGTCCCCGCCGTCCGATACCGACAACAAGCCTCGCCAGTTCTTCATCCACGGCATGACGTCCGATGGCCGCGCGTTTCGCCCGAGCGACTGGGCCGAGCGGCTGGCCGGCGTGCTGTCGTGCTATCGGCCCGGCGGAATGACTTCGGGGCGCGACGCCTTCATCGGCTACTCGCCCTATGTGCGGCCAATGGTGATCGGCGGGGTGAAGTGCGTGCTCGTGGACGAGCGTCTGCGGAGCGTCGAACGGATGGCGTTCGACTTCGTGATGAACTTCGCGAAGGACAACGACCTGCCGGTCTACGAGGGGTGCGTACTGCCGGACCGTTCACACGGTTCGACGCGCTGACCGGATCGGCCCGCTGCCAGCGGGCCGGAAAGGAAATGCGCGATGGCAGCCCCCGCGCTCGAACCGCACGCGCCGCGCGGAGCGGCGCGGATACTCAGGCCATCGCCTTGATGGCGTGGGCGAGGCGGCTCTTGTTGCGGGCCGCGGTGTTCTTGTGAACGATCTTCTTGTCCGCAATCGCGTCGATGACGCTGGTCGCCTTCTTCAGCGTCTCGGCGGCGGCCGATTTGTCGCCCGCTTCGATGGCCTTGCGGACCGACTTGATGGCGGTGCGAAGGCGCGAGCGCTGCGCGGTGTTGTGAGCGTTCTGCTCGACTGAAGTGCGGGCCCGCTTGCGGGCTTGTTTGCTGTTGGCCATGGCGTTCGATCGTGCTGGAGTCGATCGTCCTGAATTGGGCTGGGTTGAAAGTGGATCCGTGTTTCCGCCCGGCGCAGATGTGCTGGCTGCCCGGTGCATCGTCGGCAACTGCCGACGTAACTCCTCCGACGTAACTCCTCAATTGCCGGCGCGGAAAAGCCCTAAACTATATCAAATCAAGCTCTTATCCACAACGCCGGCGCCGCGGGCTCGCTCCCGCCTCCGGTCCGTGACCTGACCCGCCGGTTTGAACCTGTTCCGCGCCCTTGCCACCGTCAGCGGCCTGACCCTGCTGTCCCGGATCACCGGGCTCGTGCGGGACATGCTGATCTCCCGCCTGTTCGGGGCGAGCGCCGAGACCGACGCCTTCAACGTGGCGTTCCGGCTGCCGAACCTGCTGCGCCGGATGTTCGCCGAGGGCGCGTTCCAGCAGGCCTTCGTGCCGATGCTCGCGGACGTCCGCGCGAAGCGGGACGAGGCGCAGACGGGGCTGTTCGTCGGTCACGTCGCCTCGGCGCTCTTCTGGGTGCTGCTCGGAGTGTCGGTGCTCGGCGTGGTCGCAGCGCCCGTTCTCGTGTGGCTGATCGCTTCCGGCCTTGCGCGCGATCCGGGCGCGTTCGACCTCGCCACCGTGATGACCCGCTGGATGTTCCCGTACATCCTGTTCATGTCGCTCGTCGCACTCGGGGCCGGCGTGCTGAACACGTACAAGCGGTTCGCGGTGCCGGCCTTCACGCCGGTCCTGCTCAACCTGTCGTTCATCGGCTGCGCGCTGTGGCTCGCCCCGCATCTCGAGCGGCCGATCATGGCGCTGGCCTTCGCGGTGGTCATCGGCGGCGTCCTGCAACTGGCACTGCAGTGGTCGGCGCTGCTGCGCAACGGCATCGCGCTGCGCCTGTCCGGCCCGCGCGCGGCATTCCGTGACCCACACGTCGGGCAGGTAGCTCGCCTGATGCTGCCCGCGGTGTTCGCAGTGTCGGTGGCCCAGATCAGCATCATCGTCAACACCAACATCGCCTCGCACCTGGTCGCCGGCAGCGTGACCTGGTTGGCGTTCGCCGACCGGCTGATGGAGTTTCCGACGGCGCTGCTGGGCGTGGCGCTGGGCACCGTGCTGCTTCCGAACCTGTCCGCGGCGTTCGCCGAAGAGCGCCGCGAGGACTACGCGAAGTTGCTCGACTGGGGGCTGCGACTGACGTTCCTGCTGGCGCTGCCTGCTGCCGTCGGCCTCGGATTCATGGCCGAGGGCATCGTGTCGGTGCTGTTCCAGGGGCGCGAGTTCACAGCCCGGGACGTGAACCAGACCTCGGTGGCCGTCGTCGGATACGCGGTCGGTCTCATCGGCCTCATCGGCGTGAAGATCCTCGCGCCCGGCTTCTACGCCCAAAAGGACATCAGGACACCCGTGAAGATCGCCGTGTTCGTCCTGGTCGCGACGCAGCTGGCGAACCTGGTGCTCGTGCCATGGCTCGCGCATGCGGGCCTCGCGCTGTCGGTCAGCCTCGGCGCGTGCGTCAACGCGTTTGCGCTGTTCATCGGACTCAGGCGCCGCGGCCTGTATCGCGCTCAGGCCAGGTGGGGCGGGTTCATGCTTCGCCTGCTGGTTGCGCTGGCGGTGCTGGCCGGCGTGCTGTGGCTCCTGCAGCGACCGCTCGACTGGACCGCGATGCAGTCGACGCCATGGCAGCGCGCAGGCTGGCTGGCGCTGGTGATCGGCGCGGGTGGCGCCGCGTACTTTGCGGTGCTGGGGGTCCTCGGATTCCGGCCCCGGGACTTTCGCCACCACGCGTGACCGCGGCGCGCGGCGAGCCGAAAGAAAACGCCGCCCGCGGGCGGCGTCCTGCAGTGCAGAGGCGCTTTCAGCCGAGCTGCTTCAGCATCGTGTCCGCGTCGCTGACCTCGAACTTCTTCGGCTCCTCGATGTTCAGCGACTTCACCACGCCGTTGTCCACGAGCATCGAGAAGCGACGGCAGCGGACGCCGAGGTTCGGGACGTCGAATTCCAGGCCGAGCTTTTTCGTGTACTCGGCCGCGCCGTCGGCCATCATCCTGACCTTGCCCGAAACGTTCTGGTCCCGGCCCCAGGCGCCCATCACGAAGGCATCGTTGACCGACAGGCACCAGATCTCGTCGACGCCCTTCGCTTTCAACGCGTCGTACTTCTCGACATAACCGGGGACGTGCTTCGCGGAGCAGGTTGGGGTGAAGGCGCCCGGCAGGCCGAAGATCGCGATCTTCTTGCCTTTCGAGATCTCGCCGACGCTGAACGTGTTCGGGCCGAGCGGGCAGCCTTCGGTCTCGACGTCGATGAATTCCTGCAGTTGGCCTTCGGGCAGGCGGTCGCCGACCTTGATCGTCATCTTTGTCCTCTTGTGCGCACGGTGGAAGAAGAAAAGTCTAGCAAGTCGCCCGCGTTCGCGGGCGCGCGTCCCAGGGGCCGTGGGGACGGAGGCGGCTGAGCGTCAGTCGCCGACCGCCACGCCCTCGCGGCGAGGATCCGCGCCGCCGGACCAGCCCAGGCGGCCATCGGGCAGCCGCACGCGAACGATGCCCTGCAGGCCGCTCGCCATGTCGATTTCGCGGACGGCGTGGCCCCGGGCCTTCAGGCCGTCGATCAGCGCAGTGCTGACCCGGCCTTTCTCGACTTCGGTCGGACCGTTGCGGGAGCCGAAGTTCGGCAGCGAAATGGCCTGCTGCACGTCGAGGTTCCAGTCCATGAGGCCGATCAGCGTCTTTGTGACATAGCCGATGATCTGCGACCCGCCGGGGGAACCGACTGCAGCGACGAGCTCGCCAGAGGATCTTTCGAACACGAGGGTCGGTGCCATCGAGCTGCGGGGCCGCTTGCCCGGCTGCACGCGGTTCGCCACCGGCAACCCGTCCGATCGAGGCATGAACGAAAAATCGGTGAGCTGGTTGTTCAACAGGAAGCCGCGCACCATCACGCGCGAGCCGAACACGTCCTCGATCGTCGTCGTCATCGACAGCGCGTTGCCGTAGCCGTCCACGACCGAGATGTGCGACGTCGATGCCTTCGGCGGCGACGTGTCCGGCGCGAAAGCGCTCTTCGTGCCCGGCGGGATGCCGGGCACGGCGGTTCCCATGCTGCGCTCGCCGATCAGCGAGGCACGCTGGCGCAGGTAGGCCGGGTCCACGAGGCCGGCGACGTTGACCGGGACGAAGTCGCTATCGGCAAGGTACTGCCCGCGGTCTGCGAACGCGAGGCGTCCCGCCTCGGAGAAGAGATGCACCGCATCGACCTGGGGCTCCAGTCCTCCGCTCGAGGTGACCGGCGGCACGACCGCGATGTTCCGCGCCGCGAACAGTCCGAGCATCTGCGCGACCGCGACGCCGCCCGACGAAGGCGGCGGCATGCCGCAGATGCGCCACCGCTTGTAGTCGGTGCACAACGGTTCGCGCGTCCTCACCCGGTAGGCGGCGAAATCGGCTTCAGAGAGGACGCCGGCGTTCCGGTGCGAGCGCACCGCCTTCACGATGTCGCCGGCGATGGCGCCTCTGTAGAAGGCGTCCGCGCCGCCGGCCTGGATCGCGCGCAGGGTGGCGGCGTAGGACGGGTTGCGCACGAGGGCGCCGACCGGCTTCGCCGAGCCGTCCGGCGTGTAGAAGTGCGCTGCCGCCGCGGTGTCGGACTTCAGGTACTTCTCCGAGGCGAGTTGCATGTTCAGCCGCGGCGACATCGGGAATCCGTCGTCGGCGAGGCGCAGCGCCGGGTCGAAAAGCCTCGCCCAGGGTAGCTTGCCGTGCTGCCTGTGCGCCTCTTCGAGCAGCCGCACGGCGCCGGGCGTGCCGACCGAGCGTCCGCCGACGACGGCCTCGATGAAGGGCATTGCCTTGCCATCGGGGAGCAGGAACAGCTTCTCGTCCGCCGCCATCGGAGCCGTCTCGCGCCCGTCGTACGCGCTGACCCGCTTGCCGTCCCAGTGCATCATGAAGGCGCCGCCGCCCAGCCCCGAGCTCTGCGGCTCGACGAGTCCGAGCACGAGCTGGATCGCGATTGCCGCGTCGACGGCGCTGCCACCGGACCGCAGGATCTCGCGTCCCGCCTCCGTGGCGAGGGGGTTGGCGGAGGCCGCCATGTGACGTTCGGCCGTGACGGTCGCGAGGCCGGGACGGAACGCGGACGACGCTTCCGGCTGCGAGGGCCGGTCGGTCGGTGCGGTGGAGCAGGCGGCGAGGAGTGCGGCGAAGGGAGCCGCGAGCGCGGCCCGGTGAAGCAGGCGCTGGAAGGCCCGGACAGACACGGTCGGGATCTCCGATGGGTGTCGGCGAGAAGCGGCCGTGCCGCCTCCCGCGTGTTGCGATTACTTGGGTTGCAGGCGGATGGCGCCGTCCAGGCGGATCGTCTCGCCGTTCAGCATCACGTTCTCGATGATGTGCCTCGCCAGCGCCGCGTACTCCTCGGGCTTGCCGAGGCGCGAGGGGAAGGGGACCTGCTTGCCGAGCGAGTCCTGCACTTCCTGCGGCATGCCGAGCAGCATCGGTGTCCCGAAGATCCCCGGCGCGATGGTGCAGCAGCGGATGCCGCTGCGAGACAGGTCGCGCGCGATCGGCAGCGTCATGCCGACCACGCCGCCCTTGGACGCCGAGTAGGCCGCCTGGCCGATCTGGCCGTCGAACGCGGCGACCGACGCGGTGTTGATCACCACGCCCCGCTCGCCATCGGCGGTTGGTTCGAGCTTCGACATCGCTGTCGCGGCGGTGCGGATCATGTTGAAGGTGCCGATCAGGTTGATCGTTATGACGCGCGTGAACGAAGCGAGCGAGTGCGGCCCGTCCTTGCCGACCGTCTTCTCTCCGATCGCGATGCCGGCGCAGTTCACGAGTCCGCGCAGCGTGCCCATTTTCCCGGCTGCGTCGACCACGGCCTGCGCGTCGGCTTCACTCGTGACGTCGCATTTCACGAATCGCGCGCTGGCGCCCAGTTCCCGCGCGAGCGCCTCGCCCTTGTCGGCCTGCACGTCGGCAATGACGACCTTGCCACCGCTCGCGGCCAGGAGCCGGGAGGTGCCGCCGCCGAGCCCGGACGCGCCGCCGGTGACGATGAATACGTTGTTCTGGATCTGCATGGAGTCCCCCGCTGGAAAGCGGAGGATTCTAGGCGCGTCGCGCTCAGTGGAAGGTGCAGCGCGCCAGGAAAGTCAGGCTCACTCCGTTGGCGCCCGTGGCCGTCGGCTGCCGGGCGCGCAGCCTCACCATGGGAGCGATGCACGACTCGGCCTCCAGTCCGGTGAGCGACAAGGCGTCCCGCATCAGGTCGGAGTGCAGCCCCAGCGTGTAGTGCGGCCGCGAGTACTGGCCAGGAGTCTCTCCCATCGGCTTGTACTCATACAGCCCCATCGAGGAGAAGAGGCCGCGCTTGTACGCGTAGGGGTCGATGGGTGGCTGCGCGGTCGTGTGCAAATCCACGATCTCCTGCGAGTGGAGCTTGATGCCGTCCCGTCCCGCACTCCACGTCGACGGGTCCGCACGCAGCTGCGCCGATCCGGGGCCGGCGAGGATCGCCAGTGAGCCGAGCAGTGCAGCGCGCAGAAGTGCGGAAGATCTTGACGGCATCGGGAGGAGGACTCGACACGGACGAATCTCCAATTACAGTAGGGCTGCAGCACGGGGCCGGGCAAGCAGCCGATCGGATGACCCCGGCTGCGCGTGATCCGCATTCAAGCGGCACGAAACCAGGGAGACGGAATGAGCCATCAGGGTCGCGAGTTGCTCCAGGGGCTCAAGAACTTCGAGAAGGGCAAGATCGTGACGGCCCGCGAAGCCGTGCAGCTCATTCGCGATGGCGATACGGTCGCCACGACCGGTTTCGTCGGCATCGGATTCCCGGAGAACATCGCGGTTGCGCTCGAGCAGCGCTTTCTCGAGTCGAGCGAACGCGATCCCGACGGCATCGGCAAGCCGGAAGGGTTGACGCTCGTCTACGCCGCGGGCCAGGGCGACGGCAAGGAGCGAGGACTCAATCACCTCGGCCACGAAGGCCTCGTGCGACGAGTCATCGGCGGGCACTGGGGCCTCGTGCCGAAGCTCCAGGCGCTCGCCGTGGCGAACCGGATCGAGGCTTACAACCTGCCGCAGGGAGTGATAACGCACTTGTTCCGGGACATAGCCGCCGGCAAGCCGGGCCACCTGACCCGCATCGGCCTCGGGACCTTCGTCGATCCACGCCATGGGGGAGGCAGGATCAACGAGCGCACCACCGACAGCGTCGTCGAACTCATGACGGTCGCGGGCGAGGAGTACCTCTTCTACAAGACCTTCCCGATCAACGTCGGCATCGTGCGCGGCACGACCGCCGACCCGGACGGCAACATCACGATGGAACGGGAGGCGCTCACGCTGGAGGGTCTCGCGATCGCGATGGCGACTCACAACTCCGGCGGCATCGTGATCGTGCAGGTCGAGCGCATTGCCGACCGCGGCTCGCTGAATCCGCGGCAGGTGAAGATCCCCGGCGTCCTGGTCGACTGCATCGTGGTCGCCGAGAAACCCGAGTACCACATGCAGACCTTCGTCGAGCAGTACAACGCGGGATTCTCCGGCGAGATCCGCGTGCCGGTCAGCTCGATCGCAGCGATGACGATGAGCGAGCGCAAGATCATCGCGCGGCGGGCCGCGCTCGAGCTGAAGGCCAACAGCGTGGTCAACCTGGGCATCGGCATGCCGGAAGGCGTGGCGGGCGTGGCGACCGAGGAGAAGGTGATCGACCTCCTCACGCTGACCGCCGAGCCAGGCGTGGTCGGAGGCATTCCCGCCTCGGGCCTCAACTTCGGTGCCGCGGTGAACACCCAGGCGATCATCGACCAGCCCTACCAGTTCGACTTCTACGACGGCGGCGGCCTGGACCTCGCGTTCCTCGGGCTGGCGCAGGCGGATCGCGAGGGCAACCTCAACGTCAGCAAGTTCGGCCCGCGGCTGGCGGGCGCGGGCGGGTTCATCAACATCTCGCAGTCGGCGAAGAGCGTCGTGTTCGTCGGCACCTTCACCGCGGGCGACCTGCAGGTCGTCGTCGAGGACGGCCGGCTGCAGGTGCTCAACGACATCGGACCGAAGAAGTTCGTGCAGGCGGTGGAGCATCGCACGTTCGCCGGCAGCGAGGCCCGCCGGCGGGGCCAGCCCGTGCTCTACGTCACCGAGCGCTGCGTGTTCCGGCTGGCACCCGACGGGCTCGAACTCGTCGAGGTCGCGCCGGGCATCGACATCGAGCGCGAGATCCTCGCGCGGATGGACTTCGAGCCGATCATCCGCGGCCAGCCGCGACTGATGGACGCGTCGATCTTCCGCCCGGAGCCGATGAACCTGCGGGAGCGCATGCTCGCGGTCCCGCTCGAGCAGCGGCTGGCGTACGACGAGGAACACAACATCCTGTTCCTGAACTTCGAGCGGCTGAGCGTGAAGACGAGCGCCGACGTGAAAGCGATCCATGGCGAGATCGAGCGCCGCCTGAACGCGATCGGACACAAGGTGTACGGAATCGTGAACTACGATCACTTCGACCTCGACCCGCATGTCGAAGCCGAGTACGCCGCGATGGTGAAGTCGCTGGTGGAGAACTACTACTTCGGGGTCAGCCGCTACACGACGTCGGGATTCCTGCGCGCGAAGCTCGGCTCCGCCCTGGATGGCCGCGGGGTGGCACCGCACATCTACGAGTCGGCGTCCGAAGCCCTTGCCCACGTACGTGACGTCGGCTCGGCGGCGAAGGGCGCTGGTTAGCCGGGCGGCGTGCTGGAACCGGCCCCGAGGGCCCGCTGCATGATCACGACGTCGACCCACCGGTCGAACTTGCGCCCGACCGCTTTCATCACGCCCGTGTGCTCGAAACCGCAACGGCGGTGCACGCCGATCGAACCGGCGTTCCCGGAGTCTCCGATCACGGCCAGCATCTGGCGCAGTCCGAGCGCCGTGCAGCGTTCGATCAGCGCGGTGAGCAGGCCCGTGCCGACGCCGCGCCCCATGGCGTCGGCCGCGACGTAGATCGAGTCCTCGACGGTGTTCCGGTACGCCGCGCGCGTGCGGAAGTGATTCGCGTAGGCATACCCGAGCAGCCGTCCCGGCTCTTCAGCGACGAGGTAGGGAAACCCGTCGCCGGTGATCTGCGCGTACCGCCGCTGCATCTCCTCGACGCTGGGCGGCGCCGTCTCGAACGTGCCGAGCCCGTGCAGCACGTGGTGTGCGTAGATCGCCTGCACGGCGGCGATGTCGCCCGGGGTGGCGTCGCGGAACTGCATGGAGCTCTCCAAAGAAAAAGGGCGGTGCGGCTCGCGCCGACCGCCCTCCGGCCTGACTGATCTACTGCAGCGTCACTTCGACGCGGCGCGCTTCCCTTGGGTCGCCGTCACCCGTGGTCAAGGCCGGCTTCCGCAACTCGATCCGTTCAGTCGGCGCGCCGGCGGCCACGAGCAGGTCACGCACGGCGAAGGCCCGCTGCTTCGCCAGTTCCTCATTCGCGACGGCATCGCCGCTCGCGTCGTGATACCCGGAGATGGCGATGCGACGGCCTTCCTTTGCGCCCATCGCGTGCGGCGCCAACGCGGCCGATGCGTCGGCCGGGACTTCGGCCTTGCCCAGCTCGAAGTACAGCCGAGTGACGATCGGGTCCTTCGTGGCCGTGGCCTTGGCGCCGCTCTGGCTGATCGCCGTGCCTGCTGCAATGCCCATCGTGAAGATGGACACGGTGATCGCCAGCGCGATCACCAGGAACAGCGCATAGCCGGTTTCGCGATCCTCTTCTTCGAACATGGCTGCCTTAGCGCAGGACGATGTCGACGCGGCGCGCGTCGGCGTCTTGGCCCTGGCCGACGATCACGTCGGTCGGCTTCACCAGCGCGATCCGCTCCGCCGCGATGCCGTCCGCGACAAGGGCCTCACGTACGGTGACCGCGCGCGCCTTCGCGAGTTCGAGGTTCTTCGCCGCGTCGCCGCTCGGGTCGGCGTAGCCGGACAGTTCGACCTTCGCGTCCGGGTTGGCCTTCAGGGCCTGCGCATAGCCGTTCAGGATGCGCTTGCCGGCGGCGGACACGTTGTCCGATCCGGATTCGAAGTGCACGCGGTTCGGGACGCCGATCACGACCAATACCGGCACCGCCACTGCCACTTCGGTGACGACCGGCGCCGGGGCGGCCGCCGCGGGCGCGGGCTTGCCGCCGTAGATCGACGCGATGATCGGCACGATCAGCAGCGCGACGATGTTGATGATCTTGATCAGCGGGTTGACCGCCGGGCCGGCCGTGTCCTTGTAAGGATCACCCACAGTGTCGCCGGTGACCGCCGCCTTGTGCGCATCCGAGCCCTTGCCGCCGTGGTGGCCTTCCTCGATGTACTTCTTGGCGTTATCCCAGGCGCCGCCGCCGGTCGTCATCGAGATCGCGACGAACAGGCCCGTGACGATCGTGCCCATCAGCACGCCGCCGAGCGCCGCGGGACCGAGGACGATGCCGACGACGATCGGCACCAGCACCGGCAGGATCGACGGGATCATCATTTCCTTGATCGCCGCCGTCGTGAGCATGTCGACGGCCCTGCTGTAGTCGGGCTTGGCCTTGTACTCCATGATTCCCGGGATCTCCCGGAACTGACGGCGCACTTCCTCCACGACCGAACCCGCCGCACGGCCGACCGCTTCCATCGCCATCGCGCCGAACAGGAAGGGGATCAGGCCGCCGATGAACAGGCCGATGATCACCATGTGGTTCGACAGGTCGAACGTGGCCACCACACCCGCCTGCTTCAGGCCCTCCGTGTAGTCGGCGAACAGCACGAGCGCGGCCAGGCCGGCCGAGCCGATCGCATAGCCCTTGGTGACGGCCTTGGTCGTGTTGCCGACGGCGTCCAGCGGATCGGTGATCGCGCGCACTTCCTTCGGCATGTCGGCCATTTCGGCGATGCCGCCGGCGTTGTCCGTGATCGGGCCGTAGGCGTCGAGCGCGACGATGATGCCGGTCATCGACAGCATCGAGGTCGCAGCGACCGCGATGCCGTAGAGGCCTGCAAGCCAGTGCGACGCAAGGATGGCGGCCGAGATCGCCAGCACAGGCCACGCGCAGGCCTTCAGCGACACGGCGATGCCGGCGATGATGTTGGTCGCGTGGCCGGTGGTCGACGCCTGTGCCACGTACTTGACCGGCTTGAATTGCGTGCCGGTGTAGTACTCGGTGATGTAGACCAGCGCGGCGGTTAGCACGAGGCCGACGACAGCGGCCAGGTAGAGGTTCATCACGGTGACGCCGCCCGAGGCGGCCACCGGCCCGAGAATCCAGGCGGTCACCGGGTAGAACAGCACCAGCGAGATCGCACCCGCGACCAGCAGGCCGCGGTACAGGGCGTTCATGATCTTGCCGCCCTCGCGGGCCTTCACGAACATACAGCCGACGATCGATGCCAGGATCGACACACCGGAGATCACCAGCGGATAGATGATGCCGGCGTCGGTCGGGCCCTTGAACACGATGCCGCCGATGAGCATGGTGGCAATGACGGTCACGGCGAAGGTCTCGAACAGGTCCGCGGCCATGCCGGCGCAGTCGCCGACGTTGTCGCCGACGTTGTCGGCGATCACGGCCGGGTTGCGCGGGTCGTCTTCAGGGATGCCCGCCTCGACCTTGCCGACGAGGTCGGCGCCGACGTCCGCGCCCTTGGTGAAGATGCCGCCGCCGAGTCGCGCGAAGATCGAGATCAGCGATGCGCCGAAGGCGAAGCCGATCATCGGGTGCAGGAGTTCGCGCGTCGAGACGCCCACGTGCGTGGCTTTCAGCAGCATGTAGAAGCCCGCGACACCGAGCAGGCCGAGGCCGACGACCAGCAGCCCGGTGATGGCGCCGCCGCGGAAGGCGATGTTAAGCGCCGGGTTCAGTCCCAGCGTCGCCGCCTGGGCCGTGCGGACGTTCGCGCGAACGGACACGTTCATGCCGACGTAGCCCGCGGCGCCGGACAGCACGGCGCCGAGCACGAAGCCGATCGCGGTCCACAGCCCGAGCTGCGGGACGACCGCGATGATGACCGCCAGCACCACGCCGACGATGGCGATGGTTCGGTACTGGCGGTTCAGGTAGGCCTGAGCGCCTGTTTGCACGGCGGCGGCGATCTCCTGCATGCGCGCGTTCCCCGCGGGCTGCTTCAGAATCCAGGAGATCGACCACGCGCCGAAGACCACGGCCGCGAGGCCGCAGAGCAGGGCGAGCGCCAATCCAGACATGACTTTCTCCTTATTGTTGAAGCGTGATGTTCAAGTGCACTGCAACGGGCTTACTGCGACAGCGCGTCGAACGCGCGCTGCCTGATTTCGTCGACTGACCCCACGCCCGCGATCTTGCGGTAGCGCGGCGCGCCGGGTCGTCCGCTCCGTGCCCAGTCGGAGTAGTACGCGACGAGGGCGCGGGTCTGGCCGTGGTAGACCTCGAGCCGCTTGCGGACGGTCGCTTCCTTGTCGTCGTCGCGCTGGATCAGCGGCTCGCCGGTGAGGTCGTCCTTGCCCTCGGCCTTCGGCGGATTGAAACGCACGTGATAGGTGCGACCGCTGCCGGGGTGCACGCGGCGACCGCTCATGCGCTCGACGATGTCGGCGTCCGGCACGTCGATTTCCAGGACGACGTCGATCGTCACCCCGGCCTGCTTCATCGCGTCGGCCTGCGGGATCGTGCGCGGGAAGCCGTCGAACAGGTATCCGTTGGCCGTGTCCGGCTCGCGCAGGCGGTCCTTGACGAGCCCGATGATGATGTCGTCGGAGACCAGCCCGCCCGCGTCCATCACCTTCTTGGCGGCAATGCCGAGCGGCGTGCCCGCCTTGACGGCGGCCCGCAACATGTCACCTGTGGAGATTTGCGGAATGCCGAAGCGTTCCTTGATGAAAGCGGCCTGCGTGCCCTTGCCGGCACCCGGTGGCCCGAGCAGTATGAGTCGCATCCCCCGCCTCCGCCTTTGCTGGTCTTGTGCCGACTGGCCAGCGAGGGCCCGTCGTCAAACCGGGGGATTCTACCCGCTTCCGTGCGTCCGGACGCACCTCGGCGTGGAGCGTCGGGCCCGGCGCTGCGGGGTCAATCGACCGTGATCCACTCCAGGCTTGGAGCGTTGTCGGCCCGGTGCACGACGGTGACGTTGCTGCGCATCGCCCACGGGATCATCTGCCGGTGCAGCGGGACGTGGTGCACCTGCGCGTTGTGCTCGGCAAGCGCCTGCCGGATGATCTCGCGCCTCTTTTCGACGTTCGGCTCCACGGCGGCGGCGTCGATCAGCGCGTCGAGCTTGGGGTTGACGTAGCGGCCGTAGTTGAACGAGCCGTTGCCGGTCTTGGGATCGGGCGAGCGAAGGACCGGCGACAGCATCGTCTGCGCATCGGTGATCGCGCCGCCCCAGCCCAGCATGTACATGCTCGTGTCGAACTTCTCCAGCTTCGGGAAGTAGGTGGACCGCGGCATCGTCGTCACCTTCGTCTGGACGCCGATCCTCGCCAGCATGGCCGCGACCGCGAGGCAGATCTCCTCGTCGTTGATGTAGCGGTTGTTGGGGCAGTCGAGCGTCACGTCGAAGCCGTTCGGATAGCCGGCCTCGGCCAGCAATTGCCTCGCACGCGCGGGTTCGTACGGGAGGCGCTTCTCGGCGTCCGGGTTCGACGCGAGGATCGACGGCGTGATGCCGCCCGTCGGCAGCGATGCGTTGCGCATGATCCGCGTGCGGATCGCCTCGATGTCGATCGCCTGGTAGACGGCGGTTCGCACGCGCACATCCTTGAACGGGTTCCGGCCCTTGACGCTGGAGTACAGCAGTTCGTCGCGGCTCTGGTCGAAGCCGAAGAACACGACCCGGTTCTCCTGGCCGCGGACGACCTTTATCGTCTTGCCTTCCTCCATCCGGCGGAGGTCCTGCGGCGGCGGATCGAGCACGAAGTCCACCTCCCCGGACAGCAGCGCCGCCGTCCGCGTCGCGTCGGCGCTCACCTGCGTATAGGTCACGTCAGTCACGTTGCCCGGCGCGCGCCCTTCCTTGATGCCCCACCAGTCGCCGTTGCGCTTCAGCACGGTGCGTATGCCCGGCTCGCGGGACACCAGGATCCACGGTCCGGTGCCGTTGGCATTGCGCGACGCGAACGTCTCCTCCTTGCCCTTGAAGTCCAGCGGCCGGTCGACCTTGTTCTTCGTCGCCCAGCTCTTGCTCATCACGTAGATGGTCGTCGCGTGCTCGAGCGTCACCGGGTTCGGCTTGTCCTGCACGAACTCGACCGTGTAGTCGTCGATCTTGCGGGGCTTGCCGACCGGGATCGCGTACTGGCGCAGCTGCGAGTTCGGGTGCGAGGCGCGCTCCCACGTGAAGATCACGTCATCGGCAGTGAACGGCGTGCCGTCGTGGAATTTCACGCCCTGGCGCAGGGTGAAGCGCCAGGTGGTCGGGTTCACCTGCTGCCACGAAGTCGCCAGCCCGGGCACCAGCTTCAGGTTGTTGTCGCGCATGACGAGCGTGTCGTGCACGGCCTGCGAGAAGAGGTTGGTGAGGCTCTCGTTCTGCGAGTGCGGATCGGCGGTCTGCGGATCGCCCTGCGACGCCCAGCGGAACGGCTTGGCGTCGGCGGACAGGGAGACGAGTGCGAGGGCAGGGACGCAGAGCAGCGCTGCGATGAGCCGTTTCATTGGAGCCTCCGGAGGCGGGGGAGGCGGAGTGTAGCGGCCGGTGCGCGGCGCGCCGGGATTACCGGAGCAGCAGAGCGCGAACGCGCTCGAGATCCTCCGGCGTGTCCACGCCGGGCGGCAGCGCCTCCGGCAATTCGATCACGGCGATGCCGAAACCGTGCGCAAGCGCGCGCAGCTGCTCGAGGCTCTCGTGCTGCTCGAGGGGCGCCGGAGGCAACTGCGGAAACCGTCGCAGGAACCCCGCGCGGTACGCGTACAGGCCGACGTGGCGCCGCGCCGGCAGACCGGGCGGCAAGCGGTCGCGGCCAGCGGCGAACGCGTCGCGCGACCACGGGATCGGAGCCCGGGAGAAGTAGAGCGCGCGTCCGCTCGCGTCGGTGACGACCTTGACGACGTTCGGGCTGAAGAACTCGGCCGCGTCGTGCAACGGGTGGCAGGCGGTCGCGATGGCGCAGTCGGTCCTCTGTGCAAGCGCCTCCGCCACCCGGCGCACGACCGCCGCAGGCATCAGCGGCTCGTCGCCCTGGACGTTGACGACGAGAGCATCGTCCGCCAGCCCGAGGTGCTCCACGGCCTCGGCGAGGCGATCGGTTCCGCTCGCGTGATCGACGCGCGTCAGCAGCGCCTCGACGCCATGCAAGGAACAGGCATCGACGATCTCGCGGCTGTCGGCCGCCACGGCCACCCGTTCGGCACCGCTCGCCGCAGCTGCCCGCGCGACTCGAACGACCATCGGCACGCCGCCGATGTCCGCCAGGGGTTTGCGCGGCAGCCGCGTCGAGGCCAGGCGCGCCGGGACGATGACGACGAAGCGGGTCACGCGGATCGGATGCCGGCCGTCATCAGCGGCCGATCTCGGCCGGGTCCACCTTGCGGGCGTCGGACTCGAGCATCACGGGGATGCCGTCGCGGATGGGATAGGCGAGGGCGTCGGCCTTGCAGACGAGTTCCTGCGCTTCCTTGCGATATTCGAGCAGCCCCTTGCAGATCGGGCACACCAGGATGTCAAGCAGCCGATGGTCCAAGCGCAGTTCTCCTCGAAATGTCCTGCAGGCGCATTGCCACGGCGTCGACGAGGCGCGGATCGATCTCGGTGGCGAGCGGAACGACCCAGATGCGCGCGTCGCCGGCAAGCGCCGGGTTGGCGACGCATTTTACGGCGTCCTTCTCCGTGATCAGGATGCGGTCCGCCACGAGGCCCGAGAAGGGGTTCGCCACGAAGTCGAAGTGGTCCGCCAGCGGCAACTCCTCGATGACGAGGCCCGACGCGCGCAGCATCGCGAAGAATCGGTCGGGCATCCCGATGCCTGCTGCGGCAACGATGCGCCACTGCCTGCGCTGCTGCTCGGCGGCCATCGACTCCAGTGAACATGCAGCCGAGCCGTCCGGCAGCGGTCGCGCTTCCCCCAGCCGGGCCTGCATCGCGTACCGCGCTGCCGAGGAGCGGATGGCGGGGACGTCGCCGTTGCACACGATCGCATCGACCTCGTCGAGGCGCCCCCGCGGCTCGCGCAGCGGCCCGGCGGGCAGCAACCAGCCGTTGCCGAGGCCCCGGTAGTGCAGCAGCGCGATCTCCATGTCGCGCGCCAAGGACCAGTGCTGCAGGCCATCGTCCGCGACGATCACGTCGCACTCGGGATGCCGGGCACGAAGCAGCCGCGCCGCCGCGGCGCGGCTCCGCGCCACCGCGACCGGCGCGCGCGACGCGCGCGCGATCAGCAGCGGTTCGTCGCCCACCTCGCGCGCGCTGTCGTCCGGCTTGACGAGGCGCGCCGCGGCGCCGGCGCCGCCATAGCCCCTGGACACGACGCCGGGACGCCATCCCCTGGACGCGAGCGCGCGCACGAGTTCGATCGTGAGAGGCGTCTTGCCGGTGCCGCCGACGTACAGGTTGCCGATGACGACGACCGGGACATCGAGCCTGGCCGGGCGCAGGAATCCAAGGGCGTAGAGCGCCCGGCGCGCGCCGTAGCCGAGGTAATGAAGCACCGACAGGGGCGACAGGAGCCAGGCGATGGGCCCGCGCCCTTGCCAGACTTCAACGAGCGCGAGTTGCAGCCGGGTGCGTACCGACGCCATCCGGACGTCCTCAGCGCCGCGCGCCGCTTGTCTTCTGGGTCGCGAAGCTGATACGGACGATGCCGGCGAGCCGCGCGGCTTCCATCACGCTGATGACGGATTGGTGCGGGGCCTGCGCGTCGGCGTTGATGATGAGCAGCGGAGCTTCCTTGCCTTGCGCGGCTCGCTGCAGCAGAGCCGCGAACTCCTGGACGTCGAGCGAGCCGATCAGTTTCCGCTCTAGCGCGTAGCGGCCGTCGGCCGTCACGGCCACGTTGATTTCGTTCGGGCGCACCGCCGGCTGGGTCGCGTCGGCCGTCGGCAGTTCGATCTTGAGTTCGGCGAACTTCGAGTAGCTGGTGCTGATGGCAAGGAAGATGAGGACGATCAGCAGGACATCGATCAGCGGGATCAGGTTGACTTCCGGTTCCTCGTCCACCGGACGGCGGAACCGCATCAGCTTCTCCCGCCCGTGTCGTAGACCAGCTCGAGCAGCCTCTCGGACTGGTCTTCCATGTCGACCAGGTAGTCGTCGACCAGCCGGCGATAGTGCCGGTGCATCAGCACGGCCGGCACGGCGACGATGATCCCGAACGCCGTGCAGTACAGCGCGATCGAAATGCCACGCGCCAGTTCCTGCGGGTTCGAACCAGCCTGCTGCGAGGCGAAGATCGCGATCATCCCGACGACGGTGCCGAACAGTCCGAGCAGCGGGGCGACCGAACCGATCGAGCCGAGCAGCGTCAGGTTCTTGCTCAGCCGGTTGGCGACGACCGCACCGGCCGCTTCGACCTGCTGCTTCGCTCCCTCACGCGTCGCATGGTCGTTGCGAAGCGCCGCCGCCAGTACGCGCCCGAGTGGTGAATTCTGCTCGAGATCCGCGATCGCCTTCGGCGACATCTGGCGCTTGTTCCACGAGGCGATCACCTCGGACAGCAGGGCCGCCGGTAAGATCTTTTCGCGCCGCAACGCGATGCTCCGCTCGATGATCAGCGCGAGGGCGAGGACTGAAGCGAGGATCAGCGGCCAGATAGGCCAGCCAAGCTCGATGATGATGGCAAGCAAGGGGGTAGACCTCTTTGCGCCGAAGGGGCGCGAAAAGCGGGAACTGTAGTAGGCCAAGGCCGGTGCAAGCAAGTTTCCACAAAGTCTGTGGACAAGTATGTGGAGAACTGGCTCCTGCGTCGCCTAAACCCTTGTTGCAATTTGGTTTGTACCGGCTGCACACGTCCTGAGCAAGAAATGTTTTCTTTGTTTTTCAAAGGCTTATGAATAGATCTCGTCACCGGAAAGCGGGAATCCCCGGAATTCCGCGCCGCGCCTGCGTTTGTGGACAGTTTCCGCCCGGAAACCCGCATGGCGCTTGACTTTCAGGGCGCCGAACTAGCAGCGACGCGGGGTCCGTTGACGGTTTCCGCGCTGAACCGTGCGGTTGCTGGCCTGCTGGAACGCAGCTTTCCGCTCGTTCGCGTGCGCGGCGAGGTCGCCAACCTCACCCGCGCGGCGAGCGGGCACTGGTACTTCGTCCTCAAGGATGACCAGGCACAGGTGCGCTGCGTGATGTTCCGCGGCCGCAACCAGTTGCTGAACTGGGTTCCGCGCGATGGCGATGAGGTCGAGGTCTCGGCGGTGGTGTCGCTGTACGAAGCGCGGGGCGAATTTCAGCTGGGCATCGAGTCGATGCAGCGGGCCGGACAGGGTCGACTGTTCGAAGAGTTCCTGCGGCTCAAGGCAAAGCTCGCTGCAGAGGGACTCTTCGACACGGACGCCAAGCGGCCTCTGCCCGGGGTCCCGCGACGCATCGGCATCGTCACGTCCCTGCAGGCGGCGGCCCTGCGCGACGTGCTGACTTGCCTGGCGCGCCGCGCCCCGTACGCATCGATTGTCGTCTATCCGGTTCCGGTGCAGGGTGCCGGCGCGGGCCAGCGGATCGCCGCGATGCTGGCCACGGTTTCGGAACGCGCAGAAGTCGATGCGGTCCTGCTCGTTCGCGGCGGCGGGTCCCTCGAGGACCTCTGGGCGTTCAACGAGGAATCGGTGGCTCGCGCGATTCGGGCGTCGAGGCTGCCGGTCGTGGTCGGCGTCGGCCACGAAAGCGACATCACCATCGCTGACTTCGCCGCTGACCTCCGTGCGCCCACGCCGACGGCAGCGGCCGAACTCGTCGCACCCGCGCGGGAAGCTTTGCTCGGCGAAACGACGAGTCGCCTCCGCCACCTGAGGCGCTGCCTTTCGCACTCGCTGCAGCAGGCGTCGCAGCGGCTGGACTACGCGCAGCGCGCGCTCGCCACGCCGCGCGCGCCGCTCGCCTCGCTCGACGCGCGCGCAGGGGCGCTGCACGCGCGCGTTCACGGGGCCGTGCTCCAGTTGCTCGCCGGGCGCCGGCTCGCGCTGGGTCGGCAGAGGGAAGTGCTGCTCCGCTTGCGTCTGACGTCCCGGAGGGGCGCACCGGGCGAATCCATCGTCCGGCTTGCGACCCAGGTGGCACGCCGTCGGCACGCGGCAGCCACGCGACTGGCGGTGCTCGAGGGGAGGCTGGAGGCGCTCGATCCCCTCGCCGTGCTGAAGCGTGGCTATGCGATGGCGGTCGCGTCCGACGGCAAGGTCGTCACGGATGCCGCCGGGCTGGCGGTCGGAGATTCACTGCGCCTGCGTTTTGCGCGTGGAGCGGCCGATGTCCGGGTGCAGGCGTTGCCGACCGGGGATTGCACCGACGAGGGGAACAGCTGACCCGGACGGACGCGGCCGGGGGATAGAATCATCCTCCCCTCCTGTTTTCCCATCCACGAGGACACCCATGGAACACACGCTGCCCCCGTTGCCGTACGCGATGGATGCGCTGGCACCGCACATGTCACGCGAGACATTCGAGTTTCACTACGGCAAGCATCATCAGGCGTACGTCACGAACCTGAACAACCTGATCAAAGGCAACGAGTTCGAGAACATGCCGCTCGAGGAGATCATCCGGCGTTCGTCGGGTGGCGTGTTCAACAACGCGGCCCAGGTCTGGAACCACACCTTCTTCTGGAACTGCATGAAGCCCGCCGGCGGCGGGGAACCGGCCGGCCCGCTGGCCGACGCCATCGCCAAGAAGTGGGGCTCATACGCCGCCTTCAAGGAGGCGTTCACGAAGAGCGCGGTCGGAAACTTCGGCTCGGGCTGGACCTGGTTAGTGAAGAAGCCCGACGGCTCCGTCGACATCGTGAACACGAGCAACGCGGCCACGCCGCTCACGACCGGCGACAAGCCGCTGCTGACGGTCGACGTCTGGGAGCACGCGTACTACGTCGACTACAGGAACGCACGGCCGAAGTTCGTCGAGACGTTCCTGGCGAGCCTGGTCAACTGGGAGTTCGCGGCTCGCAACTTCGCCTGAGCGATCCCCGCTCGAACGAGAGGGCCGCGCATGCGGCCCTCGTTTTACCTGGAAGGAGCCGGCAGCCCGCCGACCTTGGTGCCCGGAGCGATGCCGCGCTTGCCAAACCACCCCTGCTCCATTTCGAGCGCGTATCTCACCGGCCTCTGCGAGCAGTGGCTGACTTCGCTCTTCGGCGCCATGTCTGCGAGCTGGAGGATCGTGCCGTCATCCTCGATGAAGGCGATCGTCAACGGCACGATCGTGTTGCGCATCCAGAAGCACTGCTGTGCCTTCTCCTCGAACACGAACAGCATGCCGTGGTTCGGAGCCAGTCGCTCGCGGTGCATCAAGCCGATCATTCGCGCCTGATTCGTCGTGGCGGCCTCGGCGGTGATCACGTGGATTCCGGCTGTCAGCTTCAGGGTCGGCAACGTGGGCTGGGCCCTGGCCTGGGCCCGGAGCGGGCCGGGCATGCTCGCGATGATGGCGAAGGTGACAGCGGCGAGCAGGGCCGCAAGATGGAGTGGGGCGCGCATGGCGTAATTGAACGGAGGTAGGGGAAAGCGACGCCGGGACTTTACCGGGGCACAAAAAAAAAGGCAGGACGCAGCCTGCCTTTTCTCGTTGCGGAGATCCGCTTACTTCGTCGCCGCGGGCTTGGCAGCTTCCGCCGGCTTCGCAGGCTCAGCCTTGTGGGCGCTGGACTTGGACGTGTCCTTCGTCGACTTCTTGGACGACTTCTTCTTGTCCGACGTCGTCGTGGCCTTCTTCGTCGTGTCGGCGGCGGGCTTCTCGGCCTTCGGCTCGGCTTTCGCGGCCGGAGCGGCCGGAGCGGCCGGCAGGCTGCGCCGGGGTCGCCGGAGTGGCCTGGGCGAAGGTAGCCCCTGCGAACAGCGCGGCAACCAGCGTGGCGATCAGTTTGTTCATTGTCTCTTCCTTGGTGTCCCGATCATCGCTTGGGCCCGCCGGCCCTATGCCGGCAGGCGCCCGTGGCCCGGGCGGTCGAACAATGACGGTCGAGTTCAACAACGCCCGGCGTCGCTGCGAGGTTGACACAGCGCATGCCGGGCGGAATGCGGCGGGTAAACTTCCGGGCTCAGAGCAGAAGAGGGGCCGGCAGGCGCGCGCCGCCGAGCTCTGTTCCCGGACACCACCCCGCACGGAGACGCGATGTACCAGCACATCAAGGTGCCCACTACCGGGCAGAAGATCACGGTCAACAAGGACTACACGCTGAACGTCCCCGACCAGCCGATCATTCCCTACATCGAAGGTGACGGCACCGGGTTCGACATCACGCCCGTGATGATCAAGGTGGTCGATGCCGCCGTGGCCAAGGCGTATGGCGGCAAGAAGAAGATCGTCTGGATGGAGGTCTATGCCGGCGAGAAGTCGACCAAGGTGTATGGCCCCGACGTCTGGTTGCCCGAAGAGACGCTGCAGGTCCTGCGTGAGTACGTCGTGTCGATCAAGGGCCCCCTGACGACGCCGGTCGGCGGCGGCATCCGTTCGATCAACGTCGCGCTGCGCCAGGAGCTCGATCTCTACGTCTGCCTGCGGCCGATCCAGTACTTCAAGGGCGTGCCGAGCCCCGTCAAGGCGCCCGAGAAGACCAACATGGTGATCTTCCGGGAGAATTCGGAAGACATCTACGCCGGCATCGAGTACGAAGCGGAGACCGACAAGGCCCGGAAGCTCATCGAGTTCCTGCAGAAGGAAATGGGCGTCAAGAAGATCCGGTTCCCGGCGACCTCCGGCATCGGCATCAAGCCCATCTCGCGCGAAGGCACGGAGCGACTGGTACGCAAGGCCCTGCAATACACGATCGTCAACAAGCGCAAGAGCCTGACTTTCGTGCACAAGGGCAACATCATGAAGTTCACGGAGGGCGCGTTCGCCAAGTGGGGCTATGCGCTGGCGCAGCGGGAGTTCGGCGCCGAACTCCTCGACGGCGGGCCGTGGATGAAGATCAAGGCGGCGCACGGCGACATCGTGATCAAGGACGTCATCGCCGACGCGTTCCTGCAGCAGATCCTCCTGCGCCCGGCCGAGTACGACGTGATCGCCACCATGAACCTGAACGGCGACTACATCTCCGACGCGCTGGCGGCCCAGGTCGGCGGCATCGGCATCGCTCCGGGCGCGAACATGTCCGACTCGGTCGCGATGTTCGAGGCGACGCACGGCACGGCGCCGAAGTACGCGGGGAAGGACTACGTCAACCCGGGCTCCGAGATCCTTTCGGCCGAGATGATGCTCCGGCACATGGGATGGGTCGAGGCGGCCGATCTCGTGATCAAGTCGATGGAGAAATCGATCCTCAGCAAGAAGGTCACGTACGACTTCGCCCGGCTGATGGAAGGTGCCACGCAGGTCAGCTGCTCGGGGTTCGGGCAGGTGATGATCGACCACATGTGAGGCCCTCGCCTCGGGTGTACGCGATCCGCTGCGCGGATCGCACGTGCACCCTCGGCGCCACGCGAGCAGCGCTCGCGCTTCGTTGTGTGGGTCGAGCTTGAGGCGGCTCGGCGCTCGACCCAGGTACAACCCCGACGCACCCACCCTGACCCTCCCGCCCAGCGGGAGGGTTTACGACACCCCACCCCCTCCCTCCCCGCCGGGCGGGGAGGGCAGCGCTCATACGCCACGTCGGCGCACTATCTCGGGGAGGGGTGCACTGCCTTTGTGAATCGGTCGGTCGCCCGGCCGCCCGAAGACCGACCGACCAATCGAGCAGTCCGAGTGCACGTGCGACCCCGCAGGGGTCGCGTACACGAGGACTGGCCACAAAAAACCCCGCCGAGGCGGGGTTTTTTGTGGTCGGTGCCTGGATCAACCGTTCTGGATGTTCGAGGCCTGCTTGCCCTTCGGGCCCTGCACGACATCGAACTGCACCTTTTGCCCCTCCTTAAGCGTCTTGAAGCCATTCATCTGGATCGCCGAAAAGTGAGCAAAAAGGTCTTCTCCGCCGTCATCCGGCGTGATGAACCCGAAGCCCTTGGCGTCGTTGAACCACTTGACCGTACCTGTTGCCATACCCTCATCCTTCCTCGTATGAACGAGCGGCCCGAACTTCTTGCGCAACGCAGCGCCCATCCGAGTCCACCCAACCGCGCATGCTGTTCGATCCCTTTCGATGCGCATCCATCGCGGGTTCGCGAGAGACCCGGTCAGGACGGCAGGATTGTTCGAGCAAAAATGCGCATGGTCAAGCCCCGGGCCCGGAGGCCCGTTTTCCGCGTTGTCGCCACGCCAAAAGACGGGACGGCCGGCTGTCATCGCCGCGCGGGCGCGGAGAGTTGAACGAAGCACGGTTGTCGCGTGTACTCGCCGGGATTTTCAGAGACGTTTCCAGTCTCGGCCGAACGCTTCCTGCGCGCTTGAAATCGGCGGTTCGCGTACTGATTTACCGTATGATTGGTACGCAATTTGTATCCCGTTTCGGGTGGTCGATTTGAATAGAATGCGGCCAGATGACTGAGCGGTTTGACGAAGGCACCGTCGTCGAGAAGCAGGCTTCTCGCGTCAAGCCGCCCCCGATGTACCAGGTGGTGCTGCTGAACGACGATTTCACACCGATGGAGTTCGTGGTCGGCGTTCTGCAGAAGTTCTTCGGCAAAGGGAGGGAGCAAGCAACCCAGATCATGCTGAAGGTTCATCACGAAGGACGCGGCGTCTGCGGCGTCTATCCCCGGGATATCGCAGCGACGAAGGTTGAGCAAGTCTGCAGTTATTCACGCCAACACCAGCATCCGCTGCAGTGCGTGATGGAGGAAGCATGATCGCCCAGGAGCTCGAAGTCAGCCTGCACATGGCGTTTGTAGAAGCCCGTCAGGCCCGACACGAATTCATCACCGTCGAGCACCTGTTGCTCGCGCTGCTCGACAACCCGTCGGCCGCGGAAGTGCTGCGCGCGTGCGCGTGCAACATCGAGGATCTGCGCAAGAACCTGCAGAACTTCATCGCCGACAACACCCCGATCCTGCCGCCGAACTCGGAAGCGGATACCCAGCCGACGCTCGGTTTCCAGCGCGTGATCCAGCGCGCCATCATGCACGTGCAGAGCACCAGCAACGGCAAGAAGGAAGTCACCGGCGCCAACGTGCTGGTCGCCATCTTCGGCGAGAAGGACTCCCACGCCGTGTACTACCTGCACCAGCAGGGAGTGACCCGCCTCGACGTCGTCAATTTCATTTCGCACGGGATCACGAAGTCCGGTCAGGCCGAAGACAAGGCCAAGCCCGCGGTGGGCGAAGAAGCGCAGGATGCCGACGGCAAGGAGCAGCCCTCGCCGCTCGAGCAGTACACGCAGAACCTGAACGCGCTCGCGAAGGACGGCAAGATCGATCCGCTGATCGGACGCGAGCCCGAAGTCGAGCGCGTGATCCAGGTGCTGTGCCGCCGCCGCAAGAACAACCCCCTGCTGGTCGGCGAGGCCGGCGTGGGCAAGACCGCCATCGCCGAAGGCCTGGCGTGGCGCATCGTCAAGGGCGATGTGCCGGAAATCCTCGAGAAGTCGAGTGTCTATTCGCTCGACATGGGCGCGTTGCTGGCCGGCACCAAGTACCGCGGCGACTTCGAGCAGCGCCTGAAGGCGGTGCTCAAGCAACTGAAGGCCAACGCGGCCGCGATCCTCTTCATCGACGAGATCCACACGTTGATCGGCGCCGGATCCGCCTCTGGCGGGACGCTCGACGCGTCGAATCTGCTGAAGCCGGCGCTGGCGAGCGGCCAGTTGAAGTGCATCGGCGCCACGACCTACAACGAATACCGCGGCATCTTCGAGAAGGACCACGCGCTGTCCCGGCGCTTCCAGAAGATCGACGTGGTCGAGCCGACCATCGCGCAGACGATCGAGATCCTGAAGGGACTCAAGTCGCGCTTCGAGGAGCACCACGGCGTCAAGTATTCGTCGGGCGCGATCACCGCCGCGGCCGAGCTGTCGGCGAAGTTCATCAACGACCGCCACTTGCCCGACAAGGCGATCGACGTGATCGACGAGGCCGGGGCCGCGCAGCGCATCCTGCCGAAGTCGAGGCAGAAGAAGACCATCGGCAAGACCGAGGTCGAGGAGATCATCGCCAAGATCGCGCGCATCCCGCCGCAGACCGTGTCGAGCGATGATCGCGCCCAGTTGAAGAGCCTCGACCGCAACCTGAAGAACGTCGTCTTCGGCCAGGACCCGGCCATCGACGCCCTGTCGGCCGCCATCAAGATGGCGCGCTCCGGCCTCGGCAAGCCGGATAAGCCGATCGGTTCCTTCCTGTTCTCGGGGCCGACCGGCGTGGGCAAGACCGAGGTAGCGAAGCAGCTCGCGTTCACGCTCGGCATCGAACTGATCCGCTTCGACATGTCCGAGTACATGGAGCGCCACGCGGTCAGCCGGTTGATCGGCGCACCGCCGGGCTACGTCGGATTCGACCAGGGCGGGCTGCTGACCGAAGCGATCAGCAAGAAGCCTCACGCCGTGCTGCTGCTCGACGAGATCGAGAAGGCTCACCCGGACATCTTCAACATCCTGCTCCAGGTGATGGACCACGGCACGCTGACCGACAACAACGGCCGCAAGGCGGACTTCCGCAACATCATCGTCATCATGACGACGAACGCGGGCGCCGAGATGCTTCAGCGACGCTCGATCGGGTTTTCGAATGCCCGCGAGTCGGGCGACGAGATGGCCGACATCAAGCGGATGTTCACGCCCGAGTTCCGCAACCGGCTCGACGCGATCATCAGCTTCAAGGCGCTGGACGAGGAAGTCATCCTGCGTGTGGTCGACAAGTTCCTGATGCAGCTCGAGGACCAGTTGCACGAGAAGAAGGTCGACATCACGTTCACCGACGCCCTGCGCAAGCACCTCGCCTCGAAGGGCTTCGATCCCGTGATGGGCGCCCGGCCGATGGCCCGCCTGATCCAGGACACGATCCGTCGGGCGCTGGCGGACGAGCTTCTGTTCGGCAAGCTGGTCAGCGGCGGCCGCGTCGACGTCGACGTGGACGACAAGGGCGAGGTCAAGCTGGACTTCCCGTCGGGCGACAGCGGCGATGCGCCGCGCCGGGAACCGGCCGAGCCGGTCCTGTCGGAATGAACACCGCCTCTGTGACAAGAGTCCCGTGATCGAAGGCGCCGGTTGACGCTGGCGCCAGTTCGTACAGAATCGCCCGCGCATGCGCGGGCTTTTTCTTGCCTATGCTGTATCGATGAGAAGAATCCTGTGTCCGCCCGGCGGACGTGGGGATTTGCGGGTGGTGTCGGAGACGGAGGAGCAACGTTTCCGCTGCCAGACACGATTCACTAGGAGACCACATGACAACAAGATCGAAGGCGGCCCTCCTGGCCGCCCTGGGCATATTCACCGGATGGGCGCACGCGCAGGATGCGGACGCGAATGCGCGCGCCGCGCGCTACCTGGCGGCCAACTGCGCGAACTGCCACGGAACGACCGGCAATGCACAGGGAGCGATGCCGTCGCTCGCCGGCCAGCAGAAGGCGTTCATCGTCGACCAGATGAAGGCGTTTCGCGACGGCAAGCGCCCCGCGACGATCATGCATCAGCTCGCCAAGGGCTATTCCGATCAGCAGGTCGAGCTGATCGCCGATCATTTTTCGCGGCAGAAGCCGGCGCGCTGAGGGGAGCACGATGAACAAGCTGAACTACACGCGCAGGGACGTGCTGAAGGCGCTGTCCGCAGGCGCGACGGTCACCACGCTCTCGGCGTGCGCCTCGCTCGAAAGCAAGCCGACGCTCGGCCGCGTCGTCGTCGTCGGCGCCGGCTACGGAGGGCTGACGGCGGCCAAGTACCTCAGGCTCTGGTCCGAGGGCGCGATCGAAGTGACGCTGGTCGACCCGAACGAGTCCTTCATCTCCTGCCCGATCTCGAACCTCGTGATCGGCGGCAGCAAGTCGATGGCGGACATCACCGTCAGTTTTGCCGGCCTCGACAAGCACGGGGTCAGGCGCGTCCGCGACTCGGTGGCCGCGATCGACGCCGACAGGAAGCAGGTCCGGCTCGCGTCGGGCGGAACGCTGCCCTACGACCGCCTCGTGGTCTCGCCCGGCATCGAGTTCATGTACGAACGCCTGCAGGGCTGGTCCGCCGGCGCGGAAGGCACGGTGTTGCACGCGTGGAAGGCCGGCCCGCAGACCGTGGCGTTGCGCCGGCAACTGACGGACATGAAGGACGGCGGCGTGGTCGTGATGAGCATCCCGCTCGCGCCCTACCGCTGCCCGCCGGGGCCGTACGAGCGGGCGTGCCAGATCGCCTGGTACCTGAAGCAGGCCAAGCCGAAGAGCAAGCTGATCGTGCTCGACGGCAACCCGGACATGGTGTCGAAGAAGCCGCTGTTCACGCGTGTCTACAGCGAGGACTACAAGGGCCTCGTCGAGTACCGCCCGGGAGCCCCCGTGACGGAGATCGACCTGAAAGGCAGCACGGTCATCACGGAACTCGGTGACAAGGTCCGCGGCGACGTCGTCAACTACATCCCGCACCAGCGCGCGGCCAACATCGCCCGGGACGCGGGGCTGATCACGGCGAACAACCGCTGGTGCGAGGTCAACTGGACCACGCTGGAGTCGGTCAAGGTGAAGGACGTGCACGTGCTGGGCGACGCGACCCTGCCGGCGCCGGCGATGCCGAAGTCCGGACACATGGCGAACCAGCACGGCAAGGCGGCTGCGGCCGCGATCGTCGAACTGATGAGCGGTCGCGCCGCGGTGCCTCCGATGATGGCGAACACCTGCTACAGCTTCGTCGACGACAAGAACGCCGTGCACGTCGCCAGCGTCCACCGCTGGGTCCCGGAGAAGAAGACGATGGAGACCGTCGCGGGCTCCGGCGGCATCTCCTCGCAGGACCGCGCGTCGTGGGCGCTCGAAGGTGCGTACGCGCAGGGATGGGCGAAGACGATCTGGTCGGACATGCTGACCTGACCGGGCCTGGTGGGCTGGCACGGCCGCGATCAGCGACCCGGCCTGCGGTTCACTTGGTGAAAACGGCGACGCTTCGGCGTCGCCGTTTTCATTTGCGCCGGGCGTGGTCCGCGATCAGCGAAACGAGTTCGGCTTCCCGGCCGGCGTAGAAGTGGTCGGCGCCCGCGATGCGCTGCTGCCGTCCGCCGCTGGCGTTTGCGATGCGTTCACGTGCCGGTGCACTTTTCAGCACCGGATCGAGGTCCCGCTCCCCGTAGACGTCGAGCACGGGCACGAGCGGGGCATTCGCGAACTTCGACGAGAAAGGCGCTCCCATCCCGAGCGCTGTCCACGCGCGAAAGTCTGGCGCTGGCGTGCGGTCGAAGTAGGCATTCGACATCCGGCTCCCGAGACTGTGCGAGACGAGCACGAGGTCCCGGTAGCCCTTGTTCCGGGCCCACGCCGCAGCGTTCGCGATACGTTCGGCCGCGTTCGCGAAGAGCGGCTCGTAGTGGTCGGCCGGCGCGTCGCTGGCGAGCACGGGCATCTGGATGGCGAGCGTCGCGTAGCCCTTGTCCGCGAGGTCCATCCGCAGCTTGCCGATGATGCCGTGGTCGGGATGCACGCCGATGCCGTGCACGATCACGACCAGTGTCGTCCTGGCCGGATCGGCGGTGTGCACGGTCAGCAGTCCGAGGAAGGCGCGGCCTCCGGGACCGGGAATGTCGATCGCCTCGCCCGCGACCAGCCCCGGAACGACCTCCGCACGCCAGCGCGCTTCGCGCTCGAAGTCCTGGGCGTGGGCCTGGCCCGCCGCGGCGGCAGCCAGGAGACAGGCGGCGAGGACGACGCGAATCACCGTGAGTTGTTCTCCGAGGGCCTGAAGGCGATGGTGCTGGCCTTGTCAGGGAAGCGCCCGACCTTGTCGGCGTAGAACCGCCGCATCAGTTCGAGGTCGCGCGACTGGTCGCCGCTCATGCGGACGAATTCGGTCACGCCGATTTCGCGGGTGCGGTAGTCGATGTAGGCGAGCGCCACGGGCAGGTCGAGCTTCAGTGCCAGATGGTAGAAGCCCGACCGAATGTAGTCCGTGTGGCGCCGCGTGCCCTCTGGGGAAAGCCCGAGCCAGAACCATGGCTCCGATCGCATCATCTGCGCCAGTTGCTCGACGGCGCCGCTCGGGTTGTGGCGGTCGACCGGCCGGCCACCCCAAAGCCGCATCAGTCGGCCGAGCGTCGCACCGGTCAGGCCGCGGAACAGCGTCTCCTTGCCGACCCAGCGGATCGGCAGGCCGATCGACCACTTGGCCAGCAGGCCGATCACGAAGTCCCAGTTGGACGTGTGCGGATAGACGATGGCCACGCCCCTCGGTCCCGGCAGGCCGTCGAACCGGACATGCCAGCCGAACAGCGCGAGCAGGCGCCGCGCGAACGCCGCCAGCCACGGATGCCCACCCGCGGGCGGCGGATAGAGCCTCATGCTCAGTGCGTGCCGGTGCTGCCGAACCCGCCCGCACCGCGCTCGGAAGCGTCGAATTCGTCGACGATTTCGAACCGCGCCTGCACGACCGGAACGATGACGAGCTGCGCGATCCGCTCGAGCGGATTCAAGGTGAACGCCGCCGACCCGCGGTTCCACGTCGACACCATCAGCTCGCCCTGGTAGTCCGAGTCGATCAACCCGACCAGGTTGCCGAGCACGATTCCGTGCTTGTGGCCGAGACCGGAGCGGGGAAGGATCAGCGCGGCGTAGCCGGGATCGGCCAGATGAATCGCCATGCCCGTCCTGACGAGGTGGGTCGTGCCGGGTTCGATGACCAGCGGCGCATCGACGCAGGCGCGCAGGTCGAGGCCCGCGGCGCCTGGAGTGGCATAAGCCGGCATCATCGAACGGAGCCGTTCGTCGAGGATGCGAACGTCGATTCTCATTTCCCGGTTCCCGTCGTCTGTGTCCCGGACCGACCGAACGCCTGGTCGATCAGCGCCCTGTTGGTGGACTGTTGTCCCTGGTCACGGAACGCGGCGACCAGGCGTGGGAGCGCGTAGGCGATCAGGGCGATGCCGGCGATGAGCGGAAACAGACCGCCGTCGCCGAGCCACGTCAGCAGGAACATGGCGCCGACGACCCCGGCAACGACGGCCTTGACGATCTTCGCGTCCCGGTCGCGCCGCATGGAACGCGCGGGAGTCGGTCCCGCGGCCGGCGCCGAGGCGGGTCCCGACCCGTCTCCGAACGTGCTGCCCTGCGCCTTCTTCGTCGGAAAGGCCACGTCCACCACGTTGACGTGCTGCAGCGCCAGTCGAGCGGCCGACTCGCGCTGCAACGCGTCGATGTAGGCAACGAAGTCGCCGTCCTTCGGTTCGAGCATGTCAGCGCCGGGCCAGGCGAGCGGCGATCTCGGCGATCAGCCGGCGCGCCTGCGCCATCTTGTCCGCGTGCGGCAACGTGGTCACTCCGCCAGCGTCGACGACGACGAGCTCCGAGCCCTCGGCGCCGAAGGTGTCCTGCGCGCGGTTGCCGACGACCATCGCGACCTTCTTCGAAACGAGCTTGCGCCGTGCGTTCTCGACGATGTCTTCGGTCTCCGCCGCGAAGCCCACGCAGTAGGGCGGATCGGGCAGCGCGGCGACCGCGGCGAGGATGTCGGGGTTGCGGTCGAACTGCAGAGTCGGCGGAGTTGCCTGCTCGTCCTTCTTGATCTTGCGTTCGCTGGGATTCGCGACCCGCCAGTCGGCGACCGCGGCCACGCCGATGAAGACGTCGGCCGGCAGCGCGCCCAGCACCGCCTTGTGCATGTCCGCGGCGCTGGTCGCGTCGATGCGCTTCACGCCGCGCGGCATGACAAGTGAGGTGGGACCCGCGACGAGCACGACGTCGGCCCCCGCATCCCGGGCGGCGCGCGCCAGCGCAAAGCCAGTCTTGCCGGACGACAGGTTGGTGATGCCGCGGACCGGATCGATCGCTTCGAAGGTGGGGCCGGCCGTCAGCAGCACCCGCTTGCCCGCGAGCACCTTCGGCTGGAAGAATGCGACGATGTCCTCGAGCAGCTCGGCGGGCTCCAGCATCCGCCCGTAACCCGTCTCGCCGCAGGCCTGCGCGCCCTGCGCCGGGCCCAGCAGCGCGACGTCATCGGCCCGCA
>CAWJEE010000007.1:0-182607 GCA_963841815.1 uncultured beta proteobacterium | reverse complement strand
CACCGGCCCGGGCACTCGCCTCGGGAAACTAGGCGAGGGGACGGATAGCGGGAAGAGCTCGAGGGTTGCGCGGCCCGCCGCGGCGAACGACGAGGCGCGCGCGGCCGCCGACGGGCAGCGTCAGCCTGCGCGGCCCGTGCCCGAACGGCAGCCCGGAGTACACCGGCACGCCGCCCACCTTTCGCAGACGCTCGATCACGTCCGGCAATCCGTAACCGTTGTCGTTCGGCATCGGGGTCACGGGATCGAAATCGCCGAGCACGATGGCCGCCTGCCGCTGCAGCACGCCTGCGTGCGCCAGTTGCAGGAACATCCGTTCGAGCTTGTAGGCCGGTTCGTTGACGTCCTCGACGAAGAGGATCCCGTCCCGCACGCGCGGCATGAACGGCGTGCCGAGCAGCGACACCAGCATCGCGAGGTTGCCGCCCCACAGGCGCCCTTCGAGCGTCCGCGCCGGCCCGTCGAGCAGCACTTCGACGGCGTAGTTGCGCGACTGCAGGAGGCCGAAGAAGTGCTCGACGGTGAACAGATCCGGCTGCTGGGCGCCGAAGTCGCCCGCCGAGGGCGCGGCGAAGCTGACACCGCCATGCGCGAGGTACGCAAGGTTGAACGCCGTGAAGTCGCTGTAGCCGGCGAGCCTGGCCTGCGCGCGCGGATCGCGGCATAAGCGATGCGTTCGAGCAGGCGCGACAGGCCGTAGCCGCCGCGCGCCGACAGCACGAGATCGATCGACGGGTCGGTCGCGAAGCGCTGCAGTTCCGCGAGTCGCAGTCATCGGGGCCGGCGAACGCTGCTCGCGGGCGAACACGCTCTCGCCGGCGATCACGCGCCAGCCCTGGCCGCCGAAGAACTTCGCCGCGCGGTCGATGACGGCGGGGTTGGGCAGGTAGCCCGCGCGACCAGCCCCAGCGTCCGAGCGCGCCATCGTGGTCCTCGTCCTCGTCCTCGTCCACGGGCAGCCTGCCCGTTCGCTTCAGTTCGCGGCGCTCGGCGAAGAACTGCGAGAGAGGCCGCTGTCCGCGCCCAGCACGCCGCCGCGCACCTGCGTGTGGCGATTCAGCTTCGGCCCGCGCGGTCCACGACGCCGCCGCACGTGCCGGCTTCGATCGCGGGCACCGAACACCAGCCGCTTGATCCGGGCGTGCGCAGGCTCCCGCACACATCGCGCACGGCTCCAGGGCGCACGTAGAGCCCGCAGTGGCTGAGCCGGTAATTGCCGAGCATATCGGCCGCGGCGCGCATCGCCTGGATCTCGGCGTGGTCGTCGGATCGCTGTTGCCGATGGCTGGTCGAAGCCGGTGGCGATCACCTGTCCGTCCTTGACGACGACCGCACCGACCGGGACCTCGGCCAGCGCCCACGCGTTGCGGGCCTGGTCGAGCGCGAGCCGCATCAGCGTCTCGTCCGGGTCCGCCACCTCGGCCGGGCCCTCGGTCACCTCGATCTGGCGCGCCAGCCACGCCTGCCGCTTCGCTTCACGCTGCGCGTCGCGTGCCGCACGCGCCTGCCTCGCGGCGCCCGCAAGCTGCTGCGAACCGAGCGCGCCCGCGGCCTCCGCCAGCCACGACGGCAGCGAGCCGCGGCGGTAGTCGCTGCCGAAGTCGGTGCGACGCACGAAGCCCGTGTCCACCAACCATCGCCGCAGCTCGACGTGGTCGGTGTCCAGCATCGCACCGGCGGTCGACAGGAACTCCTTCAGTACCGTGTTGGCGCCGCGCTCGTCGAGCAGCTGGTCGGCCGGGAAAACAGGGAGGCCGTCGCGAACACCAGTTCGAGGTCGCGCCCGTCCTTCTGCTGTAGCGTGGCGATGCGAACGCCCTGCCGCACCGCCAGCTGCGCGAGTCGCTCGAGCCAGCCGGCGGCCGAGATTGCGGGGTGTTCTGTCGTCATGACGCCAGTCTACCGACCGCGCCCGCGTCATCCGCGCGCACGGCCAGGACGACGCGCGGCACCGGAGAGTCGCGTTTATTTGACGCCACTGCCCTGCCTGACCGTCGAGGGACGCGTTAGCATCGTGTCGCTTGCTGCGCCATCCCGGAGAAAACCATGAGCCGCCGCGTCATCGTGTCGTTCGGTCAGGACACCGAATTCGAATTCATCGTTCCCGCCGCGGACGTGGCGGCCCAGACAGCCGATGCCGCGCGACAGTGGTTCGATCGCGAATTCGTCGCGCTCGAGTGCGACGTGCCCTCCCCGATCGGCAAGGTGCTGATCGCCGACCGCGTGCTGAGCGTCGCGAAGTACGCTGGCGTGGAACGCTTCCGCGAGCAGCGCGACTGGGCCCAGCAGTTCGCGCGCAGCACCGCGGTAATGCTCGACCGCGACCTCGTGCGCGTCGACGTGCCGAACTACACCGTCGGCTACTGAACCGCTCCTAGTCAGCCGAAGAGAGCCGGGCGGCCCGGATCGGGCCGACGACCGCGCGCTCACGTACAGTGCCGCCGATGAGCCGCGCGCCGTGGGACGCCATTGTGATCGGTGCCGGCGCCGCCGGCATGATGTGCGCCGCGGCCGCAAGCCAGCGTGGCGCGCGCGTGCTGCTGATCGACCACGCCGAGCGACTGGCCGAGAAGATCCGCATCTCGGGCGGCGGCCGCTGCAACTTCACGAACGTCAACGCCGGGCCTGGCAATTTCATCTCCGAGAACCCGGCGTTCTGCCGCTCGGCGCTCGCCCGCTACACCGCAGCGGACTTCATCGCGCTCGTGAAGCGGCACCGGATCCGCTTCCACGAGAAGCACAAGGGACAGCTCTTCTGCGACGAGTCGTCGGAGCAGATCATCGAGATGCTCTTCGCCGAGTGCGACGCGGGCCATGTGCGGTGGATGCGACCGGCCAGCGTGACGCGCTTGGGTCGCTCTGCAGATGCCTTCGAAGTCGAAACGGCGGACGGCATCCAGGCGGCTCACCGCGTCGTGATCGCCACCGGCGGCTTGTCGGTTCCGAAGATCGGCGCGACCGATTTCGGCTACCGCATCGCGCGCCAGTTCGGCCTGCGCATCGTCGAGCCGCGGCCCGCCCTCGTGCCGCTCACGTTCGACGCTCGCGAATGGGCGCCTTTCGTGCCCCTGGCCGGCGTCTCGCTGGAAGTGAACGCCCGGTGCGACGGGGGCCGCTTCGACGAGGACCTGCTGTTCACGCATCGCGGGCTCTCGGGCCCCGCGATCCTGCAGGTCTCGACGTTCTGGCAGCCCGGGGAACCGATCGAGATCAACCTCGCGCCGCGGTTCGCGGGCGATGAACTCGCCGAGGAACTGGTGGGGCTGAAGCGCAGCAGCCGGCAGACCCTCGCCAACGCCCTTGCGGCGCTGTTGCCGCGGCGACTGGCCGACGGCTGGCTGCAGAGCCAGCAGGTCGACAGCGAACAGCGGGTGGCGGACACCCCGGACCGGACGCTGCGCGCGCTCGCGCAGTCGTTGCAGCGCTGGCACCTGACTCCGTCGGGCAGCGAGGGTTACCGCAAGGCCGAGGTCACGCGCGGCGGCGTCGCGACCGACGAGCTGTCACAGGCCACCATGGAGGCGAAGCGCGTCCCGGGCCTGCACTTCATCGGCGAAGTCGTAGACGTCACCGGCTGGCTCGGCGGCTACAACTTCCAGTGGGCGTGGTCGTCGGGCTACGCGGCTGGCCTGGCGATCAGCGCGCGCTGATCGCGCCCGCGTCGGCGACTCACGGGGCACCGAGCAGCAGATAGAGCGACCAGCGCCCGGGGCCGGCGCCGACGCCGAGATAACCTGGCCCGAGGAACGTGATCGCCGCGAGGAACGTAGACGCCGACCACACGGTTCCGGCGGCTGGCAACCCGTTGGCCCGATCGGTGATGCGGCCAATCTCCGCCGACCCTCCAATGAAGACGCCGGAACCGAGCAGTTCCGGTAGCGCCACCGTGCGGTTGTAGTACATCAGACGGCCGAAGGCGTACTGGCGGCCGGCGAACTGGTTCAGGCGGTAGGCGGACAGGCGCAGCGGCCCGCCGAGCGTGAACGACTCGTAGGTGGGCATGTCGGAGTCGAGCGCGGTTCCGCCGGCGGCGGCGAGGTTGAAGGTGTGCGGGCCCCAGCTCTTCGCCACGCGGCCGCTGAGCTCCGCGCGGCTGTAGGTGAGGTCAGATCCGACCCCGGTCGTCGCACGATAGGCCGAGCCCGTCGCTCCATAGCCCTCGCGAGGAAACCAGGCCTGGTCGGTCTGGTCGATGAAGAGCGCAGCGCGCAGGCCCGCACTCGTCTCGCGCACCGACGGCAACAGAGTCGAGCCGGTGTCCACGCGCGCGTGAACGTTCGAACGGACGATTCCCGCGCGCAACTCGCCCCACGTGCTCAGCCGTGCGCCTGCGTCGAGCCCCCCCTGTATCACGGTGGTCCTGTAGTCCGCGATCTTGTCCTGATCGATGAACACGCCGCGCGTCAGCACGCCCGCGTAGAACGAGGGTGCGACGAACCAGCGGCCGGTTTCACTCAACGGCTGGTACCAATGGGTGTTGAAGAACGTGTGCTGGCCGACCTGCGCTTCGCTGACCCACTCCGCGCCCAGGCTGTTGAGCCAGGTGCGGCGATACTGGCCCATGATGTTGAACTGGTTGTCGCCCGCGAAGTCGCTCGCCAGCGCCAGCCCGAAGCGCAGGAAGTCGGGGCCCCAGGACTTCTCCGTCGGTTCGATCAGCATCGCGCGCGGCCCGCCTTCGTCGCCGACGATGCGATAGCTGATCGCCTCGTAGTCCCCGGTGCCGAAGATGCGCCTGAGGTCGGCGGCCACCTTCTCCTCGGTGATCGGCTGGCCGGGCTCGCTCTTGACGAGCGCCTGCACGACCGCGGGATTGGTCCGGTTCAGGCCCTCCACACGGACCGCATCGACCGTGAAGTACGGCTTGGCCTCGGCCAGCTGGCTCGCGCGCAGCGCGGCGTAGCGTTCGGCCGGCAGGCTGTAGCGCTGCAGCTGCGGCGCCATCGCGCGCGTCGCCTCTTCGCCGATGCGGATGGCGTCCTCCGAACGATCGAAGCTGGACGCCGAGACGTTGCCGAGGTCCGGCGCGATCAGCACGTCCTCTGTCCTCAGGCTCTTCAGTTGTTCCTTGACGGTCTGCAGACCGATGAAGTTGATCATCTGCACCGTGACGTTGCGCGCCGACGTGATCTGGTCGCGCCGCAGCGGCGGCGTGGAGATGTTGACGGCGATGACGACGTCGCCGCAGAGTCGGCGCGCCTCCTCGATCGGCAGGTTGTCCGCCAGGCCGCCGTCGACCAGCAGGCGGCCGCCGATCTCGACCGGTGCGATGGCTCCCGGCACCGACATGCTGGCGCGCAGTGCCTGCGCCAGGTTGCCCTGCTCGAGCACCACCGCGGTGCCCGTCTCGAGATCCGTGGCCACGGCGCGAAACGGCACCGGCAGCTTGTCGAAGTCGGTGATCGCGGCGGCCGGCTGTGTCATCTCGCGGAAGAAGGACTCGATCGACACGCCGGCGATCAGGCCCTTGGGCAGGGCCGGCGACCCGTCGCGCAGCCCCACTTCGAAGCCGAACAGCGGCTTGTAGTCGTCGATCTTGCGGCGGACCGCGGTCTCGCGGCGCGGCGGGCTGTCGCGGAAGATCTCCGCCCAGTCGGCCGCGAGCACGATGGTCTCCATCTCCTGCGTCGAACGGCCGGCGGCATAGGTGCCGCCGACGATCGCCCCCATGCTGGTGCCAACGATGCAATGCACCGGCACCCGCAGTTCCTCGAGGACCTTCAGAACGCCGACGTGCGCGATGCCACGGGCGCCGCCGCCGGACAGCGCGAGCGCGATGCGCGGTGAGTCGTGACGTGTGCCGTCAACAGGGGCTGGCTGGGCGATGGCGGCGGCAACCAGCGCCGCGCCCATCAACAGGCCGCCGCCCAGTCTTCGGATCGATTTCAGGGAAGTACTTCCGGGGTATCCAGGCACGTCGGCATGTTGCGGCGGCGGGTCGATCACGGCGGACTATAGCCCGGCCGAACGAGCATTCCCGCCAAAGCGCCCCACGCGCGAACCTGCAACCGTTACGGCTTCGCGCGCGTCTCGAAGTGCTGCCGTGGCAGCAGGAAGAGCCAGGACGCGAGGACGAACGGCGCGGTGAGCGTCGGAATGCCGAACGGCGCCACCACCACGTTCATCGCCCCCTGGACGACGACGGTGAACACGGTGCCAAGCAAGGCGTAGAGCGCGACGCGCGGGCTCGGCTTGTAGAAGACCGCGCCGAGCGCGATCGCGGTGAGCACCGGGCTGAAGCCCATCAAGCCACCGGTGATGAGATCACTTTCGGCGCCGAGAAGGTGCCCCGTGACCACCGCCACGATTGCGCCACCCACGGCGAACGCCGCGGCGGCCAGCGAGTTGACCGCCAGCCCGGCGAGGAGCAGCAGCGCAGCCAGGATGCTCGCCTTCAGGAACACCTGCGAGATGCTCCTCAGGATTCCCTGGACGAAGTCGCCGAACGCGAGCGGGTTCGCCACGGCCGGATCGAGCGGCGTGATCTCGGCGCTCATCGGCAGCCCGCTGCCGTCGATCGCGGTGAACGCGTAGGTGGCCAGCAGCAGCAGCCACGTCGTCAGGACGAACGGAGCGGTGAGCGCGGCCACACCCCAGGTCTTGAACACGTTGGCGGTCCCGAGGGTGGCGACCACCGACACCGAGCCGCCGAGCGCGACATAGACCCACCAGAGCGGCGAGACGGCGAGGAATGTTCCCAGCGCGAGCCCCACGAGGTAAGCGTTGTACCCGTACAGCCCGGCCGCAGAGCCCCGCCGCGTCGACGCGCAGCCACTGCGCGGTGAGCGTCCCCGCGAGGAGCGCCACCACCCCGCCGATCGCCACCTGTGGCATGCCGGCGGCGAACGACCCCCAGCCGATGGCGATGAAGAACAGCAGCCCGGAAAGCGGGTTGTCCTGGAACATCACCTGCCCGATGCCGCGCAGGTTGACGTCGACGAAGCGCAGCGTCCCCGAGCCATTGCACAGGCCCTCCCACCACCCCAGCAGCCCTTTCATCATCGCCCCCCGGATCAGCGCCAGAAAAAGGTCGGCGGTATCGCCGCCCCCGTGATCTCCTGGCGCGCGATGCCCCAGAACTCGCGCACCTTGGCCTTGACCTGTGCGGTCTCGCGGCCGAGCACCTTGAAGACGAGGCCGGCGTCGTTCGGCAGCCGGCAGGCGCCGAACGCCACTCCGTTCGCATGATCGACGTCGGCGTCGACCCGCGAGTGGATACGGTCAGCGCCGTCCTTCGGCGTGAGCAGGATGACGTTGCCGAAGACGTCGAATGAGTCCATCACGCCGGTCTGGCGCATCGGTCGCCGCGCCGGGTCGATCACGAGCTTCTCGGTGAAAAGCGTCTGCCCGTCCGGCCGCTCGGCACCGACCGCGAGCGAGAGCATGGTGGCGCCGAAGCACTCGTCCGGATGATGGTGCTTGCGTCCCGGCTGGAGGATCTCGGCGCAGAGCAGCGTCGCGGTCGGGGCGATCGAGATCCGCGTGTCGGAGAGAAAGCGGGAGCCCCGGTGCGGGATCAGCGGCTCGGGCAGGAACTCGAGGTACGCGCCGTCGGCGAGCGCGATCGACTGCGTCTGCACCGCGTAGTTGGCGTCCATCGTGTGCACCTTGGTCGCCGACTGGGTGGTCACGTGCGCCCGCGCGCCCGCCGCGAGCGTCACTTCGAGCGCGAGACGGTCGCCCTGCAGCACGCATCCCGCCGTCGAGATCATGAAGAGCCAGGCGAGGTCCGGCATCCCCGGGTCCGGATACAGGGCGCGCTGCGCCATGCACGGTGAACGGCATTCGAGGTCCGCGAGCACCGTGCAGTCGCCGCGCTGCTCGAAGCCGAGCCTTAGAAAGCCCGTCTTGCCGACCGCGCCGCTCGCCATCTGCGGCGGCTCGTCCTGGAACGCGGCGAGTTCGGCGGACGTCTGCCCGAGCGCCTCGGCCGCTGCCCACGGGGCGAACATCGGCGCGCGCTCGGCGACTCCCATCACGCCGGCTGCCCCTCCGGCAGCTTCAGGTCGAACAGCAGGTCGCTGCGGATCAGGTCGATCAGCTGCGGGATGCCTTCACCGGTCTTGCAGTTCGTGAAGATGAACGGCTTGTCGCCGCGCATCATCTTCGAGTCGCGTTCCATCACCTCCAGGCTCGCTCCGACGTACGGCGCGAGGTCGGTCTTGTTGATGACGAGGATGTCCGACTGCGAGATGCCGGGCCCGTTCTTGCGGGGGATCTTGTCGCCGGCGGCGACGTCGATCACGTAGATGAAGAAATCGACCAGCGCCGGCGAGAAGGTCAGCGTCAGGTTGTCGCCGCCGCTTTCGATCAGGACAACGTCGCCGTCGGGGAAGCGCGCCTCCATGTCCTCGACCGCCGCGAGGTTCATGCTCGGGTCCTCGCGCACCGCCGTGTGCGGGCAGGCGCCGGTCTCGACCCCGAGGATGCGCTCCTCGAGCAGGATGCCCTTGAGCGTCCGCTGGACGTGCTTCGCGTCCTCGGTGGTCACCACGTCGTTGGTGATGATCAGGACCTTGATGCCCATCTCGAGCAGGCGCGGCGTAATCGCCTCGACGATGGCGGTCTTGCCCGACCCCACCGGGCCGCCGACGCCGATACGCGTGATCTTCTTAGCCAAGTTACAACCCCTTCAGTTCATGAACAGGCGCACGTGCGCCTTGACGTGTACCGCTGCGAGGATCTCGGCGAGCGGCGCGAAACCGGCCATGTCGGTGAGCCGCGCCGCGGCCGCGGCCTCGTACTCGGCGTCCGCGCCGGCGTCGAGCCGGTAGAGGATCCGCTGCGTGTCGACGTGGCTGATCTTCATCAGCCGCAGCGCGGCGCTCAGGATCATCGCCGCGACGCCGTACTGGTGCACGACGAAGGCATCGCGCGCCGGCAGCCCCTGCGCCGCGAAGTTCATCGCGAGCGACACCGGATAGCAGCCGGGCGTCGCGCCGGCGTCGATCCTCTCGCGCCACGCCTTCAGCAGCGGCGAGCCGATCACCTCCGCGCCCATCTCGGCGAACTTCTTGCCCATGCGCACGGTCATCGTCCGCATCTCGCCGGAGAGCTTGCGCGCGTAGACCTGCTCGTCGATGCGGACGACCTCGTCCACGTCGCCGGCCATCGCGGCGCGATGTGCCCAGACGAGCGCGATGCCGTCGCCCATCGCGGCCTGCTCGAGCGCGGTGCGCGTGAACGCGTGCAAGGTGTCGGTGTCGGTCACCACCCGCTTCTGGATCGCCGACTCCAGGCCGCCGGAGAACGCGAACCCGCCGACCGGAAACACCGAGTCGCCGAACTGCAGGGCGCGGCCCAGCTGCGCGCCGGCACCCGGCGACGCTGTCGAGTGTGTGGTCGTCATTTCCGGCGCGGAGGACTGTCCGGACCGGCGTCCGTGTGCGCGTGGGTATGCGGGGGTGTGTGCGAATGCGCGTGCGGCTGGTCAGGCGAATGAGCGTGCGAGTGGCCGTTTGAATGGGCGTGCGAACCCGCGTGCGAGCGTGCGGGCGTGCTCACCGGAGGACGGCCGTAGGTCTCGCCGGTCTCGCCGTCGACCGCGACGAACTCCTCCTGCGTGTGCGTATGCACCGGGCCTTCGGCTCCGCCGAAGAGCCGGCGCGACTCGTGCGGCGCCAGGTACGGGACGATCTCGCCGCCCGCGACGAACTCGTAGCGGATGCTCTCGAATCGGTGCGTGTTCATGACCGACGCCATCACCTTGCGGTCGACCGTGAGCGGCACGTAGACGCGGCCGCCCTTGACGAGCGCCGGCCAGTGCTGGTTGCCGAGCGCATGGCCGAGTTCGACGCAGGTGCGCATCGCGAGATCGGGCGCCTCGCCGGCCAGCGCGTCGAGGTGGATGATCATCACGTCGCGCAGGCTGATCCGCGCCACGACGGCGCGCGTCGGCGGCCGCGTCCCAGACCAGCACGTCGCCGTCGCGCATGAATGCGCCGCGGTCGAGCGACACCGCGAGTTCGACGCCGCTCTTCGTCTTCTTGCGGAAGCGGTTCTTCTGCGCCTCCCAGTGGTCGAGATCGAGCGGATCCACGGTCGCAGCGGCGAGGCGCGCCGCCCACTCCGGTTCGTGCGCATTGCCGAGTACGGCTTCGACGAGGATCACGTGCAAACCACCTGTCAGCTGAAGAAGTACTTCTGGTTGAGCGAAACCGTCGTAAGCGGCTTCACCGTGGCGTGCTTGCCGTCGACCGTGACGGCGAACGTCTCGGGGTTCACCTCGATGGTCGGCGTGCCGGAGTTGCGAACCATGTCGCGCTTGCCGACCTTGCGCGTGTTGCGGATCGCCATCACCTGCCGATCCAGCCCCAGCTTCTTCTTGACGCCCGCCGAGTGCGCGGCGGCCGAGACGAACGTGATGCACGTGTCTGCCAGCGCCTTGCCGAACGCCCCGAACATCGGCCGGTAGTAGACCGGCTGCGGCGTCGGCAACGACGCGTTAGGGTCGCCCATCAGCGACCAGCTGATGACGCCGTTCTTCAGCACGAGCTTCGGCTTGGCGCCGAAGAAGGCGGGCTCCCACAGCACCAGGTCGGCGACCTTGCCGACCTCGACCGAGCCGAGCACGTGCGAGATGCCGTGCGCGATCGCCGGGTTGATGGTGATCTTCGCCACGTAGCGCAGGACGCGGAAGTTGTCGTTGCCCTTCGCGTCCTCCGGCAGCTTGCCGCGCCCGGTCTTCATGGCGTCAGCGGTCTGGATCGTGCGCAGCCAGCACTCGCCGATCCGGCCCATGGCCTGCGAGTCGCTCGACATCATCGAGATCACGCCGAGGTCGTGCAGCACGTTCTCGGCGGCGATCGTCTCGGCGCGGATGCGGCTCTCGGTGAACGCCACGTCCGACGGGATGTCGGGGCTGAGGTGGTGGCACACCATGATCATGTCGTAGAGCTCCGCCTGCGAGTTGATGCCGTAGGGGAGCGTCGGATTGGTCGACGCGGGCAGCACGTTCGGCAGCCCCGAGATCCTGATGATGTCCGGCGCGTGGCCCGCCGCCCGACCCCTCGGTGTGGAACGAGTGGACGGTCCGTCCCTCGAACGCCGCGATCGTGTCCTCGACGAAGCCGGACTCGTTGAGCGTGTCGGTGTGGATGCACACCTGCACGTCCATCTCGTCGGCGACGGTGAGCGCCGAGCGCAGCACCGCCGGCGTGGTGCCCCAGTCCTCGTGGCACTTGAAGCCGACGGCGCCGGCCTCGACCTGCTCGACGAGCGCCGCCTTGCCGTGCCCGTGGCCCTTGCCGAGGATGCCGACGTTGACCGGCCAGCCCTCGAAGGCGCGCAGCATCGTCCGGATGTTTCCCGGCCCCGGAGTGACCGTCGTCGCGTTCGAGCCGTCCGAAGGTCCGGTGCCGCCGCCGATCAGGGTGGTGGTGCCGTTCGACAGCGCCGCATACGCCTGCTGCGGCGAGATGAAGTGGATGTGGCTGTCGATGCCGGCGGCGGTCAGGATCAGGTGCGCGCCCGAGATCGCGTCGGTGGCGAGGCCGCACTCCAGGCCGGGCGTGACGCCGTCCATCACCTGCGGGTTGCCGGCCTTGCCGATGCCGCAGATGCGCCCGTCCTTGATGCCGACGTCCGCCTTCACCACGCCGAGCACGGCGTCGATGATCGTCACGTTGGTGATCACCAGGTCGGGCGCGCCGCCCGCGCGCGTGATCCGGTTGTCCATGCCCATGCCTTCGCGCAGGCTCTTGCCGCCGCCGAAGACGATCTCGTCGCCGGGCGCGCCGCGCAGGTCGCGCTCGATCTCGACGAACAGGCCGGTGTCGCCGAGACGGATGCGGTCGCCGGTGGTGGGACCGAACAGGCCGACGTACTCGTTGCGTGAAATGGTTGCCATCGGAGTCCTTGCGTGGGAAGGTCTGCGGCTCAGCGCTTCTTCGCGGCCGGCGAGCGGAAGCCGCGCTTCGCGGCCAGCGCGACCGCCTTCGTCTTGCGCGCCTCGGCGGTCTTGCCGGCGGTGGCGCCATCGACCAGGTTGTTGAAGCCGTACACGGCGCGCTTGCCGAGGTAGGGCACCAGGTTCACCTCGCGCTCGTCGCCCGGCTCGAACCGGATCGCGGTCGACGCCGGGATGTTCAGGTGCTGCCCGAAGGCGGCGGCGCGATCGAACTCGAGCGCGCGGTTGACCTCGAAGAAGTGGAAGTGCGAGCCGACCTGCACGGGGCGGTCGCCGGTGTTGCGCACCTTCAGGGTGGTGACCGCGAGTTTCTCGTGAAACGAGACGGCTTCCTTGCGGCAGACGTAGCCGCCAACGGGCACCTTGGCCGTGGCCGGATCGACGTCGGGCGCGAGGCTGGGAAAACTCTTGAGGGCTGCCATGGATTACGCTCCTCTCGCCGGCTTCATTGGATCGGCGTGTGAACTGTCACGAGGCGGCTGCCATCGGTGAACACCGCCTCGATCTGCACCATCGGAATCAGGTCGGCGACGCCGTCCATCACGTCGGCCTTGGTGAGCGCGCCGCGCGCTTCCTTCGTGACTTCCTCGATCGTCTTCCCGGCGCGCGCGCCGTCGAGGGCGGCCGCCGAAATGACGGCGACGGCCTCAGGGTAGTTGAGCTTGATGCCCTTTGCCTTGCGCTTGAGCGCGACCTCGGCCAGCATGTAGACGATGAGTTTGTCGAACTCCCTGGGCGTGAGTTGCATGAAGGTTCCTCTTCTTGGGCGGCGAGCCGACGGGAGATGATGCCCGCCGAGACCGGTCCGGTAAAGTACTGATTCGCCCCCCCCCCGCAAAAAGTAGTGCTGGTTGGCCGGCACGCCAATAGCGAACTTCGCTGGCGGACGAAGCCCACAGATGACCGACGAAGCAGCCATCCGCAACACGAATCCGGAGCAGGTGTCGGACAGGGCGATCCTGCTGCTGATTGCCGGGTACGCGCTGGCGTTCATCGTGTTCGGATTCGCGGTCGACGGCCCGGCCGCCGTCGCGAAGGGCCTGGTTGCCATCACCACGTCGCGCGACACCCTGCTCACCGATTACTTCGGCATCGGCGGGATCGGCGCCGGCTGCGTCAACGCCGGCCTCCTCACCCTCTGCGCATGCTTCATCTACGACCGGACCGGCGCGAAGATGACCGGGGCGTCGGTCGCCTGCCTGTTCCTGGTGCTCGGCTTCGCGCTGTTCGGGAAGAACCTGCTGAACGTCTGGCCCATCGTCCTCGGCGTCGCTCTCTACTCGCGCTTCAGGGGCGAGACGTTCGCGACCAACATCAACACCGCGTTCTTCGGCGTTGCACTGGCGCCGATCTTCTCCGAGATCCTGTTCAGCGCCACCCTGACCGCCGCCGTCAGCGTGCCGCTTGCCTTCGGCACCGGCCTCGTCATCGGCTTCGTCCTGGCGCCGGCCGCAGCGCAGCTCGCCAAGGCCCACATGGGCTTCAGCCTGTACAACATGGGCTTCACCGCCGGCCTCGTCGGCACGCTGGTGGTCGCGCTGTACAAGTCGTACGGATTCGTGCCCGACCCGGTGTTCATCTGGACGACCGGGAACAACCTCCTGCTCGGGTCGTTCCTCGCGCTCGTCTTCGCCTCCATGGTCGGCGTCGGGTTCGCCTACGACCGGGGCGTGCCGTCCGGGCTGAAGAAGGTGATCGCCACCACTGGCCAGGCGCCCACCGACTTCATCGCCATCGCCGGCATCGGCCCGACGTTCGCCAACATGGGACTGTGCGGCGCGATCGCCATGGCCTACATCCTGGTCGTGGGCGGCGACCTGAACGGCCCTGTGATCGGCGCGATCTTCACGATCGTCGGGTTCGCGGCGTTCGGCAAGCACCCGCGCAACATCGTGCCGATCATGGCGGGCGTGTTCCTGGGTTCACTGGCGAAACCGTGGAACGTGGACGATCCATCGATCCTGCTCGCCGCGCTCTTCGGGACGACGCTGGCGCCGATTGCCGGTCGCTTCGGGTGGCACTGGGGTGTGGTGGCCGGATTCGTGCACTCGTCCGCCGCGCTGACGGTGGGCCCGCTGCATGCCGGCCTGAACCTTTACAACAACGGTTTCGCCGCCGGCATCGTCGCTTCGGTTCTCGTCCCGGTGATCATCGCCATCCAGTCCAGGACCCGACGCTCGGCCGAACCGGATTCGTCCACGAGCGGCGCGACTCCCCCGAAACGCGAGGAGTGACGCACGACGCTTGACGCGCCGGCGATCAGTGCGGCGGCCTCGCCCCGGAGCCGTCCGAGACGAGAGGGATCGACACTCCGATCTGCGCGGCGCGCAACCGGGCGACGCGCGCCGTCAGCGCATCAGAATCGGCTGACGAAGTTGAAGCCGACCAGCGGCGCCAGGTCGAAGTCGTCCTCGCGTACCAGGTTGCCCGAGGGACCCTCCACACGCAGGTTGCCGGCCGCGATGACGCCGCCATAGAGGTTCAGGGTCGAAGAGCGCCCGAGGTCCAGCCTCGCGCGAAGGAAGATCGGCGCCCCGGAAATCTCGCCGACACCACCGGCCACCGAGCCGCTGTCGCTCAGGCGGAAGCGCGTCTTGCGCCAGGCCGCTCCCAAGCCCAGCGCCCAGCCGCTGTCGAACTCGTAGTTAAGCTCCAGGCCGGCCGGACCGGTCGGCCCGGCGGCAAGCGGATTGATCAACCGCCAGTTGCGGTTGAATCGCCAGTTGACGATGGGGAACGGAAAGACGCTGGTCTCCTCGATGCGGTCGAAGGCGGCAAGACCCAGCCCGAGCTGGTTGCCGTCCGCGAAAACCTTTACCGCCGTCATCGTGGCTCCCCAGGCCAGCGCATCGCTCGACGAAGCGCCGTTCTCCTTGAACCAGTCGAACGACGGAGTGATGCCGAGCACCCAGCCTTCCCCCATCGTGAACGAAACGGGCGTCGACACGCCGTAGCGGTACAGCTTGCCCCAGGGCGCCACCCCGCCGAAGGCAACCGGGTTGTCAAAGGAATAATCGAAGTAGTCGTAATTCACGGCGACCCCGGCGCGCGTGCCGCCGCCGATCTCGCGCGACGTCCCGAGCCGCAGGATGACCCCGCCGACACTCGCGTCGCCGCCAGCGTCCAGGCTCGCGTCCTCAAAGACCGGCGAGACCGATACGAACGATCTCCAGCCGGAGTCTTGGGCGCGCAGCGGCGCCGCCACGCCGAGTCCGAGAACAGTCAGCAATGCGACGGCACACCGCAAATCGCGCCTGGTTGCAGCCATGGTCACCTCTCATCACGTCCGGGAGTCGGGATGCGACGGACATCGCATCTGCTGGCCCGGAGCCAGCCGCGCATTCTAGAGTTCCCGGTCCACTCGCCCGGGCGGCCTCGCCCGCTAGGCCTCACACCCACCCGAGCAGTGACGAGCGTCTGTCCGGAATGGTGTCGGCGCGTCGGCCGGCGACGAACGGGAGCGCTCCAGATTTCCAGCGACGAACTTCGCAACTGCGCCACGGTGATCGCGGCGCCGGTCGCGCTCCTCGACTTCATCGTCAACACCTGGTCTCAGAACCGCAATCGGCGGATCGAGAACATCTCGCGCTTCAACCAGGTTCATCAGCGCCTCTTCGCCGACAACGGCTACCTCACCCGGAACCTCGCGGCCATCGAGACGGGCACGATGCAGCGGGACCTGAACGACGCCGAGTCCCAGGCCCGCTTCCACCTCATGCTGCTCGAGGACGAGCGGCTCGCGGTTCTGGCCAACAACATGGCCGTGCCCCGCTCCACGCAGGACTACCTGTTCGGCTCCCACTCGCCGACCCTGCGGAAGCTCATGACCGATGTGGAGCGCGTCGGCATGTTCCGGGAACTGGCGCGCAAATATCCCGGCGGCATCGCGGGCGATGCCGAGCGCTACAAGAAGCTCACCCGGAGCGAGCGGGTGCAGTTCTGGCGCTAGCCGCCGTCGGGCTTCCGTGCGAGCTCGGCGCATTGCGGCGACGAAGTCCCGCACAATGCCCCGGCCGGTGCCCGCCTACTCCCACTCGATCATCAACGAGCCTTATAAGCTGTTGATTTGTAATGCACCTGAGGCTGATCCGCAGAAATTTACCGTCATTTTTACCGTCAAAGTGCGGAGCACCAGCATTGGCGCGGGTTTGCGGGCGATTCGGCCGAAAGCGACCTTTCGAGATCTATCGAGGTCTATCGACTCCTGGGGCGCTCGTGAACGCTTCATCGCGCCTCGACGTGACCCTCGGAGCGCGCCCGAACTCAAGATGCATCAAACACCGTAAGTGATTGTCGCGCCTCACTTCTCAGGCCGCATTTTTACCGTCAGCTTGGGGAAGCGCCCTGAGGACGCGCGCCCGACCCATTGGTAGCGCTCCGTCTCTCGCCAAACGGTCAGGAAAGGCCTTGAACGCGGAGCGTCACCCCGCCACCGGCTGAAAAACGCGGATCCTGGGCGAGAGCTTGGCTCGGAGTTCCCGGTCCGCGACTCGGATGTCGTACTCGGACTGCAGGTTCAGCCAGAACCGGGCCTCCATGCCGAAGAACAACCCGAGCCGAAGCGCTGTATCCGCGGTGATGGGGCGCTGGCCATTGACCAGTTCGCTGATCCTGCTCGGCGAGACGTCGATGTCCGCCGCGAGCTGGCGGGCGCTGATGCCCATGGGCTTCATGAAGTCCTCGAGCAGGATCTCGCCCGGATGAATCTCGTCAAGCAACTTGGCCATGTTTCAAAGTCCTAGTGGTAGTCCACGATCTCGACGCGGTGCGCTCCGTCGGTCTTCCAGACAAAGCAGATCCGCCACTGGTCGTTGACGCGGATGCTGTGCTGGCCCTTGCGGTCGGCTTTCAGTGCCTCAAGCTGGTTGCCGGGCGGGATGCGCAAGCTGCCGAGTTCCGTGGCGGCGTGGATCTGTAGCAACTTGCGCCTCGCGACGCGCTCGATGTTGCGAAAGCGGGATACCGCGCGGCTGTGAAACAAGGACTCGGTATCGGCGCACGCGAACGAACGAATCATGCGCGATTGTGATCCGCCATAAGGATTCCGTCAAGCGGAACACCTGACGCTGTCGCGAACCCTAGCTGCGTTTCGGCAGTGCGGAGCGTGGGGAAGGCAGGGTGCCGAGAGCATCGGCTTGCTGATCTGAAGCTGACCTTCGTCGGGCCAGAGCGAAAGCCTGCACCCGACCCTATGCGGCCGTCACCGCTTTCCGAAAGCAGCCACCGAATTAACGCCGGAAGCTGACACCCGCGCGATCGGCAGATCGCGACCGATAGCGCGCGTTAGAGAGCGTCGAGCACGGTCGGGTACGTGCAGCCGGGTTCGATGGTCCTCACTTGACTCCTGGCCATCACGCCAGCGCGCCGCGCAGTCCCCACCCGAGCATCAGCAGCCCCGCGGCCGCGAGCCAGCTTCCCGTGACCCGCACCGCGATCCGCGTCCAAGGCTTGTGGAGCGACACCACCAGCGCCGATGCGAGCGCCACGACGACGAAGATCGTCCCCGCGATGCCGATGTGGGTGACCCCATAAGCTGCAACCTTGACCCATAAACTGCAACTCGACCCAGCATGAGCCCCGGCGACCAAAAGGTTTCGGGGCTCTTGTTTTTGCGATATGGCTTTGCCGGAACCAGGGGAACGCAGCAGCTGTAAGCACTGCCGCTGGCCCGGCAGCTGTGCCTGCCTCGATCCCGTTCTAAGGCGACGGCGCCGTGAAAAGCAAGGACAAGGACGCGTGATGCAGATCAGATTCTTGAAGATTAGTGGGACGGCATAGAGAACTCAGAAAGATTGGAACCAGTTGAAGCGGCAACCCATCCGGTCCACGCTGCCAGTCGTCTGGAATCGTTCTGCCCGTGGCCCTGCGAGGGTGATGATCAAAGCCCTGGACCGATGTGCGCGATGCACGCCGAGGCCAGGCTGAAGCCCGCCTGCTGCTCGCTGCGAAGTCGGTGCGCTGAAGAACAGACTGCCCGCCGTGCCGCGAGCTAGCGTGCGTCTGGCGGGTTCGTGGGGGCGTGACGGTGCGCCACGGTGTGCGTGCGAATGCACTCCGCGGACAGTAAACCGCGCACGTTGGTCCGCCTGGCGTTTCCGCGCCTCGAGCGGTTGCCCGAGCGCTCTGTGCCACCCTGCCGCCGTTGACCGCCAGTTCCTCGAAGGCAGCCCCACCTTGGCGCTCAGCGAAGGCTGGCAGGAACTCCATTGCGATGTCGGTGATCGGATCATCGAGGTCCGTGACATTCGTTCGGTGCACCCGGACTCCATCTTGCGGAGGTGACCGATGAGCGAACATGAACACACCATCAGGGACGAACGGCAGATCAAGCCGACCCAGGGCGAAGTAACGAAGGAGGCCTCCGCCACCTCCGTGAAGAAAGGCCATCCACAGGGACACGCAGACCAGAACCGGTCGGATGCCGAAGCCTCGATGAAGCACGCCGGCGCCACCCAGGCTGGCCATCCCGAGCACCGACCCGAGCACACGGGTCATCAGGATCACCACGCCCACATGGCGGCGGACTTCCGCAAGCGGTTCTGGATTTCGCTGGTCCTGACCCTGCCGATCCTCGCGCTCTCGCCGCTGCTGCAAACGCTGGTCGGGTTGCGTGAAGCCGTTCGCTTCTCCGGCGACCTCTACGTCCTGTTCGGCTTTTCCTCGGCGGTCTTCTGGTACGGCGGGTGGCCGTTCCTCAGGGGCCTGACCACGGAGCTCAAGTCCCTCAAGCCGGGGATGATGACCCTCGTCGCTGTCGCCATCACCACCGCCTATCTGTACAGCAGCGCCGTGGTGTTCGGCCTGGCCGGCAAGGTGTTCTTCTGGGAGCTGGCCACCCTGGTCGACATCATGCTGCTGGGGCACTGGATCGAGATGAAGTCGGTGATGGGCGCCTCCAGGGCGCTCGAGGAACTCGCCAGGCTGATGCCGTCCGACGCGCACAAGATGATGGCCGACGGCAGCGTGCAGGATGTGCCGCTGAGCGAACTGGCGGTCGATGACAAGGTGCTGGTCAAGCCGGGCGAAAAGATCCCGGCCGACGGCGCCATCGTGGCCGGCGAGAGCTCGGTCAACGAGGCGATGCTCACCGGCGAGGCGACGCCGGTCACCAAGGCGAGCGGCGACAAGGTCATCGGCGGCTCCATCAACGGCGAAGGCGCGCTGACCATCGAAGTCAAAGGGACCGGCAAGGATTCGTTCCTGTCGCAGGTGATCGACCTGGTCAGGCAGGCCCAGGAGAGCAAGTCGAAGACGCAGAACCTCGCCGACACCGCGGCGATGTGGCTCACCCTGATCGCACTGGTCAGCGGTGCGGGCACCTTCCTGGTCTGGCTGGTGTTCATGGACCGGGAGCTTGCCTTCGCCATCGAGCGCGCCGTGACGGTGATGGTGATCACCTGCCCGCATGCGCTCGGGCTGGCCGTGCCACTGGTGGTGGCCGTCTCCACGGCCCTGGCCGCGGGCCATGGCCTGCTCATCCGCAATCGGGTGGCGTTCGAAGGCGCGCGCAAGCTGCAGGCCGTCATCTTCGACAAGACCGGGACGCTCACCGAGGGTCGCTTTGGCGTGACCGACACCTTGCTGCTGGCGCAGGACATCGACGAAGAGACGCTGCGCAAGTATGCGGCTTCCGTCGACGCGAATTCCGAGCATCCCATCGCCAAGGCGATCGCCGCCTCGTCGGACGCCAGGCTGGCCGTCGAGAACTTCAAGGGCATCCCCGGCAAAGGCGCCGAGGGCCAGGTCGATGGCCGGGAGGTCAAGGTCGTCAGCCCGGGCTACTTGCGCGAGCAGGGCATTGACCTCGCGGACCAGCGCATCGAACCACTGCAGGCCCAGGGAAAGACGGTCGTGTTCGTCCTCGTCGACGGGCAGTTGAAGGGAGCGATCGCCCTGGCCGACATCGTCCGGCCCGAGGCGAAGCAGGCCATCGCCGCGCTGAAGGCGCTGAACATCCGCTGCATGATGCTCACCGGCGACAACCAGGCGACGGCCAGGTGGGTCTCGGACCAGGTGGGGTTGGACGAATACTTCGCTGAAGTGCTGCCCCAGGACAAGGCCGCCAAGGTCAAGGAGGTCCAGGCGCGCGGCGTGCGGGTGGCCATGACCGGCGACGGCGTGAACGACGCGCCGGCCCTGGCGCAGGCCGATGTCGGCATTGCGATCGGCGCCGGGTCCGACGTGGCGGTGGAAACCGCCGACATCGTCCTGGTGCGCAGCAACCCGCTGGACGTCGTCGCCATCGTCCAGCTGTCACGCGCCACCTATCGCAAGATGATCCAGAACCTCTTCTGGGCCACGGGCTACAACGTCGTCGCCATCCCGCTGGCCGCCGGCGCGCTGTTCGCGTGGGGCTTGCTGCTCAGTCCCGCCCTGGGGGCTGCGCTGATGTCGGTGAGCACGGTGATCGTGGCCGTCAACGCACGGCTGCTGCGACTGCAGAAGTGACAGGCCGGATCGCTGAAGTCGAGAAGCCGCCTTCGTTCGAAGTGAACTATCGCGGGCGAGATGCACTCAATCGGCGCGAGCAGGTCCGCCGCGCGACATGCGCCAGCTACTCCGGAGCGACCGTGACCGGAACCGTGCGAGGCCCAGGCTCCGGTGGCCGAGCCTCCGCCGATTCCCGGAGCGCCTCAATGGCCGCCCGGTAACGCTCTTCCACTTCTTGACGGTCCCAGACCTCCGGCACTGCCTCGCGCGCGCCCCGGACGATCATCTCGGCGTGGCGGCGCAGCGCCGCACGGTCTTCCGGCCGGCCCGCGGCATCCGCGATCACCGCGATCGATTCCAGCAGGCGGATAGTCACGGCCGCACTCGACCGGGCGGACTGCCGGATCTGGTTGAACGCCGCGTTCACGAGATCCGGGAACGTGACGACCGGAACGATCACCCGGAGTCGGTCCTGTTCGTCGAAGCGATAGGGGGACGGCATGTCCCTCTGCGCCAGGCGGCGTAGCGCCGACCCCAGCCGGTCCACGCAGGTGATCGCCGTGAACGGGTCGTTGATGCCGGGCGAGAGCGCCCGCACCGCGATCTCGACGATCTGGTGGATCGCGAACTCGATGTCCTGGGCCGCGGTCCGCTGATGGCCCAGGGCGAAGACGCCATTGACCTGCGCTGCGAGCGACTCGGTGACACGGTCCCCGGGCCAGGCCGTCACGAGCGGACAGCCCATGACGACGTACTGCCCGGGCCGCCGCTCCAGCCGAAACAGCATCTTCTCCTGCGTCGCCAGCGCCATCAGGGCATCCGTGTCGACGAACTGGAGGTAGCCGTCTCCATCCGCCCTGATGGGACGGGCCTCGCGGTCGAACTCCTCGGGCAACCAGGTGCCAGGCCGCGCGTCATCGGGGCGCGGTTCGGCGCGGCCCATCTGTTGCGGGAACAGGCGTTCGATCCCGCGGGTCAGTTCGGCGCTGACCCGCGCGACCACCTCGTCGGCCTGGATCGAGACGGAAACGTGGTGGATGAAATAGATCAGCACGCCGAGGCTGGCGAGCGCGAAGAGCACCCCGACCGTCACCGACAGGTGGGGGACGAAGACCACCTCCTCGGCGCGGCGGATGGTGCGCAGGACGAGCAGGCAATACACGAACGTGGCGACGAACGTCCCGAGTACGACCTGATTGGTGGTGTTGCGCATGAAGTTGCGCAACAGGCGGGGCCCCAGCTGCGACGAGGCGAGCGACAGGGCGACCAGCGTCATCGAGAAGACGACGCCGGCGATATTGATCATCGAGCCGGCGATGGTGCCCAGGACGAGGCTGGCCCCCTCTGCGCCGCCGGTGTAAACCCAGTTCCGCCCCTGCAGCCACCCGTGGACGATGATCTCCTCGTCCAGGGCCACGGTCGCCAGGGCCAGCCCGACCGCCGCGCCGGCCATCAGCGCGGGAAGGAACCAGAAGCTGGAACGAACGCGGTCCCAGTACTTGAGAATTTGCGCTTTCACGGTGATGGCCCCTCCGCGACTCGGCAGCCGGCGACGAGGCACCGCGAGGGCCAGGCAGGCCGGCGAATTCCGAAGGCCAGGTGATTCGCCCGCCCGAAGTTCCGCTCGATCAGGAAAGTTGCATCGTTGCGGAACGATGTCGTCACACGCCTCGAGCAGCCAATCAACCGGGTGACCGATATATCGTACGCGCATGCTCAACATCGCCGCGACCGGCCTCGTCATCACCGCGCTGCTGGCGTATCTGAACCACCGTTTCGTCGGGATGCCCACGACGATCGGCGTGATGGCCACGGCGCTGGCATTTTCCCTGGCGCTCGTCGGCCTGGACGCGATGGGCCTGGCGTACGGATTGCGCCAGTACGAGGAATCGCTGTTGCGTTCGATCGATTTCTCGGACGTCCTCATGCAGGGCATGCTGTCGCTGCTGCTGTTTGCCGGCGCCCTTCATGTCGACATGAGCGAGCTGAAGGCGTACCGCTGGCCAGTGGCGATCCTCGCCGTGCTGGGCACTGTGCTATCGACCCTTGTGGTGGGCTACGGGATGTGGTTCGCGCTGCCGCTGGCGGGCCTGCAGTTGCCGTTCATCCACTGCCTGCTGTTCGGCGCGCTGATCTCGCCCACGGACCCGATCGCGGTGATGGGGATCCTCAAGTCCGCCGGCGCGCCCAAGGAGCTGGAACTGCTGATTGCGGGCGAATCCCTGTTCAACGATGGCGTGGGGGTCGTGCTCTTCTCGCTGCTGCTGGGCATGCTGGCCAGTGGCGTCACGCCGACGCCGGTCCAGGGCCTTGAATTGCTGCTGCGCGAAGCGGGCGGTGGCCTGCTGTTCGGCCTGGTGCTCGGCTACGTGACGTTCCTTCTGCTGAGGAGCATCGACAACTACCAGGTCGAGGTGCTCCTGACGCTCGCGGCGGTCACGGGCGGCTACGCCCTGGCCAGTGCGCTGCATGTGTCCGGTCCGCTGGCCATGGTGGTCGCCGGCCTGATCATCGGCAATCACGGGCGCGCACTGGCGATGTCGGGCACAACGCGTCGCTATCTGGACATGTTCTGGGAACTGGTCGACGAGATACTGAACGCGATGCTGTTCGTGCTGATCGGCATGGAGGTGCTGCTCGTCGTGTTCTCGGCCAACCGGCTGGCGGCGGCCGGCGTGGCCATCGCCGTGACGCTGCTGGCCCGGCTGCTGACGGTCGGTCTTCCGGTGCGTCTGCTGGGGCGCGCATCCCGCCTGCCAGAGGGTTCATGGAAGGTGCTGACGTGGGGCGGTCTGCGCGGCGGCATTTCGGTGGCGCTCGCGCTGTCGCTGCCGGCCGGCCCGGATCGCAACACCGTGGTCGCGCTGACCTACTGCGTGGTGGTGTTCTCCATCCTCGTGCAGGGACTGTCCATTGGATACGTCGTGCGCAAGACAGTCACGCAGGTCAGGGCCGCTCCGACCCGAGCGCCCTAGGGAAAACGCTGAACGTCGCGTAATCCCCGCCCGCGGTGCCCGGCGCGCCCGTCCCGATGCCGTTAACATCGGACCGACTGGCGCGAGCCCAGGATCAACTGGCGAAAGCCCATCGCACCGGTTCATCGGCGGGACTTCCGCCTGACCAACGCGGCTCGGCGTCCGGCACGAACCTCAGAGTGGCGTGACGCGCCAGCCCGCCAGCAGAACCTCCGGCGCGCGCCGGCCATCCACGGGAACCGGCGAACCGGACTGAACGACCGCACCGTTGCGGCGGCGTCATGCCGGGCGGCATTCCGGTCGTGTTTGCGCTGTCCATGCACGCGCGGCCGTCCCCGGTCGGTCGCACCACCCCAACGCCATGGAGATCGAACATGTTGAAAGACGCCATTCCGGAAACCGCGATCGTCGTCTGGAATCAGCTCGGTGGGCCCGCGATAACCGCGCTGCGGGTGCTCGGAATCATGATCGTCGCGTGGATCGCCATCGCCGTTCTGCAGCGGTCGATCCGGGCGTTCAGGATGCGGATCGCGAGTCGGCTCGATGATGGCGAGGCCGTGAAGCGCGCGGAAACCCTCGGGAGGGTATTCCGGTATCTCGTCGCCGTGGTCATCGCGCTGATTGCCGGCATGCTGGTGCTGGCGGAACTCGGGATCTCGGTCGCGCCGATCCTGGGGGCGGCCGGCGTCGTCGGCCTGGCGGTGGGCTTCGGCGCGCAGAGCCTGGTCAAGGATTACTTCACCGGGTTCTTCCTGCTGCTGGAGAACCAGATTCGCCAGGGTGACGTCGTGAAGGTCGCCGACCACGCCGGCCTGGTCGAGGAGATCACCCTGCGCTACATCCGGCTGCGCGATTACGACGGCAACGTGCACTTCGTCCCGAACGGCGAGGTGAAGACCGTCGTCAACATGAGCCGCGGCTACGCGCAATCGGTCATCGACGTCGGGGTGGCGTATCGCGAGAACGTCGACGAGGTGATGCAGGTCATGCAGGACGTCGGGCAGCAGATGCGCCTCGATCCGTCGTTCGCGGGCCGTCTCCTCGACGACCTCGAGATGGCGGGCGTCGATCGCTGGGACGATTCCGCAGTGGTGATCCGCTGCCGCTTCAAATGCGCCCCGCTCGAGCAGTGGTCCGTGCGACGCGAGTACCTGCGGCGCCTCAAGAGTGCCTTCGACGCGCAGGGCATCGAGATCCCGTATCCGCACCTCACTGTCTACGCCGGCCAGGACAAGGAGGGCAAGGCACCGGAGCTTCCTCTGCGGCTGGACCGCGTTCGCAAGCAGGGCGTCGAGAAAGCGGTCGGCGCCGCCTGAAGTGCGTCGGGTGAGCTACACGACCAACGTGATTGAGGGCTTGCACATGCAGTTACGCACGATCATCAAAACGCGCGGCCACTTCCCGAGCGACGATGCCGCCACCAAGCTGATCTGGCTGGCGCCGCGCAACATCACGGCCGACTGGGGGCTGCAGCACGGCCGCCGGATCTATGAATGCCACCACCGGGCTCCTGGCCGACTCTTCGCGGCGCAGCGCGGCCGGCGCTCGCCTGATCGCCGGCCGTTTCAATCAACGCGCCATCGCCCGGACTAGCCGCGCTTCAGTTTGTCTCGCTGCTCCTGGGTGAGTACCGCATCGATCTGTCTCCGGGCGCCGAGCGACAGGTCGAACATCTGCTGCCGCAGTTCTGACATGTCGCGGTAACTCTTGCTGAGCGGCGCGTCATCGCGCTGGTCGGAGTAGTACTGCTCGTTCATCTGCGCTTGCTCATCCTGCATCTTGCCCATCAGGTCCCAGTGCTTGCGTCGCACGTCGTTCTGGATCCTGGCGATCTTGGTGCGTTGTTCTGCGGTGAGGTTCAGATCGGCTCTAGAGGCATACCCGTCCATCATGCCGGGAACCATGCCATAGCCGGAGCCCTGGCCGCCCATCATTCCGGGTCCCATACCATAGCCGCCCATCATTCCGGGCCCCATGCCGTAGTCCGGGCCGACGTTGCTCTGCGGCGGGCTCGCGACAGCACTCGCCGCCACAGCCGTTGCACCCACCAGAATGCCGGCGCTCAATGCCTTACGTAGATTCATGCGCTTCATGGCTCAATTCCATTCAGATTCAAGTGATCCCAAGTTCTATTCAGTTACCCTTTTTGCTGGTTCGATTGACGACCCACACCACGAGGCCCACCACCACGGCAGTCAGCAGGATCGGCACCCAGATCCCGCCGTATCCACCCATGCCGCCGTAGCCATTCATCCAACCGTTGCCCGGCCCGGTGCCATTCATCATGGAGCCGTTCTGTGCGAGCAAGGCACCGCTGGATAACAGGGCTGCCGTACCAGCAGCCATCGCAAGCAAATTTTTCATAAACACTCCCAAATGAAAGACGCTGAGATCAGGGCGCACCTTGGCAACCAGCGAGCGACTTTGCTTGGCCCTCAGGCGTGACCCAACAATTGCGATCAGCGCGGGCAAGGCATCCCGGATAGCGTCAAGTGCTACAGCCGTCCGCTGCCGATGAGTGAGACCTCAACATCCGAACCGCCTGAGTGAACATAGAGTCGACCGACGAGCGCGGTCTGTGCGGCACCGGACGTAACGCTGCGGGCTCTGCCCTTTTCGTCACAAACTTGGGATGCGCCGAGTCTGTTCAGGCGCCTGCTACGTCCGAGATGTGGGTGGAGGAGTTCGCGAGTGCCGTAGCTCGGCACGTGATCCGCGTCGCCCGCGGCACGTTCGGTGGCACTCCGCTACTAGACAAAAACGTAGGCAAGTCCGGTCCACGAACGCGGCGCAGAAGGGCCCAGAAGGATCCTGTGTTCGCCCCGGTTCCGAAGTGAACCTGCTTCGCTTCATGGTCTGGAAGCGACGAGGGGTTCGCTTGCAGGCGGTCCAGGTGGCGGATTCAACGGACAGGGCCTGGCCGCAGCGAGTCTGTCGAGCGGTAGTCGCACCGTGTCCCCAGCGCGGGCAATCCGCAAGGTTTCAAGGCGCTCGGTTCGCCCCTCCGATAGCGAACCCCAGGCAACGTCAGGCGCGCGGCGGCGCAAGTCCCCTTGCAGCTTCAATCCGCTCGACGCGATCGTCAAGCTCGCCGATGAAGGCGGCCAGTGAATTGCTGGCCTGATCGACTTGCGCGCGCAGCGCCTGTTCCAGTTCGTTGAGCCGCTGCCCCAGCGCGTCCTGCCGCATTGCAGCCTGCGCCTCAAGCCGTCGCAATTCCTCGTCCATGTGTTCACCAAGCGCGGTGAAGCGCGACGCTTCAGCTTGATCGGCCAGTGCTCGCTGCGCGGTCAACTCCTTCGCTGCGCGCCTGGTCTCAACAAGGACCGTCGCTTGCTGGACCACGAGCAGGAAGAGAAACATCGCCGCAATCAGCACGGTGAAGCCAAGAAGTAGCAGACCGAGAGGCGCCTGCGCCGTCCACAACCCGAACGACAGCGTCGTCGGTGCAGTGACCACATTCCAGTTGAGGACGAGGAACCCCGCAAATGCCGCCACCAAGAGGACCATCAGCACAGTGCGCAGATTCATGAGCCGATCCTTCATGTAGTTCCACCCCGGAGGCGGTTATATGTTGGTGGAGTGCATTCAATTCCGAATCGGCCGTTCGACGCATGATTCTGAAAAAGTGTCGCGTCGAGCAGCCAAGCCAGCCGCCCATGGCTCCCCAATTGCTCGCCAAGAATGGGACGGTTAACTGGGCGCGGAAGCTGACGATCCTACCCTTCCGCATCCATTCCCCCTCACGCCTTTGAGGGAGGTCTGGTCCTGGAACCGCGGACGTGCCTTGCGATCAACACCAGCAGCGATCAATCAGCACCAGCGATGTCTGTCGGTCGGCCCAATGTGCCGCCATGTCACCGACCGCACTGAAGCGCACGGCGGCTTTCACCAGTGTGCACGATGGATTGCAGGGCCGATGGTGCGAGTCACCGCGGGCGCGAACCGATCGCGGTTCGTAAAGGAAATCTTTCAAGTGTTTCTTAATGGCTTTGAGACACGCCATGGAGGACGCGATGATGTGGAAAGCAGCGGGCGTTGCAGTCATGACCGTCATCGTGGGCGGCTTCCTGAACTACTCGAACAGTGCAAGCGCCCAAATGGGTCGAGGCATGATGGGCGGCAGCGGAACCGCGTGGGGGACCGGCGCCTTTCACTCGAACGGTGAGCGCATCTTTTTCACCGCAACCAGTGAACGCGGCAAACCGATTACCTACACCGGCGGACCTGGGACCGGCGGTTGGATGATGATGGGAGGGCGCATGGCCTGTGTCTCGTGTCACGGCCCCGACGGACGGGGTGGCAAACACAGCATGGGCATGATGCAAGTAATGGATGCCAAGGACATTCGGTGGTCGGTGCTGCAACCCGAATTTGATACTGAGAAATTTCGACTTGCCGTTGTAAAAGGTCAGGATCCCGATGGCACCCAGCTCGAGCCCGACATGCCCCGTTGGAACATGAGTAACGATGATCTAGCTGACCTGATTGCATTTCTCAAGACGCTGCCCTTGACCTGCCCCCTTCCTGCCGTACCAACGTGAAGGCAGTGGAGTTCGTCTTTCGGGAGAATGACGGACATGAAGAAGAGTCGATTCACAGAAGAACAGATCATCGGTTTCCTGAAGCAGGCTCGAGGCCGGCATGCCGATCAAGGAGCTGTGTCGCAAGGGCGGCTTCAGCGATGCCACGTTCTACAAGTGGCGTGCGCGGTTCGGCGGGATGGAGGTGGCCGATGCAAAGCGGCTGCGTGAGCTCGAGGCCGAGAACGGCAAGCTGAAGAAGTTGCTGGCCGAAGCGCATCTGGACATGCATGCACTCAAGAGCGTGCTCGGGGTAAAGCGCTAGCCCCACAGGTCAAGCGAGCAGCCGTCGGCAAGATGATCGAGCAGCACCATCTGTCGGAGCGGCGTGCGTGTCGTCTTGTGGGGCTATCCCGTGATGCGTACCGACATCCGCCGGTGGCCAGCCCATTGAACGCCGAGCTGAGCGGCAAGATTGTCGAGCTGGCCCACGTTCGGCGCCGCTTCGGCTATCGGCGCATTCACGATCTGCTGCGGCCCGCGTACCCGGAGATCAATCACAAGCGTGTCTATCGCCTCTACACCGCGGCCAACCTCACCGTTCGCAAGCGGCGCAAGGCCAAGCGTCCGAGCAACGAGCGCCAGCCGTCTGTTGCCAGCGAGCGCGCTCAACGAGGTATGGAGCATGGACTTCGTCGCTGACAGCCTGGTCAACGGTCGACGGATCAAGCTGCTGACCGTTACCGACGACTTCAGTCGTGAGTGCGTGGACATCGCCGTGGACTACGGCATCTCGGGCGAGTACGTCACACGCCTGCTCGATCGAGCCGCGCTGTTCCGCGGCTATCCCCGGGTGGTTCGGACTGACAACGGACCGGAGTTCACGAGCCGAGCGTTCATGGGTTGGGCGCAGGCCAGGGGCATCCGGCATCGCCTGATCGATCCGGGCCGTCCCATGCAAAACGCCTTCATCGAGAGCTTCAACGGCCGGCTGCGCGACGAGTGCCTGAACGAGCAATGGTTCGAGTCACTGCACCAAGCCAGAACGACGGTCGCGAGCTGGCGCCGCGATTACAACGAGGTGCGTCCGCACAGCAGTCTGGGACGAATACCGCCAGCCCAGTTCGCCGAGCAGCATCGCCGGAGTCCCGGCGATGCTGCTCAAAACCAAGACGACAAAATCCAACCCATCAACTAGCCTTGCAGCCCGGACTCCCGCCAACCGATTGGTACGCCGGCAGGGGGCAGGTCACCCTGACGCGCTGAACCGTCAACAGACAAGCCAGACATTGTTGGCAATGACCGTTTAGCGGCGGACTACCTGGTATCAACCAATGTCGGCTTTTGGCCGGTAAGCGCCCTTCAGTCCGTTTTCGCTTACGCGCCCGTTGCACCGCCCCAATGGTTGGCCTAGCGCCGCAACGGCATTCTTCGTCCGGCAAAGACCACCGCAACCACCCCGGTCGCAAAGATCACGGTGACAACATCAAGCCGCTCTCCAAGTATCGGCACAGCGAACAGGATGCCGAGAAACGGCTGCAGGAGTTGAACTTGGCTCACGCGTACTGCCCCTCCCAGAGCCAAACCGCGATACCAGGCGAAGAATCCGAGCCACATCGAGAACACGGTGACATAGGCAAAGCCGAGCCAGGCCGAAATGCTCGCCGTTCGTTCCGGCCACAGCAGGAAGGTGGCTGGAAGGGTCAGCGGTGCGCTTCCCACGAGGACCCAGCAGATCACCTGCTCTGCAGGCATTTGCTGGGAGAGCCTGGCGCCGGCCACGTAGCCAACCGCCGCGCTGGCCATCGCCCCAAAGAGGAAGGCATCGGCCAAGGCAATCGCACCCCCACCTCGTAGCGCGGCGAACGCCAGTACGAGCGCGCACCCGAGTACGGCGCAGACCCAGAATCCCACAGACGGTCTCTGGCGGAATACCACCGCCGCGACCACTGCTGTGGCCAATGGCAGCACGCCCGTGATGACGGATGCGTGAATGGCGTCCACTCTCTGAAGCGCCAGCGCGAGAAACAGAGGAAATCCGACCACCGTGCCCAGCGCGGAGAGGAGGAACGAGGGGAGTTGGTCCGGCCGAGGAGCCTTCGCACGCATCGCCAACAGGTACACGGCAGACAGGACCGCCGCGAAACCCGCACGACCTGCGGTGACGAACGCAGCGGGCAACTGCGGATCGCCCGTGCTGCCCACCGCGAGTCGGGTCATCGGCGTAGTCAAGGAAAAGACAAGCACGCCCAGGAATCCGAACCAGAGGCCTCGGGTCTCGTTAGTTGAATGCATGCGCGCGGCTCAGTCCGTCGTGGCTAGGACCGATGCCAGAGTTATGCGCACGTCGCAGCATCCGCACTTGGGACGAGGTTCAAGCATGGCTGAAAGCCTGAAAGGTCATGATTCCGATGGCTGGACGCCTCTTACGAACTATCGTCTCATGATCGATACGCAACTCGACCGCATAGTGGGCGTTGGGAGACAAGCATGAAGATCGTCGTTTCAACAGTAGTGGCAGCGCCAGTGCAGGAAGTTTGGCGCGCCTACACCACTCCTGCCGACATCATGCAGTGGAATGCTGCCTCACCGGATTGGCATACGACTTCCGCCTCGGTCGACCTTCGTCCTGGGGGCAGGTTCTGCTCGCGAATGGAGGCGAAGGATGGCTCCTTCGGCTTTGACTTCGCTGGCGAATACACGAAGGTAGTGCCGCATGAGCTAATCGAGTACTCATTCGGCGATCGCGTGGCGGCCGTTGAGTTCATCGACAGAGCTGATGCCGTGACGGTGACCGTCACGTTCGACAGCGAGCCAAGTCACTCTGAAGAGCAGCAGCGAACAGGTTGGCAGGCGATTCTGGATAACTTTGCTCGCCATGTTCAGGGCAAGCTGGCGTCCGAGTAACGCTTTGTCTCGCTTGGCCAATCGGCAGCGCCGATTTCTTGGCTTTGGCTGAGCGCGAGCGGCTTGGCGCCCGCCGGCCGGATTGAATCGCCAACTAGCGCCCGCGCAACTTCCGCTTCTGGCCGCTAAGCGACCTTTCCTCTTTGGTCGCTTTGCGACCGAGGCCGTGTGAAAACTCCACGTAAGGTTTGTGCCCGATGATTCGGCATCGCGTTGCTGGAGCGGTGCATGAGCCGATACATCGACGGGCAGGATCGAACGCAGAGCGTCCTGTTTCCTGAGCGACTGGACGACTGGATCGAAGAAGACAACCCGGTGCGGGCGGTCGATGTCTTCGTCGACGCCTTGGACCTGGTGCAACTTGGGTTCGAGCGGGCGCAGCCGGCAGACACGGGACGGCCGGCATATCACCCGGCCACGCTGCTCAAGATCTACATCTACGGGTACTTGAACCGGGTGCAGTCGAGCCGTCGGCTGGAGCGCGAAGCGCAGCGCAACGTCGAGCTGATCTGGCTCACCGGGCGCCTGATGCCCGACTTCAAGACGATCGCCGACTTCCGGCGCGACAACGGCGAGGCGATCCGCACGGCATGTCGCGAGTTTGTTCTGCTGTGCCGGGGGCTCGGCCTGTTCGAAGGGGCCACGGTGGCGATCGACGGCAGCAAGTTCAAGGCGGTGAACAACCGCGACAAGAACTTCACGGAGCGCAAGCTCAAGGCGCGGATGCAGCAGCTCGACGAGAGTGTCGAGCGCTACCTGACGGAGCTCGACCGGGCCGACCGCGATCCCAGCCTCGTGACCGAGGCGCGGGTCGAGCATCTGAAGGAAAAGCTTGCGACGGTGAAGGCGCAGATGACGCGGCTGCGGCAGATCGAGCAGCAACTCCACGAGGCGCCCGACCAGCAGGTCTCGCTTACCGACCCGGATGCGCGCTCGATGGCCACGAGCGGCCGCGGCACCGGCATCGTCGGCTACAACGTGCAGACTGCGGTGGACACCAAGCACCATCTGATCGTCACGCACGAGGTTACTAACGTCGGTCATGACCGCACACAGCTCGCCGACATGGCGATGCAGACGCAGGACACCATCGGCCGGCCGATCACGGTGCTCGCGGATCGCGGCTACTTCTATGGCGAAGAGATCCTGCGCTGTGACGCCGCTGGCATCGTCCCGCTGGTGCCGAAGCCGCAGACGTCCAACAACAAGGCAGCCGGTCTCTTCGACAGGAGCGACTTCGTCTACAACGAGGCCGACGATACCTATCGCTGTCCGGCCGGCGAACGTGCCATCCATCGCATGACAGTGGTTGAGAAGGGCCAGACCTTGCACAAGTACTGGTCGTCTGCCTGTCCGCGATGTCCGCTCAAGCCGAAGTGCACTACCGGCAAACAGCGGCGCATCGCGCGTTGGGAGCACGAGGCGGTGCTCGAACGGATGCAAGCGCGACTGAATCAGCGGCCGCAGGCAGCACGCGAACGACGACAAACCGTCGAGCACACCTTCGGCACGCTCAAGGCCTGGATGGGTGCGACGCACTTCCTGACGCGGACGTTGCCCAAGGTACGAACCGAGATGAGCTTGCAGGTGCTGGCGTACAACATGAAACGGATGATCCGACTGCTCGGAACCGCTTCGTTGATCAAAGTGATGCAGGCGTAGCGCGAGCGCGCTTGCTCGGCCTCAGCACACAACGCCGCTACGCCGGCGACAGGCCCTGACAAACCGCCGCCTCGCAGCGTTTACACACGGCCTCGACCCTATGCGGACATCGCAGGGATCGGCGAGCAGCGCGCTTTGCCCGCTTCCATTCCAAGTCACGCGTTCGATCGAAACTTCGACCCCTTATGGGCCGGGGCTCTTGCGCGGGACGATCAGCGGGCCGTCGATTGCCTTCATCACCAGCGAAACCGGCAGGTCGTTCTCCATGAGCGTCGTCATCGCCCGCATGTACCTGCGGACGTGGCGGAACAACTTCTTGTAGCCGGCGCACAGGTAGTGCAGGCCCGGCTTCGTTGCGTTGCACTCCAGGTCGAGGCCTAGAGCAGTCGCCGCACCTCGGGGTTGATGCCCGCGGGTTGCCGCTGTGCGTCGAGCGAGAAGGCCGCCACGGCGGCGGTGGCGCAGCACCGGGCCGGTGTAGCCGTCAGGCGCTCGCGAAAAATCGATTGCACCGTGTGCTGTTCCCGCACCAAGGCGCGCCTCACGATTCTTGAATTGCGCGCTACTTCTCGCCGCTCTTCAACCGCTTCGACCCCTCGATGAGCGGGTGCCACCCGTAAACGAGCGTGACCATGAAGCCATCCATGCGCAGGTCGGTGGGGGCGCTGTCACCAATCGTGGACTTGTAGCCCAGGGTGAGGTTGAGGTTGCTGTTGACCGTGTACCCAAGCGTGAGGCCCACACCGACGTTGTTGAGCTTCTGTCCCTGCACGCCATTGACGGTTGCGCGGCCGCCGCTGTACCAGGAGGCGTCGATGGCGCCCCAGAAGTTCTCGGTGAAGTCGCGCGTCAGGTGCGCGTCCAACTGGAACAGCGGATCGGTCTTCAGCGTCTGCCCCACGTAGTCCGTGTTGTTCCCGAACATCCAGACCGCAGGCAGGAATTCGAGCGTCGTGCGCCGACCGGGGACCCAGTCGCCGAGTTGCCAGATGACGGGGAAGCCCACGCGCCCGTACCAGCGGTTCTGGCCGACGTTCAGCGGCTGGTCGCTGTTGTACTCGCCGATCGGCAGCGCGAGATCGGCCAGCAGGTCGACCGAGAACCCCGGCTCGTAGCGCAGGACGTCGGGAATGTTCTTCTGCGCCTTCGGGCCGATGAGGTTCAGGTTGAACTCGAGCATCGGGTCGCCGAAGCCGCTGGCCGACTGGTTGGCCGTCTTCCCGGCCACGGTGACGTCGCCGGATATCCGGCCCATCGGAAAGATGATCGCCGCCATCGCGGAGCGATCCCACAGGGTGAAGGTCTGCGCGTACCCCATCATCGCCAGCGTGGCGTCGAAGTTCGCGCCGGGCGTCACGGTGTGGCCCATGTCGAACGGATTCGTGTTGCCGCTGATCGAGTTGACGATGACCGGCACCGCGCTCGCGCCCGACAGCGTCTTCCAGTAGAACCGCCCCGGCACCTGCGCCAGGGACTGGGGCGGCGAGAGCGCTCCCATGGCGAGCACCGTTGCCGCGACCATCCACAACCAGGCAGGCATTTTCATCAGACCTCCGTCGACTTTCTGAATTTCTGTTTGTTCGCGATTGCTGCCCGGCCAGCAACGTTCACTTCGGATCGGCAAGCATTTCCTTCGGCGGGACGAACTGCCGCTTGTAGATCAGGGGCGGGAAACCCGCCTCGACCGGTACCCGCTGCGGCAACTGGTCTTCCAGGGTCTCGAAGGGTCCGCGGCTCGGCAGGATCACGTTGTTGGCCTTGACGTAGCCGTCCCAGACCGCCAACAACGCCTTCACCTTGTCGGGATTCTGTGCCGCGAGGTCCTTGCGCTCGGCGGGATCCTTGGCGACGTTGAACAGTTCCCAGTCGCCCTTGCCATACGGCTTGAACTGCCAGCGCAGCTTCCACTCGCCCTGCCGCACCGCGCGGTTGCCGAAGACTTCCCACGCGAGAGAGTCCTGGTCGGTCCGCACGGCGTCGGCCTTCCCGGCCAGCAATGGCATCCACGACTTGCCGATCAGCGGCGGCAATTCACGCCCCTCGTTGGTCTTGGGATAGCTCGCACCGGCGACGTCGAGCAGCGTCGGCATCAGGTCGGCCACGTGCAGCACGCCGTGGTTGAGGCTGCCCTGCGGACGCTTGACCACCGGACCGCTGACGATGAGCGCGTTGCGGATGCCGCCTTCGGCCAGCCAGCCCTTGTACTGGCTGAACGGCGTCATCGACACCTGCGCCCACATTGGACCGTAGCCGACGTACGAGCCCGGATCGCCCCACGCGTTGGGATTGGTCTGCGACCAGTTGATCGCGGCGAACAGGAAGTCGCGCGAACCCGGCGAGCCCGCGATCATCTGGAAGAGATCGGTGCCCTCGGCACCGTTGTCGCCGAACACGATGAAGATCGTGTTCTCGTACTCGCCGATCTTCTTCAGGTAATCGATGAGCCGGCCGACGTGGAAGTCCATGTTCTCGACCATCCCGGCATACAGCTCCATCTTCTTGCCGAGGATGGCCCGGCTGGCCGGAGCCAGCACGATCGGATCGGGCAGGAACCACATCCGTTCGGCCAGCTCGGTGCCGGGCGGCATGATTCCGAGCTCGACCTGCCGCTTCAGCCGTTCCTGGCGCACGGCGTCCCAGCCCTTGTCGTACTCGCCGACGTGACGGTTGCGCCAGTCGCGCGGAAGGTGGTACGGATCGTGCGGCGCCTGGTGGGACATGTACGCGAAGAACGGCTTGCCGTCGCCGTGGTTGGCGTCGATGTAGCTGATCAGCTTGTCGGTGTAGGTCTTGGTCGCGTAATAGTCGTCGGGCAGCTTGGTGAGATAGCGCCCGTCCTCGGTGAAGACCGACTTCGGCGACGCGCCGGTGAAGTTCGTCATGTCCCAGTAACTGCCGGCGCCGTCGAGCAGCGAGAAGTCGCGCTCGAAGCCGCGCGCCGCCGGGATCTGGTCGGGCGCCTTGCCCATGTGCCACTTGCCGACCATGTACGTGTGATAGCCGGCCGCCTTCAGCAGCTGCGGCATCGTGACCACCCGGTCGTTGAGGTAGCCCTCGTACCCGACCGCGCCCCGCTGGTTGGGCGCCGTCCACTCGTCCATATTCCCGAGGCCGTTCAGGTGCGTGTCGACCCCGGTGAGCAGCATCGAGCGCGTCGGCGAGCTGCTCGCGTGCGTGTAGAAGTTCGTGAAGCGCACGCCCTGCTTCGCGAGCGCGTCGATGGCCGGCGTCCTGATCTCGCTGCCGTACGAGCCCAGGTCGGCGAAGCCGAGGTCGTCGCCGAGGATGATGACGATGTTCGGCCGGCGCGGCGCGTCGGCGGCCACCGCCGCGGCGGGTGCGGCGAGCGCCGCGGCCACGAAGGCCGCACAGAGCGCTTTCTGCATGGGGCGCAGATTCCCTGCGAAACGGTCGCCACTAACTTGCTTCGGCTTCATGATGCGATACCAGTTCGGAATGTTTCGGGTGCTCGGCCGGACGTCGAAAGGAGATCAGCCCACATTGGCGACCCTGCGTAGTCACCCCCATCAAGCCTGTGGTTTCTTGTCCTCGCTACGACTGGACCCAACTCGTGACAAGACTCCGACCGCGCACCGGAAGCGTCTATCGGAATTCCGCAGTCGGACCGCCAGATACACTCTGCGTTGATCTGCAGCAGCTTTGACTTCTCGGCGTGAAGCTCGCCGGTTTTGCGACGGGTTCCGATTTCGGCGGCGCGCCAGGCCTCCATCAGGATTTCGCACAGCGAGCCAACGGTGAATTCCGCCAGGGCCATCAAGCCGCCAAGAGTCACGGTCGTCGAGATCACCGATCCGACAGACGCGAACGCCGGCATCGAGTTGATCGACCTCGATGCCGTCCAGCTTCAGTCGACGCCCTTTCGAGCACGGCGGGTGATGGTTCGCCTCGAGGCGTCCTCGGTCGTGTTCCACTCGACCAACCTTCGCATACGTACTCGCACGCATGCTCGCAAGGACTTGGTCGCTTACGTCACGTTCGGCGCCCGAGCGCGCGGGTCGGTGAACGGACTGCAGGTCCGCCCCGGATTGATGCTGGCTGTGGAGCCCGGAGCGGAAGTCACGTTCGTGACCAACAAAGGCTGGGAGAGCATCACCTTGCTGCTTGCGCCGACGGAAGTCCGCGGGCATCTGACCCAGCGTCAACGAGAGAGCGAGTTTCACCTGCCACGTGGTGTCGAGACCCTGCAGGTGACCACCGAAGGCGCTCGCAGGCTGTTCGATTGGGGGAAGCGACTCGTGGACGCTGCGGAGAGGCGGCCCTCGCTATTCGACGAGCGGAGAAGCGAGCGGTGCGCCGCAGAGGCCGAATTGCTCGAGACGCTGCTGGCGGCCCTCAGCGTGGCCAGTGACTTCGAACCCGATCGCAGCGACCGGACGCGGCAGGTCTACAGCCACATTGTGAGAAGCGTGGAGGACTACGCCTTGGCGCATGGCGGTGATCGTCTCAGCGTCACGGACCTTTGCGGAGTCGCCGCGGTGAGCGAGCGCACCCTGCAATACGCGTTCAAGGAGGTGATGGGGCTTACACCGCTGACCTATGTGATCCGACTGCGGTTGAATCGCGTTCGGCAGGCCTTGGTGGCAGCGACCCATGGATCCACGACGGTTTCAGCCGAGGCTCTCAAATGGGGCTTCTGGCACTTCGGCGACTTCTCCCGCGCGTACAAGGCCTGTTTCGGCGAGGCGCCGTCGGAGACGCTGCGACGAAAGGTCGTCGACCCGCACGGTTAGCCCTCCCTGCTACGCATGCCTGGCGTCCGTTTGCATTTGCATCGGTCGCCATCGATGACCGCTGATGGCCGGGTGCTGCCGGCCACCGCGCTCGCACGTGCGACCGCTGTCCAACGCATTGCGGGCATTCAATACCCGGTGGCCGTGGACTCCGTACGGCTCGGGAATGCAGGTCGCCAAGCATGGCCATCTCCGACGGTCGCCACGGCTGGATCGAAGCTCGGAGAGCGTTCCCGTTGATGATGTAGTTCCAAAGATCAACGACGGGCAAGTTGTCTCGTCCCCTGTCCTTCCATTCCCTTGCTCGGCGCGGAGCCACGAAGCACGACGGACCGGTGCGCGCCATCGCCTGTGAGCGCGCACATTTACCGTCAGCGCGCCCAATCCGTCGATCGCCCGGAAACCCGCATGGATGCTAGACTTCGCACTCGAGATTTACCGTCAACTCGAGAATCGACCTGACGGCAAATTTCCGCCGGGAACTCAGCGCGAAATTTTTACCGTCAGATTTACCGTCAGATTGAAGGGCATCCCAGCGATAGATCTCGATAGATCTCGACAGACATTCGTCCGTTGATTCAACGCATGAGGTCGACTTTTCGATAGACCTCGATGGACGCCGATCAATCGAAACCTACTCCCACTCAATCGTCGCCGGCGGCTTGCCGCTGATGTCGTAGACGACGCGGTTGATGCCGCGCACTTCGTTGATGATCCGGTTGGAGACGCGACCGAGCAGCTCGTGCGGCAGGTGCGCCCAGTGCGCGGTCATGAAGTCCGAGGTCTGCACCGCGCGCAGCGACACGACCCACTCGTAAGTGCGGCCGTCGCCCATCACGCCGACGCTTTTCACCGGCAGGAACACGGCGAAGGCCTGGCTGGTGCGGTCGTACCAGCCCGAGGCTCGCAGTTCCTCGATGAAGATCGCATCGGCCCGCCGCAGCAGGTCCGCAAACTCCTCCTTCACCTCGCCGAGGATGCGCACGCCGAGGCCGGGGCCGGGGAACGGGTGGCGGAAGACCATGTCGCGCGGCAGGCCCAGCGCCAGGCCGAGGTTGCGCACCTCGTCCTTGAAGAGGTCGCGCAGCGGCTCGAGCAGCTTCAGGTGCAGCGTCTCCGGCAGGCCGCCGACGTTGTGGTGACTCTTGATCGTCGTCGCCTTCTTGGTCTTCGCGCCGGCGGATTCGATCACGTCCGGGTAGATCGTCCCCTGCGCGAGCCACTTCGCGTTCGGCAGCTTCGCCGCTTCCTCCTGGAACACGTGGACGAACTCGCGGCCGATGATCTTGCGCTTCTCCTCCGGATCGGCCACGCCCGCGAGCGCATCCATGAAGCGCTTGGTCGCGTCGATCGCGATCAGCTTCATGCCCATGTGCTTCTGGAACGTGTCGATCACCTGCCGGCCTTCGTCGAGCCGCAGCAGGCCGGTGTCGACGAACACGCACGTGAGTTGCTTGCCGATCGCGCGCTGGATCAGCGCGGCAGCGACCGACGAATCGACCCCGCCGGACAGCCCCAGGATCACTTCCTCGGCGCCGACCTGCGCGCGGACCTTCTCGACGGCCTCGGCGGCATAGTCGCCCATCACCCAGTCGGCCTTGCAGCCGCAGATCTCCAGCACGAAGCGGTTGAGGATCGCCTGGCCCTGCAGCGTGTGCGTCACTTCCGGATGGAACTGCACCGCGTAGAACCGGCGGGCCTCGTCGGCCATGCCGGCGACCGGGCAGCTCTCGGTCGACGCCATCAGCTTGAAGCCCGGCGGCATCTCGACCACCTTGTCGCCGTGGCTCATCCAGGCCTTCAGCAGCCCGTAGCCCTCGGGGCTGCGCTCGTCCTCGATGCCGGCGAGCAGCCGCGTGTGGCCGCGCGCCCGCACTTCCGCGTAACCGAACTCGCGCGTGTGCCCGCCCTCGACGCGGCCGCCGAGCTGCTGCGCCATCGTCTGCATGCCGTAACAGATGCCGAGCACCGGAACGCCGAGATCGAACACCGACTGCGGCGCCCTGTCGGTGGCTTCCTCGTAAGCCGACATGTGGCTGCCCGACAGGATCACGCCCTTCGGGCTGAACTCGCGGACGAAGGCGTCGCCGACGTCTGCCGGGTGGATCTCGCAATACACGCTGGCTTCGCGCACGCGGCGCGCGATCAGCTGCGTGACCTGCGAACCGAAGTCGAGGATCAGGATCTTGTCGTGGTTCATCGTGTAGTGCGCCGGCAGCGCCGGCGTCTCGAAAAGACAAGGCCCGCCGCACGATGGCTGGCGGGCCAGGAAGAAGTCTTCACGGCGACCCTCAGGTCTCGAGCCGGTAGTTCGGCGCCTCTTTGGTGATGCGCACGTCGTGCACGTGCGACTCCCGCATGCCGGCGGCAGTGATCTCGACGAACTGCGCCTTGGTCCGCATTTCGTCGATCGAGCCGCACCCGCAGTAGCCCATGCTCGAGCGCAGGCCACCCACCAGCTGGTAGATGATCGCCAGCACGCTGCCCTTGTACGGCACCATGCCCTCGATGCCTTCCGGCACGAACTTGTCGACGTTGGAATCGTTGTCCTGGAAGTAGCGCTCGGCCGAGCCCTCGGTCATCGCGCCCAGGCTGCCCATGCCGCGGTAGCTCTTGTAGGAGCGGCCCTGGAAGAGGATCACCTCGCCCGGCGCCTCTTCGGTACCGGCGAACATGCCGCCCATCATCACGGCGTACGCGCCGGCGGCCAAGGCCTTGGAAACGTCACCCGAGTAACGGATGCCGCCGTCGGCGATCAGCGGAACGCCGGTGCCGGCGAGCGCCCGCGCGACGTTGGCCACCGCCGTGATCTGCGGCACGCCGACGCCCGCCACGATCCGCGTCGTGCAGATCGAGCCGGGGCCGATGCCGACCTTGACGCCGTCGGCGCCCGCGTCCAGCAGCGCCTTCGCCGCGTCCTCGGTCGCCACGTTGCCGCCGACCACGTCGACGTCCGGGAAGTTCTTCTTGACCCACTTGACGCGATCCAGCACGCCCTGGTGGTGGCCGTGCGCAGTGTCGACGACCAGGAGGTCGACGCCCGCCTTCACCATGCGCTCGGCGCGCTCGTCGGAATCGGGACCGGTGCTGATCGCACCGCCGACGCGCAGCTTGCCGAGCTCGTCCTTGGACGCGAGCGGGTGCTCGGTGGCCTTGGTGATGTCCTTGACGGTGATCAGGCCGCGCAGGATGTCGTTGTCGTCGATCACCAGCACCCGCTCCAGCCGGTGCTTGTGCATCAGTTCCTTGGCCTCTTCGAGGCTGGCGCCCTCGCGCACGGTGACGAGCCGCTCGCGCGGCGTCATGATTTCGCGGATCGGGGCCTCGTAGCGTGTCTCGAACCGCAGGTCGCGGTTGGTGACGATGCCGACGACGCGCTTGCCTTCGACGACCGGCAGGCCGGAGATCTTGTTGGACCGCTGCAGGTCGATCGCGTCGCGGACGGTCATGTCCTGCGTGATCGTGATCGGGTCGCGCAGCACGCCGGCTTCATGGCGCTTGACCTTCAGCACCTCGGCGGCCTGCTTCGCGGGCGGCATGTTCTTGTGCACGATGCCGATACCGCCTTCCTGCGCGAGGGCGATCGCCAGGCTCGCCTCGGTGACGGTATCCATCGCCGCCGAAACGAGCGGGATGTTCAGTGCGATGTTCCGGGAGACTTTGGTCGTGAGCTGCACGTCGCGAGGCAGTACCGCCGAGTAGGCGGGAACGAGCAGCACGTCATCGAAGGTCAGCGCCTTCTGAACCAACCGCATAGTTGTCCTCATGACGCAAAAGCGGAGTATACGGGATCGACCCGGTCCAAAATTGGCCGACAAGTGCCGCCCTCTTCCGACGAATGACGTCTTGCCGCACTTCGGGCCGCCGTCGGACAATGGCTGCTCACGGAGACCTTGCCATGACTCGTCGACCCCTGATCCTCGCTGCGCTTGCCGTGGCTTTCGTCGCCGGCACCTTCGCCGCCGGCGCGTCGGCGCAGTGGGCCTGGAAGGACGACAACGGCCGCCTCGTGTACTCGAACATCCCGCCGCCGCCGAGCGTCAAACCTGCGCAGATCGTGCGTCAGCCGGGCAGCGGTGCCCCAGGCCGCCCGCGCGAGCGCCCCTGCCGAAGGCGAAGCCGAGAAACCGGCAACCGCGCCCGCCGCCGCGAATGGCCCCAAGACGTACGCCGAGCGCGACGCCGAATTCCGCAAGCGCCAGCAGGAGCGCACCGACAACGAGCGCAAGGCGCAGGAAGAGCAACAGAAGTCCGCGCAGAAGGCCGCCGAGTGCGAGCGGTCGCGCGGTTACCTGCGGGCCCTCGAAGACGGGGTGCGCATCACGCGCACGGACGCGGCCGGCAACCGGGAATTCCTCAACGACGCGCAGCGCTCGGCCGAGATGGATCGCATGCGCAAGGCGATCCGCGAACTCTGCAACTAGTCAGCACCGTCCCGAGCGGCGGCGCCTGACTTCCGCGCGCACGCGCCGCGCCTCCTTCGGGTCCACCGTCAGCGGTCGATACAGCTCGACCCGGTCGCCGTCTTCCAGGCGCTGCGTCATGGCGCTGGCCCGTCCCCAGATGCCGACGTCGGGCGCGGCCGCCGCCATCTCCGGCCGCCGGTCGAGCACGCCGGACGCGCGGATCGCGTCGGCCACCGTGGCCCCGACGGGCAACGTCAACTCGGCAAGGTCCTCGCAGCCCGGCGCGCAGTAGACGACCGTGACGCGGAGTTCAGGCCGGGCCATACAACTGCTCGGCACGCAGCGCGAACGAGTCCACCATCGAGTTGGCGATGGCATCGAAGACCGGCGCCACGGCCCGGCCGAGCAGGCCGCTGGCGAATTCGTACCGAAGCGTCAATTGCACCTTGCAGGCGCCGGCGCGCAGCGGCAGAAAGTCCCAGTGCCCGGTCAGCGAACGGAACGGCCCGTCGACCAGTTCGAGCCGGATCTGCTCCGGGTAGCGATGCTGGTTGCGGGTCGTGAAGCGCGAACGAATGCCCTTGTAGGCGATGTCGATGCTGGCATCCACGCCGCCCTCGTGGTCGGCAACGATGCGCGAACCGGAGCACCACGGCAGGAAGTGCGGATACGACTCGACGTCCTCGACGAGGTCGAACATCTGTTCGGCGCTGTAGTGGAGGTAGACGGAGCGTTGGACGTGGGGCATGGCGGGCGACGGGCAGTTCGCGCGGCCGGCCGTGCGAACTGCCCTACACTCGAATTCTATTCACAGTGGCAGGCAGTCCCCGCGTGGCGATCGTCCAGAACAAGAAGGCGTTTCACGACTATTCGATCGAGGAGCGCTTCGAAGCGGGCCTCGTGCTCGAGGGCTGGGAGGTCAAGTCGATCCGCGCCGGCCAGGTGCAGATCGGCGAGGCGTACGTGATCGTGCGAGACGGCGCACTGTTCCTGCTGAACGGCCACATCACGCCGCTGAAGACCGCCTCCACCCACATCAACCCGGTGCCCGACCGCACGCGCAAGCTGCTTCTCAACGCCGCCGAGATCCGCAAGCTGATCGGCAAGGTCGAGCGCGCCGGCTACTCGCTGGTGCCGCTGGAAATGCACTTCAGCAAGGGACGCATCAAGCTCGAGATCGGGCTGGCCAAGGGCAAGCGGCAGTTCGAGAAGCGGGCGAGCGAAGCGGACAAGGACTGGAAGCGCGAGCAGAACCGGTTGCTGAAGCATCGCAGCCGCTGACCGCATCGAGGCAGCTGATGAACTTCTGGGACAAGCAGTACTCCGCGGTCGAGGGCTACAAGTACGGCACCCGGCCCAATGCGTTCCTGATGGCCGAGGCCCACCGGCTGCCCTCGCACGCACGCATCCTGGTTCCTGGCGACGGCGAAGGCCGCAACGGCGCCTGGCTCGCGAGCCAGGGCCACGAAGTCCTGACGGTCGACATTTCCGAAGTCGGGGTCGCGCGGGCGCGGGCGCTGGCCGCGGAGCTCGGGGTCCGCGTCGACACCCTCGTGGCGGACCTCAAGGTCTGGACTCCGCCGGCCGGCGCGTTCGACGCGGTGGTGCTGACGTACCTCCACATGCCGCCCGCGATGCGCACGGAGGTGCATCGCAAGGTCGCCACCGCATTGCGGCCGGGCGGCCTGCTGCTGCTCGAGGCGTTTCATCCGCGACAGCTGGGACGCAGCAGCGGCGGGCCGAAGGAGATCGAGCTGCTCTACACCCTCGACGACGTTCGCGCGGACTTCGCCGGCGCGCTCGACGAGGAGTCAGGCGAAGAACTCGAAGTGCTGCTGGACGAAGGACCCGGCCACCAGGGGATGGCCGCCGTGACGCGCTACCGCGGACGCGCGCGCTGACGGCCGGCCGCGGCGCAACGCGGCCGCCGACGGACTTCGTGGCGCTGCGGCCCTAGCCGGCTCGCCGCGCCAGCGTTCCCGCGATTCTCCGCAGCAGCCACTTCGGCGTCGCGCGTGACGCGAGCGTCACTGCCAGGTTCACTGCGCCGGGCACCGTGATCACCGCGCCGTCCATGCAGGCCCGATAGCCCGCTTCCGCGACCTCGTCGGCGTCGCCGATGAAGAAGTCCGGCAGGGTCGCGAGGCGCGCGTTCGCTTCGACAGCGCTGCTCAGCATGCGGGTGTCCGTGATGCCCGGGCACAGCGCCGTCATCGTCACGCCGCTCGCCTTCAGTTCGTCGGCGAGCGACTCCGTCAGCGACAGCACGTACGCCTTGGTCGCGGCGTAGGTCGCAAGCAGCGGAATCGGCTGGAAGGCGGCGATCGATGCGACGTTCAGGACGCGGCCGCTGACCGCGCTCCTGCATCGGCGGGAGGAAGTGCGCGAGCATGCCGGTCAGCGCGGAGACGTTCAGGTCAATCAGTTCCTGGTGTCGCTCCGGCAGCATCCGGGTGAACTCGCCCTGCTGCAGCACGCCCGCGTTGTTGACCAGAATGTCGATCGCGATGTGTCGGCGCCGCAAGGTGGCCGCGAGCGCGCCGGGCGCGTTCCGCTGCGTCAGGTCGCACGGCTCGACCCGGACGTCGACGCCGAAGTCGGCCGCGAAGGTCGCCGCGAGCGACTCGAGCTTCGCCTTGTTTCGCGCCGCCAGCACCAGGGGATGACCCTCCCGTGCGAAGCGCCTGGCCAGCGCCTCGCCGATCCCGGACGATGCGCCGGTGATCAGCGCGGTTTCCTTCGGACGTCGTTTCCCTGCCATCGGCTCCCTTCCGGCGGCGCGTCAGCTCAGCCAGCGCGCACTGCGCGCCAGTTTCATCATCTTGCCGAACGACGGCGCGCCCTGGCGGCGCGCCTCCGGCAGCAGGCGCGAGGCGAGCAGCGCGGTGGCGAACGCGTCGGCGGCCGCGCTGTGGCGCGAGGAAACCGGAATCCCGAACCGATTCAGCCACTCGTCGAGCGAGCGGAGGTTCAGCTTCGGGTAGAGCGCGGGCGCGAGCTCCGCCAGGTCGAGCCAAGGGTTGTCGAACGGCTGGTTGACGTAGAACTTGATCACGCGCGCGAGGAAGCCCCGGTCGAACGGCGCGTGAAAGGCGAGCATCGGGCGCCGTGCTCACGTACTCCAGGAACATGCCGATCGCCTTGCGCGGGTCGACGCCGTTCAACTGCGCCTCGACCCCCACTCCGTGCACGAGGATGTTCTCGCGCGAACTCGCCGTCCCCTGGCGCACGACGATCTCGATGCTGTCGCCGGGCAGCACGTGCCCGTCCTCGTGCATCGCCACCGCGCCGATCGAGATCAGCTCGTCGCTCGCGATGTCCATGCCGCTCGTCTCGACGTCGACCACCACCCAGCGCTGGTGGACCGGGCGCTCGCGGCCGAGCAGGCGATCGAGGAAGTCCCATGGCGCGCCGCTCAGCCGGGGAAGTCCAGCTCGAGCCGCTGCTGGACCTTGCGCGCCTGGCGGAACGACTCGTTCAGGATGCGGCGGTCGAGGGGCGACAGCGAACGCAGTTCGACCTCGTTCGGGTTGTCCTCGTGGCTCGCGCCGTACGCGTGCTCGCGCCGGTGCTGCGCGCGCAGGCGCATCAGCTGGAAGAACTCGAACGCGGCGATCCAGCCGTCCACGTCGTCGGCCGGCAACTGCCCCGCTTCGGCGAGCCGCTTGTAGCGCTCCGAGGTATTGGTCTCGTGCAGCCCCGCGCGCAGCGCCCAGATGCGGGCCGCGTCGACGAAGGGCACCGTGCCGTGCATCTTCAGGTCGACCCGGTCCGGGCCGCCCGACTCGCCGAACAGCGACTCGGTGAGCCGGCCCGGAGCGGGCGGCCGGTTGCGCATCGCGTTGTCCGACATCTGCTTCAGGAAGCGCGGGTTCGCCTGCGCCCGCTCGACCACTTCGACGCGCAGCTGGTTCGCGAGCAGGATGTCGCCGAACAGCGGACGGAAGTCGAAGTAGATGCTGGCCGCGAGCAGCGCCTCCGGGTCGCCGCGGTCGATCCACCGCATGAACATTTCTTCCCAGCCGGCGTAGGTCAGCGTCAGCGCCGGGTTCCGCGCCATGATGTTGCCCCTGCAGAGCGGGAAGCCGCACGACGCGAGCGCCTCGTTGGTGAAGTCGGCGAGCTCGAGCAGCCGCTCGCGCGTGCCGGCCGACTCGCCGTAGCAGGATGCCGTTGTCCTGGTCGGTCGCGATCGTCTGCTCGCCGCGCCCCTCGCTGCCGAACGACAGCCAGCAGAACGACTGCGGGTCGACCTGGAACTTCTCGCACGCCAGCGTCAGCAGCCGCACGGTGAGCTGGTCGTTCAGGTGGCTGATCAGTCGCGTCAGCTGGGCCGCACCGACGCCCTGCGCCACCAGGTGGTGCGACAGTCGCCGGATGTCGGCCGCGACCATCGACAGGCCTTCGACGCTGTCGGCGCGCCGGATGGCCACGGCGAGCTGGCGCACCGTCAGTCGATGCAGCGCGAACAGGTCGCGCTCGGAGACCACTCCCACCACCGTTGCGTCGACCGCCCTCGCGCTGCATCACCGGGATGTGGCGGATCGAGTGCTCCGCCATCAGCAGCGTCGCGTCCGCCGCGGTGTCGTCGGCGTCGAGCGACAGCACGCCGCGTGTCATCACCGTGCTCACCGGTGCGGTCAGCGGGACCTCGGGGAGGATCACGCGCCCGATCAGGTCGGTGCGCGTCAGGATGCCGGCGAGCCGATCGCCGCCCGCCGCGTCGCCCTCCACGACGATGATCGACCCGACGTGCGACTGGTGCATGCGCCCGAACGCCTCGCGCAACGGCGTGTCGGGCGCGCAGGTCAGCGGCTTGCGCGCCCGCACGAGGTCGCGCAGCGCCGTGTTCATGGTGCGCTCGGCGCTCGCCTCCGACGCGTACGTGGCCTGCAGCTGCTGGCGCGACATGTCCAGCAGCGCGCCGAGCCGCCGCTTGCAGAAGTCGAGGAACGGCCCGCTCATCTGCGCGAGCTGCTCGAAGCGCGCGCGCGGCAGCATCAGGCAGAACGTGTCCGTCACCGAGCGGTAGACCAGCGACACGGGACGCCCGGCGAGCAGCGCGCCGACCGGGAAGCAGTCGCCGACGCCGGCCTCGAACGCCACCTCGCCCTGCTTCTCGTTGGTCGTCTCGCCCTGCACGCGCCCCTGCTTCACGATGTAGCAGTGGGAAGGGGACTCCGCGGACGGACCGAGGATGGTCTCTCCCGGCTCGAAGTACGCGACTTCGACGTGCTCGATGACGAAGTTCAGGTGCTCCGGCGTCATGCTCGAAAACGGCATGTACCGCGCGAGAAGCTGCTTCAATCCGGAGGCGATCGTCGGCGCTGCCATGCTTTGTTCTCGTGAAGTTGCAGGGTCGGCACGGAAGGTCTGCAGATCGATCGCCGGCGCCTGTCGCGGCGGTCGGCGTCGCTCCGTTCCCCTCGTACCTTCCCCGGCAGTTGTCGGGCTGGCAATCGATGCTCTGCCGGATAGCGTACACGTGGAAACGGACGCTTCGCAGGTCGGCCTCCCTACGCTCATGCCCGGACTGTTCCGCAAGGAAGTGCTGGAAGCGCGGCAGGCCGCGGTATTCGGCCAGGTGGTCCTGCGCCCGCCACTGTCGTTCACGGTCTGGTGCACCGCGGCCACCGCGATCGTCGCCGCGCTGTTGGCCCTGCTCGTCTTCGGCCAGTACACCAAGCGCACCCGCATCCACGGCATCACCGTGCCCGCGGCCGGCGTCCTGAAACTGGCGGCGTCCCAGCCGGGCATCGTGATCGAGCGCCACGTCGAGGAGGGCCAGCTGGTGCGAGCGGGCGAAGTCCTGTTCGTCGTCTGGTCCGAGCGCATGACCGAGACGACCGGACAGAGCGCCGGCGCGCAGACCGCCGTGCTCGAGCAACTGGGACGGCGCCGCGCCAGCCTCGCGGAAGAAAGCGAGCGACGCGCTCGGCTGTTCGAACAGCAGGAGGCGGCGCTGTCGCGGCGGCTCGCCGCGCTCGAGCTCGAGGCGGGCCAGCTGCGCCAGGAACTGGCGACGCAGGCGGCACGGGAAGCGTCGGCGGGCGAACAGGCGGCGCGCTTCGAGCAGCTCGCGCAGCAAGGCTTCGTCAGTCCTCAGACGGCGCTCCAGCGGCGCGACGAACTGCTCGAACAGACGGCCCGCCATCAGGCGCTCTACCGCAGCCTGCTCGGGGTGCGACGCGAGATCGGCGTCGTCGCCGGCGAGCTGAAGCAGCTTCCGCTGCGCGCGGCCCAGCAGCAGGCCGAGGTGCACCGGGAAATCTCGTCCCTGGAGCAGGACATCGTGAGCGCCGAGGCGGCTCGCAAGCTGGTGGTGACGGCGCCGACGGACGGCGTGGTGACCGCCATCGCCGCCGAGCGCGGCCAGCATGTCGGGCTGCAACCGCTCGCCACTGTGCTGCCATCCGGGAGCCCGATGGAAGTGCACCTGTTCGCCCCGAGCCGAGCGATCGGATTCGTTGAGCGTGGCCAGAAGGTGCGCGTTCGCTTCGCGGCGTATCCGTTCCAGAAGTTCGGACAGCACGATGGCGAGGTCGTGCAGGTGTCGCGTGTCGCATTGGCGCCGGCGGAACTGCCGCCGCAGCTCGCGCTGCCCGTGCCGCCGGAGTCGCTCTACCGCGTCACGGTTCGGCTGGCCGCACCCCACGTGATGGCGTACGGCCACGCGCAACCGCTGACAGCGGGCATGCAGCTGGAAGCCGACGTGATGCAGGACCGCCGCCGCCTGATCGAGTGGGTCTTCGAGCCGCTGATCGCGCTCGGGAGGAAGACGTGAGCGCTACTCGCCCTCGGCGATCCACGCCTGCTGGATGGCTTCGAGGATCCTCTCGCCCGAGTGCTTCGGGTCGTCGGCGAATCCTTCGAGCTCGAGGACCCAGTTGTGCAGGTCGGTGAAGCGCACTGTCATCGGATCGACGTCGGGATGCCGCTCCGCGAGCGCGATTGCGATCTCCTGCACGTCGGTCCACTTGAGGGCCGGCATGGTCATTTGCCTTCCTTCGCGTAGTTGATGCTGTACTTGGGAATTTCGACCGTCAGGTCCTCGTCCTGCACGATCGCCTGGCACGACAGCCGCGACACCGAGGTCAGGCCCCACGCGCGGTCGAGCAGGTCCTCCTCGTTGTCGGACGGTGGCGGCAACGAGGCGTACCCCTTGCGGAGGATGCAGTGGCACGTCGTGCACGCGGCGACCTTGCCGCAGGCGTGCTCAATGTCGACGTGATGGTCGAGCAGCGCGTCGACGAGCGACCCGCCGGACGGCGCATCGAACTCGGCGCCCTCGGGGCAGATCTCCGGATGCGGAAGGACCGTGACCTTCGGCATCACTACTTCGCGGGAACCGTCGCGCCCGCGATCTTCGTCGACGCGGCGACCAGACAGCGCCGCGCGGATCGAGCGATCCATGCGGCGCGCGGCGAACTCGTCGGTGCCGTGAGCCAGCGCGTCGATCGCCTGCTTGACCGCGGCCGGGTCGGTGCCGAGCGTCGCCGACCCAGCGCCGCCAAGAAGTTCCTCGACCTCGACGCGTTCGTCCTCGACCAGCAAGTCGCCGTCAGCGGCAGCGCCGCCGCGTCGCCTCCTTCAGGCGCTGCGCCTCGACCAGCTGCTCGCGCAGCTCGCGCGCGTGCATGTCCGAACGGCCGCGCCGAACGACTCCTGCAGCATGCGCGCGACCTCGTCGTCCGACAGCCCGTACGAGGGCTTCACGGCGATCGAAGCGTGAGCCCCGCTCGACATCTCCTGCGCGCCCACCGACAGCAACCCGTCGGCGTCGACCTGGAAAGTGACGCGCACGCGCGCCGCGCCGGCCGCCATCGGCGGAATGCCGCGCAGTTCGAAGCGCGCCAGCGAGCGGCAATCGGAGACCAACTCCCGCTCGCCCTGCACGACGTGAATCGCGATCGCGGTCTGGCCGTCGCGTGAACGTTGTGAACTCCTGCGCCCGCGCGACCGGAATCGTCGAGTTGCGGGGAACGATCTTCTCGGTAAGGCCGCCCATCGTCTCCAGTCCGAGCGACAGCGGGATCACGTCGAGCAGCAGCCAGTCGTCGCCCGGGGCGCGGTTGCCGGCGAGCAGGTTGGCCTGAACGGCTGCGCCAAGCGCGACGACCTTGTCGGGATCGATGTTCGTCAGCGGCGTCTGGCCGAAGAACTTCGCCACTGCCCGCCGCAGGTGGGGCATCCGCGTCGCGCCACCCACCATCACCACGCCGTCGATGTCGGTGACGCGCAGACCGGCATCCGCCACGGCCTTGCGGGACGATGCCAGCGTCTTGTCGACGAGGCTGGTCGTCATCCGTGCGAACTCCTCGCTGGTCAGCGAGACATCGACCACTTCACCGGTCGAGAGCACGGCATTGATCCGCACCTCTGGCTCGGCCGACAGGCGCTCCTTCGCCTCGCGCGCCTTGACCATCAGCAGCCGGGAATCCTGCGGTGACAGCGGCAGCACGCGCGAGTGCTCGATCACCCAGCAGAACAGCCGATGGTCGAAGTCGTCGCCCCCGAGCGCGGAGTCGCCGCCCGTAGCGAGCACTTCGAAAACCCCTCGCGAGAGCTTCAGGATCGACACGTCGAACGTGCCGCCGCCGAGGTCGTAGACCGCGTAGGTGCCCTCGGCGCCGTGGTCCAGGCCATAGGCCACCGCTGCCGCCGTGGGCTCGTTCAGCAACCGCAGCACGTTGAGGCCGGCCAGCCGGGCCGCGTCCTTGGTCGCCTGGCGCTGCGCGTCGTCGAAGTAGGCGGGGACGGTGATCACGGCGCCAACGAGGTCACCACCGAGAGCCTGCTCAGCGCGCCTGCGCAACAGCTTCAGGATCTCGGCCGACACCTCCACCGGGCTCTTGACCCCGGCCGCCGTGCGCAGCTGCAACATGCCGGGCGCGTCGACGAAGTCATACGGCATGTTTTCGATGTGCTCCACATCGCGCATGCCGCGGCCCATGAAGCGCTTGACCGAGACCACCGTGTTGCGTGGGTCGACCGACTGGTGCTTGTGCGCCGGGTAGCCGACTTCCGCCGTGCCATCCGGATTGAAGCGCACGACCGAAGGCAGCAGCGACCGGCCCTCGGTGTCGTCGAGCACGACGGGAATGCTGTTGCGAACCGTGGCGACCAGCGAGTTGGTGGTGCCCAGGTCGATACCGACCGCAAGGCGATGGCGGTGCGGCTCGACCGACTGGCCCGGCTCGGCGATCTGAAGCAGCGCCATCAGGCGGAGGCGCCGGGAGCGTGAACCGCCTCGTCGGCATGGCCGATCTCTGAAGCGAAGCGGTCGATGAACATGTCTTCCGCCAGGACGGAGCAATGGATCTTCACCGGCGGCAGCGCCAGTTCTTCGGCGATCTCGGTGTTCTTGATCGCCAGCGCCTCCTCCACGGTCTTGCCCTTCACCCATTCGGTCACCAGCGAACTCGAGGCGATGGCCGAGCCGCAGCCGTAGGTCTTGAACTTGGCGTCTTCGATGACGCCCTCGTCGTTGACCTGGATCTGCAACTTCATGACGTCGCCGCAGGCCGGCGCGCCGACCATGCCGGTGCCGACACTCGCCGTCGTCCTTTGTCGAAGGAGCCGACGTTGCGCGGGTTTTCGTAGTGATCGATGACCTTGTCGCTGTATGCCATTGCCGTTTCCTGCCTTTCCCCTAGAAAATCATCTGGCTCCGCCAGTGATTTCTTCATCTGCTCGCGCGAAAGTAGGTTTGTACCTTTGCGCGCCATTCAATGCGCTGCCCACTGGACCGTGTTCAGGTCGACGCCATCCTGGTACATCTCCCACAGCGGCGACATCTCGCGCAGCCGCGCCACCTGTCGTGTGAGGAGTTGCACCGTGTAGTCGATCTCTTCCTCGGTAGTGAAGCGACCGACGGTGAAGCGGATGGAACTATGTGCGAGTTCGTCGCTGCGGCCGAGTGCGCGCAGGACATACGACGGTTCCAGGCTCGCCGACGTACAGGCCGAGCCGGACGACACCGCAACGTCCTTGATCGCCATGATCAGGCTCTCGCCCTCGACGAAATTGAAACTCACGTTCAGGTTGTGCGGGACGCGACGATCCCAGTCGCTATGGAAGCAGCCGCGTCCCGGGCGCGACCGCGACGACTTGCAGCGCGGACTTCACCTCTGGCGTCCAGCGCACAGAGCAGGGCGGTTCCGCCGAGTCGTTCATTTGCCCGTCCGCGGCGCGGGTCACGTCGTCGGCATGGTCGGCGAGCAGGTGCGCGAGCAGGATCTCGATGCTCGCCTGCTCTTCAAGGCAGAAGCGGGCCGCCGTTTCGCCGTGAGGATCGATCCTGACCGTTGTCTGGGGTGCCGGGGCACCCAGAACACCGATCTCGTCGGTGTCGTCGTCGCCGACGAACAGCACCTGGTCCACGCCTTCGTGCTCGGCGAGATTGAAGCGCTGAACTTCGTCAGCACGGCGGCAGCAGGTTGCGCAGCCATCTGCGGATCTGGATCACGGTGGGCTGGGGCAGCGAAGAGTACGCCACACCGCAGGAACACGCTCGCCGCCGCAGGATCGGCGCCGCCCGGTAGTGCATCGACAGGGACCGGCCCTTGTCCTCGAGGCGCGCGCCACGCTCCGGGAGCGACCAGGTCGGGCGGGCGCGTAGACCGCGCCATCGCGGCCGCATATCTTCCTCGAGTTGACGGGTGACGGTATCCTCCGGAAGACCTTCGTTGCCGTGATTGCCGACGAGGTAAGCGATTTCGCAGGGCAGCCTCTCGATCAGGTCACGCTGCGCGCGGCCTGACACGACGGCGACGGGAACCAGACGCGCCAGCTGCGCCAGCGGACGCGTCACGCGGTCTGCCGCCTGCGCGTGCACGGCTGAGGCCACGATCGGCGCCAGCGTGCCCATGAAGTCGATGACGGCGTTTCACCGCGAGCCAGCCGTTTCAGCTCGGTCCGGCCTTCGTGGGAAAACAATGGCACCACCAGTCAGGTCACTCCTTGCGTTTCGCCGATGCGTGCGCTGATCCTCTCACGCTGCCGCAGGCACGCCATCATCAGCATGCGGCCCGCCCACCGATACACGTTGAACTCGCCGAGCAGGCCCAGGCTGCGCAGGCTGACCATGCGTTCGCGCTGCTCGTCGGGCGGCATTCGACAGGGCGCGGTGCATCGCCTCCGCGACTTCCTCGATATGGTACGGGTTCACGATCAGCGCCTCATGCAGTTCGCGCGCCGCTCCGGCGAACTGGCTCAGGACGAGCACGCCGCGCTCGTCGTCGCGCGCGGCGACGAATTCCTTGGCGACCAGGTTCATGCCGTCGTGCAGGCTGGTGACGACGCAGACGTCCGCGGCACGGTAGTGCTCGGTCACCGAGCTGCTTCCATGGTGTTCGATCAGCATCCCGAACGGCTCGTAACCGTCCTTGCCGAACCGCGCGTTGATCTGCACAGCCGTGGCCCCGACTCTGCGCTCGAATCATCGCTGGTACTCGTCGAGCGACGACCGGCTCGGCGCCGCGATCTGCACGAACGTGAACCTGCCTATCCACTCGGGATGCAGCTCGAACAAGCGCTCGATTGCGGCGCCGCTCGACGATGCCTTTCGTGTAGTCGAGCCGGTCGACACCCAGGCCGACACGATGCCCCGGCCCTACGCCGAGCCCGGCCCGCGCTTCAGCCCGGCATGCCTCGATCGGCTTGCTCGCCTGGCTGTCGGGCCAGGCGATCGAGATCGGGAACGCCTCGACGCGGGTGAGGCGGCCACGCAACAACCGCGTGAAGGACTCGTGCTGGATGCGGGCCTCGAGAAAGCGGTAGACGCCTCGAGGAAGTTGGCCGTGATAGCGCCTGTGGAAGCCGACGATCGTGCTGCCGAGCGAACGCCTTCGAGGATCTGGAGCGCCACGGAGAAGATGCCGAACGACTCGAAATTCGGCCAGGGAATGTGCCAGAACGTGATGATGGTGGCGCGCGGCAACCGCTCGCGCCGTTCGCGGCAGGAGTGCGAAGTGGTAGTCCTGGATCAGCACCACCGGATCGTCGGTCTTCGCTTCCTGCGCCACGGCATCGGCGAAGCGTTCGTTGACGCAGCGGTACTGTCGCCAGTCCTCGTCGCGAAAGACCGAGCCAGACATGCCGATGTGACACAGCGGCCACAGGCCTTCGTTCGGCGAATCGTAGTCGTCCCCGCGCTCCTCCTGCTCGGTCAGCCAGATCAGGCGCAGCGTGTAGCTCTGCTCGCCCGGCGACCGAAGGCGGCCGCGCGCATCGACCACCTCGCGGTCCGCCGAGCCGCTTCCGTGGGCGATCCACGTGCCGGAGCAGGCGCGTTGGCGACCCACCGTGACCAGGCCGCTCGCCGGGCGCTGCACCTCGATTCCACGTTCGGACTTCACATGGATGTAACCCTCCCTCGCTCGGCCTCTCGGCCGAGCGGCAGTCGAGCCCGCTCGGCATCAGGCGCGTTTTGCGCACCAGTGCCCCGGCGACATTGCAGACGCCGAGCGCGAGCAGGCGCTCGTCGTTCGCGACACTTTCGAGTTGCGGGTCGACCCGCCGCCACGCCTTCGTTTCGACAGCATCCAGCAACGATTCTTCGAGCGCACGGCCGATGGTGTTCGCGCGGATGTCCAGGTCGCGCATGAACCACCGCAGCGTCAGGGAGTCGATGACGGGAACGGTAACGTACGCCATCACGAGCATCGCGAGAGCGAGCGGCAGGAGAAAGCGCAGCGAGAGTCGGAACGATCGGAACATTGAACGAGGGCACCGGCGCGAACTGCACCGGTGCGAAGTGTCGACGACACCGAAGTCGGGAGCCCGGCAACGGTGTCAAGAGGGCAGGTGTGTGACCTTACCAACCGCGCGGGATGCAGTCTGTACTGCCCTCTACGTAGGGGTATGCCCTTGAAATTCTCTTCGCGTCAGAACGCGTCATCCCAGCGACGGCTCAGGCGCATCGCGCACATGATGATGCCGACCATGCTGTAGGTCTGCGGGAAGTTGCCCCACAGCCGGCCGCTCTGCACGTCGATGTCCTCGGACAACAGACCGAACTGGTTCCGGGCGGCGAGCAGGCGCTCGAATTCATGCACGGCGCGATCCCGCTCGCCGAGCAACGCCAGCGACTGGATCCACCAGAACGTGCAGACGAGGAACGCGGTGTCCGGGACACCGAAGTCATCGGGCTTGTCGTAACGCAGCAGGAAGTCGCCGCGCCGCAGGTGTCGCTCGATCGCGGCCACCGTGGCGCGCAGGCGCGGATCGTCCCGTTGCAGGAAGCCGACTTCACCGAGCACGAGCAGGCTTGCGTCGGCGAAGTGCCCGCCGAACGTGGCGGCGAATCCACCGAGCTCGTCGCTCCACGCATTCGCGCACACCTGCGCGTGGATCGCGTCGGCCCGCTCGCGCCAGTAGGGGACGCGCTCGGGTCCACACGCTCCGCGATCCTGGCCAGGCGGTCGCACGCGGCCCAGCACATCACCGCGGAAAATGTGTGCACTTCGCGCCGGCCACGGAATTCCCAGATGCCGGCGTCCGGCTGCATGTACTTCGCGTAGGCCTGCTCTCCGAGGGGCTCGAGCCGCTCCAGCAGGGCACGGTCGCCGAGCGTGTCGAGACGGTGGTCGAAGAACGCATGCGAGACACCGAGGATCGCCGCACCGTACACGTCGTGCTGGATCTGCTCCCAGGCCTGGTTCCCGACTCGCACCGGCCCCATTCCCTCGAATCCGGCGAGATGGATGGCCAGGCGCTCGGTCAGCCGGCTTTCGCCGCTCAGCCCGTACACAGGCTGCAACGACGCCGGATCGGAGTCGACGATGATGTTCTCGATGTAGCGCAGGTAGCGCTCCAGCGAACCCGTGGCGCCCAGGCGGTTGAGCGCATTGATGACGAAGTAAGCGTCCCTTAGCCAGCAGTAACGGTAGTCCCAGTTGCGTTCGGTCCTCGGTGCCTCCGGCACCGAGGTGGTCAGCGCGGCGATGACCGCTCCGGTGTCGTCGAAGGTGTTCAGCTTCAGCGTGATCGCCGCGCGTATCACCGCGTCCTGCCAGTCGAAGGGCACGGCGAGGTTGCGGACCCAGCGGCGCCAGTAGCGCTGCGTCTCCTCGAACATCGCCCGTCCCGCCTCCGACGGACTCGATTGCAGGGTCTCGTCCGGTCCGAGCACGAACGTGTAGCAGTCGTCGATCAGCATCGGGTTGTGCTCGATGACGTGCGTGATCGGGGCATCGGTCGTCAGCCGCAGCGGATACGCCGGTACTCCCGCGCGGATGTGGTGCGTGCCGAACGTGATCGGCGGCGGTTCCTCGCCGTAGCCCGAGCGCGGCCGGAAGCGGACGCGCACGCGCGGTCGGCCCGCGAGCCGACGGACGATCCGGACGAGACCGACCGGAGCGAAGATGCGGCCGTGCTGGTGGAAACGGGGGGCGAAGTCGATGATCTCGATCCGGCCGCCGTCCTCATCTTCGATCTCGGAGCGCAGGATCGCCGTGTTGCTTGAGGTAGTGCTGCCGGATCGACGTTCGCCGGCTTCGAGAGTTCGATGTCGAACCGGCCTTCGGGACTGTCGCCATTGAGCAGCGAGCAGAACACCGGGTCGCCGTCGAACCGCGGCACGCACATCCACACCACGCTCGCATTCGTGTCGATCAGCGCCCCGATGCGGGAGTTGCCGACAACCGCGAGATCAAGACCCCTTGACGATCGAACCGTCGAACTCATGCGTTCCACTCCATCGTTGGCATGCGGCACCGCCCAGCCAGGAAATGCGCCGCGCCTTGCAGGCCGAGTTCGTGCCCGGCGGCGAAGTGCACGGGGACACGGCCGAGCAGCGCGGCGAATCGACCCTTGGCCGCGAACGCCGCCAGAAACGCCTGTGCGTCGAACGACGGCCAGAGGCCGCGAAGAACACCACCGCACAGATAGACCCCTTCGGTCGCCTGGAACGCAAGGCAGGCGTCGCCAGCGAACTCGCCGAGCAGGCGGGAGAAGAGCCGTGCCGTCCGGAGTGCCTGCGGGTCGCCAGCCCGCGCCGCATCGGCGATGTCTTCCGGTCGGACCGCGTGGCCGGACACGACCTCGTGCAGCCAGGCGACTCCAGCGCCGCTGAGGACCCGCTCCCACGACACGCGCCCCCAGCGAGCGCGGCCTTCCGCGTTCAATCGGGCAGCGATGTCGTCCGCGCTGCCGAACGTGATGTGTCCCGCCTCGCTCGCGACGATGCGCGGCGGTTCGTCGGCGACGATGGCCGCCGCGCCGAGACCGGTCCCGGGGCCGAGCACGAGGCGCGTGCCGCGGACCGACGTTCCCTCTGGATTTAATCCGACGACCTGCTCGGGCGCGAGCGTGTCGACGCCGGCCGCGGCGGCCGCGAAGTCGTTCACGATGACCAGCGAATCGAGGCGCAACGCCTCGATGCAGCCCGCCCGGCTCGAAGCGCCAGGCCCGGTTCGTCAGCTCACGCGCGTCCCCGCCGACCGGCATGGCGAGCGCAAGGGCCACGCGTCGCGGAGTGTCCTGGCATCGGCGGAACCAGGCATCGAGCAGTTCGATCGGTCCGCGGTAGTCATCGTTTCGCACCCGCATCGGCGGTTGGAGTCCGGTCTCTGCGGACCACCGGGCCAGCCGCGCGTGCGTGCCGCCGATGTCGGCCACCGTCCACCGGCCAGATCGTTGTTCGACTGAGGGAGCACGAGGAATGCTCGGCATGTCCAGCGCCGCCGAACGTACAGCAAGGTGCGTACACATGCCACGAAATGAAAAGCGCAGCGCCGATCGCCGCGCTTTTCAGACTAACCGGACAAGGCGCCGGCTAGGTCATTTTTCAGATCCGTGATCGACTCGAGACCGACGGCGATCCGCACGAGCCCTTCGGTGATGCCGGCGCGCTGGCGCGCTTCCGGAGTGAGCCGCCCGTGCGTCGTGGTCGCCGGATGCGTGATCGTGGTACGCGTGTCACCGAGATTGGCGGTGATCGACATGATCCGCGTTCCGTCGATCAGGCGCCACGCACGCGCGCGCTGCTCCTCGGGGGACGCGCCGCCGATGTCGAAGGCGAGCACGGCACCCGGCAGTGACTGCTGTCGCGCCGCGAGCGCCGCCTGCGGGTGCGACTTCAGGCCCGGGAAATGGACGCAGGCCACGCCCGGCTGCTGTTCGAGCCACTCGGCAAGCTGCTGCGCCGAAGCGCTCTGCGCGCGCATCCGCACCGACAGCGTCTCCAGTCCCTTCAGCAGCACCCAGGCGTTGAATGGCGACAGGCTCGGGCCCGTCGTGCGCAGCACCGGCAGCACCTGGTCGCGGATCAGCGTCTTCGACCCGAGCACGGCGCCACCGACGACGCGTCCCTGCCCGTCGAGGTACTTGGTCGCCGAGTGCATCACGACGTCGACGCCGAACTCGAGCGGTCGCTGCGCAACCGGCGTGCAGAAGCAGTTGTCGACGACGGTCACGGCGCCGATCTCGCGACCGATCCTCGCGAACTCGGCGAGGTCGACGATCTCCATCAGCGGGTTGGACGGCGTCTCGCAGAACAGCAGGCGCGTGCGCGGCGTCGCCGCCGCGCGCCAGTCAGCGGAATCCGTTGCCCGGACGTAGGTGACCTCGACGCCGAAGCGCGCCAGTACGGTCGAGAAAAGCTGAACCGTGGCGCCGAAGACGTTGGCCGCGCAGATCACGTGGTCGCCCGCCTTCAGGATGGCCAGGCATGTCGCCATCAGCGCCGCCATGCCCGAAGAGGTAGCGAGGCAGTCCTCGGCCCCCTCGAGCGAAGCGAGCCGCCGCTCGAACATGGAGACGGTCGGGTTGCTGAAGCGCGAGTAGACGTAGCCCGGCTCCGCGCCGGAGAACCGCGCCGCCGCCTGCGCCGCGTTCCCGAACACGAAGCTCGAAGTGAGGAACAACGCTTCGCTGTGCTCGTTGAACGCGGAGCGCTCGGTTCCGGCGCGCACCGCGCGCGTGTCGAAGTCGAATGGTTCGGACATGAAAAAACCCGCTGGGCCAAAGCGCAGCGGGTCTTGTCTGCTCGCTTTAGCCGTATTTGTTAAGCGCCCGCAAGCTGAAATCAAATCGGCGCGATGGCGCGATGATACCCGATGCCTAGTCGGCTCCTGCGAGGTTGAGGTTCAGCTGGCGACTTCGGCTCGCCGTCGCTGCCTGCCGCGAGTTCGCGCGCCGCTTCGAGCCGGTCGAGATACTCGGGCGTGACGTCGCCGGTGATGTAGACGCCGTCGAAGCAGCTCGCCTCGAAGCTCTTCAGGTGCGGCCCCAGTTCCTGCACCGAGCGCTTCATCGCCTCGATGTCCTGGTAGACGAGGCCGTCGGCCTCGATCATCCGCTCGATCTCCTCGTCCGACCGGCCGTGCGCGATCAGTTCGCTGCGGGTCGGCATGTCGATCCCGTAGACGTTCGGGTAGCGCACCGGCGGCGCCGCCGAGGCGAAGATGACCTTGTTCGCGCCAGACTCGCGGGCCATGTGGACGATCTCGCGCGAGGTGGTCCCGCGCACGATGGAGTCGTCGACAAGCAGGACGTTCTTGCCCCTGAACTCCGCGGGCAACGTCGTCAGCTTCTGTCGGACGCTTTTGCGGCGCACCGCCTGGCCCGGCATGATGAAGGTGCGGCCGACGTAGCGGTTCTTGAAGAAGCCTTCGCGGAACTTCAGCCCCAGCTTCATGGCGAGCTGCATCGCCGCCGGACGCGAGGTGTCGGGAATCGGCATCACGACATCGATGTCGCCGAGCGGAAACTGCCGCGCGACCTTCTCCGCGAGGTGCTCGCCCATCTTCAGGCGCGAACCGTACACGCTGACTCCGTCCATCACGGAGTCCGGGCGCGCGAAGTACACGTACTCGAAAATGCAGGGATTCAGCGACGCCTTCTCGGCGCACGGCTGCGAGTAGAAGTTGCCGTCGATGTCGATGAATATGGCCTCGCCCGGCGCGACGTCGCGGACGAACTTGAAGCCGAGTCCCTCGATCGCCACCGACTCGCTCGCCACCAGGTACTCGGTGCCCGCGTCCGTCTCGTTGATGCCGTAGCACAGCGGACGGATGCCGAACGGATCGCGGAACGCAACGATCCCGTGGCCGGCGATGTGCGCGACGCACGCGTATGCGCCGCGCACGCGGCGGTGCAGGCCGGCGACCGCGCCGAAGATGGTCGCGGGATCGAGGGTGTACGAGCTGGTGCCTTCCTGCAATTCGTGCGCGAGCACGTTCAGCAGGACCTCGGAGTCGGAATTGGTGTTGATGTGCCGCCGGTCGATGCGGAACATCTCGCTCTTCAGCTGCTCCGTGTTCGTCAGGTTGCCGTTGTGGCCCAGGGTGATGCCGAACGGCGCGTTGACGTAGAACGGTTGCGCTTCCTCGACGTTGCTCGCGGAACCCGCCGTCGGGTAACGGACGTGGGCGATGCCGACGTTGCCGAGCAGGTTGCGCATGTTCCGCGTGCGGAAGATTTCGCGCACCATGCCGTTGCCCTTCCACATCGAGAACGAACTGCCCTGCCCCGTCGCGATGCCCGCTGCATCCTGACCACGGTGCTGCAGCAGTTGCAACGAGTCATAGAGCAACTGGTTCACCGGTCCCGTCGCAACCACTCCGACGATGCCGCACATGGTTTTCTCCCCTCAGCCCTGCGCCAACCCGCGCAGGCGATCGAGCGATTCCGGCAACAACGGCGAGGCGAATGCTACGCCGGCCTGCAGCCAGGGCAACAACACGGACTGTTTCCACCACCCCGCCTCGGGCACGTTCGTGCCGCTCGCCAGCAGGACGGCGGCCCCGAGCACCAGCGCGGCACGCGCGAAGCCGAAGACGGCGCCGAGCAGGCGATCGAGCGTCGACAGCTTGACGGCTGCCATCAATGCCCTGAGCAGCGCACCGAGCAGCGCGGCGAGGATCAGCACGCCGGCGAGAATCAGCAGCGCGCCGAGCACGGTTCGCAAGATGGGCGGCTCGATCGGCAACATGGCTCCGACCTGCTCGGCGAAGAAGTACGCGAGGACCAGTCCGGTCACCCAGCCGGCCAGCGACACGATCTCCCGCGTCATCCCACGCAGCAACCCGACGAGCACCGACACCAGGAACACCAAGGCGATGATCCAGTCGACCGTGGGCACGCTCACCTCAGAGCGGGACCAGGTTGCCGGTGATGCCTTGCGCCTTCAGGCGCGCCCGCGCCTTCTCGGCGTCTTCAAGCGTTGCGTACGGACCGATGCGCACCCGATGACGGACGCCGTCCTTGGTCTCGACCCTTTCCGTGTATGCCGTGAAGCCGCCCTTCTTCAAGCGCTCGACGAGTTCGCGCGCCGACTTCTCACTGGCTGGCGCGGCGGCCTGCACGGCGAACTTCCCGCCTTTCGACGCCGGCGCGGCGGTCGCAGGCGGCTCCGGCGACTTGCGCGCGGCTTCGGCCTTCGCCGGTTTCGCCTCGTCCGTCTTCGCCTGGGACTTTGCCGCATCCTTCGGCTCGGCTGGCGGTCTCGGCTCCGCCGGCACCGCCGCCTTCGCTTCGGTCCTTGTTTCGGCCTGGACGTCCGTCTTCGGCTCCGCCTTGGCGGGTGGCGCGACAGGCGCGAGGTCGGGCGGCGGTGTGCCAGCGTCGGCGGCGGGCACCGGGGGCAGTGACAAGCGCGGCGTGAACGGCGTGCGCTCGCTCGGGATGTCGATCGGGATGTTCTCGCTGACCGGCCTGGGGTTGGGATCGAGCACCATCGGCACGATGATGGCGACGGCCAGCAGCAGGGCCGACGCGCCGATCAGTCGATGCCGTGCCCGCGCGCGCAAGCCCGCGGCAGGATCGAGCCGCGAATCGACGTCGTCTTGGGGCTGTGGAGGACGGGGGGCCGGCTTGCCGCCGGCGCTGGCTGTGCGCTTCTTCGAACGCCAGAACGCAAGACCCATCCAGACTCCAGGAGATCCTTACACGGCAGCGGCCGACGGGCGCGCGCGGATCGCGCGCATCACCTCGGCAACCGTAAGGAAGGAACCGAAGGCCAGAATTCTATCATCGGCCCCCGCCCCCTCCAGTGCGCCATCGAAGGCCGCCGCGAGATCCGGGTACTCCAGGATCGGGCATTCGCCGCTGCCCGCGCGAGCGCGCACCAGCGCGGCGACGGTCGCAGCGTCGCAGCCTCGCTCCCCAGGCGTCGGAGCAACGTGCCAATGATCGACTCGATTGCCGAGCCGGGCGATGACGCCGTCGATGTCCTTGTCGCGCAGCATGCCGAACACCGCGTGCGTGGATGGATAGAAGCCCATGTTGTCCAGGTTTTCGGCCAGCACGGCGGCCGCGTGCGGGTTGTGCGCGACGTCGAGGATCACGACGGGACGCCCCGGCAGCACCTGGAAGCGGCCGGGCAGTTCGACCGTGAGGAGGCCCTGTCGAACGGCCTGCTGCGATACCGGCAGCCGCTCGGCAAGCGCCTCGAGCGCGGCGAGGACGCCGGATGCGTTCAGCAGCTGGTTGGCGCCGCGAAGGGCGGGATACGGCAGGCCGGACCGGCGCACACGCCGACCTGCGTACGCCCACTGCTGGCGGTCGCCCTGGTAGTTGAAGTCGCGGCCAAAGCGCCGGAGATCGGCGCCGATGCCGGCCGCATGATCGAGCAGCGACCGCGGCGGCGCGGGGTCGCTGCAGATCGCAGGCCGGCCCGCCCGGTAGATGTGCGCCTTTTCGTAGCCGATGTCCTCGCGCGTCGGCCCGAGATAGTCCATGTGATCGAGGTCGACCGACGTGACGATGGCGACGTCCGCGTCGACGATGTTCACCGCGTCGAGCCGCCCGCCGAGTCCGACCTCGAGCACCAGCGCGTCGAGGCGTGCCCGGCTGAAGAGACGCAGGATCGCCAGGGTGGTGAACTCGAAGTACGTCAGCGAGGTGCTGCCGCGAGCAGCGTCGACCGCCTCGAACTGCTCGATGAGGTCAGCGTCCGCGGCGTCGACGCCGTCGATCCGGCAGCGTTCATTGAAGTTCAGCAGGTGCGGCGACGTGTACAGCCCGACGCGATAGCCCGCCGCGCGCAGGATGCTGTCGAGCATCGCGCAGGTGGAACCCTTGCCGTTGGTACCGCCGACGACGATCGTCGGCACGTCGAGCTTCAGCCCGAGCCGCTCGGCGACCGCGCGCACGCGATCGAGCCCGAGGTCGATGGATCTGGCGTGCAGCCGCTCGATGCGTGCAAGCCATGCCGTGAGCGAGCTTTCCAAGAATGCGTCGCCGGATGCGCAGGCGGCCGGCGTCCCCGAACCGTCAGGCAATCGCGTCCGCCGGCTGTTTCAGCAGCAGCGCGAGCAGTTGCGCGATCTCGTCTCGCATCTGGCGCCGATCGACGATCATGTCGATCGCCCCCTTGGTAAGAAGGAACTCGGCGCGCTGGAATCCCTCAGGCAGCTTCTCGCGCACCGTCTGTTCGATCACGCGCGGCCCGGCAAAGCCGATCAGCGCCTTTGGCTCAGCGATCACGACATCGCCGACGAAGGCAAAGCTCGCCGACACGCCGCCCATGGTCGGGTCGGTGAGAACGGAGATGAAGGGCAGCTTCGCCTCCGCCAGCTTTGCGATCATCGCCGTGGTCTTCGCCATCTGGAACAGCGACAGCAGGCCTTCCTGCATCCGCGCGCCGCCGGTCGCCGTGACGCAGATGAAGGGCACCTTCTGCTCGATCGCCACCTTCACGCCCTGCACGAAGCGCTCACCGACCACCGAGCCCATCGAGCCGCCCATGAAGTCGAACTCGAAGCACGCGGCCACTACCGGCAACGCGCGGATCGAGCCGCCCATGGCCACTAGCGCATCGGTCTCGCCGGTGTCGTTCATCGCCTGCTGCAGGCGCTCCGGATACTTCCGGCTGTCCTTGAACTTGAGGGCGTCGACGGGCAGCACCTCCTGACCGATCTCATAGCGGCCTTCGGCGTCCAGCAACGCGTCCAGGCGATCACGCGCGCCGATGCGCATGTGGAAGTCGCACTTGGGACAGACCTGCAGCGACTTCTGCAACTCGGCGCTGTACAGCACCGCCTCGCAACTCGGACACTTGGTCCACAGGCCCTCGGGCACCTGCTTGCGCGCCGCGCCCTCCTCGCGCTTGATGCGCGGCGGGAGGATCTTGTCGATCCAGCTCATTCGGTTCTCCTCACGCTGCCGCTTTGACAGGGACCCCATCGAGCGCCGCCCGGATGCCTGCCACGAAGCGCTCCACGGCGTCCGCCGCCGCGTCGCGCGGATTGGACTCGATTTCCTGGATGATGCGCGACCCGATCACGACGGCATCGGCCACCTCGGCGACCGAACGCGCGGTTGCGGCGTCTCGAATGCCGAAGCCAACGCCCACCGGCACGTCGGTCACGCGCCGGATCAGCGGCATCCTGGCCGCCACGCTGGCCGTGTCGAGAGTCCCCGCCCCTGTGATGCCCTTCAGGCTCACGTAGTAGAGGTAGCCGGAGGCGTGCCGGGCGACCGCCTCGATGCGTTCGTCGGTCGAGGTCGGGGCGAGCAGGAAGATCGGATCGATGCCGGCGGCGCGCATCGATCCGGAGAACTCCTCGCACTCTTCCGGCGGGTAGTCGACCACCAGGACGCCGTCGACACCGGCGGCCGTTGCCGCCGTCGCAAACGCTTCGCGTCCCATGCGCTCGATCGGGTTCGCATATCCCATCAGCACGACCGGCGTAGCCGCATCGGTCTCCCGAAAGCGGGCGACGAGGCCGATCGTCGCCTTCAGGCCGACGCCGTTGCGGATCGCTCGCTCAGCGGCGCGCTGGATCACGGGACCATCGGCCATCGGATCGGAAAACGGGACGCCCAGCTCGATCACGTCGGCGCCGGCGCGCGCGAGGGCGTGCATCAGCGGGACGGTGAGGTCGGCGTCGGGATCGCCGGCGCAGATGTACGGGATCAGGCCCTTGCGGCCCTGCTGGCGCAGGGATGCGAAGCGCGCAGCGATGCGGGACATCATTCGCCTCCCGGGTGGTTGCGCCTGTACTCGAGGGTAGCCTCGCGGCACGAGGCGCGGCAGTAGAACTCCAGGCCGCTCGCCTCGGAAACGATGTGCAGGTCCTTGTCGCCGCGGCCCGAGAGATTCACCAGGAGGACCTGGTCCTTGCGCATCGTCGGCGCCAGCTTGGTCGCGTACGCGAGCGCGTGGCTGGATTCGAGCGCAGGAATGATGCCCTCGATTCGGCAGCACTCGTGGAAGGCCTTCAGTGCTTCCTCGTCGGTGGCTCCGACGTACTCCGCGCGCCCGCTGTCCTTCAGCCACGCGTGCTCGGGGCCGACGCCCGGGTAGTCCAGGCCGGCGCTGACCGAGTGTGTCTCGGTGATCTGACCGTCCTCGTCCTGCAGCAGGTAGCGTCCGGTTGCCGTGCAGCACGCCCGGCGTCGCCCATCTGCAGGCTCGCCGCGTGCGCGCATCGTCGTCAGGCCCTCGCCCGCCGCCTCGACGCCGATCAGGCGCACCTGCTCGTGCGCGATGTAGTCGATAGAAGATGCCCATCGCATTGCTGCCGCCGCCGACGCAGGCGATCACCGCGTCCGGCTGACGGCCGGCCATCCGCGGCATCTGCTTCGAGCCTTCCTTGCCGATCGACCGAGTTGAAAATCGCGCACCATCATCGGGTACGGATGCGGGCCGTGCGACGGTGCCGATGATGTAGAACGTGTTCTCGACGTTCGTCACCCAGTCGCGCATCGCCTCGTTCAGCGCGTCCTTCAGCGTCGGCTGCCGCTCGTCGACCGGCACCACCCTCGCGCCGAGCAGCTTCATCCGGAAGACATTCGCGGCCTGCCGCCCGATGTCCTCGCTGCCCATGTAGACGACGCACTCCATGCCGAAGCGCGCCGCCACCGTCGCCGTCGCCACGCCGTGCTGGCCCGCGCCGGTCTCGGCGATCACGCGCGGCTTGCCCATCCGCCGGGCGAGCAGCGCCTGGCCGATCGTGTTGTTGATCTTGTGCGCGCCCGTGTGATTCAGGTCCTCGCGCTTCAGGTAGACCTGCGCACCACCGAGCATCTCGCTCCAGCGCCGCGCGTGGTAGATCGGGCTCGGACGGCCGACGAAGTGCTCGAGCTCGTCCTTGAACTCGGCGACGAACTCGGGATCCGTGCGGTAACGCTCGTACGCCTCGCGCAGTTCGTCGAGTGCGTGCATCAGTGTCTCGGCGACGAACACGCCGCCGTACGGGCCGAAGTGCCCGCGCTGGTCGGGCAGGTCGTACGGCTTCATGCGGCCTCCAGGCCAATCGTTGCAGGCATCACTTGCTTTTCACCGTGGATCAAGCTGGTCCGCCCGCCGGACCGCGTCGACGAAGTCCCTGATGCGCGCCGCGCTCTTGATGCCCGGCGCCTCCTCCACCCCACTGCTGACGTCCACCGCGTAGGGCCGCACCGTCTGCACGGCACGCATCACGTTATCGCTGCTGAGTCCGCCGGCAAGTATCACCCGCATGGAGCGGCGGGCTGGAATCCATGACCAGTCGAACGCGCGGCCGCTGCCGCCATAGGCCTCGGACGGCGTGTCGAGGAGCAGTGCTGCCGCAGAGGAAAAGAGGCGTTCGAAGTCTAGCAAATCGACCCCCTCGGCCATGCGCAAGGCGCGCAGGTATGGAGCGCCATAGCGCGCGCACTCGGGCTCCTGTTCGTCACCGTGAAACTGCAGCACTGCCGTCGGCACCGCGTCGCGCGCGGCCTGCACGAGGGCTGGCGGGGAATTCACGAACAGGAGGACGGGAACGGTGAACGGGCCGAGTTCGCGCGCGAGCGCGCGCAACCGTTGTGGAGCAACGTGGCGCGGGCTTTTCGGATAGCAGACGAAGCCGACGGCATCGGCGCCCGCCGCACAGGCGGTCGCCACGTCCGCTTCACGGGTCAGTCCGCAGATCTTGATCCGGGTACGCATCCAGCCAGACGGGCACCTTCGCCGAAGGCGCCGGCAGGAGAAACGAAGGATCGTACTCGACCCGCGCGAGGTAGAGCCCGGCCGCGGAGAAGGTCGGCGCGGCGCGGGACCGGTCCCGCGCTGCCAGCACCTCGGCCGCCCATGCCGGATCATGGCGCCCGAGCCCCACGTAGACGAGCGTGCCGACGATATTGCGGATCATGTGGTGCAGGAAGGCGTTCGCGCTCGCGCGCACACGAATCAGGCGCCCCTGCCTGGCCACGCTCAGTTCGCGCAGTTCACGCACCGGCGACGCCGCCTGGCACTCGGACGACCGGAACGACGTGAAGTCGTGTCGGCCGACGAGGCGCGCGGCCGCTTCGTGCATCGCGCTCGCATCGAGCGGACGAAAGACCCAGCCGGCGCGCGCATGCGCGAGCGGAGATCGCACGGGGTCGTTCAGGATCCAGTAGTCGTAGGTGCGGCGCACGGCACTGAAGCGCGCGTGGAATGCATCCGGCACTGCCCTCGCCCAGCGCACGGCCATGGATGGCGGCAGGAGGCCGTTGACTCCGCGCACCCAGGCATTGAGCGGGCGGGCGGCATCCGTGTCGAAGTGGGCAACCTGGTCGAGCGCGTGCACCCCGGTGTCGGTGCGTCCGGCACAGATCGTTGGCGTCGGCCTTGTGGCGATTGCGGCCAGGACGCGCTCAAGCGCGTCCTGGATTCCGCGTCCGTCTGGCTGGGTCTGCCAGCCTGTGAAGGCGGCGCCGTCGTACTCGAGTCCGAGTGCGATGCGCACGGGAAGCGCCGAGGGTCGCTGACGACCCTCGGAGTTCAGCTCTCGATCTGCTTGATGAGGTCGACAGCGGCGGCGCGCTGATCGCGCGTGCCATCGCGCATCACTTCATCCAGCAACTCGCGCGCGCCGTCCTTCACGCCGAGATCGATGTAACCCCGGGCAAGGTCGAGCTTCGTGGCCATCTGCTGCGCGAGCGCGCTGCCAGGCTCCGTCTCTCCACGCTTGGTGGCCGCGTCGATGCTGATGGCGGAAAGGTCGAAGTCGATCAGCGGCACCGTGGCCTGCTCGGTGTTCGAGGTCAGGCGCGCGGCAGCGTCCTCCGGCAGGCCGGAGAGCATCATCGTGTTCACACCGGGCGCCTTCTTCAGGCCGATGACGGTGGGGCGCGAGAGCGCTTCCTCCTGCTCGTCCGCCTTGATGACCGGGGCGGGGGTCGGCATTGGCGCGGGCGCGGGGGCGACGGGCTTCGACGGCGGGATGTTCAGGTCCAGGTCCGGGATCTGGCCGATGGCGGTCGCCACCGCGGTTGCCATCACCGGCTCTCCGGCGACCGGCGGCTCGATCGGGGCCTCGACGGCAGGCAGCTTCGGAGCCGTGGGTGCGAAGGCTGCATCCGGCAGCCCGTCCATCGTGGTGTACGGCCCCTGCGTCGTCGGGCCGAAGTTCATTTTCGTCGGTCCGAGGTCGAAGTCGAGCGAGCCGAAGTCAGCATTCTGGGCGGTCGGCGTCGAGATCGTGTTCTTGCTCTCCCCGTCCGTCAGGGTTGCCCGGAACTGACTTTTCGGCGGGTGCGCCACCGGTGCAGCCATGGGCGCCGGTGCCGGCACGGGAACAGTGTCCGGCATCTTGGTGTCGAGGCTTCTCATTTCCGTGTCGGTCATCCGCGTGTCGACGACCATGCGCGTCAGCGGTGGCGCGCTCGACGCCGTGTCGGCCGACATGGCTGAGTTCGCGGTGAGACCGGACAGGTCGAGTCCGGCGGTCGGCGCCCCGGTCAGTGTCGACGAACGACCCATGGCGGTGTCAGGGTCGAGGCGGAATGCCGTCGCCGGGCCGCGTGCCAGTTCCGTCATCGGTGCGCCGGCGAACATCGGGTTGTCCGGATCCATCGTGCGGCCAAGGCGCAGCGCCTTGTCCCAGTCTTCGCCGGTTGCGCCAGTGCGCTCCTTCAGGTCTTCCGCAATGGTCATGAAGGCCGCCTTGTCACCGCGGCGCGCATGGATCTCGAGCAGCTTCAGTCGCACGGCGTGGCGATCGGGCTGCAGGCGGAGGGCTTCCTTCAGGATGTCCTCGGCCTGCTCTTCGCGGCCGTACGCGATGTACACGTCCGCTTCGGCGACAGGATCGACCTCGTTGGAGTCGAGCTGGGAAGCCGCCGGGATGAAACTCGAGTTGAACGTGCTCGCTCCGGTGTCGACGCTCTGGCCGCCGGTCGCGCCGAAGAGCGAGTTCGCCTGCAGGCCTTCGTGCGTCTCCTTGAAGCGTTCCGCGCCTTCTGCCTTGCGCTTGCGGTACGCGCTCCAGCCGAAGAGGCCTGCGAGCAACGCAACGATGCCCACGAGCCCGAGCTGGGTCGTCGTGTTGCCCAGCATTTCAACAAACGCGTTCGGAGCTTCCTGCGGCGGCAGCGCCGGCGGCGCGGCCTTGGTCGCCGGGGCGGGCGGTGGCGCCTCGGATTTCGCCGGTTCCGCCTTCGGAGCTTCGGTCGGTGCGGGCGCCGGAACGGGCGGCGGCGCTGCCTTCTGCTCGGCCTGCTGCTGCACCTGGGTGCCGGCCTTGCTCTGGACCTCGAGCGCCTTCTTCAGCGCCTCGTTGGTGCGCCGCAACTGTTCGGCCTTCTCCTCTTCTTCCTTTAGCGCGCGCGCCTTCGCCGCGGCCTCGTCCGCCTTTGCGGCCGCCGCCGCCGCGGCGCCCTTGTCGTCAGCCTTCGCAATCTTCAACTGGTCGCCGGGGGGCTGCGCCGCGGCGCCCTTGTCCTCGACCCGGGTCGTGACCTGGCCACCGCCCGCCGCCGTCGTCGACGGTGTCGCCGCCGTGGCCGGAGTGCTTGTGACGGACTGCGCGAGCCGGCTCTTGTACTGCGCGAAGTCGGCACTCTGGGCGACGACTTCCCGACGCGCATCGCCCGCCGTGATGGCCGCCGCATCGGACGCGGACGGAATGGTCAGTTGCGCGCCCGCTTTCAACCGGTTCATGTTGCTGCCGGAGAAAGCCTCGGGGTTCTGGCGGAACATCGCGACCAACATCTGGTCGAGCGACACGCCGGCAGGCCGGTTTTGCGAGGCGATCCGGCCCAGCGTGTCGCCAGCCTTGACCGTATAACTGCTTTCCGGAGCGGGCGTCGCAGGGCGAGGAGCCGGCGCCGGTGCAGCCGAGGGCTGCATGGTCGCGGCCGGCGGAGTCGACGCGGCGGGGGCGGGGCGTGCCGGCGCCGGCGCGGCGACCGGGGCGGCCGGCGCGGCGGGCGCCACCACTTCAGCCTGCTGCCGCAGAGACGGCGGATCCAGCAGGACCGTGTACTCGCGGATCACCCGGCCTGTGGCCCAGGTGAGTTCGACCATCAGGTCGAGGTAGGGCTCATTGACCGGCTGCGGCGAATTGATGCGGACGAAGTAATTGCCGTCGGCCCGCCGTTCGAGGGCAAACCGCAGGTTGCTCAGGGCGGCGTTGAATTCCAGGTTCGCAGCGCGGAAAGCGGCCGGGGGCGCGAGCTTGACCTGCAGCGTCGGCATTTCGTCCCGTCCCACCGCGGTGACCTCGAGCTCGGCCTTCAGGGGCTGCCCCAGGCCGGACTGAACGGTCAACCTGCCCAGACCTGCGGCATCTGCGTAGGGACTCGAGATGGCAAGTCCGAAGGCAAGTGAAAGCGCGCACCACAGGGGCGCACGAGCGAATTTATGGGATGGCATTCCGCCCCCTGATAGTGGGATGCAACGTCTTTCGAACATAACATTCATGGACTTAGGGCGGCAAGCTTAGAAATAGCCGTAAGTCCCGCCTTTATGTGAGAAATGCCGGACGCAGGCGTCGCAGACACACAGCGCCCGGTACAGGGGATCGGCAGCGATCAGAGTTTGTTGAGGAGCAGGCGAACCATGCGCCGCAACGGCTCGGCCGCGCCCCACAGCAGCTGGTCGCCAACGGTAAAGGCCGACAGGTACTCCGGACCCATCGCCAGCTTGCGCAGCCGGCCGATCGGAACGGCCATCGTCCCGCTGATCCGGGCCGGCGACAGCTCGCGAATGCTGGCCTCGCGATTGTTCGGGATGACCTTGACCCACTCGTTGCCGCGCGCCAACAGTTGCTCGATCTCGGCCAGCGGCAGGTCCTTCTTCAATTTGATCGTGAGCGCCTGGCTGTGGCACCGCATCGCCCCGATGCGGACACACAGGCCTTCGACGATCAGCGACCCCGGCTGCCCCATCGCCGGCTTGCCCAGGATCTTGTTCGCCTCGGCCCCGCCCTTCCACTCCTCCCGGCTGACGCCATTGCCCAGATCCTTGTCGATCCAGGCAATGAGGCTCCCGGCCAACGCGACCCCGAAGTTTTCCTTCGGCAGCTGGTCGGACATCAGCATCTGCGACACCTGGCGGTCGATGTCGAGGATCGCCGACTTCGGATCCGCCAGCAGGTCCTTCACGCTGCCGTGCGCCGCGCCCATCTGGTCCAGCAGCTCGCGCATGTTGGGCGCGCCGGCGCCGGAGGCCGCCTGGTAGGTCATCGCGGTGACCCACTCGACCAGGTTTTCCTCGAGCAGGCCGTCGAGTGCCATCAGCATCAGACTCACCGTGCAGTTGCCGCCGATGTAGTTCTTGACGCCCTTGGCGAGCGCGTCCTTGATCACCGGCAGGTTCACGGGATCGAGAATGATGACCGCGTCGTCCTTCATCCGAAGCGCCGAGGCGGCGTCGACCCAGTAACCGTTCCAGCCGGCGGCCCGCAGTTTCGGGAAGACGTCGTTGGTGTAATCGCCACCCTGGCAGGTGACGATGGTGTCGCACGCCTTCAGGGCGTCGATGTCGCCAGCGTCCTTCAGCGTCGGGGCGGCCCGGGCCACCCTGGGCGCCGCGCCGCCGGCATTCGAAGTGCTGAAGAACACCGAGTCGAACAGTTCGAAGTCACGCTCCGCGGTCATGCGCTCCATCAGTACGGAGCCCACCATGCCGCGCCAACCTACGATGCCTACTTTCATTTCCCTCGCCCCTGCTGTTTTGCCTGTCGTCTATCCGTTCAGCGCCGCAACCACCGCGTCGCCCATGTCCTTCGTCCCGACCTTCTTCGTGCCCTCGCTCCAGATGTCAGCGGTGCGCAGTCCCTGACCCAGGACCTTCCGCACGGCGGCCTCGATCCGGTCGGCCTGCGCGGCCCGGTTCAGCGAGTAGCGCAGCATCATCGCCGCGGACAGGATCGTTGCCAGTGGATTGGCGACGCCCTGGCCGGCGATGTCCGGCGCGCTGCCGTGCGACGGCTCGTACAGCCCCTGGTTCCGCTCGTTGAGCGACGCCGACGGGAGCATGCCGATCGATCCCGTCAGCATCGCCGCTTCGTCGGAGAGTATGTCGCCGAACATGTTCCCGGTGACGATCACGTCAAACTTCTTCGGCGCCCGGACGAGCTGCATGGCGGCATTGTCGACGTACATGTGCTCCAGTTCGACGTCGGGATACTGGCCGTGGACCTCGGTCACGACGTCCTTCCAGAACTGGAAGGTCTCGAGCACGTTGGCCTTGTCCACGCTGGTGACCTTGCGACTGCGCCGCCGCGCCGCCTGGAACGCCACGTGCGCGATCCGCTCGATTTCCGGGCGGCTGTAGCGCATCGTGTCGAACGCTTCCGGCTGGCCGGCGAACGGGCCGTCCGGGGCGACGCGACGCCCGCGCGGCTGGCCGAAGTAGATGTCCCCGGTCAGCTCGCGCACGATCAGGATGTCCAGCCCGGCGACGAGCCCGGGCTTCAGACTGGAGGCGTGCGTGAGCTCCGCGTAGCAGAGCGCCGGCCGGAAGTTCGCGAACAGGCCGAGGCTCCTGCGCAGCCCGAGGATCGCCTGCTCGGGACGCAGGGCGCGCTCGAGCTTGTCGTACTTCCAGTCGCCGACCGCGCCGAACAGAACCGCGTCGGCCCCTTGCGCGAGCTTCAGCGTCGCTTCCGGCAGCGGATGACCGTGCGCCTCGTACGCCGTGCCGCCGACGTCGGCGAACTCAAGCTCGAAACGCTCACCCAGCGCCTGCAGCACCTTGACGGCCTCGGCCACGATCTCCTTGCCGATGCCGTCGCCCGGCAGTACTGCGATCTTCATGCTGATTCCCGCGCGGACCGGTTGTCGTTCACCCCGCCCCTGTCCGCACCGGAACGAAGTGGGGTGATCAGCTGGTCTTCGCGAGCCACGGCTGCTTCATCAGCCGCTCCTTCTCGAACGCCGCGATCTTGTCCTTGTGGCGCAGTGTCAGTCCGATGTCGTCCAGGCCGTTCACCAGGCAGTACTTGCGGAACGGCGCGACGTCGAAGTCGTGCTCGCGGCCGTCGGCTTCGATGATCTTCTGCCGCGGCAAGTCGACGGTGAGCCGGTAGCCCGGATGCGCCGCGACCTCGTGGAACAGGCGGTCGATCACGACTTCCGGCAGGACCACCGGCAGCACGCCGTTCTTCGTGCAGTTGTTGAAGAAGATATCGGCGAAGCTCGGTGCGATCACCGCCCGGAAGCCGTACTGCTGCAACGCCCACGGCGCGTGCTCGCGCGACGATCCGCAGCCGAAGTTCTTGCGCGCCAGCAGGATGGTCGCCCCCTGGTAGCGCGACTGGTTCAGCACGAAGTCCGGGTTCAACGGCCGCTTCGAGTGGTCCATGCCCGGCTCGCCATGATCCAGGTAGCGCCACTCGTCGAACAGGTCGGGCCGAAGCCGGTCCGCCTGATCGACTTCAGGAACTGCTTCGGGATGATCGCGTCGGTGTCGACGTTCGCGCGGTCGAGCGGCGCGACCAGTCCCTGATGAACAGTGAAGGCGTCCAGGACCTCCTCCCTACATCTTCTTCTTGGTGTCGGTGGCGGCCTTGTCGACGGCGCCACCGGCGGCCTCGAGGTCCTTGCCCATGCCCGAGATGGTGTTGCAGCCCGTCGCCGCGAAGCTCGCCACGACAGAAGCGATCAGGACGACCAGCAGCCTCTTCATTGGAGTCTCCTCACGTCAGCGAAATGTCCTTCGATGGCCGCGGCCGCGGCCATCGCGGGCGAAACCAGATGCGTGCGGCCGCCCGCCCCCTGCCGGCCCTCGAAATTGCGGTTGCTGGTCGAGGCGCAGCGCTCGCCCGGCTCGAGGCGGTCGGCGTTCATCGCCAGGCACATCGAGCAGCCCGGCTCGCGCCACTCGAAGCCTGCCGCCTTGAAGATCTCGTGCAGCCCTTCCTTCTCGGCCTGCGCCTTCACGAGGCCCGAGCCCGGCACGACCATCGCCAGCTTCACGCTCGACGCGACGCGCTTGCCCAGCCGCTTCACGACCCACGCCGCCTCGCGCAGGTCCTCGATGCGCGAATTCGTGCACGAGCCGATGAAGACCTTGTCGACACGGATCGCGGTGATCGGCGTCTTCGGCGCGAGGCCCATGTACTTGAGCGCGCGCTCGATGCCTTCGCGCTTCACGGGGTCCTTCTCGGCCTCGGGGTCGGGCACCATGCCCTTCACCGTAGTCACCATCTCCGGCGAGGTGCCCCACGTCACCTGCGGCTCGATCTCCTCGGCGCGCAGTTCGACGACGTGGTCGAAGCGCGCGCCGGGGTCCGAGCGCAAGTGGCGCCATGCGGCCGCCGCCTGCTCGAACATCGCGCCGTCGGGCGAGAACGGCCGTCCGCGCACGTAGTCGATCGTCTTCTCGTCCACCGCGACCAGGCCCGAGCGGGCACCGGCCTCGATCGCCATGTTGCAGACCGTCATGCGGCCTTCCATCGACAGCGCCTCGATCGCGCCGCCGGCGAACTCGATCGCGTAGCCGGTGCCGCCCGCCGTGCCGATGCGGCCGATGATCGCGAGCACGATGTCCTTCGCGGTGCAGCCCGCCGGCAGCCTGCCGTCGACGCGCACCAGCATGTTCTTCGCCTTCTTCATCAGCAACGTCTGCGTCGCGAGCACGTGCTCGACCTCGCTGGTGCCGATGCCGAAGGCGAGCGCGCCGAACGCGCCGTGCGTGCTGGTGTGCGAGTCGCCGCAGACGACCGTCATGCCCGGCAGCGTCGCGCCCTGCTCCGGCCCCATCACGTGGACGATGCCCTGTTGATTGTCGAGGAACGGAAAGTACGCCGCCGCCCCGAACTCGCGGATGTTGCTGTCGAGCGTGACCACCTGCTCCTTCGAGACCGGATCGGTGATGCCTCGTAGCCGCGGTCCCAGGTGGTCGGCGTGTTGTGGTCCGCCGTCGCGACGATCGAACTGATGCGCCACGGCGTGCGGCCGGCTACACGCAGCCCTTCGAACGCCTGCGGACTCGTCACCTCGTGGACCAGATGCCGATCGATGTAGAGGACCGTCGGTCCGTCGTCCTCGACGTGAACGACGTGATCGTCCCACAGCTTGTCGTACAGTACAGTGCGTGCGGCCATCGGCGAAGTCGCGCCCTGGGCGGACGCTTGGCGGAACCTGCAGCAACGCGCAGGGCCGTGAATTATGCCACTCGATGAAGCATTTCCCTTCGTCCGCGGGTCGCCGATCCGGGAACGCAACGCCCCGCGAGCCGGTCTCAGGCAGCAGTGATGAGCGCAGGAGTCCGCATGACGCGAACGCCGAACAATCGAAGCACGCTGCGCGACGCCTGTTCGTCGGCGGCCTGGCCGTGGCCAGCGTCGCCCCGCTTCCGCGTGGCCCGCGCCAGACGGTCGGGCGCGTGCCCTCCCCGACGCAGACGCTCGGTCCGTTCTATCCGCGTGACCCCGTCGGAGCGCCCGCGCCGAAACCGATGCCGACCTGCTGCGGTCGACGGCGATCGCGTGCTCACCAAGGGCATCCCGAGTCTACCTCGCCCGGCGCGAGGTTGCCGATCGACGCGGCAACCCGGTGCGGACGCCGTTGTCGGAGCTCTGGCAGTGCGACGCCAATGCCGTCTACCACCACCCGGACGGCGGCGCGGAGCCCGACGCGATCCGAACTTCCAGGGCTACGGCGTCGCGAAGACCGACGCCGGCGGAGCCTTCCACTTCCGCACGATCCGCCCCGTCGCCTATCCCGGCCGCACGCCGCACATCCACGTCCGCGTGCAGGCCGCGACGGGCGGGTTCTCGCCACGCAGTTCTACCTGCCCGACGATCCGGGCAACCGGACCGACTTCCTGTTCGCGCGACTCGACGGGGACGAGCAGGCCGCGCTGACGCTGCGCTTCGGCCCTGCCACGCCGGCAACCGCACCCGCTCGCGCGCGCCACGCGGCAGACGGCGCGCGCCGACCTCGTCATCGCCTAACGCGCCGCGGGCCGATAGAGCGGCATCACCTTCTGCGTGTAGACCTCGAGGTCCTGCAGGCGCGTCTCGTTGCTCGGGTGCGTCGACAGCCACTGCGGCGGCGCGCTGCCGCCCAGCTTGGCCATCTTCTGCCACAGGGTCACCGCGGCGCGCGGGTCGTAGCCCGCGCGCGCGGCGAGTTCGACGCCGATGCGGTCCGCTTCCTGCTCGGCCTCGCGGCTGTTCGGCAGCACGAACGCGGCCTGCGACACCGTGCCGGCGAGGTTCGGGTCGATGCGGATGCCGGTGAAGACCTCGAGCGCGACGGCGCCGATCACGGTGCCGGTCTGCGTCGCCATCTGGCGGCCCATCCGCTCGCGCGCGTGCTCGCGCAGCGCGTGCGCTATCTCGTGGCCCATCACGGCCGCAGTTCGTGCATCGGTGAGGTTCAGCCGCTCGATCAGGCCGGTGTAAACGGCGATCTTGCCGCCCGGCATGCACCACGCGTTGACGTCCTTCGACGTCAGCACGTTGGTTTCCCACTTCCACTTCACCGCGTCCGGCCGGAACGCGCTGACATGCGGGATCAGTCGCTGCGCCGTCGTCCGCACCCGCTGGACGTGCTGCGGATTCTGGTTCAGCAGGCCCTTCTTCTGCGCCTGCGCCATCATCTGCGCATACTCCTGCGACGCCTGCTGCTCGACTTCCTTCGCGCTCACCAGCGAGGACATCGACTGCTTGCGATCGACCCCGACGACGCCGCCCTGCGTCGTCTGTTCCGACTGGCAGCCGATGGCGAGCACCGACAACGCGCCGGCCGCGACGGCCAACTTGATCCGATTCATCCGTTCACGCTCCTGTCGAGTTCGAGGTTCACGCTGTGCGGCTTCGTCCGGTCGCGATCGGCTCGCCGCATCCGCACCGCCGCCCAGAATCCGAGGACCGCGCCCGCGCTGCCGGCCACGAAGGCCCAGGACGGACCGAGGGCGCGACCACAGCCACGCGGCGACCAGGCTGCCCACCGTGCCGCCGAGTCCGTACGCCATGCTGATGTAGAGCGCCTGGCCGCGCGCCGCCGCCTGTCCGGGAAACCAGCGCTGGATCGTCAGTATCGAAGCGCTGTGGTGCACCGCGAACGTTACGGCATGCATCGCCTGTGCCAGCACCAGGATCCACCAGACGGTGGCCAGCTCCGCGATCAGCAAGAAACGAACCGCAGCCACCCCGAACGCAAAGATCATCAACGGGAACACGCCGAAGCGCGCGAACCACTTGCCCTGCGTGAGGAAGAACGCGATCTCGAGCGCGACGCTGACCACCCAGAACGCGCCGATCGCGGTCTTGCTGTAGCCAAGCTGCGCGAGGTAGAGCGAAAGATAGGTGTAGAGCGCACCGTGCGCAAACACCATCAGGGCGGCGGACGCGAAGAACCAGCGGACGCGCGGCTCCCGAGGCGCGCCCTCACCGACACGCGCTCGTGCGGCAGCTCGACGGCGTGCTGCTCGACCACGCCGGACCGACGCTCCGAGCAGCAGCAGCGCGAGCCCGATGCACACCCACAGCGCGGCCTGCATCCCGACGCGGTCGAACAACGGGCCCGAGGCAAGCACGACCGCGACGAACGCCAGCGAACCCATCACGCGCAGCCGGCCGTAACGGGTCGCCGCGTCGGCCTGCCCGCGCAGCTGCGCCGAGGCCAGAGCCTCGGCCACCGGCATCTGCGCGGTCTGGAAGAAGTTCACCAGCGCCATCGCGGCGAACACGAAGCCGAAGCCGCCGGGGAAGAAGAGCAGCGCGAACGACACGACGCAGCGCGAACGAGGTGGCGCGCAGGATGCGCGTCCGATGCCCGGAGTGGTCGGCGAGCCAGCCCCACAGGTTCGGCCCGACCATCCGCATCGCCTGCGCCATCGCCACCAGCAGGCCGATCTGCACGGCCGTCAGGCCGCGGTGCTCGAAGTACAGCGGCATGTACGGCGCGAGGATCCCGACCAGCGCGAAGTACGCGCCGAAGAACATCCCCAGCCGCCGACCGGCGGGGTCGGGAGCCGCGGCGCGATTCGACATCAGCGGGAGCGCGAGGCCGCCGGGATCGGCGGGACGTCGTGCCGCACGTCGGCGTTCTGCGCGCGATGCAGCAGCACGTGGTCGATCAGCACCAGCGCCAGCATGGCCTCGGCAATCGGCGTGGCGCGGATGCCGACGCAGGGATCGTGGCGACCGTGCGTTTCGACGATAGTCGGTTCGCCCGCGCGATCGATGGAGCGCCGCGGCAGGCGAATGCTCGACGTCGGCTTGATCGCGATCGAGACCTCGATGTCCTGCCCGGTCGAGATGCCGCCGAGCACGCCGCCGGCATGATTGGTGACGAAGCCGTCGGGCAGCAGTTCGTCGCCGTGCTCGGAGCCCCTCTGCGTCACCGCATTGAAGCCGGCGCCGATCTCCACACCCTTGACCGCGTTGATGCCCATCATCGCGTACGCGATGTCGGCGTCGAGCTTGTCGTACAACGGCGCCCCGAGGCCGACCGGAACTCCGCTCGCGGTGACGCGCAGCCGCGCGCCGACCGAATCGCCGCTCCTGCGCAGCGCATCCATGTACGCCTCGAGCTCGGCGACCGACCCCGCATCCGGCGCGAAGAACGGGTTGCCTTCGACGTCGTCCCAGCTCATGAAGGGAATGACGACCTCGCCGATCTGCTCCATGCAGCCGCGAATGCGCGTGCCGTGCGTGGCCGCAGCCACTTCTTCGCCACCGCGCCGGCGGCGACCATCGGCGCAGTGAGTCGAGCCGACGAGCGACCGCCGCCGCGCGGATCGCGCAGGCCGTACTTGCGCCAGTAGGTGTAGTCGGCGTGACCGGGCCGGAACGTGTCGAGCAGGTTCTCGTAGTCCTTGCTGCGCTGGTCCGCGTTGCGAATGAGCAGCGCGATGGGCGTGCCGGTCGTCACGCCTTCGTAGACGCCCGAGACGATTTCGACCTCGTCGGACTCGCGCCGCTGCGTCACATGACGCGACGTGCCCGGCTTGCGCCGGTCGAGATCGGGCTGCAGGTCGGCCGCCGACAGGGCAGCCCCGGCGGGCAGCCGTCGATCACGCAGCCGATCGCCGCACCGTGCGACTCGCCGAAGTTGGTGACGCGGAAGAGATGGCCGAACGTGGAGGACATGGCGACGGATTGTACGAGGGTCGCCGACGCGTCCTGCCGCGAAGCGCTCGGCGATCGGATCGCTCGAAGCGTGGCCGTCAGCGTTCGCTGCCCCGGAGTTCCGCGACTCGCTGCATCAGGAGCTCGGGCGAAGCCTGGGCCGCCGGAACCGGCTCGCCGACGATGAACTCGACCCTGGACCGCAGTCCGCGGCGCAGGCGCGCATCGATCGGACGCGAGAACGCGGTGCCGCCGAAGCGCGAGAAGAACGAGCCCCACAAGCCGCGCAGCGCCATCGGGATCACGGGCACGGGATTCCGTTCGACGATCCGCGCGACACCCTGCTTGAACGGGTACATCTCGCCGGTGTCGGTGATCCGTCCTTCTGGAAAGATGCAGACGAGGTCGCCATCGGCGAGCGCCGCGTCGATGCGCACGTTGGCCTTCTCCAGCATCGTCGGGTCCTCCTTCGCGGGCGCGATCGCGATCGCCTTGGCGTTGCGGAAGAACCAGTTCATCAACGGAACCCTGAAGATCCGGTGGTCCATCACGAAGCGGATCGGCCGCGGGCTCTCGCCCATGATGACGATCGCGTCGACGAAACTGACGTGGTTGCACACCAGCACGGCCGCGCCCTGGTCCGGGATGCGGTCCGTCTCGATCGACCGCACCCGGTACAGCGTGTGGGCCAGGACCCAGGCGATGAAACGCAGCAGGAACTCCGGCACGAGGCGATAGATGTAGATCGCCACGGCGGCGTTCAGGACGGCGGTGACCAGGAAGAGCTGCGGGATCGTCAGGCCCGCCGAGAGCAGCGCCGCCGCCATCAGCGAAGCCGTCACCATGAACAACGCGTTCAGGATGTTGTTGGCGGCGACGATGCGCGCGATGTGCGTCCTTTCGGCGCGGCTCTGGATCAGGGCGTAGAGCGGCACCGAGTACAGGCCGCCGAAGAACGACAGCGCGGCGAGGTCGAACACGATGCGCCAGGCGCCGTCGTGGCGCAGGAACTCGACGAACGTCCCGCCCTGCATCGTCGCGAAGCCGCGCGACGCGAGGTAGAGGTCGACGGCAAACACGGTCATGCCGATCGATCCCAGCGGCACGAGGCCGATCTCCACCTTGCGGCCCGACAGCCGCTCGGTCACCAGCGAGCCGGTGCCGATACCGAACGAGAACACCGCGAGCAGCAACGTGACGACGCCCTCGTCGCCGCCGAGGTTCTCGCGCGCGAACGGCGTGAAGCTGGTCAGGAAGATCGAGCCGAAGAACCAGAGCCACGAAATGCCGAGGATCGAGTTGAAGACCGCGGGGCTCGCGTGCGCGATCCGGAGGTTGGCTGCGGTCTCGCTGACCGGATTCCAGTTGATCCGCAGGTCCGGGTCCGCGGCAGGCGACAGCGGAACGAACTGGGCCACGGCACGGCCGAGCGCCGCGATGACGAGGACCACCGTCGCCGTGGCCGCGGCACCGTTCGGCCCGAACTGGTTGACCAGCAAGCCGCCACCGATCGTTCCGAAGAGGATCGCGACGAAAGTCCCCATCTCCACCAGCCCGTTGCCGCCCGTGATCTCGTGCGTGTCGAGGTGCTGCGGCAGGTAGGAGTACTTGACCGGGCCGAACACGGTCGAGTGCAGCCCCATCAGGAAGACCGTGAGGTACAGCAGCGCCGGCACCTGCAGCAGGAACCCGGCCGCGGCGATCAGCATGATCACGACTTCCGCTTCCTTCACGCGCCGAATGAACCAGGACTTCTCGAGGCGATCCGCCAGCTGGCCGCTCGTCGCGGAGAAGAGCACGAAGGGCGCGATGAAGAGGCCCCCGATCAGGAATCCCGCCAGCCTCGGGTCGACTCCGCCCCAGCTCGAGGCGCCGTAGGTGGCGAGCAGCGTGAACGCGAACTTGAAGACGTTGTCGTTGGCGGCGCCGAGGAACTGCACCCAGAACAGCGGTGCGAACCGCCGTTGCCGCAACAGGTCGAACTGGCTTCCCGCGCTCAACTCCACTCCCCGCCCTCCCCGGGCGCAGCGCGATTATCGGGGTTCGCGGCGCAGGCGGCTATGCGCTGATGGCCTGGGCAAGCGAGCGGCCCGACATGAAGGCGCCCTCCAGCCGCGGGCCGCCGCACCAGTCGCCGACCGCGCCGATGCGCTGGACCGGGTCCCACAGGAAAGTCTGCTTCAGCGGATTCGCAGGCGTGGCAGTGAGCCAGCGCCGCGCGGTCAGGAACGCAGGGCGGAAAGCGAAGTTGAAGCGGCTCGCAAAGGCGCCGGCGAGCGTGGCGGCGACGTCGTCAACAGAGTGATTCAGATGCAGCGCCGACCACCGGTGCGTCGCATGCAACACCCAGCGCTCGCCGAGCGCCGACCGCGGCGAGAGCTTCGACTCCTCGCGCGTGACCCACGCGAGCGCCGGATGGTCGTTGACGAAGGCGCCGCCGAAATCGAAACCGCTCGCCGGCTCGATCGCCAGCAGCGCCGCCCAGCAAGGCTGCCAGACGATATGGTTCGCGCGCCGGGCCAGTTCCGGGGCCGCGCCGAGCAGCGCGGCCGGCTGCGGAATCGCCAGCACGACCGCGTCGTAGCCGCCATGCGAGAGGCTCTTGCCCTGCGCATCGAGCAGATGCCACGAATTGCCGCGCTTCGTCACGGACGCGACCGTGATGTCGAACCTCACGTCGACATCGGCCGCCAGCCTGCGGCCGAGCGCCTGCATGCCCTCGCGGACGATGTAGCGCCGTGCCGACGCGGTCTTGTCCACCGCACCTTCTCCCTCGACCGCGATCACCTGCGCCGTCCACGGCTGGACCAGCCCATCGCCGCACCACTCCGATACGAGTCGGTCGAAATCGGCGCTGCGCGCAGTGAAGAACTGGGTGCCGTGGTCGAAGCTGCCGGCCGGCGTGATCTCGCTGGCGGCGCGGCCGCCCGGGCGGCGGGCGGATTCGAAGACGACGACGCGCGCGCCCCGCGCCTGCAGCGTGCTCGCGCAGATGAGGCCGGAAACGCCGGCGCCGACGACAGCGACCCGGAAGCCGTCGGGCAACGGCCCGGCGGAACCGGGGCGCACTAGGACCGCGCCTCCTCGGGCTCGGGCCAGTCGCGGATGTACGCCTTCAGCATGCGGTTCTCGAAGCTCTGTTCCTCGAGCACCGCCCGGGCGACGTCATAGAAGGAAATGACACCGGCCAGCGTGCGGCCGTCGAGCACCGGCAGGTAGCGCGCATGCCGCTCGAGCATCAGCCGCCGCACCTCCATCACGTCGGTCGCCGGCGTGATGGTCAGCGGCGCATCGTCCATCACCTTGCGCACGCGGATGTCGCCGACCGCGCCGTTGTTCGCGTGAACGCGGTTGATGACCTCGCGAAAGGTCAGCATGCCAACCAGTTCTCCGTACTCCATCACGACCACCGAGCCGATGTCCTGCTCGGCCATCATCGCCACCGCCTGCGACAGGGGTGCATCCGGCGTCACCGTGAACAGGGTGTTGCCCTTGACTCGCAGGATGTCGGCGACCTTCATCGGTGTCTCCTGGCCGCGCGGGGGACGGGCGGGGCTGCGCGGCGGTTGAACTGCACAGGGATCGTAGCCGCGCCCCGAGACCGCAACAAGCGCCCGATACGCGTGACAGCCGAGCGGATCAGCAGTGGCGCAGCCAGCCCAGTCCGGCCGACGTCCCGCCGGGCGACGCGCCGCGCGCCGGGCGGTACTCGCACCCAACCCAGCCGGCGTAGCCGAGTCGATCCAGCAAGCGGAACACCGCCGGGTAGTTGACCTCCCCGGTGTCCGGTTCGTGGCGCTCGGGCACACCCGCGACCTGGACATGGCCGATCCGCGGGAACAGGCGCTCGATGCGCTTCGACACGTCTCCGACCATGATCTGCGCGTGATAGACGTCGAACTGCAGCGCCAGGCTGGCCGCACCGACGCGCACGATGATCGCCTCGGCCTGCTCGGGGGTCGTCAGGAAGTAGCCCGGCATGTCGCGCGTGTTGATCGGCTCGATCGTCACGCGAATGCCGTGCGGCCCGAAGGCCGCGCAGGCGTGCCGCAGGTTGCGCGCAAAGACGCGTTCCGCCTCCGTCGGGTTCGTTCCCGCTTCGGGCTTGCCCGCCATCACGTGCACGCGCGGTGCATCGACGGCCCGAGCGTAGTCGACGGCCTCGGCGATCGACGCCTCGAAGTCCGCTTCGCGGCCCGGCAGCGCGGCAAGACCGCGTTCCCCGGCGTCCACGTCCCCCTGCGGGGCATTCATCAGGACCAACCGCGTCCGGGCTTCGGTCAGCGCGCGCCGCAACTCGCTCGCCCTGGCCGCATAGGGGGATTGAACCTCGATCGCGGCGAAGCCGTCACGGGCCGCGGCGCCGATGCGATCGAGCAGCGCATGTTCGGGATACAGCGTGCTGATGTTCGCGGCAAAACGTGGCATCAGGCCTCCTTCAGGCGGAGTTTCAGGCGTTCGAGTTCGGCGATCACCGCCGCGCGTACCGGTGGCTCCCACACCGAGTGCCCGGCGTCGGGAACGATCACGTAGCGGGCCGAGGGCCACGCGCGTGCGAGTTCGTCCGCGTTCACGATCGGGCACACCATGTCGTAGCGCGCCTGCACGATGGACGCTGGCAGGTGGCGGATGCGGTCGATCCGGCCCAGCAGTTCGTTCGGGCCGAGGAAGCACTCGTGCGCGAAGTAGTGCGCCTCCAGCCGCGCCAGCCCGAGCGCCTCGTCGGTGAAGTGACGGACGAGGTCCGGATTCGGCAGCAGCGTCGAGCAGGTGCCTTCGTACTCGCTCCACGCGCGCGCATACGGCAGGTGCACCCGCGGATCCGGATCGAACAGCCGTTTCAGGTAGCCACGCAGCAGATCGCGGCGCTCGTCCTGCGGCAGCATCCCGGCGAACTTGTGCCACGCCTCCGGGAAGACGTTCTTCAAGCCATGCAGGAACCAGTCGATTTCGCTGGGCCGCCCGAGAAAGATGCCGCGCAGCAGGAATCCCAGGCAGCGCGACGGATGCACCTGCCCGTACGCCAGGCCGAGCGTGCTGCCCCACGATCCGCCGAAGACGAGCCAGCGCTCGATGCCGAGGTATTCCCGCAGGCGCTCGATGTCGTCGATCAACTGCTGCGTGGTGTTTCCGCTCGTCTCGCCCACCGGCGTCGACGCTCCCGCACCCCGCTGGTCGAACAGCACCGCTCGAAAGAACGTCGGGTCGAAGAAGCGCCTGTGCTCGGGGGACGATCCGCCGCCGGGGCCGCCGTGCAGGAACAGCACCGGAACGCCTTCCGGATTGCCCGACGCCTCCCAGTACATCGTGTGCACGTCGTCGAGCGGCAGCATCCCGCCGTCGAACGGTTCGATCGGGGGATGCAATGCACTCCGCGTGTCCATCCGCGGAGTTTAAGCGGCCGACCTGCGGCCGCCGGACCGAGGAGCGGACAAAAGCCGTCCGCGATCTGCTCGGCCGTCGACGTGCTGGATCTACGCGCCGGCGCGCTTCGCGGGCGTCCAGTGCATGTCGACGATCTGCAGCCGCGTGGCCTGCAGGCGCTCGGCGACGACCGCCAGCAGCCGCGTCATCAGGGCGTATCCGAAACGCGGGTCTTCCTCGCACATCTGGCGCAGGTCAGCGGCGTCGAACGCGAGGGCCTGGACACCGTCCAGCGCACGCGACTGGAAGTAACGGCCCGCGCCGTGCAGCATCGACGACCACCCGAACTCGCCGCCCGGACCAACGGTCTCGACCCGCAGTACCTCGAGGCGCCCGGCGAGTTCGATCGCCACGTGCCCGCGGACGACCAGGAAGAGCTTGTCGCTCTCGTCGCCCTCGCGGTGGATGACCTCGTTCGGCGCGAACTCGACCAGCTCGGCAATGTTCATCAGCTGGTCGAACTGCGCCGGCGTGAACTCACGCATCAAGGGCTGCCGGCGGAGTGCGATATCCACATCGGCCACGGTCATTGTCGTCATCGTCTCCTCCATCCGTCGTTGCGCGCTTTGTCACCCTAGTCCTCGATCGCCTCGTGCGCAATGGCAAAGGCGCGCGATTTTCGTTGTGCAGGTGCAATATGGCCGAGCGCGTTTTGGCATCATCAGGGTTCTTACGCACCAGGCCGCCGCCATGCCCGTTCGCTATCCAGGTTTCGACACGCTCGCGCTCCACGCGGGCCAGCCGCCCGACCCGACCACAGGCAGCCGCGCGGTGCCCATCTACGCCACCGCGTCGTATGTCTTCGACGACTCCGACCACGCGGCCGCGCTCTTCAACATGGAGCGCTCCGGCCACGTGTATTCGCGCATCTCGAACCCGACGGTGGCCGTCTTCGAGGAACGCATGGCGGCGCTCGAGAGAGGCGTCGGCGCGATCGCGACGGCCAGCGGGCAGGCGGCGCTGCACCTTGCGATCGTCACGCTGATGGGCGCCGGCGCGCACATCGTGGCCAGCCGGTCGCTATACGGTGGATCGCACAACCTGCTCGGCTACACGCTCGCGCGCTTCGGCATCGACACGACCTTCATCGACCCGCGCGACCTCGGCGCCTGGGAGCGGTCGATCCGGCCGAACACGCGGTTGCTGTTCGGCGAGACGCTCGGCAACCCCGGTCTCGACGTGCTCGACATCCCGGCGGTCGCGGACATCGCGCACCGCCAGGGGTTGCCACTGATGGTCGACTCGACGTTTACCACGCCGTTCCTGATGACGCCGTTCGATCACGGCGCCGACCTCGTTTATCACTCCGCGACGAAGTTCATCGGCGGCCACGGCGTTGCGATCGGCGGCGTGCTGATCGACGGCGGCACGTTCGACTGGCTCGCCAGCGGCAAATTCGCGACGCTCACCGAGCCTTACGTCGGGTTTCACGGGATGAACTTCGCCGAGGAGAGCACCGTCGCGCCTTTCCTGCTGCGCGCCCGGCGCGAGGGATTGCGCGACTTCGGCGCCTGCATGAGCCCGCACACCGCGTTCTTCCTGCTGCAGGGCATAGAGACGCTGCCGCTGCGGATGCAGCGCCACGTCGACAACGCTCGCAAGGTGGTCGCGTTCCTGGCGGGCCACGCGGCGGTCGAGTCAGTCGCGTACCCCGAACTGCCCTCGCATCCGGACCACGCCCTGGCGCAGCGCCTGCTGCCGCGCGGATGCGGCGCGGTGTTCAGCTTCGACATGAAGGGCAGCCGCGCCGCCGGCCGCGCCTTCGTCGAGTCGCTGCAGGTGTTCTCGCACCTCGCCAACGTCGGCGACGCGAAGTCGCTGGTGATCCACCCCGCGTCGACGACCCACTTCCGGGTGCCGGACGAGCAACTGGAGGCGGCCGGCATCACCCAGGGCACGATCCGCCTGTCCGTCGGTCTCGAAGACCCGGCCGACCTGATCGACGACCTCGCGCAGGCGCTGAAGCGCGCGCAGAAGGTGGGCTGATGAACCTCTCGACCTCGCCCCGTCTCTACGCCTACACCGGCGGCAAGACGTTCGACGCCGCGAAACCGACCGTCGTCTTCCTGCACGGCGCACAGCACGACCACAGTGTCTGGATCCTGCAGAGCCGCTATCTTGCGCACCACGGCTACGGCGTGCTAGCGCTCGACCTGCCCGGCCACATGCGCAGCGAAGGACCGCGCGCTCGACACCGTCGAGGCGATAGCCGACCGCATCGCCAATGCGCTGCGGTCCGCCAACGTCACCCGGATGATCGCGGTCGGTCACAGCATGGGGTCCCTGATCGCCCTCGAACTGGCGAAGCGGATGCCGGAGTCTGTCCGTGGCGTCGCGCTCGTCGCCACGGCGTTCCCGATGCGCGTCGCCGAGCCGCTGCTGAACGCCACCCGCGAGGCGCCGGAGGAGGCGCTCGACATGATCAACGTCTGGTCGCACAGCCCGTCGATCGCGGGATTCGACCGCAAGCCGTCGAGCCCGGGGCCGGGGTTCTCCACCATGTGGCAGAACCTGCGCCTGATGCAGCGAATCCAGCGGTGCAGCGGCAGCACCGTGCTGCCGACCGACTTCGTCGCGTGCAGCCGCTATGCGGCGGGATTCGAAACGGCGGCGGCACTGCAATGCCCGGTGCTGTTCGTGCTCGGCAGTTCGGATTCGATGACGCCGCCGCGCGCGGCGAAGGCGCTGATCGACGCCTGCCGGCAGCCCGAGGTCGTGACGCTGCCCCGCGCCGGCCACGCGCTGATGTCCGAGAACCCGGACGGCGTGCGCACGGCCATCGCGGACTTCGCTCGGCGCGCGTTCGCAGCGCCCGTGAACTAGTTCGTGGCGCACTGGCTCGACGCGGTCAACTGGGACACCTTCTGGCTGTACGTGCTGGCCGAGGTGGCGCTGTCGCTGTCGCCCGGCCCCGCCGTGATGCTGGTGATCGCCTGCGGCCTGACCTACGGCGCGCGCAAGTCGATCCACGCCACGCTCGGGATCCTCAGCGCCAACGCGATCTACTTCGCGCTCTCGGCGACGGCGCTCGGCGCGGTGCTGGTGACTTCGAAAGCGTTCTTCATCGCCGTGAAGTGGCTCGGCGCGGCCTACCTGGTCTACATCGGGCTGTCGGCGCTGTTCGGGCGGCCCTCGCCCATCACCGTGACCCGCGACGAGCGCTCGGGTGGCGCGCCGCGCGCGATCTACCTGTCCGGGCTGACGCTGCAACTCGCCAATCCGAAGACCCTCGTGTTCTTCGCATCGATACTGCCTCAGTTCGTCGACCCGAGGCTGCCGGTCGGCCCGCAGATGGCGTGGCTCGCCGCCGGCTCGATCGTTCCGGAGTTCTTCATCCTCGGCGGATACGGCTACCTCGCTTCGCGCGCGGCGCGGCTGACCGGCGATCCACGGTTTGCCCGCTTTACCGAGCGCGCCGCCGGCGTGCTGGTGCTCGGGGCGGCGGCGCTCGTGCTCAGCGTGACTTGACCGGCCGCGGCACACCGTAAGATTGGCTGCTCGCCGCTCGCTCCCGACGTCCACGATGAGCACTTCAGTCGCCCCGCGCCGCACGACCCGTCCCGCCTGTGCGCGCACGGCCGCTCCGATGCCCTCATCCAGGGGCACGCAGCGCGCGAGGGTAGTCCAGTGAGCGACGACGCGAACCCGCTGAAGGACCAAGGCACGCGGGAACGCATCGCCGCGGTCGTGATCGGTGCGCTCTTCGTGTGCATCGCGCTCGCCATCCTGGTGTCGTTCGTGCACGACCTGTCGGTCGGCCCCGTGCTGGCCGCCGTCGTCATCGGTGGCCTCGGCATCGAAGCCCTCCTCAGCGCGGCCCGCAACCGGCGCTGCCTGCTGTCGCGGATCGGGCCATTGCCCTGACCTGCCTCGAAGGAAACACTCGGCGAACCGGCTGCCGCAGGCCGGGTCCAATCGCCGAGGACCCTGACCCTGCGTGAACAAGAAGTTTCCTGTCGCCCCGAAGAGTCCCCACCGCATCTGCTGGGGCTGCGACAAGTACTGCCCGTCCGACTCGCTCGCCTGTGGCAACGGATCGGAACGCACGATGCATCCGGTCGAACTGTTCGGCGAGGACTGGCTCGAATGGGGCCTCGGGACCGCCGCACCGACGAACCCCCCGGACTCGCCGCCCGACAAGAAGGATTGAGGGCGATCCCCCGCCGCCTCGACGGACCTGCTCGAGCGCCCGGCACACGCTCGTCCAAGCGACGCGGCGATCGCAACGGCTTCGCACCGCGCCTCACGCCCTAGCCTGAACCGAGCGCCTCCTCCATCGGCGCCTTGAGCCACTCCGCCTCTGACCATCGCCGGCACACGGGCGCCAGTCCCACCGACGCCGCCGACAACAGGGTGTTGGTCGGATCGATCGCGAAGCGGCCGAAGACCGGCGCGAGCGTCATCGTCTTCGTGTCGCAGACGATCAGCCAGTCGTGCTCCCGCGCCCGCCCCGACAACGTGGTGGCCGCCCGCCTCACGTAGCCCAGCCGCTCGAGCGACTCGAGCAGCAGTTCGGCTTCTTCCATCGGCGTGCGCACGGCACGCGCGAGTTCGCCGGTGGGGAGCGCCGGACGGCCGTCCGCCTTCGCGTCGAGCAGCGCCTTCAGCAGCGCCACCGCGGTCACGAAGCGATCGCCCGCGCGCGACTCGTCGGAGAAGCGCGTTGCGCGCAGTCGCGGCAGCGTCGCCGCGATCGCTGCACCGAACAGCAGCACGTACCACGCGAGGTACACCCAGATGAGGAAGAACGGCAGCGCCGCGAACGCGCCGTAGACCGATCGCACGACGCCGCGCGACACGAACACGCCGAAGGTGCCCTTGACGACCTCGCCGAGGATGGCCGCGATGAAGCCGCCGATCAGCGCGTCGCGCCACGAGACGCTGCGGTTCGGGACGAACACGTAGAGCGCCGTGTACGCGAGGCCGTTGAGCACGACCGGCGCGTAGTCGAGCAGGTGGCGTAGCAGCCGCGGCAGCTGCCGCACGGCCTCCGACGACAGCGACCACAGGAACGAACTGGCGCTCAGGCTCGCGCCGATCACCAGCGGCCCCAGCGAAAGGATGGCCCAGTAGATCAGCACGCGTTGCCCGAACGGCCGGCGATCGCGGACGCGCCAGATGTCGTTCAGGACGCGGTCCACCGTGATGATCATCGTGAGCGCCGTGATGGCGAGGAACGCCAGGCCGACGGCCGTCAGCTCCGTCGCCTGCGCCGCGAACTCGTTCACGTAGCGCATCACGGTGCCCGAGATCTGGCCCGGGAGCGCCTTCAGGACGAAGTTCTCCAGTTCGCCGCGGAACTGCGAGAACAGCGGAAACGTGGTGAAGAGCGCCAGCGCGACCGCGAAGATCGGCACCACCGACAGCATCGTCGCGAACGTCAGGCTGCCGGCGACCTGCCCCATGCGGACGTCGCGCGCCCGCGCACCCGCGAACGACAGCACCTCGCGCGCGCGGCGCAGGCGCGAATGGCGGTCGAACATGTCGGCGAAGGGCAAGCGCATCGGGGAAGGTCGGAGGGCGGGAGGGCGAAGCAGCGGTTCCTATAATGCCAGCCTCTCACTTTGCCTCGCCCTTCCCGCGTGGACATCCTCGTCCTCTACTACTCTCGCCATGGCGCCACCCGCCTCCTCGCCGAGGCGGTCGCCAATGGCATCGACGCCGTCGATGGCGCGCAGGCGCGCCTGCGGACGGTGCCTCCGGTCGCGCCGGTCGTGACGACGGCCGCACCGCCGGTCCCCATGGTGGGCGCGCCGTACGTCGAGTTGGCGGACCTCGAGGCGTGCGGAGGGGTCGCGCTCGGATCGCCGACGCGCTTCGGCAACATGGCGGCGCCGTTGAAGCACTTCTTCGATTCGACGTCCGGACTGTTGGCTGTCGGGCGCCCTCGCCGGCAAACCGGCTGCGGTGTTCACTTCCACGAGCTCGATGCACGGCGGCCAGGAGGCGACGCTGCTGTCGATGATGCTTCCGCTGCTGCACCACGGGATGCTGGTGCTCGGCATTCCGTACACCGAACCCGACCTGTACGGCACGTCCAGTGGCGGCACGCCGTACGGCGCGAGCCACCTCGGACGGCACGGGGCGCCCGTCGCCCTGACCGACGAGGAGCGCCGTCTCGCGGTGGCGCTTGGCGCCCGCCTCGCGCGGACGGCCGTCGCGCTGGGACGCGCGTGAGCGCGCACGGCCGCTCCGAAGCGCTCATCCCCGAGCGCGCAGCGCGAGGTTAGTCCCATGAGCGCGGATATCTCCGCACGCCAGCGGGTCGCCTGGCACGTCGCGGTGGCCGCCTGGCTGTCGCTGATCGCGCTCGCCTTGCTCTGGGAAACGTGGCTGGCGCCGCTGCGTCCCGGCGGTTCCTGGCTGGCGCTGAAGGCGCTGCCGCTGGCGCTCGCGCTGCGCGGGCTGCTGCGCGCCGACGCCTACACGATGCAGTGGGCGCTGATGCTGTCGCTTCTGTATGTGCTCGAAGGAGCGGTGCGCATCTTCGACGCGGCGCCCGTGAACCTGCTCGCCGCCATCGAGATCGCGCTCGCGGTGCTCTTCTTCGTCGCATCCATCGTCTACCTGCGCCCGCTGAAGCGCGCGGCCAGGGCCCGGAAAGCGGCCCCGTGAACCTGCTCGAGCAGATGAAGGCGACCGTCGGCGAGGCCAACGTGCTGACCGAGTCCGCGGACACGGCGCCGTATCTCACCGACTGGCGCAAGCGCTACACCGGCCGCGCGCTGGCCATCGTGCGGCCCGTCACCGCGGACGAAGTCACCGCGATCGTGAGGCTTTGCGTGCAGGCGCGGACGCCCATCGTGCCGCAGGGAGGCAACACGGGCCTGGTCGGCGGCGGCACGCCGGACGACACCGGCCGCGCGATCCTGCTGTCCCTTGGCCGCATGAACCGAGTGCGCGCCGTTGACCCGGTCAACAACACGATCACCGTCGAAGCCGGCTGTCCGCTGCAGCGCGTGCAGGAGGCCGCCGCCGAGGCCGGGCGCCTGTTCCCGCTCTCGCTGGCGGCGGAAGGCACGGCCACGATCGGCGGCAACCTGTCGACCAATGCCGGGGGCACGCAAGTCCTGCGTTACGGCAACGCGCGCGAGCTGGCACTCGGGCTCGAGGTCGTGCTGCCCTCGGGCGAGTTGTGGGACGGCCTGCGCGGACTGCGCAAGGACAACACGGGCTACGACCTGCGCGACCTCTTCATCGGCGCGGAAGGCACGCTCGGCGTGATCACCGCGGCATGCCTGAAGACGTTTCCGTTGCCTCGGGGCGAAGGGACGGCGCTGCTCGCCGTGCGCTCGGTGGAGGCGGCGCTGGCGCTGCTGGAAGTGGCGCAGTCGATGGCCGGTCCGGCGCTGACGGGCTTCGAGCTGTTTTCCGACCTGTGCCTGGAACTGGTCGAGCGGCACTTCCCGCCGCACCGGTCGCCGCTGGCCGATCGCTCGCCCTATTACGTGCTGCTGCAGCTGAGCGACCACGAGAGCGACGCGCACGCGGCGGCGCTGCTGCAGGCGGTCGCGGAGCAGGCCATCGAACGGAACCTCGCGACCGACGCCGCGCTGGCGCAGTCGGTTGCGCAGGCGCGCAGCCTGTGGGCCCTGCGCGAGTCAATTTCGGAGGCCCAGGCCGCCGAAGGCCGGAACATCAAGCACGACATCGCCGTGCCGATCTCGGCGATCGCCCGCTTCGTGGCCGAGACCAACGCGCTGCTGGCGCAGCAGTTGCCCGGCATCCGCATGGTCATCTTCGGCCACCTGGGCGATGGAAACCTCCACTACAACGTCAGCCCGCCGGTGGGTGCGTCCGATGCGGAGTTCGTCGCGCGGCAGCCGGCGGTCTATCGCCTGGTGCACGACCAGGTGGCCCGGCACGCCGGATCCATCTCCGCCGAGCACGGAATCGGGCAACTGAAGCGCGTGGAGAACCAGCGTTACAAGTCGCCGGTCGAACTCGCGCTGATGCGCCGGCTGAAGGAGACCCTGGACCCGCTCGGGATCATGAATCCGGGCAAGATGGTCTAGGAGGCGAGCTGGGAACTTGAGTCCCGCTTTCACGGGAGATACCGCCTCCATTCTTCGGATCGGTCAGGCGGCCCCCATTGGATAGGATGCAGCCACAAACAAGGGAGCCACAGAGGAACGCATGACAACGAAAACCAAGCTTTGGATCGCCGTTGCAGCCCTGGTCGCCGGATCGACGGCGCTTGCCCAGCAGGAACAGGTGCCGACCTACGGGCCCCTGCGCCAGCCGGTGCCGGTCCCGGGCGCCAAGCCGGTCAACAAGCCCGCCATCGAAGCGCTGAAGGGCGACGGCCTGTTCTACATCTACGGTTCCAAGGTCGCGAACCTCAAGGCCAGCGCCACCCCGGGAGAGGGCAACCGCCACGCGCTGACCGAAACGAGCAACGACGCGAAAACCGGATCGCTCAATGGCCACATCGACGTCGGCAGCTTCGTGCTGAACGGCGAACGGCGCTCCGTCGGCCGCCCGAACTTCGCGATCCCGGCCCCCGACGGCAGCATGTACCTCGTGTACTCGGCCGCCGACAACCCGTTGCGCATCGCCGTCACGCTGCAGCCGTTCGACGTCAGCGACATGCCGATACAGCCCTTCCTGCGCACGCCGGACAACTACCCGAAGCAGGAAGCGGCCAAGGCCGGCAGCGCACGCTTCCCGGCCAATTCGATCGCCTACCTCGTCGTCGCGCGCTTCGTCGACGACGTGCTCGTCCTGCCGTCGAAGGAGTCGTTCACGGGCGCGACGGACACGATGCAGTTCGTCGGCAACTTCTCCAAGCAGATCCCGTACTGCCTCGCGTACGAAGACCGCAATGGCGCCAAGCCCTATGCGATGTTCTTCAAGCCCGGCGCCAAGGGCGCGGGCTCCGTGCAGTTGTTCCCGGCGAAGACCGGCACCCTGTTCTGCGACCGCACCAGCGCCGAAGTCGTGGCCGAAGGCAAGTGGGAAGAGAGGACCGTCGGCGGCACGAAGGCCGTCGTGCTGTCGTTCCCGGCGCTCGTGGACCCGCTCGACACCGGTGTCTCGAACGTGGAGCGGGAGTCCGCCCGCATCGCCTTCGTCCAGCCGACCAAGGGCACGCCTGGTGTGCGGCCGGGCAAGCTGTACGAGGCCGGCGCCAAGATCTACGACTACCAGTACCGCTTCAACAAGACGGCCGCCGACGCGGTGCGCCAGGCGATCGGGGTCGCAGCGCAGTAGTTGTCGTGGTCACTTCCGGCATGGCGTTGGCTAGACTGACGCCATGCCTGTCGGTTTCGCTCCCCTCCTTCGACTGCCGCTCGCCGGTCTGATGCCGCTGCGGGCGGCTGTTCCCGCGCAGGCGATCCAGCGCTGCGAAAGCGCGGCCGGTCGGTTCCGCCACCGGGGCTGTTTCAGCCGCTGATCCGGAGTGCTGCCGATGACCGCCCTGCTCCACGCTGCCGTCCTGATCCTGCCGCTGGCGTTCGCCGCGGTCGCCGAGGCGCAGTCCGGAGTCGTCCAGCGCTGCGAGTCGAAGGACGGGCGCGTCACCTACTCCAACACGGCGTGCCCGGACGGAACGGTGCCGGTGCGCAAGGTCAACACCGAGCCGCCGATCAGCGTCGACGACAGGAAGGCCGCGCAGGAGCGCGCCCGGAAGGAAAACGCCGCGGCGAAGCAGGTCGAAAAGGAGCAGGCGCAGCAGGAAGCGCGCGACCGGAAGCAGGCGGACGAGCGTGCGAAGGCCGACGCCAAGTCGAAGGAGCGTTGCGACAAAGCGCGGCGCGAACTCGAACGATCCAGGGCTTCGCGGGCCGAACTGAACGCCCGCCCCTCGACCGCGGAGAAGATCGAGAAGGCCGAATCCGAGATCAAGCGGCGCGAGTCAGAAGTCGCGCGGGAGTGCAGCGGCTGATCAGGCGGCGCGCAGCACCGCCCGCGGCGTCACGCGCTGCGCCGCGCGCGTCGGCGCATCCGCGCCGTCCCGCTCAAGCACGGCGGCATCGCTGAGTTCGCGCCGCCACTGCCGCGCTCCGCGCACTCCCTGGTACAGGCCCAGCATGTGGCGGACGACGTGGCGTGGCGACGTCCCGCGCGCGGCCTCGCGATGCAGGTAGGCCGTCATCCGGGCAATTACTTCCTCGCGCGACGCCACCGGGCCCCCGTCCCCGAAGAGCCGACGGTCGACATCGGCGAGCAGCCACGGATCGTGGTACGCGGCGCGCCCGAGCATGACCCCGTCGACGTGCGCCAGTTCGGCCTGCGCGGCGTCGAGCGACGCGAGCCCGCCGTTGAGCACGAACACCAGGGACGGGAAGTCGGCCTTCAACCGGTGCACGACCTCGTAGCGCAACGGCGGCACCTTGCGGTTTTCCTTCGGACTGAGGCCCTTCAGCCACGCACTGCGCGCATGCACGATGAACACCCGGCAACCCGCCTCGGCCAAGGCGCCGACGAAGTCGCGCACGAATCCGTAGTCCTCCTGCCGGTCGACGCCGATGCGATGCTTCACCGTCACCGGGATTTCGACGGCGTCGAGCATCGCCTTCACGCAGTCGGCCACCAGGCGTGGCTCGGCCATCAGGCAGGCACCGAAGGCGCCGCGCTGGACGCGCTCCGACGGGCAGCCACAGTTCAGGTTGATCTCGTCGTAGCCCCGATGCTCGCCCAGCCGCGCGGCGCGCGCCAGGTCATCCGGCTCGCTGCCGCCGATCTGCAGCGCGACCGGGTGTTCCTCGGGGTTGAACTCGAGATGGCGGCCGGCGTCGCCCTGCAGCAGACCGCCGGTGGTCACCATCTCCGTGTACAGGCGAGCGCGCGCAGACAACTGCCGGTGAAAGTACCGGCAGTGCCGATCGGTCCAATCCATCATCGGCGCAACGCAGAAGCGCCACGGGGATGCGACCTCGGGAGGGACGGAAGGCAACGGATCAGTCCACGGACGGGTGAATCGCCATTATCCGGGTCACAGCTTCATCAGCCACTGGATCACGGACTTCACTGCGAAGCCGAGGATGCCGAAGGCGAGCACGAAGAACAGGATGAAGGTGCCGAACTTGCCCGCCTTCGAATCGCGCGCCAGGTTCCAGATGATCACGAGCATCAGCAGGATGAAGCCGCCGACGCCCCACGTGAGGCCGAGTTCGGCGATGCGCTGCTCGGTCAGGCCGAAGACCGTGCCTTCCATGGTCACGGGTGGCGCAGCGGCGCGCTCTCCGCATCGACCAGGTCGCGGTACGCGTGCCAGCTGGCGTGGCCGAGCACCGGAACCGTGACCAGGAATCCGAGCATGCCCGTGACGATCGACGCCGACGTGGCCACCAGGATCACGATCGCCCACAGCGTCATCGGCCCGGGGTTCTCGCCGACGGCGCGCACGCTGGTCAGCAGGGCCTGGCGGAATCCCACGCGACGGCCGAGCAGTAGCGGCGGCGACACCGCGGTCACGGCGAAGACGACGGCCACGCCCATGCCACCGAGCACGGCCCACATCGCGAACAGGACATCCCCCTGCTCCACGAACGCATACCGGAGGAACTCGAGCGGTCCGCGCAGGGGTGCGGGAGCGAAGTACGTGAACAGCAGCGCGGAGACCAGGACCCACGCCGTGCCGAGCACGGCGAGCAGCAGCCCGAGCCACACCAGGGGAGCAGTACCGCGGCGCCAGGCGATAACGGCGTCGCGCAGGCCGGCCGACTGCCCGCGCGCATGCAGGCGGCTGATCTCGTACAGCCCGGTGACGAGGATCGGCCCGAGGATCACGAAACCGGAGAACGCCCCGGGGGCGACCCAACCGAAGCGGAGGGAGGCCAGCACGACGACCCAGCCACCCAGCGCGACGAAGCCGCCATGGACCAGGCCCGCCACAGGGCTGCGCACGAAGTCGCGCCAGCCCGCCGCGAGCCAGGCGAGCGGTCTGGAGAGATCCACCGAGCGGACCGGCAACGGGGCAGAGGCAGCGGCAGTGTCCATCGCCCCCGCATTATCGCCGCTGGCAATCCCGCCGGCTGCCGGTCTGTTCACCCATCGTTTCCAGCGCTTCGTCGCGCGCGAGGTTTTCTCGGCGGCGCCGCGCTGCTAAAGTCCGGTCGCACTTCATCGACGAGGAGCAAACCATGCAGGCAGCGAAGGTCGCGGTAGCCGCGGGAACAATCGCTTTGTTGGCCGGGTGTGCGACGGCTCCGGATTCGACGCCACAGGCCCGGTGCCAATACTTTGCGGACAACGAAGGCTTGGAGTTCGTGCGAATCGTGTCCTCGACGCCGACCGCCGACGGTGCGCGGGTTGAAATGCAACTGAAGGACGCGCTCGGCCGGCCGTTCAAGGCCACTTGTGCGTCGGCAGGCGGGAAGACGGCGTGGGCCGAGCCGCTCCCCGCGAATACCGTGCGCCGCTACCAGGGGCGGGACACGATGGCGCCGCCGCCGGCTAAGTAGCCGCCCGCGTCGCCGTCCTCGCCGCAAGCTCGTTGATCAGCAGCGCGGCGAGCACCAGCGTGCCTCCGGCGATCGTCGTGGTCGCCGGGACTTCGCCCGCGCCCAGCCAGGCCCACAGCGGCCCGAGCACGACTTCCAGCAGCGCCAGCAGCGCCACTTCCGTGGCCGCGAGGTGGCGCGCGGCGATCACCAGCAGCATGCACGGCAGCCCGAGCTGGGCGAACCCGAGCAGCGCGAGCAGCGCGATGTCCCCGGCGGTCGCGATGGATGGCAGCGCGAGGGGCAGCATCAGCGCGGCTGAAATGATTCCCCCGAGGAACACGGCGGGAACCAGGTCGATGCCCTGCCCACGCTTCTTCAGGATCACCACGTTGATCGCCGACGCCACCGGCGCGCCGAACGCGATCAGCATGCCGAGCACGCTGGCGCGTGACTCGATCCGCAGGCTGCCGGCGAACATCCACACGATCCCGGCCATCGCGATGCCGATCGCCAGCCAGGTGCGCGGGGCGATGGGCGAGCGCAGCACGGCCCACGCGAGAAACGCAGTCGTCAGCGGCGCGACGGCGAGGACGATCAGCGTGTTGGCCGTCGACGTGAGCGTCAGCGCCAGCATGAAGCAGACGAACATCGTCGCCCACATCGCCCCGGACAGCAGCCCCGGAGCACCGGCGCGGCGGATCGAGCCCACGAAGTCGCGCCGGACGAAGAGCAGGAACCCCGCGACGGTGACCGCTGCGAAGAAGCTCCGCCAGAACGTGATCTCGAACCGCCCGTTGGCCTGCAGCTCCGGCGACAGGTGACGCGTCACGACGCCGGCGATGCTCCACAGCGCCGGCGCGATCACCATCAGGATGACGGCGCGACGGTGTTCTGACGCGTGAGCGGCTGTCTTCACTCTTGTTTGATCAGGCCGAAGGCCTCCGGCTGCCCTTCCCCCTCCCTCGCGGAGGGAGGGCCGGGGAGGGAGCGGTTGATATTGCCGCCCTTCGGCGGCATGAACGCGCAGCGTTTAAGCCGCCTCCCGCTGCGCGCGCTTTCTCTCGTGCTCCTTGAGGTATCGTTTCCGCAACCGGATGCTCAGCGGCGTGATCTCGACCAGTTCGTCGTCCGCGATGAACTCGACCGCGGACTCCAGCGTCAGCTGGATCGGCGTCACCAGGTCGATGTGCTCGTCCTTGCCGGACGCGCGGACGTTCGTCAGCTTCTTCTCGCGCACCGGGTTGACGATCAGGTCGTTGTCGCGCGAGTGGATGCCGATGATCATGCCCTCGTACAAGCTTGTCGCCGGGCTTCACGAACATGCGGCCGCGCTCCTGCAGCTTCCACAGCGCGTAGGCGACGGCCTCGCCTTCGTCCTGGCTGATCAGCACACCGTTGCGGCGCTCGCCGACGTCGCCCAGGCGCACGGGACCGTACTCGTCGAACACGTGGCTCATGAGGCCGGTGCCACGGGTCAGCGTCATGAACTCGCCCTGGAAGCCGATCAGTCCGCGCGCCGGAATGCGGTACTCCAGGCGCACGCGACCCTTGCCGTCGGGCTGCATGTCCTGCAGGTCGCCCTTGCGGCGACCGAGCTCTTCCATGATCGCGCCCTGGTTCACGTCCTCGATGTCCACCGTCAGCATCTCGTAGGGCTCGAGCCGCTCGCCGTTCACTTCCTTGTACAGCACCTGCGGCCGCGACACCGCGAGCTCGTAGCCTTCCCGCCGCATGTTCTCGATCAGGATGGTCAGGTGCAGCTCGCCGCGGCCCGCGACCTCGAACACCGTCTCGTCGTCGGTTTCCTTCATGCGCATCGCCACGTTGGACTTCAGTTCGCGCTCCAGGCGTTCGCGGATGTTCCGGCTCGTGACGTACTTGCCCTCCTTGCCCGCGAGCGGCGACGTATTGACCTGGAAGTTCATCATCAGGGTCGGCTCGTCGACCTTCAGCAGCGGCAGCGCGTCGGGCGCGTCTGGTGGGCACAGCGTGCAGCCGATTCCGATGTCCTCGATGCCGTTGATCAGCACGATGTCGCCCGCGATGGCTTCGTCGGTCAGCCGGCGTTCCAGGCCCTCGAAGGTCAGCACCTGGTTGATCCTGCCCTTCGTCGTCGGCGCGTTCTGGCCGCCCTCGGGCCCGTGCATCACCAGCACCTCCTGCCCGGGCCGCAGGCGTCCGCGGCTGATCCGGCCGATGCCGATCTTTCCGACGTAGCTCGAGTAGTCCAGCGAGCAGATCTGCAGTTGCAGCGGGCCCTCGGGATCGTCGTCGCGCACCCGCACGTTCTTCAGGATGGCATCGAACAGCGGACGCAGGTTGCCGTCCCGCACGTCCGGGTTGGTCCCGGCGTAACCGTTGAGCGCCGAGGCGTAGATCACCGGGAAGTCGAGCTGCTCCTCGGTCGCCCCGAGCTTGTCGAACAGGTCGAACGTGTGGTTCACGACCCAGTCCGGTCGCGCGCCGGGCCGGTCGATCTTGTTGACGACGACGATCGGCTTCAGCCCCTGCGCCAGCGCCTTGCGCGTGACGAAGCGCGTCTGCGGCATCGGCCCCTCGACCGCGTCGACCAGCAGCAGCACGCCGTCGACCATCGACAGCACGCGCTCGACCTCGCCGCCGAAGTCGGCGTGGCCCGGCGTGTCGACGATGTTGATGTGCGTGCCTTCGTAGTCGACCGCGCAGTTCTTCGCGAGGATCGTGATGCCTCGCTCGCGCTCGAGGTCGTTGCTGTCCATCACGCGCTCGGCCACCTGCTGGTTCGCGCGGAAGGTTCCCGATTGCTGCAGCAGCTTGTCCACCAGCGTGGTCTTGCCGTGATCCACGTGGGCGATGATCGCCACGTTCCTGATTGCCCGTTTCATGACGCGCTCGTTTCGTTCGAAATCAGTCGTTCGGGCCCGACGACGCCCCACTCGTTGACCGTCGCCGTGCCCAGCAATGTGTTGTCCGCCCCGTACACCCGCACTCGTCCACCCTTCGGCTGCGCGTCGATCGCGAGACGCTGGCCCTGCCGGAAGCGCTGCGTCAGTTCCCCATCGAGGTCCACTTTCGGCAAGGTGCCCAGCAGTTCGTCGACGGGCCGCAGGCACGTCCGCCGTGCTTCGATCTCCATTCCTTCCAGCACCGGCAACCCGACCGCGCCGTCCAGCGTGAGCGGGCCGACGGCCGTGCGCCGGAGCGCCGCCAGGTGCGCGCCGCATCCCAGCGCCTTGCCGATGTCCTCGGCCAGCACGCGCACGTAGGTGCCCTTGCTGCAGTCGACGTCGACAACCAGCGTGTCGCCCGACTGCTCGACCAGCCGCAGCGCGTGGATCCGCACGCTGCGCGGCGCGCGCTCCACTTCCACCCCGGCGCGCGCCAGTTCGTAGAGCGGCCGGCCGTCGCGCTTCAGCGCCGAGTGCATCGGTGGCACCTGCTCGATGGCCCCGGTGAACCGCGCCAGAACCTCGTCGACCGCGCCCGGCTCCAGCGCCACCGGCCTGCGCTCCACCACCTCGCCTTCGGCGTCTCCGGTCGTCGTCGTGACGCCCAGTTGCACCGTGGCGCGGTACGACTTGTCCGCGTCCAGCAGATCGGCGGAGAACTTCGTCGCTTCGCCCAGCATCACCGGCAGCAGCCCGCTCGCCAGCGGGTCGAGCGTGCCGGTGTGCCCCGCCTTCTGCGCGTTCAGCAGCCGCCGAGCCATCTGCAACGCCCGGTTGGAGGTCACACCGACCGGCTTGTCGAGCAGCAGCACACCGTTGACGCGGTCGCCGCGCGGCTTGCCCATGGCGCGTCCGGCCCTACTGCGCCCGGTCCTTGTTCGCTTCGGCGATCAGCCGGTCGATCTCGATGCCGTGCTCGACCGACGCGTCGTGCACGAAGGCGAGCTTCGGGATCGTGTGGATCGACAGCCGCTTGAACAGCAGCGAGTGGAAGTACCCCGCCTTCTCGTTCAGCACCTGCTGCGCGTGCGCGACCGGCGCGCCGATCACCGTGTAGTACACCTTCGCGTGCGCGTAGTCCGGCGACAACTCGACACCGGTCAGCGTCACGAGTCCCGCCCGGTCCGCCGGCACCTCGCGCTGGATCATCTCCGCGAGGTCGCGCTGGATCTGGTCCGCGATGCGCAGGCTCCGACCCGGCTTCTTCACTTTTCTCATCGTCAAATCTTTCCTGCTCCCCGCAGGCTGCCACGATCACAACCGGACGCTTTAGGCCGGAGTGATCGCTAGGCGCGCGGGCGCAGACAGTACGAACCGGTACGGCAAGCCCGCGCAACGACGCGAGCGCCCGGCCTAAAGCGTCCGTGCGACTTCCTGGACCTCGAAGATCTCCAGCTGATCGCGCTCCTTGATGTCGTCGTATCCCTTGAGGCTCAGGCCGCACTCGAAGCCGGCCTTGACCTCCTTGACGTCATCCTTGAAGCGCTTCAGCGAGTCGAGCTCGCCGGTCCAGATCACGACGTTGTCGCGCAGCAGCCTCGCGTTCGCCGTGCGCTTGACCACGCCGTCGATCACCATGCAGCCGGCGACGGCGCCGATCTTCGGCACGCGGAAGATCTGGCGGATCTCCACCAGGCCGAGCACCTGCTCGCGCTGCTCCGGCGCCAGCAGTCCGGACAGGGCCGCCTTCACCTCGTCCACCGCGTCGTAGATGATGTTGTAGTAACGGATGTCGATGCCGTTGCCCTCGGCGAGCTTGCGCGCCGACTGGTCCGCGCGCACGTTGAAGCCGATCACGACCGCCTTCGACGCGATCGCGAGGTTGATGTCGCTCTCGGTGATGCCGCCCACCTGGCCGTGCACCACCTGCACCTTGACCTCGTCCGTCGACAGCTTGGTCAGCGCGTTGGTCAGCGCCTCCTGCGAGCCCTGGACGTCCGCCTTGATGATCAGCGGCAGGGTCCGCACGGCGCCCTCGCCGATGCCCTCGAACATGTTCTCGAGCTTGGCCGCCTGCTGCTTCGCGAGCTTCGTGTCGCGGTACTTGCCCTGGCGATACAGCGCGATCTCGCGCGCCTTGCGCTCGTCGCCCAGCACGATCAGTTCGTCGCCCGCGGACGGCACGTCGGACAGGCCCTGGATTTCCACCGGGATCGACGGGCCGGCCTCGTGGATCGCCTTGCCGGCCTCGTCGAGCATCGCGCGCACGCGGCCGAACGCGGAGCCCGCGAGCACGACGTCGCCACGCTTCAGCGTGCCGCTCTGCACGAGGACGGTCGCGACCGGGCCGCGGCCCTTGTCGAGCTGCGACTCGATCACCAGCCCCTTGGCCGGCGCGTCCTTCACTGCCTTGAGCTCGAGGACTTCGGCCTGCAGCAGCAGGTTCTCGAGCAGGTCGTCCACGCCCTGCCCGGTCTTCGCCGACACGGAAATGAAGGGCGCGTCGCCGCCGTACTCCTCCGGCACGACCCCGTTGGCGACGAGTTCCTGCTTGACGCGGTCCGGGTTCGCTTCCGGCTTGTCGATCTTGTTCAGCGCGACCACCAGCGGCACGCCGGCCGCCTTCGCGTGGGCGATGGCCTCCTTCGTCTGCGGCATCACGCCGTCGTCGGCCGCCACCACCAGGATGACGATGTCCGTCGCCTTCGCGCCGCGGGCGCGCATGGCGGTGAAGGCCTCGTGGCCCGGCGTGTCGAGGAACGTGACGATGCCGCGCGGCGTCTTCACGTGGTACGCCCCGATGTGCTGGGTGATGCCGCCCGCCTCGCCCGCGGCGACCTTGGTGCGACGGATGAAGTCGAGCAGCGAGGTCTTGCCGTGGTCGACGTGGCCCATGATCGTGACGACGGGCGGACGCGGCTCCTCGACGCGCGCCTCGACGCCCGGCTCCGACGCGCTCTCGGCAAGCAGCGCCTCCGGATCGTCGAGCTTGGCGGCCACGGCGGTGTGCCCGAGTTCCCCGACGAGGATCATCGCGGTCTCCTGGTCGAGCACCTGGTTGATGGTCACCATCTGGCCGAGCTTCATCAGCACCTTGATGACCTCGGACGCCTTCACCGACATCTTGTGGGCGAGGTCGGCGACCGTGATGGTCTCGGGCACGGACACTTCGCGCACGACCGGTTCGGACGGCGTCGACGCGCCGGCGCCGTTGCCGTCGTCGTGCCGGTCGTGCTTGCGATGCCCCTTCGGTCCGCGCCAGCCGCCCGCGCCGCCCGAGGCGTCGCCGCGAGTCTTCAACGCGCGCTTCTTCTGCTGCTCCTCGGACCAGCTCGACGCGAGCTTGCCCGACTTGACTTCCTTGACGCCCGGCTTCTTCTCGTCCTTCTTGTCCTTGCTCTCGGTCTTCGCGGCGGGCTTGTGCAGCGTGCCGGCCGCCGCCACCGGCGCCACCGGCTGGGGCGCCTGCAGCACCTTCTTGGGCGCGGCCATCATGGTCTTGATCGCCGCGACTTCGTCCTCGACCGCCTTGCGCGCGCGCAACTGCGCTTCCTGCGCCTGCCTGGCGGCAAGCTCGGCCTCCTTCTGCGCGCGCTCGGCGTTCTGCAGTTCCTCGGCAGCGGCTGCTTCGCGAGCCTTCGCCTCGGTGAGGTCGACTTCCTGCTTCTGCTGCGCCTCGGCCACCTCGCGCTGCGCGCGCTCGGCCTTCTCGCGCGCCGCGGCCGTCTGGCGCGCGACGAGCTCGGCCTGACGCCGCGCTTCCTCCTCGCGCTTGGCGAGTTCGGCCTCGTCGATCACCGGCGCGGCGGCAACGGGCGCCGCGGCTTCCTGCGGCTGCTCGGGCGCGCCGTCATCGCGCTTCACGAAGACGCGCTTCTTGCGGACCTCGACCTGGATCGTGCGCGCCTTGCCGGACGCATCGGCCTGCTTGATCTCGGTCGTCTGCTTGCGCGTCAGCGTGATCTTCTTCTTCTCCGCCCCGCCGTCGCCCGCCCCGTGCGCCTTGCGCAGCGACTCGAGCAAGCGCGACTTGTCGTCCTCGGTCAGCGAGTCCGACTCGGCCTTCTTGACGACCCCGGCCGCTTTCAACTGTTCGAGCAGCAACTGCGGCGGAAGCTTGAGTTCCGTCGCAAACTGGGCCACCGTCGTGCTTGCCATAGGGTTCCTTGTTTCCTGCTGTTCCATGGCGCCGTCACGGCGCCGATTCAACGTCTCACTTCATCGCGCGTTCACTGCGCCGATTCCGCGAACCAGTGCGCGCGGGCGGCCATGATCAGCGTCTTCGCGCGCTCGTCGTCGATGCCGGTCATCTCGGTCAGCTCGTCCACCGCCAGCTCGCCGAGGTCGTCGCGCGTGCGGATCGAGTTCTCCGCGAGCCTGGCGGCAAGGTCGGAGTCCATGCCGTCGAGGTCCAGCAGGTCCTTCTCGGCCTGCTCGACGTTCTCCTCGCGCTTGATCGCCTCGGTCAGCAGCGCGTTGCGGGCACGGGTGCGCAGTTCCTCGATCGTCTCTTCGTCGAACGCCTCGATCTCGAGCAACTCGTTGACCGGCACGTAGGCGATCTCCTCCAGCGTCGAGAAGCCTTCGCCGATCAGGATGTTGGCGACTTCCTCGTCGACGTCGAGTTTCTCGACGAAGCCGGCGCGGATCGTGGCCTGCTCGCCTTCCTGCTTCTGCGCCGATTCCTCGGCGGTCATGATGTTGATCTGCCAGCCGGTGAGCTCGGACGCCAGGCGCACGTTCTGCCCCATGCGGCCGATCGCGATCGCGAGGTTGTCCTCGTCGACCACGACGTCCATCGCATGCTTGTCCTCGTCGACGACGATCGAACTGACGTTCGCCGGCGCCAGTGCACCGATCACGAACTGCGCCGGATCGTCGGACCAGAGCACGATGTCGACGCGCTCGCCGGCAAGCTCGTTCGTCACCGCCTGCACGCGCGATCCGCGCATGCCGACGCAGGTGCCGATCGGATCGATGCGCCGGTCGTTGGTCCACACGGCGATCTTTGCGCGCACGCCCGGGTCGCGTGCCGCGGACTTGATGACCAGCAGTCCCTGCTCGATCTCCGGCACCTCGAACTCGAACAGCTTCATCACGAATTCGGGCGACGTGCGCGACAGGATCACCTGCGGGCCGCGGGCCAGCCGGTCGATCTTCTGCACGAAGGCGCGGACGCGGTCGCCGATGCGCAGGTTCTCCTTCGGGATCATCTCGCTGCGCGGCAGGCGGGCCTCGACCTTGCCGATCTCGATGATCGCGTCGCCCTTGTCCATCCGCTTGATGGCGCCGCTGACGATCAGGTCGCCGCGCGCGAGGAAGTCGTTCAGCACCTGCTCGCGCTCGGCGTCGCGGATCTTCTGCAGGATGACCTGCTTGGTGTCCTGCGCAAAGCGGCGGCCGGTGGTCAGGTCCTGCCGCGGCAGCAGTTCCTCGATGTGCTCGTCGACCTCGATGTCCGCGATCTGGTCGCGCGCGTCGGACAGGATCACCTGGTGGCCGGGCTCCTGCAGCCCCGCCTCGTCGGGCACGACCTGCCATCGCCGGTAGGCGTCGTATTCGCCGGTCTCACGGTCCACCGAGACCCGGATGTCCACGTCTTCCTCGGCGAACAGCTTCTTGGTGGCAGTGGCGAGCGCCGACTCGAGGGCGCCGAACACGACGTCCTTCGGCACGTTCTTCTCGCGCGCGAGCGCGTCGACCAACAGCAGAATTTCACGGCTCATTGCTTCTTGCTCCCTGTGTTCGCCCCGCGCGGCTTCTCAACTTCGGCGCCATCCCTGCCCGTGCCCCGGAAGTGGAGTTCCGGCACCAGCTTCGCCTTGACAACGTCTGCCACGGCGAACTCGACGACGACCGCCGCCACCCGCTCTACCTTCTTGCCTGCCTTCTTCGCCTTGCCGGCGCCCTTGCCCGGTCGCGCCGGCGCCGGTTCATCCGGCGTCAGCTCGACCCGCGCCCGCTCTGCCCCCGGCGCACCGGACAGTTCCAGCAGCCTGCCACGCAGGCGCTTGCGCCCCGCGCTGGCGCCCTCGGCCGGGACTGCCTCGGCCAGTTGCACCTGCACTTCGGAACCGACGAAGCGCTCGAAGTCCCGCGCCCGCTTCAGCGGCCGGTCGAGCCCCGGCGAGGACACCTCGAGCCGGTCGTAGTCCACGTCCTCGACCGCGAAAAGGTGGCTCAACTGCCGGCTGACCTTCTCGCAGTCTTCCAGCCGCACGCCCTGCGGCGAGTCCAGCGTCACGCGCAACAGCCCGGCGGCCAGGCGCTCGACATCGACGAGCTCATAGCCCAGCCCTTCGACCGTGCGCTCGATCGTTCCGTACAAGTCCGCCGCTATACCTGCCATCGCCACTCCAATGGGCGAGGGCTGCTCGCGCAAGCCGGAAATAAAAAATGGGCCCGAGAGCCCATCCGTTGAATTTCAACAGGCTTGCGGGTCTGCGCTGAACCACTCGCGCCTGACCACGCACCCGGTGCCTGTTTGCCGACAATGACAAAAAAGGCCCGCCCGGTAATCCGCCATTATAGGGGCGGACCCGGTCTCCAACAAGCGAGTTGGTCGGAAGCGCCTAGAAGCCGCGGTTGGGTTTGCCGCGCTTGAAGCGCGCCGGGCGGCCGTTGTTCGGAAGGCCATGGCCGGCCGCGATGTAATTGACGCTGCTGGTCAGCGGGTCGGGCTGCTTCGAGGGCCGGTTGCCTTGTGGCTTCCCGCGTCCGCGTTGGCCCATGCCCTGCCCTTGCCCCTGGGCCTGACTGAAGGCCTGGCCCGAGCCGGAACTCATCGGCCCGGTGCCCGGCGCATACCCGCTACCCATCGGTCCGCGCGGTTGGCCCTGGCCCTGGCCCTGGCCATAACCCTGCCCCGGCCCACGGCCCCGTCCCTGCCCTTGTCCCTGTCCCTGCCCGTGCGGTCGGCCCTGCCCACCTTTGCCCGAACCCTTGCCGCGGCCACCCTTGCCCTGGTTCGGCTGGCCGCTGCCGCGCTGGCGGACTTCTTCGATGCCGATGCCAAGGTCGTGGATCCACGCCTGCACCCACTCGGGCGCCAGCTCGTAGTAGCGACCGCGCGCAACGCTGCGCGGCAACTGGATGGCGCCGAAGCGGATGCGGATCAGGCGGCTGACGGTGATGCCGACGGCTTCGAAGATGCGCCGAACCTCGCGGTTGCGCCCTTCGCTGATGACGACGCGCACCCAGTGGTTCGCGCCCTCGCCCCCGGCATCCTCGATCTTCGAGAACTTCGCCGGGCCGTCTTCGAGCTGGATGCCTTCCAGCAGTTGCTGGCGCTGGTCTTCGGTGAACTCGCCGAGAATGCGGACGGCGTACTCGCGCTCGACTTCGTAGCGCGGATGCATCAGCCGGTTCGCGAGTTCGCCGGAGGTCGTGAAGATCAGCAGGCCCTCGGTGTTGATGTCGAGGCGACCCACCGCGACCCAGCGGCCGCCGGACACCTTCGGCAGCTTCTCGAACACCGTCTGGCGCCGTTCCGGATCGTCCTGCGTGACGATCTCGCCCGCCGGCTTGTGATACAGCAGCACGCGCGGCGGACGGCCGGGCGCCTTGCGCGTCAGCGGCTTGCCGTTGACGCGGACCTGGTCGGTCGCGAGCACGCGCTGTCCGATGTGCGCCGGCTCGCCGTTGACCGAGACGCGGCCGGCGATGATCAGCTCTTCCATGTCGCGGCGCGAGCCGATGCCGGCGTCGGCGAGCACCTTGTGCAGCTTCTCGGACTGCGCCAGCTCCGCCTGCTTGGCGGCCTTGCGGCCGCGCTCGAGCAGGTCGCGGGACAGCGCCGCGTCGGCCATCGAAGCCGGTTCGATCTCTTCGCCGTCCGCCGACACCTGCAGCGCCGGAGCGGACGCATCTGCGCCCTGCCCCTCCTCATTCGTCGCGCCGGCAGTGCGCTCGCCAGCGGCGGCGCCGCGCCCGCCGCGGCCGCGGCGCCGGCGACCGTGAGGGCCTCGGGCTCGTGGCTTGTCCTCGCCTTCGCGGGACTCACCGCCATCGGCGGATTCGTTGCCGGCGTCGCTGTTCCCGTCGGCCTCCTGGGCGGCAGGCGCGTCGCCCTCGGCTGCCCGTGGCAGCGGGCGTGCGGGGTCGGGCGATTCTTCTTCAGGGACGATGGTGTCGATGGTCACGGCGAGGGTTGGGCAGAGTTGGGGGCCGAGGAGAGAGGCGTGGTTGCAGCAGGGTCGGTGGAAGGCTTGGCGTCCGCCGCCTCGATGGTCGCGCCGACGGTCTCGATGACAGCAGGTGCGGATTCGGTCGTTTCGTGTTCAGTTGCCGTTTCGGACGCTGCTTCGGGAGCGCCTTCGCCCGCCGCGCGCGCAGCCTGGGCAAACTGAAGTTCGAACTCGGCAGGCACCTGCCCGCCCGACTCCAGCGCAGGCAGCTCTTCGAGCGAACGCAGGCCGAGGTCGTCGAGGAATTCCTTCGTCGTCGCGAAGAGCGCAGGACGGCCGGGCGATTCGCGGTGGCCGATCACTTCGACCCAGCCACGGTCCTCGAGCGTCTTGATCACGTTGGTCGAGACCGTGACGCCGCGGATCTCCTCGATGTCGCCGCGCGTCACCGGCTGGCGATAGGCGATGATCGCCAGCGTCTCGAGCACCGCGCGGGAATACTTCGGCGGACGCTCCGGGTTGAGGCGCTCGAGGTACGGGCGCATCGACGGCGCGCTCTGGAAGCGCCAGCCGGTGGCAATGGCCGCCAGTTCGACGCCGCGGCCGTTCCAGTCGGTGCGCAGCTCGTCGAGCAGCACCCGCACCGTGTCGGCGTTGAGTTCGTCATCGAACAGCCGGCGCAGCTCGGCCACCGACAATGGCTGCTCGGATGTCAGCAGGGCCGCCTCGAGGACGACCTTCGCCTCTTGAGTATTCATCGTCTCCAGTGAGGAGTGATCCGGTGGCGTTCGACACGCCGACATGGCGGATAGCCGCGCGAATGGCGCAGCGGGCCTGCTAGGTCGGCAGTGATGTAACGCTTGTCCGGGAAACTGAGCTACGGAATCCGAGATCCGCGGAGGGCGGCGGCTTCCGGCGATGCATGACGGCGGTGGCGACGACTCAACAACACACGCCGACGTCTTCTTATGGCCGAGTAGTCTATCACAGCGATTCCCCCGTACAACACGAAAAGCCGCGCATCGTCGAGCAGGAACCATCGCTCCGCCGTCGCCTCGCTCAGACGTCGATGCGCGCGCCCTTTTCCATCAGCAGTTCCCGCAGCACCGAGCGATGGCAATGCGACTCGTCTTCGCAGTAGCAACCGACCGAGAAGCTGGTCTGGTGGGAGAGCCTGGCGAGCAGTTCGACAGCGTGACTCGCTTCGGGCGCGCTCATCTCCGCGCGGTACTTCCTGCGGAACGCAGCCCATTGCGCCGGCGTCGCGGCCTGCTGCCCGAGCTTCATCGTCTCGCCGCTGGGCGCGAGATTCGGGAACCAGACGTCGTACCAGTCCCGTGTCGCGAACTCGGTCTTCGGCACGCCGCGCGGCGGGCGCCGCACGGTGCCGATGCGCAGGCCTTCGTCCTTCGCCCTCGGAGTCCCGAGACGCACGATGCGGATCGTCACAGGACGCCTCCTTTGGATTGATGCGCCGGGAAACTGCTTCGGCGGAATTCCGGTTTCGTACTCCAGCGCCTGGAAATTGTCGAGATGCAGGCGCCCCGCGCGGGGAGGCCGGCGGGACCGGGAACAAAGGTCGCCGCCCCTATTGCATTTCCATCCAGTACTGTATACATTTACAGTAACGACGCTCCCGCAGAGAGGCTCGACATGGCAGCACCATCCATCATCCCCCACGCCCTGCTCACGCCGCGCCAGTCGGAGATCCTGGAGTTCATCCGCAACGCGCTCACCGAGAGCGGTGCGCCGCCCACGCGCGACGAGATCGCGCGCGCCTTCGGATTCCGCTCGCTGAACGCCGCCGAGCAGCACCTGCAGGCGCTGCAGAAGAAGGGGCTGATCGAACTCGTTTCCGGCACCTCGCGCGGCATCCGCCTGAAGGACAGCGTGCGCGAACTGATGGCCGCCGCGCAGCAACTGACGCTGCCGCTGATCGGCAAGGTGGCGGCCGGCAGCCCGCTGCTCGCGCAGGAAAACGTGCTCGCCACGCCGGCAGTCGATCCCGGCATGTTCAGGCCGCGCGCCGACTACCTGCTCGAGGTGCGCGGCCTCAGCATGCGCGACGCCGGCATCCTCGAAGGCGACTGGCTCGCCGTGCACAAGCAGGCGCAGGCGCAGTCGGGGCAGATCGTCGTGGCGCGCCTCGGCGACGACGTCACCGTGAAGCGCCTGAAGATGAAGGGCGCGCGCGCCGAACTGATCGCCGAGAACCCGGACTTCGCGCCGATCATCGTCGACCTGAAGCGCGATCCGTTCGCCATCGAGGGCATTGCCGTCGGAGTGATCCGGCCTTCGATCTGACGTCCTGAGCTAACAACAACCCAACTTTTCGTTCGAGGAGGACGCACATGCGTGCGGCCACGGCCCTGCTTTCACTTTTTTCCTCCGGCGGCGCTCCGATCTGGCGCGCCGACGAGCGTCCGGCCGATGAAATCGCCGGCCCGGTCCTGGCGAGCGGCTTCGCCGAACTCGACCGCGAACTGCCCGGCGGCGGCTGGCCCCAGGGACAACTGACCGAACTGCTGCTCGACGACGCCGGCATCGGCGAACTGTCGCTGCTCGCCCCCGCGCTCGCGCAACTCGGCGAGGTGAAGCGTTCGACCGTCTGGGTGCTGCCGCCCGACGGCACGCGCGGCGTCGAGGCCCGGGCGCAGCCCTACGCGCCGGCGCTCGCCGCCGCGGGCGTCGACCTGCTGCGGACCATCTTCGTGCAGCCCGCGACACCCCGCGAAGGCCTGTGGGCCATCGAGCAGGCGCTGCGCGCGCAGCACCTCGGCGCCGTGATCGGCTGGCTGCCGCCCGCCGGCACGGCCGACAGCGACTTCAAGGCGCTGCGCCGCCTGCACCTGCTCGCGCAGCGGCACTCGGCGCTCGCGTTCGTGCTGCGTTCCACGCGCCATGCGTCGGCGCCCTCACCCGCCGCGCTGCGCCTGCAACTGGCGAGCGACGGCCGCGCGCTCGAAACCACCGTGCTGAAGCGCCGCGGACGCCCGCTGCTGGAGCCGGTCGTGCTGACGCTGCACCCCGCGCACTGGGCCACCGCGCAGGTCGCGACGGAGCCCGTCACGCCGAACGTGCAGCCGGCCTCGAAGACGTCGCTGCTCGCGGCCCGTTCGCTGCAGGCGCTGCTGGATCACTGATGGCAGGTCAGCCTGCCAGCGAGTCAGACTCACTTGTCCGTCGACGGCTGCGGGACGAAGACCATGCCGAGCGCGCCCACGGAAGCAACGCGCTCGTTGACGGTGGTGTACGAAGCCACGCCCAGCGAGTGATAGGTGGACGCGAACGCCGTGAGCGCACCCATGCCCAGGGCGCCTGCCAGCGGGCTGCGCTCGGCGATCGATTCCTTGATGCGCGCGCGATGCCGCTCCGGCGACGGGTTGAGCAGGAAGGCCGCGGCGGTCACGGTCGCGGCGACGACTGCGGAAACGATGGGGGCCTTGGACATCGCGTCGCCATGAAGAATGACCGAGCCGCAGCGCCTCGACTTCTGTCCTTGCCGACGCGCCTGTCTTGGCGGGTCGGCCCGAGCGAGGGAAATGCCACGAATCCGTAGAGGCCGCTACCGTGAACGCCGGGTTCCCTGTGAGGCCTAACGTTCGAGGTGAGGCGGGGCCGACGGCGAGCCACCAGGCCCGACATAGATGATAGCCAAGGCTGCCTGGCGAGCCTGGTGGCTCGCCGTTGGGCCTCGCCTCGATCGAGGGGTTAGGCGTCCGGCCCGCACACGAACTGCGTGAGCCTATCTAACGATCCGACTCCTTGAGCAACAGCCCTTCCACTTCCTCTTCAATTCGATCCGGGGCGAGAATCCTCGCGGATAGCGTGATGCCCGTCCAGGCGGTCGGAGGATGCTCGTGTACCACTACAGCACAGCGTTCGCGTGGTAGGCAAGGTGCCGCTACACGGACGTCTCGCTCGAATCGAAGAGGGACGGGAATGGGGAATGCAGGCGCGACTCCAATGGATCGCATGCGAAAGCCTGCCGTTGATGCTCCGCTTGAGCGAGGGGTTAGGCGGCACCGGAGCAGTTGCACAGGTGGCTTGACCTGCAAGCAGACTACTCAGCCTGCTTGAACTGCACGATGTTTCCCTCCGGGTCCCAGCCGTCGAGAACGACGTGCCCACGGAAGTGCCAGGCACCTGATTCAGGCTTGAGGTAGCCACCCGTGGCCTCGACCGCACGGCGAACTGCCGCGAGACTGCCGACCACGAAGGTTGGCTTGAAAGGCGTGTCCTCTCGCGGCTGAGGTGGCTTTGTGATCGTGATGCCTGCGGCGTACTTCCGCGGGATCGTGTGGACGACGACCTCATAGCCATGACCTCGAAGAAGGTCGTGCGAGGAGTCTGACTGCTCGACTTCGAGGCCGAGCGCCTGCTGGTAAAAGGCAGAGACGCGCTTCTTGTTCTTGGCGAAAACCACGAGACCTTGCTGCAGCATGAGGTGCCTTCGGTATTGAGGAAGCTGGCGACCGCGGCGGGACCCGTTTGTACCGCCTAACGTTCGAGCTAACCGGCCCGCGCCGGCAGGACGGCGCTGGGCCAGAATGAAACGAGGCCCGGCGACGGCATGCCGGTGCGGGTCCGGTTGAGCGAAGGGTTAGGCATCGCTGCTACAGCGCGGCGATGAATTCCTCTTGCGAGACGTCCGCCTGCCGCAAGAGCCCAGCAAGGGTGCCGACCTTGAGCTCGGCGTGCATAGGTATGACACACCCCTTCGAGCCACGCCGCGCCACCACGTGGCTACCTGCCTGGCGGACCTTCTCGAACCCAAGCTTCTGCAATGCCTTCAGCGCCTCTGCGCCGGAGACTCGCGGGAGCTTAGGCATGGGCGGGCACAGAGAAGGTAGTGATTACGGGGTGACCGCTCGACGCCAGCGGAAACTCAGTCAGGTAAAGCGCGGTTGCTTCCTGTAGGTTGGCAACGGCTTCCTCGACGGTTTCGCCCTGTGTGCAGGTTCCCGTCTCCGGGTTGAGCGCTACGTAACCACCTTCTTCGGCCGGTGTAAGGACAGCAGTTAGTTCCATCGCGAACCTCTGGCGGTAGTGTCTGGAGCGGATTGTCGCTCAGGCGGCTGCTTTGCGATGCCTAACATTCGAGCTAAGCGGGCGACGACGGCGGGGCGCCAGGCCCGGGCTGGCGAAAATGTACCGCGTACCGCCAGACTGGGCCTGGTGGCCTGCCGTTGATGCTCCGCTTGAGCGAGCAGTTAGGCATCGCCGCGCGCGGACTGGACACCATGAGTTTGCATGGCTGAAGCGATCTGGGACTCTTCGCTGGTTTCGTCGGGGTGTAGGCGATAGCTTGGTGCCAAGATCGGCTCAACGGCTGTGGCCTGTACGAGGAACACGCTGTGAATCGGGAACCTTGGTCCTGCCATTTTCGCCAGCGGCGAGGACCAGAGGGAGAAGTCGGGGTCATGCTTCTTCACGTTCCGGGCGAAACCGGTGACCTTGAAGCCCTTCTGAACGAAAACGTCAACGAAGCTGACGCACAAGCGAGAGTTGGTCTCTATGTTGCGTGCGCTTGCTGGAGACGCAATGTTCGCGATGACAAGGTGCTCGCTGTCGAACACAGCGAAGATCTCCTTCGGCGACACGTTTGGCTGACCGGACTCATCGACCGTCGCCAGCCAGCAGAGCACGCTGCGATCTGCGGATTCTTTGACTTGTGGTGAAAGCATGAGGACAGCGACGGTTCGTTTTGCGATGCCCAACTTGGTTTAGTCGTTAGTAGTCCGCAGGATAACTTCCCTGTTGAACGATAAGTAGACGCCTCGACGCCCGGCAAGCCGCGCCCGCGCTTGACTTGCGGCTCAATACTGTATAAATACACAGTATCAATGGAGTCACGTCCATGCCCCCTCATTCCTCTGGCCATTCGACTCCCGGCCCCCCTTCCCCGCCGCTGCGCGCGCCGCGTCTGCTGGATCAGGCGCGCGAGCGCATCCGGTATGGCCACTGCAGCCTGAAGACCGAGAAGAGCTACGTGCACCGGGTGCGGCGGTTCGTCCTCTTTCACGGGCTGCGACATCCGAAGGAGATGGTTTCGCCGCTCGATGCGCCGGGTTGCGAAGAGTTGCGCTCCGCCCGTCTGCGGTGAGCGGTTTCCAATGTTGTGGCTGGCCGTCGCATTGCCCGCATTGCCCCTGCAACTGGCCGAGCGCGCGATCGAGCCCGGCCACGCGATCGCGATCATCGAAGGCCCGGCGCAGCGTCCGCTCGTCATCCACTGCAACGACGTCGCGCGCAGCCAGGGAGCAACGCCGGGAATGAAACTCGCGGCGGCGCAGGCGCTGGTGCGCGACCTGATCGCCGTCGAACGCCGCCCCGAACGCGAGCGCGATGCGCTCGCCGAACTCGCCGCATGGGCCTACCAGTTCTCCGGCGAGATCGTCGTGCAGCCCGACGGCGTCCTGCTCGAAACCGGCGCCAGCGAGCGCCTGTTCGGCGGGCGTTCGCGGCTCAGCCGCGCGGTGCGCGACGGACTGGACACACTCGGCTATCGCGCGACGTTCGGCTATGCGGTGACGCCGCGCGCTGCGCGCGTCGTCGCGCTGGCGCGCGCACGAGGGCTGCCCTGCCCTCACCTGTTCGAGGCATCCCGGCTCGAAGGCACCCTCGCCCCCCTGCCCTTCACGCTGCTCGGATGGGACGAGGCGGCCCTGGACACGCTGCACGCGCTCGGTCTCGCCACGATCGGCGACCTGCTCGCATTGCCGCGCGCCTCGTTCGCCCGGCGCTTCGGCCGCGAGCGGCTCGACGACCTCGACCGCCTGCTCGCGCGGCGCGCCGATCCGCAGTCGCTCTACACGCCGCCCGCGCGCTTCGCCGCGACGATCGAAATGCCGGCCGACGTGGTCGACACCGCGCAGCTGATGTTCCCGGCGCAGCGGCTGCTCGCATCGCTCGAGGGTTTCCTGCGCGGGCGCGGCTCCGGCACGACCGAATTGCGCTTCATCGTCACCCACGACCCGCGCCACGACAGGCCGCAGGCGCCGACCGAAATCCGGCTGACGCTCGCCGCGCCCGAGCGCGACGCAAAGCGCCTCGCCGCGCTGCTCGGCGAGCGGCTGGCCCGCGTGGCGCTGCCGGAACCCGCGGTAGCGCTCGCGCTCGACGTCGATCGCCTGCAGCCCTTTGCCGCGATGAACGGCAGCCTGCTGCCGCAGCCGGAGGAGCCCGGCATCGACTGGCTGAAGCTCGCCGAGACGCTGCACGCGCGGCTCGGGTCCGAGCGGGTATTCCAGTTGCAGGCGGTCGACGATCACCGGCCCGAACGGGCGTGGCGCGCGGTGCCGCTCGCGATCGACAGCCGGGGCGACCGCACGGTTCCGCTGCCGCCGTCGCCGCGCCCGCTGCTCCTGCTGCCCTCGCCGCAGCCCTTGCCGACGCGCAACGACCAGCCGCTCTACCGCGATCCGCTGACGCTGGTCACCGGACCGGAACGCATCGAGTGCGGCTGGTGGGACTTCGGCAGCCCGGGCGCGAAGGCCGTGCATCGCGACTACTTCGTCGCACGCAACGGCCGCGGGCAGCTGCTGTGGGTCTTCCGCGAACTCGCCGCGCCGCGCGGCTGGTTTCTGCACGGGCTGTTTGCCTAGCAGGCGCTGATGCCATGCAAATCCCGTACACCGAGCTGCACTGCCTCAGCAACTTCTCGTTCCTGCGCGGCGCGTCGCATCCCGAGGAGCTGGTCGCGCGCGCGCTCGCGCTCGAATACGGCGGGCTCGCGATCACCGACGAGTGCTCGTTCGCCGGCTCGGTGCGCGCGCACCTCGAGCTGAAGGACCTGCGCGAGAACGACGAGCCCGCGCGCGCGTTCCGCCTGATCCACGGCACCGAGATCCAGCTGACCGAAGGCGCTGGCCGCGCGGCGGTGCCCGGCGCAAAACTGGTGCTGCTTGCGCAGACACGCACGGGTTACGGCAACCTGAGCCAGCTGGTGACGCTGGCGCGCCGGCAGGCCACCAAGGGCAGCTACCGGCTGAGCGCGGCCGACCTCGAGGCGCACGCCGACTGGCTGCAGGACGTGCTCACGCTGCTGGTGCCGCTGCGCACGTGGCGCGAGCCGCTCGACGCGGTGCGCGTGGGACACGAGGCGCGCTGGCTCGCATCGCTGAAGCCGGGCGCGAGCTGGATCGCATGCGAACTGACGCGCGACACGGACGACGCGGCACGGCTCGCCGCGTTGCAGGCGATCGGCGACGCGGCCGGGCTGCCGCTTGTCGCGGCCGGCGACGTCCACATGCACGCGCGCCGCCGCCGCAAGCTCGCCGACGTGCTCACCGCGGTGCGGATGAAGGCGCCGCTCGCGCAGTGCGGCCGGCTGCTTGCGCCGAACGCGGAGCGCTACCTGCGACCGCTGTACCGGCTCGCCCGCATCTATCCCACCGAACTGCTGATGCAGACGCAGGCGATCGCCGAGCGCTGCACGTTCTCGCTCGACGAACTGCGCTACGAGTATCCGGAGGAGATCGTGCCCGCCGGCGAGACGCCGGCCTCGTGGCTGCGGCGTGTGACCTACGAGGAGTCGCGCCGTCGGTACCCGCAGGGCATGCCGGGGAAAGTGAAGTCCATCGTCGAGCACGAACTCGCGTTGATCGAGGATCTCCGCTACGAGCCGTACTTCCTGACCGTCTACGACATCGTCCGCCACGCGCGCTCGCAGGGCATTTTGTGCCAGGGACGCGGGTCGGCGGCCAACTCCGCAGTCTGCTACTGCCTCGGCATCACCGAGGTCGATCCGGCACGCATGTCGGTGCTGTTCGAGCGCTTCATCAGCAAGGAGCGCAACGAGCCGCCGGACATCGACGTCGACTTCGAGCACCAGCGCCGCGAAGAGGTGATGCAGTACATCTACGCCAGGTACGGCCGGCACCGCGCGGCGCTGACGGCGGCCCTGCACACGTACCGGCCGAAGGGCGCGCTGCGCGACGTCGGCAAGGCGCTCGGGCTGTCGCTCGACCAGGTCGACAAGCTCTCCGCCACCATGGCGTGGTGGGACGGGCGGAAGATCATCCCGCAGCGCCTCGAGGAAGCGGGCTTCGATCCCGGCCACCCGGTCATCGCCGAACTCGCGGCGCTCGCGCAGGAGGTGATCGGCTTCCCGCGCCACCTGTCGCAGCACTCGGGCGGCTTCGTCATCGCGCGCGACCGCCTCGACCGCATGGTGCCGATCGAGAACGCGGCGATGGACGAGCGCACCGTCATCCAGTGGGACAAGGACGACCTCGACGCGCTCGGCCTGCTGAAGATCGACGTCCTCGCGCTCGGCATGCTCTCCTGCGTCCGCCGCGCGCTCGACCACATCACCCGCTTCCGGAAATCGGGGTCGCATTTTGCAGAAGCGCCCGATTTCGATTCCCCGCTGCACCCGGTCTTCGAGAAAGCGGCGTCCGATCCCGATTTCCGGCTGCGGCTGCAGGATATTCCGTCGGAGTGCCCGCAGGTCTACGACATGCTGTGCCGGGGCGACTCGCTGGGTGTGTTCCAGGTCGAGTCGCGCGCGCAGATGAACATGCTGCCGCGGCTCGCGCCGCGCTGCTTCTACGACCTGGTGATCGAGACGGCGATCGTGCGGCCGGGGCCGATCCAGGGCGGCATGGTGCATCCGTACCTGCGACGGCGGCAGAAGCTCGAGCCGGTCACGTATCCGTCGGAGGCGGTCAAAGGGGTGCTCGAACGCACGCTCGGCGTGTCGATCTTCCAGGAGCAGGTGATGCAGCTGGCGGTCGTCGCGGCGGGCTTCACGCCCGGCGAGGCCGACAAGCTGCGGCGCGCGATGGCCGCATGGAAGCGCAAGGGCGGCATCGGGCCGTTCCGCGACAAGCTGATCAGCGGCATGCTGGCGCGCGGCTACACGGCCGAGTACGCGGAGCAGATCTACCGACAGATCCAGGGCTTCGGCGAGTATGGCTTCCCCGAAAGCCACGCCGCGAGCTTCGGCCTGCTGGTGTACGTGTCGTCATGGCTGAAGTGCCACGAGCCGGCCGCGTTCTGCGCGGCGCTGCTCGACTCGCAGCCCCTCGGCTTCTACGCGCCGGCGCAGATCGTGCGCGACGCGATGAACCACGGCGTGGAAATCCGGCCGATCGATGTCACGGTGAGCGACTGGAACTGCACGCTGGAGCCGTCGAGCGCCGACCGCTCGCAGCCCGCCGTGCGCCTCGGCCTCGAACTCGTCGCGGGCCTGCCGGAAGCCGCCGGCGAGCGGATCGTCACCGCGCGCCGCGAGGCGCCGTTCGCCGATGCGCAGGACCTCGCGCGCCGTGCCGAACTCCATCGCGGCGAAACCAATGCCCTCGCGCAGGCCGATGCGCTGGCCACCCTCACCGGCCACCGCCGCCGCGCGCTGTGGGCCACGCTCGGCGTCGACGCCGACGCGCCGCGCGCCGCGCCGCTCGCCGCCGCCACCGCCGCCGAACCGCAAGTCGACCTGCTGCCGCCGACCGAAGGCCAGGACATCGTCGCCGACTACCACCACACCGCGCTGACGCTGCGCCGCCATCCGCTCGCGCTGCTGCGCGACCGCTTCGACGCCAGGGGCTACCTGTCGGCCGAGCAGATCGGCCGCGCGCGCAACCAGCAGCGCGTGCGCACCACCGGCATCGTCACCTGCCGCCAGCGCCCGAGCACCGCGAGCGGCGTCACCTTCATCACGATCGAGGACGAGACCGGCACGGTGAACGTGGTGGTGTGGAGCACGACCGGCGAGAAGTACCGGCGCGCGATGCTGGGCTCGACGCTGCTGACGGTGTACGGCCACGTCGAGCGCGTCACGACCGGCGTCACGCCGATCGTGCACCTGATCGCGTCACGCCTCGAGGATCACTCGCCGCTGCTGGGCGAACTCACGGTCGCGAGCCGGGATTTTCACTAGGCCTTGCCCGCGACTGACCTGACGGTACGCGCCCGTGACGCGGGCTGTCGCGCAGGAGAGGTCTTCGGGCCGGCACCGCGCTTGGAACGCGCCGCTGCGTGACGCGGGGCCGCGCTGGCCTTCTTCGCGCGGGCCTCGGCGCGGGCGTGCGCCCGTGCGCGGCGCGCCCGCTCGGCCAGTGCGAGGTCGCGCACGCGCGCGATGTCGTCGTCCGAGAATGGCCCGTTCACCCCCGAGATCGCGGCCAGCTTCATGCCGTGCTTCAGCCCCAGCTTGTAGATCTCGCGCACCTTTTCCCACTCGATCGCGCGGCCGACGGTGAAGTTCTCGAAACGGCCTTCGAGCGCCAGCACGATGGTCTCGGCCAGGCAGGCGTAGGCGACGTTCTTCGGCAGGCCGATGTTCTTCATCGACACGTCGCCCGGCAGCTCGATCTCGCCGGACTCGATCACCAGCACGTCTGGCCGCTTGGCCACCTCTTCCGGCGGCAGGTCCAGCGGCCGTGCGACATCGGTGATGACGCAGCCGGGCTTGACCTTCATGATGTCGAGGATCTTCTTGCCGGCGCCCGAGGTGGCAGTGACGATCATGTCCATGTCGGCAATGTCCTTGTCGGCGCGCGCCGACAGGAACATCTTCGCCTGTGGCGTCTCCTTCAGGATCGATTCCTTCAGCGCCAGCAGTTTGGCGGTCTCGGGCGAGACCATGTAGACCTCCTCCGCCACCTGGACCAGCAGCCGCGCACACACCGAGCCGATGGCGCCGGTGGCCCCCACCACCATCGCCTTGAACTTCACCTTCTCCCGGCCGTTCGGCCGCGGCACCAGGCCGAGCTTGAGCACGGCATCGTGCGCGGCCCACAGCGCACCGGAGGCGGAGTAGCTGTTGCCGGTCGTGATGGGCAGCGGCGCGCGCTTGGCCACCGTGGCGCCGGCGTCGCCCACCACCTTGGTGAAGGCGCCCAGCCCCATGATCTGCGCGCCGAGCTTCTTGGCGATCCTGGCTGCGTCGAGCAGCCGCCGGTAGGTGAATTCGGGGCTGCGGCTCATGATCTCGCGCGGCGTGCCACCGACCGAGATCAGCCAGCCCTCGGCCTCCACGCCGGTGGGCGAGCGGATGCCGGTGACGCGCGAGTACACGAACGGTGGCGCGTAGGCCATGATCTTCTCGAGCGAGTCCATGAACACCGGCGGCGACACGCGCGACAGCAGGTCGATCTGCTTGACTGTCTTGAAGTACTCCTGCGACAGCGGGTGGATCACGAAGGCGAAGCGGTTGATGCGGCGGAAGCCGTTCGGATAGATGATGCGCGGCTCGATGCCGAGGTCGGTGATGATCTCGAGGTAGTCGTCCTCGAGCAACTCGTCCGGCTGCTTGCCGGTGGCAGCGATGATCATCGCGTCGAGCAGGTTGGGCGCCAGAACGTGGTCGAACAGGAACGGCGCCCCGTCGACGATCAGGTTGACGCCCTTGTCGCGGAACTGTTCGATGCGCTCGTCGTTGACCGTGCTGGTGATGATGGTCTTGCCAGCCAGGTCCTCGAGGCCAAAGCCGTCCAGCTCGTGCACGGGGGCAACGATCACGGTGGCGTTCTGCATCGCCTTTCTAAGCACGTAGTTGCTCCAGTCGCTCAGCACGCCCTCGGAAAGCACGCGCGGTGGTTCCCAGCCCGACACGTAGTGCGCGCCGCGCTGGTAGAGCGCAAGCGCATCGAGCGAGGTCAGCAGCTTGGGTACGCCCAGTTGCAGCACCGGGTCGGCGAACTGGAAGTTGTCGGTGTACTCGGCCATCGAAGCGGCCAGCTTCTGGTTCGCGATGCCCGAGAAGAACAGCACCTTGGCGTTGTTGAAGTATTGGCCCAGCGCGATCTGCGCGTGGCGCACCGCCCACTCGAGGAAGATCTCGCCCAACCGCTCGCCGCTCGTCACCGGGCTCGCCTTGACCTTGGCCGCGAGGCGGACCGCGTCCTGCGCTTGCCGCCGCAGCCAGCCGCCGCCGTTGCCGTCCTTGGCCACGCCCAGGCCGATCGCATCGGCCTTTCCGTCCCATTTCCTGACCAGCTTCTCCGCCGTGGCCAGGCTGCCGTCGGTGCCGAGCCGGCGCACCGTCAGGTGCTCGCCGAGGAACTCGGCGGTGAACCTGAAGTCCTGGTCGCTCGCGCCAAGGCTGATGCTGATCACGTTCTTCATGATTTTTCCGTGACGGACGGGTGTCTCCTGAGCAGACTTGATCGCGCCCAGTCGGTTGAAGAGGCCAGCGTCGCGCTCTGGAGCGCGCCTGCACCTCGCAGTCAACCACAGTGAATACGGAGGTTCTTGATGATGAACAGGCTTGGCGACCTGACCCGGACCGTCGGGCTGCCCGTGGTCAAGAAGGCGGCCGGCGTGGCCACGCGCCTGCTGCCGATCCCGCAGCCGACCTTGCTGGTCGGCCCCGGCGCGAGCGCGCGGCTGGGCCAGGCGATCGGCGCTTTCGGCCACCGCAAGATCCTGGTCGTCACCGACGGCGTCATCGCCAAGCTCGGCCTGATGAAGGCCTGCCTGGACGCGCTGCAGGCCGGCGGAACTGCCGTGCTCGTCTACGACGAGATCACGCCGGATGCGCCGATCCCGCTGATCGAGAAAGGCATCGACCTATATCGCCGCAAGGGATGCGACGCGATCCTCGCCTTCGGCGGCGGCTCGGTGTTGGATGCGGCCAAGACCATCGGCCTGGCCGCCGCGAACAACAAGCACCCGCGCAGGCTGGTCGGCTACTTCAAGGGCCTGCATGCGCCGCCGCCGCTGTACGCGGTGCCGACCACCGCCGGCACCGGGTCCGAGGTCACGGTCGCCGCGGTGATCTCCGACCCCGAGCACGAGCGCAAGCTGGTGATCGCCGACACGCGCATCGTGCCGCAGATGGCCGCGCTGGACCCGCTGCTGATGGCAGGACTGCCGCCGGCAGTGACCGCCGCCACCGGCATGGACGCGCTGACGCACGCGGTGGAGGCCTACCTCGGAGATTGGTCGACCGAGTTCACCGACCGCATGGCGTTGTCGGCGGTGGCAATGATCTTCGAGAACCTGCCGCGCGCTTATGACCGAGGCGAGGACTTGGTGGCTCGCGAGCAGATGGCGCTTGCGTCCGCCTACGCCGGCATGGCATTCACCCGCGCCAACGTCGGCAACGTGCACGCGATCGCACACCAGCTCGGCGGCAAGTACCACACGCCGCATGGCCTGGCCAACGCAATCATGCTGCCGCACGTTCTGCGCTTCTCGGCCAGCGCGACGGTCGGCCGGCTGGCTACGTTGGCGCTGCGCGCCAGGGTGGGTCGCGCTGGCGATTCGCTCGAGGAGCTGGCGCGCAAGTTCCTCGACAGCGTGGACACCCTCAGCCGCACGGTCGGCATCCCGCGCACGCTGGAGGCGCTGCGCGAGGCCGACATTCCGGCTTTGGCCAAGGCAGCCTGCTACGAGGCCGATGCCAACTACCCAGTGCCGCGCGTGATGCTGCAGGCCGACTGTGAGGCGCTGCTGCGCAAGGTGGTGCCGGTGCCCGGCGCTCGGGTGTCGAAGGCCGCGAAGGCCGGGTCGTCGAAGTCGGCGCAGCCGGCCGCCCGTAATGCGAGCGCGCGCAAGGTCGCGCCGGCGCGAGCCGCCCGGCGCCGCACCACAGCGCGCGCTGCGGCGTGAGGGGAACGCTGGCCGATGTCCAGGGCGGATTCAACCGGAACGACCGTCTTCCGTCGCCGGATCTTCAGTCTGCGAACTCCAGCACCACGCGCCGCGTGCGCGCGCTCTTCTTTTCGATCTTCGCGACGCGGACCTTGCCGATCTCCGCCGTGTTCTTCACGTGCGTTCCTCCGCACGGCTGCAGGTCGACGTCCTGCACGCGCAGCAGTCGCACGCGGCCGAAACCGATCGGCGGGCTGACGCTCATCGACTTCACCAGCTGCGGGCTGGCGAGCATCTCCTCGTCGGTGATCCACTCGCAGGTCACCGGATGCGCCTCGGCGACCAGGCGGTCGAGGCCGGCCTGAACCTGCTCCTTGTCGAGCAAGTCGGTCATCGCGAAGTCGAGCCGCGCGTAGTCGGACGTGATGCTGCAGCCGTCGACCAGCTGCTTCACAACCGCGCACAGCAGGTGGGTCGCGGTGTGGAAGCGCATGTGGCGGTAGCGCCGGTCCCAGTCGATCTCCGCACGGACCGGCGTGCCGACAACCAGGCGGCTTTTCCAGTCACTGGCGGGATCGGGCACGTGCAGCGTGTCGTCGGGCGTGGCGTCCTCGCGCCTGCTCTTGCGCGCGTCGGTCACGCGCAGCCGGGTGCCGTCGCCGAGCACAAACCACCCCGAATCGCCGGCCTGGCCGCCGCCGTGCGGATAGAACACCGTGCGATCGAGCTCGACGCCGTCGTCGGCCACGCGCGTGACGACGGCGTCGCAGGCGGCGACGTAGGCGTCGCTGCGGAACAGCGCTTCGGTCACGCGATCACTCGGCCGCGCGGGCGGCCGCGGGTGCGGGGCCGGGTGCCGGGTGCGCGCGCGCCGCGGCTTCACCGGCGCGGATGGGGTTGCCGGCGCGGACTCGCCCGCCGCGTTCGCCCCGGGCTCGTCAGCGACGGGCACCTCACCCGCGGGCGCGGATTCCACGCGCGCGGCCTTTGACGGAGCGGAGGGCCGCTTCGCCTTGCGCCGCTTCCGCTTCGGCGCCTTCGGCGTGGCTGCCGCCGGACCGGGCACGCCCGGGAACAGCCACGACTCGGCTTCGTCCGGATCGACGGGGCGTTCCCACGGCAGCAGGCACAGCGCGAGCACGATCTTCTCGAACTCCGGCGCGAAGCGATCGATGATCCGCTGCGGTTCTGGGCACAGCTTCTTGTCGGTGATCAGCCCGAACTGCACGCCGCCCGAGTACGACAGGATCGACACGCCGACGCCGATGTCGCCCGACTGCGGCACCCACGCCATGATCCGGCGGATCCTGGCCCCCGCCATGTACAGCGGCTGCTGCGGACCGGGCACGTTGGTCATCACGGTCGTCGCCTTCCGCGCGAGGAAGTCGAGCGTCTGCTTCTGCAGCATGCGCGGCGCCAGTCCCACCACGCCGAGCAGCGCCATCGCCAGCACGGCCTGGTAGCTGGACTTCAGCTCGGTCATCCGGCGCTGCACCTCGAACACGCGGGCGATCGGGTTCTCGATGCCGACCGGCAGCAACAGCGGGACGAGGCCGAACTTGTTGCCCAGTTCCCGCCACTTCTTCGGGTCGCGCAGGTTGACCGGCACCATCGCACGCAGCTCGCACCCGGAGACGTCCTCGCCGCGATCGACGAGATAGGAACGGATCGCGCCGGCGACCGACGCCAGCAGCACGTCGTTGATCGAGCAGCCGAGCGCCTTGCTCACGGCCTTGACGTCGTCGAGCGACAGCGGCTCGTTCCACGCCACGACCTTCGAGCCCGACGGCGACCCCTTCAGGCTGGTGACGCTGTCGTTCTCCATGAGTGCGATCGCGGCCGCGTCCTTCGCCACCTGCGCGGCGATGCGTGCGTATTCGCCGGCGGTTTCGCCAAGCGAGTCCGGGTCGCTCAGCATCGCGCCGTAGGCGTGCAATACCTTGCTGGCCACGTCGCCGGTCGTGTCGATGGCCTTGACTGTCGCGTCCGTCAGCGGCCGCAGCAGCGCGTCCCAGTCGCTGCTGGGCCCCCGGCGCGATGGCGCGCGCGCGTCCGGTTCCGGCGCGTCCTCCAGCGGGTCCTGCGACGTCATCCCCAGCAGCACGCCGATCAGCGCGATGCCGTCCGCGATGCAATGATGAATTCGGGCGACCAGCGCGTGGCCGCCGTTGTAGTTGTCGACCAGCTGGAACTGCCACAGCGGCCGCGACGGATCGAGCGCAGTGGACGCCATCCGGCCCGTGAACTTCTTGAGGTCTTCGGTGGTGCCGGCTCCCGGCAAGGCGGTGCGCACCAGGTGAAGGTCGAGGTCGAAGTCGTCGTCCTCCTCCCAGTGGTACCCGGTCGCATCCTGGACGACCTTGCTGCGGAAGCGGCGGTGCACCACGAAGCGCTGCTGCACGAGTTCCCGCAGCCGCGCAAAGTCGAGCTTCCCTTCGTACTCGTAGATGCCGACAATCATCATCAGATTGCCGGGGGAATCCATCCGCAGCCACGCGGTGTCGACGGACGACATCCGTTCGCGCTTGCCCATCGCGTCTCCTGAAGTGGCGCCGTCTGCTGCGGCGTGCCGTGACATTTCGTGCAGAGTCGCTGCCTATAATAGACGCAGCGGTCGGCTCCAAGCCGACCTACAAGAAGAATGTGAACCCCTCAAGGAGACAAGCAGTGAGCGACCTGAAATCCACGTTCGAGCAGGCGGTGGCCGCCTCGAAGAACCTTCCCGAGCGGCCCGACAACCAGACGCTGCTGAAGCTCTATGCCCTGTACAAGCAGGCCACGGCCGGCGACGTCGAAGGCAAGCGCCCCGGCTTCACCGACATGGTCGGCCGCGCCAAGTGGGACGCGTGGAACGAGATCAAGGGCACGAGCAACGACGACGCGATGAAGCAGTACGTGAGCCTGATCGAGGACCTGAAGGGCTGAGCGTCCCCGAGCCGGAACGCAAAGGGCCCGCACTGCGGGCCCTTTTGGTTTTCCCTCCGCTCGTCAGGCCCTGCGGGTCGTCTTCTTCGCGACCTTCTTTGCCGTCTTGCCCGCCGCCTTGTGTTCGCCCTTCGCAGCCGCGTGCGCGAGCAGCCGGTCGAAGTTGTGCTCGATGTGCTCGACGAACTTCGCCTTGAACGGCCTCAGCAGGAAGCCGAGGGTCACGTCGAGGTGAATCTCGGCCGCGGTGACCTTCATCTGGCCCTCGACGCCGCTGCGGTGGAAGCGCAACGTGTCGCCGTGCCACTCGCTGGTCAGGTCGTACTCCTCGCCGAGATCGTCGGCCGCCTTCTGCACGAGCTGTTTCGCCTTCGCCATCGGCAGCTCGTGGTACTTGATCATCTTGATGTCGGCCATCGTGTCTCCGTTCAGCGGCGGCGATTGGGCAGGACTTCGGGGTTCAGCAGCGACGGTGGCACCTGGCCTGCCAGCGCGGCGCGTGCATTTTCCGCTGCCAGCGTCGCCATCGCAATCCGGGTTGCGCGCGTGCTGGACGCGATGTGCGGCGTCAGCACCACGTTCTCGAGTTCGAGCAGGCCGGGATGCAGCGCCGGTTCGTTCTCGTAGACGTCGAGTCCGGCCGCGGCAATGCGCCCGTCGCGCAGCGCCGTCACCAGAGCGGCGTCGTCGACCACGCCGCCGCGCGCGATGTTGACGAGCACCGCGGAGCGCTTCATCCGCGCCAGTTGCGCCCCGCCGATGATGTGATGCACGGCCTGTGAGTACGGCACCACGAGCACGAGGTGGTCCGACTGCGCGAGCAGTTCGTCGAGCGCAGCGTACTGCGCCCCGCCCTCCTGCCCGGCCGGCAGGCGATTGCGGTTGTGATAGACGACCCGCATGGAGAAGCCCGCCGCGCGCCGGGCGATCGCCCTGCCGATGCGGCCCATGCCGAGGATTCCGAGCGTCGTGCCGCAGACCTCGGCGCCGTTGAACATCTCGAAGGTCCAGCGCTTCCAGTGTCCCGCGCGCAGCCAGCGCTCCGACTCGCCGACGCGACGGGCCGTCGCGAGCAGCAGCGCCCAGGCGTGGTCGGCCGTCGCCTCGTTCAGCACGTCCGGCGTGTTGGTCGCCAGGACGCCGTGCTTCGTGCACGCCGCCACGTCGATGTTGTTGTAGCCGACGGCGATGTTGGCGACGACCTTGAGCTTCGGGCAACGCGCCAGCAGCGCATCGTCGATGCGCTCGCCGGAGGTGATCAGGGCGCCGTCGGCGTCCGCCAGCGCCTGCGCAAGGTCCGTGGGACTCCAGTCGCGGTCGTCCTGGTTGGCGACGACATCGAAGTCCTTCCGGAGGGCTTCGATCAGTTCCGGATAGATGCGGCGGGAAACGACGATTCGATTCATCGCGAACTCACTTCGATTGATGCTGCGCGGGCGGCGCGGGTGTGTCGCGCACCGCCGGAGCATCTGGATGGAAACCGATCAGGGCCAGCATGACGAAATAGCCGATCACGTACGCGAGCGCCACGTGCCAGCCATGGCGCAGCCACTGCCCCACGGAGCGAGCCTGCGAGAACATGTTGGACAGGGCGACGCCCGCGGACGAGCCGAACCAGAGCATCGAGCCGCCAAAGCCGACCGCGTACGCGAGGAAGCCCCAGTCGTAGCCCCCCTGCTTGATCGCCAGTTCGGTCAGCGGAATGTTGTCGAACACGGCGGAGACGAAGCCCAGCCCCAGCGCCGTCTGCCACGACGCGGCCGGCAACTCTTCCACCGGCATCATCGACGCCGCGAGCACGAGCGAAAGCAGGAAGATCGTTCCCTTCATCGATGCCGGAACGAGCCTCCAGTCCGGGCGGCGCACGTGGCCGCCGATGAAGATCGCCGTCCACACGGCGACGCCGATGAACGGGAAGCGGTCCGCTATCTCGTTGAAGAACAGGTTGACCGTCACGTTCACCCCGATGGCACCCGCCAGGATGAACGCGACCACGGCGAGCGACCACCCGTCGACCCGCACACCGGCCTCCGCGTCCTTCTGGATCGGCTGCAACGCGTGCTGCTGGCGCGCGGCGATGACCCCGAAGACGAGAAGCGCCGTCCCGGAGGCGATGTACGCCTCGAAAACCTCCCTGGGCGAGATCCCAGAGATCCACATCATCGTCGTCGTCGTGTCGCCGACGACGCTGCCGGCGCCGCCTGCGTTCGACGCTGCGACGATGCCCGCGAGGTAGCCGATGTGCACCTTGCCGCGAAACACGGTGGCCGCCACGGCACCGCCGATCATCGCGGCGGCGATGTTGTCGAGGAAGCTCGACAGCACGAAGACGAGCACGAGCAGCACGAAGCCCCCCTTCCAGTCATCCGGAAGGTACCTGGGGAGGATGGCGGGCACCCGGCTCTCCTCGAAGTAACGGGCGAGCAGGCCGAATCCCAGCAGCAGCATGAAGAGGTTCGCGAGCACCACCCACTCGTGGCCCAGATGGACGAGGAATCCGGTGAAGCCGGCCCCGGCGCGGAACGGGGAGAGCACGATCTTGTAGATGGCGACGATCGTCGCGCCGCCGACCGCGATCGGCATCGTGTGACGATGGAACAGGGCCACGCCTGCGAGCGTCGCGGCGAACAGGATGAACTCCACCGGAATGCCGGCGATCGTCGGTCCGGCAAATGAGCCTTCCGCAGCCACCGCCATCGCGGGTGCGGCGGACAACGCTATTCCGACGGCTGCCCGTCTCCACTCCTGCATGAGGCTTGTCTCCCTTGCGCCGCTTCTTGTTGTCAGATCGGCTGCTGTAATGACGACGTGCACCCGGTACGGGCCGTGAGCTCCCAGCACGATGGTCTGTTCGATGTCTCCGGTCCGCGAGGGGCCGGACACCATGTTGATCGCGCGCGGCATCATGCCGGCGACGCCGCCGCGCTCCGCTCGCATCAATGCGAACGCGTCCTCCATCGTGGCGACGATGCGCGACGCCGGCACGATCGCGATGTGCGTCTCCGGCAGCAGGTGCGTCGAAGACGGCGTCTCGCGGCTGGACGTGAGCACCAGGGTCCCGGTCTCGGCGAGTGCGCAGAAGCACCCCGTGACCCCGACCGGGTCCGCACCCAGCGACTCGTCGCGCTTCGGCCGCCGCGCTTCGGCGTCCACGCCCGCAGCGGCCCATTCGAGTTCGGCCATTTGCGGCCACACCACGACCTTCGGCGCGAGTCCCTGCGCCACCAGGTAGCGCGCGACGGCGCCCGGCACCTCGAGCATCGACGGCACCTCTTCGACCGTGCTCGCCATCCGCTCGGCCATCTGGCGGAAGTGGCGTGTCAGGTCGCCCGGGATCGCCGGGCCCGGCCCGGACGGATGGCGCGCCATGTAGTCCCCGGCCTGGGCCCGCTCGGCGTCGGTCGCCGCTCCCCCGCGCCGCTGGTTGGTACGTATGCGCTGCAGGATCGCCGCGCGTGACTTGCTGGTGTCGAAGCTCATCGCTGCGCCTTCCGGATGAAGGTATCGATGCGGCGGACGCCTTCCTCGATCGCCGCCTCGCTCGCGGCGTACGAGAAGCGGATGTGCTGGCCATCACCTTCCACGCGCGGACCGAAGTGGATGTCGGCCAGGACGGCGACGCCGGCCTCGTGCAGCAGGCGTTTGCGCAACTCCTCCGAGTCCTTCGCGCCGACGCGCGCGCACGCCTCGGTGACGTTCGGCCACGCATAGAACGCGCCGCCCGGTGATGCGCAGTGGAAGCCGGGAACCTCGTTCAGCAGCCGGACGATCAGGTCGCGACGCTCATGGAAGCGCGCCTTCATGCGGTCGGCTTCGTCCTGGGGCCCGGTCAGTGCCGCCAGCGCGGCCCACTGGCTGATCTGCGACGCGCACGATTCGGTATTTGTGATCCAGCGCGTGAAGACCGGCGCGAGCGTCGCGTTCGCCGTGAACCCGATGCGCCAGCCGGTCATCGCGTACGTCTTCGACGCGCCGTCCGAAATGATGGTCCGCTCGCGCATGCCGGGCAGCGTCGCGATCGACACGAAGTCGCCGTCGTAGACCAGCTTGCTGTAGATCTCGTCGGCGTACACCCAGACTTCCGGGTGCTTGCGCAGCACCTCGGCGATCGCCTCGAGATCCGCACGCGTCAGCAGGCCGCCGGTCGGGTTGTGCGGCGTGTTCAGGATCAGCAGCCGGGTCTTCGGCCCGATCCGGGCCTCGAGCTCGTTCGGATCGAAGGCGAACGCGCGCGACTCGCGCAGCGGCAGGCCGACCGGCACCGCCCCGTTGGCGACGATCTGCGATTCGTAGATCGGGAAGCCCGGCACGGGATAGATCACTTCGTCCCCGACCCCGTAGTCGGTCACCGACGCGATCGCGTAGCCGATGAAAGGCTTGGCGCCCGCGCCGACGACCACTTCGTCGGGCGAGATCTCGATGCCGCGCAGCGCTCCCATCGAGCGGGCGGCGGCGGCCCGCAGCTCGTCGATGCCCGCCGACGGCGTGTAGCCGTGCCTGCCGCCGCGCACCGCCTCGACCGCGGCGTCCTGGATGTGGACGGGCGTGGGGAAATCGGGCTGGCCGATGCAGAAGGAGACGATGTCCTTGCCTGCGCGGATCAGTCGATTGACTTCGGCGAGGACGACGAAGGCGTTTTCTGTGCCCAGCGCGCTGGCACGGCGAGAGAGGTTTGGCATGGCGCGGCGATTATAGGAGCGGGGTCACGCTGCCTGCGCAGTCCAGCGGCGAACGCAGGCGCGAGCAAGCGCATCGGTCGAATCGATGCAGCGGGCGCGCAGCGGCGACGCGATCGCATCCAGCGCGATCGGCAGTTCGGTGCAGGCCAGCACCACCGCCGCGGCGCCGCGCTCGAGTTCGGCCGCGATCACCGGTTCGAGCAGGCGGCCGCCCTCCTCCGTCGCGCCGCGCTTCACGGCTTCGATCGCCGGCTGCACGGCGCGGTCGTAGGTCGCTTCGTCCGGCGCGGCAAGCGCGATGCCGCGCCCGGCAAGGCGCCGTTCGAACACGCGCGCGCGCAAGGTCGCCCGCGTGGCGACGATGCCGAGCCCGCGCGCGCCGGCCGGAAGCAGGTCGGCCACCGCATCGACGATGTGGATGAACGGCACCGTGCAGCCTGCGACCAGTTCGTCGTACCAGTGGTGCGCGGTGTTGCACGGCATCGCCAGCATCGTGGCGCCCGCGCCCAGCAGGCGGTCGCGCGCTTCGATCAGCGCCGGCAGTGGCGACGGCCCGCCGCGCAGGATCGCTGCTGGCCGTGACGGGATCTGCGGCACCGAGTGGATCAGCACCGGGATGTGCTCGTCGTCGTCCCTGGCGGGCGTGGCGCCGATCAGCTTGCGGAAGAAGTCCGCCGTCGCCAGCGGCCCCATGCCGCCGATCACGCCCAGCATGGTCTACAGCCCGAGGCGCTCGGTCCAGCCGTGCACGTAGCCGAACAGACCGACGGCGCCGCCCGTGTGCAGGAACACGATGTTCTGGCCTTTCGTGAACTGGCCCTTGCGGACCAGGTCGATCAGGCCCGCCATCGCCTTGCCGGAGTACACCGGGTCGAGCAGGATGCCTTCGGTGCGCGCGACGAGTTCGAGCGCTTCCATCATGCCCGGCGTCGGCAGCCCGTAGCCCGCGCCCACGTAGTCGCAGTTGGCGACGACGCGTTCGCGCGTCACCGCGCCCGGCACGCCGAGCAGTTCGGCCGTGCGTGCGGCGAGCGAATACACCTTGTCCTCCTGCACCGGCTTCGGCGCGCGCACGCCGATGCCCGAGCACCGGAATCCCCGCGCGAGAGCCTTCGAGGCCCGCGAGCAGCCCGGCCTGCGTTCCGGTGCTCCCGGTGGCGTGCACCAGCAGGTCGATGTCGAGCGCGACCGTTTTCGCCTGCTCGGCGAGTTCGAGCGCGCACGTGACGTAGCCGAGCGCGCCGACGGGATTGGAGCCGCCGCCCGGGATCACGTACGGCTGGCGGCCCTCGGCGGACCAGTTCCGCGGCGAGCTTCGCCATCGCCGCATCCATGTCCGTGCCCGCCGGCACGTGGCGGATATTCGCGCCGAGCAGGCGATCGAGGATGACGTTGCCCGACTCCGGTAGTCCTCGTGCGTGTAGCCGGTGCGATCCTCGAGGAGGATCTCGCACGCCATGCCGAACCTGGCGGCGGCCGCGGCCGTCTGCCGTGCGTGGTTCGACTGGGTCGCGCCCTGCGTGATGACGACGTCCGCCTTCTTCGCCAGCGCCTCGCCGATCAGGTACTCCAGCTTGCGGGTCTTGTTGCCTCCGGTGGCCAGTCCCGTGCAGTCGTCGCGCTTGACCCACAGGTTGGGGCCACCGAGCAGGCGCGTGAGGTTGCCCATCGGCTCGAGGGGCGTCGGCGCGTGCGTCAGGCGCACGCGGGGAAATCGGGCGAGCTTCATCTCGTCCTTGGCTTCCGGTGGCGTGATCTCGAACACCTGGCGCAGGTAGGCCAGGTACGCAACGTCTTCGCACATGTTCTTGTCGGGCGAGTCCGACAGCTTCGCGACGGGCTGCCCGTTGCAGCGGACCATCTTGATCACGATCTGCAGCGGCGTGTAGCCCGAGGTCGTTGGTCAGGTTGGTACCGACCCCGAAGGCGATGCGGGCCCGCTCACGGAACCGCTGGTACAGCTCGATCACCTTCGGGATCGTCAGCGAGTCGGAGAACACGATCGTCTTCGTCCTCGGATCGACGCGATTCCGCTCGTAGTGCGCGATCAGACGCTCGCCCCACTCCATCGGGTCGCCGGAGTCGTGCCGGGCGCCGTCGAACAGCTTGCAGAAGTACAGGTCGAAGTCGCGCAGGAACGCGTTCATCCCGTACACGTCCGACAGCGCGATGCCGAGGTCACCGCGGTACTCCCGGGCCCACGTCTCGAAGCCGAAGGTCTGCGAGTCGCGCAGCCGCGGGCCGAGGGCCTGGCACGCCTGCAGGTACTCGTGCGCCATCGTCCCCAGCGGCGTGAGTCCGTGCCGCGCCGCGTACATCACGTTGCTGGACCCGGCCAGGTTGTCGCCCAGGCCCTCCCTTAGCACGACGATCACTTCCTCGTGCCACAGCCGCGAGAAGCGCCGGCGCGTGCCGTAGTCGGCGATCCGCACGCCCTCCATCGCCGGGTTCTGCGCGATCAGCGCGATCTTCTCGCGCAGCCGGCGGCGGCCCTCGACGAAGTCGGGCGCCTTCTGCGTGGCGCGGAAGTAGACCTCGTTGACGATGGCCAGCACCGGGATCTCGAACAGGATCGTGTGCAGCCACGGGCCCCTGATCACGATCTCGATCTCGCCGTTGTCCTGCGGCGAAGGGTTGATCGTGATGTACTTGGTGTTGAGCTGGAAGAGTCCCGAGGAAGTCGACGAAGTCGCTCTTGATGAACCGCAGGTCGCGCAGGTACGCGAGCTCCTGCTCGCGGAAGCGCAGCGTGCACAGCAATTGCACCTGCTCGCGGATCTCGTCGACGTACGGCCTCAAGGTCGATGCCGGGATTGCGGCACTTGAACCGGTACTCGACGCTCGCGCCCGGAAAGTGATGCAGCACCACCTGCATCATCGTGAACTTGTACAGGTCGGTGTCGAGCAGTGACGTGATGATCATCAGGGCATTGTAGGCAGATCAAACGCCCAGGACTCGCTGCACCGCGGCGCTGGGCTGCAGCAGGTCCTGCCGCGTGGCCTCGCCGATCAGGTGCCCCTGCTCGATCAGCATGGCCCGGTCCGCGATCGTCGCGACGAACGCCAGGTTCTGCTCCGACACCAGCACCGCGACGCCGCGCTCGCGCATCGCCAGCACCGCCTTCTTCATCCCGCCGACGACGATCGGCGCGATGCCCTCCGACGGCTCGTCGAGCAGCACCACCCGCGGATTCGCCGCGAGCGTGCGCGCGACGGCGAGCATCTGCTGCTCGCCGCCGCTCATCGCGCTCGCCGGCCGGTCGAGCATCGACGCGAGGTTCGGAAACAGCGCCAGCAGGTCGGCTTCGCTGAAGCCTCCGCGCGCCGGGCGCGCGACCAGCCGCAGGTTCTCCGCGACGGTCAGGTCGGTGAAGATGCGGCGATCCTCGGGCACGTAGCCGAGTCCGAGCCGCGCGCGCGCGTGCGGCGGCAACGCGCTGACGTCCCTGGCCGTCGAGCAGCACCTCCCCGCGCACGCGCGCGCCGAGTCCCATGGCCGCCCGCAACAGCGATGTCTTGCCGGCACCGTTGCGCCCGACGAGCGCCACGACCTCGCCGGTCGCGACGCCAGGTCCACGTCGAACAAGCACCTGTGCATCGCCGTAGAACGCCGAGAGGCGCCGCAGTTCCAGCGCGGCGCCTGTTGCCGCTTCGGCGCTGCGCGCCGTCCCGCCATGCGGGAACGTGCTCCCGGCAGCGGGCGATGCGGCGCTCACGCGGCGTCCCCGAGGTAGACGCGGCGCACCTCCGGATCGGCGCGCACGGCTTCGGGAGCGCCGTCGGCGACGAGGCGCCCCGCCGACAGCACGAGCACGCGCTGCGCGAATCCGAACACGACATCCATGCTGTGCTCGGTGAACAGCACGGCCATCCGGCGTGCCGCGGCGAGTTCGACCACGAGACGCATCAGCGCCGTGCGCTCGCCCGGCGCCATTCCCGCGGTCGGCTCGTCCATCAGCAGCAGTCGCGGCCCGGTCGCCAGCGCCAGCGCGAACTCGAGCCGCTTCAGGTCGCCGTAGGCCAGCGTCGCGGCGGCGACCTGCGCGCGTTCGGCGAGTCCCACCTGCGCGAGGAGCGCGTGGGCGGCGTCCACGTGGCGGCGCCACAGCGCGGCGCCGACGGCGAGCGGCGTCCGTGCCGCTTCCAGTGCCACCTGCGCGTTCTGCAGCGCCGTCATCGACGCGAACGCCTGCGCGACCTGGAAGGTGCGGCCGATGCCGAGCCGGGTGCGGGCGGCGGTCGACAGGGTGTCGAGCGATCGACCGAGGTAGCGCACGTGCCCCGCGTCCGCGGCCAGTTGGCCGTCGATCACGTTGAAGAGCGTCGACTTTCCCGCGCCGTTCGGTCCGATCAGCGCCGCCACTTCGCCGTCGTCGAGCGCGAAGGTCACGCCGTCGACCGCGCGCACGCCGCCGAAACTCTTCTGCAGGTTCTCGACGACGAGGATGCTCACCGTGGTCTCCCCTCGTGGCGACTCCGCAGGAAACCGACGATGCCGCCCGGGAACAGCACCACGAGCGCGACGATCGCCAGGCCGAGCACGAGACGCCAGTGGTCCGTCGCGCGCACGAGTTCCGTCGACAGGCCGTGGTACGCCAGCGCGCCGACGAGCGGCCCGCTCAGCGTCTGGAGTCCGCCGAGCAGGACCATGACCAGCGCGTCGACCGAGACGGGAATGGACAGCGCCGTCGGGAAGACCGCACCCTTCTGCAACGCATGGAGTGCACCGGCCAGCCCGGCGAACAGTCCGCCGGCGGCGAAGGCCAGCCAGCGCACGCGCGCGACGTCGATGCCGAGCGCCTCGGCGCGCAGCGCACTGTCGCGAGTGGCACGCAGCGAAAACCCGAACGGCGCGACCGCCGCGCGGCGCAGCGCCAGCAGCGAAACGGCGACCACCCCGAGCGCGAGCCAGTAGAAGCCGAGCTCGCCGGCCAGCGCGGCCGGCAGCGACGACCACAGCCCGAGCACACCGTTGTCGCCACCGGTGATGTCGACCCACTGGATCGCGGTCGACGACAGGATCTGCGCGAAGGCGAGGGTCAGCATGGCGGCGTAGACGCCGGCGGACCGCAGCACGACGACCCCGACGAGCAGCGCCGCCGCGGCGGCGGCGATCGGCCCGCCGATGAGCGCCAGCGCGAACGGCGCGTCGGCGAGCCGGATCGCGAGCGCGACGGCGTAGGCGCCGAGCCCGAAGAATGCCGCGTGACCGAACGACACGATGCCGCCGAGTCCCATCGCGAAGTGGAGGCTGGCAGCCAGCAGCGCCGCGATCGCCATCTCCGTGGCGATCACGACGATGTAGTCGCCGGCCACGAGCGGCAACAGCGCGGCGGCGGCGAACGCGGCAAGCCACAGCCACTTCGCGCGGGGCGGCAGCGGCACGAAGGGCGGGTGCGTCAGCGGCTTGCCCGGCGCCTCGGCCTGCGGGCGCCCGAGCAGGCCGTGCGGCCGCACGACGAGCACCACCGCCATCACGACGAAGATGAGCACCAGCGTCGACTGCGGCAGCCACCAGGTGCCGAACGCGTGCAGCAGCCCGATCGCGAGCGAGGCCCACAGCGCGCCGGTGACGGACCCGAGCCCGCCGACCACCACGACCACGAAGGCCTCGACGAGGATCCCCATGTCCATCTGCAGGTTGACCGTCTCCCGCGGGATCTGCAGCGCGCCCGCGAGCCCGGCGAGGAACGCCCCGAGCGCGAACACGGTCGTGAACAGGACCGGTTCATTGATTCCGAGCGCACTCGCCGTCTCGCGGTCCTGCGCCGACGCGCGGATCCAGACGCCCCAGCGCGTTCGCCTGAGCAGCCACGACAGCAGGGCGAACACGAGCGGGCCGACGACGATCAGGAACAGCGTGTACTCGGGAATGAATGCGCCGAAGAGCTCGACGCTTCCCGACAGGCCAGGCGCTCGTGGCGCGAAGCGCTCCTCGGGTCCCCAGGCGACGAGTACGAGGTCCTGGACGACGAGCACGAGCCCGAAGGTTGCGAGCAGCTGGAAGATCTCCGGCGCCGCATAGATCCGCCGCAGCACCACGACCTCGATCACCACGCCGACCAGCGCGACCACCAGCGCGGCGACCAGCAGCCCGGAGAAGAACCCGATCGGTGTCGATGGCAGCGCGGCGGTGATCGTCGACGCCACGTACGCACCCACCATGTAGAGCGACCCGTGCGCGAAATTGACGACCCGCGTGACGCCGAAGATCAGCGTCAACCCGGCGCTGAGCAGGAACAGCGTCGAGCCGTACGACAGGCCCGCGACGAACTGGCCGAAGATCAGGTCCACGTGGAATCGGGCGGCCCCTCAGCCGCCTGTGTCACTTCTGCGCTTCGGCAGGGCGTCGCCTGGCGGCCTCGGCGTCCGTGGGCAGGAACTTTGCGCCGTCGGCGTAGCGCCAGTCCACCATCGTTCCCCTGCCGTCGCGCACGTCGAGCTTGCCGACGAAGGCGCCCATCGTCGACTGGTGGTCGACGCGGCGGAACATTACCGGGCCGAAGGGCGTCGTCCACGCGAGCCCGCGCATGGCCGCGATCAGCTTCTCGGTGTCGGTCGACTTCGCCTTCTTCAGCGCCTCGAAGATCGCGGTGAAAGTCGAGTACCCGACGACCGAGCCCAGGCGCGGGTTGTCCTTGTGGCGCTTGTAGTACGCGTTGAAGAACTTCGCGTGCTCGGGCGTCGCGATCTGGTCCCACGGATAGCCCGTGACGATCCAGCCCTTCGGCGTCTCGTCCTTCAGCACGTCGAGGTATTCGGGCTCGCCCGACAGCAGGCTGACGACCGGCACGCGCGGGAACAGCCCGCGCAGGTTGCCCTCGCGCACCAGGCGCGGCAGGTCGGCGCCGAAAGTCACGTTGAAGATCGCCTCGGGCCGCGCCGCGAGGATGGCCTGCACAGTGCTCGCCGCCTCCAGCTTGCCGAGCGCCGGCCACTGTTCGGCGACGAACTCGACGTCCGGCCGGCGCGCCTTCAGCAGCGCCTTGAAGCTCGTCACGGCCGACTGGCCGTACTCGTAGTTCGGCGCGATGATGGCCCAGCGCTTCGCCGGCAGCTTCGCCGCCTCGTCGACCAGCATCGCCGACTGCATGAACGTGCTCGGGCGCAGCCGGAACGTGTAGCGATTGCCCTTCTCCCACACCATGGCGTCGGTGAGCGGCTCGGCGGCGACGAACAGCACCTTCGAGCGCAGCGCGAAGTCGGCGACGGCGAGGCCGACGTTCGACAGGAAGGTGCCGGCCAGCAGCGCCACCTTTTCGTTCGACACCAGTTCGGTCGCGAGGCGGATCGCGTCCTCGGGCTTGCCGGCGTCGTCCCGCGAAACCACCTCGATCCGCCGCCCCAGCACGCCGCCCGCCGCGTTCGCTTCCTCGACGGCGAGCTGCCATCCCATGCGATACGGGATCGTGAACTGCGGAATGGTGGAGTAGCTGTTGATCTCGCCGATGCGGATCGGGCCGGCCTGCGCGAACGACCGCGACAGCGGTGTCGACAGCGCAGCCAGCGCGAGGAGCTCACGACGCGTGGTCATCGGAATGGCCTTGTCGTCAGAGGGAAAACACGCGGGGCGACCGAACCCCGTCAGCTAGAATACCGATTTTGCGCGGTGGGCGTTCCTGCCTTCCGCCGAGCCTTCGATGGAGCCCTGAGGATGACGCACGTCGTCGTCGAATCGTGCATCAAGTGCAAGTACACCGACTGCGTCGACGTCTGTCCGGTCGACTGCTTTCGCGAAGGTCCGAACATGCTGTCGATCGACCCGGACGAGTGCATCGACTGCGCGGTGTGCATCCCGGAGTGTCCCGTCAACGCAATCTATGCGGAAGAGGACGTCCCGGAGGACCAGCGCGACTTCATCCCGCTGAACGCGGAGCTCGCCAAGCAGTGGCCGGCGATCACGCGCATGAAGCCCCACATCGCCGATGCGGACGACTGGAAAGACGTTCGTGACAAGCGTCACTTGCTGGAACGGTGATCGCCCGGGCCCTGCCTGACGTGGGCCAGTAGTTCCACTATCCGGGCCCAGGGTTCGGTATCCGTCTCAGTGAAATTGCTTATGCCGGGCCGACCGCGCATAATCGACCGCGAACCTTTGGCGGTGTAGGGCGGAGCCGGCCGCAAGAGCCGGTCGATTGCATGGGGACTTTCGAGGAGCGTGAGTTGAGCGGAGAGTGCCGTGCTTTATCACCTGCATGAACTGCAGCGTCGATTCCTGAACCCCCTGTCGGTGTGGGCCCAGGCCACATCCGAACTCTTCACCAGCCCCTACAGCCCGCTCGCGTACACCCCGGTTTCGCGCCGCCTGGCAGCCGGCTACGACCTGCTGCACCGTGTCGGCAAGTACTACGAAAAGCCCGAGTTCGGGCTGCGCACCACCGTGGTCGACGGCAAGGAAGTGCCGATCGTCGAAGAGACGCTGGAGACCAAGCCGTTCTGTCGCCTGCTGCACTTCAAGCGCGTGTGGCCGAACGGCATGGGCAAGCGCCCGGCCGACCCGAAGGTCCTGATCGTCGCGCCGTTGTCCGGGCACCATGCCACGCTGCTGCGGGACACGGTCCGAGCGCTGCTGCCTGATCACGACGTCTGCATCACCGACTGGACCGACGCGCGGCTGGTGCCGCTGGCCCAGGGTCCCTTCCACCTGGACGATTACGTCGAGTACGTGATGGACTTCATCCGGATCCTGGGACCGGACGTGCACGTCATCTCGGTGTGCCAGCCGACCGTTCCGGTGCTGGCCGCGGTGTCGCTGATGGCCACCGCCAAGGACCCGAAGCTGCCGCGCTCGATGACGATGATGGGCGGGCCGATCGACACGCGCCGCAATCCGACGCAGGTCAACGCGCTCGCCAAGCGCAAGAACTTCGACTGGTTCGAGAACAACGTGGTCTTCAAGGTGCCGTCGGCGCATCCGGGTTACCTGCGCAAGGTCTATCCGGGCTTCCTGCAGCACGCCGGCTTCGTCGCGATGAACCCGGACCGCCACCTGAACTCGCACTGGGATTACTACCTCGACCTCGTCAAGGGCGACATGGACGACGTCGACGGCCATCGCAAGTTCTACGACGAGTACAACGCCGTCATGGACCTGCCGGCCGAGTATTACCTCGACACCATCAAGGTCGTGTTCCAGGAGCACCGCCTGCCGAACGGCACATGGGAGGTGCGCGGCAAACTGGTGCGGCCGCAGGACATCCGCAGCGTCGCGCTGTTCACCATCGAAGGTGAACTCGACGACATCTCCGGCAGCGGCCAGACGCAGGCCGCGCACGACCTCTGCACCGAGCATCCCGAAGGCGCAAGCAGAAGCACCTGACCGCCGAGGGCGCCGGCCACTACGGCATCTTCAGCGGCCGTCGCTGGCGCGAGCAGATCGCGCCGCAGATACGCGACTTCATCCGCGCCAGCGCCTGAACCCGGGCGCCGCGACACGGCGCCCCTCGGCGATAATCGCGCTTCGCCCCGTTTCCTCCCCGGGCGCCGCATGACCGCCCCGACCTGTTCCTCTCCGCTCGCCGACGCGATCGACGCGCTGCTGCCGCAGACGCAGTGCACGAAGTGCGGCTACGCCGGCTGCCGCCCGTATGCCGACGCGATCGCCGCGGGGAGCGCGCCGATCAATCACTGCCCTCCCGGCGGAGCGGCAGGCATCGCCGAACTCGCCGCGCTGCTGCGCCGTCCCGCGCTGCCACTGAACCCGGCGAACGGCGCCGAGAAGCCGCTCACCGCGGCCGTGATCGACGAGGCGTTGTGCATCGGCTGCACGCTGTGCATCCAGGCCTGCCCGGTGGACTGCATCGTTGGCGCGCCGACGAAGATGCACGCCGTGATCGAGTCCCAGTGCACCGGCTGCGACCTGTGCCTTCCGCCGTGCCCGATGGACTGCATCGCGATGGTCCCGGTGCAGCCGCCGCGTGCGTGGTCGCGCCCGGAGGCGCGAGGCAGCGCGGCGCCGCTACGCCGAGCGCAACGCGCGCCGCGCCACCGAGCAGGACCGCAACGAGCGGCGCCTGGCAGGAAAGGCGGTGGCCAAGCTCGCCGAACTGGACGCGCGCGACGACCTGACGGCCGAGCAGGTCGCCCGCAGGAAGTCAGTCGTCGAAGCCGCCCTCGCCCGGGCGCGTGCCCGCCGCGCCGCCCCAACGCCCCCCACGCCGTCCGCCTCCGAATGAACCCCGCAAAGCGGCGCGCGATCTACGAGACGCTGCGCGAACTGAATCCGCACCCGACCACCGAGCTCGAGTTCTCCACGCCGTTCGAACTGCTGGTGGCCGTCGTGCTGTCCGCGCAGGCGACCGACAAGAGCGTGAACGCCGCCACTCGAGTGCTCTACAGGGTCGCCAGCACGCCGGCGGCGATCGTCGGGCTCGGCGAGGAGAAACTCGCCGAGTACATCAGGACGATCGGCCTCTACCGCACCAAGGCGCGCAACGTCATCGGGCTGTCCCGGCTGCTGCTCGAGCGCCACGGGGGCGAGGTGCCGCGCGAGCGCGAAGCCCTCGAGGCGCTGCCCGGCGTCGGCCGCAAGACGGCGAACGTCGTCCTGAACACCGCCTTCGGCCAGCCGACGATCGCCGTCGACACGCACATCTTTCGCGTGTCGAACCGCATCAACCTCGCGCCCGGCGCCACGGTCGACGAGGTCGAGGCGCGGCTCGCGAAATTCACGCCGGACGAGTTCAGGAAGGACGCGCACCACTGGCTGATCCTGCACGGCCGTTACATCTGCAAGGCGCGCACGCCCGAGTGCTGGCGCTGCCCGATCGCCGCGTGGTGCGAGTACAAGCCGAAGACGCCCGCGCCACGGGCGCAGGCGCGCCTGTTGCCGGGCCCGTCCGCGGCGGACGAATAGGCCGACGATGTTCAATCCATCGAAGGACGAGGTCCGGCGCTTCTTCTGCGACGCGTGGAGCAAGCACCGCGGCGGCAGCGTGCTGACGCCGCTGGAAGCGATCGCCGTCGACTGGATACGCCAGCATCCCGAGTACCACGACGCGCTGGCCGACTCCGCGGCGGCGGTCGCCCGGGACTACAGCGTCGACGAAGGGCGGACCAATCCTTTCCTGCACCTGTCGATGCACCTCGCGATCGCGGAGCAGTTGTCCGTGGATCAGCCGCCAGGCATCGGGGCCGTGTACCGCAGGCTGGTCGAGCGACGCGGCGGCGAACACGCCGCGGCCCATGCGGTGATGGACTGCCTCGGCGAGGTTGTGTGGGCCGCGCAGCGGACGGGCTCACCCCTGCCGCCGGACGAAATGACGGCGCGCTACCTCGACTGCCTCGAGCGCCAGGCCAGCGCCGACTGAGCCGCACCAAAGGAAAGCGGGCCTTGCGGCCCGTTGGTCCCGACCGTACGGCGTCCCGCGCTCAGCGTTTTTCGTTGTTCAACGGGCCGGGCAGGCTCGACAGGTAGGCTGCCAGGTTGCGGATGTCGTCGCGCGACAGCGGCTTGGCAAGGCCCGCCATGATGGCGTTCTTGCGCGCACCGGTCTGGTAGTCGCGCAGCGCCTTTTCCAGGTAATCGATGTATTGGCCGGCAAGCTTCGGATAAGTCGGATCGACGGCGGTGACGAAGTCCTTGCCGTGGCAGGCGGCGCACTGCTGCTGCGCCAGCTGCTCGCCCTTCTTGGCATCCGCGGCAATCGCCGACTGCGCTGCGACTGCCAGCACGAAGATGATCAGGCTGCGTTTCATCGGTTTCGCTCCCGGGTTAGCGGCCACGCTGGGCGTAGTACGCCGCCACGGACGCGATCTCGTCGTCGGTCAGGCCCTTGGCCACGCCGATCATCGTCGGATGCTTGCGGTCGCCCTGGCGGTACGCCTTCAGCGCCGCTTCGATGTACTGCGGCGACTGGCCGCCGATCTTCGGCACCCGGTAGACCTGCGGGAACGAGGCCTGGTACCCGGGGATGGAGTGGCAGCCGATGCAAGTCGACACCGGCGCTTCGGCCGTGCTGGCCGGCGCGGCGGCCTTCTTGTCTTGTGCCACTGCGGCGAACGACATCGTCGCGGCCGTCGCGAGCAGCAGGATTCGGGAAAGTTTCATCCGGATGATCCGTGTTGGAGGTTGAGTCTCTTGGTTGTGGTGACTGCCGCGCGGGCTGGCGCCCCGCTGCCTCCCCGTAAAACAGCGCGCGATTGTAACGGAGTGGTTCGCCTGGGGCACCCGCTGGCCCATGCGCCGCAGCCGAAAAGAACCGATGCGTATACTCGTTCGGCCCCTGGCAGCCCCCTCCCGAATGGCCCGAGTGTCCCCGATGCCCCGCTTCGAAGGTTCCAGCACATACGTCGCCACCGACGACCTCAAACTCGCCGTCAACGCCGCCCTGACCCTGCAGCGCCCGCTGCTGATCAAGGGCGAGCCGGGCACGGGCAAGACCATGCTGGCCGAGGAAGTCGCCGCGGCGCTGGGCATGCCGCTGCTGGCGTGGCACATCAAGTCGACCACGAAGGCGCAGCAGGGCCTGTATGAGTACGACGCGGTGTCGCGCCTGCGCGATTCGCAGCTCGGCGACGCGCGCGTGCAGGCGATCGAGAACTACATCGTCAAGGGCGTGCTGTGGCAGGCCTTCGACACGCCCGAGCCGGCGGTGCTGCTGATCGACGAGATCGACAAGGCCGACATCGAGTTCCCGAACGACCTTCTGCGGGAACTCGACCGCATGGAATTCTTCGTCTACGAGACGCGGCAGACCGTCAGGGCGCGCCACCGGCCGCTCGTGGTGATCACGTCGAACAACGAGAAGGAGTTGCCCGACGCGTTCCTGCGGCGCTGCTTCTTCCACTACATCAAGTTCCCCGACAAGGACACGATGCAGTCCATCGTCGACGTCCACTTCCCCGGCCTGCGCAAGGAACTGCTGCAGAACGCGCTGGCGGTGTTCTTCGGCGTGCGCGACCTGCCGGGACTGAAGAAGAAGCCGTCGACGTCGGAACTGCTCGACTGGCTGAAGCTGCTGGTCGCCGAGCAGATCCCGCCGGACGTGCTGCGCTCGAAGGACGACAAGCTCGCGGTGCCGCCGCTCGCCGGCGCGCTGCTGAAGAACGAGCAGGACATGCACCTGTTCGAGCGGCTGGTCTTCATGGCGCGCAACAACCGCTGACGCGATGGACACGCCTTCGCCGATCACGCTCGAGGGCCATGGCGTGCGGCTCGAGCCGCTGACGCGGGAGCACCACGACGGCCTGGTGGCGGCCGCGCAGGACGGCGAACTCTGGAAGCTCTGGTTCACGTCGGTGCCCGAGCCCGACCAGGCGCACGCGTACATCTCGGCCGCGCTGGCCGGCCAGGAAGCCGGCCACATGCTGCCGTGGGCCGTGCGGGAACTCGCGACCGGGCTGATCGCCGGCAGCACGCGGTACCACGACATCGTCCCGGCCGCCGGACGCGTCGAGATCGGGTACACGTGGTACGCGCGCCGCTGGCAGAAGAGCCACGTCAACACCGCCTGCAAGCTGCTGCTGCTCGGCCACGCCTTCGACCTGCTCGGCTGCGGCGTCGTCGGACTGCGGACCGACAACTTCAACTTTGCCTCGCAGAAGGCGATCGAGGCGCTGGGCGCGAAGAAGGACGGCGTCATCCGCCACCACGCTCCGCGCCGCGACGGCACCGTGCGCGACACCGTGATGTACAGCATCCTGGCCGCCGAGTGGCGCGACGTGCGGCGCCACCTCGAGATGCGGCTCGCGCGGCACGCGCGAGGCACGTGAAGCATGCTGATCGACTTCTTCTTCCACCTGCGCGCGGCGAAGCTCAAGGTCTCGATCAACGAGCTGCTGACGCTGCTCGAGGCGATCCGGCGCGACGTGATCGGGCCGTCGATCGACGAGTTCTATTACCTGTCGCGCGCCGCGCTGGTCAAGGACGAGACCCAGTTCGACAAGTTCGACCGCGCGTTCGGCGAGTACTTTCGCGGCGTGACGACGCATCTCGACTTCGCGAAGGAGATCCCCGAGGAGTGGTTCAAGCAGGTGCTCGAACGCGCCTTCTCGCCGGAGGAAATCGCGAAGCTCGAGAGGCTCGGCTGGGACCGGCTGATGGAGGAGTTCAGGAAGCGCCTCGAGGAGCAGGACGGCGCGCACCACGGCGGCAACCGCTGGATCGGCTCGGGTGGCACCTCGCCGTTCGGCCACGGCGGCGCGCACCCGGAGGGCATCCGCGTCGGCGGCCCCAGCAAGGGCGGCAAGTCGGCCGTCAAGGTGTGGGAGATGCGCGGCTACCGCGACTACGACGACAGCGTCGAGCTCGGCACCCGCAACATCAAGGTCGCCCTGCGCCGCCTGCGGCGCTTCGCGCGCGAGGGCGCGGACCTCGAACTCGACCTGCACGACACGATCGAGTCCACCGCGAAGAACGCGGGCTGGCTCGACCTCAAGCTGGTGCCCGAGCGCCACAACACGGTAAAGGTCCTGATGCTGCTCGACGTCGGCGGCACGATGGACGAGCACATCAGGCGCACCGAGGAACTCTTCTCCGCCGCGAAGAGCGAGTTCAAGCACCTCGAGTTCTACTACTTCCACAACTGCGTGTACGAGTTCCTGTGGCGCAACAACCGCCGGCGCTACACCGAGCGCTTCGCGACCTGGGACGTGATCCGGAAGTACCCGCACGACTGGAAGCTGATCTTCGTCGGCGACGCCACGATGAGCCCGTACGAGGTGCTCCAGCCCGGCGGCTCGGTCGAGTACAACAACGAGGAGGCGGGCGCGGTCTGGCTGCAGCGCTTCTTCCACACCTTTCCGAAGTCGGTGTGGATCAACCCCGAGCCGGAAGGCCTTTGGCAGTACCGTCAGTCGGTTTCGGTCATCCGTCAGCTCGCTGGCGGCAAGATGTTCCCGCTGACGCTCGAGGGGCTGACGCGGGCGATGCGGCAGCTGACGAAGTGACGGGCCTGTCGCGGCAGCGGCGCACGGCAATCCGCGAGTTCAGCTGACGAATGGCGGCGCGGCCTTCAGCACTTCGTCGACGGTCGTCACGCCCTTCGCGATCTTCTCGGCGCCCGACACCCGCAGCGATCGCAGTCCGTCGCGCGCCGCCTGGGACCGGAGCTCCGTGAGGTCGGCACCGCGCGCGACCAGGGCGCGCAACGCATCCGTCATCACCAGCAACTCGATCAGCCCGGTGCGACCCATGTATCCGGTGTGCCGGCACTCCAGGCAGCCGACCGGCTTGTACACGGACTCCGGAACGTTCGAGCGCCATGGGGCGACGATTTCCTTCCACAGCGCCGGATCGACCGGCTCGGCCACTGCCTTGCACTGCGGGCACAGCGTCCGCACCAGGCGCTGCGCCAGGATGCCGATCAGCGTGGCGTTGACGAGATAGTTCGGCACGCCGAGCTCGAGCAGGCGCGCGATCGATGCCGCGGCGTCGTTCGTGTGCAGCGTGGAGAACACGAGGTGCCCGGTCAGCGCAGCCTGCACGGCCATGTCGGCCGTTTCCTTGTCGCGGATCTCGCCGACCATGATGATGTCCGGATCCTGCCGCATCAGCGCGCGCAACCCGTCGGCGAAGCCGAGGTCGATGCCGTGCTGGACCTGCATCTGGTTCAGCGCCGGATCGACCATCTCGATCGGGTCCTCGACCGTGCTGACGTTCACTTCGTCGGTCGCCAGCTGCTTCAGCGTGGAGTACAGCGTGGTCGTCTTGCCCGAGCCGGTCGGGCCCGTGACGAGCACGATGCCGGATGGTCGGTGGATCAGCTCCTCCCAGACCTTCGCTTCGTCGTTGGAGAAGCCGAGCTCGGCATAGCTGCGGACCACGACTTCCGGATCGAAGATCCGCATCACGAGCTTCTCGCCGAACGCGGTCGGCAGCGTCGACAGGCGGATCTCGACCTCGCGGCCGGCGTTCGTGCCGCTCGCGATCTTGGTCTTGATGCGGCCGTCCTGCGGTCGGCGCTTCTCGACGACGTCCATGCGACCGAGCAGCTTGATGCGGCTCGTCATCGCGCTCATGACGCCGGACGGCACCTGGTAGACCTGGTGCAGCACGCCGTCGATGCGGAACCGCGCGATGCCGACCTCGCGCCGCGGTTCGAGGTGGATGTCGCTGGCGCGCTGGTCGAACGCGTACTGCAGCAGCCAGTCGACGATGTGGACCACGTGCGCGTCGTTGGCCTCGACCTTGCCGCCGAGCTCCACCAGCTGCTCGAAGCTCGACACGAGCGGCGCCGCGCCGCCGGCCCTCGCCGCGTCCTTCACCTGCTGAGCCAGCTTGTAGAACTCGGTGGTGTAGCGCGCGACGTCGACCGGGTTGGCGACGACGCGCTTCACGGCCTTCTTCGTGATCTGCTCGATCTCGCGTTCCCAACCGGTCTGGAACGGCTCGCTGGTGGCGATGGTGACTTCGGCGCCCGAAATCGCGACCGGCAGGATCGAATACGTGCTCGCGTAGGACGACGACATCACGTCGACCACGCGCGTGAAGTCGACCCGCAGCGGATCGATGTGGAAATACGGCAGGCCGGCCTTGCCGGCGAGCCACTGCGTGAGCGTCTCGAGGTCGAGCAGGCGACGATCGGGCTGCGGCGATCGATAGTTCATCTCGGCCAGCACGGCCACCGGGTGGCCCGCGCGTTCACGTCCGCCGGACTGGCTGAAGCGCTCGGCATCGCCCGCCGACAGCAGGCCGTCGGCCACGAGCTGCTTGATGACGTAGCCTCCGGTAACGCGACCGTTCAGTACCGTCGGCGGATGACCGTGCGGCCGACGGGAATCCTGGCCGGTGCGTCGGTGTGCGCCGGCCGCGTCTTTCGCATTCATCGGTTCAACGGGTCGCGGCAGGCTTGGACGCGGCATACCGGTTCGCGAGCTCCTTGGCCCGGTCCGGCGAACCGTCGAAGTCGGCGACCACCGCGTCGACCGCGCGCTTCATCAGCGGGACGCTCTCCATCGGCTCGATGTACTTGCGCGCGAGGTAGGACTTCAGCGTGTCCGCGGACAGCACGTGGGCCTTCTGGTTGTGCTCGCCCGAGAACAGGAACAGCGTGCGCAGCGGACTCATCCAGCGCAGCTTGACCTGCTGGAACTCCGTCCCGGTCCACAGCTTGAACCATGCCCCGCGCTGCCAGCGACCGACTTCCTCCTGGATCTGCGCGTCCTGCACGGGATCGAGCCTGGCGATGTCGGTCGCCGCGTCCGGCACGACGATGTCGGCGTCGTGCTCCTTCGCATGCCGCATGATGAGCCCGGTCGACACGTGGATGCCGCCGGGCACCGTGGCCACCGGGAAGGCGGCCGAGAGCTGCATCTGGTCGATCTGCACGCGCAGATCGGACGCCATCAGGCTCGAACTGATGTAGGTCGCCTGGTCGACCGGCTTGACCGCCATCGCGTGGGATTCCATCAGGCGCTTGAAGAACTCGTCGCGTTCGCGCTCGGGCATGTTGATCAGCCCGAACCCGTCCCGCACCACCCGCACCACGCCCGGGATCAGTTTCACCAGGCGGCTGCGGTCCTCGTTGCTGGCTTTCGGCTGCACCGACCACACGAGTTCGTGGATGACGTCCCGGAATGCCTGCGCGAATCCCGGCTGAGCTTCGTTGCGCACGGCAGCCGCGACCAGCACCTTGACCCACGGGCCGAGCAGGAACTCCTTCATGTACGGCTCGAGGAAGACGCGCTCGAACGCGCGACGGACCTGGATCGTCGTGTTGATCATCAGGACCTCGTGCTTCTCGGCGGCCTCGAGCGCCTTCTTGGCGCGAGCGACCGGGTCGTTGCCCTCCGGCTGGATGTCCGAGACGAACTTGTCGAACTCGCCGTACAGGCGCTCGAACACGCCGACGTCGGTTTCGAAATTCCTGAGGATGTCGGTGACGAGGCGATCGATCTCCTTCAGGTAGCGCTGGTTGTCGTCGCCGTACGGCTCCCAGCCCGCCGATGTGCCCGCGATGCGGTCGATGAGCCTGCGCGCCGGGTGCGCGCTCGACGCGAAGAACGCGGCGTCCACCAGCGCGGCCTTCAGCACCGGGAACTGCAGTCGCGACAGCCGCGCCTTGATATCCGCCGGGACCTGCTTGTCCTGCATCACGTGGTCGAACAGCATGCCGACCAGTTCGATCGTGAGCTTGTCGACGGTCCGCGTCGACTTCGTGATCAGTTCCTGGCGAAAGGCAACGACCGACTCCGGCGACGGCATCGCGGAGAAGTCCGCCTCGGAAGCCGGGCCCGGCAGGTCGTGCCGCTGGAACTCCCCGATCGACTGGAGCAACTGCCTCGGCGCCGGGCCAACGGCGGGCAGCGACTGCTGGCGCGAACCGCGAACGTTGGACTGGAGCTGGGTCAGCAGTCCGCCAAGAAACTCGGACGCCTCGCTCGCCGACAGCATGCCGGACGATCCTCCGCCGGAGGTCGCGCCAGACCGCGCGCCACCGGCCGTCGTATCGCGGAAGGCCGTGTTTCCCGACGAGCCGCCGCCAGCACCCGCTTGAACGCTCGTAGCCGGCCCCTCGACCGTCCCGTCGCGGCCGCCCGCGAACGATCCACCCAATGCGCCCGGCCGCGTGTGGCCGCCCGTCAGGGTGTTGCCACCCATCAGCGTGTTGCCGCCAACCTGCGTAGCGCTCCAGCTGGTCCGCGGAATCGCCATTGAGCGGCGAATTGCGCGCACGTCGACCCCGTGCCGGACGAAGTGCTCGAGCAGTTGTCGCGCGACATTGCCGAGTTCTTCCGCCAGCGGCTTCTGGAACAGTCCCAGGAAGCTCTCGAACGCCTGCTTGCCGAGATTGGTGTCTTCGGCCGCGCTCATCAGCGCCCGCACGTAGACATAAGGGCCCAGGGGGTTTTCGGAGGTCCGCAAGGAAGGGCGATCCAGCAGCGCGCCGACGACGACGTTCAGGTCGCTCACCGGCTGTTCGATGAGCCCCGCGACCTTGTTCGCGTGACGGTCGACCACGGTGGAGCTATCGACCGAGACCGAATCGACCAGCGACAGCGTTTCGGCATCGAGCGCCAGCGAAGATCCGGCCCTGCGCGAAGACGTCAGGTCGGTAAGGTTCTGGTCCTGCGCCTCCTGCAGCCGGCTGAGGAACGCCCGCTGCACTTCCGCGGAGCGCGCGGCGAGGTGACGCTGCACCAGCAGCGCACCGGCATCGGAGTCCGCCTTGCTGCCCGCCACGCCGATCAGTCCCCGGACCATCGCCGGGAACGATGCCCCGATCAGTTCCGACGCGATCGCCATCGCCGAGCGCAGCAACGCCGACGCATGCGATGGGCTGACGTGGAATGCCTCGCCGCCCGTGCGGCTGGAGTCTGGTTTGGGGGGGAACGCCATGGGGTCTGGCCGCGGCCGGAGTCCTGCGAAAGTCCGAACTATAGACGCCCGAATCTATCGGCGCGGTTCGGCGTGTCAAGCGACTTTACGTTGTACCAAACTCGCGCGTGGCGACTTTCCTTGATTTCTCAGATCGACAGCTCGTCCACCAGCCCGTTCGCGGATCGCAGACCGGAGACCCAGCGACGCGCCGGCAATTGCCAGCGGGCCTCGAGCTCTGCGGCACGGTCGAGCAGCGCGGCGATCGGCACGGAGAGCGGGGGCCCGTTGAAGGCGAGGACGATGCGATTTCCCTCGTCGACTTCCGGCAGCGCCAGTGCGCGATCGTCGAACGCCGCGCAGATGCGCTCGAAACTGGGCTCGAAGCGGCGACCGAACAGGTTGAAGCAGGCGACTCCAGGTCGACCCAGCGCGGCGCGGCAGACGCGGTAGAACCCGACATCGTCGTACACCGGCCCGCGCGCGTGCTTGTCGTAGAGGTCTACCTGCAGCCAATCGGCGCAGCCGCGCTGCTTCGGGCGCGCGATGAAGTCCTTCGCGTCCTCGTGCACGACGGTCAGGCGCGCATCGTCTTCGGGCAGCAGGAACCAGCCGCGCGCGGCGTCGATCACCTCCTGGCTCAGCTCTACGACCAGCACGTCGGCGCTCGGCACGTTGCGGTAGCAGAACTTCGTGAGCGCCGCCGCTCCCAGGCCCAGCTGCACGATGCGGCGCGGTTCCGGCAGGAACAGGCCGGGCGCCATCATCTCCTGCTGGTAGGCGAGTTCGAGCGCGTACGGGCGCGAGACCCGCATGCCGCCCTGGATCCACTCCGTGCCGAAGTGCAGGTAGCGCATGCCGCCCTCCTCGGACAAGGTGACACCGCTGGTCTTCGGCCGACGCGCCACAGGTTGACTCCGCGAACGCGCCAGCAGCGTTACGCCGCGACTGCGGCGCCCTCGGCTTGCAGATCGCGCAGCAGATGGTCGACGACTCGCTGGAACAGCGGCGACTTCTCGGCGGGCCTGATGCGGCCCGCGCGGACATAGCCGCGCAGGATGGACGGCGCGAGGGAATGCGCCCGCCCGCCTTCGGCCGACGTGAAGAGATAGAAGTGCCCACGCGGACTGACCCACCGAAGACGGACCCGCTCGGTCTCTTCGCCGGTCCACAGGTCGAACCAGGAGCCGCGCTCCCAGCCTTCGATCATCGCGTCGATGGTGTCGTCGGACAATTGATCGACCGGGACCATCTCCTCCGCCGTCACCTGCTCCGGCTCGTCGAGCAGGTTGACCTCGGCGTTGTTCGCGGCCAGGGCGTCGCGCAGCACCTCGGCAGCAATGCTCCACGGCTGTTCGGCCATCTCCGCGGCGGGCGCCTCGATCGGGACCTCGTCGACCTTCCTGCGAAGGGCCGCCTGGTCCACCGCCATGCCGGTCACCGATGGCGCCTCGCCGGCCTTCACCGCCAGTGCGTGCGACGCCATCAGGCTGGTGAAGAAGGGCCGCATGCCGGAGAAAGGCACGTCGATCAGTTGCAGGCCTTCCCGCAGCGTGTTCAGCACGGCGGGGATCGTCTTGACCAGCCGCTTGCGATCGTCGGAGTCGAACTTGGCCTGCACGCTCCAGATCACGTCGGACACAGCGTCCCGGAAGCGTCCTGCAAAGCCGGGTTCCGTCCGTTCGCGCAGGGTCGCCGCCACCAGCACCTTGACCCACACGTCGAGCAGGAACCCGGAGAGGTATGGCTCGACCGTCACCTCCTCGAGCGCGCGGCGGATGCCAGCGGCCGCGTTGATGGCCATCGCTTCGCGCTTCTCGGCGTCGTCGAGCGCACGCCTGGCGCGCGTCACCGGGTCGTCTTCGCGTCCGCGCTCCTCGGCGAGGTACTTCTCGAACTCGTCGAGCGCCGTCTCGAAGATGGTCGGGCCCTCGTTGATCGCGAGCGCCACGGTATTGATGGCCTTGTTGACCTCGGCCAGGTAGCGCGCGTTCTCGTCACCCTCCGGATGCCAGCCGACCGCCGTGGTCGCGATCCGGTCCATCAACCGGCGCGCCGGCTGCGACGGCGAGACGAACAGGTCGACGTTGGCCAGCGCAACCTTCATGACCGGGAACTGGAGCCGCGACAGCGCGATCTTGATCTGCGCCGGAATCTGGTCGTCCTGGTGAATGCGGTCGAACACCATGCCGACCAGTTCGACAGTCAGCCTGTCGACCTGGCGCGTCGCCGTGTCGACCACTTGCTGGCGCAACTGATGCTCGTCGCGCTCCATGACGGCTGGTGCGGACGCGCCGTTCCTGCCGGTCATCGTCACCAGCGCGTTGAGCCGCTGCACTTCATTGATCGATGCGAGCAGCGCGGGGTCGATCGTGGCGAACTGGACCGGAACGCCCCGCCCGGCCGGCGCGGCGGACAAAGCGGGCGAGACAGCGGCGACAGGTGGCGAAGCCACCGGAACGCTGCCCGCGAAACCCTGCGTCGTGGGACCAAGCGCCTGCGTGTCCGCGTGGTCGAGCACCATGGCCGGCGCCGGAACGGCCGGCACGGCCCCGCCGATGCCACCCGCGATCCTCGCGTTCATCCTCTGGAACAAGGCGGTCAGCAACTGCTCGGCGGTGGTGCAGCTCACCGATGCCCGCGCCGGGGCCGCTTCCGAGGTCAGGCCGGTGCTCGCGGCCGCTCCGGCCACCGCACCTGCCACCGCCCCGGCGGTGTGGGCCGGCTGCGCCACCGGCTCGGCCGTGGCCGCGGCGGCGCGGACACCGGCAGTCGCGTTGCTGTAGCTGGCCGCTTCCCCGTCCGGCACGCCCTGCTGCTCGAGCCGCTTGTTCAGCGCCGAATACACGGCGAGCAGGGGCTTCTGCAGCGGCACCTCGAACGCCTTGACGACAGCCTGGCGCTCCTCGCCCTTGAACCCGAGCTTGTCCACCGCGCTGCCCAGCGCGCGGCAGTAACGCAGCGGATGGAATGGATTCTCGCGATCCCCGAGCGCCGGCAGCCGCACCGCGCGGGCAACGCGCTGGGTCAGCGGAACGTACTCGGAATCGGTGGCGTTTCGCAGCCGTGCCGCGACACGGTCGACCATCGCCTGCTCTTCCATCTGGTCGTAATCGACCAGCGACAGGCTGCGGCCGCGCGCGCGCGCCGGTTTCGTCGGGACCGCGCGGCCGTCCAGATGGTCCTCCAGCGCCGCGTCCATTTCCTTGTCGAGCGCCGCAAAAAACGCCGTGGAGAAAGCGGCATAGCCGGCGAGGATATTGCGCGCCGAGCTCTTCAGCGAGCTGGTCATCGACAGGTCGAGTTCGAGTGCCTGCACCGCGTCCTGAGTCGCGGTCTTCAGGTGCGGTTCGAGCGTCCCGCGCGCGGACTGCCGCATGTTCGACAAGGCGCGCTGCGCGGCGTTGCGCCGGGCGGGTCCCGGTGTTCTGTCGGCGTTCATGACTCCAGTCGTGGCGCACTCCTTCAGCGAGCCTGCGGCAAAGCGTACCGGAAGCCCTTCCCCCGCTCGGGACGTAATGCGCTCGCATTTGCCTGCATCTTCCGGCATCGGCCTTCCGCACCGCGTCAAGCGGTGTCCGTGCGCTGCCACCACGCGCGCCAGAACGCCAGCTTCTGCTCGTAGGTCCGGCCTGCGTGTGCCGGGCTGGAGGACGGCAGCACGGAGGTGCCATAGCCGGCGCTGGCGAAGGCCCGCGCGAATCGTCCGGCCGTTCCGCCGTTGAACGCGACGTCGGCGAGGCACGGCGCGAGCCGCTCGAGTCGGGCGAACGGATTAGCGCGCACGTTCGTGATGGCCGAGTCGAGGCTGCCTTCGCGGTCGCAGGCGTCGATCACGTCCCACAGGCCGACCCTGTGAGCCAGCAGCCGTTGCAGTCGCCTCGGGTACGGCTGCTGGTGCAGCAGCTCGCCGAGGAGGTCGCCCATCAGCCGCCAGAACTGGTTCCGCGGGTGCGCGTAGTACTGGCCGGCCGCGAGCGAAGCCTCCGACGGAAAGCTCCCGAGTATCAGGCGGGTCACCCGCCGGTCGATCACCGGCGGGAACCCTCTCAGCCGCGGCGGCTCGCTAACGACCGACCTCCAGCAGCATGCCGTTCAGTCGCTTCACGAAGGCACCTGGATCGTCGAGCTGTCCGCCTTCCGCCAGCACGGCCTGGTCGACCAGCAGTTCGAGCCAGTCCCTCACGCGGTCGTCCCGTGACTCGTCCCTCAGGCGCTGCACCAGCGGGTGGTGCGGATTCAGTTCGAGGATCGGATGGCCGGTGGGCGCCTTCTGGCCCGCCGCCTTCAGCAGGCGCTGCAGGTGGCCGCTCATCTCGTTCTCGTCGGCCACCAGGCACGCCGGCGAGTCGGTGAGGCGGAACGTGACGCGCACGTCCTTCACGCGTTCCGCAAGCGCCGTCTTCGCCTTGTCGACCAGGCCCTTGAACTCGTCGCCCGTCTTCGCCTGCTCGGCCTTCTCGGCCTCGTCGGCGAGCTCGTCCAGGTCCAGCGCGCCCTTGGCCACCGACGTCAGTTCCTTGCCGTCGAACTCGGTCAGGAACGACAGCATCCATTCGTCGACCCGGTCCGTCAGCAGCAGCACCTCGACGCCCTTCTTGCGGAATATCTCGAGGTGCGGGCTGCTGCGCGCGGCCTCGGGCGTGTCGGCAGTGACGTAGTAGATGTGCTTCTGGCCTTCCTTCATGCGGCCGACGTAGTCGGCGAGCGCGACCGCCGGCTCGTCCTCGCGCGCGGTCGAGCGGAAGCGCAGCAGCTTCGCGATCCGGTCGCGGTTCGCCGCGTCCTCGCCGACGCCCTCCTTCAGCACCTGGCCGAATTCCTTCCAGAAGCCGGCGTACTTCTCCTTCTGGTTGTCCGCCAGGTCCTCCAGCAGCGACAGCACGCGCCTGGTGGAGCCCTCGCGGATGGCCTTCACGTCGCGGCTCTCCTGCAGGATTTCGCGCGACACGTTGAGCGGGAGGTCGTTGCTGTCGATCACCCCGCGCACGAAGCGCAGGTACGGCGGCATCAGCTGCTCGGCGTCGTCCATGATGAACACGCGACGCACATAGAGCTTGATCCCGTGGCGCTGGTTGCGGTCCCAGAGGTCGAACGGCGCGCGCTCGGGCAGGTACAGCAGCTGGATGTACTCGGTGCGGCCCTCGACGCGGTTGTGGGTCCACGCCAACGGCTCGCCGAAGTCGTGCGACACGTGCTTGTAGAAGGCCTGGTACTGCTCGTCGCTGACCTCGGCCTTCGGTCGCGCCCACAGCGCGTTGGCCTGGTTGACGGTCTCGAAGTCGTCCGTCACCCGGAACTCGTTCGCGTCCTTGTCCCACTCCTCCTTGCACATCCGGATCGGCAGCGAAATGTGGTCCGAGTAGCGGGTGACGATGCCCTTCAGCTTCCACGTCGACACAATCTCGTCCTCGCCTTCGCGCAGGTGCAGGGTCACGTCGGTGCCAGCCACGGCCCGTTCGGCCGGTTCCACCGTGAACTCGCCCGCGCCGTCGCTCTCCCAGCGGATCGCGTCGGCCGGCGGCAGCCCGGCTCGCCTCGAAACGACCGTCACCCGGTCCGCAACGATGAAGCTCGAGTAGAAGCCGACTCCGAACTGGCCGATCAGCTGCGCGTCCTTCTGCTGGTCGCCCGTGAGCTGCGCAAAGAACTCGCGCGTGCCCGACTTCGCGATCGTGCCGAGGTGCTCGATGGCTTCCGCGCGCGACAGCCCGATGCCGTTGTCCGACACGGTGACCGTGCGGGCGGCCTTGTCGAACGCGACCGTGATCGCCAGTTCGCCGTGTCCTTCCAGCAGGTCGGGCCGGGTCATCGCCTCGAAGCGCAGCTTGTCGCAAGCGTCCGAGGCGTTGCTGATCAGCTCGCGCAGGAAGATCTCCTTGTTGCTGTACAGCGAGTGGATCATCAGCTGCAGCAGCTGTTTCACTTCGGCCTGGAAACCAAGCGTCTGCTTCGCGGTCGCGGCCTCGGCGTGCGCCCCCATTGGTGCTCCTTTCGTGTCGTCCATTGCTGTTGCCCGAGTTCTCGCGCGGCAGATGGGTCCGGATGTCGGTGTTTCAAGCGCCCCGGCAGGCCGCCCGCCGTGCGGGTCGGCGGGCAGTGCGTGATGGTCGGCGAAGGAACGCTGCGGCTACAGAACCGCGCGCCCGATCGTCGCGACGGCGATCGTGAGTATCCCCAGCACCAGGTTGGTCGTGACCAGCAGGCGCACCTGCTCGAGGTGACGCGCGGCCGCCGGCCAGTCCGACGACACCACGGCCGACTGCACGCGCTTGAACGGCGCGAACCGGATGTGCAGGAAGATCGCCATCATCGCCAGGCCGATCGCGAACATCACGTGCACCGACAGGTGCGCGTTCCGGAACCCGCCGCCCTCGAGGATCATGCCGATCCCGCTCAGCAGGACCGCGATGATCGCGATGGCGACCCAGAAGAAGAAGCGCTCGAGTACCAAGGCGATCAGCGGCAGCCGCTGCGGCGGCTGCAGCAGTTCGACAGCCGCCGGGCGAACGGCAACGTGCATCAGGAACATGCCGCCGACCCAGACGACCACGCCGAGGACGTGCAGCAGCAACATCGAGGTGTAGAGCACCTTCATCGTCTTTCAGGCTCCTGCTTCAAGGTCCAGTGTCGCGGTCGAGCTTCGGTGTCTCGCCATGCCGGAGAGTAACGAACCGCCGCGATGCTCAACTGCGCTCGCGCGCCAGTCGGAACGGCGGCTTGAGCTTCGAGTCGACCAGCTTGCCCTTGCGCGCGCGGTGACCGCGTTGCGCTTCCATCGCCGCGCCCGCCAGCTTCACCTCGACCGGCCTGGCCGCGGTTCCCTTCGTCGCGTGCAGCACCGCGCCAGTCTTTGCCACCGGCAGGGCGATCACCAGCTTTTCTCCGTCGTCAAGGTCCATCAGCGTGACGCCGCGGCCGCCGCCGGATTGCGCCTTCACCTCCGACATGTCGAACACGAGCACGCGCCCCTTTTCCGACATGCACATCAGAAAGCGGTCGCCCGCCGGATCGAAGACCTGCGGACGCAGCGGCTCGGCGCCGTCGTCCACGTTGATGAACTGCTTGCCGGCCTTCGGGCGCGACACGAGATCGCCCAGCGTCGAGGTGAAGCCGTAGCTGTCGCTCGTCGCGAGCATCAGCGCGGTCGTCGGCGCGGCGGCGACGTAGCCGACCAGCTTCGACCCGGGAGCGAGATCGATCATCGACGTGAAAGGCGACCCGTCGCCGCGCGCCGACGGCAACTGCGCGACCGGCACCGAGTACACGCGCCCGTTGCTGCCGACCGCGACCAGCGCGTCGACCGTGCGGCACTCGAACGCGCCGTACAGGCCGTCACCGGTCTTGAACGTGAACTGCGAAGGATCGTGCCCGTGGCCGCCGCGCGCGCGCACGAATCCCATCTCCGACACGATCACCGTCACCGGCTCGTCGGCGACCCGGGCCTCGAAAGTGGCCCGCTCCGCCTCCTTGATCAGCGTGCGGCGCCGGTCCTTGTCGCCATACTTCCTCGCGTCGTCCTCGATCTCCTTCGCGACCTGCTTGCGCAGCACGGCGTCGGAGCCGAGCAGCTTGCCGAGCGTCGACTCTTCCTTGCGCAGCTCCGCGAGTTCCTGCTCGATGCGGATGCCCTCGAGGCGAGCCAGCTGGCGCAGGCGGATCTCGAGTATGTCCTCGGCCTGCCGCTCCGACAGCTGGAAGGCCTTCATCAGGTCCGGCTTCGGCTCGTCCGAGTTGCGGATCAGCTTGATGACCTTGTCGATGTTCAGCAGGATCGCCAGCCGGCCCTCGAGGATGTGGATGCGGTCCTGCACCTTCTGAAGCCGGTGCTGCGAGCGCCGCCGAACGGTGGCGACCCGGAACTCGATCCACTCCAGCAGCACCTCGGTCAGCGGCTTGCAGCGCGGGCGCCCGTCGCGGCCGATCATCACGAGGTTGACCGGGGCGCTCGACTCCATGCTGGTGTGCGACAGCAGCACGCGCACCAGTTCCTCGCGATCGACCTTCGCCGTGCGCGGCTCGAACACCAGGCGCACCGCCGCGTCCTTGCCGGATTCGTCGCGCACCGCGTCCAGCACGGACAGCACGAGCTGCTTGGTCTGGACCTGTTCCGCGGTTAGCGCCTTCTTGCCGGCCTTGACCTTCGGGTTGGTCAGTTCCTCGATCTCCTCCAGGACGCGCTGCGACGACGCGCCCGGCGGCAACTCGGTGACGACGAGCTGCCACTGCCCGCGCGCGAGTTCCTCGAACTCGTGACGCGCGCGGGCCTTGAGGCTGCCCCGCCCCGAAGCGTAGACGTCGCGGATCTCCTGCGCCGACGAGATGAGCTGGCCGCCGCCCGGGAAGTCCGGTCCGGGCATCGCCCGCAGCACATCCTCCAGGGTCGCCTTCGGATCCTTCATCAGGAGCAGCGTGGCATCCGCGACTTCGCGCAGGTTGTGCGACGGAATCTCGGTGGCCATGCCGACGGCGATGCCCGAGGCGCCGTTGAGCAGCACGAAAGGCAGGCGCGCCGGCAGCAGCCTCGGCTCCTGCGTGGAGCCGTCGTAGTTCGGCATGAAGTCGACGGTGCCCTCGTCGATCTCGTCGAGCAGCAGTCGCGCGATCGGCGTCAGGCGCGCCTCGGTGTAGCGCATCGCCGCCGCTCCGTCCCCGTCGCGGCTGCCGAAGTTGCCCTGCCCGTCGATCAATGGGTAGCGCAACGAGAAGTCCTGCGCCATCCGCACCATCGCGTCGTACGCGGCCTGGTCGCCATGCGGGTGGTAGCGGCCGAGCACGTCGCCGACGACGCGCGCCGACTTGACCGGGCGCGCGCCGGCCGCCAGCCCCATCGCGTTCATCGCGTAGAGGATGCGGCGCTGCACGGGCTTGAGGCCATCCGCGCCGTCCGGCAGGGCGCGTCCCTTCACGACCGAAATCGCGTAGTCGAGGTAGGCCTGCTGCGCGAAGCGGCCGAGCGTCAGCGAGTTGTCGTCGTCCCTGCGGTCGCCCGGGGGGAAAAGAGTCTGTTGTTCGAGCATCGGGGAAAGTCGCGCACGAATGGCGCGTGGCGACGGATTTTACGTCAGCGCGCCGGGCGCCCGTCGCGCCCGCTAGACCCGGCACTGCTCCGCGAACTTGAGGTAGAGCTCGCGCGCGCGCGTGGCGACGGGCCCGATCGGCATTTCGTGCGTGCCGTAGCGCGTGCACGGCATCACCTTGCCGTAGTTGCCGGTGTTGAAGATCTCCCGCGCCGACTCGAGTTCCACCGGCTCGACCGTTCTTTGCCGGACAGCGACGCCATCTTCCGCGAGCAGGCTGATCACGCGGGCGCGGGTGATGCCGGCCAGGAAGGTTCCGTTCGCCGCCGGCGTGACGACCGTGCCGTCGGCCGCGACGAAGAACAGGTTGGCGGTGGCGAATTCGGCGACGTGACCGTCGGGATCGAGGATGACCGCGTTGTCGAAGCCCGCGGACTTCGCTTCGCGCAGGGCACGCGCCACGTTGGGATACAGCGCGGAGGCCTTGGCGTCGGTCGTGGCCGCAAGGGGCGACGGGCGACGGCGGCTCGACAGCATCGCCGAGAAGCCGGCGAACGGCGGCAGGGGCGCGTCGAACAAGGTCAGCGCGAAGTCCGAAGCGGTCGGCACGAGCAGTCCTTCGGTGCCGAACACCAGCGGCCGGATGTAGAGATCGGCGTCCTCGGAAAACCGGTGGATGCCCTGGATGCAGAGCTCGACCATGTCGTCGACCGTCAGCGGCACGCCGAGGCCGACGCGCTCCGCCGAGTCGAACGTGCGCTGGCAGTGCGCGCGCAGGTCCGGCGCCATCCGGTGGATCGAGCGCGCGCCGTCGAACACGGTCGATGCAAGCCAGACGCCGTGATCCATCGCGCCGATCAGCGGCGTGTTGCCGTCGCTCCACTGCCCCTTGAACCAGGTCGTGTACATGTCGCGCGCTCGCTTGCAGTCCCCGCCGGCCTGGCGGGAATCGGAGCTTAGTGCATCAGCGAGCGTTCGCGGCCGGCGCCGCGGCGATCGACGAACAGCTTCAGGAAGTCCTCGGCGGTCATCGGCCGGGCGAACAGGTAGCCCTGGGCGGAGTCGCAGCCGAGGTGCTGCATCCAGGTCTGCTGCGCCTGCGTCTCGATCCCTTCTGCGGTCACGGTGATGCCGAGCGAACGCGCCATCTCGACGACCGCCTTGACGATCGTCAGGGTCCGCGCGTCCCGCATGCACTCGACCGTGAAGCTGCGGTCGATCTTCAGGCGATGGATCGGCAGGTCACGCAGGTGCGCCAGGCTGGAGAACCCGACGCCGAAGTCGTCGAGCGCGATCCGGATGCCCGCGTTGCGCATCCTGACCAGGTTTTCGCGCGACACGGCGGACGTGTCGAGCAGGCCGGTCTCCGTCACTTCGATCTCGATCTCGGTCGTGGCCACGCCGTACTCGCCGAGCACGTCGAGCAGGTCATCGACGCAGCCGAGCTGCCGCAGCTGCACGCCCGCCATGTTCAGCGACACCGGCGGCACGTCGATGCCGAGCGCGCGCCACTCCTGCCGGTGGCGGCACGCCTCGCGGATCACCCAGTCGCCCAGCCCGACGATCAGTCCCGACTCCTCGGCGATCGGCACGAACTCGGCCGGCGAGATGTCACCCAGTTCGGCATCGCGCCACCGTATCAGCGCCTCGGCGCCGACCATCTTGCCGTCGGCCAGCGAGACGAGCGGCTGGTAATGGAGGCGGAAGTCGCGCGACTCGACCGCCTTGCGCAGGCGCTGCTCGAGCCGGAGCCGCAGGTCGACGCGGCGCGCGACCGTGGGTGTGTAGAACGCGTACGTGCGGCGACCGCTCTCCTTCGCCTGGTACATGGCGGCGTCGGCGGCGTTGAGCAGCGAGTCGAGATCCACTCCGTCCTGCGGGAAGAAGCTGATGCCGACCGACGGCGTCACCGCCACCTCCATTCCGAGGACGCGCGCGGGTTCGGAGATCGACTTGATCAGTGCCTGCGCGACCTCGACCGCGCGGTCGGCGCCCGGGATGTCGACCAGGAGCGCCACCAGCTCGTCGCCGCCGCGGCGGCCGATCAGGTCCGGCTCCGCGATGATGTCCCGCAGCCGGCCGGCGACGACCGACAGCATCTCGTCGCCGACACGATGCCCGTATCCGTTGTTCAGGAGGCGGAAGTTGTCGAGGTCGATGAACAGCAGGGCGCAGCGCTTGCTCTCGGAGTACGCGCCGGCGAGCAGGCGGGCGGCGCGCTCGTCGAAGGTCTGGCGATTCGCGAGTTGCGTCAGGCTGTCGACGGTCGCGAGGCGCTCGATCCGCTCCTGTGCGCGCGCCTGTTCATCGACGAGGTCTTCCATCAGCCGGCGCGACTCCTGCCACGCACGGCGTTGCTCCCGGACAGCGGTCAGTGCCGAGCGACTGGCCATCAGCCACACCACCAGCACGACGAACAGCGCGGCGCCCGACAGCGCGTGGAGCAGCGCCATCGTGCTCCGATCGCCGTCGGAGCCGAGCGTGCCGACCAGCGTCACCATCGACAGCACGGCAAGGACGCCGATCAGCGTCCGCAGCCAGGTGGCGTCCGCGAAGGCGGCGAGGCCGCGCGCCGGCGCCGGCCCTTCGCCGCCCTCATGACGTTTCTCTCCAGGCATCCAGGTCCCTCATGGAGACGCCCACACGGCTCCCCCGCGCGCGAAAGTATGCGTGAAGGGTTCCGGACGAGAACCACCGGTCTCCGGTATCCCGACCCGGCCAACCGGCTGAATGGACGTCAGATGTCCGCTTCCACCTCGTGGCCGTGCTCCTCGAGCCACGCGCGCCGCGCCTGGCTTTCGGCGCGGCCCATCAGCATCGTCATCATCGCGGCCGTCTGCTCTTCCGCCATGTCGCCCAGGCCTACCCGAAGCAGCCGGCGGGTGTCGGGACTCATCGTGGTCTCCCACAACTGCTCCGGGCTCATCTCGCCCAGGCCCTTGAATCGTCCGATGTCCCAGCTGCCGGGCTTCACGCCTTCGTCCGCGAGCTTGTCGACCACCGCGTCGAGTTCGTCGTCGTCGAGGCAGTAGAGACGGCGCGCGGGACGCTTGCCCTGCGCGGGCACGTCGACGCGGTAGAGCGGCGGCCGCGCGACGAAGATGTGTCCCCGCTGCACGAGCTGCGGAAAGTGGCGGAAGAACAGTGTCAGCAGCAGCACCTGGATGTGCGAGCCGTCGACGTCCGCATCGGCCAGGATGCAGATCTTTCCGTAGCGCAGCGCCTCGAGGTTGACGCTGTCGTGCGGGCCGTGCGGATCGACGCCGATGGCCACCGAGATGTCGTGAACCTCGGCGTTCCCGAACAGGCGGTCGCGCTCGACCTCCCAGGTGTTCAGCACCTTGCCGCGCAGCGGCAGGATCGCCTGGTACTCCTTGTCGCGGCCCATCTTGGCCGATCCGCCGGCCGAATCGCCCTCGACGAGGAACAGCTCGTTGCGATCGATCTCGGTCGACTCGCAGTCGGTCAGCTTGCCCGGCAGCACGGCGACCGCGGAGCCCTTCCTCTTCTCGACCTTCTGGCTGGCCCGCGCACGCGCCTGCGCCTGCCGCACGACCAGTTCCGCAAGCTGCCGCCCCTCGTTCGGGTGCTGGTTCAGCCAGAACTCGAGTTGTGGGCGGACATACGACGAGACCAGGCGCAGCGCGTCCCGGCTGTTCAGCCGCTCCTTGATCTGCCCCTGGAACTGCGGATCGAGCACCTTGGCCGAGAGCACGAAGCTCGCGCGCGCGAAGACGTCCTCGGGCAGCAGCTTCACACCCTTGGGTTGCAGGCTGTGGGCATCGATGAACGCACGAACGGCATTGAAGAGCCCTTCGCGCAGCCCCGCCTCGTGCGTGCCACCCGCCGGCGTGGGGATGAGGTTGACGTACGACTCGCGCGCGACCGGGCCCTCTTCCGTCCACACGACGACCCAGCTCGCGCCCTCGCCTTCGGCGAAGATTTCGTCGTCGGCGGCCGCGAAGGCGGACGATTCGAACGGCGGCAGCAGCGGATCGGCCGGCAGCAGGCTCAGCAGGTACTCGCGCAGCCCGCCCTCGTACTTCCAGCGATGGGTGACTCCGCTCTTCTCGAGCGTCAGCGTGATCTCGGTTCCAGGCAGCAGCACCGCCTTGCTGCGCAGCAGCCGCTCGAGTTCGTCGACCGGGACCTGCGCCGTGTCGAAGTACTTCGGGTTCGGCCACACCGTGACCCGGGTGCCGGTCGCCTTGTTCGTGCCCTTGGCCGACATCGACTTCAGCGGCTGCGTCACGTCGCCATCGCCGAATCCGATCGTGTGCATCCTGCCGTCGCGCCAGACGGTGACGTCCAGGCGCGACGCGAGGGCGTTGGTGACGGAAACGCCGACACCGTGCAGGCCGCCGGAGAACGAGTACGCGCCACCGGCGCGCTTGTCGAACTTGCCGCCGGCGTGCAGGCGCGTGAAGACGATCTCCACGACCGGCACCTTCTCCTCCGGATGCAAGCCGACCGGAATCCCGCGGCCGTCGTCGTCGACGGTGACCGATCCGTCCCTGTGCAGCGTCACGTCGATCCGGCTGCCGGAGCCCGCGAGGATTTCATCCGACGCGTTGTCGATCACTTCCTGCACCGCGTGCAAGGGGCTGTCGGTGCGCGTGTACATGCCCGGCCGCTGCTTGACTGGCTCGAGTCCTTTCAGCACGCGGATCGATGCCTCGCCGTACTCGGCGGCGCGGCGGCTCGAAGAAGTCTTCTGCTTTTCCTGCATGGCCTGGCTTTATCGGGAGGGGAAGTTGTCCCCAGTGTCTGTGGAAAAGAACGGGGCCGGAACGCGCAAACCCGCGCCGCTGCTGGCTCCCGTCGGATTGTTCAGTTGATGAGCACCGTGCGCATCGTGACAGGGGTCGTCAACGGATTCCGCACATCTGGGCGATGACGGCCCAGTCGAGCCGCATGTCCGGATGCAGGTAGCCCGCGAAGCCCGCCGCAAGCAGCGCTGTTGCGGCGATCCAAATGAGCACTGTGGAACGTCGAGACATGCTTGACCGTGTGTTCAGACGGGAGTACCCGCGGGCCGCGCCATCGACCGTTCATCGATGGGCCACGACAGTGCCGCCGCCATGAACGCAAGCCCGATGCCCAGCCACCATATCAGGTCGTACGAACCGGTCGTCTCGAACACGTAGCCGCCGAGCCACACGCCGACGAATCCGCCGATCTGGTGACCCAGGAACACGATGCCGTAGAGCGTCGACGCGTACCGGAGGCCGTAGATCTGGCCGATCAGCCCGTTGGTGAGCGGCACCGTGCCAAGCCACAGCAGCCCCATGCCCGCGGCGAACGCGTACAGCACGACGGGCGTCAGCGGGAAGATCAGCAGCAGCGCAATGAACACCGAGCGCAGGCCGTACACCCAGACCAGCAGGTTCTTCTTGCTGTAGCGCCCGCCCAGCCAGCCGCAGCCATACGAGCCGAAGACGTTGAACAGGCCGATCAACGCGATCGCCAGCGCACCGTGCGTGGCGGTCAGTCCGCGGTCCATCACGTAGGACGGAAGGTGCAGCGTGATGAACGCCGTGTGGAAACCGCAGACGAAGAAACTCCAGAACAGATAGTGGTACGGGCTCGTTCCGACCGCCTCGCGGAACGCCGCTCCGAGCGACTGGTGCACGTGCGTGAGCGCGCTGTCGGCCTTGCCGCGCAGCATGTAGGCGAGCGGCAGGCCGAACGCCGTCACCGACGACAGCACGAGCAGGGCCGCATACCAGTCGAAGTGCGCGATCAGCTGCTGGCCGAACGGCACCATCAGGAACTGGCCCATCGATCCGCCGGCGCTCGCGATGCCGAGCGCGGTGCTGCGCCTGGCGACGGCGAAGTTGCGCGCGACGACCCCCAGCACCACGCCGAACGTCGTGCCGCTCTGGCCGAGTCCGCACAGGACGCCGGCGGTCCAGTACAGCTCGGACGGCGACTGCGCATGCGCCATCCCCGCCAATCCGGCGGCATACAGGAGCGTGCCGAGAACGATGGTCCGGCCCGCCCCGTAGCGGTCGGCCATCGCGCCGAAGACCGGAGCGCCGATGCCCCACACGATGCTCTGGATCGCGAAGGCGAGCGAGAACACCTGCCGCGTCCAGCCTTGCTCGACGCTCATCGGCTGCAGGAACAGGCCGAAGGTCGCGCGCACACCCATCGCGACCAGCAGGATGGCGACGGCGGCCGCGAGGACCCATTCGGGACGGCGAGAGGAGTTCAAGGCGAAGGACGACCTGCGGAAGGAGCGGAATTCTACGTGACCCCGTCGCTATACTGCCGTCCGCTCCCCGTAGTTCAATGGATAGAACAAGTGCCTCCTAAGCGCTAGATGTGGGTTCGATTCCCGCCGGGGGGGCCATGCAGTCGGCCGGTGCCGCAGGCCGCAGCGCACGACACAGAGGATTCCAACGAGCCATGCCCGACATGCCGCTGTCCACGATGACCGGCCGCTTCGACGTGATCTTCCGGCTCATCGGCGCCGGCATCATCGTCGTCGGAATCTACCTGGTGCTGCAGCCGTTCCTCAGCGCGCTGCTCGTCGCCGGCGTGCTCGCCATCGCGACCTGGCCGCTGTACCAGCGCATCCACGACGGCCTGGGCGGGCGAGCGACCTGGTCTGCCGCCCTGATGATGCTGCTGATCCTCGTGCTGGTCGTCATTCCGATCGCCTTTCTCTCTGGTGCCGCGGCGGAGCAGCTGCCGGGGCTGTTCACGACGGTGAAGGGATGGTTCGCCGGCGGCGTCCAGGTGCCCGCGCAGCTGAAGAGCATCCCGGTCGTCGGCGAACGGATCTACGACCAGCTCACACTGCTCGCGAGCGACAAGGACCAGCTGACCGCGATCGCGCAGAGGTTGCTCGAGCCGGCCGGCAAGCTCTCGGTCGCCATCGTGCGAACGCTCGGCGACGGCATCCTGCAGCTGCTGCTGGTCACGTTCATCGTCTTCTTCTACTACCGCGACGGCCATCGGGTTGCCGACGTGATCGGCCGCATCTCGGGCCGCATCTCGGGCGAAATGAGCGTCGAAGTGCTCGACATCATCGTCAACACCACGCGCAGCGTCTTCATCGGCCTCGTCGGGACGGCAGCGGCACAGGCCGTCGCGGCGTTCATCGGATTCATGATCGCCGGGGTCCCGGGCGCCTTCCTGCTGAGCGTGGGCACCTTCGTGCTGTCGGTAGTGCCGATGGGCCCGGTGCTGCTGTGGGGCGGCGCGGCGGTGTGGCTCTACCTGCAGGGCGAGACCGGGTGGGCGATCTTCATGGTCGTCTGGGGCGCGGTGGTCATCAGCAGCATCGACAACTTCGTGAAGCCGCTGCTGATAGCGCGCGGCTCCACGCTGTCGCTCGCCCTGATCTTTCTCGGCGTGCTTGGTGGAGTCATCGCGTTCGGCTTCATCGGCGTGATCCTCGGTCCGGTGCTGCTCGCCCTGGGAATGGCTCTGGGCCGCAAGTGGATCAGCGCGCGCGATCCCGGGACACCGGAAGCGACCGGCGCGATCGCGGCCGCGGCAGCGACCGCTGCGATCGAACCGACCGGTTCGACGCCGAAGGCGTCCTGACCGCGTGCTCCGGCGCTATGCGCGCAGGAAGTGCGCGCGGTAGTGCTTCAGTTCGTCGATCGACTCGTAGATGTCGGCGAGCGCCTCGTGCCGGCTCTTCTTCTCGAACGAGCGGTACGCCTCGGGCTGCCAGCGGCGCGCCAGTTCCTTCAGCGTGCTGACGTCGACGTTGCGATAGTGGAAGTAAGCCTCGAGCCGCGGCATCCAGCGCGCCATGAAGCGGCGGTCCTGGCAGATCGTGTTGCCGCACATCGGCGCCTTGCCGCGCGGCACGAGCGGAGCCAGGAACTCCAGGAGCCGGTCCGTCGCCGCTTCCTCGTCGAGGCCAGAGACCCGCACGCGTTCGGTCAGTCCAGAACGCCCATGCGTCGCGGTGTTCCAGCTGTCCATGCCGAGGAGGATCCGCTCCTCCTGGTGGATCGCAAGCGCTGGTCCCTCCGCGATCACGTCGAGGACCGCATCGGTGACGACGACCGCCACCTCGATCACACGGTCGGAGTCGGGATTCAGGCCCGTCATTTCCATGTCGACCCAGACGAAATTCGTCTCGGAGAACCGGGGATGGCGAGCGGCGATGGCCTCGGGGGGCTGTGACATAATTTCCTGAACTTCAGGGGCGCGCGATTGTCGCACAGCGAAACGCGCGCCTTGCATTTTCCGGTTCCGATGTCCCTCTTCCTGACCTTCTCCTTCGTCGCCTTCCTGCTGGCCATGGTGGGCCTCAAGTACTGGCTCGCCTTCCGGCAGATCCGCCATGTCACGGCGCACGCGAACGCCGTGCCGACGCAGTTCGCGGATCGGGTGTCGCTCGACGCCCACCGCCGCGCGGCCGCCTACACCGTGGAGAGAACCCGGCTCGGCTTGTTCGAGACCGCGGCGGGCGCACTCGTTCTCGTCGCCGCGACGTTGCTCGGCGGGCTGGACTGGATCGTCGCCCGCCTCGCCGGGCTCGGCACCGGCGACTTCGTCCTTCAGATGCTGGTCGTCACGGTCGTCCTGCTCGCCGTCAGCGTGCTCGACCTGCCTTTCTCCTGGTATCGCCAGTTCCGCATCGAGCAGAAGTTCGGCTTCAACCGGATGACGCTGAAGCTGTGGATCGCGGACCTCGCCAAGTCGCTCGTGCTGACGGCGCTGCTGGGCCTGCCGCTGCTCGCTGCCGTGCTGTGGCTGATGCGCAGCGCGGGCGACCTGTGGTGGCTCTACGCGTGGCTGCTCTGGGTCGGGTTCAACGCGCTGGTGCTCGTGCTGTACCCGACGCTGATCGCGCCGCTGTTCAACAAGTTCGAGCCGCTGAAGGACGGCGGGCTCGCCGAGCGCATCACCGCGCTCCTTGCGCGCACGGGATTCTCGAGCAAGGGCGTGTTCGTGATGGACGGCTCGCGCCGGTCGGCGCACGGCAACGCCTACTTCACGGGCCTCGGACGCGCGAAGCGCATCGTGTTCTTCGACACCCTGGTCGAGCGCCTCCAGCCTTCGGAGATCGAGGCGGTGCTCGCGCACGAACTCGGTCACTTCAAGCTGAAGCACATCGCCAAGCGGCTGGTCTTCTCGTTCGTCGCCAGCCTCGCGTTCCTCGCGCTGCTCGGCTGGCTGATCACTCAGCCCTGGTTCTACACCGGGCTCGGCGTGACGCCTTCGCTGACCGGCTCGAACCACGGCGTGGCGCTGGTGCTGTTCGCACTCGTCCTGCCCGTGTTTACGTTCGTGTTCGCGCCCGTCGCGAGCCGGCTGTCCCGCAGGCACGAGTTCGAGGCGGATGCCTTCGCCGCGCGCCACGCCTCCGCCGGCGACCTCGTCAACGCCCTGGTGAAGCTCTACCAGGACAACGCGTCGACGCTGACCCCGGATCCGCTGCACTCGGCCTTCTACGACTCGCATCCCCCGGCGTCGATCCGCATCCAGCGGCTGGCGCAGCAGGCGGCATGACGTGAGGAGCCGCGAAGCCCTGCTCGCTTCGCGATGCCGGCCGCTCGCATCCGGCGCATTGTCGGACAGCGAGGTCGCGGCGCAGCTGTCGGTCCTGCCTGACTGGAAGCTCGTGCGTGGAGCGATCGCGCGGACCTTTCGCTTCTCGAACTATCACGAGACGATCGCGTTCGTGAACGCGCTGGCCTGGGTCGTGCACGCCGAGGATCATCACCCGGACCTGGCCGTCGGCTACGACCGCTGCGAAGTCCGCTTCAGCACGCACTCGGTCGGCGGCCTCTCCGGCAACGACTTCATCTGCGCGGCGAAGGCCGACGCGATCTACGCGCAGCGCGCGGCGCCTGAGTCGGCATGAGTGCGGCCGCGCAATCCGCCGGCGCGGCGGACTTCGATGCGCGGGTCGTGGCTACATTCGGCACGCAGTCCCTCATCGAGGACAACGGCGGCACTGTCTGGACGGCGACGCGCCGCGGCAGGAAGAGCGATGTAGTCGTCGGAGACCTCGTCCACGCGCGCGCGTCCGCACCCGGGCTTGCCCGCATCGAATCGGTCAGTCCCCGCGCTTCGCTCCTCTTTCGGGCCGATGAATTCCGGACTAAGGAACTGGCCGCCAACATCGACCGCGTGCTCGTCGTCTACGCGGCGCGGCCGACGTTCAATCGCTGGTTCGTCTGGAAGACGCTGGTGGCGGCGCACGTGGCCGACATCGAGGCCGTGGTGATCCAGAACAAGACCGACATGGATGACGACGGCGAAGCGGGCCGGTTTCGCGAAGCGCTCGAACAGCTCGGCGTCGCCACGCTCGCCATCTCGGCGAAGGCCGACGCGGAGCGCGCTCGCGCGGCGCTGACGGCGATCGCGCGCGATCGCGCCAGCCTGCTCGTTGGCCAGTCCGGCATGGGCAAGTCCACGCTGCTGAATCTCCTGGTCCCCGACGCCGGCGCGCGCACCCAGGAGTATTCGCAGCGGCTCGACCTCGGCAAGCAGACCACCACGGCGTCGCGCCGCTTCACCCTGCCCTTCGGCGGCTCGATCGTCGACACCCCCGGGTTCCAGGAGTTCGGACTGGCGCACGTGCCGGTCGGCCAGCTGGCCGAGAGCTTCCCGGAGTTCCGTCCAGCGCTGGGTCGGTGCCGGTTCCAGGACTGTCGTCACCTCACCGAGCCCGGCTGCGCGGTGCGCGCCCTGGTCGGCGAGAGCAGGATCGCGGCCGACCGCTACGCGTTCTATCGCTCGCTGGCGGAGGCCCGTCCATTGTGAAGCTGGTCGCCCGCGCCGATCATCCGCTGCAGGCGGCCATCTGGGCCGACACGCTGCGCGCGGCCGGAATCCGCTGCGAGGTGCGCAACACGACGCTCTCGGGCGCGATGGGCGAGATTCCCTTCCTCGAATGCGCGCCGCAACTCTGGGTGCTGGACGAACGCGACGAGGCGCGCGCGAACGAAGTGCTGCAGCAACTGCGGCGGCCGGTCACGGGTGCGCCATGGCGCTGCACCGAGTGCAGCGAGGAATCGGAACCGCAGTTCGGCACCTGCTGGAAGTGCGGCGCCGTCCGTCCGCTCTAGCGGATCAGGCCAGCCAGTTCGCGAGCGTCAGGGCGAGCAGCAGTGCGAGCCACAGCAGCATCGCGCGCCAGACCAGGCCGACGACCGAGCGCAGGGCCGCGACCGTCGGTTCCGCCAGCCCGCACCCTCGTTGCCGACTTCGTCGAAGTGCTTCACCGCTTCGGCTGCGGGGAGCAGCCGCATTCCGAGCGCGCCGCTGGCGGTGGCGAGAATCAGCGTGCGCGAATCCGGAGACGGCATGCCGCCGCTTGGCGCCTGCCTCGCCACCTGGCGCCAGCAGTAGATCGCGCCTTCGAAGTCGCCGACGATCGCGAAGCCAAGCGACGTGAGGCGCGCTGGAATCCAGTCGATCCAGGCGAAGGCGCGTCGCGCGAAGTCACCGAACAAATCGGGCGGCGTGCCGGACGGCGGCGACCGATTCCAGACCCGCGACACGTGCTCGGCGAGCCGGTACACGACGGCGCCCATCGGACCAGGCAGCACTACGAACCAGAAGAAGACCCCGAAGACGTGCCGTTGCGCCAGCAGCAGCCCGTGCTCGATCGCCTGACGCACCACTTCGTCCGGCGAGAGGTCGGCGGCGGTGAACGCCGGATCGCTCTGCTGCTTCCACGCGGTCAGTTCGCGGCGCGCGGCGTTCAGGTCGCCATTGGCCAGCGCGATCTGGATCTCGGTGCCGTGATGACTGAACTGCCGGAAGCCGAGCGAGACGAACAGGACGGCCACGTTCACCAGCAGTCCGAGGATCACGCTGATCGACGACGCGACGGCGAACAGTGCACCGACGACGAGCGCGAGGCCGACGACCACGAGCAGCCACGCGTACACGCCGTGACGTCGCCGCCCGGCGTTCAGGTTGCGCTCGGCCCAGCCCGATACCTGGCGGACCGCCGAGTACACGGGGTTCGACCGCGGCAGCGGTCGCAACTGTTCCAGCAGCAACGTGATGACGAGGGAAAGCCAGCCCAAGGTCGACACCTCCGCAGCGGATTGTAGAGGGCGTGCGAGCGACGCCCCCGGCGCCTTCAGGCGCGCAGGAAGTGATAGAAGTTCCGCAGCATGGCCGCGGTCGCACCCCAGATGAAGTAGCGGCGCGCCGCCTGGTAGGGCATGGCGTAGAAGGTGCGGGCGATGTCGGCGTAGCGATAGAGACGGCGTTCGTGATTGGTCGGATCCATCAGGAACGCGAGCGGCACCTCGAACGCCTCGGAGACCTCGAAGGTATCCAGCCTGAGTGTGAACGGCCGTTCGATCAGCGCGACCACCGGCGTCACGCGGTAGCCGGTGACGGTGCGGTACTCGGGCAGGCGACCGAGCACGTCCACCACGCCCGGCGGCAGGCCGATCTCCTCTTCGCTCTCGCGCAGGGCGGTCGCAATCGCGTCGGCATCGCCTTCCTCGACGCGCCCCCCGGGAAAGCTGATCTGGCCTCCGTGGTCCGTCAGGTGGGCGGTGCGCTGCGTCAGCAGCACGTGAACGCCGCTGTCGCGGACGACCAGTGGCACGAGGACCGAGGCCGGCCGCGGCTCGACGCCAGGATCGAACAGGCGCGCATCCGAGCGCATTTCCGGAGCCCATGGCGGAGGCTCGACGAAGCGCTGCCGCAGCGCGCCCGGGCGCATCGCGTCGGCCGGAACCGGCACTCCGCGACCGGCCGGATCGGCGAAGTCGGGGTCGAGCGGAACCGCTTCCGGGTCGAAGCCGGGCAGGCGCGTGGGTGGTCCGGAGGTCAACGAACTCATCGATGTGCGCGGGAAGCAAAAAGGCCGCCGCAAGCGGCGGCCTTCGCGGGCCGGTTGCCGTGCAAGCGCTACTCGGCCTTGGTCGCCTGGTCGGCCGCGGCCTTCGCTGCGGCGCTCTTGTGCTGCAGCTTCTCGCGGATGCGCGCGGACTTGCCCGAACGATCGCGCAGGTAGTACAGCTTGGCGCGACGCACGTCGCCGCGGCGCTTGACCTCGATCGACGCGATCGTCGGCGAATACAGCTGGAAGGTGCGCTCGACGCCTTCCCCGCTCGACATCTTGCGAACGATGAACGACGAGTTGAGGCCACGATTGCGGCGGCCGATGACGACGCCTTCGAACGCCTGCACGCGCTTGCGCGTGCCCTCGACGACGTTGACGCTGACGATCACGGTGTCGCCCGGACCGAACGTCGGAATCGTCTTGCCGACGCTCACGCGCGCCATCTCTTCCTGTTCCAGCTTCTGGATGATGTCCATCTCTGCTCCTTTAACCATCGTCGCGCGGCTCTGTTCGTATGTTGCCGCCGAGAGGATGGGTCCTTGCTCAAGCAGCGGATCGCTCCGCCGCACCCTTCTGCGCACTTTCGCGCAAATCCCTTTCGTCCTGCACACTCAGGCGTCCTTCGGCCCGCGCGCGCTCGATCAACTCGGGTCGCGTCGCCTGCGTCGCCATGAGCGCCCGCTGCCTCCGCCACCGCGCGATGTCCGCATGGTGACCCGACAGCAGCACATCCGGCACCGCACGGCCCCGCCACGCTTCCGGCCGGGTGTAATGCGGCCCGTCGAGCAGGCCGGTGGCGAACGACTCCTCGTCCGCCGACGCTTCCTTCAGTGCGCCGGGCAACTGCCGCACGACCGCGTCGATCAACGCCATCGCCGGCACTTCGCCGCCCGACATCACGAAGTCACCGACGGACACCACCTCGTCCACGCAATCCTCGAGGAAGCGTTCGTCGATCGCCTCGTACCGCCCGCACACCAGCGCGAGCGAACCGCCCTGCTCCGCCAGCTGCCGCACCCGCGCATCGGTCAGCGGCCGGCCGTTCGGCGCGAACGCCAGGACTCGCGCCGCGCCGCCATCGGCCTTCGCCGCTGCAACTGCCTGCGCCAGCGGCTCGGCCATCATCACCATCCCGGGCCCGCCGCCGTACGGCCGGTCGTCCACGGTGCGGTGCGCATCGGTGGTGAAGTCGCGCGGATTCCAGCTCACCAGCGACCACAGGCCTTGTTCGCAGGCGCGTCGCGTGATGCCGTGCTCCGTGACCGCTGCAAACATCGCCGGGAACAACGTGATCACGTCGAAGCGCATCCGCAGTTCCTCACCCGCCGTTCCTACCAGTCTCGCTGCCAGTCGACCCGCACCAGCTTGCCGGCCGCGTCGACCTCGTCGACGTACTGTTCGAGCAGCGGGATCAGGTGCGTCCCGCTGCCGTCGGCGACTTCCAGCCATTTCCGCTGGACACCCGCCGCGTCATTGGCACGCAGCCCGCTCACTTCGCCGAGCGTCTCGCCCGACCGGTTCACCACCCGGCTGCCGAGCACGTCGCTCAGGTAATGCTCACCTTCGGGCAGCGGAGGGAACGCCACTCTCGCCACCGCCACCCTTGCACCCTTGAGCGCGTCGGCGGCTTCCTTCGAATCGCATCCCGGCCACTTTGCGAGGATCGCCTCGCCGTGGCGGCGGCACTCCTCGACCGTCACGCGCTGCTTGCCACCGTTCCCCAGGATCCACCAGTCGCGGACCGCTTCGAGCACTCCGCCGTCGGTCGCGTGAGGCACAACCCGCGCCCATCCCCTGATCCCGTAGGCGCCGCGCACGACCCCGAGTTCGATCAGGTCGGCCGGTGCAACAGCCTCACGCATGCACTCCGCGCCGATCAGGCGTTGGCAGCGGGAGCGTTGACGGCAGGCTTGAACTCCTTCACCAGGCGAGCGACGGTCGGCGACAGTTGCGCACCGCAGCCGGTCCAGTAGGCCAGGCGATCGTTGGCGATGCGGAAGCGCTGCTCGCTTTCGGCAGAGACCGGGTTGTAGAAACCCAGGCGCTCGATGAAGCGACCGTCACGCGCGTTGCGCGAGTCGGTGGCGACGATGTTGAAAAACGGGCGCTTCTTGGCGCCGCCCCGGGCCAGGCGAATCACGACCATAGGTCAAATCCCTTTTATGTTCGGTACTTGCGTACGTTCCGGTCCGCTGAGAAGCCTGTGCGTAAACGTACCGCCGGCACCGCGGAAAACTGGCGATTGTAGCCGGGGCAGCCCTCCGGCGGCAAGCCGAGTCCAGGCATGCGGCAAGGCCCGGAATGCGCTCCCCGGGGACCACTATGATGGCGCCCGCCATGCCTCGGTTCCGCCACAAGGCCCTTGCCGCCCTGCTCGCCGCCGTCACCGGCGCCCTCGGACTGAACCGGGTCTACCTCGGACAGGGGCTCTGGTGGCTGCCGCTCGGCGTCACGCTCGGCGCGCTGCCGCTGCTGATCGGCGTGCGCAACTGGTACCAGACGCCCGCGTTCTTCGTCGCGATGATCCCGGTGGTCACAGGCTTCATCCAGGCGCTCGTGCTGGCGCTGATGCCGGACGAGAAGTTCGACGCCCGGTTCAACGCGAACACCGACCGTCGCAACCGCAGCGGCTGGGATGCCGTGCTCGTCGCCATCGCCTCGCTCGCGGCCGGCACCATCATCCTGACGGCAACGATCGCCTTGCTGTTCCAGACCTACTTCGAAAGCGTGCTCAGGCCAACGGGCTGAGCGATCAGAAGAGATCGATCTGCCGCGTCGGCAGACGCGGACGGACGAAGAGGTCGGTCCGCAGCGACGGCCAACTGTCCTTGAAGCCATGCCGCGCGCTGGCGCGCGTGAACCGCTGTTCGATGAGCTTTGCCCAGGTGCCCTCCCCGGTCATCCGGCTCCCGAACCCGGCGTCGTAGTTCTTCCCCCCGCGCATTTCGCGGATGCGGTTCATCACCCGCTGCGCCCGGTCGGGGAAGTGCGTCCGCAGCCACTCCTCGAACAGCGGGCTGACTTCCCAGGGCAGCCGCACCACCGTGTAGTGCGCGTTCCTTGCGCCTGCTTCCGCGGCGGCGTCGACGATCGCCTCAATCTCAGGCTCGTTGACGAAGGGAATGACCGGCGCCAGGTTCACGCGCACCGGAACGCCGGCCTCGGCGAGCGTGCGCACGGTCCGCAACCGCCGCTCCGGGCTCGCCGCGCGCGGTTCGAGGATGCGCGAGAGCTTCGCGTCCAGCGATGTGATGCTTACGCTGACCGACGCGAGGTTCGAATGCGCCATGGCCGCGATGAGGTCGAGGTCGCGTTCGACCAGCGACGACTTGGTCACCAACCCGAACGGATGGCGCGCAGTCGCCAGCACTTCGAGGATTCCGCGGGTGATCTTCAGCTCGCGTTCGATGGGCTGGTAGGCGTCCGTGTTCACGCCGACCATGATCAGTCCGGGCGTGTAGCCCGGCGCGGCGAATTCCTTCAGCAGCAGCTCGGCCGCATTGCGCTTGGCGACGAGCTTCGTCTCGAAGTCGAGCCCGGGCGACAGGTTCAGGTAGCTGTGCGTCGGCCGCGCATAGCAATAGATGCAGCCGTGCTCGCAGCCTCGGTAGGGGTTGATCGAGCGGTCGAAACCGATGTCCGGCGACTCGTTGCGCGTGATGATGGAGCGCGCCGCCTCGAACGTGACGGTCGTAGCGAGCGGAGGAAGCTGCTCGTCGTCCGTCAGCGCATCCGGGTCGACTGATCGCTGCACCGATTCGAACCGATGCGCGAGGTTGGACACCGCGCCGCGCCCCTTGCGGGCGACCGCCATGGGAGCGGACGCGGCGACGACGGGATCGTCGCTCGGGGTCCGCTCGATGGGGCCGTCAGCGGAAGTCCTGGGCAAGCGCGGCCTGGACCTGCGGCGCGACTTCGTCGATCCGCAAATTGCAGTTCGGGTGATCCACACCCATGGCAATCGCCGCGCCCTGCTTCAGGGCGACAATCGCGTCCGGGGCGAACTCGAAGCGCAGGAAGTGGACCGACGATGTCTTCTCGTCGTTCTCGCGCTCGAGATCCTCGTCGGCGATCGCGTAGACCCTCGGCTGGCCGTCGACCTGGACGTAGACGCGGTCCTCGACGCCCTTCAGCTTCGCCAGCGCACCCTTGCGCACGACGGGATCGTCGTACTCGATCATCATCGTCGCCTTCAGGTTCGTGCCGTCGGGAATCAGCGGGTTGTACGCGTCGAGTTCATCCTGGATGCCCGCCTCCTCGAACGTCTTCTCGATCCGCAGCATCTCCTGGATCTGGTAGCGAATCGTCAGCTCGTCCTCGAAGATCAGCGTCACGTGGTCGCCCAGCCGCACCGTGCGGTTCTTCTTGTGGGCGAGCACGCGGGCGCGGAACTCCGCACGCTGCTTCGCATAGGCCTCGAGCGTCAGCAGGCTGTCACGCGAGATCTGTGCCATCGTCATGTCTCCAACGTCCTTGCGGTTACAGGCCGTACGCGATGCGTACGAGGGTGATCGGATGGGCGACTTCGGGCGTCTTGCCGCCGAGCGCCTCCCTGGCGAACTGCTGGATGCCCTGCTCGATGTGGTGGCCCGCCAGCTGGCAGTCCGAGCTTATGTAATCGGGCTTCGCGTTCGCCATGTTCTTGAAGACCGGCTTGCCGATCTTCATCGCCATGCCGTGGAACTCCTTGCGGGTGCCCCAGATGCCCGAGTGGCCGGAGCAGCGCTCGACGGTGTTGAGCGTCGTGTCCGGTACCAGCTTCAGCATCTCTTCCGTCTTGCGCCCGACGTTCTGCACTCGGCCGTGGCACGGCACGTGGTACGAGACCGTGCCGAGCGGTTTCTTGAAGTCGGTCTTGAGCAGGCCGTCCTTGTTGCGCGCGACCAGATACTCGAACGGGTCCCACATCGCCGCCTTCACCGCCTGCACGTCGGCGTCGTCCGGGAACATCAGCGGCAGTTCCTGCTTGTACATCAAGGTGCAGGACGGAATCGCGGTGACGATGGCGTACCCCTCGCGGGCGAGCCGCGCGAGCTGCGGAATGTTGACGTTCTTCAGCTGCTCGACCGCGTCGAGGTCGCCGATCTCGAGCTTTGGCATGCCGCAGCACGCTTCCTTCTCCGCCAGCACGTACGGAATCTCGTTGTGGTCGAGGATCCTGATCAGGTCCCAGCCGATGCCCGGCTCGTTGTAGTTGACGTAGCAGGTCGCGAAGATGGCGACCTTGCCGGGCGTCTTGGCGCCGTCGCGCACCGCGGCGCTCGCGTTCGAGCGCGCGCCGGCGCGGAACGTCTTCGGCGCGAAGTCGGGTCGCCACGCATTGCGGTCGATGCCCATCAGCTTTTCCATCGCCGCGCGCGCCGGGGCCGTCCGGTTCACCGCGTTCACCGCCTGCGTGACGATGGGGATACCCGCGAACAGGCCGACCTTGTCGGTCGAGGTCAGGAAGTTGTCGCTCGCGGTGGCGCCGTGCTTCCTGAAGTGGACCGCCTTGGCGCGCAGCATCAGGTGCGGGAAGTCCAGGTTCCACTGGTGCGGCGGCACGTACGGGCACTTGCTCATGTAGCACATGTCGCACAGGTAGCACTGGTCGACGACGTCCTTGTACTTCTCCTTCGGCACGCCATCGACTTCGCCGGTCGGGCCGTTGTCGACGAGGTCGAACAGCGCCGGAAACGATCCGCACAGGCTGACGCAGCGGCGGCACCCGTGGCAGATGTCGAACACGCGCTCCATTTCCTTCTCGAGCGCCTGTTCGTTCCAGAACTCTGCGCTCTTCTGGCCGAGCGGATGCCGGGTCGGCGCCTCGAGGCTGCCCTCACGGACGTTCATGGTGTATTCCGTAGTGATTGAACCGCAGGGCTCCCATCGGCCCGGCAGATGCCGGGCCGAGGAGAAACCGCGCGTCGTCGCGACGCGCGGGCATTGCACTTGCGGGGCGATGCCCGCATCGACCTAGTCGACGAGCGCGTCGAGAGTCCTCTGGAACTTGTTCGCGTGCGAACGCTCGGCCTTCGCCAGCGTCTCGAACCAGTCGGCGATCTCGTCGAAGCCCTCGTCGCGCGCGGACTTCGCCATGCCCGGGTACATGTCCGTGTACTCGTGCGTCTCGCCCGCGATCGACGCCTTCAGGTTGGCCTTGGTCGGGCCGATCGGCAGGCCGGTGGCCGGGTCGCCGACCGCCTCGAGGTACTCGAGGTGGCCGTGCGCGTGACCCGTCTCGCCTTCGGCGGTCGAACGGAAGACGGCCGCCACGTCGTTGTAGCCCTCGACGTCCGCCTTCGCTGCGAAGTACAGGTAACGACGGTTGGCCTGCGATTCACCGGCGAACGCGTCTTTCAGGTTCTGTTCAGTCTTGGTGCCCTTCAGTTGCATCGATGTCTCCTGTTGCTGATCCAGACGAAGGAAGAAGTCCGGAGCGCGTCGCGCTCCGGCTCGAAGTCGAATCTACGCTTCCGACATGCATGCAAAAAATAGATTGTCTCTATTTCGTCGATAGCCATCCGCTATTACTTGCAGCGCAGCCCTGCTTGCGGCAACTCCGGTCAGAACTGCTCTTCCGTCAGCGCCAGGGTGCCCGAGCTGCCCTCGGTTGCAGCCGCCGCGAGCGCCGCCGCGGTCACGAGCATGTGGTCTGCGAAGAACCTCGCCGTCCCGATCTTGGCGCGGTGGAAGTCGGGATCCTCTCCGGCCGCGAGGCGTCGGCTGGATGCGAGGGCGGCCCGCGCCATCTGCCATCCGCCATGCACGATGCCCGCGAGCTTCAGGTACGGCACCGAGCCGGCGTAGACCGCGCGCACGTCGCCGTCCTTGAACTCGCGCACGACGAAGTCGATCACTTCCACGTAGGCGTCGACGGCGGCCCGAAGGCGACCGGCGATCGGCGCGCAGTCGCCGCCGGCCTTCTCCAGCTCGTTCGCCGTCGCGCGCATCTCGTCGACGAAGCGCTTCGCCGTCGCGCCACCGTCGCGGCTGGTCTTGCGCCCGATCAGGTCGTTCGCCTGGATCGCCGTCGTGCCTTCGTAGATCGTCAGGATGCGCGCGTCGCGGTAGTACTGCGCGGCCCCCGTCTCCTCGACGAAGCCCATGCCGCCGTGCACCTGCACGCCGGTGGAAGTCACGTCGATCGACATCTCGGTGGACCACCCCTTCACTATCGGCACGAGGTAGTCGTACGCCGCCTTCGCCGCGGCGCGCGCATCGGCGTCCGGATGGTGGTGGGCGAGATCGTTGTAGCCAGCGGCGACATAGGCGACCGCACGCGCGGCTTCGGTGTTCGCGCGCATGAACATCAGCATCCGGCGCACGTCCGGATGCCGGATGATCGGCACGGGGCCGGGCGAGCCTTCGACCGCCCGGCTCTGGACGCGGTCCTTGGCGTACCAGACCGCCTGCTGGTAGGCGCGCTCGCACACCGCGATGCCCTGCATCCCGACCTGGAAGCGCGCGGCATTCATCATGATGAACATGTACTCGAGGCCGCGATTCTCCTGGCCGATGAGTTGCCCGATCGCGCCCGGCCCGACCTCGCCCTTCTCGTCGCCGAACAGCAGCACGCAGGTCGGGCTCGCATTGATGCCCAGCTTGTGCTCGATCGACGCGCAGTACACGTCGTTGCGCTTGCCGAGCTTGCCCTCGGCATCGAACAGGAACTTCGGCACGATGAACAGGGAGATGCCCTTGACGCCCTCCGGCGCGTCCGGCGTGCGCGCGAGCACGAGGTGCACGATGTTCTCGGCGAGGTCGTGCTCGCCGAAGGTGATGAAGATCTTCTGGCCGAACAGCCTGTATGTCCCGTCGTCCTGCGGCACCGCCCGCGTGCGCACCTGCGCGAGGTCGGACCCGGCCTGCGACTCGGTGAGGTTCATCGTGCCGGTCCAGCTGCCGTCGATCAGCCGATGGATGTAGGTCGACTTCTGCTCGTCGCTGCCCGCCGTCAGCAACGCCTCGATGGCGCCGTCGGTCAGCAGCGGGCACAGCGCGAACGACAGGTTCGCCGACTGCAGCATCTCCATGCACGGCGCCGCGACGACCTTGGGCAGGCCCTGCCCGCCGAACTCGCCGGGGTGCTGCACGCCTTGCCAGCCCGCCTGCACGAAGGCGTCGAACGCCTGCTTGAACCCGGGCGTCGTGATGACGCGGCCGTTGTCCCACTTCGCCGGCTCGACGTCGCCGGTGCGGTTCAGCGGCGCGACCACCTCGCCCATGAAGCGCGCGTTTTCCTCGAGCACCGCAGCGACCGTTTCGTCGGTTGCGTCCTCGCAGCCGGGGAGGCTCTGGATCTTCTTCAGTCCTGCCAGTTCGTTCAGGACGAACTGCATGTCCTTGATCGGAGCGACGTAGTTCATGGCACTTCCTGCTGGGTAAACAAAAAGGGCACAGCTTCACGGTGGTCCGTGCGCACTGTGCCCCGCGTCGTCATGGCGTCAGGCCGTCAGCCGAGTTCCTTGACCAACTGCGGCACGACCTCGAAGAGATCGCCCACCAGTCCGTAGTCGGCGACCTGGAAGATCGGCGCCTCGGGATCCTTGTTGATGGCGACGATCACCTTCGAATCCTTCATGCCGGCCAGGTGCTGGATCGCGCCCGAGATCCCGACCGCGACGTACAACTGCGGCGCGACGACCTTGCCGGTCTGGCCGACCTGCCAGTCGTTCGGCGCGTAGCCGGCGTCGACCGCGGCGCGGGAGGCGCCCATCGCCGCATTCAGCTTGTCGGCGAGCGGTTCGAGCAGCTTGAAGTTGTCCGCCGAGCCCATTCCGCGTCCGCCTGAAACGACGACCTTCGCGCCCTGCAGTTCGGGACGGTCGGATTTCGCGATGTCGCGCGAGATGAAGCGCGATGAGTCCGCGCCGGCCACCGCAGCCACGCTTTCGACCGTCGCGGACCCGCCCTCGGCGGCCGCGGGATCGAAGTTGGTCGGCCGCGCGGTGATCACCTTCACCTGGTCCGTGCTCTGGACGGTGGCAATCGCATTGCCCGCGTAGATCGGCCGCGTGAACGTGTCGGGCGACTCGACGCTGATGATGTCGGACACCTGCGCGACATCGAGCTTGGCGGCGACACGCGGCAGGATGTTCTTGCCATACGCCGTTGCGGCGCCCACCACGTGGCTGTAGCTCCCGGCCAGCGCGACGACCTGCGCGGCAACCGCCTCGGCGAGCCCGCCCTCGAACTGCGGCCCGTCTGCAAGCAGTACCTTGGAAATCCCGGCGATCTTCGCCGCCTGCTGGGCCGCCGTGGAGGCGTTGTGCCCCACCACGAGCAGGTGAACTTCCCCACCGCACTTGGCGGCGGCGGTCACGATGTTGAGCGTCGAGGGCCTCAGCGAGTGGTTGTCGTGTTCGGCAAGTACAAGAACCGTCATCTGTTTCTCCGCGCTGTTTTTTCTAGAGGACTTTGGCTTCGGTCTTCAACTTGGCGACCAGAGTCGCCACGTCGGGCACGCGAGCGCCGGCCTTGCGCGCCGGCGGCTCGCAGACCTTGACCGTCTTCAGGCGGGGCGTGACGTCGACTCCGAGGTCCGCCGGCTTGACCGTCTCGAGCGGTTTCTTCTTCGCCTTCATGATATTGGGCAGCGTGACGTAACGCGGCTCGTTCAGGCGCAGGTCGGCGGTAATGACCGCCGGCAGGGATATCGAAATCGTCTCGAGGCCGCCGTCGACTTCCCGAGTGACCTGTGCGCGACCATCGATCAGTTCCACCTTCGATGCGAACGTTCCTTGCGGCAGGTCGGCGAGCGCGGCCAGCATCTGGCCGGTCTGGTTCGCGTCATCGTCGATCGCCTGCTTGCCGACGATCACGAGATCGGGCTTCTCCTTGTCGACGATCGCCTTCAGCAGCTTGGCGACGGCGAGCGGCTGCAACTCGACATCCGTTTCGACCAGGATGCCGCGATCGGCACCGATGGCCATCGCAGTGCGCAGCGTCTCCTGGCACTGCGGCAGGCCGCAGGACACGACGATGATCTCGGTCGCCGTGCCCTTCTCTTTCAGCCGCACTGCTTCCTCGACGGCGATCTCATCGAAGGGATTCATCGACATCTTCACGTTCGCGATGTCGACACCGGTCTGGTCGGACTTCACGCGCACTTTCACGTTGTAGTCGACCACGCGCTTGACGGGGACGAGGACTTTCATGGGAGCCGTTGATGGGTTGGCGTTCTGGGGGTTTGGGATGCGCCGGACGGCGCGCGGTTTGAATCGCGTTTCCCGGTCGATTATACGAACCCTCCCGCGACTCCCACTGACCCGCGTAGAGGGGGGCCCCTAGACACGGAGCAGCGTCTCGAGCCAGGCCCAGCCGCCGCCGACCATGACGTAGCGAAAGAACTTGCCGACGGCGAAGGCGGCCGTGGTCAGCCACGGATTGAGCCGCAGCCAGCCCGCCCCCACCGCCAGCGCGTCGCCGACGAGCGGCAGCCACGACAGCAGACAGCGCCCAGTAGCCGTACTTGTGCAGCGTGATGATGACCTTGTGCTGCACCCGGTTGGGTAGCAGGCGGCCCATCCAGTACGACGTGACGCCACCCAGCGTGTTGCCCAGGGTGGCGACGCCGATTGCCTGCCACAAGGCGTCCGGGTGCTTGTGGATGACAGCGATCAGCACGATCTCCGACCCGCCGGGCAGGATCGTCGCCGCGATGAAGCTCGCCGCGAACAACGCGACGAAACCGGACTCGGCGGAAAAATCGAACATGCGGGCTCCAGGGGGCGCGCGATTGTAGGAGCAGGAGCGCGGCCCTGCCGTAGAGGACAACCCCGAGGAAGCCGGTGCAAAATTCGTATCGCCTTTCCTCGCTGGAGACCACATGCCTGGCGTACTGGAAGCGCTGCAGCGCTTGCCCGACCTCGGCGATCCGTATGCAGATGAACGGTCGGCCATCCAGCGCCTGCTCGCACTCGGCGAGCCGCCGGCCGAACGCCGTGCGGCCGCACGCGAACGCGCCCTTGGCTACATCGAGGCCGTGCGCGCCGCCGATCCCGGCCTGCTGTCGGCGCAGAATCTGCTCAATTCGTTTCCGCTCGCCACGCCGGAAGGCATCGCCCTGCTTCGGCTGGCGGAAGCCCTGCTGCGCGCGCCCGACGCCGATACGCAGACCTGGCTGATCGCCGAGAAGCTCGCGGCGTTTCGCTCGAGCCGGATCGGCATGGACGGCAACTTCGTCACGCGCGTGCTCGCTGCGGCGCTGAAGGCCGCCGGGCACACGGCCGCCGATGCCGACCTGCGCGGAGCCGAGGGCGACCAGGGCACCGTGCGCGCCTGGTTCGCGCGCAGCGCAGCTGCGTCCCCTGGTGATCGAGGGGATCCGCCGCTTCGGGGACCAGTTCGTGTTCGCCACCGACCTGAAGGGCGCGCTCGCGCGCGCCGCGCAACGGCCGGACGCCCGCGTCCTGTACTCGTTCGACATGCTCGGCGAGGGCGCGCGCACGCGGCCCGATGCGGACCGCGCCTACGAGTCCTACGTCAACGCGCTGTCCGCGCTCAAGGTCGCCGGAGGCGGCGACTGGACGCTGCGCGACGGCATCTCGGTCAAGCTGTCGGCGATCCATCCCCGCTTCGAGACCGCGCAGGTCGAACGCAGCGACCTCGAGCTGTATCCGCGGCTGGTCGAACTCGGACGACTCGCGCGCGCGGCGGACGTGAACCTGACGATCGACGCCGAGGAGTCGGAGCGCCTTGCCCTGCACATCGGCCTGTTCGAACGCCTGATGCGCGAGCCCGCGCTCGCCGACTGGCCCGGCCTCGGGCTGGCCGTGCAGACCTACCAGGCGCGCGCGGTCGCCACCGTCGATCGCCTGCTGCAGTT
>CAWJEE010000006.1:0-22378 GCA_963841815.1 uncultured beta proteobacterium | reverse complement strand
AGAACGTCAACGCACACAGTGCCAGCGCTGCACGGCGCAAGGCAATCGGGCCGCAATGGTGCTCGCGAGATTCAGTGGACACAGGGCAACTCCATCGAAGATCTTCCAGTCAGTGTAAGGTGCCGCTGCCGCAGGCCGGTTCGTCGGTGCCGACTATTGAAGCGTCGCAGCCAGCCCGATCATCGCTGTCGACACCACGAACAAGGCCACCAGCAGCGGCCAGGCGAAGCGCAGATACTTGTCGTAATCGACCTTGGCGATGGCCAGCCCGCCGACGAGCACCACGCTGGTCGGCGAGAACATCAGCGCCAGCCCGTGGCCCATGATCCAGGCGGTAATGGTGCTGGCGCGGCTGACGCCGGCAAAGTCGGCCAGCGGCGCCAGCAGCGGCATCGCCAACGCGCCGTGGCCGGAGCTGGACGGGATCAGCATCGCCAGCGGCACGTTCAGCGCCACCGTCAGCAGCGTGAACACGCCGGCCGACGCGCCGCTGACCAGTTGCTCCATCGAATGCAGGATGGTGCCCATGGTCTGCGTGTTGTTCATGATCGCCGACACGCCGCCGGCCAGCAGCACCACCATCGCCGGGCCCAACATGTCGGCGGCGCCAGCGGAGATCAGGCGCACCGTCTCCTTCTCGCCCATCCTGGCGACGAAGCCCACCAGCACCGATCCCAGGATGAACAGCATCGACAGCTCCGGGAACCACCAGTTCAGCTCGAACCAGAAGGGCTCGACGCCGGCCACCTCGTGGCTGCCGTAGTAATCGGCCGGTGCGGCGCGCCCGCCGAGCACGGCCGACCACGGGATGACCGAGAAGATCATCAAGCCGAAGGCCGCGGCGGTGATGACGAGCACCCATTTCTGCGCGCCGCTCAAGCGCGCGCCGGCCGCCGACGGCGCGGCCGAAGCCGCGGCGCCATCATCGGCCTTCTCGGCATCCTCGCCGTCGTCCCAGCCGACCAGCGAGGCCTTCGGATCGCTGCGCACCCGCGCGGCGTAGCGCAGTACCCAGCCGATCGCCATCGACGTCAGCACCACCCACAGCAGCACACGCAGCACGATGCCGTCGCCGATCGACACGCCAGCTTCGTTGGCCGCGACGCCGATCGAAAACGGGTTCACGGTCGACGCCATCACGCCGATCAGCGCGCCCAGGATGATCATCGACGCGGTGACCAGGCGGTCATAGCCCAGCGCCTTCATCAGCGGCAGGAACAGCGCGTAGAAGCCCAGCGTCTCGACCGAGAAGCCCATCGTCGAGCCGAGCGCCGAGAACAGCACCATCACGGCGGCGATCAGCGCCCAGCCCTTGTCACGCAGCCGGTTCGCCAGCGAAGCCACCGCCACCTCGAGCGCGTGCGTGGCGAAGCTCACCGAGATGAAGGCGCCGATGGCCATGATGAAGACGATGATGCCGATCTGGCCGAACAGGCGCCCGACGATCTCGGTGTCGACGATTTCGCTGACCGGGCTGCGCAGGCCGTACACACCGTTGACCGGCGCCAGGATCAGCTGCTGCACCCGCTGCGCCGGCGTCAGCGGCGATTCGATGCGCGTGTAGGTACCCGGGATCGGCGTGCCGTCGACGTCGGTGAGGAACTCGCCAGGCGGGATGAACAGCGCGGCCAGCCACACCAGCACGGTGACGATGGCCAGCGTGGCCACTGCACCGGGGAAGCTGAAGCGCCGCTTCGGTTCTGCAGCGGCCGTGTGCTTCTCGCTCATGCCCATGCTCTTGCTTTCGTCGTGGCCTGCCGTCCGTGGTGCCGGCGACGCGGCCGTCCCGAATCAGTCCTGGTCCTCGCTGCCGCTCTCGCCGCAGCCATCGCCGTCGCACTGTTCCACTTCCGTCAGAAGTCCACCGCATCGCGCACGATCGGGCAGGTCATGCAATGGCCGCCGCCACGTCCGCGGCCGAGCTCGGCGCCGACGATGGTGATGACCTCGATGCCGGCCTTGCGCAGCAGCGTGTTGGTGTAGGTGTTGCGGTCGTAGGCATAGACCACGCCCGGCGACGCGCACACCAGGTTGGCGCCGCTGTCCCACTGCGTGCGCTCGCGCTGGTAATCGCTGCCGCCGGCCTCGACCACGCGCAGCTTCTTGAAGCCCAGCGCCTGCGCGACCACGTCGACGAAGGGCTTCTTCTCGGCGACGAACTCGACGCCGCTGGGGTGGCTGCTCGGCCGGTACGAGAAGGTGGTGGTCTTGGCCAGGAAGTCCGGCGCCAGCAGCACGCAGTCGCGGTCGGCGAAGGTGAACACGGTGTCCAGGTGCATCGCGGCGCGGATCTTCGGCATCGCCGCGACGATCACGCGCTCGGCGGCACCCTTCTTGAACAGCGTCGCGGCCAGCTGGCTGATGGCCTGGCGCGAGGTGCGCTCGCTCATGCCGATGAGCACGTTGCCCTTTCCGATGGGCATGACGTCGCCGCCTTCCAGCGTGGCCAGGCCGTGGTCCTGCGTCGGGTCGCCCCACCAGACGTTGACCCTGCCGGCGAAGTCGGGGTGGAACTTGTAGATCGCCGTGGTGAGGACGGTCTCCTCGTGCCGCGCCGGCCAGTACAGCGGGTTCAGCGTCACGCCGCCGTAGATCCAGCAGGTGGTGTCGCGCGTGTACAGCGTGTTCGGCAGTGGTGGCAGCAGGTACTCGGTCGCACCCGCGGCCTGCTTGACGACCTTCAGCGCGCTGCCACCGATCTTCTCGGGGAAATCGTGCGTCGACAGGCCGCCGATGAGGGTCTCGGCGAGGTCGCGATCGCTCAAGCCCTCGAGGTACCCGCGCAGCTCGGCGATGAAGCCCAGGCCTACCTGGTTCGGCACGACCTGGTTGTCGAGGATCCACTTCTTGCCTGCGGGCACCGCCACCGTCTCGGCGAGCAGGTTGTGCATCTCCAGCACCTCGATGCCGCGGTCGCGCATCTTGGTCATGAAGTCGAAGTGGTCGCGCTTGGCGTTCTCGACCCACAGCACGTCGTCGAACAGCAACGCGTCGCAGTTCGACGGCGTCAGGCGCGCGTGCGCGCGGCCCGGCGCGCACACCATGACCTTGCGCAGCTGGCCGACTTCGGAGTGGACGCCGAACGGGGCCTCCTGCTTGCCGGCCTTTGCCTTCGCCTTGGCCTTGCCTTTCGCGGTTGCCATGGTGTGTGCTCCTCGTGAAGTAGATAAGCGATTAGATGGAAATGGCGCCGGTCGCGATGCCGAACACGCCGTAGATGGCGGCGGCCACGATGACGCCGAAGGTGACCCAGTCCGAGGTCTTGGCGAACACGGGCAGGCCCTGTTCGCGGCGGGCGATGTAGTACAGGATCGTGCCCGGGCCGAAGAGGATGGCCGACAGCAGGATGAACTTCAGTCCGCCGGCGTAGATCATGAACAGCGTGTAGGCCACTGCAAGCGTGGCCAGGACCAAGTCCCGCTTGCGCTCCTCGGGCCGCACCTCGTAGGTCTCGCCGCGCTTGGCGATCATCAGGCCGTAGGCGGCGACGAACAGGTACGGGATCAGCGTGGTCGCGCTGGTGAGGTTCAGCATCAGCGCGAACGCGTCGTTCGACCAGTAGGTCGTGATGACGATGAGCTGGATGATGATGGTCGTCGTCCACAGCGCCACGGACGGGACGTCGTTCTTGTTGACCCGGGCGAAGGCCTTGGGCATGTCCTTCGACTTGCCGGCGGCGAACATGACCTCGGCGCAGATCAGCGCCCAGGCCAGGTAGGCACCGAGCACCGACACGAGCAGCCCGACGCTGACGAACACCGCGCCCCACGGGCCGACGACGGATTCGAGCACCGCGGCCATCGACGGCTGGCGCATGCCGGCGATGTCGGCGCGCTGCAGAACGGCGTAGGGCAGCAGGGTCACCAGCACCATCAGGCTGGTGACGATGATGAAGCCCATGATCGTCGCCTTGCCGACGTCAGCGCGCTCCTTGGCAAAGCGAGAATAGACGCTGGCACCCTCGATGCCGATGAAGACGAACACCGTCACCAGCATCGTCGCCTTCACCTGCTCGAACAGGCCGTTGGTGAGGTCACCACCGTAGAAGTTGAAGCTGAACAGGTCCACCTTGAACGCGAAGATCAGGATCACGATGAAGACCATGATCGGGATGACCTTGGCGATGGTGACGATCTTGTTGATGGCCGCCGCCTGCTGCACGCCGCGCAGGATCAGGAAGTGGAACAGCCAGATGCCGATCGATGCGACCGCGATCGCCACCACGGTGTTGCCTTCGCCGAAGACCGGGAAGAACGCGCCCAGGGTCGACTTGATCAGCACCCAGTACGAGACGTTGCCGATGCAGCTGCCGATCCAGTAGCCGAAGGCCGACAGGAAGCCCGGGTAATCGCCAAAGCCCTCGCGCGCATAGGCATACACGCCCGCATCGATGTCTGGCCGGCGTTCGGCCAGCGCCTGGAACACGCGCGCCAGCATGTACATGCCGGTGCCGGCGATGAGCCAGGCGATGACCGCGCCCAGCGGGCCGGTGGCGCCGGCAAAGGTGCGCGGCAGCGAGAAGATGCCCGCGCCGACCATCCCTCCGACCACCATCGCGGTCAGTGCCATCCGCGACATCTTCTGTTCCGAGGTCATCGTGTCTCCATGGTTGTCAGTTCGTCGCGGGCTCGCCGGATAGCGCGCCCGAACCTAGCACCTCAAATGCGATCCCGCCATGTCCACGTTCCCGCTGAGCCGAAACCACCTTGGCTAGAAATCCAGGCGCAGCGTGATCCAGATTTCGGTCGAGCTGTAGTTGTTGGCGAGGATGTTGCTCTGGTCGCGGATGTACAGGATCTCGGGGTTCAGCGACCACTTGGGCGCGAACTGCCAGGTCAGGCCGCCGCCCACTTCGTACAGGTTGTCGTTGCGCGTGCCGATGCCCACCAGGCGGTCGCCTTCCGCGCCCAGGCGCTCGATGTTGTAGCGGTCGTTCTGCCACCAGCCGAAGACGAAGCCATCGAGCTTCTCGGTGATGCTGAAGTTGAGCGCCGGCGACAGTCCGAAGAAATTGGCGTCGCCATCGGCACGCTCGGTGTTGAACTCGCGCCCGGCCTGGCCGGCGAGCGTGAAACTCGCCTTGCCGTCGAACAGCGAATGGGTCCAGCTGCCCGTCAGCTCGACGATGTTGCGCGTGCGGTCGCGCAGCGGGCCTGTCGGATAGCGGCGCTGGCGCACCTCCAGGCCGGCCGCAACCTGGTTGTCCGGGTCCAGGCGCAGGCGGTAGTTCCCGTACACACCGAAGTCATTGCGGTAGTTGCTGTCGCCGCGGTAGCTGACGCGGCCGCGCAGGCCGGCGACCCAGTTGCCCTCGCCGACATTGCGGCTGATCGCGCCGTTCCAGCGCAGGTCGGAATCGTTGCGCCGGTCGTCGTTGTCGTAGTTGCGGAAGCGGTAGTCCAGGCTGCCGTCGAGCGAATAGCTGTCGCTCAGCTCGTAGTTCACGTTGCCGCCAACGCGCGCGGCGAAGAAACCATCGTTCTGCGGCCCGCCTCCCCGCGCGCCGGTGCGGTAGTTGCCGTATCCGACGATGGCATAGCCTGCGGTCAGTGCGCGCCGGCCCGCGGCGTAGGCCAGCGCCGCCTCGGCATAAATCTCCGCCTGCTGCTGCAGGCTGGGCGGCAGGTCGTCGAAGCGCAGCACTGTCTCGAATTCGATCTTTGCGCGGCCGTAGTCGCCCAGCGCCAGGTAGGCCCGGCCCAGGCCCAGGTGCGCCTCGACCGAACCGGGCCGCGCGGCCAGGCTGCGCTCGAACAGCGCCTTGGCCTGCTCGGCACGCTGGGTGCGCAATGCCGCCTCGCCCAGCAACAGGTTGAAGCCCGCGTCGTTCCCGGCTTCCGACTGGAAGGGCTGCAGCAGATCGTAGGCGTCCTGGTAGCGCCCTTGTTCGACCAGCTGGCGGGCGCGCGACAGGTCCGCCGTGGCCGCCAGTACCGCGCCCTGAAACGCCAGCAGGGCGATCAGCACGCAGACGCTCATTGCGCGGCGACAGCGCACTGCCGGCAGGAGAATGGAACCGCGCGGGAGCAGACGGGGCAAGGACATCGATGTCGTCATGGCCGGATGCTCAGTTGACGTCGGCCGCTGAAAAGTCATTGGTCGAGGAACTCGGCAGGTGCGACCTCTGCAGGCCGTGACGCTCGGCGGCGGAAGCTGTACTCGAGGCAAGCGCGGCCTTGCTGCAAGGGATACAAGACCCCCGAATCGGCCGTGATGCTGACTGCATCCTACAAGGCTTTCGAGACGAATGTACGTATTGTTTCTTATATGCTCGAGACGACCCGCTGCGCTGGGCGCGAGCGGACCCGGCCGGCCCGCCGGGTCCTGGTTCGTCGATGCGATCCGGGCCGGGACGAGTCGGCGAGTCCGGGCCGACCGGCAGAAACCACCGGCCGCGCTCGATCAATTCGAGCGCTCAAGGGTCGCAGCGGCTCGCAAGCTGGTCGGCGCGCAGCGGCGTGGCGATCACAGGTCGCGGACGACGCGGACGACTTGCGCGTCGCCCTCGACCGGTTCGCGGCGGAAGCCGAGCTGGCGCATGAACTTCAGCATCGCGCTGTTCGTCGACAGCACCGTTCCCTCCATCACCTTGATGCCCCGGCGCCGCGCAAGGCCCATCAGGGCGTGCATCAGCACGCCGGCGACACCGGATCCCTTCCAGGCATCGTCCACCGCGACGGCGAACTCGCAGCCGGTCGTGGCGTCGAGCACCGCGTAGCGCGCGGCGCCGACGATCTCCTCCTGCCCGTCCCGGTCCGTCGTGGCAACGATGGCGACGTGCCCGACCTGGTCCACGTCGGTCAGGTACTTCAGCTTGGCGCTCGGCAACTCGCGCAACGTGACCATGAAGCGCTCGTACCGGCTGTCGCTCGACAAGCCCTCGACGAACTTCTCTTCCAGCTCGGCGTCGTTCGGACGAATCGGCCGCACCGTAACGTGGGCGCCGTCGATGACATGGCACACGAAGGGCAGGTCCGCCGTCGAAGCGGCCGGTGGCGCCGCCTGCTCGCTGGACGCGCGCGCCTTCCTGCGCGCCTCGACGCAGGCCGCGATCGAGTCGATCGTCGTGAGCCGCCCGTAGTCCGCCTCGGGGATGTCGACCTGCAGTCGCTCGCACAGCGCCTCGATCAAGTTGACCCAGTCGATCGAGTCGAGCTCGACCTGCTCGCGCAGCGGGCGGTCGGGCGCGAGCGCGGCCCTGTCGGTTTCCGGGGCGACGGTCGCGATGACGTCGGCGATGGCGCTCCGGATGTCCTGCAGGCTCCGTTCGCGCGAACCGGAAGTGAGGTCGTTCATCGGGCTCCTTCAGTGCTGGGGAAACGGCGGCTGCATGGATCGCTCGAGGCGCGACTGGCGTCGCCACACAGCACGTTCAGGGTAGCGTCCGCGATCGACCGGCAATTGCCGGCAGTCATTGAGCCCGCCGGAAACCGGGCCCGCGTTCGCGCGGGGCATGCCGAGGAAGCGCACCTCGTGCCGCAGGCCCGAGGCATGGCCGACGTTTCGTTCGGCGGCCGTGCCTTCAACGCTGCGCGCTTGACCGCTGTCAACGGCAAATGCGGCGCGGCTTCTAGCGTGAAGTCAGTGCGCGCCGTTTCGGCGCCGGTCACCATGCGCCCGAGCCTCATCAGGAAGGACCCGTCCCTGTTCCGGGTCAGGCCGCACCTGGCGGACTGGGCGCAGGCGTCCCGGGACTTCCGCTGGGACGACGCGCGCCGGCAACTCGCCGGCCTGCCCGGCGGCGGCCTCAACATCGCCTTCGAGGCCGTCGGCCGCCATGCGCACGGACCGCGCGCCGACCGCATCGCCATCGCGTGGCTCGGCCAGGAAGGCGGCGAACGCAGCCTGAGCTACGCGGACCTGGATCGCGCCTCCAGCCGTTTCGCCAACGCCCTCGTGTCGCTCGGCGTGGGGCGCGGCGACGTCGTCTTCCTGCTGCTCCCGCGCATCCCGGACGTCCATGTCTGCGTGCTGGGTGCGCTGAAGGCGGGCGCGGTCGTCTCGCCGTTGTTCTCCGCGTTCGGTCCGGAGCCCATCGCGACCCGGCTGAACATCGGTCGTGGCAAGGTGCTTGTCACCACGCGCGTCCTCTACGAACGCAAGGTGCTCCCGATCCGCGACAAGGTGCCGTCGCTGCAGCACGTCCTGCTGGCGGGTTCGACCGGCAGCGCCGCCGCCGCGCCGACTGCCACGCGGAACCTCGAGGAACTGATGGCGCAGGCGTCCGCGGAGTTCGCCATCGTGCCGACGCGGCCCGAGGATCCGGCGCTGCTGCACTTCACCAGCGGGACCACCGGCCAGCCGAAAGGCGTGCTGCACGTGCACGACGCGGTCGTCACCCACTGGGCCACGGCGCGCTTCGCGCTCGACCTGCACGACGACGATGTCTTCTGGTGCACGGCCGATCCTGGCTGGGTGACCGGAATGTCGTACGGCGTCATCGCGCCGCTGCTGCACGGCGTGACGATGATCGTCGACGAGGCCGAGTTCGACGCCGAGCGCTGGTACCGGATCCTCGCCGAGCGCGGCGTGACCGTCTGGTACACGGCGCCGACGGCGGTGCGGATGCTGATGAAGGCCGGTGCCGATCTCGCCCGCAAGTACCGCTTTCCGAAGCTGCGCTTCGTCGCGAGCGTCGGCGAGCCGCTCAATCCCGAGGCGGTGTGGTGGGGCCAGGACGTGCTGGGCCTGCCGATCCACGACAACTGGTGGCAGACCGAGACCGGCGGAATCATGATCGCCAACACGCCGGCGATGGACATCAAGCCCGGTTCGATGGGCAAGCCGCTGCCCGGCGTCGAGGCCGCGATCGTCCACAGGCAAGACGACGGATCGCTGCAGGCGGTCGAGGCGCCGGATGTCGAGGGTGAGCTCGCGCTGCGCAAGGGATGGCCGTCGATGTTCCGCGGCTATCTGCACGAGGAGGAGCGCTATGGCAAGTGCTTCGTCGGCGACTGGTACCTGACCGGCGACCTTGCGCGGCGCGATGCCGATGGCTACTTCTGGTTCGTCGGGCGCGCCGACGACGTGATCAAGTCCGCCGGGCACCTGATCGGCCCGTTCGAGGTCGAGAGCGCGCTGATGGAACACCCCGCGGTGGCCGAGGCAGGCGTGATCGGCAAGCCCGATCCGGTCATCGGCGAAACGGTGAAGGCCTTCGTCGCCCTCAAGACCGGCTACACGTGGAGCGAGTCGCTGCGGCTCGAACTGCTCGGCCACGCGCGCAAGAGGCTCGGCCCCGCGGTGGCGCCCAAGGAGATCGAGTGGGCGGCGACGCTGCCGCGCACCCGCAGCGGCAAGATCATGCGGCGGCTGCTCAAGGCCCGCGAGCTCGGCCTGCCCGAAGGCGACACCTCCACCCTGGAAGGCGGCGCGTGACCACGCGCGCGCCGTCGATGCAAGCGAGGACACCATGAGCTCGGCTTCCCCCGTTCACCGGAGCGACGTTCCGGCCGCACATCGTCGCCGCGTCGTCATCGGACTGGCGGCCGCGCCGCTGGCGATGTCGCTCGGCGACGCGCTGGCCCAGGGCGGCGCCGACATCGCGCTGCCACCCCCGCAGACCGAAGGCGGCATGCCCCTGATGCAGGCGCTCAAGGCGCGGCGCACGTCGCGCAGCTTCGCGCCGCAGGAGCTGACATCGCAGATGCTGTCCGACCTGCTGTGGGCCGCGTTCGGCGTCAACCGGCCGGACGGTCATCGCACCGCGCCGTCCGCGCGCAACTGGCAGGAGATCGACATCTACGTCGCGACGGACACCGGAGCCTGGGTCTACGACGCGAAGGCGCATGCGCTGCAGCGGGTGCTGAAGGACGACGTGCGGTCGCTCGCGGGCACGCAGGGCCACGCGCGCGTCGCGCCGGTGACGCTGGTCTACGTCGCCGACACCCGCCGCATGGCCGGCGCGAGCGACGCGATGCGGATCGAGTTCGCCGCGGCGGACGCCGGCTTCATCGCGCAGAACGCGTACCTGTACTGCGCGTCCGAAGGCCTGGTCACCGTAGTGTTCGCGTCGATCGACCGCGAGCGGCTGGCGCAGGCGCTGAAGCTCGACCCCGCGCAGCGCATCGTGCTGGCGCAGTCGGTCGGCCATCGGGCGCGTTGAGCGACCCCGGGAGGAACACCATGGATGCGAAGCCGGTGATCAAGGCGCTGCCGACCGCGACGACCGACGTGGCGCAGCACCCCCGCGACGAGTGCCTCGCACGCGTGCGCGACATGCTGCGCGTGCGGCGCCTCGAGGAGCGCTGTGCGGAGCTGTACGGCGCCGGGAAGATCCGCGGCTTCCTGCACCTGTACATCGGCGAGGAGGCGGTCGCCGCCGGCGTGATGCCGCACCTGCGTCCCGAGGACAACGTGGTCGCGACGTACCGCGAGCACGGCCATGCGCTGCTGCGCGGCGTGTCGATGAACGCGATCATGGCCGAGATGTACGGCAAGCGCGAAGGCTGCTCGCGCGGGCGGGGCGGCTCGATGCACCTGTTCGATGCCGCCACGCGCCTGTTCGGCGGCAACGCCATCGTCGGCGGCGGCCTGCCGCTCGCGTGCGGACTGGCGCTCGCCGACCGTCGGGCCGAGCGTGGCGACGCGGTCACGGCCTGCTTCTTCGGCGAGGGCGCGGTGGCCGAGGGCGCGTTCCACGAGTCGCTGAACCTCGCCGTGCTGTGGCAGCTGCCGGTGCTGTTCCTGTGCGAGAACAACCTGTACGCGATGGGCACCGCGCTCGCGCGCTCGGAATCGCAGACCGATCTCGCGGCGAAGGCGGCGGCCTACCGGATCGCCGCCGCCCACTGCAACGGGATGGACGTGCTCGCCGTCGACGCCGCGGCCCGCGCCGCGACCGATCACGTGCGCCGCACGCGCACACCGTACTTCCTCGAACTGCACACGTACCGGTTCCGCGCGCACTCGATGTTCGACGCGGAGCTGTACCGCGCGAAGGCCGAGGTCGAGGCGTGGAAGGAGCGCGGGCCGATCCACACGTTCACGCAGCGGCTGAAGGCGGCCGGGATGCTGACCGAGGACGACTTCCTCGCCCTCGACGCCGCTGCCATCGCGGAAGTCGACCGCGCGGTCGACTTCGCGGAAGCGGGGCAGTGGGAGCCGGTCGGGGATCTGCTGCGCGACGTCACCACGCCGCGCGCCGCGGAAGGAGCACGGCAATGACGACGACCACCTATCGCGAAGCGCTGCGCGCGGCGCACCGCGAAGCGCTGCAGCGCGATGCGCGCGTCTTCATCATGGGCGAGGACGTCGGCCAGTACGGCGGCTCGTACGCGGTGACGAAGGGCTTCTTCGACGAGTTCGGGCCCGATCGCATCCGCGACACGCCATTGTCGGAACTCGCGTTCGTCGGCACCGGCATCGGCGCTGCCCTCGGCGGCCAGCGGCCGATCGTCGAGATCATGACCGTGAACTTCTCGCTGCTCGCGCTCGACCAGATCGTCAACACGGCCGCGACCGTGCGGCACATGTCGGGCGGGCAGTTCTCCGTGCCGGTGGTGATCCGCATGGCGACGGGCGCCGGGCGCCAGCTCGCCGCACAGCACTCCCACAGCCTCGAAGTCTGGTACGCGCACGTGCCGGGGCTTCGCGTGCTGGCGCCCGCCACCCTCGAGGACGCGCGCGGCATGCTCTGGCCCGCGCTTCAGGATCCGGATCCCGTGGTGATCTTCGAGCACGCGCAGCTCTACAACCTCGAGGGCGAACTCGCCGACCCGCCGCCCGCGGTCGACATCGAACACGCGGTCGTGCGGCGCGCGGGGCGCGACCTGACGATCGTCACCTACGGTGGCAGCCTGCCGCGCGTCGCCGAGGCGGCGGGCACGCTCGCAGAGCAGAGCGTCGAGGCGGAAGTGATCGACCTGCGCGTGCTGCGGCCGCTCGACTGGGACACGATCACGGCCTCGGTGCGCCGGACGCGCCGCGTGCTGGTGGTCGACGAAGGCTGGCGCACGTGCAGCCTCGCGGCGGAGATCGTCGCCGGGGTGGTCGAGCGGGCGTTCTACGACCTCGATGCGCCTCCGGCGCGCGTCTGCAGCGAAGAGGTTCCGATGCCGTATCCGAAGCACCTGGAAGACGCCGCGCTGCCGATGCCGCCGAAGATCGTCGCGGCGGCGCTGACCCTTCTCGGGCGTTCCGCATGATCGCCTTCCGCCTGCCGTCGCTCGGGGCCGACATGGACAAGGGCACGCTGCTCGAGTGGCGCGTGCGTCCCGGCGACGCGGTGAAGAAGGGCGATGTCATCGCGGTCGTCGACACGACCAAGGCGGCGATCGACGTCGAGTGCTGGCACGACGGCATCGTGGAAGAACTGCTCGTCGAGCCGGGCGCCGAGATTCCGGTCGGCACCGTGATGGCGATCCTGCGGGAAGCCGGCGAAACATCGGAACAGGTGAGGGCGCAGATCGGCGCGCTGCGCGTGGCGCCCGCTCCGGCGGCAACGCCCGCGGCAGTCGCGCCCCTGACGGTCGCGGCTGCGGCGCCGCTCGCGGCCGGACGGGTCGCGGTGTCGCCGGCGGCGCGCAAGCGGGCCGCGCAACTCGGTGTCGCCGTCGAGTCCATCGCCGGGACCGGGACCGGCGGCGCGGTCACGCTCGCGGATGTCGAGGCCGCGGTCGCCAGGGTCGCTCCCGTGAGTCGCGGCGAAGCGATGCGGCAGACGATCGCCGCCGCGATGGCCCGCAGCAAGCGCGAGATCCCGCACTACTACCTGGCGGAGGACATCCCGCTCGCTCTCGCCACGGCGTACCTCGCGGAGCGCAACGCCGGCCGCAGCGTCACCGAGCGGCTGCTGCTCGCGCCGCTGCTCGTGCAGGCCGTGGCGCGCGCGGTGCAGCGCTATCCGGAGTTCAACGGCTTCTTCCGGGACGGTGCGTTCGTTCCGGGCGCTGGCGTGCACTGCGGCATCGCCATCGCGCTGCGCGGCGGCGGCCTCGTGGCCCCGGCGCTGCACGACGTGCCGGGCCGGGACATCGCCACGCTGAACCGCGAACTGCTCGATCTCGTGCAGCGCGCGCGCGCGGGCTCGCTGAAGGCGTCCGAACTGGCCGACCCCACGATCACGGTGACGAGCCTCGGCGAGCAGGGCGTGCGCAGCGTGTTTCCGATCATCTATCCACCGCAGGTGGCGATCGTCGGCTTCGGTCGCGTGATCGAGAGGCCGTGGATCGTCGACGGCGCGGTCCGGCCAGCCCCGGTCGTGACCGCCAGTCTCGGCGCGGACCACCGGGTCAGCGACGGCCATCGCGGCGCGCTGCTGCTGGCCGCCGTCCGCGACCTGCTGCAGCGGCCGGAGGAACTGGCGAAGGCGACACCATGACCCGCGAAGAACTGTCCACCCGCATCCGCGCGTGCCTCGGTCGCATCGCCCCGGAGGTCGATGTCGGCGCCTTGCAGCCCGCGTCGCGGTTGCGCGACCAGGTCGACCTCGATTCGGTCGACTGGCTGAACTTCCTGGTGGCGGTGCACGCCGACCTCAGCGTCGACATCCCGGACGCGGAGGCGGCGCGGCTGGCGACGCTGGATCAGGTCGTCGATTACTGCGCGGCGCGGCTCGGCACGGCGTGAGGCGCGGGCGTCGGGCACAGCCCGCGACGACGGCGTGCCGCAGGACGGATCGGCGACTGTCTATCTCCCACCGGCAGCGGATCGTGGGCGGGATGAACAAGGCGGACGCACCCGTCCCTTGGAGGGGACCGGAAGGGCAGCAACGGCTCGGCCTGGTCGCTTCGCGTTGAACGCAAACGACCCCGATACGATCAACGATTCGCCCGTGGGACCCTCTATCGTCCACGAGCCTGCGTCACGATTGCCGAGATGCGCATTGACCGAGGGAGCCGACGACAAATGAATAACAGAAAGTACCTCTATGCGTTCGAGGACGGCGACGGCAAGAACAAGATGTTGCTGGGAGGCAAGGGAGCCAACCTGTGCGAGATGACGCAACTGGGCCTGAATGTGCCGCCCGGATTCGTCATCTCGGCCGAGGCATGCCTGGTCTATCTCGAGAAGAACCAGCTTCCCGCCGGCCTGATGGACGAGATCCGTGGCCATGTCAGCCTGCTGGAGAAGAAGACCGGCAAGGGCTTCGGCAGCGGCACGAACCCGCTGCTCGTTTCCGTGCGATCGGGTTCGGCCATGTCGATGCCCGGCATGATGGACACGATCCTCAACCTCGGCCTCAACGAAGCCTCGCTGGAAGCGCTGATCGGGAAGACCTCGAACGAGCGATTCGGCTACGACGCCTATCGTCGCTTCATCCAGCTCTTCGGCAAGATTGCCCTGGGGGTCGCCGACGAGCACTTCGACGAGCGCATGGCGGCCGTCAAGAGGAAGTACGGCGCGCGGGTGGATCTGGAGCTCGACGCCGATCACCTCAAGGAACTCGCGGGTGACTTCCTCGACATCGTGAAGCGCCATTCCGGAAGGCCGTTTCCGCACGATCCGTATGAACAGCTCGAGATTGCCGTCGGCGCGGTGTTCCGTTCCTGGATGGGCAAGCGCGCGGTGGACTACCGCCGGCAATTCAAGATCACACCGGACATGGCCAACGGCACCGCGGTCAACATCTGCACCATGGTGTTCGGAAACATGGGCAACGACTCCGGCACCGGCGTGGGGTTCACGCGCAATCCAGGAACCGGCGAGAAACTGATCTTTGGCGAATACCTTGTCAACGCGCAGGGAGAGGATGTAGTCGCCGGCATTCGCACGCCCAAGCCGATCGCCGAGCTGGAAATGGAGATGCCGGAGATCTACCGCCAGCTGCTGGAACTGAGCAATCGGCTGGAGTCGCACTACTGTGAAGTGCAGGACTTCGAATTCACGATCGAGAAGGGCACGCTCTACTGCCTGCAGACCCGCAACGGCAAGATGAATGCGCGGGCGATGGTGCGCACCTCGGTGGAGATGTACAGCGAAGGGCTGATCACCAAGGAGCGGGCGCTGCTCAGGGTCGAGCCGGCCCAGTTGGAGCAGCTTCTGGTGCCACAGCTGTCGCCGAATTTCTTCGGAAAATCACTGGCGCAGGGGCTTCCCGCCTCGCCCGGCGCGGCCTCGGGGCGCATCGTGTTCGATGCCGATACGGCCGAGTTGCAAGGGACTGGCAGGCGAACGAATCATCCTCGTGCGCGAGGAGACCAAACCCGAGGACATCCACGGGTTCTTCCAGGCGCAGGGCATCCTCACCAGCCGCGGTGGCAAGACCTCCCACGCGGCGGTCGTTGCGCGCGGCATGGGCAAGCCCTGCGTATCAGGCTGCGAGCAGATCGTGATCGACGACAAGGCGCGCCGCGCCGTCATCGGCGAGACCACGCTACACGAAGGCGACGTGATCACGATCGACGGTGGCACCGGGCATGTCTACGCCGGTGAAGTGCCGACCGTCGAGGCCAAGTTTTCGGGCGAAATGGTCACGCTGCTCGCTTGGGCGGATGAAGTGGCGCGGCTGAAGGTCATGGCCAACGCCGACACGCCCGAGGATGCTGGCCGCGCGCGGCAGTTCGGCGCCGTCGGAATCGGGCTGGTACGCACCGAGCGCATGTTCAACAGCACCGATCGCCTGCCGATCGTGCAGGAGATGATCCTCGCCGGGACACCGGAGGAACGCCAGGCCGCGCTGGACCGCCTGCTTCCGATCCAGCGCGCCGACTTCAAGGCCATTTTCAAGGCGATGAGGGGGCTGCCGGTGACGGTGCGCCTGCTCGACCCGCCGATGCACGAATTCCTGCCCACGGCCGCGCAGCTCGAGCTCGAGATCGCACACCTGCACCAGCTCAACGACAGCATCAAGGGGCTGAAGGAACTGCCCGACACGCTCAAGCTGCTGAACCCGAAGCTCTACCAGCAATACGCCGACGGCCTGACCCGGCTTGTGATCGGGCTGCACGCCTTCGAGGAATCACACCTCGAAGACGACGTGATTCACCGCAAGGAGGCGATTCTCAAGAAGGTGCGCGCGCTCGAAGAGGTCAATCCGATGCTCGGCCATCGCGGCGTGCGCCTGGGGATCACCTATCCGGAGATCTACTCGATGCAGATCAGGGCGATCCTCGAGGCCGCGGCGCTGTGCGCGCGCGAGGGAGTCGAGGTCTACCCGGAGATCATGGTGCCGCAGGTGGCCACGGTGGAGGAGCTCAAGCGCATTCATGGCTACGTGGAGCGCATCCACAAGGTGGTGGAACTGACGCATGGCATCAACGTGAAGTTCAAGTTCGGCACGATGATGGAGGTGGTGCGCGCCTGCGTGCGCGCCGGGCGGATGGCGGAGACCGCCGAGTTCTTTTCGTTCGGTACCAACGACCTCACCCAGGCGACGTTTTCGTTCAGCCGCGAGGACGCCGAGAACAAGTTCCTGCCGGCCTACACCGAGACGGGCATCCTGCAGGACAACCCGTTCGAGGTGCTCGACATCAAGGGCGTGGGACAGCTCATGAAGCTGGCCGTCACGAAGGGGCGCGAAACGCAGCCGGACCTCAAGGTCGGCATCTGCGGCGAGCACGGCGGGAACCCGGCCTCGATCCACTTCTGCCATCACATCGGGCTCACTTACGTTTCGTGTTCCGGCCCCCGCGTGCCGGTGGCGCGGCTCGCCGCGGCACAGGCCAAGCTCCTGGAAGGCACGTACGTCGACCCGGACTGATCGCACCTGCCGTGTAGTTCAGGTGCCGTGCCCGATGACCGCTGTCACGCGGTCATCGGCGAGCTGGGGCTACTTCGGGTCGGATAGCGAAATGGAAGAGGCGCGAGCAGAGCAGGTCTCCCATAACCAGCGGGAGACCGAAAGGGCCTCGACCGAACGGCAAACGGCAAAGGAGCCCTGGAACACCGTTCGTGTTCCCCGACAATTGAGTCTGAAAGGGCTTTTGCTCTGAAGCGCGGGCGCCGGCAATTCCCGGATGTGCCGAAAGAAATCGACAGGTGAACGGGTCTCTGGACCACTCAGCAATTGAGTGTGAAAGATCGACGTTTGCGGGCGCTTTCAAGGGGCCGGCTCCAATGGCTGCTTGGGAACCGGGAGCGCCGCGTCGTCAACACGGCGGCTTTCAACCGCAAAGCAGACGCTCCAGGACCTGTTCCGCCGACGGCAGTCGGCCATGACCGGCCATGCGCCGCAAGTTACAGTTAACCTGAAAGCGGTCCTCTGCACACTACAGCGCAGCCGGACTGCGTTTCCCGACATTCGGTCAACCGCTATTTCACCGAGCACAGGAATCTCATGATGAGTCGAACGAAGATGGGCCACGCAACGTGTGGCGCAGTGGCTGTAATGGTTCTGGCGCTCGGTCCGATCGAAGTCGCCGATGCTTGCTCGCGCATCTTGTGGAATGACAACAAGCTTGCGGTCGTGGTTGGACGAACGATGGACTGGCCAGAATCGACGGAGCCCGTTCTCACCGTCTTTCCGCGTGGCGTCAAGCGAAATGGCGGGCGTCTGGGGCCAGATATTGTGGTCAAGGACAACGCGCTTTCCTGGTCGGCCAAGTACGGAAGTCTGGTGACGACGATTTACGGCGTTGGCACTGCCGACGGACTGAACGAGCGCGGCCTCGGCGTGCATATGCTGTTCCTCAACGCTGCCGACTTTGGACCCCGCGATCCCAGCAAGCCGGGCATCCATGGCGGCCTTTGGGCGCAGTACCTGCTCGACAACGCTGCTACGGTCACGGAGGCGCTCGCTTTGCTGGAGAAGGTGCAGATCGTGATGACCGAAGCACGCGGAACCAAGACCACAGTCCATCTTGCCATCGAGGATGCCAGCGGCGATTCCGCCATCATCGAATACATCGGCGGCAAACGAGTCGTTCATCACGGCCGCGAGTTCAAGCTGATGACCAACGACCCACCGTATGACGAGCAGTTGGCGTTGCTGAAGAAAATGGACTTCTCCAAGCCCAGCAGCGACACGCCGTTGCCAGGCAACGTCAAGCCCACCGACCGCTTTCAGCGGGCCGCTTACTTCTCGTCGATGTTGCCGGAGCCCAAGACCGAGCGCGAAGCGGTGGCAGGGGTGTTGGCGATTGCCCGTAACGTCTCGGTTCCTTTCGGCGCGCCCTACAAGGGCTTCGGTATCTACAACACCGAATACCGTACGGTCACCGACCTGACGAACAAGCGTTACTTCTTTGAACTGACAACCAGTCCAAACGTCATTTGGGCGGACCTCGCAAAGTTCAAGCTCGCGTCCGGCTCGCCGGTCATGGTCCTGCATCCGGACAACATCGGCTTGTCTGGTGATGTCTCGGGAAAATTCAAGGCCGCGAAGGCGCCTTTCTGACGTCACACACTGTTCAATTCGAGAAAGTTGCCACCTGCGTTGCTCGAAGCCCGCACCTATGACTGCGGCTCCCCCGCGCTCGCGTAGGCTGGACGCGGCCAAGTGCCGCCGCTTTGCATAGACTGTCGATTTGCCCGATAGCGGACATCGGCGCAGAGAACGGACCTGTCTGCTGAATCTGTGCGGATGCGTTCAGTACGCGAACACAAGCGCAAGCGTGGACACCAAGGCCGCCAATTTGGCAGATGGAAGGTCGATGAACACTCTCAGGCCCAAGCGACTGCGCACGCTAACTGTCGACGGGCATCCGCGCGGCCAACCGCACCTCAGTGCGGCGAGCGGCCTCGTGTGCGCCCACGGTCGCGTATATGTCATGGCCGATGACGAACATCACCTTGCCGTGTTCCGCGATCGGCGGAGCCCAGGTCGATTGCACCGCGTTTTTCCGGGCAATCTCCCCCATGACACGGAAGCGCGCAAGAAGCGCAAGCCGGACGTGGAGACGCTCCTTTTGTTACCGTCAGCGACAGCTGGCGGAGACGATGCGTTGATCGCGCTTGGCTCGGGGTCGCGCAAGAACCGCCAGGTCGGAGTCGTCATGGCCCTGAGCGCCCGGGGCAAAGTGGCAAAGAAAGTTCGCCGGTTCGACCTGAAGCCGCTCTACAAGCCCCTTCGCAGCATCCTGGAAGGGGAGATCAATATCGAAGGCGCCATCGTCACGGCCGGTGAGCTTTTGCTGCTCAACCGAGGAGTCAAAGGCGACTCTGTGAATGCCGTTGTCCACTACCGGCTGCGCGACCTCCTGCACCTGATGAAGGGAGCGCGAGCGCAAGAACATCAAGCCGATCTCGGTACGGCGCTACGACCTAGGGGCCATCAACGGGATTCCGCTCGGGTTCACCGACGCAGCGGCATTGCCAAGCGGCGGTTGGCTCTTCACAGCCGTTGCAGAAGACACCGACAACGTTGTTGCGGATGGTGCTTGCAAGGGGTCGGTGGTCGGCTTCGTCGATGGTCGCGGTGACCTTCGGGGACTGCATCGGCTTCAGCCGAAGTTGAAAGTTGAGGGGATCGACCTTCGAGCAACGCCGCAGGGGTTTGTCCTGTGTCTGGTAACCGATGCAGACACGCCAGCCCGACCGTCGGCGCTGCTGCTGGCGCAATTGAACGAGCTAACCGGTCTCTGATCGGCTCGCGGCCATTTCCTGTCGCTCGCCGAAGGCCGCTTGCCGGCATCTCAGCGTCCAGTTCTCGCACTCGCGGCGACAACGAGGTTGTCTGCGGTAGATGGGAGCACGGCAGGTCGTTCCCAGGCGATTCGAAAGCGAGCGCAGGCACACGAGGTGGCAGTTCGAGCTATGGCTCGGGTTTGACGCTGGTGCCCAGGTCGCGCAACAGCCGCTGGTAGTCGGGCGACTGGCGCAGCAGTCGCCCTGCCATTTCGCGCAGCCGATCGACCTGCTCGTTGCTGAGCACGAAGCTGGTGGGCAGGTTGCGGAAGTACCGCTTCTCTTCGGCGTCGGCGATGGCGTCGAAGTTGATGTCGATGGCGTAGAACTCGACCGCCAGCGGCTGGCCGTCGGGGCCGCGCAGGCGCTGCAGCGCGCGTACGAAGTCGCGCAGCAGCTCCACCTGCTCGTAGCTGTAGCGATCGATCGGTACGCCGGTGGCGCGGATCAGCATCGACACGACGTTGGGCGGCTTCTCGTGCGTGCCCCAGTCGTTGTCCGGGTCGGCTAGCGAGTTCACCGACACCACCGCAAAACGCTTGAGCTTGTCGAAGCCGGAGACCTGGCGAAAACGTTCGCTGGCCACTGAGGCCTCCAGGCCTTCGAGCACCGAGCGCAGCCCGACGTTGTCCGACAGGCCGCCATCGACCAGGTGCAGGTAGCGGTGCGTCACGCCGTCCTGCAGCGCCACGAACTCGCGGTCGCGCAGCGTGATCCGGCCTGTGGGCCCCTTGGCGGCGTCGGGGCCGAAGACACGTTCCACATTGGCGCGCAGGTCGAAGCCGCAGCTGCCGGCATGGTTGTCGAAGCCCACTGGGGCAAACACGCCGGGCACCGCTGACGAGGCCGCCGCTGCGCGCGCCAGGCGCACCTTGCTCAGGTCCGAGCACAGCAGGTCGAAGGTGTTCTGGTTGAAGGTGACGCGCGCACCGGTGGTGACCTCGGTGGCCGCGACGTTGGTGAAGGGCCCGCCGCGGCCACGCAGGTCGCCGAAGGTGGCGCCTTCGAACAGGATTCGATCGTAGTAGTCGGCAGCCAGGTCGGTGCGCGTGAAGCTGCCGCCGGACATCTGCGGCCAGCTCAGCGGGTTCAGCACCAGGCCGAGAAGCTCACCCTCGACGTTGCGCTTGAGGAAACGCTTTTCGTACTCATCGAACAGCCGCTCGCCATGCAGCGCATAGGCCAGCGCCGTGAAGCTGCCGCCCGAGATACCGGTGACGATGTTGACTTCATCGAGCAGGCGCCCGGGACCGGTGGGCGTGGGCACCATGGTGCGGCGCAGTTCCTCGAGGATGCCGTAGGAAAACGCCGCCGCGCGTGTGCCGCCACCCGACATGGCCACCACCAGGCCGAACTCGGGGTCGCCGCGCTCGGCCTGCAAGTTCGACAAGCGGTAACCGTAATCGTGGTCCTATTGCGCGAGTGGCGGGTTCGATGGCCGCGACGCGCAGCCGGCGAGCAGCAGCGCGACCAAAGCCGTACCAGCCCGCGCGTAGCTGACTCGTCACCCGGCACCTCCTCGGCGCCGCCAGTGCACGGCCCAGGCCGCGCCAGCGGCGCCATACAGCAACAGCAGCGCCGCCATGTTCAGGAACTCGGGCCGGATCTCGCTCCAGCTGGCGCCCATCTGGTTCAGCTTGACGAAGCCGAAGATGCCGGGCGTGGTCGGGATCAGCATCGCCAGTGCGTTGATCGGCGCCGGCATGGCCTCGCGCGGGAAGACGATGCCGCTCATGAAGACGAAGGGCACCGAGGTGGCCAGCAGCACCTGGAAGGCGCGCTCGCGGTCGGCGAACCACGCGCCGAGCGCGATGCCGAGGCTGGCCACGGTCAGCGCGGTGAGCCGCGGCAAAGGCCAGCGCGCCGCCAGAAGTTGCCGCCGCGCGGATAGTCCTGGAACCAGAACACGAAACCGATGAAGTACAGCAGCGCCAGGAACACGAACAAGGCGAAGCCGACGAGCGTGCCGACGAACGCGCTCAAGCCCACCCGCGCGGTGCCGAACAGCGTGCCGGCGCGCGCTTCGAGCCAGGTGCCGACGAGCGAGGCGATGGCCATCAGCATCACCTGCTGCACGATCAGGATGCCCACCGCCACGACCACGTAGCTGCCGTAGCCGCGTGCCAGGTTGTACAGCGGCTGGTCGATGAAGGCCGGCCCGGCGCGCGCCGACTGCAGCAGCGCGCCCGCCGGTGCGCCCTGGTGAGCCACGCGCGACGCGGCGACTTCGGCCGCCACGCCTTGCAACACCGCGCCGACGCTGCCGAGCACGGCCTTGTCCTGCACCGGGTAGGCGCCGCTGCCGAACACGGTGACGGCGGTCGGCGTGCCACGCACCGCATCGCGCGCGAAGTTCTCCGGCACGAGCACGATGCCGGCGATCTGCCCGCTGGCCAGCGCGCCGCGGGCCTCGTCGACCGATGACGCGCTGCCGTCGACGCGCACCGACGGCACGGCCGACAGCCGCGAGACGATGTCGCGCGACATCGGGCTGGCGTCGAGATCGACCACGACCAGCGGCACATGGCGCACCGATTGCGTCGCGTAGGGCAAGCGGATAGAAGAACGAGTACACCGGGATCGCCGCCACGAACATGATCACCAGCCCGCGGTCGCGCAGCGCGGCGATCACCGTGGCCGCGAGCGCGCGCCAGAACGTCATCGCCCCCCCAGCGCGCCGGCTGGCGCACCGCCCGGCCGAGCAGCGGCAGGCCGACCAGCAAGGGCACGGCAATGAACAGCAGCAGCGGCGCCATGCCCTGCGCCCAGGCGCTGGCGCTGGCGCCGCCCAGCCACTGCCCCTGCTGCACCGGCAGGTAGTGGGTGTAGGGCAGCAGGCCGCCCCACCACTGCGCGGCCTCGCCCATCGCGG
>CAWJEE010000005.1:0-10204 GCA_963841815.1 uncultured beta proteobacterium | reverse complement strand
CTGCTGCAGATCCCGTTCGGCGCCGCCAGCGATCGCTGGGGACGCAAGCCGGTGATCGTCGCCGGCCTGGTGCTGTTCGCCGCCGGCAGCTTCATCGCCGCGTCCGCCGACGACATCTTCTGGACGATCATCGGCCGGGCGGTGCAGGGCGCGGGCGCGATCTCTGCCGCTGTGACCGCGTTCATCGCCGATGCGACGCGCAAGAACATCGCCAGGGCGATGGCGATGGTCGGGGCGTCCATCGGGCTGACTTTCGCGCTGTCGCTCGTCGGTGCCCCGCCGCTGTACGCGGCGGTCGGCATGGGCGGCCTCTTCGCACTGACCGGCGTCTCGGCGCTGGCAGCGATCGCCGTCGTCACGTGGGTGGTGCCGGGTGCGCCGCCGCGCATCGAACACCACCAACCGGCGACCGCGGCGAGCGTGGTCTTCAATCCGCAGCTGCTGCGCCTGAACTTCGGGATCTTCGCGCTGCACACCGTGCAAATGGCGATGTTCGTGGTGGTGCCCGTGCTGCTGGTCGAGCGGGCGCAGTTGCCCCTCCCCAATCACTGGTGGGTCTACCTGCCCGTGGTGCTGGTGTCGTTCGGCCTGATGATGCCGCCGATCATGGCGGCGGAGCGCAGGTCGCGCATGCGCGTCCTGTTCCTGGCGGCCGTGGGCCTGCTGCTCGTCGTCCAGCTCGGCCTGATGCTCCACGCGCCGAGCCTCATGTGGATCGCCGGCTGGATGCTGCTGTTCTTCGTCGGCTTCAACATCCTCGAGGCGAGCCTGCCATCGCTGGTGTCGCGGGTCGCCCCGTCATCCGCGAAAGGCCTGGCGCTCGGCATCTACAATACGACGCAGTCCGTCGGGCTGTTTGCCGGCGGCGCCCTCGGCGGCCTGGTCGCCGCACGGTGGGGCGCGCAGGGAGTGTTCGCATGCGCGGCAGTCATCATGGGCGTGTGGTGGGTGATCGCACTCGGCATGCGCGAAGTCCCGAAACGTTCGAGCGGCCAGCCGGTGCCGATCTGAAGAGGAGAACACATGGCATCCGTCAATAAAGTCATCCTGATCGGCAACCTGGGCCGCGACCCGGAGACGCGTTACACCGCCGACGGCGCGGCGATCACCAACATCACGATCGCGACGTCGGACCGCTGGAAGGACAAGGCCAGCGGCGAAATGAAGGAATCGACCGAATGGCACAAGGTCGCCTTCTTCGGCCGCCTGGCGGAGATCGCCGGCGAGTACCTCAAGAAGGGCCGTCCCGTCTATGTCGAAGGCCGGCTGCGCACGCGCAAGTGGCAGGACAAGGAAGGGCAGGACCGTTACACGACAGAGATCGTGGCCGAGAACATGCAGATGCTCGGTTCGCGCGAAGGCATGGGTGGCGGCGGGGCGGACTTCGACAGCGGCAGCGAGGAGCCCCGCGCTCCGGCCCGTGCACCGGCGAGCAAGCCGGCGTCCGCCGCCAAGCCGGCCTCGTCGATGGCCGACATGGACGACGACATCCCCTTCTGAGGCGGGTCGCGCGTTCTTGATCCACCGTACGGTCGGGCGATCGTCCCAAGCTATGCTGCAGGCAGATGCTTGGAATGTCCCGGCGCACTAACTAAGGTAAGAGTCGACCATGACCACCTTCGCGCATGCTGCTTCCCGCGCCCCGACGGTCTACCTGATCGAAGACGACGCCGACCTGCGCGAGTCGCTGGCTGCCTTGCTGGAGGCCAGCGGCTACCTTCCCCGGTGTTTCGCGAGCGCGGAGGACCTCCTCGCCAACGGCGTGAACGAGCGGCCGGCCTGCGCGCTGATCGATCTCCATCTGCCGGGAATGAGCGGGCTCGACCTGCAGAAGAAGCTTCACGACGAACAGCCGCACCTGCCGGTGATCGTCGTGACCGGCCACGGCGACGTGGCTACGGCGCGCGCGGCGTTGCTGACCGGAGCGCTCGACTTCCTCGAGAAGCCGGTCCAGCCGAAGGAACTGATGGACGCCGTCGCGGCGGCGCTGGCGAGCGACGCCCAGGCGCTGGAGCGCGCGCGCGAACGCGAACAGATGCGCGAGCGCCTCGGTCGCCTGACGCCACGCGAGCGCGAAGTGTTCCAGCGGATCACCGACGGCCTCCACAACCGCGAGATCGCGGTCGAACTCGGCATCAGCCCTCGCACGGTGGAAGTCCATCGCGCGCGGCTGATGGACAAGCTGAACGCGCGCCGCATCGCGGACCTCTTCCGTCTGCGGCTGGCGCTCGACGGCGACGACACCGCCGCACCGGTCCGATCCTGATCGCCGGGCGCGGTACGCAGTACCTCGTAGATCCTTCCCCCTATTTCAGAGCTGCGCGCGAAGCACTAACGTTGCTTCCAGTCGATCCTTTGTAGCCCTTGCGCTACGCAAGGTGGCAGCAAGCGCAACGCAGGAGGTTCCCCTTCCTCGTCGCGATTCGGTCCGCGCAGGTGCCTCGCACGGCGCGGACATTTTTTTGTTCCTCGGGCCTCGCGCTCGCTTCCCGACCATGGATTTCACGTTCCTCCCCGACTGGCCGCCGGTTGTGCCCCCTGCGCTTGCGGTCGCCATCCTCGCGCTCGTCGCCGCGGCGGCGGGCGAGGGCGCGGCCCGGCTGAAGCTGCCTCGGCTGTTCGGGTACGTCGCGGCCGGAGCGCTTTTCGGCGCCGGCGGTTACGTGCTGCGCCTGCTTCAACTCGAGGAACTGCCTTCCCCGACGCTGAAGTTCACGCTCGAGTTCACGGCTGCGGTGATCCTGTTCGACCTCGGCCAGCGCGTGTCTTTCGGCTGGGTGCGACGCAACCCCGCGCTGCTCGGCGCCAGTGTCGCGGAGAGCGGATTGTCGTTCGCACTGGTCTTCCTGGCGATGCGGTACTTCGACATCGACGCATGGGCGTCGGCCGTGATCGCGAGCATCGCGATGGCGACGTCGCCGGCGGTCGTGCTGGCGATCACCCGCGAGACGCGCGCGCAGGGGCAGATCACGGAGCGCACACTGCTGCTCACGGCACTCAACTCCATCTATGCCGTGATGCTGTCGACACTCCTGCTGACGCTCGTCCGCGAGCAACCGGGAGCGGCTGCGCTTGAGGTGCTGTTTCACCCCGCGTACCTGATCGTCGGCTCGCTGGCCGTCGCCGCGCTCGGGGCCCGGCTCTTCCTGTGGGTCCTGTCGTTCATCGGTCGAGACCGCGCCGGCCAGATCCTCGTGATGCTCGCGGTGGTGTGGCTCGTGTTCGCGACCGCGGTCGCGCTGCGGTTGTCGCCGCTGCTGGCGCTGCTCGCGTGCGGAGCCTTCGTGCGCGCCTTCGATGCGAGCCGGCTTCTCACCACGACCGAATTCGGGCTCGCTTCGGGCATCGCGCTCGTGCTGTTCTTCGCCTTGTCGGCAGCGACGATGAACATAGACTCGCTGTCGGTGTCCTGGCTTCCGGTGGTCGCGCTGGTGGCTGTCCGCTTCGCGGCGAAGGCGATCGGCGTCGCCGCCTTCGGGCCCTTGTCCGGAATCTCCCTGAAGAAGAGCCTGCTGACGGGTCTTGCGCTGATGCCGATGTCCGCGCTCGCGCTGATGCTCATCCAGCAGGTGTCCGAGTGGAACCCGCACATCGCGCAGCAGACCACCGCCGTGCTGCTGCCGGCGGTGGTCGTCCTGCAGCTGGCGGGAGCGTTCGCGCTGGCGCTGATCCTGCGCCGGGGCGGCGAAGCGAGGATCGAGCGATGACGGAAACGCAACTGGAATTCGGCAAGTCCGAGTGGTTGACGATGGGCGTGGAGCTGGAACTCCAGCTGATCGACCGCCGGACCGGCGACCTGACGCGCGGCGCGTCCGACCTCATCGCGCTGGTCACGCGCCAGCCGTTCCCGGGCGACGTGAAGCCCGAGATCACCGAGAGCATGCTCGAGATCAGCACCTCGGTTCAGCATGCGTTCGAGCCGATGCGGGACCAGCTGGTCGCCATGCGCGACGCGCTCGTCGTCGGCGCCGATCGCCTGGACCTCGAGATCGCGGGCGGCGGAACGCACCCGTTCCAGCGCTGGTACGACCGCCAGATCTACGATCGCCCGCGGTTCCGCCACGTCGCGGGCCTGTACGGCTACCTGGCGAAGCAGTTCACCGTGTTCGGGCAGCACGTGCACATCGGGTGCGAGAACGGGACGCAGGCCTTGTGGCTGCTTCATCGCCTGTCCGCCTACATCCCCCAGTTCATCGCGCTCGCGGCCAGCAGCCCTTACTTCCAGGGCGTCGACACCGCGTACGACTGCGCGCGGCTCAACTCGGTCTACGCGTTCCCGCTGTCCGGTCGCGCGCCGTTCCTGACGGACTGGCCCGCGTTCGAGGCCTTCTTCGGCAAGTTGAAGAAGCTCGGCGTGGTCGAGAGCATGAAGGACTTCTACTGGGACATCCGGCCCAAGCCCGAGTACGGGACGATCGAGGTGCGCGTGTTCGACACGCCGCTCACGGTGGAGCGGGCGGCCGCACTCGCCGCCTACGTGCAGGCCATCTGCCGGATGCTGCTCGAGCATCCGGCGCCGCCGGAGAGCGAGGACATCTACGTCACCTACAACTACAACCGCTTCCAGGCGTGCCGGTTCGGCCTCGAGGGCCAGCTGATCGACGGCACGACCGGCGCGGTGCGCCCGGTGCACCAGGAAGTGCTCGCCACCCTCGAGCAGGTGCGGCCGCTGGCCCGCGAGCTCGGCTCACTCGCCGCCATGGAAGAGATCGAGCGGTGGGTACGCGCCGACGGCAACGACGCCCGCTGGCAACGCGAGACCTACCAGGGCCACCATTCGATGGCAGAACTCGTGCTGCGCTCTGCGGAACGGTTTCGCGGCGCGCGCGGGGCGCCCGTCCTGCCGCCGGTGCCCGTGCAGCGCGTCGGCGCGCTGTAGGTCAACCCCGCCACAGCAGTTCGAGCGCCACCTCGTTCAAGGGGCCGGCGCTTGCGATCAGCGAGAGCTCGGCGAGGGGATCGCCGCCGTGCCAGGATGTGACCGCGCCGCCTGCGCCCTCGACGACCGGCACGATCGCCGCGACGTCCCAGTACGCGAGCGTGGGGTCCAGCATCAGGTCGGCGCCCCCCGTTGCGAGGGCGAAGTAGCCGAAGCAGTCGCCCCAGGTCCGGTACAGCTTCGCGGCGCGGATGATCCGCTCGACGGCGGCGCCGCCGCGCTGCTCGCCAGTGGACCAGTGCGTCGTCGCGAGGACGGTTGCGTCGGCCAGGCGCGCGCAGGGACGCACGCGCGTCGCGCGCGACGAGCCATCGCTCGCGTACAGGGTGGATGCGCCCGCGTGGCCGATCAGGGCGACGCCAGCGGCCGGATGGCCGATCACGCCGAGCACCGGGCGAAAGCCTTCGCCGTCGTCGCGTTCGAGGGCGATCAACGTGCCGAAGAGGAAGCAGTTGGTGATGAAGGCGCGCGTGCCGTCGATGGGGTCCAGCACCCAGCGATAGCGCTCGCCCGGCTTGTTGCCGTGTTCCTCGCCCATGATGGCGTGGCGAGGGTAGCGCCGCTCGATCAGGTGCCGCATCGCTTCCTCGGCGCTGCGGTCGGCCATCGTGACCGGGCTCGCATCGCCTTTCGTGACGACGGCCGTGCCGGTCATGAAGTACCCGCGGATCGTGGCGAACGCGATGCCGATCAGCTCGTGCATGAACCGCACGAACTCGCGCTCCTCGGCGCGCGTCAGCGGGGCGCTGTAGGTCGCCACTGTTCAGGCGCGCTTCGACGGCACGAACAGCGACTCGCACCACGCCGGGTCGACCGCGCTCGGCGCGGCGCACTTGTCCTTCAACGCGCCGTTCAGGCGCGCGAGCACGTCGTCGTGCCGGCCGTCCTTGTTCCAGGCGACCAGGCGCTTGCTCATGCGGTCGAGCGCTGCGCGGTTGTTGCCCGTGAGTTGCACGCTGCCGGGCTTGATTTCCCCGAGCACCTGCGTGCCGGCCTTCTCGACCGCCGCTGCATCCTGAGGCGTCAGTTCGAGCAGCGTGTTCAGGTAGTTGCCGCCCCAGCGCAGCCGCGTCGCCGTGCCCCGCGCGCTTTCGTATGCCCGGCGCGACCAGTCGACGGCCGCCGCCTTGCCTTCCGGCGTGCCGCGTTTCTTCGCGTTCGAGGCGAGTTGTGACATGTAGTAGTAGGGCGAGTGCGATCGCTTCAGTTCGGCCGTCAGCAGCGCATCGGACTCGTCGAGCAGGCCGGCGCGGGCGAGCACGCCGCCGGCAAGCGTGATCACGGCCTGGCGCTCGTCGAGGTCCTCGATCTCGCGGTCGACGCGCGCCGCTTGCGCCTTCACTTCCTCCACGAGCGCGGGCGGTAACGGGCCGTCCTTGTCGTCGAGCCGCGCGAGCTCGACCTTGCCGAGCATCGCGTACATCCGTCCGGCGTTGGAGAGCTTCGGCTCCGCGGCGAGCTTGTCGAGGGCCGCGATCCACTGGGCCTTCAGGTCGACGCGTTCCTTCGACTTGGCTTCGGTGAGGAGGCCGACGATGCCGTCGGCGGCGTAGCCGAGGATGTCCTGATTGGCGCGGACCAGCTCGGGCTGTTCGAGCAGGCTCCCCACGCTCGCGATGGCGTCGGCCTTGTCGAGTTTCGGTTTCGTGTCGCTGGCCTGCGACGCGGCGTGCAACGCTTCGAGGACGAGGCGCGACGAGGCCTCGCGCTCCCCGGTAGGGCACACGGCGGCGAGCTTCAGCAGCGTCGCCGGAACGTCCTTTTCAGGCACCAGCTGGCCGTCGTCGGTTTCCCACGAATAGAACGCCAGCATCCGCCAGTCGTCGGCGGACAGTGACTTGCCCGCGAGGGCCGCCCCGAGCGCCTGCTTCGCGGAGTTGCCGCCGGCCAGCCCGCGGTCGAGCAGCTGCATGTACTTCGATGCGTCGACCGAGCCGGCGAGACGCGTCAGTTCCTGTCCGCCGCCGCCAAGCAGCACCATGGTCGGGTAGCCGCGTACCTTGAAGCGCTCGCCGAGCACCTGGCCGCTCGGGCTGTCGGCGTCGACGTACACCGGGACGAAGGAGCGCGACTTCTCGATGAAGTCCGGCCTCGTGAAAATGGTGCTCTTCACCTGGTTGCACGGCGGACACCACACGGCGGTCCAGAACAGGAAGACGGGCTGGTTTCGCGATTTCGCATCCTCGAACGCGCGATCCACGTCGGCGACGCTCTGCGGTCGCACCCACTCGATCCCGGCCTTCGCCGGACTGGCGGCAGCGGTTGACGCCTGCGGCGCCGGCTCCGGAACCTTCGAGCAGGCCGACAGAAGGGCGACGGCGACGAGCAGCAGGGAACGCATCATGGATCGTGCTCCGGGCAGGGCCGCGGATTATCGCCCAGCCAGCTGCGTGCTCAGCGAGCCGCGACGCGCGTGGCCAGGGCGAGGTAGTGCGCGAGCGGCGGGGTCTGCGCGTCCTGCAGCTTGGCGCGGTCGTCCCACAGCCGCAGGCGAACGCCGTCTTCGGAGTACGTTTCGGCCTTGAACGCGGCGGCCTGCCCCTCGCTCAAGATCCCGCCCTGGAGCTCGAGGCTGCGCTTCGAATCGATCGACAGCGCGGCCCAGTACTCGGCACCGGTGACCGTGCCGTCGCCGCGCGCGCACAGGTAGCGCTTGGCGTCGACGTGCAGGCGGATCGGCTGCAGCACGGCCGCGCCGAACAGGTCGCGCAGGAACGGCAGCGCGACGTACTCGTGACGGTCGTCGATCCCGCGCAGCGTCGGCGTCTCGCCCTGGTCGTTGATCAGGTGGCCGAGGTCGTGCAGGAAGGACGCAACGACCAGCGCGTCGCTGGCGCCGTCCTGTTCGGCGAGGTGAGCCGACTGCAGCGCGTGCTGCAGTTGCGTGACCGGCTCGCCGGCGTACATGCGGGCGCCCTTGGCGGCGAACAGTCCTTCGATGTCGTTGAGCGTCAATGCCATGTCAGCTTGCGGCAGGGGTTCGATCGGAGTTGAACGCGCCACCCTGTTCGGCCAGCACCCGCGTCTTCGACAGCACGCCCGCGGATTCGAGGATCGGGTAGGAGACGGAACAGAACAGCGAGTTGATGCGCTTGAAGTCCGAAAGCAGGTCCAGGTGCAGGGAGCTGGTCTCGACCGACTGCGGCGTGTTCTCCGACAACCGGTGCAGGTGGCTCTCCGCGTAGCGCATCTCGAGTTCGCGGAAGGTCACCTTCTCCGCGATCAGCTTTTGCGCGGACTTCAGGTCTCCGTTGAGGAACACCGCGACCGACAGCTGCAGGTTGCCGATCAGCCGCGCGTGCAAGTCGCTGATCTCCTGCAGGCCCGCTTCGGAGAACGAGAGGCCGTGCTGGATCTTCCGCTCGGCGACGTCGAGCAGCAGGCGCTCGATGATGTCGCCCACGTGCTCCATGTTGATCGTGAACTGGATGATCTCGGTCCATCGCCTGGACTCGCGTGCTTCCAGCGCCTCTCGGCTGATCTGCGCGAGGTAGCGCTTGATGGCGGAGTACAGCCGGTCGATCTCGTCGTCCTTGCGCCGCAGCTCCTCGGCCAGCTGAACGCTGTCGTGCCGCAGGACCTCCAGCAGACCGCTGAGCATCTCCTGGACCGTATCGGCCAGCCGGATGGCTTCGCGCGCCGCGTTGCCGAGCGCGAGGGCGGGCGTGTCGAGCGCGACCGGGTCCAGGTGCCGCGGCTCGCCGGGCGTCTCCGCCAGGCGTGGCGCGGGCAGCCACTTCTCGGTGAGGTCGGCAACCCGCCGGGTGAGGCCGATGAACGTCAGCGCGAGCAGGACGTTGAACAGCAGGTGGAAGTAGACGACGAGCTGCTTGGGATCGGAGTGCAGCTTCAGCAGGTACGGCGTGGCGAACGGCAGCGCGAGCAGTGCGAGCCCCACGCCCGCGGCCTTGAACACGAAGTTGCCGAGCGGCACGCGGCGCGTGATCGGGTCTGCCTTCCACGTGGTGATCAGCGCCAGCAGTCCGCTGCCGAGGTTGGCGCCGAGCACGACCGACAGCGCCGCGTGCGCCGGCACGATGTTGGCCGCCGCGAGCGATGCGACCAGCAGCACCACCGCCAGGCTCGAATACGAAGCCACCGCGAGCAGGGCGCCGATCAGCACGTCGAGCAGCAGGTCACCGGAAATCTGCGCAAACAGCACGCGCACCCCGGCGGCTTTGGTCAGCGGCAGCGTGGCCTGGCCGATCAGCTGCAGCGCGAGGATCATCACGCCGAGGCCCAGCGCGATCTTGCCGATCTGGCCGGCGCGTTCGTTCTTCTTGGACAGATACACGATGACGCCGCCGACGATCAGCAGCGGCGCGAGCCACGTCAGGTTCAGGGAGAAGACCTGCACCATCAGCGCGGTGCCGACGTCGGCGCCGAGCATCACGGCCAACGCGGCCGCCGTTCCGATCAGCCCCTGCGACACGAAGGACGACGCGAGCAGCGCCGTCGCGGTCGAGCTCTGCAGCAGGCCGGTGACCGCGACGCCGGCGACAAAGCCGGTCCCGCGATTGCCGACGTTGCGGCGCAGGACCTGGCGCAGGCTGGCGCCGTACACGCGCAGCACGCCGGTACGCACGATGTGGGTGCCCCAGACGAGCAGCGCGATGGCCGCCAACAGGTTGAGGAGGGTCTGCATCCGGGTTGCCTGGTTCCGCGCCTTTTCTTCGCTACCAGGGCAGCGAGTAGGTCTTCGTGTTGGTGAAGCTCTTCATCGCTTCGAGCACGCCTTCCTTGTACCCGAGGCCCGAGTCCTTGATTCCCCCGAAAGGCGTGAGTTCGAGCCGGTATCCCGGCACTTCGCGCACGTTCACGGTGCCGACGTTCAGCTCCGAGATGAAGCGGGTGATGTAGTCGAGCCGGTTCGTGCAGACCGCCGAGGACAGGCCGTAAGCGGTCGAGTTGCTGATCGCGATCGCCTCGTCGATCGACCCGAAACGGATCACCGGCGAGACCGGCCCGAACGTCTCCTCCTTCACCAGGGGCATGTCGGGCAACACGCGGTCGACCACAGTCGGCGCATAGAGCGCCCCGCGGCGGACGTGTCCCGCGAGCACCCGGGCGCCGCGCGCGACCGCGCCGTCGACCCGCACCTCGAACTCGCGTGCCGCGGCCTCGTCGATCACCGTGCCCATGTCGGTGGCCGGATCCAGCGGGTCGCCGTACTTCACGGCCCTGGTCTTCGCGACCAGGCGGTCGACGAAGTCGTCGGCGACGCTCGCGTGCACCAGCATGCGCTTGACCGCCGTGCAGCGCTGG
>CAWJEE010000004.1:0-18505 GCA_963841815.1 uncultured beta proteobacterium | reverse complement strand
GCTTCCGCTAGCTGGGCACGCCGCGGACTCCGGGTCCGCAGTGGCGCGCCCCACGAAACTACTTCTTCGCCGCGGCGGGCTTCTTCGCCGGCTCGACCGACAGCGCGATCGCCTCGACGAACGTGGCTTCGATCTGGTCGCCCACCTTGATCAGCTTGAACTGCTCGGGATCCTTCACGGCCAGATTGACCGTTTGCCTCGGACCGCGCACCTTGACCGTCTGCTTCTTCGCGTCGACCGCGATGACGTCGCCGGTGACCCTCACCTCGCGCGCCGCCACGCCGGCCGGACGCTCGCCCGGCTTGGCCTTGGCCGCGTCGCTGCTTTCGACGCGCTCACGGATGCCGGCGGTGCCCTTCTTCAGTTCGAGTGTCAGCGACTCGAGGTAGCGGGCGACCACGACGTCGCCGACCTTGATCTGGTCGAAGTTCTTCACTTCCGGACCAGCGGTGACGGCCATCTTGTTGCCATCGGGACCCTTGAGCGTGACCTGGCGCGTCGCCTTGTCGATCGCCTCGACGGTCGCGGAGATGCGAACGGCTTCGACCAGCGTGACCCTGCCGGGCTGGCTTTCCTTCGCCACCAGGGCGCCGCTCGGCGCCTGGGCGAAGGCGGGAAGCGCCGTCAGCGAAAACAGGGCGGCAGCAAGAATCGTTTGGACTTTCATTGTGTTTCCTTCTTCGAGGTTTGATGACTGCGGCAGCGCGCGTGCGCGACGCGCATTCTAGTGCGCACCGGGTCCCTGCGCTGACGCGCCTTGCAGCCGATGGAACGTAGAGCCAACGCCGGCGAATGGACAGTGTCGAGGCGGTTACAGCGGCCTGATCGAAGTCAGCGATGCCGTTCGAGCTTCGCGACTGCGGCTTCACATCGCTGCCGATCGCGGGCGCCCGCCACACCCGGCAGGCCAGCCCACTTGAGCAGGAGATCCGCCGCGCTGACGGCGCCACCCGAAGCGGTGCGCTTGAAGCGATCCCGCAGTTCCCTGACCTGCACCGCCAGGCGCTCCTTCTGCAGGTCGGCGGGACTTGGGATGCCGAGCATCAGTTCGAGTTCGAGCAGCGCGTCCCGACGCTCGGGGACGCAATCCCGGATCCGCTCGACGAGGTCGTAGCGCGCATCCTCGTCGCCGAGCGCACGCAGCGCCGCGTCGCGCCGCTCGGCCAGCTTGCTCTCCCAGTCGGCGGACAACGGCGGCAGCGCGGGCCAGCGCTGCCGCACGCCCTCTGCCGCCGCGGCATCCGCGCCGTCTTCGTTGATTGCAAGGGCATCGAGCTCCTCGCACAGTTGTTCCCTGGCGAGCCGCGTCTGCCACACCGCCGCTTCGATGCGCCGACCGCGTCCGCGCAGCAATTCGTCCACGCCGGTGCGGGCGCGCTTGAAGCGCGCGTCGATCGCTGCAGGCACCGGGCCGCTTTCCGCGATCGCCTTGCGCCACTGCTCCTGCGCTTCGCGCTGGACACGTCGAATCTCCGCTTCGTCCGCAGCGTCCGCCTGCGCCAGCTGCTCCAGCTGTTCACACAGCGCCTCGAACGTGTGGCGCTGGACCTGCTTCCGGTGGTCCTCTTCCTTGCGCGAGCCGACGCGGGCATCGAACGCGGCCTTGCACGCGGCACGGAAGCGCTCCCACAACGCGCGTTCATCGCGCTGCTGAAGGACGATCGACTTCGCGTGCGCCTGCCAGCGCGCCTGCAGGTCCTTGACCCGCGCCGGCAGGTCGCGCTCCGTGCCTTTCGCCGCCAGCGCTTCGGCCTCGGCGATGAACGCCTCGCGCTCCTGCCTCGCCTGCCGGCGTGCTGCCGAGAGCTCCTCGTGCAGCGGAGCCAGTGCCGCCTTCAGCCGGGCATCGAGTTTCTTCCAGGTGCCGGGGTCGACGCTGCCGAGTGTCGTGCCGCGCCAGGTCGACTCGGTCTCGCGCAGCCAGCGTTCGACGGAACGCCAGTCGCGTGGCTCGCCGAGCAGCGTCGGCGCGTGCGCATCCGCACCGGCGATGAAGTCCTCGCGTTGCTTGCGGGCCTGCTTGTGCAGCGCCGCCTGCTCCGCGAAGTGCCGCGCCGCCGGCGCGTAGGCCCGCTCGCAGGCGCCGTCGAAGCGTTCCCACAGCGGCTTCGGAACGCCGGCCTGCTGCTCGTCGAGCTTCTTCCACTCGGCGCGCAACTGCTGCACCTCGCGCGCCAGCGCGGTCGCGGCGAGCGTCTTCTGCGGGAGCGCTTCGGCGCGCTCGCAGAGCTGGACGCGGGCGTTCTGCTGGCCGAACTTCTCCCACTTTTCGAGCTCGGTCAGTTGCTGCACGACGCGGCTCAGCCGTTGAATCGACGGCTTCGGCAGCACGCCCGCCCGCAGCTTGAGTCCGCGCGTCCGGTCAGCGGCGGCGCGCGCCTCCTGCAGTTGTCCCGCCGCCAGCGCCTGCTCGGCCTCGTGCAGCGCCGCGTGCAGCTGGTGGCGCGCCGCGACCTCCTCGTGCTGGCTGGCGCGCACGACCGCGTCGTGCCGTTGCTGGATCACGAGCACCGCCGCCTCGAAACGCTGCGTCAGCGCCGGCGTGCGACCCGCCGCGTCGAGTGCCTGCCAGCGGGCGGGCAACTGCGCGTCGTCGATCGTCGTGTCGGCCGCCAGTTGCTCGGCCTCCGTCACCAGGGCCTCGGCCGCCGCCAGCGCCGGCGCCGCCTGCTCCCATTGCGCGATCTGCTGCCCGGCCCGGTCGAGCCGGGCGAGGGCGTCGGCATCGTTCTCGCGCGTCGCCTCGGCGCGCAGCGCGGTCAACGTCTCGCGCAGCGCGGGCAGTCCCGTGATCGACGCCTCGGATTGGAGCGACGCGAGCCAGCCGTCGAGCCGCTGCTCGAACTGCGTGTGGGCGCGCTGCTGCTCGAGATCCCGTTCGAAGCGCTCCTTCATCCTCCGGCCGATCTCGTCCCAGCGCGCGCGCCGTTCGGCGTCGTCGCCGAGCGCCAGCGCGTTCCACCGGCGGTCGAGTTCGACGGCTGCCATCACGATGGGACCGGGCCGCGCCACCAGGGCCTCGGCCTCCGCGAGAAGCGCATCGGCCGCGCTGGCGTTCTCGATGCGCCGGTGGATGGCGTCGAGGCGCTCGCGCGCCAGCCGGGCGACGCCGCGGTCCTTGTCGATCGAGCCCTTCAGCAGCCGGCGCAGCGGCTCGGCGGAATGGACCCGCTCGGCCGCGGCGATCCTTACCGACGCGTGCTCGGCGGCGAGCGCGACCCGCACCAACTCGTCCTCGTTGCCGATCCCATCGATCGCCGCGCGGCGGCGATCGTCGTCCTGCGTGCGCAGGACGAGTTCAGCGCGCACCTCGTCCGTGCATTCGGGGGCATCGAGGATGGCCCGTGCCGCGGTCGCATCGGGCAACGCAGCCGCCAGGTTCGCCAGCGCCGAGGCGATGGCCACACGGGTCTGCGGTTCGTGCTCGTTCCGCAAGGACGCGAGCAGGACCGCCAGGTTGCCGCAGCGCCCGGCCGCCGCGGCGCGGACGTCCGCCGACGGGTCGGCGGCGAGCATCTGCACCAGCACCGGCGAATCGGGCGCCAGCGCGCTGACGCCCAGCACCCGCTGCGCCGGATCGGCGTGCTCGTGAAGGCGGCTACCGAAGAACAGTTTGTCTAGCAAGATCGAGTCGAGTCCAGGTGAGTGTCCGGCAATCCGCGTACGGGGAAGATCGCTTGTGCTCGGAGATGAGATGAGTGGGTGCGCGGTCGAAAAAAGGGCGCCGTGGAGGCGCCCCGGTTTCGTGCCGAGTGCGTGGACAGCCTAGCCCATGTGCAGGCCGCCGTTGCACGAGAATTCGGCGCCGGTGGTGAAACCCGAGTCGTCGGTCGCGAGCCATCCGCAGATCGACCCGATCTCCTCGGCCTTGCCCAGCCGCTTCACGGGAATGGTCTGGATGATCTTCTCGCGCACGTCTTCGCGCACCGCCATCACCATGTCGGTGGCGATATAGCCCGGCGCCACGGTGTTGACGGTCACGCCCTTGCTCGCCACTTCGAGCGCCAGCGCCATCGAGAAGCCGTGCATCCCCGCCTTGGCGGCCGAGTAGTTGGTCTGTCCGAACTGGCCCTTCTCGCCGTTGACCGACGAGATGTTGATGATGCGACCCCAGCCCTTGTCCATCATCCCGTCGATGACCTGCTTGGTCACGTTGAAGAGGCTGTTCAGGTTGGTGTCGATCACCGCGCGCCAGTCCTCGAGCGCCATCTTGCGGAACACGCCGTCGCGCGTGATGCCGGCGTTGTTGACGAGGATGTCCGGATTGCCGTGCTCCGCCTTGACCTTGTCGAACGCGTCCTTGGTCGATTGCCAGTCGGCGACGTTGCCGACCGAAACGTGGAAGGTGTAGCCGTCCGCCTTCTGCTCGGCGATCCACTTGTTGAAGTCGCGCGTCGGGCCGCAGCCGGCGATCACCTTGAAGCCCATGTCGTGGAACTTGCGGCAGATGGCCGTGCCGATCCCGCCCATGCCGCCTGTCACGTATGCAACTCTCGTCATCTTGTCGTCTCCAGATCCTGTTGGTTGGCTTCTTCTTCTGCGGCCGAAGCTGCAGCCTCGGCCGTTGGTTCAAAACGCGGGCACGGGACGTGACGCGGTCACCTGCCCGCTTCCGCTCATCGTTCGACCGCCAGCGCGACGCCCATTCCACCGCCGATGCACAGCGACGCCAGTCCCTTCTTCGCGTCACGCCGCTTCATCTCGTGCAGCAGCGTCACGAGGATGCGGCAGCCGGAGGCGCCGATCGGGTGACCGAGCGCGATCGCGCCGCCGTTGACGTTGATCTTGCCGGTGTCCCAGCCCATGTCCTTGTTCACCGCGCACGCCTGGGCCGCAAAGGCCTCGTTGATCTCCATCAGGTCGACCTGCTCGGCCGTCCAGCCCGCCTTCTTCAGCGCCTTGCGCGACGCCGGCGCGGGGCCCATGCCCATCACTTTCGGGTCGACGCCCACGGACGCAAAGCTCTTGATGCGCGCCAGCGGCGTCAGGCCGAGTTCCCTGGCCTTCGCTTCCGACATCACGAGCACCGCCGCCGCGCCGTCGTTGATGCCGGAGGCGTTGCCCGCCGTCACCGTTCCCTGCTTGTCGAACGCCGGCTTCAGACCGCCGAGCGCCTCTTCGTTCGACTTGCGGTTGATGAACTCGTCCTGGTCGAACGCGATCGGGTCGCCCTTGCGCTGCGGGATCAGCACCGGGACGATTTCGTCCTTGAAGCGCCCCGCGTCCTGCGCCGCGGCCGCCTTCTGCTGCGAGGCGTACGCGAACTTGTCCTGCTGCGCGCGATCGATGCCGTACTCCTTGGCGACGTTCTCGGCCGTGATGCCCATGTGGTACTGGTTGTACACGTCCCACAGGCCGTCGACGATCATGCTGTCGATGATCTTGGCGTCGCCCATGCGGAACCCGTCGCGCGAGCCCTGCATCACGTGCGGCGATGCGCTCATGTTCTCCTGCCCGCCGGCCACGACGATCTCGGCGTCGCCGTTGGCGATCGCCTGCGCCGCCAGCATCACGGCCTTCAGGCCCGAGCCGCACACCTTGTTGATCGTCATCGCGGGCACCGTCACGGGCAGCCCCGCCTTGATCACCGCCTGCCGCGCCGGGTTCTGGCCCACGCCTGCCGTCAGCACCTGGCCCATGATCACTTCGTCGACCTGATCGGGCTTCACCCCGGCGCGCGCCAGCACTTCCTTGATGACGATGGCGCCGAGTTCCGACGCCGGAACCTTCGCCAGCGAACCGCCGAACTTGCCGATCGCGGTGCGCGCGGCGGCAACGATGACTGCATTGGACATCTCTCTCTCTCCTCAGGCCTTCTCTTTGACGTAGCGACCGGGCGCAGGCTCGATCACCTTGTATTTCGCGCTGCCGTACTGCCTCGGCGCGAGCTTCATCGGTCCGCCGAACTTCGACAGCCACTTGCTCCAGTCGACCCACCAGCTGCCGGGATGCTCGATCGCGTCGTGCAGCCAGGCTTCGGAATTGGCCGGGAGCTTGTCGTCGCCCCCGGTCCAGAAGCTGCGCTTGTTCTTCGACGCCGGGTTGATGCTGCCCGCGATGTGGCCGCTGGCGCCGAGCACGTAGCGCACGCCTCCCGCCTTGCCGCCGCCTGGCATCAGACGCGCCGACGCGTAGGCCGCCTTCCACGGCACGATGTGGTCCTCGCGGGCCGCGAACACGTAGGTCGGCACCTTGATCCGGTTCAGGTCCACCGGCTGGCCGCAGCATGTCAGCTTGTTGGGCACGCGCAGGTTGTTCTCGAGGTACATGTTGCGCAGGTACCAGGTGTACATCGGCCCCGGCAGGTTGGTGCTGTCGCCGTTCCAGTACAGCAGGTCGAACACCGGCGGCTGCTTGCCTTCAAGGTAGTTGTTGACGACGTAGTTCCAGATCAGGTCGTTCGGGCGCAGGCTGTTGAACGTGCTGGCGAGTTCGCGGCCCGGCATCAGCCCGCCCTTCGCGAGCTGCTGCTCGCGCCTGTGGACCTGCTGCTCGTCGATGAACACGTCGAGCACGCCCGTGTCCTCGAAGTCGATCAGCGCGGTCATCAGCGTCACGCTGGAAACCGGTTCCTCTCCGCGTGCGTACATCACCGCGAGCGCGTTCGCGATGATCGTGCCCCCAACGCAGAAGCCGAGGATGTTGATCTGCTTCTCGCCGCCGATCTCCTGGACCACGTGGATGGCCCGGATCGCGCCCTCCTCGAGGTAGTCGTCCCACGTGACCTTCGCCTCGGACTCCTGGGGATTCTTCCACGACACCACGAACACCGTGTGGCCCTGCTCCGCCGCGTATCGGATGAACGAGTTCTCGGGCTGCAGGTCGAGGATGTAGTACTTGTTGATGCAGGGCGGAACGAGCAGGAAGGGACGCGAAAAGACCTTGGGCGTCAGCGGCTTGTACTGGATCAGCTGGAACAGCCGGTCCTCGTAGACGATCGCGCCCTCGCTGGTCGCCACGTTCCTGCCGACGTCGAACGCCGTCTCGTCGGTCTGGGTGATCTTGCCTCGCTGCAGGTCGCCCAGCAGGTTCCCGAGGCCGGCCTTCAGGCTCTCGCCGCCCGTCTCCAGCAGCGTCTGCTGCGCCTTCGGGTTGGTCGCCAGGAAGTTCGAAGGCGAGGACGCCTCGACCCACTGCTGAACGGCGAACTTGACGCGCTTCTTGGTCTTGCGATCCATCTCGACCGCGTCGGCCATCTTGTTCAGGAACTCGGCGTTGAGCAGGTACGCGCGCGCATACATCGACGCGAGCGAGTTCTTCTGCCACGCCGGGTCGGAGAAGCGCGCGTCCTTGATCGGCTCGGTCGCCTTGTCGGGATGCTCGAAGAACGATGACCACATCGAGCCCACGCGCTGCAGGTAGTCCTGCTGCAGGTCGAGCAGGCGCTGCGGCGACAGCGGCATCATCGAGTTCGCGGCGTTCTCGCCTGACGGCGAGATCCAGGGCAGCGGAAAGCCGAACGGCTCCGAACCGTCGTGCGCATTCGCCTCCGGCTTGTGCTGCGCGCCTCGCATCGACCGATCGGACCCGCCCGCGGGCACCTCGACGCGCGCGGCGGCCGCGGGCCGGGTTACCGGGGCGTCCTTGGACTGCGCGACCGCCCTGGGCTTCGCGCGCCGCGCTGCGGGCGCGGTCGCCTTGCGGGATCGGGGGGATCGACCCGCCGTCTTGCGTGTTGCCATCTCCATACCTCCGTGGGTGCCCCGCTCGTCAGGACCGGCGCGACTGCCGCCCGATTCTCCGCGGCCCGACGCTGGGGGTCAAACCCGGCTTCCGGTCCATTGATGCCAGTCACGACCGCGTAACTTCACGCGGGGTCGATCCAGACGAGCGCCGCATGTCGACCTGTCACGCGGTCGCGTCGAAAACTGTAGAAACGTTGCGGGGCGCTGTACGTGCATTCCGTTCCTCCGTGCACGCGGCTCACGCCGACGTCCCGCAGCGCCTGGCGCCCCAGCGCGAAGAGGTCCGCAACGTACCTGTCGCCTTGCGGCCGGAAGGCATCCGCGGCCCGGGGAAGCGCGCCGGCCATGGCCTCCAGCACTTCCGGGCCGACCTCGAAGCGCGCCGGGCCGATCGCAGGCCCCAGGTAGGCGACCAGTTGCGCTTCGCGCTCGCCCAGCGCCGAGCGCATCGCGCGAACCGTGGCCTGGATGACGCCGCTCGCCACGCCGCGCCAGCCGGCGTGCGCCACGCCGACGCATCGCCCGTCGACGTCGGCGAGCAGCACCGGCATGCAGTCGGCGACCATCACGACCGGGACGACGCCCGGCGTCATGGTGAACGACGCGTCCGCCTCCGGAGCCGCATCCACATCGTCGGCACGCACGACGGTCGGCCCGTGAACCTGCTTCAGCCAGCGAGGCTCGGACGGCAGCGCGGCGCGCAACCGCGCGCGGTTTTCGCGTACCGCGTCGGCCGCGTCGCCGGCGAGAAATCCAAGGTTCATGCCGCCGACTCCGGACGGCGGCACACCCCAGGGTCCGGTCGAGACGCCGCCCGCCCGGGTGGTGATCAGTGCGTGCACACGGGGGCTGACCGGCCAGTCAGGCCGGATCCAGCCCGGATCCGCGGCGCTCATCGGCGCGCCTCGAACGCGCGGGTCGGCTCATCGAGCGGCCCGAATCCGAGCTGGGTCATCAGGTCCGCGAGATCGACGGGCGGCGCGCGGAACCATGTCATCGCCCGGCCCGTCGCCGGGTGGATCAACCCGAGTCGGCTCGCGTGCAGCGCCTGCCGGGCGAAGCCTCGCCATAGGCGAGGATCGCCCTCGCGGCCGGGCAGGCCGCGCCGATAGACCGGATCCCCGACGAGCGGGTGTCCGATGTGCTCCATGTGCACCCGGATCTGGTGCGTCCGCCCGGTGTCCAGCCGGCAGGCGAGCCATGACAGTCGCACGGTCCCGTCCTGCGCCGTCGCGACGAGCGCGAAGCGCGTTCGCGCCGGCTTCGCGCTCGTTGCATGGCTGACGCGGAAGCGCAGCGGATTGCGGGCGTCGCGCCCGATCGGCGCCTCGACCGTGCCGGTGGGCGTCGGCACGCCCAGCACGACGGCCCAGTACTCGCGCGTCACCGACCGTTCCTGCAACTGGCGAACCAGGTGCGCCTGCGCCGCGAGCGTCTTGGCAACGACCATCAGGCCCGACGTGTCGGCATCCAGGCGATGCACGATGCCCGCGCGCGGAACGTCGAAGTTCTGAGGAGAGTGCGCGAGCAGCCCGTTGAGCAACGTGCCGCTCCAGTGGCCGGCCGCGGGATGGACCACGAGTCCGGGCGGCTTGTCGACCACGAGGATGTCGCTGTCCTCGTGCACGATCGCGAGCGGCATCGGCTCGGGCGCGTAGGCCTTCGCATCGGGCGCCGGCTGGGGTTCGATCTCGATCAGGTCGCCGAGGACGAGCTCGTGGCGCCGGCGCACCGCGGCGCCGTTCACGCGCACCGCGGCGTCGGCCACCCACTGCTGCAACCGGCTGCGCGACACGTCGGGCATCAGTTCCGCCAGCGCCTTGTCGAGCCGGGCGCCGGCGTGGCGCGCTTCGACGCTGAAGCGCAGCGCGAGTCCGCCGGCATCCGCGTCGGCGTCGTCGATTTCCTCGGGCGGAGCGGCCATCACCGGACGATATACTGCGCGGACTCAGGAGGATGGAATTCGGATGGTCGCCAATCTGAACCGCGGACAGAGCCGCTGGTGGTCGCGGCTCGCGCTGCTGCTTGCGGCTTCGATGCTGGCCGGCTGCAGCTGGTTCAACGTCGACTTCGGCACGAAGGACGCCACGGCCAAGTGGGACGCGGACAAATTGTACGCGGAGGCCCGGCTCGAACTCTCGAACGGCGCCTGGGCAAAGGCGCGCGACCTGTTCCAGAAGCTGGAGTCACGCTACCCGTTCGGGCGGCATGCGCAGCAGGCGCTGATGGAGATCGCCTACACGTACTACAAAGAAGGCGAGACGGCCCAGGCGATCCAGACCGCCGACCGCTTCATCCGCCAGTACCCGAATCACCCCAACGTCGATTACGTCTACTACCTCAAGGGCCTCGCGTCGTTCGCCGAGGACCTCGGATTCCTCGGGCGCATCCTGAACCAGGACATCTCCGAGCGCGACTCGAAGGCCGCGCGCGAGGCGTTCGACGCATTCAAGGACCTCGTGACGCGCTTCCCCGAAAGCCGGTACGCGGACGACGCCCGTGCCCGCATGCGCTTCCTGGTCAACTCGCAGGCGCAGGGCGAGTTGAACGTGGCGAAGTTCTATTACTCGCGCAAGGCCTACCTCGCGACAATCCAGCGTGCGCAGACGGTGGTGCGCGACTTCCAGCGCACGCCGGCTGTCGAGGAAGCGCTGTTCCTGATGGCTCGCTCGTACGAGGCGCTGCAACTGAAGGACCTGCAGTCGGACGCCGAGCGCGTCCTGGCGACGAACTTTCCGAAGAGCCGCTACCTGCAGCAAGTGAACAAGTAGTCAGGCCGCCAGCGTTCCCTCTTCCCGCGGGGCCGACAGGAACGCGATCGCGTCGGCTTCGCTGCGCGTGCGCGCGAACGGCGGCAGGCTCGCCAGCACGGTCTTTCCGTAGCTCTTCGACACCAGCCGCTCGTCGACGATCATCAGCACGCCGCGGTCATTCTCGTCGCGGATCAGCCGGCCCGCGCCCTGCTTCATCAGCATGACCGCCTCCGGCAACTGGAACTCGCTGAACGCATTGCGGCCGATCCGCTTCAGGTGACGGATCTTGGCTTCCACGACCGGATCGTCCGGCGGCGCGAACGGCAGCTTGTCGATGACCACGAGCGACAGCGCCTCGCCTCGGATGTCGATGCCCTCCCAGAAACTGACGCTGCCGACCAGCACGGCGTTGCCGGCGGCGCGAAAGGCGTCGATCAGCGCGCGGCGCGTGCTCGCGCCCTGGACGAGAAGCGGCAGGTCGAGGCTCTCGCCCGCGATCAACTGGCCGAGCCGCTGCGCCACGCGGTCCACGGCGCGCAGCGTGGTGCAGAGCACGAAGGCGCGGCCTCCGTTGGCGCGGACCAATGGCCACGCCGCCTCGGCGACGTGCTCGGGGAAGCGCGGGTCCGACGGCGGCGGCAGGTTCTTCGGCAGGTACAGCAGGCCCTGGCGCTGGAAGTCGAACGGACTGTCCCAGCGCGCGGTCACGCAGTTCTCGATGCCGAGTTCGGAGAGGAAGTGGTCGAACCGCCCCGCGGTCGTCAGCGTGGCGGATACGAGGATCCACGGCTGGTGCAGCGTTGCACGCACGCGCGCCAGCGCCTGTCCGGGCGCGAGCGGAGTCTTATTGAACTGCGCGCCGTGCTGGGACACCGAGATCCAGCGCACCGACAGGTCCTCGTCGGGGCCATCGCCCTCCGGCGACGTCTCGTCGAGCGCGTGCTTCCAGTCCAGTACCTGCCGGCGCAGCTCGCCGAATCGGTTCGCGAGCAGGTCGATTTCGCCGTCCCGGACGCGGTTGATCTCGAGCGCGCGCACGACCTCGGCCGCCGCCTCGCCGAGTCCCTGCACGCTGTCGTGCAGCGCGTCGCGCCGCCGGATCCGTTCGAGCGGCGTCCTCGAACCTGCCACGAGTCCGCACTCGGCCAGCGCCAGTCGCACGTCACGCACGGCGCGCTCGAAGCGGCTCGTCAGCAGCGTCCACGATGCGCCGTCCGGCGCGCGCGCGAGCCCGAGGGCCCGCGCATCGCGCCCCGCTTCCAACAGCTGGCCGAGCGACAAGGTGACGCCGAAGAAGTCGGCAGCGATCGACGGCAGCTGGTGCGCCTCGTCGAGCACGACCGTGTCGACGGCGGGGAGGAAGTCGCGGATCGCGTCCTCGCGCATTGCGAGGTCCGCGAGGAACAGGTGGTGATTCACCACGACCACGTCGGCCGCCTGCGCCTCGCGGCGCGCCTTGAACACGAAGCAGTCGGTGAAGCGCGGGCACTCGGCCCCGAGGCAGTTGTCGCGCGTCGACGTCACCGCCGGCCACACCCCCGCGTTCTCGGGCACCGTCGGCAGTTCGGCCCGGTCGCCGGTGCGGGTCTCGGTGGCGAAGCGCCGGATCGCCCGCAGGTGCATCGCGTCCTCGCGCGTGGGCAGCAACGCCTCGGACTCGGCGCGGTCGAGTCGATGCAGGCAGAGATAGTTGGCGCGCCCCTTCAGCAGCGCGATCGCCACGTTCAGCTTGAGCGCGGCGAGTACCGCTGGAAGGTCCTTCCGGAACAGCTGGTCCTGCAAGGGCTTGGTGCCGGTCGAGATCAGCGCCTTGCCCCCTGCGAGCAGCACGGGGGCGAGATACGCAAAGGTCTTGCCGGTCCCGGTGCCGGCTTCGGCGACCAGGGTGGCACCGTCGTGGATTGCGTCGTACACGGTCGCGGCCATGTCGGCCTGCGACGCGCGCGGGACGAAACCGGCCACGGCATCGGCCAGGGCGCCGCCCCGGCCGAAGACTTCGATGACGCGCTCGCGCGTCGGGTCCGGACCTTCAGACCGGACAGCGCGGCGGTCGGTCACGCTGGGATGTCAGGCACCAGCCCCATTTCGAGCCGTGACATCGAGTCCTTGATCTGCAGCTTGCGCTTCTTCATTCGTCGCAGCGCGAGATCGTCCACCGCCGTGTCGCTCAGCCGGTCGATGGCTTCGTCGAGATCGCGGTGCTCGATCTGCAGTTCGATGATGCGCCGCTTTATTTCTTCCTGTTCCATGTGCGCGCGAACCGTAAAAGTGGACGGGAAAATGCGCTGTCCTTGGACCCACACAGCGCTTACAGTGCACGATCATAGTCTGCTCGAAACTCATTTTCCCACCGTGTCCAGCTTCCAAGTCAACGCCTGTGTCGCAACTCATATCGGCGACCGGCAGGATCAGCAGGACCGGGTCGCCATCATCACCAGCCCCCGCAATCCCGGGGCCTTGCTGGCGATCGTTGCGGACGGAATGGGAGGCAGGACCGGGGGCCGCCAGGCCGCCGATCAGGTCATTTCAACGGCAGAGAGCCTCTTCCGGGACCTGTCGCACCGCGATTCGTCCCTGCGCGACCTGCTGCTGCACCTGGCCGCCGAGGCGCACACCATCATCCGCCTGACCGCCATTTCGGCGGAAAAGGAGCCGCACAGCACGCTGTGCGCCCTGGCCGTCAAGAAGCAGTCGGCCGTCTGGGCCCACGTCGGGGACAGCCGGCTCTACTACTTCCGGGACGGGAAACTGCTGCACCGCACCGAGGACCACACCTACGCGCAGCAGCTTCGCGAGGAAGGGCGGTTCGAGGACGCGGAGCTTGCGAGCGTCCGCTACAAGAACGTCCTGGTCAGCGCGCTCGGGATCGACAGCGGGAAGCCGAAGGTCGAGGTCGGAGAGGAGAACGGCCTCGCCGTCGGCGACACTTTCCTGCTGGCCAGCGACGGCCTGTGGGGGCACTTCTCCGACGACGAACTCGGCGAGGTACTGGCAAGCATGGCCCCGCGCCAGGCCTCGGAACACCTCGTCGCGCTCGCCCGGGAGCGGGGAAACGGCCGCGGCGACAACGTCTCGCTGGCCATCGTGAAGCTCGACCCTCCGGCGCCGGCCAAGCGCCAAGTCCAGATCACGGCTTCGGGATAGCCTTCGCGGCCTCTTCGGCCTTGCGGCGCAATTCCTCGCGCTGCGCTTCCTTGGCCTCCGCCTGCTTGCGCCGCTCGGCGCGTCGCTCTTCGTTCTTCTTGCGCTCGGCTTCCTTTTCCTTCGCGCGCCGCTCGGCCTCGGCCTGCTTGGCCTCGAACTCGCGAGCGTTGGCCGCCCGCTCCGGCGCGCGCGCCTGCTCCTCGGCCGCGGACTTCCGCTTCTCCTCGATGCGCTTGTCGTAGGCGGCCCGGTTGCGCGCGGCTTCGTCCGGCGGAATGGCCCGGCTCGTCGGCGGCTCTCGCTTCGTCGGCGCTGGCTTCGCGGCCGGCGCCGGCGACTCGGCGCGCTTCCTGGCCGCGTCCTCGGCGTCGAGCTTGCGCTGGAGGTCATGAGCCTCGACCCGGACGCGTCGGAGCTCGCGCTCGGCCATCAGCTTGTCCCGACGCACCTCGTCGCGGCACTTGTTGACCAGGAATCCCTTGTGGCATTCCGCCTCGCGCGCCGCCGCCTCGCGGTCGATGCGCGCGGCCTCGGCGTCGGCCTCCCGCAGCGCCTGCTCGGCCTGCGCGCGGTCCCCGATGGCGCCGGATGGGTAACGGTCGCCGAACTCGCTGCCGAATGCGGGCAGCGCAATGGCGAACAGGACGACGGCGGCGAACAGCTTCATGCTCGCATAACGCCTGCGAGTTCCATCCCGATGACGGCCGGCTCAGACACGCTGCACCACGTCCCGCTTCGGCGACTCCAGGTACTCGCGCGACTGCATCTCGATCAGCCGCGACGCGGTGCGCGCGAACTCGTTCGACAGCACGCCGGCGGTATACAGCTCGGCGGCAGCCGCCTCCGCCGAGACCAGGAACTTGATGCGGTGGTCATACAGAACGTCCACCAGCCAGGTGAAGCGCCGGGCTTCCGAGGCCTGCCCGGCCGACATCCGCGGCACGTTCGACAGCAGCACGGTGTGGAACTGGGCCGCGATCTCCAGGTAGTCGGCGTGCGAGCGGGGCCCGCCGCACAGCACGGCGAAGTCGAACCAGACGACGCCGCCCGCGCGCCGGCGGGCACGAATGCGGCGCGCCTCGATTTCCAGCGACGGGTCCTCGTCGTCGACCTCGGCGAGACGGTCGAACGCCGCCGCCAGCTTCGTCTCGGCGTCCGCGCCCCACGGAGTGAGGTACGCCTCGATGTGCTCCATCGCGCGCAGGCGGTAGTCGATGCCCGCCTCGACGTGGACGACCTCGAGGCGTTCCTTCAGCAAAGCGATCGCGGGCAACACGCGGTCGCGGTGCAACCCGTCCGGGTAGAGGTCGTCCGGCGCGTAGTTCGACGTCATCACCAACCCGACGTTCAGATCGAACAGTTTCGACAGCAGGCGGTGCAGGATCATCGCGTCGGCGATGTCGGACACGTGGAACTCGTCGAAGCAGACCAGGCGATGCCGCTTCGCGATCCGTCGCGCGACCTCGTCGAGCGGATCGGGCGTTCCCTTCACCTCGTCGAGTTCGCGATGCACGCTGCGCATGAACTCGTGGAAGTGCAGGCGCGTCTTGCGCAGGACCGGCACCGCGGCGAAGAACGCGTCCATCAGGAAGCTCTTGCCGCGGCCGACTCCGCCCCACAGGTAAACGCCACGTGGCGCTGGCGGCCGCGCCAGCAGCTTCTTCAGCGCGTTGGAGCGCTGCGCCTTGTAGGCACGCCAATCCTCGTCGAGCCGCCGGAGCCGTCCGAGCGCCGCGAGCTGCGAAGCGTCGGCGCGGTAACCCCGCGCCACCAGATGCGCATCGAACACTTCCTGGACGCCCATCCGGGCTCGTCAGAAGTTCAGCGCCCGCTTGTCGACCGCAAGCGCCGCCTCCTTCGTGACTTCGGCCAGCGACGGGTGCGCGTGGCAGATGCGCGCGATGTCCTCGCTCGACGCGCGGAACTCCATCGCAACGACCGCCTCCGAGATGAGCTCCGAGGCGAGCGGCCCGACGATGTGGACGCCGAGGATTTCGTCGGTCGTCGCATCCGCCAGGAACTTGACCATGCCGGTCGTGTCGCCGAGCGCCCTTGCCCGCCCGTTCGCAGCGAACGGGAAGGTGCCGGCGCGATACGCGCGGCCCGCCGCCTTCAGCTGCTGCTCGGTCTGTCCGACCCAGGCGATCTCCGGCGAGGTGTAGATCACCCACGGGACGGTGTTGAAGTTGACGTGACCGTGCTGGCCGGCGATCCGCTCGGCCACCGCGACGCCTTCTTCCTCGGCCTTGTGGGCCAGCATCGGCCCGCGGACGACGTCGCCCACCGCCCACACGCCCGGAAGGTTGGTGCGGCACTCGTCGTCGACCGCGACGAAGCCGCGCTCGTCGAGCGCCAGCCCGACCGCCTCGGGATTCAGTCCCGTCGTGTTGGGCACGCGTCCGATCGACACGATCAGCTTGTCGACGGCCAGCGCCTGCGCCTCGCCCTTCGCGTCGGTGTAGCCGACGGCCACGCCCTTCTTGTCGGCCTTCACGCTGTCGATGCGAACGCCGAGATGGATCTTCAGGCCCTGCCGGTTGAAGGCCTTTGCGGCTTCCTTCGCGATCTGCTCGTCGGCAGCGCCGAGGAACGCGGGCAGCGCTTCGAGGATCGTCACTTCGGCGCCGAGGCGTCGCCACACCGAGCCCATCTCGAGCCCGATCACGCCGGCTCCGATGACACCGAGCCGCTTCGGAACCTCCGGAATCGCGAGGGCGCCGTCGTTCGACAGGATCTGCCTTTCGTCGAACGGCGCCCGGGCAGCGCGCGCGCGGTCGACCCGGTCGCGACGATCACGTGCTTCGCGACCAGCGTCTCCGCACTGGCGCCGGCGACCGCGATCTCGTAGCCCGCGTCGCCCTTGCCCATGAAACTGCCCCGGCCGTGAAAGAAGGCGATCTTGTTCTTCTTGAACAGGAACATGATGCGTCGTTGTTCTGTTTCACGACGGCCTGCGCGCGAGAGCATCTTCGCCAGGTCCAGCCCCAGCCCCTGCACTTCGATCCCGTGGTTCTTGAACTGGTGCCCCGCGTGCTCGTAGTACTCGGACGACTGCAGCAGCGCCTTCGAGGGAATGCAGCCGACGTTGGTGCAGGTGCCGCCCGGAGCGGGTCCGCCCTGCGCGTTCTTCCAATCGTCGATGCAGGCGGTGGCAAACCCGAGCTGCGCCGCCCGGATCGCCGCGATGTACCCGCCCGGTCCGCCGCCGATCACGACGACGTCGAAGTTCTTGGCCATGAATGTCTTTCGCGATGTCTTCGCCGCGCGCTACTGCCCGTCGCGCAGCACGAAGATCCAGAGAACGATGCAAAGGATGGCGGTGAATCCGCCGCGAACATGCCGAGCACGAAGAGCAGGCGCCAATTCCAGGCTTCCACGCCGGTGAGCGCGGCGACGCCGCCGCACACGCCCGCGATCCACTTGTCGCCCTCGGACAGGCGCAGGCGGTTGATCGCGAGCGAAGGGCCGGACGAACCCGCCACGCCGCCCAGCACGCGCGCCTTCGCCGCCTCGTATTCGGCCGGCGTCGGTGCGCCGTCCTGCAGCAGGCGATGCAGCTTCTCGAGTTCGTCCGCCATCGACATGCGTCGGCCTCCGGTGGTCAGACCTCGAGCAGCAGGCGCGCCGGATCCTCCAGTGCTTCCTTCATCGCCACGAGCGACAGCACCGCCTCGCGGCCGTCGATGATGCGATGGTCGTAGGACAGCGCCAGGTAGTTCATCGGCCGGATGACGATCTGCCCGCTCTCGACGACGGGCGGTCCTTCGTGGCGTGGATACCGAGGATCGCGCTCTGCGGCGGGTTGATGATCGGCGTCGACAGCATCGAGCCGAACACACCGCCGTTGGAGATCGTAGAACGTGCCCCCGGTGAGTTCCTCGAGGCCGAGCTTGCCTTCGCCGGCGCGCTTGCCGAAGTCGGCGATCTTCTTCTCGATGTCGGCGAACGTCAGCTGGTCGGCGTCGCGCAGGATCGGAACCACCAGGCCGCGGGGCGGCCCACCGCGATGCCGATGTCGAAGTAGCCGTGGTAGACGATGTCACTGCCGTCGATCGACGCGTTCACGACCGGGTAACGCTTGAGGGCGGCGACGGCCGCCTTCACGAAGAACGACATGAAGCCGAGCTTCACGCCGTGCTCCTTCTTGAACTTGTCCTTGTACTTGTTGCGCAGGTCCATCACCGCGCCATGTTGACCTCGTTGAACGTGGTCAGGATGGCGGCGGTGGACTGCGACTGCACTAGCCGCTCGGCCACGCGCTGCCGCAGGCGTGACATCGGGACGCGCTGCTCCGGGCGGTTGGCGAGCACCGACAGGTCGATCGGCGCCTTCACTTCCGGCAGCCCAGGACGCGCCGCGGGCGCGGCGGCCAGCGCCGCGGCGCGCGGCACGCTGCCATCGGCGGCGGCGATCACGTCGCCCTTGGTGATGCGTCCGTCGCGGCCCGTGCCCGTCACCTGCCCGGCCGCGATGCCCTTGTCGGCCATCATCTTTCGCGGCCGCGGGCATCGCCACTCCGCTCATCGCCGCCCCACTCGGCACCGCCGGTGCCGCGGCGGCGGCAGGCGCCGTCGCGGGCTGCGATGCTGGCGCGGGACTCGCGACCGCGGCCTTGCCTTCGGTGTCGAGCCGCGCGATCAGTTCGCCGGCCACCACGGTGCTGCCGTCGCCCCGGACGATCTCGGCCATCACGCCGGCGGCCGGCGCGGGCACTTCCAGCACGACCTTGTCGGTCTCGACCTCGATCAGGATCTCGTCGATCGCCACGGCGTCGCCGGGCTTCTTCTTCCACTGCAGCAGGGTCGCTTCGGCGACCAACTCGGACAGCTGCGGGACCTTCACTTCCACCATTGACATCTGAGGACTCCGAACGGATCGATTCGCCCGCCTGCGCATGCAGGCCGGCGTCCCCGGGTTATTTAT
>CAWJEE010000003.1:0-12740 GCA_963841815.1 uncultured beta proteobacterium | reverse complement strand
GTCCCCGCGGAAGGCGCACCGGCGCAGGCCGCCGCGCCTGCGCAGGCGCCTGGCGCTCGATAGACCTGAAATTCCAATAGGTTGTTGCGTGCGCTGGAGTCACATGCGCGCCGACCGTGCTGTGGGGCGCCTCGACTCCGCGCGACGCGCGGCGGGCGACACTGGGTCAAGGGCGCTCCTCGCGGGCCGGCAGCTTTCGGAGTGAGCTCTCGCGGTTTCGCCGGTCGTGCCTTCCGGCCGGTACTCGTCTCGGCCCGCCGCAGTTTCTGGAATGCGACGCCCGCCGCACGGCGCCGCGCTGCGCGAGGCACCCCACACCGCGATCGACGCGCCGCGCGCTGTGGACGCTAGGTCGAAAGCGCCGGTCCAACGAGCGGCGGTGTCGTGGCGTCTGCTGGCTTGTCGGCGCCCGCCGCTCGCCCAGGTGCAGGAAACGACCTCACTCGGTGTTGGATCGAGCTCGATCGAACACGCTGCCTCGTCTCACTGGTCCATAGATCAACCTGTCGGTCGCTCACAGAAAGGGAGCGCTCCGCCCGCCTCAGCGTTCCCTGGCGGCGGAGTAGCGCAGCAGGGTCTTCGCACGCGCCTCCGCGTGATCGACGATCGGCGCCGGGTAATCGCGACCGATCATGCACGCTGCAGCGCGCTGCCGCTCCGCCGACATCAGCCAGGGCGCGTGAATCTCCCTTGAGTCCAGACGCGCGAGTTGTGGCAGGTAGCGCTTGATGAACTGGCCGTCGGGGTCGAACTTCTGCGACTGTGTAACCGGATTGAAGATGCGAAAGTACGGCTGCGCATCGCAGCCCGTGGAGGCAGCCCATTGCCACCCGCCATTGTTGGAGGCCAGGTCGAAGTCGTTGAGCCGCCGGGCGAAGTAGTGCTCGCCGCGCCGCCAGTCGATGCCGAGATCCTTCGTCAGGAAGCTCGCGGTCACCATGCGGAGCCGGTTGTGCATGTAGCCGGTTGAGTTCAGCTGTGCCATCGCGGCGTCGACCAGCGGAAATCCCGTCCGGCCCTCGCACCAGGCTTCGAAGTTCTCGTCCGCCGGCGCGCCCGACTCCCATCGATGCCGTCGTACTCGGGCCGCCAGGCATGTCCGACGACATGCGGGTGGTGCCAGAGGATCGTTTGATAGAACTCGCGCCACATCAGTTCGGCGAGCCACGTCGGGCGCCGGCGAGACGGGTCGCGCGCGCGCAAAGCGAACCAGTTCGCGAATCGATATGGTTCCGAAGCGCAGATGGACCGACAGATACGACGGACCGCGAATTGCCGGAAAGTCCCGTGCGTCGGCCGTAGCCATCGATGCGGTGGCGAAGTCGTCGAGGTCGTGTTCGCGCCCGCTCTCGCCGAGTTTGCAGGCGCAGCTCGCGCAGATTGGTGCGTGCGAACCCGAGTTGCTTCGAGCGACGGGCGAGCGGGGCCCCGGCGACCGGCGCAAGCCGGTCGCGAGCGTCAGCGTGACGTGCGTCGGCGACGTCCGCATCCGTGAGGCGCTTCAGCCAGGCATTCGGTAGGGCGTGAAGACCGAGAACGGCGTGCCCGCCGCCGTCATCACCTCGCCCTTCTCGAAGATCACCTGATCCTTGCAATGACCCAGGCGCCGTCCCTGCCCGGCGAGCAGACGTGCGACCTCGGCGTCGCGGGCCGTCGCGTAAGGCTCGTAGTCCGTGCTGGCGAACACGGCGTCGACGTTCAGCCGCCGTGCGAGGTCGACGACCGAGTCCGCGGCACGGCCGTGCGTGATCGTCAGACTGCCGCCGCGCGCGCGCAGCGCTTCGTCGAGCGCGCCGACCGCGGCGTGGATGAATTCGACCCGGCGGTCCGCGCCCAGGCCGGCCGCGCGCAACTCGTCGAGGATCGCGCGGTCGTAGACGAAGACGCAGTGGACGCGCCGGCACGACCCGAGCGCGGCCGCGAGCGCGGCGTGGTCGGACAGACGAAGGTCGCGCCGGAACCAGACGAGGCCAGCGTCAAGGGACATCGGGGAACCGGACGGGAGAGGGGGCGGCAGTGCGGGGGAGTTTACAATCGGCGCCATGCCGAGCGGCCCGATGGACTTGAAACATCAGTTCCTGATCGCCATGCCCGCCATGGTGGACCCCGAACTTTTCCGGGGCCGTCGTCTACATCTGCGACCACAGCGAGCGCGGCGCCCTCGGCCTCGTCATCAACCGGCCGACGGACCTCACCCTCGAAACCCTGTTCGACCGGATCGATCTCAAGCTCGAGATCGCGCCATGGAAGGACGCGCCCGTCTTCTTCGGCGGTCCGGTCCAGACCGAGCGCGGTTTCGTGCTTCACGGTCCACCGAAGGCGTACAGCTCGACGCTCCCGATCACGCCCGACGTGTCGCTGACGACGTCGAAGGACGTGCTCGAAGCGGTGGCCGGCGGCTCCGGACCGGACAAGATGCTGGTGACCCTCGGCTATTCGGGCTGGGGCGCCGGTCAGCTCGAGAGCGAGATCGCGCAGAACGCCTGGCTCACGGTGACGGCGCAGCCGGGCATCATCTTCGAGACGCCGGCCGACGAGAAATACAACGCCGCACTGAAGCTGCTGGGAATCGACACGCTGCGGCTCTCGGGACAGGCCGGCCATGCGTGACCTCGATGGTCACGCAATCGCTCCGGCTTCTCACCCCGTTTCCCTTCTTTCCCCGATGACCGACCAAGTCGTGATCGGTTTCGACTTCGGCGCGCGCCGCATCGGCGTGGCGATCGGCAACAGCGTGACGCGCGAAGCGCGCCCGTTGACCACGGTCAATGCCGGCACCGTCGCGGCGCGGTGGGATGCGGTCGCCGCGCTCGTTGCCGAATGGGAGCCGGCGCGACTGGTGGTCGGCATCCCGCGCCACCCTGACGGAACCCGGCACGAAATGACCGCCCGCTGCGAGCGCTTTGCCCGGCAACTCGAAGGCCGGTACCGGCGACCCGTGGCACAGGTGGACGAGCGATACACATCGGCAGTGAGCGCGCGTGCGGACGACGTCGACGCCGCGGCTGCCGCCTTGATCCTTCAACAGTGGTTCGACGAGGAGGGCGGACGCGATGCTTGAACTCGACGCCGAGACGATCTACCGACAACTGGCGCAGCGCGCCCGCGAGACGTTCGTGGGCGAGAAACTGAAACTCGTCGGTGTCCATACGGGCGGCGTGTGGCTGGCCGAGCGGCTGAAGCACGACCTCGGCATCGCCGATCCGGTCGGCATCCTCGACGTGTCGTTCTACCGGGACGACTTCGACCAGTCCGGCCTGAAGCCGGCCGTGCGTCCTTCGCAGATCGCTTTCGACGTCGCGGGCAGCCACATCCTGCTGGTCGACGACGTGCTGAATTCCGGGCGCACTGTGCGCGCGGCGATGAACGAGATCTTCGACTACGGGCGGCCCGCGAAGGTCGACCTCGCGGTGCTGATCGATCGCGGCGGACGCGAACTGCCGGTCGCCGCCAGCATCGTCGGCGCGACGATCGAACTGCCATCCGACGTCGCCGTCGTGCTGGTCCGCGACGACGACGGGCGGCTGCACCTGACGATGGAGAAGCGCGGGGACTGAGGGACGGAAGACCGAGGGACGGAATCCGGCAACGGGCAATGGGCAAACAGGGAACGGGAATGGGAACGAGGAATCCGCAGCTCAACTCGAACGGCGAGCTGCATCACCTGCTGTCGACGGAGGGCCTGCCGAAGGCCGTGATCGAACGGATCCTGTCGACGGCGGACAGCTTCATCAACGTGGCGGAGCGCGAAGTGAAGAGCGTGCCGCTGCTGCGCGGCAAGAGCGTGTTCAACCTGTTCTTCGAGAACAGCACGCGCACGCGGACGACCTTCGAGATCGCCGCGCGCCGCCTGAGCGCGGACGTGTTCAACCTGGACATCATCCGGTCGAGCGCGGCAAAGGGCGAGTCGCTGCTCGACACCATCGACAACCTGTCGGCGATGCAGGCCGACATGTTCGTGGTGCGGCACGCGACGAGCGGGGCGCCGTACCTGATCGCGCAGCACGTGAAGCCGCACATCCACGTGATCAACGCCGGCGACGGGCGCCACGCGCACCCGACCCAGGGCCTGCTCGACATGTACACGATCCGCCACTACAAGAAGGACTTCACCAACCTGACGGTGGCGATCGTCGGCGACATCCTGCACTCGCGCGTCGCGCGGTCCGACATCCACGCGCTGACGACGCTCGGGGTGCCGGACGTCCGCGCGGTCGGCCCGCTGACGCTGCTGCCCGCCGGCCTCGAGGAGATGGGCCTGCGGGTCTTCACCAAGCTCGATGAAGGCATCAAGGGCGCGGACGTGATCATCATGCTGCGGCTGCAGAACGAGCGCATGAAAGGCGCGCTGCTGCCGTCCGCGCAAGAGTACTTCGCGTACTACGGGCTCACGCCCGAGAAGCTCGCGCTCGCCAAGCCGGACGCGATCGTGATGCATCCGGGGCCGATGAACCGGGGGGTCGAGATCGACTCGCGCGTGGCCGACGGCGCGTCGGCCGTGATCCTGCCGCAGGTGACGTTCGGGATCGCGGTGCGGATGGCCGCGTTGTCCATCGCCGCTTCTTCGTCGAGGATGCAATGAAGATCGTCATCGCCAGGGGGCGCGTGATCGACCCGGCCTCGGGGCTGGACCGGGTGAGCGACGTCTGCATCACCGACAACCGCCTGGCCGCCGTCGGCGAGCGGCCGAAGGACTTCCACCCGGACCGCACGATCGACGCGAGCGGCCTGGTCGTCGCGCCCGGACTCGTGGACCTGTGCGCACGGCTCATGGAGCCGGGCAGCGAGGGCGCGCTGAAGGTCGAGATGCAGGCGGCCCTCGCGGGTGGAATCACCGGCGTCGTCTGTCCGCCGGACACCGATCCTCCGCTCGACGAGCCGGGTCTTGTCCGCATGCTGCGGCAGACGTCGCGCGCGTCCGCCGGCGCCCGCACGTACCCGCTCGGCGCGCTGACCACCGGGTTGAGGGGCGAAGCGCTCGCGGAGATCAAGACGCTCGCCGAGACCGGCTGCGTCGCGTTCATGCAGACGGGCAGCCTGCCGCACGACAACAGCGTGCTGCTGCAGGCGATGCGCTACGCGAAGACCTTCGACCTGCCGCTCTGGCTGCGGCCGGTCGAGGACACGCTCGCAGGCGCGGGCGTCGCCGCGGCGGGCCCGGTGGCCGGGAGGCTCGGGCTGCCGTCGATCCCGGTCGTGGCGGAGACGGTTGCGCTGCAGACCATTTTCGAACTGCAACGCGCCAGCGGCGCGCGGTTGCACATCTGCCGCCTGTCGTCGGCGGCCGGCATCGAACTCGTGCGGCGCGCGAAGCAGGAAGGGCTGCCGGTCACCGCCGACGTCGGCATCCATCACGTGCACCTGATCGACGTCGACATCGGCTACTTCGACGCGCGCTATCGCCTCGATCCGCCGCTGCGCAGCGCGCGCGATCGCGACGGCATCGTGGCGGGCCTCGTCGACGGGACGATCGACGCGATCTGTTCGGATCACGCGCCGATCGGCGACGACGACAAGCAGTTGCCGTTCGGCGAGGCCGCGCCGGGCGCGACCGCGCTCGAGACGCTGCTGCCGCTGACGCTGAAGTGGGCGAGCGAGAACAAGGTGCCGCTCGTGAAGGCGCTCGCGCGGGTCACGAGCCGGCCCGCCGAGATCCTCGGCGAAGACACCGGGCGGCTCACGGTCGGCGCCAAGGCGGACATCGTCGTGTTCGACCCGCAGGCGCACTGGCGGGTGACGCCCGACGTGCTGAAGAGCGCCGGCAAGAACACGCCGTTCGCGGGCTACGAGCTCCTCGGGCGTGCGCGCTACACGCTGGTCGGCGGCGACGTCCGCCTCGGCGGCTAGGGCACGCCCAGGCCCGGCGCATGCGCGAGCCAAGAGTCGACAGGCCCTGATGCGGCTCGTGCTCGCGCCGCTGCGCGCGGCGCTGTTCGTGCTGCACGTGCTCGCCGGCCTGGCGACCGTGCTCGCCGTGTTCCCGCTGGCCGGGCTGGCGACGCGCAACCGGATCAACCGGACATGGTCGAGGATCCTGGTTGCCGTCTGCGGCGCGCGCCTCGTCGTCGACGGCGAGCCGATCCCGCCGCACATCGAGTCGACCGGCCTCGAGCCGTGGAGCCTCGGCCGGCTGGTGCTCTCCAACCACGTGTCGTGGATCGACGTGTTCGCGATCAACGCCGCCACGCCGTGCCGCTTCGTGGCCAAGGCCGAGATCGGCCGGTGGCCGTTGCTCGGGCCGATGGTGACGCGGTCGGGCACGCTCTACATCGAGCGCGGGCGGCGGCATGCGGTGGCGTCGATGAACCACAAGATGCGCGATCACCTGAAGGCCGGGGAGTCGGTCGCGGTGTTCCCCGAGGGAACGACCACCGACGGCGCCACGCTGCTGCCGTTCCACTCGAACCTGCTGGCGCCGGCGGTGGAGATCGGCGCTCCCGTGTGGCCGATCGCGATCCGGTACACCGACGGCGGCCGTCAGACCGATGCGGCCGCCTTCATCGGCGAGATGGGCCTCTTCACGTCGCTCGCGAAGATCCTCGCCGCGCGCGACCTCGAGATCCGCATCACGGTGCTGCCGGCCATCCCGGTGGAGGTGCACGGCAACCGGCACGCGGTGGCGCGGGCCGCGCGGGACGCCATCGCCGGAGCGCTCGGCGTGCCGAACGACGAGCGGAAGACAGCGACGGCCTGATCAGTCGCCAGGCGCCATCGACTGCGGGCAGTCGACCTGGAACAGCGCGCGATCTGCGAGCCGCAGCGCCGTCAGGCACCCGCCCCACAGGCATCCGGTGTCGATGCCGATCACGTCGTCACGCATCACCAGGCCTTCCGTGGACCAGTGGCCGAAGACGATCGGTGTTCCCCGGGTCGCGCGGTCGGCAAAATCGAACCACGGCGTCAACCCGGCCGGCGCCTTCGAGCTCGCGTCGTGATGCTTCAGGTCCATGCGCCCGTCGGCGTCCAGCAGGCGCATCCGCGTGAGCGCATTGACCACGCAGCGCAGGCGATCGTGCCCCGTGAGTTCGTCGCTCCACAGACTCGGCTCGTTGCCGTACATCACGCGCAGGAAGTCCTCGTAGTCGTCGGCCGCGAGCCGCTGCTCGACTTCTCTCGCCAGCGAAACCGTCTTCTCGACCGTCCATGCAGGAAGCACGCCGGCATGCACGAAGAGGTATCCGTCCTCCTGGTGCGAGAGCGGGCGCGTCCGGACCCACGCAAGCAACTCGTCGCGGTCGGGCGCATCGAGGATCTCCTGCAGCGTGTCGGAGGAGTGCTGCCTGCGGATGCCGGCCGCCACTGCGAGCAGGTGCAGGTCGTGGTTCCCGAAGATCGTGAGGCCGCGCCCGGCATCGACGAGAGCCTTGACGCGGCGCAGGGAAGAGAGGGAATGCGGACCGCGATTGACGAGGTCGCCGACGAAGATGAAGCGGTCGGCGTCTGGAAGCCGCGCTGCAAGCCGGTCAAAGCCTTCGACACAGCCCTGCAAGTCGCCGATGGCGTAGGTGCTCATGGCGGAATACTAGCGGGTGTGGACGCTGCGCTTTGCTAGCATCGGGACGAGCAAGAGCAGATGAAAGAACAAGACATGAAGCCCGTCCGCAAGGCGGTGTTCCCCGTAGCCGGCCTCGGCACGCGTTTCCTTCCTGCGACCAAGGCGATGCCTAAGGAGATGCTGCCCGTCGTCGACAAGCCGTTGATCCAGTACGCCGTCGAGGAGGCCGCGGCCGCCGGAATCCGGCAGATGATCTTCATCACCGGCCGGCACAAGCGCTCCATCGAGGACCACTTCGACCGGGCCCCCGAGCTCGAGGCCGAGCTCGCGGCCAAGGGCAAGAGCGAGCTGCTCGAGATCGTCAAGAACATCTCGCCTGAAACTGACGTCTTCATCTACATCCGCCAGCCGGAACCGCTCGGCCTCGGCCACGCGGTGCTGTGCGCCGAGCCCGTGGTCGGCGACGAGCCGTTCGCGGTGATCCTCGCCGACGACCTGATCGACGCCGTGCAGCCGGCGATGGGACAACTGATGCAGGCGCGTGAAGCGCGCGGCGGCGGCAACGTGCTGGCGGTCGAGGACGTGCCGCGCGAGGACACGTCGCGCTACGGGATCGTCAGCGCCGAGGCCATCGACGACCGGACTTCGCGCGTCACGCACATCGTCGAGAAGCCGCAACCCGTCGACGCGCCCTCGACGCTCGCCGTGCTGGGCCGCTACGTGCTGGAGCCCGGCATCTTCGACCACCTGCGCACGATCCCGCGCGGCAGCGGCGGCGAGATCCAGCTGACCGACGCGATCGCGCAGATGTTGGCCGGCGGGTCGACGTATGCGTATCGCTATGCGGGGCAGCGGTTCGATTGCGGATCGAAGCAGGGGTTTCTCGACGCCACCGTGCACTATGCGCGCAAGGGCGGGTACCGGATCTGAGCCGGCTCAGCTGTCGCGTTCGTATTCGTCCGGAGCCCCGATGCGGCTGCGCAGGCGGTAGTAGCGCAACGGCATGAAGAACGCCGCGAAGTAGGCGGCGCACACGGCCAGGAACGACCAGAAGATCCACCAGTCGGGCACGCCGTACTGCCAGAGCGCCGTGCCGACGAGGCCGAGCGCGATGTTGGCGCCGACCAGCACCAGCAGCGTCCGGCGCGGGCCCAGGCCGCGCCGCAGCAGCACGTGATGCACGTGATCGCGGTCCGGCGCCATCGGGCTGCGCCGGCGCGCGAGGCGGCGCACGGTCACCGTGAAGACGTCCATCAGCACGATGCCCAGCACCCACAGCATCACGGCGGGCGGCACGGCGTTCAGGCCGGCGCGCTGCGTCAGCGACACCGCGAACCAGGCGACGACGAACCCGGCCGCCATGCTGCCTGCGTCGCCGAGGAAGGTGCGATGCCGCCCGCGCAAGGGCCACGGCAGGTTGAAGAACAGGAAGCCCGCCATCGCGCCGGACAACACGACGAGGATCTTGGACGCGTTGGCATCGCCGATCGTCCACGCGAAGCCGCTGAAGAACAGCAGGATCACCAGCACCAGCGAGCCGGCAAGGCCGTCGAGCCCGTCGAACATGTTGACCGAGTTGATGACGGCGATGGCCGCGAAGACGGTGAACGGAATCGCCCAATCCCTAAGGTCGATCGGGCTCGTCCCGAACAGGTCGCCCAGCCCGGTCAGGTAGTTGCTGCCCCACGACGTCATGAAGACCGCAGCCAGCACCTGCGCGAGCATCTTGGACGTCGCCGATACCTCGCCGAGGTCGTCGAGCAGGCCGATCACCGCGAGCAATGCGATGCCGGCGAACAGCGCGGCGTATTGCCCCAGGGCAGCGAAGGACCACGTGAGCGCCAGCGCGAACCCGGCAACGACCGCGAGTCCGCCGGTCAGCGGCACCGGCGCGCCGTGGCGCTTGCGCCCGCCCGGGTGGTCCACCAGGCCCCAGCGCTCGGCGGGCCGGCGCAGCATCAGGATCACCAGCGCGCAGATGAAGGCGGCGACCGCCGCCTGGGCGAGGTAGGTCGAGGGCGGAAGGCTGATGTTCATGGGCTCACGGCCGGATGGGCGCGACTGTACCGCTCAGTCCGCGCCACGCAGGCGGTTGACGGTTCCCGTGGTGGAGTGGCCCGGCACGAAGGGCAGCGCGTGCGCCGTGCCGCCCCAGCTGCGAACGAGCCGCGCCTCCTCGATCGTGTCCATGTCGTAGTCGCCGCCCTTGACGTAGATGTCCGGGCGAACGAGTTCGAGCACGGGGAGCGGGACCTGTTCGTCGAAGATCGTCACGAGATCCACGGACTGCAGGGCCGCGAGGACCCAGGCGCGGTCGGCGTCCCGATTGATCGGCCGGTCCGGTCCCTTGCCGAGCTGGCGCACGGAACGGTCGCTGTTGACCGCGACGACGAGGGCCGCGCCCAGCGCGCGGGCCTGCTCGAGGTAGGTGACGTGGCCGCGATGCAGGATGTCGAAGACGCCGTTGGTCAGCACCAGCGGGCGGGCGAGCGTGGCGGCGGCGCGCGCGAGCTGTTCGCGGGAGACGATCTTGCGGGCGAAGAGGCTCACTGGTCCTCCCTTCGCGCAGCGCTCATAGTGCCCCCTCGGCGCTGCGCGCCGTCCCCCCGAGGGGGAGCGAGCGCCTTCGGAGCGGCCGGGCGGCGCTCATGCCGCCGCCTGCTCGTGGGGCAATCGCGCCAACAGAGCACGCATCGATTCCGACTGCACCGCCGCTGCGAGCGATTGGAAGCGCTCGGTGGCGAGGCCTCCGGGGAACGCGTGGTCCGGCTCCTCGCGCCCGTCGGTGCCGAGCAGGACGCGGTTGGGGACGCCGGCCGCGAGCGCCGCCCGCAGGTCGCTTGCCTTGTCGCCGAACAGCACCGAACGGCGCAGGTCGATGTCGAGGTCGCGCGCCGCGTCGAGCAGCAGCCCGGGCGCCGGCTTGCGGCACTGGCATGGTTGCCGGTACGGCGCCTCGCCTTCGGTCGGGTGATGCGGGCAGAAGTAGACGCCGTCGAGCGCCGCGCCGTGCGCGGCGAACGTCTCCTTCATCCAGTCGGTCAGCGCATGGAACTGCTCCGGCCCGTAGTAGCCGCGCGCGATTCCCGACTGGTTCGTCACGACGACGAGTGCCAGTCCCATCGACTTCAGCTCGCGCGCCGCGTGCAGCGTGCCGGGCACGAACTCGAAGTCTTCGCGGCGAAAGACGTAACCGCGATCGATGTTGATCACGCCGTCGCGGTCGAGGAACGCGGCCGCCTTCACTTGCCGCGCGCCAGCAGCCAGCGCACGTACTCGGCCGTGCCGGTCTCGACCGTCTTGAACGGGGCGCTCATGCCGGCCTGATCGAGGTTGGCTCGGTCCGCCTGCGTGAAGGCCTGGTACTTGCCGCGCAGGGCTTCGGGGAACGGCACGTACCGAATCTCGCTGGCGGCCACGAGTTGCTCGAGCGTGAGGGCAGGCTTGCCTTCGTTCGCACGGATCGCGTTGACGACGGCCTTGGCCACGTCGTTGAACGCCTGCGCCCGCCCGGTGCCGACGTTGTAGATGCCCGATCGCGGGTGGTCCCAGAAGTGCAGGTTGGTCGCGACGACGTCGTCGACGTGAATGAAGTCGCGTCGCTGCTCGCCGTTGGCGTAGCCGTGGCTGCCTTCGAACAGCTTGACCGCGCCGTCGGCGAGGAACTGATGCACGTGGTGGAAGGCCACCGACGCCATCCGGCCCTTGTGCGCTTCGCGCGGCCCGTAGACGTTGAAGTAGCGCAGGCCGACCACCGGCGCGCGCAGGTCGGGCAGCGCGCGGCGGATGAACTGGTCGAACAGGAACTTCGAGTAGCCGTAGACGTTCAGCGGATGTTCGTGCGCGCGCCCCTCCTTGAAGACCGGGCCCAGCCCGTAGACGGCCGCCGAAGAGGCGTACACGAGCGGCACGCGCAGTTCCTGGCACCAGCGGAACAACTCCACGCTGTAGCGGTAGTTGTTCTCCATCATGTAGCGGCCGTCCGTCTCCATGGTGTCGGAGCAGGCGCCCTGGTGGAAGACGACGTCCGGCTTCGGCAGGGCGCGGCGTCGCACGAGGTCGAGGAACTCGACCTTGTCGATGTAGTCGCCGAGCTCCGCGTCGACCAGGTTCGCGAACTTGTCGGCGCGCGTGAGGTTGTCGACGGCGACGACGTCGCGCTCGCCGCGCGCGTTCAGCGCAAGCACGTTGTTCGAGCCGACGAAGCCGGCGGCGCCGGTGACGATGATCTTCATTCGTTCGGCTCGAAGAGCTCGCTGTACGAAGTGGTGGACGTGCCCAGTTTGCCGACCACGATACCTCCTGCCTTGTTGGCGATGGTCACCGCGTCGCGCAGCGGGAGGCCGGCAGCCATCATGACCGCCAGCACGGCGATCACGGTGTCGCCGGCGCCCGTGACGTCGAACACCTCCCGCGCTGCCGCCGCGACGCTCCACGCCCCTTGCTCCGTGAACAGCGTCATCCCTTCTTCGCTGCGCGTCAGCAGCAGGGCTTGCAGGTCCAGTCTCCTGCGCAATTCCTGGGCCCGCCGCTCCAGGTCCTCGTCGTCCGTCCAGCGGCCGACGACCTCGCGCAATTCTGCGCGGTTCGGCGTGATGATCGTCGCGCCCGCGTAGCGCGAGTACTCGTCGCCCTTCGGATCGACCAGCACGGGCTTGTTCGCGGCGCGCGCGATTCCGATGATCTGCTCGATGTGCTTCAGGCCGCCCTTGCCGTAGTCGGACAGCAACACCAGGTCGAACTTCTGCAGCAATTCGCGGAACAGGCCGATCTGCCCCGCCAGGACGTCGGAGCCCGGTTCGCTCTCGAAATCCACGCGCAGCATCTGCTGCCGCCGGCCGATGACCCGAAGCTTCACCGTGGTCGCCAGGCCGTTGGACACGGCGGCGTGGTCCTCGATCCCCGACTCCTTCAACAGGCGCCGGATGCTTCGGCGGGCTCGTCCGTACCGAGCACCGTCAGCAAGCCGGCTTTCGCGCCGAGCGCCACCACGTTGCGGGCCACGTTCGCCGCGCCGCCGAGCCGCGCATCCGTTCCGCTGATGCGCACGATCGGAACGGGAGCCTCCGGTGACAGGCGCTCGACCTCGCCGTGCCAGTAGCGATCGAGCATCGCATCGCCGACGACGAGGACGCGGCAGCGGGCGATTCTTTCCGCTGTCACGGAAACGGGAGGTGACATCTGGCAGTTCCGAGGATCGCTAACCTACAATCGTAGAACATGAGAGCAACCAGCATCCGCCGCA
>CAWJEE010000002.1:0-25366 GCA_963841815.1 uncultured beta proteobacterium | reverse complement strand
TGAAGGACACGCAATACGAAGTCGGCCGTGCGAGCGACGTCCTGCTGTTCGCCGCCAACCAGGCGCTGGTCGACGACGGACAGGTCTTCTCGTGCGACTTGACCCCGCACGGGAAGAAGCGCAAGGTCTACACGATGCGCGAGCCGCTGCTCGGCGTCATCGCCGCGATCACGCCGTTCAACCATCCGCTGAACCAGGTGATCCACAAGGTGGCGCCGGCCGTGGCCACCAACAACCGCGTCGTGCTGAAGCCGAGCGAGAAGACGCCGCTGGCCGCGTACGTGCTCGCCGATGTCCTGTACGAGGCCGGCCTGCCCGGTCCGATGCTCTCGGTGCTGACCGGGGATCCGCGCGAGATCGCCGACGAGATGCTGACCAACCCGGACATCGACCTCGTGACCTTCACGGGCGGCGTGGCGGTCGGCAAGTACATCGCGGGCAAGGCGGTCTACAAGCGGCAGGTCCTGGAACTCGGCGGCAACGATCCGATCATCGTGATGGAGGATGCCGACGTCGAGGAAGCGGCGACGCTGGCGGCCAGCGGCTCGTACAGGAACTCGGGACAACGCTGCACTGCCGTCAAGCGCATGCTGGTGCATGCGAGCGTCGCTGACGACTTCGTCGACCGCCTGGTGCTCAAAACCAGGGCCCTGAAGCACGGCGACCCGCTCGATCCGGACATCGACATGGGCACGGTGATCGACGAAGCCGCGGCGCGCGAGTTCGAGGCACGCGTCGATGGCGCGGTTGCGAGCGGTGCCCGGGTGCTCGCCGGTCACGTCCGCCGCGGGGCGCTGTACGCGCCGACCGTGGTCGACCGCGTCGTACCCGACATGCCGCTCGTGAAGGAGGAGACGTTCGGGCCCGTGTCGCCGGTGATCCGCTTCGGCTCGATCGACGAGGCGATCGCGATCAGCAACTCGACTGCGTACGGACTGTCGTCGGCCGTCTGCACCAACCGGCTCGACTACATCACCCGCTTCATCTCGGAGCTGAACGTCGGGACCGTCAACGTGCGCGAAGTGCCGGGATACCGGCTCGAACTCACGCCTTTCGGTGGAATCAAGGACTCCGGCCTCGGGTACAAGGAAGGCGTGCTGGAAGCAATGAAGAGCTTCACCAACACGAAAACGTACTCATTGCCCTGGCAGTGATGAAGAGGTGCGGATTTAGGCAACCCGGATGCAGACCCTCCTGAACCTGTTGGCGGCCATCGCGCTGCTCGTCTGGGGAACGCACATCGTGCGCACCGGCGTGCTGCGCGTGTACGGCGCCAGCCTGCGCCAGGTCCTCCGTCGCAACGTCGGCAATCGCGCAACCGGCTTCGTCGCCGGAGTGGCGGTGACCGGCCTGCTGCAGAGCTCGACCGCGACGGCGCTACTCGCGTCGTCCTTCGTGTCGCAGGGACTGATCGGAACAGCGGCCGCGCTGGCCGTGATGCTCGGCGCCGATGTCGGCACGGCGCTGATGGTGCAGGTGTTCTCGCTGAACCTGACCTGGCTCGCTCCGCTGCTGATCGTCGCCGGTGTGATCGTCTACCTCTCGCAGAAGAACGAGCGCGCCGGCCAGATCGGAAAGATCGCGCTGGGGCTCGGCGTGATGATCCTCGCGCTGCAGCTGATCAGCCAGGCCACGGTGCCGCTGGTCAAGGCCTCGGGAGTGCGCGTGCTTTTCGCGCAGATTTCCGGCGACCTGCTGCTCGACGTGCTGATCGGCGCGCTGCTCGCGGTCGCGTCGTACTCGAGCCTGGCGGTGGTGCTGCTGGTCGCCTCGCTGGCGGCCGCCAACGTCGTGCCGGCGCACGTGGCGCTGCCGGTCGTCCTCGGCGCCAACCTCGGCAGCGGCCTGCTGGCGCTGCTCACGACGTGGAAGGCGGACCCGGTCGCGCGCCGCGTGCCGCTCGGCAACTTCGTGTTCAAGGCCGCGGGCGTGGGGCTCGCGCTGCTCGCGCTGCCGGTCGCCACGCCGTACCTGCTGAAGTTGCACTCGGATCCCAAGCAGCTCGTCGTCTACTTTCACCTGCTGTTCAACGTACTGCTCGCGCTTACGTTCATCGGCCTCACCAGGCGGGTGGCCGACCTCACCGAGAAGTGGCTGCCGGCGCCGCGCCAGGCGGAGACGCTCGGCGAGCCGCGGCATCTGGACCCGGTCGCGCTCGACACCCCTGCCCTCGCACTCGGCAATGCGGCACGCGAAGCCATTAGGCTGGCCGACACGGTCCAGGAGATGCTCACCGGCCTGCTGGAGGTCCTGCGGCACGACAGCGCGCAGCTGGCCGAATCGCTGCGGCGCAAGGACGACGAGATCGACCGGCTGTACTCAGCCATCAAGCGCTACCTCGCCCAGATCAGCCGTGAGGCGCTGGAAGCGCGCGAGTCCAGGCGGTGGACCGAGATCATCCAGTTCACGATCAACATGGAGCACGTGGGTGACATCATCGAGCGGCTGCTGCTCGACGTCGCCGAGCGCAAGATCCAGCACGGACTGTCCTTCTCCGAAGCGGGCCTGCAGGAGATCAGCGACCTGCACGGACGGTTGATCAGCAACCTGCAGTTGTCGGTAGCGGTGTTCCTCAACGGGGACCTGAAGTCCGCGCAGCGCCTGATCGCCGAGAAGGTGACCTTCCGCGAACTCGAGATGCGCTACGCCGAGAGCCACCTGCACCGGCTGTCGGACAACACGCCGCAGTCGGTCGAGACCAGCTCCCTGCACCTGGACCTGCTCTCGGACTTCAAGCGCATGAACTCGCTGTTCTGCTCCGTCTCCTACCCGATCCTCGAATCCGCAGGCGTGCTGTCGAAGACGCGTGTTCTGGCCGAGCAGGGCAGCGCCCTCAACCGGACCCCCGCAGCCAGCTGACATGGCGCTGACACTCGACGACATCGAAGACCTGTTCGCCGCCAAGGGCGACCGCATGTACGCCGGCGAGCCGGTCACGCAACTGCAGCACGCGCTGCAGTCCGCTCACCTCGCCGAGCTGGAAGGCGCCAGCGACGAGCTGGTCGTTGCGGCCTTCCTGCACGATCTCGGCCACCTGATCAACGACCAGGGCGAGACGCCGACGCTGCGCGGTGTCGACGACCGTCACGAGTACGTCGCGCTGCCCTTCCTGCGTGACCTGTTCGGTCCGGCCGTGCTGCAGCCGATCCGACTGCACGTCGACGCCAAGCGCTACCTGTGCGCGCGCGGCGACGGCGCAATCACCGGTGCCGAGTACTGGGCCGCGCTGTCGATCGATTCGAAGCGCAGTCTCGAACTGCAGGGCGGGATCTTCAGCGAGGGGCAGGCCGCTGCGTTCGAGGCCGAGCCGTACTCGGATGAAGGCGTGCGCTTGCGTCTGTGGGACGACCGCGCGAAGCTGCAGGACGCGCGGACCCCGCCGCTCGCGCACTACCTCGCCCTGGCCGCACGCGTCGCCGCTCGCTGAGCCCGCTTCCGGCTGGGCGATAATCCGCGGCCGTGCCCGGAGCCCGAACCATGCTGCGATCCCTGCTGCTGCTCGTCGCCATCGCCCTCCTGTCGGCCTGCTCGAAGGCACCGGAGCCCGCGCCGCAGCCGACGACCGCATCCGCGAATCCGGCGCAGGCCGGGATCCAGTGGGTGCGCCCGCAGAGCGTCGCCGACGTTGACCGCGCCTTCGAGGACGCGCGCTCCAGGAACCAGCCGGTCTTCCTCTTCTGGACCGCCGTGTGGTGCCCGCCGTGCAACCAGGTGAAGAGCACCATCTTCACGCGGCCGGACTTCATCGAGAAGTCGCGCTCGTTCGTGCCGGTCTACGTCGACGCCGACAGCCCGAGCGGCCAGGTGCTCGGCGAGCGCTTCAAGGTGCGCGGCTATCCGACCATGGTGCTGCTGAGCGGCGGCGGGCAGGAGCTGACGCGCCTCGCAGGCTCGGTCGACGCGTCGAAGTACATGCAGCTGCTCGAACGCGGGCTGGCCGGCGGCAACTCCGCGAAGCAGGCGCTCGAGACGGCCCTCGACGGCAAATCGCTGTCCGCCGACGACTGGCGGATGCTGGCGTTCTATTCGTGGGAAACCGACGACGGCCAGCTGGTGCCCGAGAAGGAAGTCCCGGCGACGCTGATGAAACTCGCCGCGGTGTGTCCGTCCGGAGAGCGGGAAGCGTCGTCGCGCCTCGTGCTCGAGGCCTTGCACTCGGCGTCGCAGGCCAGCGACAGCAAAGCCGAAGGTCGACAAGACCGACGCCATCGCGAGCGTGAAGAGCCTGCTCGAACAGCCGGAGCTCGTGCGGGCCAACCACGACATCCTCGGCTACGCCGCCGACGACCTCGTTGGCCTCCTCACGGACGCCAGGTCCAGGGAACGCGCCGACCTGAAGGCCCAGTGGATCGCGGCACTCGACAAGCTTGCCGCGGAGCCGAAGCTCTCCAACGGCGGACGCATGTACGCGATGCTCGGCAAGGTCGAGCTCGCGCGGCTCGACGACAAGGAGGGGCCGTTGCCGCCCGCGCTGGTGGAAGAGGTGAAGACGCAGGCGGCGCGCGTCGACCGCGAGATCGAGGACCTCGACGAGCGCCAGGCCGTCATCACGCTGACCGGCGGCGTGCTCGCCCGCGCCGGCCTGCTCGACGAATCCGACGCGCTGCTGACCGCCGAGCTGAAGCGATCGCACTCGCCCTACTACTACATGTCGCAACTCGCCTCGAACGCGAAGAAGCGCGGCACGCCGGAAGGCAAGGCGGCGGCCATCGACTGGTCGCGCCAGGCCTACGACAGCGCGCGGGGCACGGCGACGCGGCTACGCTGGGGCGGCAGCTACCTGAACACGCTGCTCGAGCTGACGCCGCAGGATGCCGCGGCCGTCGAGAGGGCCGCCATGCAGGTGCTCGGCGAAGTCAGGCACGACAGCGTGCAGCTCACCGGCAACAACCGCGCGGCGCTCGACCGCATGAGCAAGCGCCTGGCCACCTGGAACAAGGACGGACGGCACGACGACGTGCTCGCGCGGCTTGCCGGCGCGCTGAAGGACAAGTGCACCACACCAAGCGCGGTCGACCAGGCCTGGTGCGAGTCGCTGTTCGCAGCGTCGAAGCGCGCCTGACCGGTGGCGACCTACAGCGCTCCGCTGACCCGCGCCGAGGAGCGCGAGTTCGTGCCGTTCATGCACGAGCTGATCGGCATCGCGTTCGCCACGATCCGTGGCTACTTCATGACCGGCACGGCGGTCGTCACGAAGGGCGACGCGAGCCCGGTCACGATGGCCGACCGCAACGCCGAGGAGGCGATGCGGCGCCTGATCGAACGGCGCTACCCACGCCACGCCATCATCGGCGAGGAGCACGGCAACAAGCCAGGCGAACGCTACCGCTGGGTGCTGGACCCGATCGATGGCACGCGCGCCTTCATCACCAACTGCTTCCTGTTCGGCACGCTGATCGCCCTCGAACGCGACGACGGCGACGGCTTCCGGCCGGTGCTCGGCGTGATCGGCCATCCAGCGGCCGGCGTGGCGCTGATCGGCCACCGCGGCGCCACTACGTTGTACGCGGGCGATGGATCGTCGCGCGCCGCGCGCGTGCGCCCCTGCGCGCGACTTGCGGACGCGACCGTGCTGGCCACGACGCACTGGTCCACCGGCGAGCAGCGCGGCGGCAGGGCTGTCGAGCGGATCATCCGCGCCGCGAAGCTCTACCGGACCTGGGGCGACTGCTTCGGCTACTTCGCCCTCGCCACCGGCGGTGCCGACCTCATGCTGGACCCCACGCTGGCGTACTGGGACGTGGCGGCGATCGTGCCGGTCGTCGAAGGCGCGGGCGGTGCGGTCACCGGATGGAACGGCGGCAGTCCGCTCGCCGAGCCCTCGCTGATCGCAAGCGCCGGTCCCCTGAACGCGGTGGCGCTCGCACTGCTGCGGCCAGGTTGAGCCACAAGCTGCTGACGCGAGGGCGCCTGCGTGCGCCGCGAAGTGGCTCCGCGGGGCACGGCGCGAGTTCAGCCCCGAACAGTCGCACGAGATGTCGACCACACCCTGGAAGGGAGGCTGCTGGTGGCGAGCGCGAGGCTCGAGGAGAAAAAAAATGTCCGCGCCGTGCGAGGCACCTGCGCGGACCGAATCGCGACGAGGAAGGGGAACCTCCTGCGTTGCGCTTGCTGCCACCTTGCGTAGCGCAAGGGCTACAAAGGATCGACTGGAAGCAACGTTAGTGCTTCGCGCGCAGCTCTGAAATTGGGGAAAGGAACTAAGAGGTACTGCGTACCGCGCCCGGCGATCAGGATCGGACCGGTGCGGCGGTGTCGTCGCCGTCGAGCGCCAGCCGCAGACGGAAGAGGTCCGCGATGCGGCGCGCGTTCAGCTTGTCCATCAGCCGCGCGCGATGGACTTCCACCGTGCGAGGGCTGATGCCGAGTTCGACCGCGATCTCGCGGTTGTGGAGGCCGTCGGTGATCCGCTGGAACACTTCGCGTTCGCGTGGCGTCAGGCGACCGAGGCGCTCGCGCATCTGTTCGCGTTCGCGCGCGCGCTCCAGCGCCTGGGCGTCGCTCGCCAGCGCCGCCGCGACGGCGTCCATCAGTTCCTTCGGCTGGACCGGCTTCTCGAGGAAGTCGAGCGCTCCGGTCAGCAACGCCGCGCGCGCCGTAGCCACGTCGCCGTGGCCGGTCACGACGATCACCGGCAGGTGCGGCTGTTCGTCGTGAAGCTTCTTCTGCAGGTCGAGCCCGCTCATTCCCGGCAGATGGAGATCGATCAGCGCGCAGGCCGGCCGCTCGTTCACGCCGTTGGCGAGGAGGTCCTCCGCGCTCGCGAAACACCGGGGAAGGTAGCCGCTGGCCTCCAGCAAGGCAGCCAGCGACTCGCGCAGGTCGGCGTCGTCTTCGATCAGGTAGACCGTCGGGGCGCGGGAAGCAGCATGCGCGAAGGTGGTCATGGTCGACTCTTACCTTAGTTAGTGCGCCGGGACATTCCAAGCATCTGCCTGCAGCATAGCTTGGGACGATCGCCCGACCGTACGGTGGATCAAGAACGCGCGACCCGCCTCAGAAGGGGATGTCGTCGTCCATGTCGGCCATCGACGAGGCCGGCTTGGCGGCGGACGCCGGCTTGCTCGCCGGTGCACGGGCCGGAGCGCGGGGCTCCTCGCTGCCGCTGTCGAAGTCCGCCCCGCCGCCACCCATGCCTTCGCGCGAACCGAGCATCTGCATGTTCTCGGCCACGATCTCTGTCGTGTAACGGTCCTGCCCTTCCTTGTCCTGCCACTTGCGCGTGCGCAGCCGGCCTTCGACATAGACGGGACGGCCCTTCTTGAGGTACTCGCCGGCGATCTCCGCCAGGCGGCCGAAGAAGGCGACCTTGTGCCATTCGGTCGATTCCTTCATCTCGCCGCTGGCCTTGTCCTTCCAGCGGTCCGACGTCGCGATCGTGATGTTGGTGATCGCCGCGCCGTCGGCGGTGTAACGCGTCTCCGGGTCGCGGCCCAGGTTGCCGATCAGGATGACTTTATTGACGGATGCCATGTGTTCTCCTCTTCAGATCGGCACCGGCTGGCCGCTCGAACGTTTCGGGACTTCGCGCATGCCGAGTGCGATCACCCACCACACGCCCATGATGACTGCCGCGCATGCGAACACTCCCTGCGCGCCCCACCGCGCGGCGACCAGGCCGCCGAGGGCGCCGCCGGCAAACAGCCCGACGGACTGCGTCGTATTGTAGATGCCGAGCGCCAGGCCTTTCGCGGATGACGGGGCGACCCGCGACACCAGCGATGGCAGGCTCGCCTCGAGGATGTTGAAGCCGACGAAGAACAGCAGCATCCAGCCGGCGATCCACATGAGGCTCGGCGCGTGGAGCATCAGGCCGAGCTGGACGACGAGCAGCAGGCCCACGGCCGCCAGGAACAGGACGCGCATGCGCGACCTGCGCTCCGCCGCCATGATCGGCGGCATCATCAGGCCGAACGACACCAGCACCACGGGCAGGTAGACCCACCAGTGATTGGGGAGCGGCAACTGCGCCCGCTCGACCAGCAGCACGGGCACCACCACGAACATCGCCATTTGCACGGTGTGCAGCGCGAAGATCCCGAAGTTCAGGCGCAGCAGCTGCGGATTGAAGACCACGCTCGCCGCGGTCGCCGGTTCGTCGTGTTCGATGCGCGGCGGCGCACCCGGCACCACCCACGTGACGACGGCGATCGCTGCCAGCGCGAGAACGCCGGTCAGTGCGAAGAGGCCACCCATGCCGACCGCCGCGTACAGCGGCGGGGCACCGACGAGCGACAGCGCGAAAGTCAGCCCGATGGACGCCCCGACCATCGCCATCGCCTTGGTGCGATGTTCCTCGCGCGTCGCATCGGCGATGAACGCGGTCACAGCGGCAGAGATCGCGCCCGCGCCCTGCACCGCCCGGCCGATGATCGTCCAGAAGATGTCGTCGGCGGACGCGGCGATGAAGCTGCCGGCGGCGAACAGCACCAGGCCGGCGACGATCACCGGCTTGCGTCCCCAGCGATCGCTGGCGGCGCCGAACGGGATCTGCAGCAGGCCTTGGGTCAGGCCGTAGATGCCGAGCGCCAGGCCGACGAGGGCCGGGCTGTCGCCGCCGGGAATCGTGCGCGCGTGCACCGAAAACACCGGCAGGATCAGGAACAGGCCCAGCATGCGCAGGGCGAAGATCGACGCGAGCGAGGCGCTCGTGCGCACTTCCTGGCCGGACATGCGCGACGAAGAACGGGAGGTCATGCGTGAGGATCGGGCTGGGGTTCCGGATCGCTCCGGGAGGGAGTGCCCGGCGGTGACCGGGGGCAAGGCGCGCCTGCGTTTGTCGCTATAGTACCAAGTTGCCCTTTTCGAGCCGGCGGCCCTCTGCCGGCCAACGACACGAGGCACGGTCACGGCACAGCAGCATGGACGAAATACGGATCCGCGGCGCCCGCACGCACAACCTCAAGAACGTCGACCTCGACCTGCCGCGGCACCGGCTGATCGTGATCACGGGCCTGTCCGGATCCGGCAAGTCGTCGCTCGCGTTCGACACGCTGTACGCGGAGGGCCAGCGGCGCTATGTCGAGTCGCTGTCCGCGTACGCGCGGCAGTTCCTGCAGTTGATGGAGAAGCCCGACGTCGACCTGATCGAGGGCCTCAGCCCCGCCATCTCGATCGAGCAGAAGGCGGCGTCGCACAACCCACGCTCGACCGTGGGCACGGTCACGGAAATCCACGACTACCTGCGCCTGCTGTACGCGCGCGTAGGCACGCCGTTCTGCCCGGAACACGACCTGCCGCTGCAGTCGCAGAGCGTGTCGCAGATGGTCGACGCGACGCTCGGCCTCGCCGATGACACCAAGGTCATGGTGCTTGCGCCGGTCGTCCGCGACCGGAAGGGCGAGTTCCTCGAGTTCTTCGAGGACATGCAGACCCAGGGTTTCATCCGGTTCCGGATCGACGGCACCGTCGTCGAGGCCGAAGACCTCCCGCCGCTGAAGAAGACCGAGAAGCACTCGGTGGACGTGGTCGTCGACCGGCTGAAGGTGCGGGCCGACGCGAAGCAGCGCCTCGCCGAATCGTTCGAAACCGCGCTGCGCCTCGCCGACGGCCGCGCGCTGCTGCTCGACATCGACAACGGGCAGGAGACGCTGTTCTCGAGCCGGTTCTCGTGCCCCGTGTGCAGCTACTCGCTGTCCGAACTCGAACCGCGCCTGTTCTCGTTCAACAACCCGATGGGCGCGTGCACCGCGTGCGACGGCATCGGCAGCGTCGAGTACTTCGACGAGAAGCGCGTGGTGGCGCATCCCGAGCTGTCGCTCGCGAGCGGCGCGATCAAGGGCTGGGACGCGCGCAACCAGTACTACTACCAGATGCTGGTGACCGTCGCGCAGCACTACGGCTTCGACATCGACCTGCCGTACGAAGAACTGAGCGAGGCCGCGCACCGGGTGATCCTCTTCGGCTCCGGAGACGACGAGATCGCGTTCACGTACACCAACGAGCGCGGCCGGAAGATGGTGCGCAAGCACCCGTTCGAAGGCGTCGTGCCCAACCTCGACCGGCGCTTCAAGGAGACCGACTCGGTCGTCGTGCGCGAGGAACTGGCCAAGCTGCGCAGCCAGCGCCCGTGCCCGGTGTGCGAAGGGACGCGGCTGCGCACCGAAGCGCGCCACGTCTTCATCGGCGAAGGCGAAGAGCGGCGCGGGATCTACCAGGTCGCGGCGGCCCCGCTGCGCGACGCCTGCGCGTACTTCGAGCGTCTGCAGTTCGCGGGCGCGAAGAAGGAGATCGCCGACAAGATCGTCAAGGAGATAGGCGCGAGGCTGCGCTTCCTGGTGAACGTCGGACTGGACTACCTGTCGCTGGACCGATCCGCCGAGACGCTGTCGGGCGGCGAGTCGCAGCGCATCCGACTCGCGTCGCAGATCGGGTCGGGCCTGACGGGCGTGATGTACGTGCTCGACGAGCCTTCGATCGGGCTGCACCAGCGCGACAACGACCGGCTGATCGGCACGCTTAAGCACCTGCGCGACCTGGGCAACACGGTGATCGTCGTCGAACACGACGAGGACGCGATCCGCGCCGCGGACCACGTCGTCGACATGGGGCTCGGAGCCGGCGCGCACGGGGGCGAGGTGATCGCGAGCGGCAGCCTCGACGTGGTGCTCGGCAGCGAGAAGTCGCTGACGGCGGCTTACCTGTCCGGCCGGCGGCAGATCGAGATCCCGGACGACCGCACCCCGCCCTTCACGCACTGGCTCGAGCTCGGTGGCGCGCACGGCAACAACCTGAAGGACGTCACGCTCCAGCTGCCCGTCGGGCTGCTCACCTGCGTCACCGGAGTCTCGGGCTCCGGCAAGTCGACCCTGATCAACGACACGCTGTACGCCGTCGTGTCGCGCCACCTCTACGGCTCCTCGGCGGAGCCGGCGCCGTATGCGTCGATCGACGGCCTCGAACACTTCGACAAGGTGATCAGCGTGGACCAGAGCCCGATCGGGCGGACGCCGCGCTCGAATCCCGCGACCTACACCGGGCTCTTCACGCCGATCCGCGAACTCTTCGCCGAGACGCCCACGGCGCGCGAGCGCGGCTACGAGGCGGGCCGTTTCTCCTTCAACGTCAAGGGCGGACGCTGCGAGAGCTGCCAGGGCGACGGCGTCCTGAAGGTCGAGATGCACTTCCTGCCCGACGTCTACGTGCCGTGCGACGTCTGCCACGGCAAGCGCTACAACCGCGAGACGCTCGAGGTGCACTACAAGGGCAGGAGCATCGCCGAGGTCCTCGACATGACGGTCGAGGAGGCGGCGGGCTTCTTCAGCGCGGTCCCCACCATCGCGCGCAAGCTGCAGACGCTCCTCGACGTCGGCCTCGGCTACGTGCGGCTGGGGCAGAGCGCCACCACGCTCTCGGGCGGCGAGGCGCAGCGCGTGAAGCTTTCGCTTGAACTGTCGAAGCGAGATACCGGGCGCACGCTCTACATCCTCGACGAGCCGACGACCGGGCTGCACTTCCACGACATCGCGCTGCTGCTGAAGGTGCTGCACCAGCTGCGTGACGCCGGCAACACCCTGGTCGTGATCGAGCACAACCTCGACGTCGTGAAGACCGCCGACTGGGTCATCGACCTCGGGCCGGAAGGGGGCGACGGCGGCGGCCGGATCATCGCGACCGGCGCGCCGGAAGCCGTCGCCGCCAACCCCGAGAGCCACACCGGGCGCTATCTGGCGCCGGTGCTGCTGCGGCAGAAGGGCAGGAAGCGCCGCAGCGGCACCGCTGCCGCGGCCGCCTGATCGCTTCCTTTCAGGCTTCGCCGCCGGCGGGCCGCGCACTTCGCAGTCCGCCGGCACCTTGATCATCCAGGCGGCGGCCGGGACAGAAACTCAGAGCACCAGGCGGCCCAGCGTCTCGCACCGAACCGCCGGCCGACCGCACCAGCACCGCTTCCCCGGAGCCGGCCGCGATCCCGGTCAGCGCGAGGATGTTCACCTGGTGCGTCACGAAGGCGACGTTCGCCGGAGCTCGGATCACCGCGATCCTCGCCGCCACTTCACGGGTCTGCTGCCGTTCCGTGGAGCGGTCGTCGAAGAAGGAGTTCAGCGCCGGATAAGGCTCGACCTGCCGATTCGAAAAGGTCAGGCGCGCCGTTTCAAGGCACCGGCACCACTGGCTGGAGAGCACCTCGTCGACGCGCACCGCGCGGGCCGCCAGCACGGCGCCGATGCGCTGGGCCTGTCGGCGCCCGTCGTCGGACAGGTTGCGCTGCGTGGCGCAGTCTCCGATCCGGAATCCGGGCGGATCGCCGACCCCGGCCTCGGTCTGCGCATGGCGCAGCAGGATTCCGGCGCCACCCTTCTGCAGTTCCGACCATAGCGCGGCTGGCTGTGCGCCCGCCCGCCCTGCCAGCAGGAAGCGACAGCGGTGCCGAGCAGGACTTCGCGCCTGCGCATGGTCACGCCTCCAGCAGCCGACGCTCTGCGAGGTCGAGCGCATCCGGAATCCCCCGGAGCACGACCACGTCGCCGACCTGCAGCCGCATTCCCGGGCTCGGATCGGCCCCGCGGATGCCGCGCCGGCGCACGGCGGTGATTTCGACGCCCAGCGGCTGGAGTCCCAGTTCCTCCAGCGTCCTTCCCGCTCCCGCGGCGCCGGAATGCAGCGGCACGGAGTGCAACCGCTCGTGCGCTTCCTCCTCGACGTCGTCGTCGTCGCCCGTGCTGTGGAAGTAGCCGCGCAGCAACTGATAACGCTGGTCGCGCTGCTCGCGGATCCGCTTGACGACGCGCGACAGCGGAACTCCGAGCAGCACGAGCGCGTGCGAGCCGAGCATCAGGCTTCCCTCGAGCACCTCGGGCACGACCTCGGTCGCGCCCGCGGCGGTCAGCTTTGCGAGATCGTGATCGTCCTGCGTGCGAACGATGACCGGGATGTCCGGCTTCAGTTCGCGTACGTGGTGAATGATCTTCAGCGCGGACGGCGTGTCGGCGTACGTGATGGCGACGGCGGAGGCCCGGCTGATGCCCGCCGCGACGAGCGTCTCGCGTCGCCCGGCGTCGCCGTAGACGACCGAGTCGCCAGCCGCCGCTGCCTGCCGGACCAGGTCGGGATCGAGGTCGAGGGCCACGTAGGTGATGCCTTCCTGCTCGAGCATCTTGGCGAGATGCTGCCCGCTGCGTCCGAATCCGCAGATCACCACGTGCTTCTCGACGGCGATCGCGCTCTGCGCGATGCGGGCGATCTCGAGCGACTTGTGCAGCCACTCGCTCGACGCCAGCCGCATCGCGATCCTGTCGCTGTACTGGACGAGCAGCGGCGCGGACAGCATCGAGAGCAGCATCGAGGCGAGCACGACCTGCAGCACCAGCGGGCTCAGCAATCCGTGCGTCCCGGCCTGTCCGAGCAGGACGAAGCCGAACTCGCCGGCCGTCGCCAGCGCGAGGCCGGTCCTGATCGCGGTGCCCGGCGTGGCTCCGAACAGCCGCACGAGGGCGACGATCAGCCCGAACTTGAACGCCACCGGGCCGACCAGCGCGAGCACGACCCAGCCGAAGTTGTCGAGCACGATCCGTACGTTGAGGAGCATGCCGATCGTGACGAAGAACAGTCCGAGCAGGACATCCCGGAACGGCTTGATGTCCTCCTCGACCCGGTGGCGGAATTCCGTTTCCGAGATCAGCATTCCGGCGACGAAGGCGCCGAGGGCGAGCGACAGCCCGGCTGCCTCGGTCAACCACGCGAGGCCGAGCGTCACCAGCAGAAGGTTCAGCGTGAACAGTTCGTGCGACTTGCGCTTGGCGACGGTGTGGAACCACCACCGCATCACGCGCTGTCCGCCGACCAGCAGCACGGTAAGCAGCGCCGCCGCCTTCACGAGCGCGACGGCGAGCGTCCACGCCAGGCTGGATGCCTCGCTGCCCAGCGCCGGAATGATCACCAGCAGCGGAACGACCGCCAGGTCCTGGAACAGCAGCACGCCGACGATCCGCTTGCCGTGCTCCGTGTCGACCTGCGCGCGCTCGGCCAGCATCTTCATCACGATCGCGGTCGACGACATCGCCAGCGCGCCGCCGAGCGCGAAGGCGCCCGCGAAGCCTACGTCGAAGTGGCGGCCGACCATCCAGCCGGCCACCATGGTCGAGAGGACGGTCAGCGCCACCTGGGCGCCACCGAGGCCGAGCACCAGCTTGCGCATCGTTCGCAGGCGCGCCAGCGAGAACTCGAGGCCGATCGAGAACATCAGGAACACGACGCCGAACTCGGCGAGGTAGCGCGTGTCCTCCAGGTCCGGGACGAGGCCGAGCGCGTGCGGCCCGATGACGATGCCGACCGCCAGGTACGCGAGCAGCGGCGGCAGCTGGAGGAGTCGGAATGCGACCACGCCGACGACGACGGCGGCCAGCAGCAGCAGCGTGATTTCCAGACCGGACGAGGCCATCAACGAGTGAGCAATTGCACTACAGCAAAACCCATGCCAGGAAAACCTCCGCGTGTATTATGGCTGCACGCCACCCATCGCGGCTGGCTCTCACGCAAATCCCCGCGATCCATGTCCGCAAGCCCGCTGGTCCCCTCCGCGCACGCCCTCGAAATGGCGCGGGACGTTCTGCGGATCGAGGCCGACGCGGTCCAGGCCCTGGCGGCCCGCCTCGACGATCGATTCACCCGCGCGGTCGAGCTGCTGCTTCTCTGCAAGGGCCGCGTCGTCGTGAGCGGCATTGGCAAGAGCGGCCACATCGCGCGCAAGATCGCCGCGACCCTCGCCTCGACCGGCACGCCCGCGATCTTCGTGCACGCGGCGGAAGCGGCGCACGGCGACCTCGGCATGATCACGCGCGACGACGTGCTCGTCGCGCTGTCGTACTCCGGCGAAGGCGACGAACTGCTCAGGATGCTCCCCGTGGCGAAGCGCGAAGGCACGCCGCTCATCGCGATGACCGGCAACGCGACTTCGTCGCTCGCGCGCCTCGCCGACGTGCACCTCGACGTGCGCGTCGACAAGGAAGCGTGTCCGCTGAACCTGGCGCCCACGTCGTCGACCGCGGCGATGCTGGCGCTGGGCGATGCCCTCGCGATCGCCTGCCTCGACGCCCGCGGATTCGGGCCCGACGACTTCGCGCGCTCGCATCCGGCGGGCGCGCTGGGCCGCCGGCTGCTGACCTACGTGAGCGACGTGATGCGGACCGGAGACAGGATTCCCCGTGTGACGGTCGACACGTCCTTGCTCGACGCGCTGCGGGAGATTTCGAGCAAGCAACTTGGCATGACCGCGGTGCTCGACGCCGAGGGCCGGCTGCAGGGCATCTTCACGGACGGCGACCTGCGCCGGCTGCTGGAGCGCGCGGCCGACGTGCGCAGCGTGAAGCTCGCCGAGGTGATGACGCGCAACCCGCTCACCATCGCGCCGGACGTGCTCGCCGCCGAAGCGGCGCAGCTGATGGACCAGCGCAAGAAGAACCAGTTGCTGGTGGTCGACGCCAGCGGCGCGCTGGTCGGCGCCCTGCACATGCACGACCTGATGGCGGCGAAGGTGATCTGATGGCGCCCGAGCAGCGCGCGGCCCGGCTCCGGCTCGTCGCCCTCGACGTCGACGGCGTGCTGACGGATGGCCGGCTCTATTACGGCCCGCAGGGCGAAGCGCTCAAGGTCTTCGATGTGCGCGACGGGCACGGCATCAAGATGCTGCTCAACCATGGGGTCGAGGTCGCCATCCTCTCGGCTCGCTCGTCGGACATCGTCGGCGCGCGCGCACGCGAACTGGGCATCGGGCGCGTGCTGCAGGGCCGCGGCGACAAGGCGGTCGCGTGGAACGAACTGCTCCGGGACGCCGGGGTTGCCGCCGAGCAGGCGGGCTTCATCGGTGACGACCTCCCGGACCTGCCGGTGCTTGCGCAGGCGGGGTTCGCGGCGACAGTCGCCGATGCGCGCGACGAAGTGAAGGGCGCCGCGCACTGGATCGCCGAGCAGGCCGGTGGACGCGGGGCGGTGCGAGCGTTCGCCGAGTTCATCCTCCGGGCGAAGGGCGTGGAGTTCGCCGCGATGACGCGCGGATGAAGGCGAGTTCGCATGCGTGATCGCATCACGGCCATCATCGCCGTCCTGCTGCTCGCCGGGCTGGCCGGCGTCACCTACTGGTTCTCGCAGGTTGGGCGCTACGGCAATCTGGCGAACCCGGTGTCGCGGGAAGGCCCCGATTTCGTCGGCAAGGGCGTGACGCTGACGCAGTTCGACGCGACGGGACGGCCGACGAACAGGCTGTTCGCCGAAACGATGACGCACTACGCGGCAGACGATCGCGCCGAACTGCAGCAGCCGCGCTACGTGAGCCTGCGCCCGGACCAGCCCCGCCTCGAGGCGCGCGCGCGACAGGCGCTGGTGGAGGGTGGCGGGGAGCGCGTCGTGCTGACCGGCGACGTCGTCATCACGCGTTCTCCGGGCGACAACGGCGAGCCGCCGATGCGCCTTGCCACCGAGAAGCTCCTCGCCCTTCCCGATCTCGAGCAGTTCAGCACCGATCTGCCGGTCGAAGTGGACCGCGGCGGCTCGGTGATTCGATCGGTGGGCATGGACTACGACAACATCAAGCGGGTCGTGAAGTTCCACTCGAAGGTGCGCGGAACCTTCGAGGCGGCCCAGACGCAGGGGGCTAGACGATGAAGCGGCCGATCCTCGCACTCGCGATCGCCTGTGCAACGGTCGCGGCGCCCGCGCACGCCGAGCGCGCGGACCGCGACAAGCCCCTGAACTACGAGGCCAACAGCGGCGAATGCGACGACCTCAAGCAGGTCTGCGTGCTCGTCGGCGACGTCGTGCTCGTGAAGGGAACGATACGGGCCTCCGGGCAGCGCGTGGAGATCCGCAAGGATCCCGAGGGCTACCTGTTCGGCGTGCTCGAGGCCGCGCCCGGCAAGCTGGCGACCTTCCGCCAGCGCCGCGACGTCAGCAAGCCGGGCGTCGAGGAGTACGTCGATGGCCACGCCGAACGGATCGAGTACGACGAGAAGGCCGAGACCGTGAAGCTGCTGGGGCGCGCGCGGATCCGCCTGCTGGAGAACGACGTGCAGCGCGACGAGCTGCGCGGCGACGCCATCACGTACGACCAGCGCAACTCGAAGTATTTCGTGACGGGCGGCACGCCGAAGGACCCGGGTTCCGGCGACGGCCGGGTGCGCGGCACGATCGGTCCCCGCACGTCGCCCGCGACGGCGCCAGGCTCCTCGGCGCCCCTGGCGCCGTCGCGCGACCTTGCCAATCCGCGCCGTGATTGAGATGGACGCGCGCGCACAGGCCTCGGGTCAATCCGCGGACGCCGGCGGGGCGCAGAACACCCTGGTGGTCGAGAGCCTGCAGAAGCGCTACGGCAGCCGCACGGTCGTCAAGGACGTTTCGCTGACGGTGAAAAGCGGCGAGGTGGTCGGGCTGCTCGGACCCAACGGAGCGGGGAAGACGACGTGCTTCTACATGGTCGTGGGCCTGGTCCCGCTCGACGCCGGCAGCATCTCGTTGAACGGTATGTCGATCGCCCACCTGCCGATCCATCGGCGCGCGCGCATGGGGCTGTCGTACCTGCCGCAGGAAGCGTCGGTCTTCCGCAAGCTCACGGTCGAGGAGAACATCCGCGCCGTGCTCGAACTCCAGGTCGACGAGCAGAAGCGGCCCCTGCCGCGTGAGCACGTGGCGCAGCGGCTCGACGAGCTCCTCGACGACCTGCAGATCGCGCACCTTCGGACCAATCCCGCGCTGTCGCTGTCGGGCGGCGAACGGCGGCGGGTCGAAATCGCGCGCGCGCTCGCGGCGCGACCGCGGTTCATCCTGCTCGACGAGCCGTTCGCCGGCGTGGACCCGATCGCGGTCCTCGAGATCCAGCGCATCGTGCGCTTCCTGAAGGAACGCGGGATCGGAGTGCTGATCACGGACCACAACGTGCGCGAAACGCTCGGCATCTGCGACCACGCGTACATCATCAACGAAGGCGTGGTGCTCGCGGCCGGGCGACCGGAGGAGATCGTCGGCAACGAAACGGTCCGCCGCGTCTACCTGGGCGAGCACTTCCGCATGTAGTCGCGGCGCGCAAGGCGCACGTCGATGAATTTCCTTCCGTCCGGTCCACCTCTCTGCGCTGGCCGCACGGCATGAAGCCGGCGCTTTCACTCCGGCTGTCGCAGCACCTGGCGCTCACGCCCCAGTTGCAGCAGTCGATCCGCCTGCTGCAGTTGTCGACCGTCGAGCTGAACCAGGAGATCGAGCAGGCGCTCGCGGACAACCCGCTGCTCGAGCGGGATGACGACCCGCTGGCCCTTGCCGTCCGGGTGAAGCCGGACGGCTCCATTGCAGGCAACGAAGCCCCGGCGCCGGGTCCCGGCGCCGACTCAGACAGCGACGGCGACGGCGAGCGCAGCGAAGCACCGGCCGCCGACGAATCCGGAGAGGCCGCAGGCGAGGCGGGCAGCGACACGACGCTCGACTGGGGCGCTCGCGGCGAAGGCAGGAGCGAGGACGACGACGGCCCTCGTGAATGGGCGGGCACCACGACCACGCTGAAGGACCACCTGCTCGCGCAGGTGTCGTGCACGAAGGCGTCGCCGCGTGATCGCGCGCTGGTCGAACTGCTGATCGACGCGCTCGACGACGACGGCTACCTGCACCAGAGCCTCGAGGACCTGCTCGCGATCTGCCCGCCGGAGGCCGAGGTCGAACCGGACGAACTGAAGACGGCGCTGCGACTGCTGCAGAGCTTCGATCCCCCCGGAGTGGGCGCGCGCGACGTCGGCGAGTGCCTGGACCTGCAGCTGAATGCGATGGCGCGAACGTCCCCGGAGCTGACCGCCGTCATTGAGCACGCCCGCGCGATCGTGAGCGCGCACTTGCCGTTGCTGGCGGCGCGGGACTTCCTCAAGTTGCGCCGGGCGCTCGGCTGCACCGACGACGAGCTGCGTGCAGCGCACCAATTGATCCGAACACTGCAGCCGCATCCGGGTGTAGCCTTTGGTGACACGCGCGCCGATTACGTCGTTCCGGATGTCTTCGTGCGCAAGGTGAAGAACCGTTGGACTGCCGTCCTCAACCCCGAAGTGATGCCGCGCCTACGCGTGAACCAGGCGTACGCGGATATCCTGAAGCGCAACCGAGCGCCGCGGGGAACCGAGGGTGCCGACCGCGCGCAGTGGACCACGCGCGTGCAGGAAGCGCGCTGGCTCATCCGCAACATCCAGCAGCGATTCGACACGATCCTCCGCGTTTCGCAGGCGATCGTCGACCGGCAGCACAATTTCTTCACCCACGGCGAGATCGCGATGAGGCCTCTCGTGCTGCGGGAAATCGCCGATACCGTCGGGTTGCACGAATCGACAATCTCCCGGGTGACGGCCAGCAAGTTCATGGCGACGCCGTTCGGCGTGCTCGAGCTCAAGTTCTTCTTCGGCAGTCACGTGGCGACCGAAGCGGGCGGCGAAGCGTCGTCGACCGCGATCCGCGCATTGATCAAGCAACTGATAGGAGCCGAGGACACACGTAATCCGCTGTCAGACAGCAAGCTCGCCGAACTGCTCGGGGAACAAGGCATCGTGGTCGCGCGCCGAACCGTGGCGAAGTACCGCGAAGCGATGAAGATCCCGGCGGTGGCTCAACGCAAGTCGTTGTAACGCGGACGCCGCCTTCGCGGCGTCCCGACCTGATACGAAGGGGGTTGCATGAACCTGCAGATTCACGGGAACCACATCGAAGTCACGCCCGCGTTGCGCGATTACGTGGCCGGCAAGCTCGCGCGCATCGAGCGCCACTTCGACCAGGTGATCGATGCCAGCGTGCAGTTGACAGTCGAGAAGGTCCGCCAGCGGGCGGAGATCACGCTGCGCCTGCGCGGCAACAACATCCACGTCGAATCGGTCGAGGAAGACATGTATGCGGCCATCGACACCCTGGTCGACAAGCTCGACCGGCAGGTTCTCCGGCACAAGGATCGCGTCAAGGACCACCAGTCCGAGACGCTGAAGCGCCAGCAGGAAATCCAGCAATCGCAGTGAGGTTCACGCCGCTTCCCGGCGCGCGGCCTCCCATCCAATCAGAGCGGCCTTCCGCTCGGGCCCCCAGCGGTACTGCCCGAGCACGCCGCTCGACCGGATCACGCGGTGACACGGCACCAGCCAGGCAACCGGATTCGCGGCCACCGCCGAGGCGACCGCGCGCACGGCCGTCGGCATGCCGGCCGCGGTGGCGAGGCGAGCGTACGACACGAGCCCTCCTTCGGGCACGCGCAGCAGGGCCTCCCACACCTTGATCTGGAAGTTCGTTCCCTTCAGCCAGAGACGCATTGGCGCGCGCGGGCGGGTGAGCGCATCGAGCGCCTCCCTCGCCGCGGCAGGATCCGCAACCAGCGTCGCCTCGGGCCACTCATCGCGCAGATCGGCCAGCGGATCCGAGGTCTCGTCGACGAAGCGAAGGTGGCAGATGCCGCGCTCGGTCAGCCCGATGAACGCTCGGCCGAGCGCGGTCGCGTGAGCGCCATGGCGAATCCGGAGGCCGGCGCCGAGCGCGCGCGCCTCGCCGGGCGTCACGCCTTCGCAACTCACCATCAGGTCGTGCAGACGGCCGGGCGAGGACAGTCCGGCTTTCAGGGTCGCGCTGAGCACATCGTTTTCCGAGCGCAGCGCGGCCAGCGCGCGTTCCTTGGAGATGAACTGCATGAACCGCTTCGGCGATACGCCCGCCCACTCGCCGAACACGCGCTGCAGGTGGAACTCCGACACGCCGAGCCGCCTGGAGAGTTCCGCGAGCGAAGTGTCCGCGCCCGCCGCAAGCGCCGCGATGGCGCGGGCCACGAGTTCGTAGTGGGGATGCTGGTCGCCGTTCGTCATGTGCCCAGTGTGCGTTCCAGTCGGCCGCCTCGCCACCCGGTTCTTGCGAACGGGCAAGGTGCGCCCGTTGCCGAGGTGCAACATCGCCTTCCTGGCCTTGGAAAACCCCCTCGCTGCACCGCGGAAACCGGGGTGTATGATCCGCGCCTTCGATTTTCGGCCAGCCTCAGGGCGGCTGCAAAAAGCAAGCCGATCTCACTTCTTCCCGCCCGAACGTGGACGCAGCTTGCGCCTACGCTCGTCGCGAGCCTTCATGGAAGAGCGCGCCGTACATGAACCTGATTTCGCGCCTTTTGCCCGCCTCCAACGTCCTTCTGGACCTGCCGGCCTCCAGCAAGAAGCGGGCTTTTGAACAAGCCGGATTGCTGTTCGAGAACAACCAGGGCGTGGCCCGGGCGAAAGTCTTCGACAGCCTGTTTGCGCGCGAGCGCCTCGGCTCCACCGGCCTGGGCCAGGGAGTGGCGATTCCCCATGGTCGGATCAAGGGACTCAAGGAGGCGGTCGCCGCCTTCGTGCGCGTCGCCGAGCCCGTCCCGTTCGACGCCCCGGATGGTCAGCCGGTCTCGGTGATGATCTTCCTGCTGGTGCCCGAGCAGGCGTCGCAGGCACACCTCGATCTCCTGTCCGAACTCGCGCAGATGCTGTCGGACAAGGCATTTCGCCAGTCGCTGCTCGAAGCGCCAACTCCCGAAGCTGTCCACGCGGCCCTGACCGCGTGGGAGCCGATCCGGCCCGCGGCCTGAATCCGCGGCTGGTGGCAGCCGCGCAGTCGGCGTAGCCTCGCGGGGTCGTTGACTCCGCCCGCCAGCGCGCGATGCAGCAATGCCGACCTTCAAGTCGCTGTACGAGGAAAACCGGGACTCGCTCAAGCTCGAGTGGCTGGCGGGCCGCTCGTCGATCGACAGGCCGCTCGACACGCCGGCGAACGCCGGGCTCTCGAGCGCCGACCTCGTCGGCCACCTCAACCTGATCCATCCCGAACCGGCTGCACGTCCTCGGGCATCCGGAAGTCCACTACTACCTGAAGCTCGAGCCCGCGCGACGCCTGTATTACGCGCGCGAGTTGATCTCCGGCGGCCCGATCGGACTCGTCATCGGCGAAGGGCTCGCCGCACCGGAAGAACTGCTGGCGGCCGCCGAGGCGGCGGCCCTCCCGACCCTCAGTTCGCCGTTGCCGGCGGCCGAGGTCATCGAGGTCCTGCGGATCTACCTGGCGAAGCTGCTCGCGACGCACTGCACGCTGCACGGCGTCTACATGGACGTGCTGGGCATGGGCGTGCTGATCGCCGGCGAATCCGGGGTCGGCAAGAGCGAACTCGGGCTTGAACTCATCAGCCGCGGGCACGGCCTCGTGGCGGACGACGTCGTCGACTTCTCGCGGGTCGCCCCGGACACGATCGAAGGGCGGTGCCCGCCGCTGCTCTCGAATCTTCTCGAAGTCCGCGGCCTCGGTCTCCTCGACATCAAGTCGATCTTCGGGGAGACGGCGGTGCGGCGGAAGATGAAGCTGCGGCTGATCGTCGAACTGCGGCGCTACGGGTCGAGCGAGACCATGGAACGATTGCCGCTCGAGGGCCAGACCGAGGACGTGCTCGGCCTGCCCGTGCGCAAGGTGATCATTCCGGTCGCGTCAGGGCGCAACCTTGCCGTGCTGACCGAGGCCGCGGTGCGCAACACGATCCTGCAGCTGCGAGGGGTCGACACGATGCGCGACTTTCTCCAGCGACAGCAGCAGCAGATGGGCGGCGAATAGGGCCTGCTGCGGACGGGCTTGCGCTGACCGGTGCCGTCCAGCTGTAATTCAATCCGCCCACGCAGGGCGATCGACGCCGACCGACCGGTTGGCCACCAAGGGGGAGAGAGGAAAATGCTGAAGCACGTTCTCATCGCTGCCTGTCTCGCGCTGCCACTGGCAGCCGTGGCGGCCGACGAAAAGAAGCCGGCTGAAAAGAAGGAAATGACGCCGCAGCAGCAGAAGATGGCTTCCTGCAACAAGGAAGCGGGCGACAAGAAGCTCGCGGGCGACGAGCGCAAGAAGTTCATGTCCACCTGCCTGTCGGCCGATGGCGGCAAGAAGATGACGCAGCAGGAGAAGATGGGCTATTGCAACAAGGAAGCGGGCGACAAGAAGCTCGCGGGCGACGAGCGCAAGAAGTTCATGTCGAGCTGCCTGTCCGGCTGACACCGAACGGCGGGTTGTCCAGGGGGCGCTGCGGCGCCCCTTTTCATTCGGCCCGTGCAGCGACAGCGCCAGCCGTGCAACAATCTTCGCCATCCCCGTCCATCAGCGCATGCGCATCGTCCTCGTCACTGGTCTGTCAGGTTCCGGCAAGTCGGTTGCGATCCGACTGCTCGAGGATGTCGGCTACTACTGCGTCGACAATCTCCCGCCGCAGTTCCTGCTCGAACTCTGCGCCTACCTCGCGGACACCGATCACAAGGACGTGGCCGTCGCCATCGACGCCCGCAGCGAGGCCTCGCTGGGCGACGTCCCGAGCATGATCTCCACGTTGCGCAGCTTCGGGAACGACGTCCGCGTCCTGTTCCTTACTGCGTCCGACACCGAGCTGGTGCAGCGCTTCTCGGAAACCCGGCGGCGCCATCCCGTTTCGTGGCGGGCCAGCTCGCGGGGCAGCGAGACGACCGTCGGCGAAGCGATCGCGATGGAGCGGGAGCTGCTGGCGCCGCTGAACGAGATCGCGCACGTGATCGACACGAGCGGGCTGCGGCCGAACATGCTGCGCCACTGGGTCCGCGAGTTCGTCGACAGCCCGCGCGCCAACCTCACCCTTTCGTTCGAGTCGTTCGCGTTCAAGGACGGCATCCCGATCGCCGCGGACCTCGTGTTCGACGTGCGCAACCTGCCGAACCCGTACTACGACCCGGCGCTGCGGCCGCTGACCGGGTGCGATCCCCCGGTAGCGGCGTTTCTCGCAGCCGCTCCGGCGGTCGGCGAAATGACCGACGACATCGCACACTTCATCGGCAAGTGGCTACCGAGCTATGTCGCCGACAACCGCAACTACGTGACCGTCGCGATCGGCTGCACCGGCGGACGCCACCGCTCCGTCTACATCGTCGAGGAGCTCGCGCGCCGCTTCGCCGGCCAGGAGCAAGTGCTCGTCCGTCACCGGTCGACCGACCTGTCCGAACGGCGCTGATGCGGGTCGCGCTGTTCCCGCTGTCCACGGTGCTCTTTCCGCAAGGCGTGCTGCCGCTGCGCGTCTTCGAGGCGCGTTACCTCGACATGGTGCGCGACTGCATGCGCGAGGGAACGCTGTTCGGGGTTTGCCTGATCACCGATTCGCGCGCCTCCGAGGTCAGCCGCACCACGGCGCTCGCCGAGGTCGGTTGCCTGGCGCGGATCGACGCGTGGGACATGAAGCAGCTCGGCCTGCTGCACATCCGCGCCGTGGGACAGGACCGGTTCCGCCTCCTGAGCACGGAGACGCAGGCCGATGGCCTGGTGCTTGGCGACGTCGAGCTGATCGATCCCGACGAAGACGCGCCCGTTCCGCCCGAACACCGGCCGTGCGTCGAACTCCTGTCCCGCATCCTCGACGACCTGCGCACGCAGTACGACGAGCGGCGCATCGCGGAGGATGCCCCGGACCAGGACGACGCGCTGGCGCAGCTCCCGTTCGCGGAGCCGTTCCACATGGAATCGTCGGCGTGGGTCTCGAATCGCCTGTGCGAGGTGCTGCCGGTTCCCTTGAAGGCCAAGCAACGGCTGATGGAACTAACCGACGCGCCGACGCGCCTGCAGATCGTCCACACCTACCTGAAGCAGCACCTTGCTGACCTGACTCAGCCCTCGCCGCACTGTATCGGAGCAGCCGCTTCACCGGCGCGGGCAACGCGGCGTCCTAAGTGCGTCGGGTTCGAGCCATTACGACGCCGCGGATGCGGCCCCCAGCGCGCGTCGAACGGCCGCCACCCTCGGACGCATCACGAGGCTGTAGTGCGAGAATTCGTGCCGCAACTCGGGCAGGCCCCGTTCAGATCGACCTGCAGCGCGTACCGCTCGGCGATCGCCCACTTAGTTGTTCGTCGTCCGCCCCGGCATCGAACTCGAGAAGGCCACGAGCCTCCCCAGATGCCGCTGCGACAACAGTCTCCAGCGACGCTCCGCGGTCATGACGAACAAGATGAACGATCGCCTGGCGCGCAGCGGCCCTGCAGGCGGATCCGGAACTGTCCCATCCGCCCTCGCCCTTGCCATGCCACCGTGACTGCAACGGCGATCGCCGCACGCGGCGCGCCCGCGCGCGCCACATCACACCAAGGTCCATCGTCCTGCATGTAGCTCTCGATGCCGCTCTCCAGCAATTCCTGTTCCGCGATCGACCACAGCCGCCATTCGTCGAGCGCGGTGCGCGCCGATCCTCTCCGCGCCGAAGTCCCGGCGAAGACGCGCTTGACGTTTCCGTCGAGGTCGCGGCGCCGCTGGCCGAAGGCGAACGCACGATCGCCCCCGCGCATCAACCAGCAACCCGAGCAGCTTCACCGTGCTCGACCGTGGCAGGAAGGCAGCCGTCGTCTCGCTCGACGAGAGCGTCTCCGCGCGCCGATGC
>CAWJEE010000001.1:0-38665 GCA_963841815.1 uncultured beta proteobacterium | reverse complement strand
GTCCAGGGTCGAGTTCATCGTCGGCGAGCCGGTTCCGGCGGCCCAGGCTTCGCCCGAGCTCCTGATGCAGCGAGTCGCGGAACTCCGGGGCAGCGAACGCTGATGGCCACGCGAACCAGGCGCAACAGCGGCAACGGCGGCAACGGCGCGCGCCGCAACGGCGAAGGCAACGGCGCCGCGGTCGTCAACCTCGCGCTGCAGGGCGGTGGGTCGCACGGCGCCTTCACGTGGGGCGTGCTCGATGCCCTGCTCGAAGCGGGACGCCTGGAATTCGAGGGGATCACGGGAGCCAGCGCCGGTGCGATGAACGCGGTGGTACTGGCAGAAGGGTGGCGCCGGGGGCGGAGAAGGGCGGACCCGCGCATGCCGCGCGGGCGCCCGAGTTCCGGACGGCGTCGGCGACGGCCGTGGGGTTCGCGCTGCCAACGCCGTCCGTGGATCACGCCCGCAATGGCACATGGTGCAGGACGCGCCGACGTCGCTCGTCTTGCTGTTTCTCGCCGTATCAGCTCAACCCGTTCGACTTCAATCCCTTGCGCGACCTGCTGCGTCCGCTCGTCGACTTTGAGGCCCTGCGCGCCGGTTCGCCGTTCAAACTCTTCGTCTGCGCGACCAATGTGCGCACCGGCCGGCCCCGCGTGTTCCGGGAACACGAACTGACCTGCGACATGCTGCTCGCCTCCAGTGCGCTGCCGACGTCGTTTCGCGCCGTCGAGATCGATGGCGAGTGCTTACTGGGATGGCGGCTATATGGGCAATCCGGCGCTTTATCCGCTTTTCTATGCGACAAAGTCCAAGGACCTCCTGCTGGTGCAGATCAATCCCCTGCAGCGACCCGAAGTTCCCACGACGCCGCAGGACATCCTCGAACGGATCAACGAGATCAGCTTCAATGCGTCCCTGCTGCACGAGTTGCGCGCCATTGCCTTCGTGCAGCGCCTGCTCGACGAGCAGCGGGTCGATCCCGGGCACTACAAGCGCATCAACCTGCACATGATCGAGGCCGAAGAAAGGCTGCGGACGCAGGGCGCGGCGACGAAATCGGATACCTCGCCGGCCTTCATCGAGCGCTTGTTCGAGATTGGGCGTACTGCGGCGCTCGACTGGATCGGACCAGCTCGGTTCATTACGTCGGGCATGCTTCCGGCGTGCGCATCGCCGACCGCTTCCTGTAGCGTGCATGCGCGACTACAATCGGTCCTCTCGTCAAACCCGTGTTTCCGCTTTCATGGCCGGTTCCACCTTCGGGCACCTGTTGCAGGTCACCAACTTCGGCGAGTCGCACGGCCCGGCGATCGGGTGCGTGATCGACGGCTGTCCGCCGGGGCTGGCGCTTCGTGAGGCGGACCTGCAGCCCGATCTCGACCGGCGCAAGCCTGGCACGTCGCGGCATGTGACACAGCGGCGCGAGTCCGACCGAGTCGAGATCCTCTCGGGCGTCTACGAAGGTCGTGACGACCGGCACGCCCATCGCGCTGCTCATTCGCAACGAAGACAGCGAAGCAAGGACTACGAGAACCTCGCTCGACACCTTCCGTCCCGGCCACGCGGACTACACCTACTGGCGCAAGTACGGCCTGCGCGATCCGCGCGGCGGCGGACGCTCGTCGGCGCGACTGACTGCGCCGATGGTGGCGGCGGGCGCGCTGGCGAAGAAGTGGCTGCACGAGCCAGTACGGCACGCGCATTCGCGGCTGCATGCAGCAGATCGGCGAAATCGTCAATTCCGTTCGAATCTGGGACGACGTCGAACGCAATCCGTTCTTCGCGCCGAATGCCGGCATCGTGGCCGAACTCGAAGCGATGCTCGATCGGCTACGCAAGAGCGGTGACTCGGTCGGTGCGCGACTGCGAGTGGTCGCGAGCGGCGTGCCGGTCGGCCTCGGGGCGCCGCTCTTCGACAAGATCGACGCGGACATTGCCTACGCGATGATGGGGATCAACGCGGTGAAGGGTGTCGAGATCGGCGCAGGCTTCCAGTCGGTGACGCAGCGGGGCTCCGCAGCATGGCGACGAACTGCTGCCGGACGGATTCGTCACTAACAATGCCGGTGGCATGCTCGGCGGAATCACGAGTGGCCAGGACATCGAGGTCTCGATCGCGGTCAAGCCGACGTCGAGCATCCGGCTGCCGCGGCGTTCGATTACGCGAGCGGGCGCGGCGACTGTCGTTGAAACGCACGGGCGGCACGACCCGTGCGTCGGCATCCGGGCCACGCCGATCGCCGAAGCGATGCTGGCGCTGGTGCTGATCGATCACGCGCTGCTGCATCGGGCGCAGAACGCCGACGTCCACCACGCGGTCGCGCCGATCAGGGCTCGGTCCCGCTCCGCGCTAATGTCTCGCCGCGCGGCTGCTGACCCGGCCTGGCGGCTTGGGGCGCTGTACGGCGCGTACTTCGGCTTTGTCGGCATCATCGGGCCGTACCTGCCGCTGTACTTCCAGTGGCGCGGCCTGACCGCTTTCGAGGTCGGTGTACTGATCGCGCTCGGCCAGGCGATGCGGGTGATCGGCCCGAACCTCTGGGGGTATCTCGCCGACACGCGCCGCGACGCACGCCGATCCTGCGCGCGACTGCGATTGCGCTGCTGCTGACATTCGGCCTGCTGGCTCTGCCCGGCGGCTTCGCGCTTCGTGTTCGCCGTGATGCTGCTGGTCAATCTTCTTCCAGACCTCGCAGATGCCGATCGCGGAGGCTCTCGCCTCGGCCGCGATGCGCGGCCGGCGGACGCTGCGACCCGCTACGGCCGGCTGGCGTGATGGGGATCGCTGCGTTCGTCGTAGTTGTGCTGACCCGGGTCCGCTGTTCGACCGCGTCGGGATCGCAGGCCGCGCTGTGGGTGCTCGCATCGGGCTCGCGCTGCTGCTGCTCGGAGCGTCGTTCGGCAGGTGATCGACCAGCACGCCGTCGAGCTGCCGCACGAGCGCGTGTCGGTGAGGGCGCGCCTGCAGTGAACCGCGCGTGCCGCTGGTTCTTCGCGTCCGCCGCCCTGATGGTGTTTGCGCACGGTGCGCTCTACACCTATCTTTCGATCTACCTCGCGCAGCTCGGCTACAGCAAGACCGCGATCGGCGTCGTTCTGGGTGGTCAGCGTCGCGCTCGAGATCGCGTTCTTCCTCACGCAGGGCAAGTGGTTCGCGCGCTTCGGCGTGTTCCCGTTGATGATCTTTGCGTTCGGGGTCGCTGCGGTTCGCTTTCTTCTGATTGCGGAGCTGGCCACCGTCTGGTGGATCCTGGTGCTGGCACAGGCAATGCACGCGGTAACGTTCGCGGTGCACCATAGCGCTTCGATACTGACGATCCAGCGCTGGTTTCCCGGACGGGCGGCGGCGCGCGGCCAGGCCCTCTACATCAGCATGGCGTACGGACTCGGCGGCACGGTGGGCAGCCTGGTCGCCGCGTGGCTGTGGTCGGCCCTCGGTCCGTCCTGGGCCTTCGTTGCCGGCAGCGCGGGCGCGGTCCTCGGATTCTGGGCGGCGGTGCGGATGCGGCGAGCCGATCGCGACCGGACGAAGCCGCACAGCGTGAACCTCGAACTCGACAGGAGCGTGAACGGATGAATCGAATCAAGTTGGCCATCGCGGCCGGCGCGTTGTCGGTGCTCGCCATCGGTTGCCAGTCGGAACAGACGACGCAGGGCGGCGTCGTCGGGGTCGATCGCAAGCAGCCGATGTCCTCGCTGGTGAGCGCGAGGGAAGTCGAGCAGCAGGCGTCGCAGGAGTATGCGCAGATGATGTCGCAGGCGCAGAAGAAGGGCCTGCTGAACCAGAATCCGGAGTACGTCCAGCGGGTGCGGACGACGGCGCAGCGACTGATCCCGCATGTCAGCGCGTTCCGGCCGGACGCGGTGAACTGGAAGTGGGAAACCAACGTGCTGACGTCGAAGGACGTCAACGCGTGGTGCATGCCTGGCGGCAAGATCGCGGTTTACACTGGCCTGATCGAGCGGCTGAGCCTCACCGACGCCGAACTCGCGGCGGTGATGGGCCACGAGATAGCGCACGCGCTGCGCGAGCACGCGCGCGAGCGGATGAGCCGCCAGATGGCGACACAGACCGGGACCGTGATCGGCGCCGTCGCGCTCGAGGTCTTCACCGGCATCCGCATCGACCCGAACCTCGCGGGCACGGTGTCGCAGGCCGCGTTCGTGCTGCCGAACAGCCGCGAGGCCGAGCAGGAAGCCGACCGCATCGGCGTCGAACTCGCCGCGCGCGCGGGGTACGACCCGCGCGCCGCGGTGACCCTGTGGCAGAAGATGGCCAAGCTGGGCGGCAGCGCCCCGCCGCAGTGGCTGTCGACGCACCCGAGCAACGAGACGCGCCTGCAGGACCTCGAGGTCTACACGCAGAAGGTGATGCCGCTCTATCGGGCCACGGTGCGCTAGGCGATGACGAGGTCTGCGCGCGCCGTCTGCCGGGTGGCGCGCGCGAGCGGGTGCGCGTCCGGCGTGGCGGGGCCGAAGCGCAGCGTCAGCGCGGCCTGTTCGTCCCCGTTCAGTCGCGCGAAGAGGAAGTCGGTCCGGTTGCCCGGATCGTCGGGGAGGTAGAACTGCGTGGCGAGCACGCGCCCGTCGGCGGCCTGCACGCGGACATGGATGTGCGGCGTGCGTCCGGGGTAGGCGACCGGGCGGATCGTGCGGAAGTGGAAGGCGCCGCCGGCGTCCGTCTTCGCCACGCCGTAGCCCTGGAAGTCCGGATCGCGCTGGGACTCGGCGCCGCCGTCCGGGTGGTGGTACACGGCAAAGGCGTCGCACTGCCAGATCTCGACCGCGGCGCCCGCCACGGGACTGCCGCGCCGATCGGCGATGCGCCCGGTGAGGTAGATCGGAATCCCCTGGGTTCGCACGTGATCGCCGTCGAGCCGCAGCAGGTCCGCATCGGTTTCACGCGGGCGCTCGGACGCGCGGCGCGGATAGAACGGGCCGAGCGTCTGCGTCGGCGTGGCCGCCGCCGTCGACCGGGCGCGCGCCAGCGGAAGCGCGACGGCACCGGCGATGCCGGCGACGAACAGGCGGCGCTCCAGCGTGCTTCGATTGTTCTGGCGTTCGCTCATGCGGGCTCCTCGGTCATCCTGCTGCCTGAGACATGTTCGCGGGGCGTTGCGTTCCGGATCGGCCGCGCCCGGGTGGCATAATCGCCTCTGACGCCGGGCCTTCCCCGGCGCGACTTTTTCTGGCATGGCCGCCTTGCGCACACTGTACGACAAGCTCTGGGACGATCACGTCGTTCACGTCGAGGAAGACGGAACGACGGTCCTGTACATCGACCGGCATCTGGTCCACGAAGTGACGAGCCCGCAGGCGTTCGAAGGGCTGCGTCTCGCCGGCCGCAGGCCGTGGCGCATCAGTTCGGTCGTCGCGACGGCGGACCACAACACGCCGACGACCGACTGGGACCGCGGCTACGAGGGCATCGCCGATCCGGTCTCGAAGGAGCAGATCGTCGAGCTCGACAGCAACATCAGGCAGTTCGGGGCGGCGGCGTACTTCCCGTTCCTCGACAAGCGCCAGGGCATCGTCCACGTGATGGGGCCGGAGCAGGGCGCGACGCTGCCGGGCATGACAGTCGTCTGCGGCGACTCGCACACCAGCACGCACGGCGCGTTCGGCGCGCTGGCCTTCGGCATCGGCACCAGCGAGGTCGAGCACGTGCTCGCCACGCAGACGCTGCTGATGAAGAAGGCGAAGAACATGCTGGTGCGCGTCGAAGGCAGGCTGCCGACGGGCTGCACCGCGAAGGACATCGTGCTCGCGATCATCGGCCGCATCGGCACGGCGGGCGGCACCGGCTACGCGATCGAATTCGCCGGCGGCGCCATCGAGGCGCTGTCGATGGAAGGCCGGATGACCGTCTGCAACATGGCGATCGAGGCCGGTGCCCGTTCGGGCATGGTCGCGGTGGACGACAAGACGATCGAGTACGTGCGCGGGCGGCCGTTCTCGCCCGACGGCGCGATGTTCGAGGCGGCGACGGCCGCGTGGCGCCAGTTGCGCTCGGACCCCGGCGCGCACTTCGACCACGTCGTCGAACTGCGTGCGGAGGAGATCGAGCCTCAGGTGACGTGGGGCACCTCGCCGGAGATGGTGACGACGGTGAGGGGCCAGGTGCCCGACCCCGACGCGGAGAAGGACCCCGTGAAACGCGAAGGCATCGAGCGCGCGCTCAAGTACATGGGCCTCACGCCGAAGACGCCGATCACCGCGATCCGTGTCGACAAGGTCTTCATCGGCTCGTGCACGAACTCGCGCATCGAGGACCTGCGCGAGGCAGCCTGGGTCGTGAAGCGCCTCGGCAAGTGCGTCGCGTCGAGCGTGAAGCTGGCGATGGTCGTGCCGGGCTCGGGCCTCGTGAAGGCGCAGGCCGAGAAAGAAGGGCTGCACGAGATCTTCAAGGCGGCCGGCTTCGAGTGGCGCGAGCCGGGCTGCTCGATGTGCCTCGCCATGAACGCCGACCGTCTCGAGCCGGGCGAACGCTGCGCCTCGACCAGCAACCGCAACTTCGAGGGCCGCCAGGGGGCGGGCGGCCGCACGCATCTGGTTTCGCCCGCGATGGCCGCGGCAGCGGCGATCGAGGGGCATTTCGCTGACGTAAGGAGACTCCAATGAAGCAACTGCTCGTCGTTCTGATCGCGGCTCTCGTCTCTGCATTCGCGACCACGGGCTGCAACACGGTGGCTGGCATGGGCAAGGACATCGAGGCCGCCGGAGGCGCCGTGGACAAGGCCGCGACGGACACCAAGAAGAAGATGTAAGGAGCGGCCCTGGACGCCTTCACCGTTCATCAGGGGCTGGTCGCGCCGCTGGACCGCGCGAACGTCGACACCGACGCGATCATCCCGAAGCAGTTCCTGAAATCGATCAGGAGAACGGGCTTCGGCCCGAACCTGTTCGACGAGTGGCGTTACCTGGACCATGGCGAGCCGGGCATGGATCACTCGAAGCGGCCGCTGAACCCGGACTTCGTGCTGAACCAGCCGCGCTACCAGGGGGCGACCATCCTGCTCGCGCGCAAGAACTTCGGCTGCGGCTCTTCGCGCGAGCACGCGCCGTGGGCCTTGCAGCAGTACGGCTTCCGGGCGGTGATCGCGCCTAGCTTCGCCGACATCTTCTTCAACAACTGCACGAAGAACGGCCTGCTGCCGGTGGTGCTTCCTGAAATCGTGATCGACCGCCTGTTCCACGAGGTCGCGGCGCATCCGGGCTACCGGCTCACGGTCGACCTGCCGCGACAGAAGCTGGTGGAAGCCGACGGCCGCGAGCACGACTTCGACGTCGCGCCGTTCCGCAAGTACTGCCTGGTCAACGGCCTGGACGACATCGGGCTGACGCTGCGCCACAAGGACAAGATCTCGGCGTTCGAGAAGGAACGGCTGATGAAACAGCCGTGGCTCGCCAAGACGAACTGATCGCTCCACTTCGTTCCGGTGCGGGCAGGGGCGGGGTGAACAACAACCGGTCCGCGCGGGAAATTGCATGAAGATCGCGGTACTGCCGGGCGACGGCATCGGCAAGGAGATCGTGGCCGAGGCCGTCAAGGTGCTGCTGGCGCTGGGTGAGCGCTTCGAGCTCGAGTTCGCCGACGTCGGCGGCACGGCGTACGAAGCGCACGGGCGTCCACTGCCGGACGCGACGCTGAAGCTCGCGCAGGCGGCCGACGCGGTGCTGTTCGGCGCGGTCGGCGACTGGAAGTACGACAAGCTCGAGCGCGCCTTGCGCCCAGAGCAGGCGATCCTCGGACTGCGCAAGAACCTCGGCCTGTTCGCGAACTTCCGGCCGGCGCTCTGCTATGCCGAGCTCACGCACGCCTCCAGCCTGAAGCCCGAACTCGTCGCCGGGCTGGACATCCTGATCGTGCGCGAGCTGACCGGCGACATCTACTTCGGCCAGCCGCGCGGGCGGCGCCTCGCCCCGGACGGCCCGTTCGCCGGCCAGCCGGAAGCGTTCGACACGATGCGCTACAGCCGACCGGAAATCGAGCGGATCGCGCACGTTGCGTTCGAGGCCGCGCGTCGGCGCAATCGCAAGGTCACCAGCGTGGACAAGGCCAACGTGCTCGAGACCTTCCAGTTCTGGAAGGACGTCGTGACCGAGGTCCACGGCCAGTATCCCGACGTCGAACTCGAGCACATGTACGTCGACAACGCCGCCATGCAGCTCGTCCGCGCGCCGAAGAAGTTTGACGTGATCGTCACCGGGAACATGTTCGGCGACATACTCTCGGACGAAGCGGCGATGCTGACCGGATCGATCGGCATGCTCCCGTCGGCGTCGCTCAATGAGCGGAACCAGGGACTGTACGAGCCGTCGCACGGCAGCGCGCCGGACATCGCCGGCAAGGGCGTCGCCAATCCGTTGGCGACGATCCTGTCCGCGGCGATGATGCTGCGCTACTCGCTGAACCGGGCCGAGCAGGCCGACCGGATCGAGGCCGCTGTGAAGAAGGTCCTGGGCCAGGGGCTGCGGACCGCGGACATCTGGAGCGCGGGCGCGAAGAAGGTCGGGACGAAGGACATGGGCGACGCGGTGGTCGCGGCGCTGAACGGATAGATGACAGGCAGACAGCCAGCAGGGGCGAGGGAAATGAAAGTAGGCATCGTGGGTTGGCGCGGCATGGTGGGCTCTGTACTGATGGAGCGCATGACCGCGGAGCGGGACTTCGAACTCTTCGACTCGGTGTTCTTCAGCACCTCGAATGCCGGCGGCGCGGCGCCCAAGGTGGCCCGGGCCGCTCCGACGCTGAAGGACGCGTCGGACATCGACGCGCTGAAGGCGTGCGAGACCATCGTCACCTGCCAGGGTGGCGATTACACCAACGACGTCTTCCCGAAGCTGCGGGCTGCCGGCTGGAACGGTTACTGGGTCGATGCCGCATCGGCCCTTCGGATGAAGGACGACGCGGTCATCATCCTCGACCCGGTGAACCTGCCGGTGATCAAAGGCGCCCTTGCGAAGGGCGTCAAGAACTACATCGGCGGCAACTGCACGGTCAGCCTGATGCTGATGGCGCTCGACGGCCTGCTCAAGGAAAACCTGGTCGAGTGGGTCACCGCAATGACCTACCAGGCGGCTTCCGGCGCCGGGGCGCCCAACATGCGCGAGTTGCTGGACCAGATGGGCGCGGCGCACGGCAGCGTGAAGGAACTGCTGGCGGATCCGAAGTCGGCAATCCTCGATATCGACCGCAAGGTGTCGCAGGTGCTGATGTCCGACCAGTTGCCGAAGGAGAACTTCGGGGTCGCGCTGGCCGGAAGCCTGATCGCCTGGATCGACAAGGACCTGGGCAACGGTGTCAGCCGGGAGGAGTGGAAGGGCGGGGCCGAGGCGAACAAGATCCTGGGCAAGCCGGCGATGGGTCAGACGGGGTCGCTGATCGTCGAAGGCTTGTGTGTGCGCATCGGTGCGATGCGGTGCCACAGCCAGGCGCTCACCATCAAGCTCAAGCAGGACCTGCCGCTGGCCGAAGTCGAGCAACTGTTGGCGCGCGGCAACGAATGGGTCAAGGTGATCCCGAACACCCGCGAAGCCAGCATCCGCGAACTGTCTCCGGCCCGCATCAGTGGAACGATGGCCGTGCCGATTGGCCGGTTGCGCAAGCTGGCGATGGGACCGGAGTACCTGTCGGCCTTCACGGTCGGCGACCAGCTGTTGTGGGGAGCGGCCGAGCCGCTGCGCCGTATGGTCCGCCTGCTGCTCAACAAACTCTGATTGCTGCCGATCATTTCTGCCGGGTGCTGCGTTTTTCGCGGCATCCGCGTCCGGCATTTCTCACATAAAGGCGGGACTTACGGCTATTTCTAAGCTTGCCGTCCTAAGTCCATGAATGTTATGTTCGAACGACGTTGTATCCCACTGCCAGGGGGCGGAATGCCATCCCAAAAATTCGCTCGCGCGCCCCTTTGGTGCGCGGTTTCGGTTGCCTTCGGACTTGCCATCGCGAGTTCCTCCGCGGATGCCGCGGGTCTGGGTCGGCTGACCGTTCAGTCCGGGCTGGGGCAGCCCCTGAAGGCTGAACTCGAGGTCACCTCGGTCGGCCGGGACGAAATGCCAACGCTGCAGGTCAAGCTGGCGCCCCCAGCGGCTTTCCGCGCCGCGAACCTGGAATTCAATCCCGCCCTGAGCAACTTGCGATTTGCACTCGAAAAGCGGGCCGACGGAAACTACTTCGTTCGCATCAATTCGCCGCAACCGGTCAATGAGCCCTATCTCGACCTGATGGTCGAGCTGCACCTGGGCCACGGGCCGGGTCATCCGCGAGTACACCGTCCTGCTGGATCCGCCGTCGTTGCGGCAGCAGGCCGAAGTCGTGGCGCCCGTCGCGCCGCCTGCTCCGGTTGCCGCACCGGTTCCGGCGCGGCCGGCCCCCGCCGCGTCGACGCCGTCGACCGCGCCCGTGGCGCCGCCGGCTGCACCGGCGCCATCTCCTCGGCCCGCCGCGCCGGCTCCGGAAGGCAGCTATACGGTCAAGGCCGGCGACACGCTGGGCAGGATCGCCTCGCAGAACCGGCTCGCCGGCGTGTCGCTGGACCAGATGCTGGTCGCGATGTTCCGCCAGAACCCAGAGGCCTTTGCCGGAAGCAACATGAACCGCCTGAAGGCGGGCGCCAAGCTGAACATTCCGACCGCGTCCGATGCAGCCGCCGTCACGGCCGGCGACGCGCGTCGGGAAGTGGTGGCCCAGAGCGCCGACTTTGCACAGTACAGGAGCCGGCTCGCGCAGGCTGTCACCGGAACTCCGGCCACGGCGGCGACACCGTCGACGACCGCTGCAGGCGGTGGCCAGGTCACGACCCGGGTCGAGGACAAGGGCGCCGCGGCGCAGCCCGCCGGCGACCAGCTGAAGATCGCGAAGGCCGACGACAAGGGCGCCGCAGCTGCGGCGGCCGCGAAAGCGGACGAGGCCGCCGCGAAGGCGCGTGCGCTGAAGGAAGAAGAGGAGAAGGCAGAACAGCTCCGGCGCACCAACGAGGCGCTGAAGAAGGCGCTCGAAGTCCAGAGCAAGGCCGGCACCCAGGTCCAGCAGCAGGCCGAGCAGAAGGCGGCTCCGGCACCCGCTCCGGCGGCGGCTCCAACCGAAGCGCCGAAGGCGGAACCGGCGAAGTCCGCCGCGCCGCCACCCCCCCCGGCGACAAAGGCCGCGCCCCCGGCGACGCCGCAGGAAGCTCCGAACGCGTTCGTCGACATGCTGGGCAACACAACGACGCAACTCGGGCTCGTGGGCATCGTTGCACTGCTGGCCGGCCTGTTCGGCTGGAGCGCGTACCGCAAGCGCAAGACCGAAGGCACCGAGCGCTTCAAGGAAACAAGCGAAGGCCTGCAGGCGAACTCGCTCTTCGGTGCGACCGGCGGCCAGAGCGTCGACACCGGAACGAGCACGTTCAACTCGAGCTTCATCCCGGCGGCCTCCCAGCTCGACTCCAACGAAGTCGATCCGGTCGCGGAAGCGGACGTGTACATCGCGTACGGTCGCGAAGAGCAGGCCGAGGACATCCTCAAGGAAGCTCTCCGCCTGCAACCCGATCGCCACGCCGTGCGGCTGAAGCTGCTCGAGATCCATGCGCGCCGCGGCGACAAGGCGGCGTTCATGGCCATCGCGGAAGACCTGAAGGAGCGCACCGGCGCAACCGGCGAAGACTGGGCCAAGGCGCTTCGCCTTGGCCGCACGATGGACCCGGACAACCCGATGTTCGCCGGTGCGCCGATGACCGAACTGGCGCGCGGCCCGGCGACGGCGTTCCGCCTCGACCCGGACACCGCGATGGGCCGCCCGTCGACACTGACCGGTGCGCCGACGGCCGGACTCGACCTGTCCGGCCTCACCGCGAACTCGGTCATGTCGTCGGACACGGCATCGAGTGCGCCTCCGCTGACGCGCATGGTCGTCGACACGCGGATGAGCGACACTGAGATGAGACGCTTGGACACGAAGATGCCGGACACGATTACCGTGCCGGCGGCCGCACCGTCCGCGCATGCGCCGACGACGCAGTTCCGCGCGACGCTGACGGACGGGGCGAGCAAGAACACGATCTCGGCGCCGACCGCCCAGAACGCCGACTTCGGCTCGCTCGACTTCGACCTCGGGCCGACGAAGATGAACTTCGGCCCGACGACGCAAGGGCCGGACACGACGATGGACGGGCTGCAGGACGCTGCCTTCGCGCCGACGGCTCCGAAGCAGCCTGTCGTCGGGGCCCCGATCGAGCCGCCGGTCGCAGAGCAGCCGGTGATGGCAACCGCGGTGGCGACCGCCATCGGCCAGATCCCGGACCTGGACCTGAACATTCCGCCGTCGAAGCCCGCTTCTCCGGCGCCTGCACCGGTTCCGACACCAGCTCCGGCGTTCAAGCCGGCCGAACAGGAGGAAGCGCTTTCGCGCCCGACCGTCATCGGCCTGATGAAGTCGCCGGGCGTGAACACGATGATGCTCTCCGGCCTGCCGGAGGACGCCGCCGCGCGCCTGACGTCGAACACCGAGCAGGCCACGGTGCCGCTGATCGACTTCGACCTGTCGGCGATCAGCATCGACGCGGCCACCAAGCGTGGCGAAACGGAACCCGGCAGCGCGCTCGCGCAGCAGATGGCCACCAAGCTCGACCTTGCGCGGGGATACATCGACCTCGGCGTGAAGGATGGTGCGCGCGAGTTGCTGGATGAAGTGATGCGCGACGGCACGCGCGAGCAGCGCTCCGCCGCCGTCGACCTCATCAAGCAGATCGAAAACTGAGTCCCGCGGGTCGGAGCCGACCCGCGGCGCTTCCCGTGCGCATCGCACTCGGCCTCGAGTACGACGGCGCCGCCTTCACGGGCTGGCAGACCCAACCGGACGGACGCGGAGTCCAGGACGCGCTCGAGCGCGGCTTGGCGGCAGTCGCGTCGAAGCCGACTCCGACGATCTGCGCCGGTCGCACCGACACCGGGGTGCACGCGCTCGACCAGGTCGTCCACTTCGACACGGACGCCGTCCGCCCGCTCAACGCCTGGGTGCGCGGAGTCAACCGCTTCCTCCCGCACTCCATGGCCGTGCGGTGGGCGCGGGACGTGCCGGATATGTTCCACGCGCGCTTCGGTGCCGTGCGCCGCACCTACGATTACTGGGTCCTGAACGACCCCGTGCGATCTCCTCTCGCGCATGCGCGAGCGGGCTGGGTCTATCGTCCGCTCGATGCGACCGCGATGCACGAAGCGGCCGCGCGCCTCGTAGGACGTCACGATTTCACGTCGTTCCGGTCAGCCGAGTGCCAGGCGGCGTCGCCGGTGCGCGAGCTGCGCGAACTGAGCGTGGCCCGGCGAGGGCGCCTGATCCGCGTGCGCGCGAGCGCGAACGCCTTCCTGCACCACATGATCCGCAACATCGTCGGCACGCTCGTGTACGTGGGGCTCGGGCGCCATGATCCAGCCTGGGCGGCCGAGGTGCTGGAAGCACGCGACCGGTCACGTGCGGCGCCGACCTTCTCGCCGGCCGGGCTCTATCTCGTGCGGGTCGAGTACGATCCTGCGTTTGAACTGCCGGCGCCTTCGGCGACGGTGCCCGCCTGGCTGGATGCGTACCCGGATCAAGATCTGCGGACTGACCCGTGAAGCGGACGTGGCGACCGCTTGTGCGGCGGGCGCCGATGCGGTCGGTTTCGTCTGCTATCCGAGCAGCCCGCGCCACGTTGCTCCGCACCGACTGCGCGCGCTCGCGCGCGAACTCGGACCGTTCACCGTTCCCGTCCTCTTGTTCGTGAATGCCGCGCCGGACCTCGTGCAGGCCGCGCGCGACGCGGTGCCGACGGCGGTGCTGCAGTTTCACGGCGACGAACAGGAGCCCGAGTGCGCGCGCTACGGTGCGCCATACGTGCGTGCCGTGCGCATGGCCGAGGGGGTCGATTTGCTAGACTGCGAACGCCTTTTCCCCTCTGCGGCAGCGCTGCTCCTCGACACGCCGTCCGAGGCCTACGGCGGCAGCGGCCGCGCGTTCGACTGGTCACGGATTCCAGCCCGCCGCTCCAGCCGCGTGATACTCGCCGGCGGGCTCAACAGCGACAACGTGATGCGGGCCGTGCAGGCGGTGCGGCCGTACGCGGTGGATGTCAGCAGCGGTGTCGAGGAGGCCCCGGGCATCAAGAGCGCGACGCGCATCAAGGAATTCGTCGACGCGGTCCGGAGGGCGGACCAGCGCGATCCACAGTGAGACAAGTGATGGCTGCAACGATCTTCCGGAAGGCCGCATGAAGGTGTACGACCTGCCCGACCAGCGCGGGCACTTCGGCCCCTATGGTGGCGTGTTCGTCGCCGAGACGCTGATGCACGCGCTCGACGAACTGCGCGAGGCCTACGAGCGCTACCGCACGGATCCCGAGTTCGTCGCCGAGTTCAAGGACGAGCTCGCGCACTTCGTCGGCCGTCCGAGCCCGATCTACCACGCGCGGCGCTGGAGCGAGCTGCTCGGCGGCGCGCAGGTCTATCTGAAGCGCGAGGACCTCAATCACACGGGCGCGCACAAGATCAACAACACGATCGGACAGGCGCTGCTCGCGCGGCGGATGGGAAAGCCGCGCGTGATCGCCGAGACGGGCGCGGGCCAGCACGGCGTGGCGACGGCCACGGTGGCGGCACGCTTCGGCATGGAGTGCATCGTGTACATGGGCAGCGAGGACGTCGGGCGGCAGGCCGCGAACGTCTATCGGATGAAGCTGCTCGGCGCGACGGTCGTGCCGGTGGACAGCGGCAGCCGCACGCTGAAGGACGCCCTGAACGAGGCGATGCGCGATTGGGTGACGAACGTCGAGAACACGTTCTACATCATCGGCACCGTCGCAGGCCCGCATCCGTATCCGATGATGGTGCGCGACTTCAACTCGGTCGTCGGCAAGGAGTGCATCGAACAGATGCCGCAGATGGCCGGCCGGCAGCCGGATGCGGTGATCGCGTGCGTCGGCGGCGGAAGCAACGCGATGGGCATCTTCTACGACTACATCCCGCACGAGCAGGTCCGCCTGATCGGCGTGGAAGCGGCGGGCGAGGGCCTGACGACGATGCGCCACGCGGCCAGCCTGCAGATGGGCACGCCGGGCGTGCTGCACGGGAACCGCACCTACCTGCTGCAGGACGAGAACGGCCAGATCACGGAGACGCATTCGGTTAGCGCCGGCCTGGACTATCCGGGCGTCGGCCCCGAGCACGCGTGGCTGAAGGACAGCGGACGCGCAGAGTACGTCGGCGCCACCGACGAGGAAGCGCTGAAGGCCTTCCACGAGTGCTGCCGCATCGAGGGCATCATCCCCGCGCTCGAGTCCAGCCACGCGCTCGCGTACGCGACGAAGCTGGCGCCGACGATGCGCAAGGACCAGATCCTCCTGGTGAATCTCTCGGGCCGCGGCGACAAGGACCTGCACATCGTCTCCGAAGCGAGCGGGCTGGAGTTCTACTGCCGCGCCTCGTGCCGCGAGGCTACGCTCGAGTACAGGCGCAACCACCCGGGAGGCAAGTGATGTCCCGCATCGCGGCGCGCTTCGCATCCCTGCGACAGCAGGGCCGCAAGGGCCTGATCCCGTACATCTGCGCCGGCGATCCCGACGCCGACCTCACCGTCCCGCTGATGCACGCCCTCGCGCGCGCCGGCGCCGACGTGATCGAACTGGGCGTTCCGTTTTCCGATCCGATGGCCGATGGTCCCGTGATCCAGCGCGCCGCCGAGCGGGCGATCCGCAACGGTGTCGGCCTGAAGGCGACGATCGGACTCGTCACGCGCTTTCGGGAGACGGATTCGTCCACGCCGGTCGTGCTGATGGGCTACGCGAACCCGATCGAGCGCATGGGACGCGAGGCGTTCGCGAAGGCGGCAAAGGCCGCCGGCGTGGACGGCGTCCTGGTGGTCGACTATCCGCCGGAGGAGTGCGAGGAGTTCTCCGGGTCGATGCGCGCGGCCGGCATCGATCCGATCTTCCTGCTCGCCCCGACCACGACCGACGAACGCATCGAGGCGGTCGCCCGGCACGCCGCCGGATACCTGTATTACGTGAGCCTGAAGGGCATCACCGGGGCCGGGAATCTCGACACGGCGAGCGTGGCGGCCAGGATGCCACTGATCCGGCGCGTGACCGACGTGCCGGTAGGCGTCGGCTTCGGCATTCGCGACGCCGCGACCGCGCGTTCGGTCGCCGAGGTGGCCGATGCGGTCGTGATCGGGTCGCGCATCATCCAGGAAATCGAGTCCAATCCGCGCGACGCGGCGGCGGAAGCCGTGGAGCGCTTCGTGGCAGGCATCCGGGCGGCGCTCGATGCGGCCCCTGCCGAGGTGGCAGCGTGAGGAGAACCGAATGAGCTGGATCGACAAGATCCTCCCGCCGCGCATCAAGCGCGAGGAGGGCGCGGCCCGCAAGCAGGTGCCCGAAGGCCTGTGGACCAAGTGCCCGAGCTGCGAAGCGGTGCTGTACAGCGCCGAATTGCAGAAGACGCTGCAGGTCTGCCCCAAGTGCGACTTCCACATGCGCATCGGCGCGCGGGAACGCCTCGACGCCCTGCTCGACGCGGAAGGTCGCTACGAGATCGGCCAGGAGGTGCTGCCCGTCGATGCCTTGAAGTTCAAGGACAGCAGGAAGTATCCCGAGCGCCTGCAGCAGGCGATGAACGACACCGGCGAGACCGACGCGCTGGTGGCGATGGGCGGCTCGATCCGCGCACTGCCGGTGGTGGTCGCGTGCTTCGAGTTCGACTTCATGGGCGGCTCCATGGGATCGGTGGTCGGCGAGCGCTTCGTGCAGGGCGTGAAGGTTGCGATCGAGCAGAAGGTGCCGTTCATCTGCGTCACCGCGACCGGCGGCGCGCGGATGCAGGAAGGCCTGCTGTCGCTGTTCCAGATGGCGAAGACCACGGCGATGATCGCGAAGCTCGCGGAAGCGAAGCTGCCCTTCATCTCGGTGCTGACCGACCCGACCATGGGCGGCGTGTCGGCGAGCTTCGCGTTCGTCGGCGACGTCGTGATCGCGGAACCCAGGGCGCTGATCGGCTTCGCCGGGCCGCGCGTGATCGAACAGACGGTGCGCGAGAAGCTGCCCGAAGGATTCCAGCGCGCCGAGTTCCTGCTCACCAAGGGGGCGATCGACATGATCGTCGACCGGCGCCAGATGCGCGACGAGATCGCGCAGTTGCTCGCGCTGCTGCTGAAGCAGCCGGCCGACGCGATTGCCTAACGGTTCGGGGGCGCCGGCCGCTGCGCGTCCGGCGACGCAATCTTGGAAAGCTCCCTCACGGCATGGCTCGGGCGCATCGAGCGGCTGCACGCCAAATCCATCGACCTTGGGCTCGATCGCGTGCGCGCGGTCGCTGACCGGCTCAGGCTGAAGCTCGATGTGCCGACGATCGTCGTCGGCGGCACCAATGGCAAGGGCTCCACCTGCGCGATGCTCGACAGCGTCCTGCGTGCAGCCGGCTACCGCGTCGGCTTGTACACGTCGCCGCATCTGCTCGAGTTCAATGAGCGCTGCCGGATCGACGGCGTCAATGCGGCCGACGCCGACCTCGTCGAGCAGTTCGAAGCCGTCGAGGCGGCGCGCGACGGCACGTCGCTGACCTACTTCGAGTTCACGACCCTGGCGATCCTGCGCCTCTTCAGCCGCGCCCCCCTCGACGCGCTCGTGCTCGAGATCGGGCTCGGAGGGCGGCTCGACGCCGTGAACATCGTCGACGCGGACGTCGCCATCGTCACGTCGGTCGACCTGGATCACATGGACTACCTCGGGCCGACGCGCGAGGACATCGGCTACGAGAAGGCCTACATCTACCGGGCCGGCCGGCCTGCGATCTGCAGCGATCCCGCGCCGCCGAGGTCGCTGCTCGACCACGCGGCCCGCATCGACGCCGATCTCTGGCGCTTCGGGCGCGACTTCAACTACCAGGGCGACCGGCAGCAGTGGGCCTACGCAGGCCGGCGAGTGCGCAGGTCCGGCCTGCCGTATCCCGCGCTGCGCGGCGCGAACCAGCTGCTGAACGCATCCGGCGTACTCGCCGCGCTCGAGACGCTTGCCGAGCGGCTGCCCGTATCGCAGCAGGCGGTTCGGCAGGGCCTGCTGACGGTCGAACTGCCCGGCCGGTTCCAGGTGCTGCCGGGGCGCCCCGCCGTGATCCTCGACGTCGCGCACAACCCGCATGCGGCCGCAGTGCTGGCCGAGAACCTGGACAACATGGGCTTCCATCCGTCCACGCACGCGGTGTTCGGCATGCTGCGCGACAAGGACATCGACGGCGTCATCGCCAAGCTCGGCAATCGCGTCGATCACTGGCACGTCGCTCCGACTTCCGGGGAGCGAGGCTGCGACGCCGCGAGGGTCGCTGCGCTGGTGCGCGCGCGCGCCGGCAGCGGCGGCTGCGCGATCTCGGAGTACCCGGACTTCGCGGCCGCCTTCGATGGCGCAAGGGAGAAGACGGGGGCCGATGATAGAATCGTGGCCTTCGGTTCCTTCCTCACCGTTGCCGCGGTGATGCGCGCGATCCGCGCGCGCCCGGCGGTCGCTGCTGCGTAAGCATCTTCTGGAGTCTGGATGGGTCTTGCGTTCTGGCGTTCGAAGAAGCGCCCAGCCAACGCCGGCGACAAGCCGGCCTCCCGTCCTCCACTGTCCCAAGACGACGACGTCGATCCGCGCCTCGATCCTGCCGCGGGCTTGCGCGCGCGGGCGCGCCATCGGCTGATCGGCGCGTCGGCCTTGCTGCTGGCCGTCGCCATCATCGTGCCGATGGTGCTCGATCCCAACCCCAGGCCGGTCAGCGAGAACATCCCGATCGACATTCCGAGCGAGCGCACGCCATTCACTCCGCGCTTGTCGCTGCCCCCCATGCCTGCCGCCGATGCCGGCACGCCTCCGCCCGACCAGGCGCCTGTCGCGGCTCCCGCCAAGGCGGCGTCGAAGGCAGACGACCGGGTCGAAGCGAAGGCGGAGGCGAAGGCGGCGGCGCCGGCGACCCCGAAACCACCTTCCGAACCGAAGAACGTAGCAAGACCTGAGACGAAGACCGACGAGGCGAAGCCGTCAACGGCGGAAGTGCCTCGCAAGGCGTCCGAGTCGCCCGAGACCGTCGCGCCCGCATCGAAAGCCGGGAAGTTCGCCGTTCAGGCCGCGGCGCCGGCCAGTGAAAAGGCCGCGCGCGAACTCGTCGAGCGGCTCAAGAAGGGCGGGTTCACGACGTACACGGAGATCGTCGAGACCAAGGACGGCGTGCGCCATCGGGTGCGGATCGGACCATACGCGACCCGCGAAGACGCCGAGAAGGCGCGGGCGCGCCTGAAGGCTCAGGGCATCAACGGCAACCTGGTCGCGCTCTGAGGTGAGCGTGCCCGCGGTCGACTGGATCATCGGCTCCGTGTTCCTGGTGTCAGTGCTCGTTGGGCTGCTGCGCGGGGTGACGCGGGAACTCGTGTCGCTGGCCGGCTGGGTGCTCGGCCTGGTCCTTGCGTTCTTCTTCGCCGAGCAGGTCGGGGCCATGCTGCCGATCGAGCCTCCCACGCTGCAGACGGTGCTCGGCGCGCTGCTGATCCTCGCCGGCGTGCTGATCCTCGCCGCGCTGGTCGGTGCATTGCTCAGGGCGTTGATGACGGCGGTGAAGCTGTCGACGCTGGATCGCCTGCTCGGTGCCGTCTTCGGATTCGCGCGTGCCGCGCTGGTGCTCGGAGTGGCGGTTCTGCTGGCGAGCGGCACGCACGTGCCCGAGGCGGGGTGGTGGAAGCAGTCCATGTTGTTGCCATGGCTGCAGGCGGGCGTAGCATTCGCTTCGCCTTTGTTGCCGGAGTCGCTCGATCGCCTGCGCGGTCTGGCGCAGGGCTGAGGGGAGAAAACCATGTGCGGCATCGTCGGGGTGGTTGCGACGGGACCGGTGAATCAGTTGCTCTATGACTCGCTGCAACTGCTGCAACACCGTGGTCAGGATGCGGCGGGCATCGCGACGGGGCAGGGCAGTTCGTTCGCGATGTGGAAGGGCAACGGCATGGTGCGCGAGATCTTCCGCACGCGGAACATGCGCAACCTGCTCGGCAACGTCGGCATCGCCCACGTCCGTTACCCGACGGCAGGTTCGGCGAGCAACGTGGAGGAAGCGCAGCCGTTCTACGTCAACGCGCCGTTCGGCATCACCCTGGGGCACAACGGCAACCTGACGAACACGGAGCAGCTGAAGAGCGAGATGTTCCGCATCGATCGGCGGCACATCAACACCAACTCCGATTCCGAGGTCCTGCTGAACGTGCTCGCGCACGAACTGCAGGAAGGCACGAACTCGTACACGCTAGATCCCGCAACCATCTTCGGCGCGGTCGCCGGCCTGCACCGCCGCGTGCGCGGCGCGTATGCGTGCGTCGCGCACATCGCCGGCCACGGCATCCTCGCGTTCCGCGATCCGTTCGGCATCCGGCCGCTGTGCTACGGCATCAACGAGACCGACGCAGGGACCGAGTACCTGGTGGCGAGCGAGTCGGTGGCGATCGAGGGCCTCGGGTTCAAGTTCGTTCGCGACGTCGCGCCGGGCGAAGCCATCTTCATCGACATCGACGGCAACTTCTACTCGCAGCAGTGCGCTGAGAGGGCGTCGCTGAATCCCTGCATCTTCGAGTACGTGTACTTCGCGCGTCCGGACTCCGTGATGGACGGGGTCAGCGTGTACGGTTCGCGCCTGAAGATGGGCGAGCACCTCGCGGAGAAGGTCGAGCGGCAGTTTCCGCTCGGCGACATCGACGTCGTGATGCCGATTCCCGACACCTCGCGTCCGGCGGCGATGCAACTCGCCATGAAGCTGGGGCTGAAGTTCCGCGAGGGCTTCTTCAAGAACCGTTACGTCGGCCGCACGTTCATCATGCCGGGCCAGGCCGTGCGCCGCAAAAGCGTGCGGCAGAAACTCACGACGCTGCCGGCGGAGTTCAAGGGCAAGAACGTGCTGCTCGTCGATGATTCCATCGTCCGCGGGACCACCTCGCGCGAGATCGTCCACATGGCGCGCGAGTCGGGAGCCAACAAGGTCATCTTCGCTTCGGCGGCGCCGCCGGTGCGCTACCCCAACGTCTACGGGATCGACATGCCGACCCGCAGCGAGCTGATCGCGCACGGCCGGTCGGACGAGGAGATCGAGCGGATGATCGAGGCCGACGGCCTCGTCTACCAGGACATCGAGGCGATGAAGCGCTCGGTGCAGGAACTGGGGCCGCACCTGACGAGCTTCGAGGCGAGCTGCTTCGACGGCGTCTACATCACGGGCGACGTCACTCCCGAGTACCTCGATCGGCTCGAAGCCGCGCGCGAACTCGCGGCGGGCAGCGACGGCGAGCCGAAGTCGCAATTGAACCTGAACCTGGCGGGGGCCGATTAGGCATCGGGTATCATTCTTTCATCGCGCCGATTTGATTTCAGCTTGCGGGCGCTTAACAAATACGGCTAAAGCGAGCAGACAAGACCCGCTGCGCTTTGGCCCAGCGGGTTTTTTCATGTCCGAACCATTCGACTTCGACACGCGCGCGGTGCGCGCCGGCACCGAGCGCTCCGCCTTCAACGAGCACAGCGAGGCGCTGTTCCTGACTTCGAGCTTCGTGTTCGGAAGCGCGGCGCAGGCGGCGGCGCGGTTCTCCGGCGCAGAGCCCGGCTACGTCTACTCGCGCTTCAGCAACCCCACCGTCACCATGTTCGAGCGGCGGCTGGCCTCGCTCGAAGGTGCCGAGGACTGCCTCGCCACCTCGTCGGGCATGGCAGCGCTGATGGCGACGTGCCTGGCCGTCCTGAAGGCCGGCGACCACGTGATCTGCGCGGCCAACGTCTTCGGCGCCACCGTTCAGCTCTTCTCGACGGTCCTGGCGCGCTTCGGCGTCGAAGTCACCTACGTCCGCGCCACGGATCCCGCCGCCTGGCGAGCGGCAGCGACGCCTCGCACGCGCCTGCTGTTCTGCGAGACGCCGTCCAATCCCCTGATGGAGATTGTCGACCTCGCCGAGTTCGCGAGGCTCGGTCGCGAGATCGGCGCCGTGACGGTCGTCGACAACTGTTTCTGCACGCCGGTTGCGCAGCGACCGCTGGAGTTCGGGGTCGACGCCGTGATGCACTCGGCGACCAAGTACCTCGATGGGCAAGGGCGCGTCGTCGGCGGCGCCGTGCTCGGGTCGAAGGCGCTGATCCGGGACCAGGTGCTGCCGGTGCTGCGCACGACCGGTCCGAGCCTGTCGGCATTCAACGCGTGGGTGCTGCTGAAAGGACTCGAGACGCTGTCGGTGAGGATGCGAGCCCAGAGCGCTTCGGCGCAGCAGCTGGCGGAATGGCTCGAACAGCAGCCTGGCGTGGCCCGCGTCCACTTCCCGGGCCTGAAGTCGCATCCGCAGGCTGCGCTTGCGGCGCGGCAGCAGTCGCTACCGGGTGCCGTGCTCGCCTTCGACGTGGGCGGTGCGTCCCCCGAAGAGCAGCGCGCGCGCGCGTGGGGCCTGATCGACGGCACGCGGGTCATGTCGATCACCGCCAACCTCGGCGACACGCGCACCACGATCACGCATCCGGCAACCACGACGCACGGGCGCCTCAGCCCGGAGGCGCGTGAGCGCGCGGGCATCACCGAAGGGCTCGTTCGGATCGCCGTCGGTCTGGAATCGACCGCGGACCTGAAGGCCGACCTCGCCGGCGCCTTGCGGGGCTAGTGAGCAGAGCGCGGCGATCCACGCCGCGCTTTTCATTTGGTGGTATGAGTACGCAACTTGCCGTACGTTCGTCGGCTTCGGACGTGCCAGACTCTCTTCGTGCTCCCTCCAGTCCAACAACGACCTGGCCGGTGGACAGTGGCCGACATCGGCGGCACACACGCGCGGCTGGCCCGGTGGTCCGCGGAGGCGGGACTCGAACCGCCGTTGCGGGTAAGAAACGATGACTACCGCGGACCGTTCGAACTGCTCGATGCCTGGTTTCGCCAAAGCCAGGACATTCCGCGACGCGTGGCTCTCGCGCTCGCCATGCCGGTCGGCGGGGATACGCGCCAGCTGACGAACCGGGCCTGGCGATTCGAGCCGGGCGGGCTGATCGAGGCGTTGCACCTCGATTCGCTGGTCATCGTGAACGACTTCGCGGCCGCCGCGGCCGGAGTGGATGCGCTCGCGCCCGAACAACTCGTCGGGTTGAATCCCGATGGCGCGTCGGTCCGTGGCACGCGCCTTGTGCTCGGGCCCGGGACCGGTCTCGGCGCGGCGGCCATCATCGCCGACGAACCGCCGCGCATCGTGGCGAGCGAGGCGGGGCACATGACGTTCGGCAGCCCGGACGACATCGCCGCCCGATTGAACGCGGAAGGCCGCGCTCGCTGGGGGCGCGTGTCGTGGGAGCGGGTCCTCAGCGGCGCTGGGGTCGCCTGGCTGCACGAGGTCGTGTCCGGCCACGCGGTCCGACCGGAGGACATCGCCGATGCGGCGCGGGCTGCCGACCCCCAGGCGCTCCGAACGGCGAAGCTCTTCTCCCGCCTGCTCGGCGAGTTCGCCGGCGACGCCTGTCTTGCGTTCCAAGCGAAGGAAGGCGTCTACTTGTGTGGCGGCGTTCTTCACGGCCTGTGGCCGTCGTTCGACGCACAGGCATTTCTCGCGGCGTTCGCGGCCAAGGGTAGGTTCTCCGCACTGCTCCGCCGTGTCCCCGTGCACTTCGCCGCCGGACACGAGCTCGGCCTGCATGGCGCGGCGCATTTCCTCGCCGGGCGGTGCCGCGTGCCATCGATGGAGTGGAGCGCATGAGTTCGACGGTTCGATCGTCAAAGGGTCTTGACCTCGCGGTTGTCGGCAACTCCCGCATCGGGGCGCTGATCGACACGAACGCGAGCGTCGTGTGGATGTGCGTGCCGCGGTTCGACGGTGACCCGGTGTTCTGCTCGCTGCTCAACGGCGACAGTCCGGAAGGCCGGTTCGACATCGAACTCGACCGGCGCACGTCGATCCGGCAGCACTACCTGAAGAACACGGCAATCCTGCGCTCGGAGATGGAGGACACGGACGGAGGCCGGATCGAGATCATCGACTTCGCCCCGCGCTTCCACCAGCACGGTCGGATCTTCGCGCCGGTGAGCCTCGTGCGGATCGTCCGCCGGATCGCGGGCCGACCGCGCGTTCGCGTCCGCTTTCTGCCGCGTTCTGGCTACGGCGAGGAGTCGCCGCCGGTCACGTTCGGAACACACCACATCCGTGCGGGATTGCCGGCGTATCCGCTGCGGCTCACAACTGATGCTCCGATCACGCACGTCATCGAGCACAACCCGATGCTGATCGACGATTGCTACACCTTCGTGCTCGGCCCGGACGAGACCCTGCAATCGAGTCCGTCGGAGGCGGGACGGGCGATGCTCGAGGAGACACAGCGCTACTGGCGCCGCTGGGTCCGCAACCTCGCCGTGCCCTTCGACTGGCAGGACGCGGTGATACGCGCCGCGATCACGCTGAAGCTCAACACCTTCGACGACACCGGAGCGGTCATCGCCGCGCTGACGACCTCCGTGCCGGAGGCGCCGAACACCGAACGCAACTGGGACTACCGCTACTGCTGGCTCAGGGACGCCTACTTCGTCATCAACGCCCTCAACCGCCTGGGCGCCACGGGCTCGCTGGAGCGCTACCTGCGCTACATCGAGAACATCATCGTCGACTCCGATCCGGCCTCCCTGCAGCCGGTCTACGGGCTGAGCGGCGAGAGCCGGCTGACCGAACGCCTTGCCATTCATCTCGCCGGATTCGAAGGCATGGGACCGGTGCGCGTCGGGAACCAGGCCTGGGAGCAGGTCCAGCACGACGTGTACGGCGCGGCGATCCTGGGCGTCTCGCATGCGTTCTTCGACCACCGCCTCGACACCCTTGGCGACCGCGCCTTGCTGCAGAGGCTCGAGCCGCTCGGTGAGCAGGCATATGCGAAGCACATGCAGGCCGACGCCGGCATCTGGGAATTCCGCGGCCGGCGCGAAGTGCACACGTTTTCCGCGGTGATGTGCTGGGCCGCGTGCGACCGCCTGGCCAGGATCGCGGAGCGGGTGGACCCCGATCGCGTTCGCTACTGGCGCGAGCGGGCCGACGCGATCCACAAGCAGGTGTGCGCGAATGCGTGGAGCGACGAACTCGGCGGATTCGCAGCCACGTTCGGCGGGCACTTCGCAGACGCCAGCCTGCTCGTGCTCGGCGAGATCGGCTTCCTGCACCGGGACGATCCGCGCCTGCGCTCAACGGTGGCTGCGATCGAACGGCACCTGCGCCGCGGCGACTTCCTGCTGCGTTACGACCAGCCCGATGACTTCGGCGTCCCGGACACGGCGTTCCTCGTCTGCACCTTCTGGTGGATCCAGTCGCTGGCGCTGCTGGGCGAGCGGGACCGTGCCGTGAGTGAGTTCGAGCGCCTGCTCGCCGCCCGCAACCAGTTCGGCCTGCTCTCCGAGGACATCGACGTGCAGAGTGGCCGGCTGTGGGGGAACTTCCCGCAGACCTACAGCATGGTCGGGATCATCATGTGCGCGATGCGACTGAGCCGGCGATGGGATGATGCGTTCTGAGGCGGGACGGGTGACGAGGGCATACCCCTACGTAAGGCGCGGTACAGACCGCACACCGTCAGGTTGGTAGGGTCGCGGACCTCCCGCTGCGGCACCGTGGCCGGGCCCCGACTGCGAGGTTGTCGACACGACGCACCAGTGCGGCCCCCACCGGTGCATGCATTCAATGGTCCGATCGCTCCGACTCTCATTGCGCTTTCTCGTGCCGCTCGCGCTGGCGATGCTGGCGATGGCGTACTTCACGGTTCCGGTCGTCGACTCCCTGACGTTGCGATGGTTCGTGCGTGACCTGGACATCCGCGCGAGCACCATCGGCCGGGCGCTCGAAGAGTCGTTGCTGGACGCGGTCGAAACGGAAGCCTGGCGGCGCGTCGACCCGCAACTCGAGCGAGTCGCCAGCGACGAACGCCTGCTGGCACTCGGCGTCTGCAACGTCGACGGCGACCTCGTGCGCAAGACCCGTCTGATGCCGAGCGGGCTCGACTGCCGCAGGGTGGAAAGGCCGGGAGAGGGCGGGTCGATGGTGCGATTGCCGCGGGGACCGGTCCACGTCACGGCCATTCCGCTGCGGCGTGGCGATGTCCACGGCGCAACGCTGCTTCTCGTCCACGACCTCAGCTTCGTGGAACGCCGCAGCCAGGACACGCGCCGCTACGTGATCATCCTGTTCGCGGTCCTCGGCATGATCCTCGCGCTGATCTCGATACTGGTCGCCCACATGAGCTGGCGTGGGTGGGTGGCCGGCGTTCGGGCCATGCTGCAGGGCGAGGGCGTGATCCGCCCGTTCTCCCAGCCGCGGCCGGAACTCCAGCCGCTCGTGGGGGACCTGCGCAGCCTGCTGCGGGACATCGAGCGCGAACGGCGCTCAAGCGACCAGGGCGTTGCAGCCAATTGGGATCCGGAGATGCTGCGCCGGCTGCTGCACGAGCAACTGCGCGGGGACGAGATCCTGCTCGTCTCCAACCGCGAGCCATACATTCACGTGAAGTCGGAGCGCGGCGTCGAGGTGCAGCGACCGGCGAGCGGCCTTGTCACGGCCGTTGAGCCTGTGATGCGCGCCTGCTCCGGCACGTGGATCGCGCACGGAAGCGGCTCGGCCGACCGCGAGGTTGTCGATTCGCGCGACCGCCTTCGCGTCCCTCCGGGCGAGCAGAGCTACACGCTGCGCCGGATCTGGCTGACCGAGCGGGAGGAGCGCGGGTACTACTACGGTTTCGCAAACGAAGGCCTTTGGCCGCTGTGTCACATCGCCCACGTCCGGCCGGTGTTTCGCGACGAGGACTGGCGGCAGTACCGCCGCGTCAATGAACGCTTTGCGGATGCCGTGGCGCAGGAAGCGAAGACGGACGATCCCGTGGTTTTGATCCAGGACTACCACTTCGCGCTGCTGCCGCGCCTGGTCCGTGAGCGGTTGCCACGCGCCACGATCATCACCTTCTGGCACATTCCCTGGCCGAACTCCGAGTCGTTCGGAATCTGCCCGTGGCGCTCCGAGATCCTCGAGGGCCTGCTGGGCAGCACGATCCTTGGCTTTCACACGCGCTACCACGGCCACAACTTCCTCGAGGCGGTCGACCGCTTTCTCGAGGCGCGCATCGAGTACGAGTCCTCGACCGTGTCGTTCGGCGGCCGCCTCACCCGCGTCGAGAGCTTCCCGATCTCGATCGCCTGGCCCGACAGCCAGGCGGACAAGCCGATCGAGACATGCCGGGCCGACGTGCGGGCCCGCCTCGGCGTCAGGCCCGACCATCGGGTCGGCCTTGGCGTCGACCGCCTCGACTACACGAAGGGCATCGTCGAGCGGCTCCTGGCGGTCGAGCGCCTGTTTGAACTGCATCCCGAGTGGATCGGCAGGTTCACGTTCGTGCAGATCGCTGCGCCGAGCCGCTCGTCGCTCGACGAGTACCAGAGATTCGAGGCGCAAGTGCGGGCCACGGCGGCGCAGATCAACGCGCGTTTCGGCAAGGGCGGCTACGAGCCGGTGAGGATGCTGATCGAACATCACGGAAGCGCATCGGTGACCGAGCACTACCGCGCCGCCGACATCTGCGTCGTCACGAGCCTGCACGATGGCATGAACCTGGTCGCCAAGGAGTACGTCGCGGCGCGTGACGACGAGCGCGGCGTCCTCGTCCTGAGCCAGTTCGCCGGAGCGGCGCGCGAACTGCACGAAGCGTTGATCGTGAACCCCTACCATGTAGAGGAGGTCGCCGAGGCGATGCATCGCGCGCTGTCGATGCCGGCCGACGAGCAGCGCGAGCGCATGGTCAGCCTGCGGCAGCTGGTGCGCGAGTTCAACGTGTATCGCTGGGCGGGCCGGATGCTGATGGAGGCGGCGCGGTTGCGGCAGCGCGAGCGGATCAGCGCGCGCATCGGCGAGACGAAAGGAGTGACCTGACCCGTGATGCCCCTGTTTTCCCACGAAGGGCGGGCCGAGCTGCAGCGGCTGGCGCGCGGCGACACGCTGTACGCATTCGATTTCGACGGCACGCTGGCTCCGATCGTGGCCGATCCGGCGCACGCGCGGGCGGCGGACCGCGTGACGCTTCCACTCGCGCAGTTGGCGCGACTCGTTCCCGTCGCTGTCGTTTCGGGCCGCGCGCAGCGAGACCTGATCGAGAGGCTGCCCTGCGAGATCGCTTACCTCGTCGGCAACCACGGCAACGAAGGCCTGCCGGTGGAGCCCGATGCCACCGGGCTCGAGGAGACGTGCAAGCGCTGGCGTGCGCGCCTCGACACGCAACTGACTGCCAGGGAAGGGCAGGGCGTGCTCCTCGAGGACAAAGGGCGGTCCCTGTCGCTGCACTATCGCGCGGCGCCTGATCGTGTGGCAGCGAGCGCATTCCTCCGGTCGGTCACGCATGCGTTGCTGCCCCAACCCACCGTGATCGACGGCAAGATGGTCCTCAACCTGCTGCCGCCCGGCGCGCTGACGAAGTTCGAGGCGATTCGCATCCTCGCCCAGCACGAAGGCGTCGACCAGGTGCTGTTCGTGGGCGACGACGACACCGACGAGATCGTGTTCCAGCGGGCGCCCCGGCACTGGACGACGGTCAGGATCGATCCTCACGGCGAAACGGCGGCCCGCTTTTGCCTCGAAGAGCAGGCGAGCATCGAGATCCTTCTCGCGCACCTGCTCGCCGAGCATGCTGACGATGCGCGTCCGGCGCGGCCGACCGGCGAGGGAGTGGCTGGTTGATCCCGCGCTGCGGGCAGGCGGGCCACGCGAGTCGACGACCGCTCCACGAATCAACGCGATTCGAATCGGCTCGGGCTGGATCCAAAGCCCCCAGTCAAATCAAGGTTTGGCGCCTCTTTGGTTGACCTGATTAGTCGGGATTAGTACAATCCCGACAAAATTAATCGGGAATTTTCCTGGCGGACGAAAGTCTGACCTTCCGACCCCTCCCAACAGGCGGAACCACCGATGAGACTGACCACGAAAGGCCGTTTTGCAGTGACGGCGATGATTGACCTGGCCCTGCGGCAGCACAACGGCCCGGTGACGCTGGCGGGCATCAGCCAGCGCCAGCGGATTTCGCTGTCCTACCTGGAACAACTATTCGGCAAGCTGCGGCGCCACCAGCTGGTCGAGAGCACCCGCGGCCCCGGCGGCGGCTACACGCTCGGCCGCCCGGCGAAGGACCTCACCGTGGCGGACATCATCTTCGCGGTGGACGAGCCGCTGGATGCAACGCAGTGCGGTGGCAAGGAGAACTGCCACGACGACCAGCGCTGCATGACGCACGACCTCTGGGCGAACCTGAACGCGAAGATGGTCGAGTACCTCGACTCCGTGAACCTGGCGGACCTCGTCGAGCAGCAGAAGCAGCGCATGGCCGAGGCGGGGCGCACTGTCTCCCCCTCGGTCTTGCACGATAATCGGGGGCGGCAGCGGCCCGCCAACGACCAGAAGAACGAGCCCGTGCTGACGTAAGGAACAGGGAGAAATGCAGCTTCCGATCTACCTCGATTACTCCGCGACCACGCCGGTCGACCCGCGCGTCGTCGACGCGATGGTCCCGTGGCTCCGCAACCACTTCGGCAACCCGGCCTCGCGCAGCCACGCGTTCGGATGGGAAGCGGAGAAGGCCGTCGAGAACGCCCGCGCCCAGGTTGCCGAACTCGTCAGTTGCGATCCGCGCGAGCTGATCTGGACGTCCGGCGCGACGGAGTCGATCAACCTCGCGATCAAGGGCGTGGCCCACTTCAACAAGGACAAGGGCAAGCACCTCGTCACGGTGAAGACCGAGCACAAGGCCACGCTCGACACCATGCGCGAACTGGAGCGCGAGGGCTTCGAGGTCACGTACATGGACGTCGGGCCGGACGGGCTGCTCGAATTCGCCAAGCTCGAGGCAGCGCTGCGTCCCGACACGATCCTGGTGTCCGTGATGTTCGTGAACAACGAGATCGGCGTCATCCAGGACATCCCGGCGATCGGCGAGATGTGCCGCTCGCGCGGAATCGTGTTCCACGTCGACGCCGCCCAGGCGACCGGCAAGGTCCTCGTCGACCTGCAGCAGCTGAAGGTCGACCTGATGTCGTTCTCGGCGCACAAGACCTACGGCCCGAAGGGCGTCGGCGCATTGTTCGTTCGCCGCAAGCCGCGCGTGCGCCTCGAGGCGCAGATGCACGGCGGCGGCCACGAGCGCGGCTTGCGCTCCGGCACGCTGCCCACCCACCAGATCGTGGGCATGGGCGAGGCGTTCCGGATCGCGAAGGAAGAGATGGCGACCGAGAACGAGCGGATCCGCATGCTGCGTGACCGGCTCTGGGCCGGGCTCTCGAAGATCGAGCAGGTGTACCTGAACGGCGACTGGGACCGCCGCGTTCCGCACAACCTGAACGTGAGCTTCAACTTCGTCGAGGGCGAGAGCCTGATCATGGCGATCAAGGACATCGCGGTGTCGTCCGGCTCGGCCTGCACCTCCGCGAGCCTCGAGCCGTCGTACGTCCTGCGCGCGCTCGGCCGCAGCGACGAACTCGCGCACAGCTCGATCCGCTTCACCGTCGGTCGCTTCACCACCGAGGAAGAGATCGACTACACCGTGCAGCTCCTCACGCGCCAGGTCGCGCGGCTGCGCGAGATGTCGCCGCTGTGGGAGATGTACAAGGATGGCATCGACCTGAATACGGTCCAGTGGGCGGCACATTGACGCCCGCGCGAACAGGCAATTGAGAGGCTACTCATGGCATACAGCACCAAGGTCATCGACCACTACGAGAACCCGCGCAACGTGGGTTCCTTCGACAAGGGCGACGAGGGCGTCGGGACGGGCATGGTGGGAGCACCTGCCTGCGGCGACGTGATGAAGCTGCAGATCAAGGTCAACGAGCAGGGCGTCATCGAGGACGCGCGCTTCAAGACCTACGGCTGCGGCTCCGCCATCGCTTCGTCGTCGCTCGTGACCGAATGGGTGAAGGGCAAGTCCCTGGACGAGGCGGGCACGATCAAGAACACCCAGATCGCCGAGGAACTGGCCTTGCCGCCGGTCAAGATCCACTGCTCGATCCTCGCCGAGGATGCGATCAAGGCGGCGATCGACGACTACCGCAGGAAGCACGGCGCGGCGCAGTGCGCCGAGCCCAAGGCGGCATAAGGAACCCAGGGGAGAGTGGAAATGGCTGTCACGATGACGGAGCGCGCGGCGAAACACGTCGCCGGCTTCATCGCGAAGCGTGGCAAGGGCGTCGGCCTGCGGCTCGGCGTCCGGACGACCGGCTGTTCCGGCATGGCGTACAAGCTCGAATACGCAGACGCGCCGCAGCCCGAGGACCAGCAGTTCGAAAGCCACGGGGTGCACATCTTCGTGGATCCGAAGAGCATGGCGTACCTCGACGGCACCGAACTCGACTTCGTGCGCGAAGGGCTGAACGAAGGTTTCAAGTTCAACAACCCTCAGGAAAAGAACCGCTGCGGCTGCGGCGAGTCCTTCAACGTCTGATCCACCGACGGCGCCTAGCGCGCCGTCTCCTGGCATTGCCCGACGGCATGTCGCATCCGGACCACTTCGAACTCTTCGGCCTGCCGCCCCGCTTCGCGATCGACCTCGACGCGCTGGAGCGCGCGTACAAGGATGTCCAGGGGCATGTGCACCCGGACCGATTCGCATCCGGGACCGCGGCGGAGCGCCGCGTCGCCATGCAGTGGGCGACCCGCGCCAACGAGGCCTACACGACGCTGCGCTCGCCGCAGAAGCGCGCCGCCTACCTCGTGGAGCGCGCGGGCGTGCCGATCGATGCCGAGACCAATACCGCGATGCCGCCGGCCTTCCTGATGCAGCAGATGGAGTGGCGCGAGGCGCTCGACGACGCGCGCGGCGACCCGGCGGCGCTCGCCGAGGTGCGCCAGACGATGAACGACGAGCGGGAAGAACTGCTGGCCGCGATCGAGCACGCGATCGACGGGACGCGGGACCACGCGCAGGCCGCCGCGCTCGTGCGCCAGCTGATGTTCATCGACCGCTTCGCTTCCGAGATCGGCCATGCCGACGAAGCGATGCACGCTCCCCGGGCCTCAGCCTGATGGCGCTGCTGCAGATCGCAGAGCCGGGCCAGTCGGTCGAGCCGCACCGCCATCGCCTTGCGGTCGGGATCGACCTCGGGACCACCAATTCGCTGGTCGCCACGGTGCGCAACAGCATTCCGGTCGTGCTCGACGATGCCGAGGGCCGCTCGCTGCTGCCATCGGTCGTGCGCTTCTATCCGGACGGGACGGCCGAGGTCGGCTACCCGGCGCACAAGCACCAGTCCGTCGACCCGCGCAACACGGTGGTGTCGGTCAAGCGCTTCATGGGGCGCGGCATGCGCGACGTGGAGCACATCGAAAACATGCCTTACGACTTCGTCGACGCGCCCGGCATGTTGCAGTTGCGCACCGCGGCCGGAGTCAAGAGCCCGGTCGAGGTGTCGGCCGAGATCCTGAAGCTGCTGCGCAAGCGCGCCGAGCAGGCGCTCGGTGGCGACCTCGTCGGCGCCGTGATCACCGTCCCGGCCTACTTCGACGACGCGCAGCGCCAGGCAACCAAGGACGCCGCCCGGCTGGCCGGCCTCAACGTCCTGCGGCTGCTGAACGAGCCCACGGCGGCAGCGGTGGCCTACGGCCTGGACCAGGGCGCCGAAGGGACCTACGCGGTCTACGACCTCGGCGGCGGCACGTTCGACGTGTCGATCCTGAAGCTCTCGAGGGGGGTCTTCGAAGTGCTCGCGACGGGCGGCGACTCCGCGCTCGGGGGCGACGACTTCGACCATCGGCTGTTTTGCTGGGTGATCGAACACTCGCGCGTGCAGCCGCTGTCGCCGCAGGACTCGCGCCTGCTGATGGTCAAGGCGCGCGAGGCGAAGGAGCGCCTGTCGGTCGAGCCGGAGGTGCGGATCAATGCCGTGCTCTCGACCGGCGAAGTGGTCGACGTCACGCTGACCAGCGAGGAGTTCGCGCGGATGACGACCAGCCTCGTCGACAAGACGCTGGCATCTTCGCGCAAGGCCATGGCGGACGCCGGCCTGCGCGTCACCGACATCACCGGCGTGGTGATGGTGGGCGGCGCCACGCGCATGCCCCACCTGCGGCGGGCGGTGGCGAAGTTCTTCGGCCAGACGCCGCTGACCAACATCGATCCGGACAAGGTCGTCGCGCTCGGCGCCGCGATCCAGGCCAACCTGCTGGCCGGCAATCGCGCGCCCGGCGACGACTGGCTGCTGCTCGACGTGATCCCGCTGTCGCTCGGACTCGAGACGATGGGCGGCCTCACCGAGAAGATCATCCCGCGCAACTCGACGATCCCGGTGGCGCGTGCTCAGGAGTTCACGACCTTCCGCGACGGCCAGACCGCGATCGCGATCCACGTCGTCCAGGGCGAGCGGGAGCTCGTCTCCGATTGCCGTTCCCTGGCGCGCTTCGAGTTGCGCGGCATCCCGCCGATGGCGGCAGGCGCGGCGCGGGTGCGGGTCACCTTCCAGGTCGATGCCGACGGGTTGCTGTCCGTGGGCGCGCAGGAAATGTCGAGCGGAGCGCACGCTTCGATCGCCGTGAAGCCCTCGTACGGGTTGTCCGACGACGAGGTGGCGCGCATGCTGCAGGAGTCGTTCGGCGCCGCCGACTCCGACATGCACGCGCGGGAACTGCGAGAGCAACTGGTCGAGGCGCAGCGCCTCGAAGAGGCGACGAAGGTGGCTCTCGCCGCCGACGGCGACCTGTTGAGCGACGGTGAGCGCGTGGAAGTCGATCGCCTCATTGCGGCGCTCGGCGTGGCGGTGCTGGGCAACGACCCGGCGTCCATCAAGCGGGCGATCGAGGCGCTGGCCCACGGCACCGACGAGTTCGCCGCGCGCCGCATGGACCGTTCGATCCGTGCTGCGCTGTCCGGCCGTCGGGTCGACGAGGTCGCAGGCGCCACGGTTCCTGCCAAGTAACCATGCCGAAGATCACTGTCCTTCCCCATCCGGAAATCTGCCCGGACGGTGCCGAGTTCGAGTCGCCGCCCGGGGTATCGCTGACCGACGCGCTGCTCGACCACCACGTCGACATCGAGCATGCGTGCGGCAAGGTCGCGGCGTGCACGACGTGCCACTGCATCGTCCGCAAGGGCTACGCTTCGTTGCCGCCGCCGTCCGACAATGAAGAGGACCTGCTCGACCGCGCGTGGGGCCTGACCCCGGTGTCGCGACTCTCGTGCCAGGCGATCGTGCAGAACGAAGACCTGACCGTCGAGATTCCCAAGTACAGCATCAACTACGCGAAGGAAGGCAAATGACCAAGCCGGCCCTCAAGTGGACGGACGTGCAGGAGATCGCGATCGAGCTCGGGGAGAAGCATCCCGACGTCGATCCGACGACCGTGCGTTTCACCGACCTGCACAACTGGGTCCTCGAGCTCGAGAGTTTCGCCGACGACCCGAAGCACTCGGGCGAGAGGATCCTCGAGGCCATCCAGCAGGCGTGGATCGCCGAAGCCGAGTAGCCGCCTAGGTGCCGAGCAGCGCTCAGGCCTTCCTCCCGAGCGCGATCAGCGGCTCGAATACCCACTCGATCAGTCGCCGGCGGTCCTGCATCAAGTCGGCTTCCAGCTGCATGCCCGCCGTCAGCGGTTGCTCGTGGCCGTACGCCATCACGTGCGGCGCGGCCAGCCGCACCGTGACGCGGTAGAGCGACTCCGACGGCGCGGGCGCAGCGAGCTGCGGCGGCAGTTCCGCGGGCGCCAGCGCGACGCGGGACACCTGCACGACCTCGCCGTCGTACTGGCCGAACTTCTGGAACGGAAATGCCGCGAACCGCACGCGCACCTTCTGGCCACGCTCCACGAAGCCGATCGCGCGGCTCGGGGCGAACAGGTGCGCTTCCATCGGGCTCCCGGACGGCAGCAGCGTGGCCAGCGGCTGCAGCCCGACGTGCTGACCGCGCTCGGCGGCGATGGCCGTCACCACGCCGGCCTGCGGCGCCGTCACGACCACCTTGCGCGCCGCCTCGGCGCTCACGATGTCCTGCTGCAGGATCGAGAGTTCCCGGTGCACTTCGGCCTGCTGCTGGGCCGCGCGCAGCGGAAGCTGCTTCAGCTCGCCGGCGACGCCGCCGATCTCGCGCTGCGCCCCGAGGAGGCTTCGGTACAGCGCCTGGCGGCGGGCCGTCTGTTCGAGCAGCTCGTCGCGCCGCTGGTGCGCCGTCTGCGGACTGACGAAACCCTGGTGCGCAAGCTGCTCGAAGCGCGCCGACTGCTCGCGCGCCGACGCTTCCCGCGCCGCCTGCGTCGCCAGTTCCTGGCGCAGCTGACCCGCCTCGAGCTCGAGCGCGGCGAGCCGCCGCGACAGCGCCGTCTCCTGCTGCTCGAAGAGGCGAGCGCGTCGCTCGAGTTCTTCCGCGAGGCTGGCGCGGCGCCGTCCCAGCTGCTCGAGCACGGCGGAGTGCGCGCCGGCGCTCTGGCCGGTCGTCTCCGTTATGCGCTCGGACCACACGACGAACAGCGCCTCGCCTGCTCGCACCGGCTGGCCCTCTTCGACGTAGCGCTCGATCACGATGCCCGGCTGGGACGCCGCCAACTTCAGGACACCGCCCGCGGGCACGGTGATGCCGTGGATGCGGGTGCGCTTGGTGTACTGGCCGAAGACGAGCAGGGCCACCAGCGCGGCGCCGATCGCCACGGCGGCGATGCACCAGACCGTGAACGACAGCGGCGGGCGCAGGACCACCTGGCCGAACACCGCGGCCTGCCGAGCTTCCAGCACTTCCTTGCGGAACAGTCCGGCCATGGGCGATGTGCGAGGGCGATGTGTGAGGCGTCCGGTTCCACGTGTACGCTATCCGCCGGGGCATCGATTGCCAGCACGACAACTGCCGGGGAAGGTGCGTGGGGAACGAAGGGACGTTGCGCGCCGCGACAGGCGCCGGCGATCGAACTGCGCGCTCCCGGGCCGACCCTCCAACTTCACGAGAACAACGCATGGCAGCGCCGACGATCGCATCCGGGTTGAAGCAGCTTCTCGCGCGGTACATGCCGTTTTCGAGCATGACGCCGGAGCACCTGAACTTCGTCATCGAGCACGTCGAAGTCGCGTACTTCGAGCCGGGTGAGACCATCCTCGGTCCGTCCAGCGAGCCGCCTTCCCACTGCTACATCGTGAAGCAGGGGCGCGTGCAGGGCGAGACGACCAACGAGAAGCAGGGCGGGGTCGCGTTCGAGGCCGGCATCGGCGATTGCTTCCCGGTCGGCGCGCTGCTCGCCGGGCGTCCCGTGTCGCTGGTCTACCGCTCGGTGACGGACACCTTCTGCCTGCTGCTGCCGCGCGCGCGCTTCGAGCAGCTCGCGCAGATGAGCGGTCCGTTCCTCGACTTCTGCAAGCGGCGGCTCGGCGCGCTGCTCGACATGTCGCGCCAGCAACTGCAGGCCACGTACGCGTCGGAGGCGAGCGCCGAGCGCACCATGAACACGGCGCTGCGCGACCTCGTGCGGGCGCGCAAGCCCCTGACCTGCGCGCCCGACACCCCGTTGCGCGAGGCATTCGGGCGCATGCACCAGTCGCACGTCGGTTCGATCATCGTCGTGGAAGGCGATGCGGCGGGCGGCGAGCGGCTCGCGGGCATCCTGACGCGCACCGACCTGATCGGGCGCGTGATCCTCCCCGAAGTCCCGCTGACCGCGCCGGTCAGCACCGTGATGACGCGTGGCGTGCGCTCGCTGGACGCGAACGACACCGCGGCGGACGCCACGCTGCTGATGGCGGAGCACTCGATCCGCCACATCCCGGTGATGCAGCGCGAGGGCGGTCGACGCAAGGTGGTGGGAGTGGTCTCCGAGCGCGACCTGTTCGCGCTGCACCGACTGACGGTGCGCCAGCTTGCCGTGGCCATCCGGCGCGCCGACAGCGTCGAAGGCCTGTCGATGGTCGCGGCCGACATCCGGCGGCTGTCGCACCACCTGGTGGCGCAGGGCGTCGGTGCGGCCCAGCTGACGCGACTCATCAGCCACCTGAACGACCAGTTGACCGTGCGGCTGCTGACGCTGGCGTGCGAGAAGTTCCAGGTCGATCCGCAGTCGTTCTGCTGGCTGTCGTTCGGCAGCGAGGGGCGCGGCGAGCAGACGATCGCGACCGACCAGGACAACGGCATCCTGCTCGGCGAGTCGGCCGGCACGCGCGAGCGGCTGCTCGAGCTCGCCGACTTCACCAACGAAGCGCTCGCGTCGTGCGGCTTCCCGCTCTGCAGGGGCAACATCATGGCGCGGAACCCGGCGCTGACGCTGCCCTACGCCGGCTGGGAAGAAATGTTCATGCGGTGGATCGACCGCGGCGACCCCGAGGCGCTGCTCGCGGCCAGCATCTACTTCGACTTCCGTCCGCTGTTCGGCGACATCCTGCTCGCGAACCAGTTGCGCGTCGAAGTGGTCGAGCGGGCGCAGGCGAACCCGCGCTTCCTGAAGCAGATGTCGGACAACGCGATGCGCAACCGGCCGCCTGCTCCGGGCCGGCTCACCGAATCGCTGTTCGGCGAGTCGGGCGGCCCGGACCGGGTCGACCTGAAGATGCACGGCACGGTGCCCTTCGTCGACGCGGCCCGCATCTGGGCGCTGCGCGCGGGGCTGCACGAGACCAATACCGCGGAGCGCTACAAGCGGCTCGCCGAAGCGGGGCAGTTGCCGGCCGACGACGTGGACGGCTGGATCGCCGCCTTCGAGTTCTTCCAGCTGATGCGCCTGCGCGCGCAGCACCGGCGCGAGCACGCGTACGGCGCGAGCAACGAGGACAACCCGAACGAGGTCGAACTGCGTTCGCTGTCGCCCCTCGACCGCCGCATCCTGAACGAGTCGTTCCGGCAGGCGCGCAAGGTCCAGCAGCGGCTGGAGCTGGACTTCCCCGGCTGAGCGGCGCGCCATGGGACTCCTCGATCGCCTGCTCGGCCGCGAGCGCCCGGTCCACCAGCGCTGGGTGGTGGTCGACGTCGAGACCAGCGGAATGGACATCGCGAGCGACGAGCGATCTCGATCGGCGCGGTCGCGATGCACGAGGACGGGCACGTGTTGCCCGGCGACAGCATCGAGATCGTCGTGCGCCAGGGGACGGCGAGCTCGCGCGAGAACATCCTCGTGCACGGAGTGGGGGTCGAGGCGCAGTTGAACGGCGTCGACCCGCGCAAGGCGATCGGCATGTTCCTCGAGTACGCGAGCACGGCCCCGATGCTCGCCTTTCACGCGCCGTTCGACCGGGGCTTCCTCGCGCGCGTGATCAAGTTCTACGTCAACCAGCCGTTCGACAACCCTTGGCTCGACCTGGCGGAGCTCGCGCCCGCGCTCTACCCGAAGCTGAACCTCCGCTCGCTCGACGAGTGGCTGAATCGGTTCGGGATTCCGGTTTCCTCGCGCCACAGCGCGGCCGCCGACGCGTTCGCCACCGCGCTGCTCGCCTCGCGCCTGCTGCCGGAGGCGCGCCGCCAGGGCGCGCCGTCGTTCGGCAAGATGATGAAACTGGCGCGCAGTGCGCGCTGGCTGAGCTGACGCGCCGCCGGAAGGGAGCCGATGGCAGGGAAACGACGTCCGAAGGAAACCGCGCTGATCACCGGCGCATCGTCCGGGATCGGCGAGGCGCTGGCCAGGCGCTTCGCACGGGAGGGTCATCCCCTGGTGCTGGCGGCGCGAAACAAGGCGAAGCTCGAGTCGCTCGCGGCGACCTTCGCG